>DASZPF010000020.1:0-180841 GCA_035550395.1 Acidobacteriaceae bacterium
GTCGCTCTGGTTGTTGGGCAGATGCAGGACGATCTTTGTGGTGTAGAAGTGGTGGTGCACTTCGCCGTGCGGAACATCGGCCGGTTCCCATATCTGCGGCGTGTCACCGGTGACGGTCAGCAGGTTGGTGACGTTCTGGAACTTGATGGCGACGTGCGGATTCGCGGGATCGAGCCTCCGCTGTCCGTCGGCGTCGAAGTAGTAGTTGTAGATGGCGGGCGGCAGTGCAGGGCTGGTCGCGGTCCAGATGCCGTCCGCGCCTTTGGTCATGGGGACCGGCTTTGTCAGATCCCGGATGACGAGGTCTACCTTCTGCGCTCCTTCATCCTTGTAACGGAAGGTGATGGTGTGGTCAGGATGGATCTCGGTCGACTGGAAGTTGACCGGGGGAGCCTGCGAGAAGAGAGCTGTCGTCATCGTGGCAAGTGCGGAGCAGAGGCAGATAGAGATCTTTAGCGCGACGCGAACGGGCTGCGTTTTCATGCGCGGAAGCATAGCGCAAACAATGGAGAATCAGCCAGCCAGGCTTGGCCTAGCTGCAGGAACCTTTGCACTTGATCGCGTAGGAACTGAGGTCTTTGATGGGCTGGTTGTAGCGAATGTTGGAGTAAGTGACTGTGTTGGTGTTGCCGCCGGGATCGAATGTCTCCTGCTTGAGGGAGATGTCCCGCGCCGGGTCGATCCAGATGGTAATGTGCGCGAAATTATTGCGTACGCCCGGATCCTTGCTGACGAGGTCCAGCTTTTCTACTTTGACTCCGTCGATGGTTTCGGAGCCCTGGTCTGTGATGTCCCACGCCCTGGCGAGCTCCGTGCCGGAGCCTCCGAAGCCGAGGGTAAGCGCCGACTGGAAGCGGACCTGGTCCGCACCGGAGGCGCTTCGGGTCTCCAGGTGATTGTTCTCCGGCGAGTAGAGGCGCAGAGTGCCATTTTTATATTCGAGGGTCTGGGCGGCGGGCGGATCGAACTTCGCGCCCATCTGGATGGAACCGCCGTTGCGCAGGTAATAGATACTGCCGGTCTGCGTGGTGGTGTCATGCACGATGCGCTCGTACTGCTCACGCTTGACGGTGGCCTCGGCGGAGTGGAAGTTCCTGCTGGCGGCGTCCATCTGCGCGAGGACAGCGGAAAGGTTGGAGCCAGGTGTATCTGCCGCGTGCGCGGCACAGGGCGCAAAGCAGGCTGCGAAAGCGGCAGTAAGCAAAATGTTCAACGGGTGAGTTCTATGCATAGATTTCAAGACTCCGATCCGCGTCTGCTCTCCTGGAGATTCAGATGCGGAGAGGGGGCCTTCCGATCCCTATCGGAGGACCCAGGCATCATAGGCGACGATCTTCTTCTGCGCATCGTAGACCGGCTCGGCACGCTCATAGGTGACCGCCCCGGAGATCGGCTCGATGACCCGCAGGATAGCTGCCTGCCGCTGATCTTCCGTCTGCGAGGGCTTGGGGCCGCCCGGCTGATCGATGCGCACCTGATAGATGAACTGCGCGTTGCCGTGCACCTGGCCAGCTTCGCGGACCAGGACTTCAGTGGAGCGGAGAGCGACGGTCTCGACAGGACGGTCCTTGTAATCAATGAAGCGGGGTGAGATGAAAAGAAACAGCAGGATCAACGTCACCATCACGTCGTAATGGAGGCTGCCGCGCTCGTAGGTCCACCAGAAGTAGCTTTTCAGCAGCTTGCCCATCCCCCGCCCCTTCTTTTTCTTCTAAATATCTAAATTCTTTGTTTTGAATCTATTACGGCCAAATTGCTGCAAAAAATTGAAAACAATGCAGTTAACAGGAAACCATAAGAAAACAAAGCGTTTGCAATTTTTCTGACGCCTACAACCAAAAACCCCGGATACGCTCCGAGGTCTGGAATCAATCTTAATTCAGTCTCTTTCAGCATAGCAGGCGTGTCAAGGGATAAATTTCATAAGTCACTGATTATAAAAAGAATATATCGGATTCTGGAATGGGCGAAAGATCCCATCCGTCTGAACCTGGGCCCTGGGCCGTTACAGAAACCTAGTGATGATGGCGGCGCCACTGCCAATAGGCCCTGTGGTCGGCTTCGTTGCGGCGGTCCCAGTCCACGTGGTTGCGATGGGTGTCGCGCTCCCAGCGGGAGTAGTACACGGTTTCGCCCGGACCCCAGACATAGACCTGACGGTGACCTGCGCATCCAGCAGCAAGGAGCGGAGCGGCCAGAATGGCGGCGAGCAGCATGCGACCTGGAATTTTCATAAGAGCCTCTCTCTAAGATGTCCAAAAGGAGGATGCAGCGGGGACAAAGATACGTTGTTCCCACTTTCCATTTTAAGGCCCGGGCAAGAGGTGAGCGGGGATGTGGGTACGCCAGGATGTTGCGGCACCGCTATAATCAGGTGCGCTTCAGAGAGGACGATTGCATGGCAAAGATATGGCGGTTGGGTGCGGTGCTGGTTCCGGCACTGCTGATAGGGATGGCTTCCAGCGCGCAGGCGCAGCCGGGGCATGGTGGTCCGCCTCCCGGGCAGGCGAAGAAGATGGGCGATCGCGGCATGCCGCCGGGGCAGGCCAAGAAGTACTTCCGCGACCAGGACCGGGCCCACTACTACGGGTACTATCGGAACGATGCGAACCGCTGGCGCGGGCGCAGGCGGCCGGTCTTTGTGCCGGGGCAGGTGATCTCGCGGACCTACGTGGTGCGGCCGGTGCCGCGCAGCTACTGGGTGAGTCCGCCGCCTCCGGGGTATACCTACGGGTACTACGACGGATATGTGGTGGCCTACAATCCGACGACGCGCGTGATTGCGGATGTGCTGGACCTGGTGTCGGCGGCGACGGGGCACTAGGGGTAGTTCTCAGTTCTCAGTTGTGAGTTATCGGTTGTCGGGCGTTGGCGCTATTAGCGCCTAACCCACCCAAGCCATGCTTTGGGTGGGGCTCCCGACGCCCGGCTTGTTCCTCTCCATGAATGGGCACCCTCCTTAGCGCTGATTTCTGCTTGACGGGCGGAGATGCGGGCCGTATGCTTTGCATTGCAAAGCAATAGTGGCGGAGATGCATCTGTAAGCGGATTTGGTGTGTTCCAATACTTTGTATTGCAAAGTTAGCAATCAATCGAATTCAGGAGGTTTGTGATGAGTACTGCGACACCGCTGACGAATGTTGTGTCTGGTCTGCGCTTTCGCGTGGGGCTGGGGATGAAGTTCTTCCTGATCCTGATGCTGGCATTCGTGATGAGCATACCGGGATTCTTTCTCGACAGCCTTACCGATGGGCGGGCGAGCAATCACGGCGTCGCGGCGGCCTCCGCGGTGAACAGCACGGCTGCGCAGCCGGCGACGGTGCTGGGGGTGCGGCTGGCGGACTCGTACCGGTCGATGCACCGCGCGCTGAAGTACATCACGCTGTTCCTGGGACTGGTGTTTTTGGCGTACTTCCTGTTCGAGGTACTCAGCGGGACGCGGGTGCACCTGGCGCAGGTGGGGGTGGCACAGACGGTCTTTTACCTGTTGCTGCTGTCGCTGGCGGAGTACGTGGGGTTTGACTGGAGTTACCTGATTGCAGGCGGGGCGACGGTGGCGCTGTTCTCCATCAACGCTGAGTGGGTGTTTCGCAGCCGGATGATGGCGCTGCGGGCATTGGCGACGTTCAGCGCGCTGTATGCGTTTATCTACGTGCTGCTGCGGGTGGAGGCCTATGCACTGCTGACGGGGTCGATTGCGAGCTTTGCGGCGATTGCAGCAGCGATGTATGTGACGCGCAACGTGGACTGGTATGGCGGAGCGGAGGCAGCGCCCCCTCCTCCGCCGGCGGCGGCGGGAGGGCGTGATTCGTGGCTGAGGTGAAAGGGTGGATTGCGGCGGGTATCGGTGTGGGGCTGCTTGGTGATTTATCCGTCTTGTATGTATTAGGGGCGGTGATCAATGGTGATCCGTTTCCTGCGTGCTGGACCATAGTCAGCGAGGTATTGTGCCCGGCTGCGATTGTCCTGCGAGGCTTTTTTCTCACACTCGCAATGAACTGCGTTTTCTTTGCGCTGATCGGCGCCATCGCGGGACTCGTGTGGAATCGAGCCGGAGAAGAGTTCTTAAGTAAGCTGCAGTCGACTGTGCGGAGCGGATGAGCAGGCAAAATTCAAAGGCCGTTCGTTCCCACCCGTCCGCAGAGAGCGGTTGCGGATGGGGGCACCTAGCTGCGATGAGCGCCAAAAGGAACTACAGGGATCCTTCGCTGCGCTCTGGATGACGGCAGTAAGGTTTGTAAGCTGGCAGCGAAAGGAGGGTATGCTGAGGAGGATTCTGTGAGATATATGAGGGGCGCGCGATCGGGAAGCGGCTACTACGGTTGGTTCGATGGGCGATTGTCGCAGTGGCGGCGGGATGGCTGCTGGCCGCGTTGACGCTGGTGCTGCTGAAGTGGGTGAATCCGCCCACGACGATGGTGCACATGCAGAGGCGGGTGCAGTCGTGGTTCAGCAAAGGGCCGTACGAGGAGCAGTATCGGTTTGTGCCGCTGGCGCAGATCTCGCCGGACCTGCAGCATGCGGTGATTGCGGCGGAGGATGGGCGGTTCTACCAGCACCACGGGTTCGACTGGCAGCAGATCCAGATCGACGCCAAGGAAGACATGGATGGCGGGCGGGTGCGGGGCGCGTCGACGCTGACGCAGCAACTGGTGAAGAACCTGTTCTTCGGGACGGGGCGGTCGATTGTGCGCAAGGGCGCGGAGGCGTCTCTGGTGCCGGTGGCGGAGCTGGTGCTGGGGAAACGGCGGATCCTGGAGCTGTACCTGAACGAGGTGGAGTGGGGGCCGGGGATCTACGGTGCGGAGGCGGCGAGCGAGCACTGGTATCGCGTGCCGGCGCGGCGGGTGGGGCGGGAGCAGGCGGCGCGGCTGGCGGCGATTCTGCCGGCTCCGCGGCGGCGCAGGCCGGAGCGGATGGGGTGGTACAGCACGATCATCCTGGGACGAATGCGGCAGATGGGGTGGTAAGGGAAATCCGCACAGCGACTGAGCATAGACGGGCCGGCTTTTAGACGAGCCGGGGTGTGTACCGCAGGCGTATGAAGCTAGCCGCGCCTGGCGATGACGGTGTCGCCATTCATATAGGGGACCAGGGCTTCGGGGATGCGGACGGTGCCGTCGGGCTGCTGGTAGTTCTCAAGGATTGCGAGATAAGTGCGGCCGACAGCGAGGCCGGAGCCGTTGAGGGTGTGGAGGAATTCGGACTTCTTTGCGCCGGCGGGCTTGTAGCGGATGTTGGCGCGGCGGGCCTGGAAGGCCTCGAAGTTGGAGCAGGAGCTGATCTCGCGGTAGAGGTTCTGGCCGGGGAGCCAGACCTCGAGGTCGTAGGTCTTGGAGGACGAGAAGCCCATGTCTCCGGTGCAGAGGAGCATGCGGCGGTAGGGCAGGCCCAGGAGTTCGAGGACGCGCTCGGCGTCGCGGGTGAGCTTTTCGTGCTCGGCGTCGGAGTCCTGAGGGCGGGCGAACTTGACGAGCTCGACTTTTTGAAATTGATGCTGGCGGATCATGCCGCGGACGTCCTTGCCGTAGGTGCCGGCCTCGGAGCGGAAACAGGGGGTGTAGGCGCAGTAGGAGACGGTGAGCTGGGCGTCGTCGAGGGTCTCGTCGCGGAAGAGGTTGGTGACGGGGACCTCGGCGGTAGGGATGAGCCAGTGGTCGGAGTCCTGGTACTCACCGGGGGCGTAGGGCTTGTCGTCGCAGTGGAAGAGGTCGGCGGCGAACTTGGGGAGGTTGCCGGTGCCGAAGAGGGACTTCGAGTTGACCATGTAGGGGGGCAGGACCTCGGTGTAGCCGTGGCCGCCTTTTTCAACCGGCCTGGTGTGGAGGTCGAGCATGAAGTTGGCGATGGCGCGCTCGAGGCGGGCTCCCTGGCCGTAGTGGACGACAAAGCGTGCGCCGGAGATTTTGGCGGCGCGCTCGAAGTCGAGGATGCCGAGGCGTTCGCCGATCTCCCAGTGGGGCTGCGGGGTGAAGGCGAAGGTAGGAATCTCGCCCCACTTCTTGACTTCGAGGTTGGCGTGCTCGTCGGAGCCGACGGGGACGGAGGGTTGGGGGAGGTTGGGGATGGACTGGAGGATGGCGCGGAGCTGATCGTCGGCGGCTGCGGCGGAGGCTTCGAGGGAGTCGCCGGTGGCTTTGAGGGCCTTGGTCTCTTCGGAAAGGGTGGTGGTGTCGCCGCCGGTGCGTTTGAGCTTGCCGATCTCTTCGGAGAGCTTGTTGCGCTGCGCCTTGACGGATTCGGCCTGGGTGATGGCGTCGCGGCGAGCGCGGTCGACGGTGGCGAAGTCGCCGAGGACGGTGGCGGGGTCCATGTTGCGGGCGCGGAGCTTCTCTTCGACTAAGGGCAGGTTGGCACGAACGAATGCGAGATCGAGCATCGAGATGATTTTACCGGTTCTGCGGTGGAGGAATTAATTGGGACGGACATCGTCGGCCCAGTTCACGGTTATCAGCCCACCTTTAAGCTTGCGAATAGCAGAATCACTGGTTACGAGCGTGGCGTCTTCCGAAATTGCATGGGCGGATATAAGAAGATCGATATCCCCTGCTCCCAGGCCCAAGGCGCGATTGTGAGCCCGGAAAGCTGCATAAGCTTTTGCGGCGTCAGAGGTCCACGGAAGTACCTGGATATTTCGGAGAATGAGCTCCACTGCTTGAGCGAGTTTTCGCGCCCCTTTAAGTGCGGCTACACCATAACGCAGCTCGGCTTCGGTGATGGCCGAAATGCAAAGACGATCCCCGGGAGCGATGGCGTCCATGCGCTCCTGGAGGTGGACGGATCGTCTGCGAATCAGATAAGACACAGCGTTAGTGTCGAGCATGTAGAGCATTACAGGCGAGGCTCACGAGGCGGCTTTTGATTCCGTTGCTCGGGGCTCAGGAAATCATCCGGAATATCCGACGGATCGATTTGCGAGAGGATTTCCTTCCAGCTGGGGCGGCGCGACAGAATCACGTCTCCCGTTTCGTCATCACGGCGAATGAAGACCTCTGTTGCCTGGAAGCGAAACTCGGCGGGGAGGCGTACTGCCTGACTGCGTCCAGTCTTGAAGAGTTTGGCTGTCTGCACGTGTACCTCCTAATGGTAGATACCATAGTATATACCGCAGACTCGGCTAACGCCCCGTTACACTGGGAGGCGTGAGCAAGACGGACATGCGCGTGACGCTGGCGGGAGTGGAGCTGTGCTCGCCGGTGATTGCTGCGAGCGGGACGTTCGGGTATGGGGTGGAGTTCGAGGAGATTGTCTCGCTGGAGCGGATTGGCGCGTTTGTGACCAAGGGGCTGTCGCGGGAGCCGATGGCGGGCAATGCAAGTCCGCGGGTGATTGAGACGCCGGCGGGGATGATGAATGCGATCGGGCTGCAGAACATCGGGGTGCGGGCGTTTGTGGCGGAGAAGCTGCCGAAGCTGCGCACGATAAAAGGCGCGGTGGTGATTGCGAATGTGTTCGGGTTCACGATGGACGACTGCGCCGAGGTGATCGAGGTGCTGAACGACGCCGAGGGCGTGGCGATGTATGAGCTGAATGCGAGCTGTCCGAATACGGCGCACGGGGGGATGACGTTCGGGACCGATGCGGATGCGTTGTACTGGCTGACGAAGCGGTGCGTGGAGACGGCGGCGAAGAGCGGGCGGCCGGTGATGGTGAAGCTGTCGCCGAATGTGACGGACATCAAGCTGATGGCGAAGGTGTGCGAGGATGCGGGGGCGCAGGCGATCAGCCTGGTGAATACGTTTGTGGCGCTGGCGATCGATGTGGAGCGGCGGAGGTCGCGGATCGCGAACTTTACCGGCGGGCTCTCGGGGCCGGCGATAAGGCCGATTGCGGTGCGGATGGTGTATGAGGCGGCGCAGCAGGTGAAGATCCCCGTGGTGGGGATGGGTGGGATTGTGCGGGCGGAGGATGCGGTGGAGTTCCTGCTGGCCGGGGCGACGGCGGTGCAGGTGGGCACAGCCAGCTATGCCGATCCGCGCGCGGTGGAGAACATTGCGAATGGGCTGAAAAGGTGGTGCGCGGGGCACGATGTGGCGAGGGTGGGGGAGCTGGTGGGGGCGTTGGAGAGGTAGGTTTGAGGTCCAGGTTCGAGTACGAGCTGAGATAAACCCTACCCCACCCATGTCACGGCCTGAGCCGCTCCATGAATGGGGCACCCAACGGGTTTGTGCGCGAAGGCTACGTTTCTCGAGCTGTAAGCTGTCAGCTTTTAAGCTGACAGCGAAAAAGCCGGATTTTCCGCAGGCGGGCTGCCGCTGCGGTGGCAGCTACTAGAATGGTGGTGTGACGACCACTGAGATGATCTCCCAAGAGACAGCTACGATGACGAAGTCTGCAACTGAGAATGCGGCCGATGGCGGGCTGCGCAAGATCCGTCGGGCGCTGTTGAGCGTGACCGACAAGACGGGGCTCAAGGAGTTTGCCCAGGCACTGGCGGGCCATGGCGTGGAGCTGGTGTCGACCGGCGGGACGGCGAAGGCGCTGCGCGAGGCGGGGCTTACGGTCCGCGACATCAGCGGGCTGACGGGCTTTCCCGAGATGCTGGACGGGCGCGTGAAGACCTTGCACCCGAAGGTGCATGGCGGCATCCTGCACATGCGCGGCAATGCGGAGCATGTGGCGGCGGTGAAGGAGCATGCGATCGAGCCGATCGACATGGTGGTGGTGAACCTGTACGCGTTCGAGAAGACGGCGAGCCGGCCGGGCGTGGCGTTCAGCGATGTGATCGAGAACATCGATATCGGCGGCCCGTCGATGGTGCGGTCGGCGGCGAAGAACTTTGAGGATGTGGCGATTGTGACCGCGGTGGCGGACTATGCGGCGATCGCCGAGGAGATGGCGGCGAACGGCGGCGCGGTGGGCCGGGCGACTCGGTGGCGGCTGGCGAAGGCTGCCTTTGCAACGACGGCGGCGTATGACTCGGGGATTGCGACGGCTCTGGAGAGCATTGCCGAGCCGCAGCCGCACGGGGTGCCGGCGGTGTTCGACAAGGGGGCGATGCCGGAGACGCTGCGGGTTGTGGAGCCGCGCAAGATGGTACTGCGATATGGCGAGAATCCGCACCAGAGCGCTGCTTTGTATGTGGACGGCACAGGCCGCGGGATTGCGGGAGCGCGGCAGCTCCAAGGAAAAGAGCTGAGCTACAACAACCTGGTGGACCTGGATGCGTGCTGGGAGCTGGCGAGCGAGTTTGGCGAGACGGCGGTGGCGATCATCAAGCACACGAATCCGTGCGGCGCGGCGACGGGCGGGACGGTGCTGGAGGCGTACAAGCGGGCGCTCGAGGCCGACCCGGTATCGGCGTTTGGGGGAGTGATCGGGATCAACCGCGAGGTGGACGGCGCGGCGGCGGAGGAGATTGCCAAGTTGTTTGTGGAGGCGATTGTCGCGCCGGGGTTTACGCCGGAGGCGGTGGAGCGGTTTGCGGCGAAGAAGAACCTGCGACTGCTGGAGATTGCGGCGGGCAGCGCGGGAGACCGGGTCATCAAGCAGATTTCGGGCGGGTTCCTGGTGCAGGACGCGGACCGGCACGAGTTGAGCGATGCGGAGCTGAAGGTGGTGACCAAGCGCGCGCCGACGGCGGAGGAGATGCGGGCGCTGAAGTTTGCGTGGACGGTGTGCAAGCACGTGAAGTCGAACGCGATCCTGTATGCCCGCTACAACGACGGGCACGGGCAGACGGTGGGTGTGGGCGCGGGGCAGATGAGCCGCGTGGACGCGGCGCGGTTCGGCGCGATGAAGGCCGTGCTGCCGCTGGCAGGGACGGTGGCGGCGTCGGATGCATTCTTCCCGTTCCCGGACGGGCTGGAGGCGGTGGCGAATGCGGGCGCGACGGCGGTGATTCAGCCGGGCGGCAGCGTGCGGGACGCCGAGGTGATCGAGGCGGCAGACCGGCTGGGCGTGGCGATGGTGCTGACGGGGGTACGGCACTTCCGGCACGGGTGAGAGGGAAGGCCCGAGGCCGGGATCGGGGTTGCCGGGTCGACTGAATCTACGGGTCTCTTTGAGCACCGCTCAGGAATGACCGGCAAAATGCCTGCGTTGGCGTGTTTGCCGAGGGGTATAGAATGAGGCGAACTGAGGATGCGCCCAGCATCCAAGGGTGCTGCTGGCCCGTCTAAGACTACAGCGCGGCGACCAATCTGCGCCGGATAGGAATTTCTTGCCCATGAATCTCTTTCCCCGTTCTCTGCGAACCACTTCTATCCGGCTTGCTTCGGCGACCCTCGTTCTGATGGTTGCGCCCACGGTGCTGGATGGCCAGTCGCAGATTGATCCGCCGTTGAGCCATAAATCTGCTCCGGCGCAGAAGAAGAGTGCCGAGCCGCAGAGCGCGGATGCGGGCGCAAAGAACAATACGCCGGCACCGGACCGCTCCAGTGCGTACTACCACTATGGGCTGGCGCATCTGTATGAAGAGATGGCGGTGAATGCGGGGCGGCCGGACTATGCGACGCAGGCGATCGAACAGTACAAACTGGCGCTGAATGCCGATCCGAACTCCACGCTGCTGCAGGACGGGCTTGCCGACCTGTACTTCCGTCTGGGGCGGGTTCAGGATGCAGTGAACGCGGCCAAGGACCAGGTGAAGCGCAATCCTGACGATGTCGATGCGCACAGCCTGCTGGGGCAGGTGTATGTAAGGTCGCTGGGAGATATGCAGGGGCCGCAGTCGCAGCAGGTCCTGGGGCAGGCGATCGCGGAGTATGAGACGATCACGCGGCTGAAGCCGGAGGACGTGGAGTCCAAGCTGCTGCTGGGCGAGCTGTATGCGGCCAACCACGAGTCTGCCAAGGCCGAGGCTGAGTTCCAGGCGGCGCAGAAGATTGATTCGAACTCGGAGGAGGTCGTGCTGAGCATGGCCAAGCTCTACTCCGACGAGGGCGACCTGCAGCGCGCGGCGGCGGTGATTGCGGGCGTGCCGCAGGACGATCGCACGGCACGGATGGAGTTTGCGCTGGGGCAGAGTTACGACCGGCTGAAGAAGTCCAAGGACGCGGTGGCGGCGTACAAGCGGTCGCTGGATGACGACCCGGACAATCCCGAGGTGCAGATGGCGCTGGCCAACGCGCTGCTGGAGGACAACCAGCTGGACGAAGCGCTGAAGATGTTCCAGACGCTGCGCGCGGCCGACCCGACCGACCTGCGGTCGGCGATCCAGATCTCGGAGATCCAGAGGCGGCAGGGGCATTACGAGGAGTCGCTGGCGACACTGGAGAAGATCAAGCCGCAGATCCAGCCGGGGACGAACGAGCAGCTGCAGTGGGGCGTGGACGAGGCGTTGAACTACGACGCGCTGGGCAAGTACGACCAGGCGATCGCGCTGCTGAACCAGCTGGTGAATTCGACGGAACACGCGGACGGGAAGTACTCCGACCAGGAGAAGAGCAACCGGGCGTATTTTCTGAACCGCCTGGGAATTATCTATCGCGAGCAGGACCGTACGGCGGAGGCGGTTTCCGCATACAAGCAGATGGCGGAGCTGGGCGGCGACTGCGACACGAACAGCCAGGCGGAGGATGCAGCTCCCTGCTACACCGAGAGCGGCTATGACGGTGTCGTGGAGGCTTATCGCGATGGGCATATGTGGAAGGAAGCGACGGCGGCCGCGGCCGAAGGCGCGAAGGCCCAGCCGAAGAACCACGGACTCCAGCTTCTGTATGCGCAGCAGCTGGCGGACTCCGGCCAGGTGGAGCAGGGACTGGCGCTGGCGAAGGCACAGCTTACGGGGACCCAGGACGATCTGGAGGTCCACGAAGACCTGGCGCAGATGTATACGCGGCTGAAACGCTTCCCGGAGGCTGCGGCGGAGATCGACAAATCCGAAGCGCTGGCGAAGAAGCCCACGGAGAAGCTGTACATCTACTTCCTGCGCGGCGACGCGCTGGACCGGCAGAAGATGTATGACCAGGCGGAGGCGCAGTTCCGCAAGGCACTGGAGATCGATCCGAAGAACGCGATGATCCTGAACTATCTGGGATACATGCTGGCGGACAATGGGCAGCGGCTGCCGGAGGCGATGAAACTGATCCGCCAGGCGGTCGAACTGGACCCGCAGAACGGCGCTTACCTGGATTCGCTGGGCTGGGCGTACTACAAGATGGGCCAGTATGCGGAGGCGGAGCAGAACCTGCGCAAGGCGAACGAGCGCATGAACACCGATCCCACGGTGCACGACCACCTGGGCGAGGTGTATGCCAAGACCGGCAATCTGAAGATGGCCGTGGCACAGTGGGAGCGATCGATGACGGAGTACGCGCACTCACTGCCAGCGGACGCCGATCCAAGCGATGTGGCCAAGGTGCAGCGGAAGCTGGAGGACGCCCGGGTGAAGCTGGCCAAGCTGACTTCGGCGCCGGAGCAGGCCAAGGACGCACCGAAGTAGCTGCTAGTGGCGCGGCGAGCGGGTCTGCTGTCTGCGGGCCCCGGTTTACACTAGGGTGTGACTCAGCAGAGTACAGCAGCGGTGCGCATTGCGGAGCCCGGCGGGCGACGCTCTATGCGAAGCGAGCGGAACAGGCCGGTGCCGATCGACGGCAACCTGAGCGCGTGTTCCGTCTCGAACGAGCCGCATGACCTGCTGATGCAGCGCCTGTATGGGGCGCCCGACCGGCCATTGCGCACAGCGTTTCAGCGGGACCGTGAGCGGATTGTGCAGTCGCGGGCGTTCCGGCGGCTGGCGGGCAAGACGCAGGTGTTTACCAGCAGGGCTTCGGACCACTTCCGAAGCCGGCTGACCCACACGATTGAGGTGATGCAGATTGCCCGCAGCGTGGCGGAGGCCCTGGGCCTGAACCAGGACCTGGCGGAGACGCTGGCTCTGGTCCACGACATCGGACACCCGCCGTTCGGGCATGCAGGCGAACGGGCGCTGGATGAGTGCCTGAAACGGCATGGACTGCGCTTCGACCACAACCTGCACGCGCTGCGCATCGTGGAGCACTTTGAGCAGCGCTATGCTGCGCACCGCGGCCTGAACCTGACGCTGGGCGTGCGCGAGGGCATCATCAAGCACTCGCGGGATTATGCCGAAGACCAGCACCCGGAGCTCGCGGAATACTTTCTGGGACGCAGGCCTCCGCTGGAGGCGCAGATCATCGACCTTGCGGATGAGATCGCCTACCTGACCGCAGACCTGGATGACGGCGTGGAGTCCGGGCTGCTGGAGATCGACCACATCCGCACCCACGTGGACATTGTGGCGTACAGCTATGCGGAGGTGCACCGGCTGCATCCCGGTGTGGAGCCGAAGTTCCTGTTCCATGAGGCACTGCAGCTGATGCAGAACATCCTGACCGACGACCTGATTGCGACGACGCTCGCCAACACTCGCGCCATTGGCGCAACCTGCCTCGACGATGTGCGTGCGCATCCGGAGCGGCTGGCGACCTTCTCGCCCCTGGCAGAAAGCGAGCGGCTGCAGGAGAAGCGTTATCTGTATGACACGCTCTATAGCTGCGATGCGCTGACGCTGGAGCACAACAAGGCGGAGCAGGTGGTCACCGAGTTATTCGACTTCTGGGTGGGCTCGCCGGAGGAACTGCCTGCCGGTTACGTGGATGAGATTGAGCGGGAGGGGCTGGCGCGCGTGGTGGCGGACTACATTGCCGGAATGACGGACCAGTACATCCTGCTGCAGTACGCGCAGGTGAAACGTACCATCCGACGGCGCTGAGCGTACTGAGCGACCGGACCGCCGGCTCCATGCATCCAACGGATGCGTAACGGAAGGCGGCAGCCATGTATACGATGCAAAGGCTGATGTGTGCAGGGGTCCTTGCGGCGGGAGCATTCAGCGGCGGCGTAATAGGCGCGAATGCGCAGGCTGCGCGGCAGGCGGGAACGCTGGTAATCGCAGGGCAGCCGGATGAGGCGCCCCTGGTGCGGATCAACGGCAGAAGCTACATCGATGTCGAGTCGCTGGCGCGGCTGACGCATGGGACGGTGCAGTTTCAGGGCGTCCGCACCATTCTGACACTACCGGCGGAGGGCAGCGGCGCCTCGAAGCCGGAACCGCCGCAACTCTCCGAGGGATTTCTGGGGGCGGAGATTGAAGCATTGACGCAGATTCGTGAGTGGCGCATCTCGCTGGTGAACGCGGTGAACCGCAGCTACCCCATCGGGGATGATTGGGTGGGAGCCATCCGGCGTACCGCAGAAGCCAAGCTGCAGATGGCGCTGGCCGCGACCAAGACCGGGCCCGACCAGAGTGCCGCGCAGCTGCTGCGCAATGAGTTTGCAAACATGCAGCAGATGAGCGATCAGTTGTTGCAGATGCACAGCAAGGCGTCGTACATCTCACCGGATATTTTCAGCAACAACCCGCTGGACGCGAAGATCCTGGGTTGCGAGCAGGCGCTGGCTTCCATGGCAATGACAAAGGAATTTCAGGACGAGGCGCAGTGCCATTGAAGACCGAAGAGGCGAAGCCGCGGGCGGTCCTGAGCTGAGAAAACAGATTGGCGTCCCCGACAGGATTCGAACCTGTGTTGCCGCCCTGAGAAGGCGGAGTCCTGGGCCGCTAGACGATGGGGACAGATCCAGTCTATCAAGCGAGCGGCCGGCGCCTTTGCGATGATGCCGTATGCTGGGAGCGCATGACAGAACCGTGTAATCCAACGCAGGGCAGCCGGTTTGCGCTGCCCGATGCGCCGGAGAGCGAGACCGGCGCGGTGAAGATATGGAGCGAGGCGGTAGCGATTCCCACGTACGAGCCGGGTGCTCCGGAGCCGCTGCCCATGTTTCTGGAGAAACGGGTGTACCAGGGCTCAAGCGGCAAGGTGTATCCGCTGCCGATGATCGAGAGGATTGCGCTGGAGCCGCGCGAGCGCGCGTGGCAGGCGGTGCATATCGAGAATGAGTTTGTGCGGGTGATGGTGCTGCCGGAGATTGGCGGCCGCATCCATATCGGCTACGACAAGACGAACGGTTACGACTTTTTCTACCGGCAGAATGTGATCAAGCCGGCACTGGTGGGGCTAGCAGGGCCGTGGGCTTCCGGCGGCGTGGAGTTCAACTGGCCGCAGCACCACAGGCCGGCGACGTTTATGCCGGCGGAGTGGACGATCGAGCGGCACGCGGATGGATCGGCGACAGTGTGGATGAGCCAGCACGATCCGATGTCACATATGAAGGGGATGCATGGAGTCTGCCTGCATCCGGGACGTGCGCTGCTGGAGCTGAAGGCGCGGCTGGAGAATCGTACAGAGCAGGTGCAGACCTTTCTGTGGTGGGCAAACGTGGCAACGCGGGTGCATGAGCACTACCAGTCGTTCTTTCCGCCGGATGTGCGATTTGTGGCGGACCACGCGAAACGTGCCATTACTTCCTTCCCGCACAGCGACCGCGCGTACTACGGCGTGGATTATCCGGAGCGGGCGAAGGACGGAGTGCCGCAGGAGGAGCAGCCGCGGTGCTTCCGGCCGGATGGCTCGTATGCGGCGGACGACCTGAGCCGGTATGCGAATATTCCGGTGCCGACGAGTTACATGATCGCGTCGACGCGGCAGGACTTCTTTGGAGGATATGATCATGCGGCCCGCGCGGGGCTGGTGCATGTGGCGAACCACCATATCGCCCCGGGGAAGAAGCAATGGACGTGGGGCAATCAGGAGTTCGGCTATAGCTGGGACCGGTGTCTGACGGACGCTGATGGGCCATACGTCGAGCTGATGGCCGGCGTGTATACGGACAATCAGCCGGACTTTTCGTTTCTGGCGCCAGGGGAGACGCGAACATTCAGCCAATTCTGGTATCCGATCCGGGAGATTGGTGTTGCGCAGGCGGCAGATCTGCGGGCCGCGATGAGCCTGCGTGTCGAGAACGGAGTTGCGCATGTAGGCGTGTGCGTGACGGAGTCTATGAGCGAGGCGAAGGTGACGCTGTGTGCGGGGGATCGCGTATTGGAGGAGTGGGCTGGGAGGATTGAGATTGCCGAGCCTCTGCTGCGGAGCGTGAAGTTGCCGGAGGGCATCGCGGAGAACGCGCTGGCGGTGATGCTGGAGAGCACGGGAGGCGTTGTGCTGCGTTATGCTCCGGGTGAGGTGGCGCCTGCGCCTGCTCCTGAGCCTGCAACGGAGCCGCCAGCGCCAGAGGAGATTGCCAGCGCCGACGAGCTGTACATTACGGCGCTGCACCTGGAGCAATATCGGCATGCGACGCGGAGTCCGGAGCTGTACTGGCGTGAGGCGCTGCGGCGCGATGCGGGAGATGCGCGATGCAACACGGCGCTGGGGCGGTGGCACCTGGAGCGCGGGGAGTTTGCAAAGGCTGAAGGGCATCTGCGGGCGGCGATTGCGCGGCTGACACGCAGAAATCCGAATCCGTATGACGGCGAGGCGTATTACCAGCTTGGGCTGACGCTGCGGTATCAACAGCGTTATGAGGAAGCGTACGCGGCGTTCTACAAGGCGACGTGGAATGCAGCGTGGGCGGCACCGGCTTTTCGCGCGCTTGCGGAATTGGATGCGCGCGCCGGGCGCTGGCAGCAGTGTCTGGAACATGCAAACCGCGGGCTGCGATTGAATGCAGATGATTTGAATGCGAAAGTGCTGGGTGCACTGGCGCTGGGCAGGCTGGGGCGCAAGAGTGAGGCGCAGGTGGAGTTGGAAGAGACGCTGCGGCTGGATCCGCTGCATGTGTGGGCGCGGCATGTGTTGCGCGGCGAGTTGCCGGAAGATGCGCAGACGCGGCTGGACCTTTACTTCGACTATGCGCGGTGCGGAATTGCGGTGGAGGGAGTTGCGTCGCCGATTGTGAATCCCTTTCCGAATCGCCTGGAGGAGATGTGCGCGCTGGAGGCGGCGATCGGGGGCGATCCGCGGAATGCGAGTGCGCGGCTGTACCTCGGCAATTTTCTTTATGACCGGCGGCGATATGAGGACGCGATTGCTCAGTGGGAGCGCGCGGCGGAGATCGAGCCGCAGAGCGTGATGGCGCAGCGCAACCTGGGGATCGCGTACTACAACGTGCGGCATGACGCGAAGGCGGCGCTGGCGGCGTTTGAGCGGGCATTTGCGGCGGATCCGACAAGCTCGCGGGTGCTGTATGAGCGCGACCAGTTATGGAAGCGGACGGGTGTCGCGGTAGAGGCCCGGCTCGCGGAGCTGGAGCGATATCCGGAGCTACATGCGCAGCGGGACGATCTGTCGGTGGAGATTGCGACGTTGCTCAATGACGCCGGCAGGCCGCAGAAGGCGATGCAGCTGCTGCTGGCGAGGAGCTTCCAGCCATGGGAGGGCGGCGAGGGGCTGGTGCTGGCGCAGTTTGTGCGGGCGAGCATTCTGCTGGCGCAGGAGTCGATTGCGGCCGGTGATGCGGTGAAGGCGCGTGGTCTGATGGAGGCGACGCTCGATCCGCCGCATTCGCTGGGCGAGGCATGGCATCTGCTGGCGAACCGCAGTGAGCCACAGTACTGGCTGGGCGTTGCCGCGGCTGCCGTGGGCGATGGGGCGGCGGCGCGTGAAGCGTGGCAGCGCGGGGCGCGCGCGTCGGGCGACTTTCAGCAGATGGCGGTGAGCGAGGTCTCCGCGAATACCTACTGGGCGGGCGCATGCATGGAGGCGCTGGGCGAGGCGGGCGCAGCGCGGGCGCTGTTCATGAAGATTGAAGAGTTCGCTGGAGAGCTGGAGCGCGCACGGCCGGTGGTGGACTATTTCGCGACATCGCTCCCGGCGATGCTGTTGTTCGAGGACGATCTCGCATTGCGCAATCGCATCCAGTCGATCTACCTGCGGGCGCAGGCGGCGATGGGGCTGGGGTGTGCGGCCGACGCGGAGCGGCTGGCGTGCAAGGCCCTGGAACTGGACCCGAGCCACGGTGGAGCGGCGGACCTGCTGCGGCGGGTGAGTATGGGGCAGGCCGTGAGTGCGCGGAGTTAGCTGCCGGAGTCCGCTAGCAGGATGCGGAGGTCGCGCAGGTTCTGGCCGGTGGGGCCAGTGACGATGGCGGCGTCGTGCGCGGCGAGCCAGGCGCCGGAGTCGAAGGCAGCGAGAGAGCGAAGCGCTGCGCCGGGGTTTTCGGCGACGGTTCGGGCATCGATGACGGCGCCGGCAGCGGTGCTGTTGCCGTCGATGCCGTCGGAGCCGGCGGAGAGGATGGCGATGGGAGAGTCGTCCGCGCGCAACAGGGTGGCGAGATAGAGCGCGAGATGCTGATTGCGTCCGCCGGTGTGCGAGGCGGAGTCGTCGAAGTGCGGGGCTGGTTTTTCGAAATGCGGCACGCGGACACTGACCTCGCCGGTGGAGACGATGCAGCAGCGTGGATGTGTGAGGCGGGCTTCGCGCAGGCGGGCGAGGAGATGGCCGGCGGCGCGGTCAAAGGGCCAGTCATCGCAGGAGTTGTCGATGATTGCGTGGAAGCCGAGGGCTTCGGCGCGGGCGGCGGCGGTGCGTGCGAACTCGTCTGAGTCGAGCAGGGTGACGAAGGGGGAGTTGAGCTCGCCGGGCTTGGGTGTTTCAGGGAACGTGGAGGAGAAGAAGTCGCGGACCGAGGCGGGAAAGCGCTCGAGCAGAGAGTAGCGGGCGAGGATCTCGCGACATTCGGTAACTGTGGTTGTGTCGGGCAGGGTGGGCCCTGAGGCGAGGGCGTCGAGGTGCGTGGGAGGCACGTCCGAGACGAGGAAGGTGAGGCGGCGGGCTGAGCCGGCGGCGAGTGCGAGGCGTCCGCCCTTGATGGCCGAGAAGTGCTTGCGGACGCAGTTCATCTCCACAATGGTGGCGCCGGAGTGGACGAGCTCGCGGTGGAAGGCGACGGTGTCGTCGAGGGAGATGGAGGCGTCGAGCGGAAGCTCCATCATGGACGAGGCTCCGCCGGAGATGAGGAAGAGGCAGAGGGCTTCGTCGGGCGGCAGGTCTGCGATCTCGCGGACGGCGGTGAGCGCGGCGGAGGCGCCGTCGAAGGAGGGCTGGTTGGGCGAGGGATGGCCACCGGGGAAGTAGCGGATGGAGACGGGGAGCGTGCGTGGCTGAGTGGGAGCGATGAGCACGCCGGAGAGGTCGCAGTCGGCGGGTAGAGGCAGGCGGTCGAGCAGAGCTTCGAGCATAGGCGCGGCGGCTTTGCCGGCGGCGACGATGCGGAGGTGCTTCAGGCGATCGAGTGCGATGGGCGGAAGATCGGCGACGAGCAGGTGAGCCTGCTCGAGGTGGAGGACGCGGTCAAACGCGTGGGGGATGCTGCAGTCGGCGAGGGCGTGGGTGAAGATGTCGCGCACGAGCTGTTTCAGGTCTTCCATGGGCTAGTCTGCCGGCAACTGTGCGCCGTCGAGGGTGGCGGCGGCGCGGGAGGCGTCGAATGCATTCTCCCACTTTGCGATGACGATGGTGGCGACGCTGGAGCCGATGACGTTGACGACGGCGCGGGGGATGTTGGTGATGCGCTCGACGCCGAGCAGCAGAACGAGGGCGGCGGCCGGGATGGAGTGCATGGCTGCGAGGGTGGCGGCAAGGGTGACGAAGCCGGCGCCGGCGACCCCGGCGGAGCCCTTGGAGGTGAGCATGAGGACGAGCAGGACGGTGATCTGCTCGCGCAGGCCGAGGTGGGTGTTGGTGGCCTGGGCGAGGAAGATCGCTCCCATGGAGAGATAGATGGCGGTTCCGTCGGCGTTGAAGGTGTAGCCGGCGGGCATGACCATGCCGACGACGGGCGCGGAGCAGCCGAGCTGCTCGAGCTTGAGCATGACGGGCGCGAGGACGGCCTCGGAGGACGAGGTGGCGGCGGTGATCAGCAGCTCGTCGCGCAGGTAGGCGAGCAGGCGGGTGAGGCTGAAGCCGGCGAATCGCGCGATAAGGCCGAGGACGAGAGCGACGAAGAGGGCGGCGACGGCCCAGAGCTCGGCGGTGAAGATGGCGAGGGGGCGCAGGCTGGCGAGGCCGTACTGTCCCACGGTGTAAGCCATGGCTCCGAAGGCGGCGATGGGCGCGAAGAGCATGATGATGCCGACGATGCGGAACATCACCTTGAGGGTGAGGTCGAGGAGATCGACGAGCGGCTTTGCTTTTTCGCGCAGAGGAGCGGTGGCCAGGCCAAAGAGGACGCCGAGGAAGATGACCTGCAGGATGTTGCCGGTGACGAAGGGTTCGGCGACGGAGGTTGGCAGGATGCCGGTGAGGAAGGCGACGAGGCCGACGTGCTGCGCGGTGGCGGTGTAGGCGGCGATGGCGGAGGAGTTGAGCGTGGAGGCGTCGATGTTCATGCCGACGCCGGGGCGGAGGATGTCGATGGCGACGAGGCCGAGGGCGAGCGCCAGAGTGGAGACGACTTCGAAGTAGAGGAGCGCCTTGACGCCGACGCGACCGACCTCGCGGAGGTCTCCCATGCGGGCGATGCCGACAGCGACGGTAGAGAAGATGATGGGCGCGAGGGTCATCCGGATGAGGAGGATGAAGTCGTCGCCGAGAGGCTTGAGTGCGGTGGCGCGATGCGGAGCGAGAACGCCGAAGACGATGCCGAGCACGACTCCGAGGAGGACCTGCAGCCAGAGCGGGCCGAGAGGAGAGGCTTTCGACGATTGTTGTTCTGCGATCAGAGGTGTGACCTCAGGGGCTAAAGCCCCTTTCTAAACCGGAGTTTTTTGGCACGGCTAAAGCCGTGCCCTTAAGCAAAACTTATCCTCCGCGCTCGACTGGCTTTGAATGCTTGCGGAATGACAGAAGTTTTGACGTTCGCAATGAGAATGGCAAAAATGAGCCCCGTCAGTATATTTGGCTTTACTCTGCCAGTTCGCGCATGACTTTGATGAGGTCGGATTTGCCTTCAAAGCCGATGCCGGGCAGGTCGGGCATGGTGACGTAGCCGTTCTCTACACGGACGCCGTCGGGGAATCCGCCGAAGGGCTGGAAGAGGTCAGGGTAGCTCTCGTTGCCGCCGAGGCCGAGACCGGCGGCGATGTTGAGCGACATCTGGTGGCCGCCGTGGGGGATGCAGCGGCGGGGCGACCAGCCGGCGATCGAAAGCTCGCGCAGGGTGCGGAGGTATTCGCAGAGGCCGTAAGAGAGGGCGCAGTCGAACTGCAGCCAGTCGCGGTCCGGACGCATGCCGCCGTAGCGAAGGAGGTTGCGGGCGTCCTGATGGCTGAAGAGGTTTTCGCCGGTGGCCATAGGGCCGGGATAGAACTCGGCGAGTGCGGCCTGCAGGGCGTAGTCGAGCGGGTCGCCGACCTCCTCATACCAGAAGAGCGGGTACTGGCGCAGGGCCTTGGCGTAGGCGATGGCTGTCTCAAGATCGAAGCGGCCGTTGGCGTCGACGGCGAGCTGGGCCTGGCTGCCGATCTCGGTGAGGACGGCCTCGATGCGCTTCTGGTCCTCAGCGAGCGGAGCGCCGCCGATCTTCATCTTGACGACGGAGTAGCCGCGGTCAAGATAGCCGCGCATCTCGGCGCGGAGGGCGGAGAGGTCCTTGCCGGGATAGTAGTAGCCGCCGGCGGCGTAGACGAAGACTTTGGGGTCGGCGGTGTGGCCATAGGTGTCAGCGAGATGGCGGAAGAGGGGCTTGCCGGCGATCTTGGCGACGGCGTCCCAGACGGCCATGTCGATGGTGCCGACGGCGACGGAGCGCTCGCCGTGGCCGCCGGGCTTCTCGTTCTTCATCAGGGTGGCCCAGATGCGGTCGGGGTTGAGGTTGTCTCCGGCGTCGTTGAGGAGGGAGGCAGGATCGGCCTCGAGGAGCCGGGGGGCGAAGCGCTCGCGGATGAGGCCGCCCTGGCCGTAGCGGCCGTTGGAGTTGAAGCCGTAGCCGATGACGGTGCGGCCGTCGCGCTTCTGGTCCGTGACGACGGCGACCAGCGAGCAGGTCATCTTGGAGAAGTCGATGTAGGCGTTCGCGATAGGGGACGCGATGGGGAGGGTGACCTCCCGGAGATCAACGATGCGCATGTGCTGAGGAAATCCTTTAGGACAAGAGGCAAAATTTCACGCACCAGTGTAACCAAATGCCGGCGAAGGATGTTCCCGGAGGGAGATTGGAGAGAGGTAAAGGCGGAGGGAGGGAGGCAGGTGGGGAGGGCTTAAAAAGGTAAGTGCTTGCCGGTCCGTGGAGGGACGGGCAAGCACCAGGCATATCCAACTCTGCTTAGCCTCAAGAAGAGTGTGCCAAACCCAAAGCGGAATGCATCTCAGTTTTTAGACTGGATTGCCCATACGCAACTGCAAGCTTCTGCCGATCTGGATCGAAGTATTGAAAATACAGTGGATGTGATCAAAAATGTTGGGTTTGCAGCATCCCTCCTGATCCCCTGGCTGATCCGAATGACCCCTGGTCTGAACTGGGGATGTTGCTTATAAGAAACAAACGAGAAGCCGACCTGCAGCACTCCTGGATGGCTGCCTGAGACAGAGCGGGGTGAGGTTAAGCTCAGTTCTCCTTGATGCGATTTCCTATACGCAACAAAGTTCAAATAATTCAATAACTTACGTGTTTTTGCGGCTACTCTCCAATCGTGCGCTAACAAGGCGCACCGAGAGGAGAACTCTGAATGCCCCAAAATTTCTTCCGTCTGTGGACTGCAACCCTGCTGAGCGGTCTGGTTGCTTTTGGAACTGGGATCGCCGTGGCCCATTCCCCAACTTCTACCCAGCTCGCATCTCCGGCCTTTGCCGTTGCGAATGATCCGGGCGGAGCTGACCCGATGCCTCCAGGACCGGGAAATGGCCTGGTTGCGGCGAATGATCCGGGCGGGGCTGATCCGATGCCTCCAGGACCGGGAAATGGCCTGGTCGCGGCGAATGATCCGGGCGGTGCTGATCCCATGCCCCCGGGGCCGGGAAACGGCCTGGTTTCGACGGCCCAGATGGCGGAGGTGACTCCGGTGACCTACAACTTTAGTGACCCTGGAGGGGCCGATCCGATGCCTCCGGGTCCCGGAAATGGCCTGGTCGCGTTACACTGGAGCTAGTGGATCGGGCTGACTTAGAAGCGCAGTCGCCCGGACCGGAGCGCCGAGCATGTATCTATCCGGTTTCCAACTCTTCTTCTGGGCGACTGCGTTCGCGGCCCATCTGCTGCTGCTGGCGGTGATCTGGCGGCGTGGGCGAGCGGCCAGCTTTCCGGTGTTTACAGGGCTGATTGCGTTTTATATCGCGCGATCGGTTGCACTGTTCCTTATCTGGCGCTTCGTCCATCAGAATACGCAGTCCAACTATTACTACACCGCGCTCGCGCTAGCTATCGTCGACGAGGCGATCCAGCTGTTCGTCTTCTATGAGCTCGCGACGCATGTGTTTTGCCCAACGGGCGTCTGGGCCAAGGATGTGAAGCGCGCATTTGTGTGGATTGTCGCGGGCAGCGTGCTGCTGGCCACAATCCTGACGTGGCTGGCCGCGCCCGAAGTGAAGCTTTCTGTCCAGTCACTAATGCTGCGCAGTAACTTCTTCTCGTCCGCACTGATGAGCGAGCTTTTTGTGGGCATCATGTGGCTCTCGGCCACGGCAGGGCTGCCCTGGAAGACGCATGTTGCGCGGATTGCGCAGGGATTCGGCATCTACTCGATCGTGAGCCTGATCCTTGAGACCATCAACAACTACTTTGGGCTGCAGAACAGCGCGGACGTATACAACGCTGCGAACCACGTCCGGTCGCTGGTCTACCTCGGTTGCGTCGGGTACTGGATCGTGACGCTCTGGCAGGAGGCGCCGGCTCCTCGCGAGCTGCCGGATGCCATGCTGATGCAGATCTACACACTGCAACGGCGGGTCGAGTATGATCTGGTGCGCATCCGGAACTGGAGGCGGAGTTGAACCATCTCTTCTTTGTCTTCGGTGCATCTCTGCTGGTGGTGGCCCTTACAGGAGCCGCCGCGCAGCAGTATCTGCGCAGCCGGCGCAGTTCGGACGCGACCTGGGAGGACCTGCTGGGCAGGCTGGAGCCGATCGATCGTGAAAAGATCGCCACTGTTGCCCTGGATGTGATCGCTGAGAACGGCGAGCGGCGGCAAAGTGATGACGCCTACTCGCTGGAGCCGGAGGCGATCTGGCAGTTGCTGGGTGGCCTGGAGGGGCTGGAGGCGATGGAGCGCAACTGCCGCGTACTGGTGGAACTGGCGGCCTACGTTCAACGCTGGCACCCTGAGGCCGTGGTTGTCGCGGAGCAGCTCCGCCTGAACGCCCGCGAGATCGAGTGGCATGTGAGCCGCCTGACGGGGGCAGCGCAAACGGGCAATCTACAGGCGACCTTTGCCGATTATGCGCAGCGCGCCGTGGCGATCTACTACATGATGACGCGCCACGTCCTCGATCTATATGAGCAGGTAAGCTTCCCTGAGCTGACGCAGCTTCGCCAGGCGATCTAGCAACTCCTCGGATGTATCGCGAAGGCGCAGCGTGTGCTGCAAGGCGCGTCAATCAATGCGCCGCGAGAAGACGGCCGCAACCGTTCCCACGACTTCAACCTCTTTGCGGAACCGCCAGCGGCGGCTGCTCTCATAAGAGAGCGGATGCGGTACCAGAGTCAGCCATTCCGCCTCCTTGTCCAGCTCGCAGAAGCCGGCTGCATAACCGGTGTGCGTGATGAGAAAGTAGACGGGCCGGTCGAACTCATGCGTCCACTCACGGCGGCCGGCGATGGCGCGCTTCAGCGTGTCGATGAGCACGATAGAGCCGGCGCGGATCATGGGATCCAGCGTCCGGTCACGCTTGCCGATGATGCCACGGCGATAGTGGCCAGGCAGCGAATTGTTCGAGGTGGTAAGAAGCGAGGTGGTTTCCGGCGGAGGATCCGTTTGCAGACTGTCCGGCAGCCATTGCCTTGCCTGCTGATCGAGCGGGCCGGGTTCGAGCAGACGCGTAACGTTGGGCACGGAGATCTCTTCCAGCGCCTGCAACGCATTGCCGTTGGGGGCAGGGCATAAAGAGATCATCTGCTCCGCGGTAAGACCATAGATGACGGCGAGGACAATCAGCTTGGTCGCGGACAATCCCCGGTCCTCGCGCTCCACACGATCCAGCCAGCTGGCTGAGATACGGTAGGCCGGATTCTCCCATCGCTGGGCGATGCGGGAGCTGCGTTCCTCGACCTCGCGCAACGTAAGCTGCCATTGCAGCCGGGCTTCGCGGAGCTTGTTCCCAATCCCGCTCATTCTTTCTTTGGCTCCCGACAGATTGCACCTCGAACTTGTACGGACAAGAGAAGATCCCAACCGACCGGGGGAGCCCTGAGACCGCTGTCTCAAGTCTACGGCTAAGATCCGATGACGTTTCTTCCATTTCATCGAAATGGAGGCGTTTTTCCAAGCAATTTTTCACGATGCGCGAGCCAAAACGGGCCGAAATTTCGTCGATGCCCCAAATTTGCACCAGCAAAATGAGGAGCCTGCCAAGGGAACGCTTCCAACAGCGTTCGCTCGCCTGAGCCTATTCGTCGAGCTCTTTTGTGCCGGTAATGCGAAAGGGCAGGAAGATGCCTGTGCTGCTGCCCGGTTGGCCGCCACCGACATAAAGCTCGTAGCTGCCGGGCTGCACGTTTCGGCGACCGGATGCGTCCACGAGGCTGAGCTGGCGCCGGTCGATGGTAATGTGCAAGGTCGTGGATTCTCCCGCCGCCAGGTGATGCCGTTCAAATGCGGCCAGAGCGCGCAGCGGGGCTCCGGGCTCTGACTTCGGCACAAGATAGACTTCGGTGACTTCATCGCCGGGACGCGCGCCGATGTTCCTGAGCGTGACCGTCACTGCCAGCGGCAGGCCCGCCTGGAGCGTTGGGGAGGAGAGATGTCCGGCGGAATACTGGAACCGTGTATAGCTGAGGCCATAGCCGAAGGGATAAAGCGGCTTGCCCGTGAAGTACCGGTACGTTCGGTTATGCATGCCGTAGTCGTCGAACGGCGGTAACTGGCCGGTTGCCGCGTAGAACGTAATAGGCAGACGGCCGGCGGGATTATTCTGCCCGGCGAGTGTCTGGGCGATTGCCGTTCCGCCGGCTTCTCCGGGGTACCAAGCCTCCAGTATCGCGGATGCCTGATCTGCAGCGCGGCCCAGCGCAAGTGCGCTGCCGTTCATGAGTACAAGGATGACCGGTTTGCCGGTCGCAGCCAACGCATCGATCAGCTGCATCTGCGAAGCGGGCAGTTCGATCGCTGTGCGGTCGCCTCCCTGGAAGCCGGGGACACGCAGCGGCATTTCTTCGCCCTCCACCTCGGGGCTCAGGCCCACAAACGCAACCACCGCGTCGGATCGACGTGCGGCGGCGACAGCCTCCGCGCGCAGCGCCTCGACAGGCGGCTGCCAGGAGAACGTGAGACCGGCCCCGAACAGAGGCGCGCGATGGATATATTCAATGCGCAGAGCATGCCGCTCGCGATCGTGAAACTGCACGGTGAACGACTGTGTGGGCGCGCGGCGTCCGCGCGTCGGCTGATGAGTGAAGTCGAAGACCTGGTTGCCGTCGATCCACACGCGCACGGTCTCGGCATCGTCACAGGTGCTGCAATGTGCCATGGAGAAGCTAAAGGTGAGTGGGCCAGGCGCGGGGGCCGACAGGTAGCCCGTCCATCGCACGGCAAATGCTTTGGCGGAGATGCCGGGTGCGGGTGCTGCTCCGTTCCAGTCGAAATCGATTGCCGGATCTGTCCGGGTGAGGACAGGGGCAGTGTCGAAGCTGTCGCCGCTGAAGTATTCCGCCTTGAGGCCCGCCTGCGAATCTGCGGTGTTGAGTGTAAGGGCCGTTCGGGGGACTGGCACCGCGACGCCTTCGACGTAAGGAGCACCCTGGCTGTAGTGAATGTGCCCGGGGTAGAGTTGCTCCAGCGCCGCCAGCGGTGTGACCGGGTGTGAGGCGATGGCGTTGTAGTTGCCCTCAAGCGCCGGGAGCGCAGCTGCGTTGGGGCCCACGACGGCGAGGCTGCGGATGGAGGAGGCGAAGGGCAGGGCGTTGTGCTCATTCCTGAGCAGCACCATGGAGGCGCGCGCAGCCTCCAGGGACAGTGCGGCGTGAGCGGGCGAATCGTTTTGAGCGAAGGGGATGCTGTTGAACGGCACGCGTTCCGCCGGATCGAACATGCCGAGGCGGAAGCGCGCGGTGAAGAGCCGCCTGACCGCTGCGTCGATCTCCGGCTCCGTCACCAGGTGTTCGCGGACTGCCTGCGCCAGCGAGGCATACTCCTTGCCGCAACTCAGGTCGGTGCCCGCCCGGACGGAGAGCGCCGAAGCATGTGCGAGGTCGGCGGCGAATTTGTGGCCGACTGCCACGTCGGTGATGGCCGCACAGTCCGAGACGATGTAGCCGCGGAAGCCCCAGTCGCGCTTCAGTTTCTGCTGGAGCAACATCTGACTGCTGCATGCAGGTGAACCGTCAATGGCGTTGTAGGCGCACATGACGCTGCCTACGTGGCCATCGACGACCAGTTGGCGGAATGCGGGAAGGTATGTGTCCTCCAAATCATGGTCCGAGATGACGGCATCGAAGGAGTGCCGCTCGGACTCCGGGCCGCTATGCACGGCGAAGTGTTTTGCAGTGGCCACGGTCTTGAGATAGGCGGGGTCGTCGCCCTGCAGCCCGCGCACAAAAGCCACGCCGAGCCGGCCGGTCAGAAACGGGTCTTCGCCGTAGGTCTCCTGTCCTCGTCCCCAGCGGGGGTCGCGGTCGATATTGATGTTGGGCGACCAGAAGGTGAGCCCATAGAAGATTGCCGTATTGCCATCGCGCTGCGCCTGGTTGTACTTTGCCCGCGCCTCTGTCGCGATTGTGGAGGCGACGTTGTGCATCAACTCCGTGTCCCACGTGGCCGCAAGGCCGATCGCCTGGGGGAAGACAGTTGCATAGCCGGCGCGCGCCACGCCGTGCAGTCCTTCGTTCCACCAGTTGTAAGCGGCAACGTGCAGACGGGGGATGGCAGGCGCATCGTTCTGCATCTGGGAGATTTTTTCGTCGAGCGTCATGCGCGATACCAGATCGTCGACACGCTGTTCCACCGGCAGCGACGGATCCAGGTAAGGCAGATCGCCGGCCGACGGCTTTGCAGCGCCGGGTGCGAGCACCAGCAGCATTGCGAGTCCGGCTACGCATACAGCTCGTTTTCCGCCGATGAGATGCACGCTTTTTGCTTTCATGACTCGGGTTGCCCTCTCTGGTCGAAGCTGTCGCGCATGGCGTAGAACGCCTCCTTGGGACGCAGCTGCGCATCGAAGGGCAGGGAACGCTGCGGCCTGTCGGGTTGCTTGCGGTGATGAGTCGGGCCGCTGTTCAACCATGTATGGCGGTCCGTTATCCCCCACGTCAGCACGGTGGCGACGGCCGGTTCCGACAGCGCGACGCCAAGATAGTCACGGTATGTCTGCGCGATGGTCCGGTCGCGCTCGGCAGGGTCGTTATAGGGCAGATCGTCTTCATTCACGTCCAGCTCAGTGATGTAGATCGCCAAGCCCATCTCGCGCACACTCCGCATGAACTCCCGCAGGCCCCGGCCGATGCGGTGCGGCGAGCCGGCATGGATATGCGACTGGATGCCGACGGCGTCCAGCGGCACACCTTCGCCGCGCATCTTGCGCAGCAGATTCAGTACAGCTTCGCGCCGCCGGGCGTCTTCGTCGTTGTCGTACTCGACGCCGTAATCGTTATAAGTAAGCCGAACTGCGGGGTCGGCCTCGCGGGCCGCCCGATACGCGATGGCGATGTAGTCCGGACCCAGCAATTCCATCCATGGGGACTTGCGCAAGCCATCCTGCCGTCCATCCTCCGGCAGTACGGCTTCGTTCACCACGTCCCAGGACTGCAGCTTGCCCCGGAAATGCCCGGCTACGGTCGCGATGTGTTCCACCAGAAACTGCCGGGCGTTGTCTCTGGTCACGGTGGAGGCAAACCAGGCAGGCAGCGCGTTGTGCCACACCAGATTGTGCCCGCGCATTTTGATGTTATGGGACGCGGCGAATGCCACCAGCGCGTCGCCCGGGCCAAAGTCGAAGCGGTCGGGCGCGGGGCGCAAGGCTTGCCACTTCATGGAATTCTCCGCGACCAGAATGCTGTACTGCTCTACAACCAGCCGAGCCAGCGCAGGGTCGGCAGAGAGCATGCGTGCCTCTATCGCAGCGCCGGTGAGCAGGCCGTGCGCCGCGGCATGCGCTCTCAGCGAGCCACTGCCGGAGATTGCCGCATCTTCCTCCGCGTCATCCAGCCCTTTCTCCTGGAAGCGCGTGCGCTCGGCACTGCTGCCGCCAGCGCCGGAGAGAATAGCTGCGACAGCTGCTCCACCGGTGAGAAATCTGCGCCGCGTCAACATGGCCCTTGGATCGATCCTCTCGAGTTGGTGCGGCGCGCTCATTCGCCGGGGCTCGGCTTGCACACAAAGACTGGAGCGATCGCTACCGCGGGGGCCGATCGCCTTTACAGCGTGAGATTTTAGAAGTTCAGCTTCAGCGAGAACTGCGCAATGCGCGGATCGTTGGCAGCCGCTCCATTCTGCGGAGTGGTGCTGGTGATCTCCCCGAAGGTTGAGTTCAGCGTCACGTTCGGATCGCCGAAGTTGGTGTGGTTGAAGAGATTGAAATACTCAGCGCGGAACTGCAGCGCAGCCCGTTCCGTAAAGGGAAAATCGCGCGCGATGGACATGTCCACGTCAGTGTAGCGCGGGCCTGTGAAGGAGCCCTTCGCCACATTGCCGTATGTTCCCGCAGGGTTGGCCGTAAAGCGCGCGGAGTTCAGCCAGTTTTTGCAATGCGCGGTGGCGGGGCAATTGCTGCCGCCGTAGGCGTTGCCGCCGAGGTATACGGCGCGGTCCCGGGACTGGCCGGAGCCGGAGCTGTTGTTCGATGAAGCCAGTACGGTCAGAGGATCGCCGCTCCGCGTCTGCAGAAGGCCGGAGGCCTGCCATCCGTTGACGGCATACCGCAGCGCGCCCGGCGCATCCTGCATGACCTTCGGCAGCACATATACGAACGAGATGGATGTGACGTTCGTATGGTTGAAGTCCGACGGGCCATAGTCCAGCCGCTTGAAGTTGGGCTCATAGATGGGCAACACGTAGGAGTTGTTAGAGGCGATTGCCGTTGAGGACTGGTTATAAGGCGTATCGTCCAGCGCCTTGGACCATGTGTAGTTCGCCAGGACCGTAAGGCCTGTGCGCAGCCTCTGCTCGGCGGATATCTGCAGCGAGTCGTAGTTCGAGTTGCTGCCCATATTCGCTTCGGTAATGGGCTGGGTGTAGCAGCTCAGGCAGCCGACCTTGTTGTAAACCCGGCGATTGTAGTTGGGATCGGTCGTCGGCAAAGCATCCGCATTCTGGATCGGGTTCAACTCCTCGGGAGACCACTGGTGGCTGCTGTGCCCGGCCACGTAGGCGACGCGGGTAAGCAGGCTGCGTGTCACCTGCTGCTCCACTGCGAGGTTCCATGCATAGGAGATGGGCGTCTGGAAGCTGCGGTAGGGATCGTAGGTAAGGAAGGCCTGCGGGGGAATGGGCGAGGTCTTTGGCGGGGGCTGCGGAGCGGGGAATGGATTGGCGTTGTTCGTGCTCGAATAAGGGTTGCTGAAGCTCATCACCACGCTGTTTGCCGTAGTTGTGCCTTCCACGGAGCTGACGTTGAAGTTGGTGATGAAGGGCGATGTGTTGGAGTAAATGTTGTAGAAGACGCTGCTGAGGCGGCTGTCGAAGAAGTCTCCCGCGCCGGCGCGCACGCTCGTCTTGCCGTTACCGAAGACGTCCCAGGCAAACCCCATGCGCGGCATAACGTGGCTGTAGATATTCGGCACGCCGTTCGGATTGAAGTTTGCATCGCCCGCGAACAGCAATCCGGCAGGCGCCAAGGGATAGACCGCGGAGTGGGTGTTCGAGGCATAGAGGCTGGGGAAGAAGCTGCCCATGCGTCCCTGGTTTTCATGCCAGGGCAGGAAAGGCTCATAACGCAGCCCGTAGTTCAGCGTGAACCGCCGCCCTACCTTCCAACTGTCCTGCGCATACACACCAACGAATTTTCCGCGCAGGTCCAGGAATTGTCCCGAGGCCTGACTAAAGTTCGAGAGGTATCCCAAAAGGAAGCTGGCGACAGCATTATTGGTGACATTGGCGTTGAAGGTGAACAGGCCCGGCTGCTGGAAGGCATTGTTTACGTCTACCTTCGCGACCTCGCCATGGAAGCCAAAGGCCAGGTTGTGATTGCCAAGCTGCCAGTGGAGATCATCGCCAAGAGTGTAGTTGGCGCGGGCGAAGTCCGCCTGCGGGTTGCCGCCCATGGTGAAGAAGCCGCTCACCTGGATCTGGTTGATCTGCTTGAATGCCGGCTGCCAGATGTTCACCCCGAGGTCATTCACATTAATTGAGCCGGGCAGAGGGCCGCGGTTCGCATCCTCAAGCTGATAGCTGAGGATGAAATTATTCAGCAGGCGGCTCGAGAAGGTGTGCGCCTCGGAGACGAGTGCGTTGTAGTAGTGGATGTTCGCCTGATCCGTATAAGTCAACAGATTGGTCAGGTCCAGAACGCCATTCTGGTGAAAGCCATCGGAGAAGTAACGAGCCGTCAGCCAGTCGCTGGCGCCCATGTCCTGGTCAAAGCGGGCCGTCACCTCACCCTGGTTCGAGAAATTCGGCAGCACAAATGCGAAGTTGCCGTTCGCATCTCCCTTGGGCAGATACTTCAGCAGATTGACCGATGCGGAGTTGAAAGAGCCTGTCGGAATGGTTGCGGTGTATGAGCTTCCTCCGTTGGACACGTAGGGGTAGCACTGGTTGGCCAGATTCTGGGTAGTGGCCAGCGCGGGATTCGCAACACAGGCCTGGTTGAAGGCGGTGGTGCCGGGTGCAGCGGCGGTGGTGAAGTTGAAGTTGCCGGCCAACTGCGCCGGGGTGGGCAGAATCTCCGCGCTGGCGCTGGTTGCCGCCGTATGCAGAATGGTCTTCTGGTAGCCGAAGAAGAAGAATGAATGGTTGGTGTGGAAGAGGCCGGGGATGACGATCGGGCCGCCGATGGTCCCGCCGAACTGGTTCCGCTTGAGTGGATCGACTGTCTTGACTCCCTTGACGTACGCGAAGTAGTTGGCGGCGTTGAATGCGCGGTTGCGCACGAACTCGAACAGATTGCCATGGAAGGTATTGCCGCCGCTGCGGGTGATGATGTTAACCACGCCGCCGGCGTTCTGGCCGTACTCGGCGTTGTAGTTACTGGTCTGCACGCTAAATTCCTGCACGGCATCCGGCATGGGAAAGGGCGCATTGACGTTGGTGTACTCGTCTACATTGTTGCCGCCGTCGAGCAGATAATTCGTCTGGCCGACGCGGGCGCCGTTGGCGGTGATGGTCACCGCTACGGGAAATGTTTTGGTATTGCCCTGGTCGGCCTGAGCGTTGGGGGCGATCACCACGCCGGCCACCAGCGTCGTCAGCGCGGCCGCGTTACGGCCGTTCAATGGCAGCTCGTTCACCTGCTGCTGTCCGATGACCTGCGACATTGTCTGGGTGGAGATATTCAGCTGCGCTGCGTTGGCCTCAACGTTTACCGTTACCTGTTCCGAGCCTACCTGTAGCCCGACGTTGAGGGTCAGCCGCTGATCCGCCAGCACCGTGATCCCGGCCTGCTCATATTTCTTGAAGCCGGGCGCCGTTACATCCAGCCGATAGTCTGCGGGGCTCACGGACGGAAAGCTGAACAGTCCATCGGAGGTTGTTTTAAAGCTGCTCTCGGCCCCGGTCTTGGTCTGCGTCAAAGTGACAGTTGCAGAGGGGACTACCGCCCCGGCCGAGTCCACCACTGTGCCGGTCACGCTTCCCAGTCCTTGCGCTATCGAACGGCCGCCCAGGCCTGCGAAGACCAGGCCGACAAGAAGTAAGCTGCGCACTGCCCTCGAAAGAATGCTTTTCATGGCTATGGTGTCTCCTGTCCATCTTTCCGGCCTCAACGATCTGCAATGCGAGGTGCACGCCTGTCCGGATCGTCGCGATTTGTATGCCTCTCACAACCAGACCCGATAGACACAGACCGTTCCTGACGGTCAGGAATGGTGCTTATGTGTATGAAAAATAAAGGACGTAATGGATTTCCAGCTGGGGAGCCGCGGACATCATTCGGTCGATACTGCGAGCACCTTCGGCGGTCCTGGCGTGCCGTCGGTGACGGTAGTCTCCAGCACGATCTGCAGATTCGGGTTGGAAGGATCCAGCAGGGCTGCCTGGGAGAGCGCCTGCATCCAGGCAGGGTCGGTGAGAAACTCTCCGGCCGACTGGGTCCCATAGGTATACAGACCGCCGATGACCACGACTACGTGGCCAGTCTGCGAGTTTCGTATGCGTGAGATCAGCGCGTAGTCTTCCAGCACCGGCCCCTGCGGACCGCCCACGCTTTCCCTGGGCTGGTTGGTCGCCCAACTCCAGTTCCGCGAGCCGGGATTCCGGGCATCGCGAATGTAGATCAGGTGACGGTCTGCATCCAGAGCCAGACTGTAGCGGAGCGAACGGGTCAGCCGCAGGCTCCACTCATTGTTGAAAGCGCCGATCAGCACGACCGCTCCCTCACGCAGGTCGGAGAAGGAGCGCGAGTTCTCGTTGCGGATGACCACCTGCTTTCCACCGGACTGGAGCGCGCCCACCACCCGCGCCATCGTCACCGCATCTGCAAACGGAACCGTGTGTGCAGGATTGGGATGGAGCACCGGAGTCGGATCGCCGGTGGCGATCTCGTTGGCCGCAGTCGGAGGGCCCTCCGGCACATCGCCGATCGCCAGCAGCACAGGGCCGGGCGTATCCAGCACCGGTCTCCAGAAGAGCTGCTGCGGGGTTGGGCGATCCAACCATCGGTAGCCCAGCCCACCTGCGGCAAGTACCCCGACACACGCCATAGATATCCATGCCGCGTGCCGGCGCAGGAACGGCCGTTGCGCAGGCGCGGAGGCGAGATTCGGATCGGGCGGGAACTCGACCGCGAGGGGCGCAACATGCAGTGCTGTTGCAGGCTCGGAGGCTGCGGTTACTTCGGCGCCGGGCAGGGCAAATCGAGGTATATATGAGCCGGGGACCAGGCCGATATGCAGCTGTTCGCGGTGGCCCTCCTGTCCGTAGTAGATGGCCAGCCGCTTGCGCAACTCGATCGCCGCTGTCCGGACCACGTGGTCCAGATTTGTGTCATAGCTTGGCTCGCGGCCGAAGACTTCGACACCGATTGTTCGCTCTTTGATCTGGTCGGCTGAGCCGATCAGGGTCTGCTCGACCACATAGCGCAGAAAGGCCACGGACCGCTTGCTGGACCGAAAGGCATCGTCGCGCACCAGCAGCTCCAGCTGTGCGCGGACCATCTCCGCGGTGACATCCTGGCCTAACCCGACGTCGGCAAGCGTTTCGATCATGGCCATTCCAGTGGCAGCGATTCTAGCACCGGCCACCAGCGACTCGTAACGATCTTTCGGCCCTCTTTTTCGGCCGTTTCCCGGCCTTCCTGACGCCCGCCGGAGGGCCTTATGGCGTTGGGGGCTTGTATGCGGGAACCGCCTCGCCGGGAGCGGAGAAATCCCCGGCTACTGGGTCGTCGGGCAGGGCCTTGAGACCCGCGACCACGGCGGCGGCATTGATCCGTGCGCCCGCCAGATTGGTATGCGTGCCAGCGTCACCGAAGTAGCCCTCCACCTTCTCCGGCCCCTGCGCGTCGTACTCGCCGCCGATGATGCCGTAGAGGTCTATGAAGTCGACGTGCTCTTCGTGTGCCACCTGCTCCGCCCACGGTGCGTATGTGGTGTCGAAACTGGCAATCCTGCCGTCCTTCCATACCTTCCGCGGCACCGGCGAGCACAGCACGATCGTCAGGTGATGGGCACGGGCATCCGCGACATACTTTTTCAGGTACCAACCATAGGTGTGGACGGTCTCTTTCTCTCCGGTCGCGGCGTTAGCCGCCTCGCGAGTCTCGTCGCCGGTGCCGGGCAGTGTGCTTCGCTCGGGAATGACCGTGGCTCGCGGCGGGATAGGATCGTTGTGGCCGAACTGCACGATCACTACGTCGCCCGGCTTGGCAAAGTGGAGCACATCGTCCCAATGCCCCTCCTCGATAAAGGACCGGCTCGACCTTCCGCCGATGGCGCGGTTGACCACATTGATCTTCGAGAGATCGAAGAGCGCAGCGATCGGCTCGCCCCATCCCCACATTCCTCCCGCGCCGTGGCCATCGGCCTTGTGCATGGTGGAGTCGCCCACCAACCATAGCGTCTTCAGCTGCGGATTCGCGGGCACTGCCCAGGTAGGCTTGGGAGTTACGCTGGCGTCGTCCGCGGCGATCGACTCAGGCGTCGGGGAGTGTGCCTGCGCCAGGGCAGGCAGGGCCAGAAGCGAACAGCACAGGGCAAGCGACACCGGAACTGAAAGTCTCGATCCAGACATGCGTGCAAGGCTATCGAGCGTCTGCGGCCGGGGTCAAGGAGCCGGCTAAATCTCACTGCCGGAGCGCCAGGAGAGGCCTTCCAGCCCATGCTCGGCAGTCGGAGATTTGGGCCGGTCGCCCGGATCGCCGGGTCCTCCGGCAACGTTCATCGTCACCGTGCTCTCACACGCGCCCTCGGCCCACAGACCTGGATCCAGATCAGCAAAGATGCTGTCCCGCTCCTCCAGCTCGGACAGGCGGTGCGTCATATGTTCATTCAGTTCTCCATCTCTCTCAAATGCCTGCCACATCAACTGAAGCTCAAGGAACTGGTCGTTGTGGGTCAGGAAGCGCAGCTCGGCGTAATCCCGTGCGGCGCCGGTTGTGATCAGGAACTGCCAGTCCGAGGACTCCAGGAGCAGCAGTTCACGGCACATCTGCTGCACAATTTTCGTTCCCAGGCCGGAACCGCACCACTTTTTCGCAGTGCATACCTCTCTTAAGAAGTCCTCTGCCGCGTACAGATGGGTGTAAGTCCAAGAGGTCTCCGGGTTCATCCAGACCTGATGACCTCCCTCCGCGCCCCACGAGCCTTCAGGCATGGTGATGAAGCCTGCCCGCGGATAGCTGTCCAGATAATCGCTGCAGCAGATGGTCGCGATGGCATCGCATGCATGGACCTCGCGGCACACTGCCTCCAGCCACATAGGCCCTTCGAACCACCAGTGGCCGAACAGCTCGGCATCGAAGGGAGCGCACAGCACCGGTGGAATGGCGCGGCTCATCGCGGAGCGCAACGACTCGCATACCAGCGACACAAAGTGTTCGGCATGTTCCCGCACCCTGGCTGCCGCATCCTCCGCGCGATACACCTGCTTATCGCCAATATCGACACCCGGGCCGGTGACCCGCCAATAGCGATGGCCGCCGGGGAAGCGCTTCTTGTGGAAGTCGAGGTAATTGGGGTCGGCGGGATAGCCACTGTCTCCCGACCATACCTGCAGGCCGGTGCTTGGGTCGCGCGGAAAAATCGTCGCCGCGTGCCGCTTGTCGTACGGGCCGTCAACATAATACGGCTGGTAGAGGCTACGCTCGGCACCGCGGGTCACTCGTTCGAGACGCGGCGTGCGCGGCACCCGGCTCTCCGGCGGCCCATAGGGCGACGGCGCGCGCCGGTCTTCATCGACCAGGTGCGAGTCGACAAAAAAATACTCAAGGCCTGACTCTGCGAGCGCGTGCTCAATCCCGATCCGGTCAAAGCCGGGACCGGGGTCGTCGGCGCCGGCCCTGGCCACGGGATACTCCCAGAATCCTGCAGGACGGTAGCCGCATTCCGGCACCCAGATGCCTCGCGGCCGTTGTCCGAAGTGCCGCGCATGCGTGGAGACAGCAAGGCGCACCTGTGCGCGCACGCTTTCGTCGGAGCCCAGCAGCGGCAGATATCCATGCGTGGCCGCACAGGTGAGCACCTCAATGTTGCCGCTATCCGCAAACCGCCGGAAGCCGGAGACAATGTCGCCACCCAATGCAGAGAAGTCCTGGAGGGCCGCCGTATAGAACCGGCCCCACATTCGCGCGGTCTCTACCAGGTCCTGGTCGCCGGCCTGGAGAAAAAACGCCTCGTCCTCTCGAGCAGCCGTGATTTTGCGTTCCACATAGCGCGGAAACTCCGCGATGAAATGCGGATGCGCAAGCTGCTCCAGCAGCACAGGCGAGAGATTGATGTTCAGATGGGCCGGGATGCCATCGCGCTCGAGGTTCGCGAGCACGTGCAGCAGCGGCAGATAGGTTTCGGCGGCCACTTCCAGCAGCCACTCCAGTCCATGCGGCCACGTTCCGTGGTTCACCACGTAAGGAAGATGCGCGTGGAGCGCAAGGGCGAGATAACCCGCCGGCGTATGCTTTGCCTTCGTCAAGCACAACCTCAGCATTTGCCGATCTCAGGACCGGCGTGTCGGTGACTTGCCGTAGTATGGATGCCCGCGGCCGGACTTACGGACCGCAGACGGATGCGTACGCGTCTCCGCTTACATTAGCGCAAACCGGAGCTGCCGGAGCAAACAGCTCTCGTTCAACAAGGACGGCCAGTCAAAAGAGGGCAAGACTAACCGTCGTCCCACGGTTGTAGCAGATAAGGGATAGAGCTGTCGCCGCGCTACTGGTCGCTGTGGCGCTCCAGCGTCGGGCCGGAGCCGGCGTCGGAATCCCGGCTGGTGGTTACCCGTACGATGATGGGATCGGAGAGCTTGAAGCGGACGACGCTCTCCGAAGGGATTTGTACCTGCTGGCCGCGGGTGACTCCATTGACGCCCGCGCCGGCTCCGCCGCCGGCTGCAGCCCCAATGGCCGCGCCCTTGCCGCCGCCGAAGATGCCGCCGAGGATTGCCCCCACTGCAGCGCCCCCGCCGGTCTTGATCGCGGTATCCTTGCCGCGTCCTTCGCCTTCCTTGCTGAATTGCTCCGTGCTGACACTGATGCGCTCACCCTTAGGGGAGATCGAGGTGAGTGAGATCGTCAGCAGAGAGCTGCCCTTGAAGTGCGCTGCGTTGTGCGCCTCATCGACATTTCCCGTCACCGGCGTGCCCTGGGGCAGCACGACTACGCCATGCAGGATGATGTCTGTCGCGACCGCGCCGGTGAACTTGTCGCCGGTCTGTGTGGTTTCGCTGTCCAGCGTCTGTGTAATGCGTACTGGAATTGCAGTGCCCGCGGGAAGCGTAATATCACGCACTACCGGCTGTGGTGGAGCAGGCGGCGGGGCCGGTTGCGCCTGTGCTACCGGCGGAGGCGGGGGCGGCGGCGGCGCGGGAGTGTTCCGCACGATTGGCGCCGGCGCTGGCTCCGGCTCGTGTTCATAATGCTTTACCGGCTTGATCTTTTCCCTGGGTGCAGGCGTTTGCCTGGTGGGTTCCGGGGCAGGCGCCGGAGTAACGGCAGCAGTGGCCGGGGGCTGCACCGTCAAATTATTGACCACGGTCTTTACTCCCGCCACCTGGGCGGCGTCCGTGCCTGCACTGGATCGAGCACCGTCGGTCGATACCGTGCCGCTCAACGTCACCACTCCGCCCGAGACTGCGGTCTGGATCGACTCGCCACGGAGTCCCTGGTCTGAGAACAGCTTGCTCTGCACCTGAGTATTGAGAGTGGAGTCGTCCGGCGCCTTGCTCTTGCATCCAGCGGCCAGCGCCAGAACCAGTGTTGCGCTGCATACGGCCAGAAAAATTCGTTCTTTTCTCATTTGGTAACGGTCTCCCTCGATCCAGCTACACCATACTCTCTACAGCAATGCAGGGGCTATAGCATGGGCGATCCCCGCAACCTTCCATTTGCCGTTTGCGATCCATCCCGGGATCTGTCCCGGGCATCGCGGGGCTATTTTTATTGGACGCTCTTCGTAGAGGAAATGATCATTCATAAAACGCGGACCGGAGCGCTGACCGCTGCCCTCTGCTACTCGAAGGAAAAGCGCAACCATGTGCTGCCGCACGGCATCGCACTGAAGGAGAGCGAATTTGCGCAAGCCGCAGGCGTGGCAGGACATGCACGCGCGGCGAGTGGTACATTCCAGTAGTATTGCGTTTGTGATTTTTCAGTGCGGGATGGGCCCTCAGCTCAAGATCGTCAGGACAGGAGATAACGATGGCAGACAATGACAATGGATCGGGCGGACTGGGTTGGTTTCTGGCAGGGCTGGGCGTGGGAGCGCTGATTGGCGTTCTTTATGCACCCAAGGCCGGCAAGGAGACCCGCGAGGACCTCGCCAACGGAGCCCGCGAGGCCAAGGAGCGCGCCGAGGAACTGATTGAGCAGGGGCGCAAGAAGGCCGGCGAGTATGCCGATCAAGGGCGCGAGTACTACGAGCAGGGTCGCAAGAAGGCCGCTGAGCTTGTGGAAGAAGGGAAACGCCAGGCGGCGGATTCTCTGGACAAAGGCCGCGAGTATTACGAGAAGGGCCGGACCCAGTGGACCCAGTATGTGGAGAAGGGCCGCAGCATGGTCAACGAGCAGCAGGCCAAGGTGGGTGCTGCCGTGGACGCCGGCAAGGATGCATACGTAAATACCACCGTGGAGACACAGGCGTAGAGGCGGGACTCCCGCACCAAGGCGAAACGACCGGCTCCGGGCCATGAACCGTGTCGAGCGGAAGGGTGAACTCTGGCAATGGCGACAATCTATCCTGCGACATGGCTGCAGCAGTCGGACCTGGTCGCAACCAATCATCTCATCATGGTCTTTATCGGCCTGATCGCTGCGGCGGTGCTTGCACTGACGATCGTACTTATCGCCGTGGCGGTCAAGGCGATGAAGATGGTAAAGGAATTCGCCGCTACGGCTGAAGAGATGAAGACGAAGTTGCTGCCGCTCATCGATGTCGCCACCGATGTCGGCCGCTCCGGCCGCGATCTTCTCGAAGACTCTGCTCCCAAGATCAAGATCATTACCTCCAACTTCGTTGAGACGAGCGATACGCTTCGCGCCACCAGCAAGGCAGCCAAATCCGTTGTGGAACATTGCGACGTCACCATTGCCGATGCCAATATGCGCACGCAAAGGCAGGTGGCCCGCGTGGACGGCATGGTAACCGCCGCATTGAATACGACCACTGAAGTTGCGGACACCATCGCCAACGGCCTGAGGGGTCCGGCGCAACGGATCGCAACCCTTGCCGGACAGGCCCGCAGCTTCGCTGAGGGTTTTTTTGCAAAGCTGCGTTCCCGCGCGGCGACAAGCGAGACCGACTCACCCTACGATTGATGGAGCTCTCACATCTCAGCCTGCGCTGCCATCATTGGTAGAATGAGAATGTGCCGCAGTCTGTCCTTGACCCGAAAGCCGAGCATGCCTTAGCCCCGTCCGAGCCGCTCTCCGCGCGGCCGGCCATCGGCTTCGTGTCCCTTGGGTGCCCCAAAAATCTGGTCGATTCCGAAGTGATGATGGGTCTGCTGCACCGCGCCGGCGGCGAGTTGACACCCCGCGCCGAAGATGCGGAGATCCTCGTCGTGAATACCTGCAGTTTTATCGATTCCGCCAAGCAGGAGTCTGTCAACGCCATTCTGGAGATGGTGCAGCACAAGCGCGAGCACGGCGGCAAGGCGAAGCGACTCATCGTTGCCGGCTGCCTTGTCGAACGCTACCGCGATGAGATCCGCGCCAACATCCCTGAGGTAGATGCGGTAGTTGGAACCGGTGAACTCGATGCCATCCTGGATGCAGCCGGACTGGGAGCGCCTGCACAGCCTTCGCTCCAGTCGGCCTCACCCTTCAATATTCTTGCCGGCCGGGCGCCCAGCGCAGTACACCAGCACTCGCATCCCACCGAAGTCGGCGAACAGATTGCGGCAGAGGGCCGCGCTACCTCCAGACCCGAGGGCGACCATCGCGAGCGGCAGGGCCGGTTTTCCCGCGCGCTCTGGCATGGCGCTACTGCTGCACTGCCGGAGTACCTCTACACCGAGGACACGCCGCGCATCCTCACCACGCCACGTGCCTCGGCTTACATTAAGATCGCCGAGGGCTGCGACCATCCCTGCAGCTTCTGCATCATCCCACAACTGCGCGGTAAGTTCCGCTCGCGACGCGTGGAGTCCATCGTTGCCGAGGCCGAGCGCCTCATCGCACAGGGTGTGCGTGAGATCACGCTTATCGGCCAGGACACCACGTGCTACGGAGAGGACCTTGGACTGAAGGACGGCCTTGCAACACTGCTCGATGCGCTTGCCGTACTTTCGGGACTGAAGTGGCTGCGCTTTCTCTACGCCTATCCCAACAAGGTCACTACGCGACTGCTGGAGACGATGGCGCGGCACGAGACCATCGCGAAGTATCTCGACGTACCGCTGCAGCACGCTTCGCCTGCCGTCCTCAGGCGTATGAAGCGCGGGGGGACTCCGGAGACTTTTTTGCGCATGATAGAGAAGGCCCGCATGACCGTTCCGGGAATCGTCCTGCGCACCAGCTTCATCGTGGGTTTTCCGGGCGAGACGGACGAAGACTTCGCGCAGCTGGAGGCCTTTATCAAGGCAGCGAAGATCGATTGGCTCGGTGTCTTCTCCTACTCGGACGAAGAGGGCGCGGCAGCCTACGAGCTCGACGCCACGCTCAAGGTGCCGAAGCGTACGATCGAATCGCGACGCCGTCGACTGATGAAGCTGCAGCAGAAGATCAGCGCAAAGTCGAAGGCCGCATGGGTGGGCCGGGAGGCCGAGGTGCTTGTCGAGGGCGAGAGCGACGAGACCGAGCTACTATGGCAGGGCCGCACTGCGTTGCACGCGCCGGAGATCGACGGCAAGGTCCTTATCAACGACTTTGGCCCACATGAGACGTTGGTCCCGGGCACCTTTTACCGCGCGGAGATCACCGAGTCCCACGACTACGATGTCGTGGCAAGAATTCTGGAATAACTAGCTCTTCGACGATACCGTCAGCGTCAGGTCGTCCACTGAGCGCACCGTTACCTGCGCGCCTTTCTCCACGGGGGCCTCGCCCATAGCAAGCACAGCGCGCCAGATCTCGCCGCGTACCTCGACCTGGCCAATCGGCGTCTGTCCCGTCGGCGCGAGCGGCGTCATGGCGATGGCCGTGTGGCCCACCATCGCCTGCGGCCCGGTCAATCGCTTCGCCCACCGCGCGCGGAATGCGATCCATGCGAGGCCGAATGTAATCGTGCCGAAGCCGGTGCCGGCCGCAGCAGCAATAGAGTAGTGCACACGCATCTCCGGCATGGGGCCATTCACCAGCGTGGCCAGTCCGAAGACCAGGCACACCACTCCTGCCAGCGCCAGTATTCCGTGACTGGCGAACTTCGCCTCCAGCACCATCAATACAATCGCCACAATCAGCAGCAGCACGGAGGTGTGCTGGATGGGCAACAGATTGAAGCCAAAGATCGCCAGCAACACCAGCAGAGTACCCAGCGCCCCGGGAACGATCGTTCCCGGCACGTTGAACTCGAGGTAGATCAGCAGGCCGCCGCACATCAGCAGCAGCACGTCCAGATCGGGGCTCGTCAGGCGCGTCAGCAACCGCTCGCGCATCGAGGGAGGAACGAACTCGATCTTTGCGCGCGCCAACTCCGGGCTGAAGGTGAAGCTTGCACCGTTGAAGCGCTGGACCGTCCTGCCGGCCAGCTGGGCCAACAGAGCGGAGTCATCGGGCGCGACCTCATCGATCAGCTGCAGCTTCAGCGCCTCCGCCTCGGAATATGACTTCGAGTTTCGTACCGCATTCTCGGCCGCAGCGGCATTCCGCTTCCGCACCGTCACATACGAGCGCAAAAAGGCAGCGGCGTCGTTTTCGACCTTTTGCTTCAGGACGGGATCCATCGTCGTGCCTTCCAGGATGGGGTGCGCCGCACCGGCATTCGTTCCCGGCGCCATCGCAGCGATGTCCGCCGATTCCAGCAGAAAGAAGCCCGCCGAGCCCGCGCGGCTTCCCGAGGGCTCAATGAAGATGATTACGGGGACCTGTGAGGACTCGATGTCCGCGACCATCTCTCGCGTGGATTCCAGCAAGCCCCCCGGCGTACCCATGGAGATGAGCACTGCATTCGCATGCTGTGCCGCAGCTTCGTCCAGACCGCGCTTCAGGTAGGCTGCCGTAATCGGCTGGATGGTGTCATGGAGGGTGAGCTTTACCACGAGCGGCGCTGAATTGGCGGCATGTATGTCCTGCGTGGAATACAGCAAAATCAGCGCAGTGCAGATCGCAAACCAGGCAGCCGCAATTCGGATCATCGAGCGGACCACAATCGAACCTCGCCCTTAAACATACGCCAGTTGCCCGCTACGGGAGGCTCTGTCCGCGCGCCTCAAGGGCCGTCTTCATGCCCAGCGCAGCGGAGTTCGCCGGGTCGATCTTCAACGCGTTTGCCACATCCGCCGCCGAGGCTGAGAGTTCTTTCGCATTCAGCTCCAGCCGCGCAAGCACGAGGTATGCCGCCACGTTCGGCGTAATCTTCAGCGACTGCTGCGCCTCTGTACGCGCCTCGTCGGCGGAGCCGGTGCGCTCCCGCACCTGCGCAATTCCGGCATGCGCAGCCGCGCTGCCTGGGTCGGCTGCCAGCGCGGAGTTGAACTCCTGCTCCGCTTCCGGCATCAGCCCCTGCTCCAGATAGCCGTCGCCCAGCTTCGCATATTGCACCGCCTGCTCGTGGGGAGGCAATGCGGCCATCTGAATAGCACGCATCTGGTCCAACTGGAACGCAATCTGCCGGAACGAAGCTTCAGACCAGGTCCTGCGAATCCGCGTCGTCGGATCGAAACCGTCCGCATACATCACCGCCTTCAGGCTGGCTACGGACCCATGGGTCGCCTGCAATCGCGCGAGCAGGTCCTTGGCCTCCTGGTCCGCGGGATGCAGCTTCAGCGCTATCTGATCCTCATGCATTGCCCCGGCAATGTCGCTACGTCCCAATAGCGCCACTGCCAGGTTAAAGTGGTAGTCCGCATCGTTCGGGTCGGTCGCAATCACCTGCTGGAACAGCGCGACGGCATCCTTGTTCTGCCGGCTCATGGCAACGCCCTGGTCGTTCACAACCTCGGGCAGCGGCAACCGCAACGCCACAAATGCGAACGCCTTCTCCGCCTCTGCGTATCTTGCGGTGTTAAATCGCGCCAGCCCTCCGTAGTAGCTTGCCTCGAGCGCCACCCTGTCGCCTGCGGGCACTTTTGCCAGTGTTGCCGCAGCCTCATCGTAATCGCGGGCCGCGTACTCCTCCTTGCCCAGCGCCAGAAGCGCGGGGGCATAGTCTGGCGAGGCTTTCACGGCGTCCTTCAGCCGTTTCAGGCGCTCGTCCTGTGTCGGCGCGGAGATTCCCCGGATATAGTCCTCGAACGTGCTCAGGCCCACACCGCCCGCTGCCGCCAGAAAGGTCTGCTGCGCCACGGAGAAGTTGGGGTCCATCTTGCGCGCCACCTTCCACGCAAGGCTGTTCTCCACGTCAAAGAGCTTCTGCAGCGGGGCAGACTCAGTGATCGGCGGTGACATGCGCAGCTGGTTTACCTCCAGCACCTGCATTTGAACGTCAATCCGGCTGGCGGAGCTGCCTGCATTGGCCACGGTGAAGTTGCCAATGATCACGAAATCGGCGTCGAGTGTCTGGGCAATGCGCAGCGTTGTCGCGCGGCTTGGTTTGAAGTCGGGTGGGAGCCCCAGGTGCTCCAGCGCATACTCCCGATCGTCGCGGCCAATGGTCAGGAAGCCAGCCGAGTTCAATCGCTGGTCCAGTGTCCACGGAAACGAGTCGCCGATCCAGCTCAGGTTCGACTCTCCTGAGCGGTTGTCGAAGGGCAGCACCAGCACCAGCCTGCCGCCAGGCTGACGAATATCCGCTGCGGAAGGCGAGTCATGCGCATCCGTTATGGAGGGTGCAGGAGCTGTTGGCGCGCCTACCTGGGCACGGGCCATAGGGACCACGGCCACCGCGGCGACAGTGAGTCCCACGCTCAGAAGGCGGCGAAGAGTGCTGGGAAGCGGTCTCACCACTCTGTCATTATAGAAGCGCATCGCCTCCGCCCGCGTTCCTGGCCTGCAGCTTCAACGCAAATCCAGCTTGGCGTCTACTACACGCGGAAACCGCAACACTGCGATCCACTCTCCGTTGCGGTGCGCCTGCCACACGATGTCCCCATGCAGCAGCGCTGCCGCCGCTGCCGGTTGCATGTCCTGGTGAAAATCGAAGTACCGCATGTCGACCGCCGACGGTCGGTGTGCGCCTGGGTGGAGCAGGCTGCGCGCCGGCACCCACTTGGTTGAAAACACCAGTGCCGTGTCGTAATCGCCCGGGTCCTGTGCTGCCTTCTCCATCTCGTCGAGCGTGAAGTCGCGTACCGAATACACCTTGACCAGTTTCTTTGTATAACCCAGCTCCGGGCGCGAGAGCTCCGATGTTGCCGGCCACGCCGTCAGCACCGTTGCCTGTGGCCATTGCCTGGCGATCATAGCCACTGCCTGCTGGTGCAGCACGATAAAGTCTCGATAGGTCAGGTTGTCTTCCGGCGCGAACGAGTAGGGAGGATTGATCCACAGGCCGGCCAGAAACGCCGCAGCCGTAAACGCCGCCAGCCATATCCATGCGCGGAAGTGCAGCCGCCACTCCGCAACGCATACCAGCAGCACCAGCGGATACATCGGCAGCAGATATCGCGTCAGCAGTGCGCCGCCCAGGATCGAGAACGCGATCCAGTTGGCCAGCAGGACGACTCCAATCCCCTCCATGACCGCGCGCGGCAGTCGCGACCTTTGCACAATCGCCGGCGACAGCCATGCCGCCACGGCACACGTCACCGGCACGAACAGGTTCATGTGCATCGTCAGGTGCAACAGCCGATGGTAGAGGCATAGCCCGATCCGCTGCGGGTTCAGGTTGTCCGTCGCGTTGTAGCGCAGAAAATCCGGATTTCCGAAAATGAACCCGGTGTGATGAAAATGATACGCATACCACGCGGCAAGCGGCAGGGCAGGGAATGCCAGCGCCGCAACCCACTTGAGGCGCACCCGCCTCATCCCCGGAATTGCGGCCACTGTTTCTTCTGCTGCGCTCCTCCGCTCCCGCACCCACAGCGCACCCTCCCATGCCGCCAGCGCTAGCGGAGTGATTACCGCGGTTTCTTTGGAGAGTGCGGCCAGCGAGAACATGGCCGCTGCGAGCACAGCCAGGCGCGTGCGCTTTTTTGCCGCTATTGCGGAGTTCTCCTGGTTGCCTGGTCCCTTGTGGATCGCCGCGGGAGAGTCCGTCCCCTCCACATAGAAGGCAAGCCCCCACAGCGTAAACGCCGCCGCGAAGATATCCGCATGCGCCAGCGTGCTTTGCGCAAACCAGACTGGATACAAACCTGTCAGCACAGCCACCGCCGCCGCTGCTCGTGTGCCCACCAGTCCCCGCGCCATGCGATATACCGCCAGCAGCGCCGCGGCGGAGACCATACACACCAACGTGCGGGTTGCGATCGGCACAAATCCCCACAGGCGCCACCACCCCGCCAGCAGCACCGAGGGCAGCGGAGGATGCGCATTCGTCATCGTCGATACCGGAATCAGCGTGCCGGTGCGATAGAAGTCCCAGGCGGCGGGAATGTAGTAGCCGGCTTCGTCCCAGAAATAGGGCAGCCGCAACAATGTCAGGTGGGACAGGTAGACCGCAGCGAAAAATACCGGATAGAGCATCGCCAGCGGAAGCGCTGGCGGCGCGGCAGGAATGCGGCGTTGAGGTGCAGCGGCCACTCTGCTCGATTCAGCCTAGTGCACTGGGCCCGGCGGCTGGAAGTGCGGTTCCAGTGCTATCGTTCCAAAGGCTTGCTCATACTGAGCCAGATTGTGGCCCAGGACGCTCAGCAATGCCTTCGCCTGCTGTGGACTGATGTAGATGCCCTGGAAGTTCTCGATCTTCACCTGCTCCGCAGATTCCTGGTGCATGGTTCCGAAGACCAGAAAAAAGTCCCACACGCTCATGCGGACCTGGACACTGTTCGCGTAGCCTTCGCGATAGTCCTCGTTCCGCTGAGCAAGGACAGTCGGTGCATCGTTGGTCTGTTTCGGATCGCTCATGGCCTCTCTAACGTCCTGGATGCTGCCGCCGGCTTCGGCTTATTCGTCTTTCTGCCTCTGCCTTAGGCAGAGGAAAGCAACCTATTGGTGCGAAAGGGGGGACTTGAACCCCCACGGGTTACCCCGCCAGATCCTAAGTCTGGTGCGTCTGCCAATTTCGCCACTTTCGCACATTCCGCCGATACCTGCGCGGCTCTCTTCAGTGTACAGCCCTTGCAGTGGTACCCGCAGTCAGCGGCGAACGTGGTTAACCTGATTCCCCGACCTCGCGTCCACATAGCAGGGTCCGCTGCAGCTGCCCCTCCGCCGCAAAGATGTTGAAGGTAGCCGGCTGGCCCACAGCTATCTCGCCGAACTCGGCCATGCCCAGCATCCGCGCCGGATTCCGGCTCGCTGCGCGCGCCGCCGCTGCAAGCTCCGCTCCGGCAAACGTCTGCAGATTAGCAACTGCCTGGTCCATCGTCAGCACACTTCCCGCCAACGTCTCTTTCCCAGCGGCCAGATTGCTCGTCAGCAGGCATCGACCGCCTGTTACCGTCACTCCAAGGCCGCCGAGCAGATATTCACCATCGCCCATGCCCGTCGCGGAGATGCCGTCGGTCACCAGGATTGCGCGCTCGGGGCCCTTTGCCTTCCACCACAGACGGACGAACTCCGGCGCTACGTGGATGCCGTCGCAGATCAGCTCGGCATACAGGTCCTCGTCGTCCAGGACTACCCCTGCGATCCCCGGCTCGCGATGGTCCAGGTGCCGCATCGCGTTGAAGGTGTGCGTGGCGCTGATGGCGCCCGCGGCAATTCCCGTCCGTGCCTCCGCAGCTGTTGCATTGGAATGGCCGAGGCTAACGCGCACGCCCTTTGACCCCGCATGACGAACCAGCTCCGCCGCGCCGTCTATCTCAGGCGCCACTGTTATCAGCTTGATGTGTCCTCGCGCTGCCTCCTGGAAGCGCTCGAACAGTTCCACCGAAGGCTGCTGGATCGCCGCTGTCGGATGTACTCCGCACTTCGCACGCGAGATGAACGGCCCTTCGAGATGAATTCCCACCGGCCGTGCCGCACTGCACTCACGCGGGGCCGCCTCAATCGCACTTCCGATTCCCTCAAGTGCCCGTAGCGTGGCATCAACCGGCGCCGTTACCGTCGTTGCCAGAAAATGCCCGACGCCGCGCATCGCCAGGAACTCTCCGATCCGTTCCAGGGCCTCACGAGAGCCTTCCATCGCATCGTGCCCTGCCGCGCCATGCACGTGCACGTCAAAGAAGGCAGGAGCAATCGTTGTCGTCCCGCCATTCGGCTCGCCGCTTTCGATGACTACGATGAGGCCATCGTCGTCGATTGTGATTCGCGGCCACTCCATCACCTCATCCGCCGCGATCAGCTTCCGCGCCGCAATCACGCGTGAGCTCATGGCTGGGCCGCCGGTGTAGTCGCCGGTGCCGGAGGGATGCCCACCTCCGCGGCAGGGGGCAGTGTTTTGGAATCGGCCCACTGCCGCTGCACGCTGTGTACCTTGTCCGCCCGTGCAATCCACAACTGTGCTGCCGCATCGTACTGCTCCAGAATGTTGCGCAGCCAGTAGGGACGGTTCGATCGCAGCCATGCCGATTCAAACAGATCGCGCAGCAGCGTGTATCCGTTGCGTTCATCCTGCATGCGGCCGTTCACGCCATACAGATCGCCAAGCTCGCGGCCCACCTGCGCTTTTATCTTTTTATCGGGGCTCTGCGCGTCGTTTTGCGCCTGTGCATAATCAGCCGCCATCTCATCCGCAAGCTGGAACTTCAGTCCGATGAAGTCCATTCTTCGCGCGCCCAGTTCCATGGCATCCACCGCATCCGGCTCCCGCAGCCCACTCGATGCCGCACCGAACTTTGCCGCGTCATAGATCGTCGATGGCGGTCCAGCCTGCTGTGTTCCAAAGCTACCCGTAAGCGCCATCGGGTTTGGTCCCGCTGCCGCTCTCGCTTTCGCGATCAGCGTCAGTGCCGCCTCCGCATGCATTCGCAGTTCATGGGTATACGGCCGTACCTGGTCGGCAATCTTCTGGCCGTCCTTCGACCACGGGTCAAGCCAGAAGATATTGTTGGTCGCGTCGCCCACCTTCGCCTGCTCCTTGAGTACAGCGTGTGCGGCCATCAGTTCTTTCTGCGCCTGGTTCAGTGCGCCGGTCATATCACCGTGAAACACCGGCCCATAGCTTTGTTCAAACTGGTCGATCGACGATTCTCCCGGCTGCCATGCGCAGGCTGCACCGAACAGGATGCCGTACCAATCCTGGTTGAAAAGCCCCTCGCCGTCGTCGTTCCAGATTGTGTTCAGCTGTCCTGTCGATCCCAGCTTCTGTCCGTCCCTGGTGAATTGCTGGATGTTTACCAGTCCCAGGTTGTAGTCCGGATAGACCACACGGAAGTTATGTACGCTTGGCGAAACCCATGTCTCGAATCCGGCATTCGCAAAAGGGGTCAGCTCCCTGGAATACCCCCGGGCCTCCACGTTATAGTCCCATGCAACAGCGATGGTCTGGTCCTTGAAGGACTGCGGCAGTCCCTTCAGCAGCTGCGGCGAATCCTGCGCGATGTCTCCCCAGAACAGCAGCCGCCGATTCAACGGCTTTAGTGCCGCAGTGATCTGCTGCAAAAAATCCAGATAAACCGGCGCCAGTCCACGCGCATCCACGTCGGCTTTGGTCTGTCCGACGCCAAGGTCTACCGTCTCATCCGCACCGATGTGCAGGAAAGGACCGGGATACTCCGCCGCCAGCTCCGCAAACTCCTGCTTGATCAGAGCGATCGAACCGGCCTGCCCGGGAGCCAGCACCGCACCGTGCGGCGTCTCCGCCAGCTTCTGGTACTGCTCCCACAGCAGGGCATTGTGCAGGTGCCCGAACGCCTCCTGCTCCGGAACGATCACGACGTGATACTGCCGCGCATATGCCACCAGCGCCAAGGCATCCATCCGGCTGATTCCGCCCCCGGGCGGCGCGATCAGGGGATTCGACGCATACTCCATTGTGTGTTCGAAGTACGGTGAGTACAGATTGATCTTGTACGCCGCTATCGTGCGGATCATCTTCTTCTCGAAGTCCAGCGTCGTCACCGGTCCCCGCGACAGATCATCGTCCAGCCCGCGATAACGCATCGCCGGCCAATCGCGGATCTTTACCGTGTGCAGCACCGCATTTGCGCCGCGCCCGGTAATCAGCTGCTTCACCGTCTGCAGCGCGTAGAAGATGCCTGCGTCGCTCGCTGCCGTCACCGCCAGCCCGCGGCCATCCGGGCTGATCGCGTAACCCTCCGGCCGCATGGTCTCGGGCATATCCGCGCTTTCGCCCGGCTGTGTCGCGGAGTCACGGAAGATCGGTTCCGCCGTTGCAGAGCCGTAGCGCGCCACGAGCAGATGCGCCGTCGCCCCGCCGGTGACCCCGATTCCCTGGTCCGTCAGCCATGATTTCAGGTCGTCGATCGCGAACTGGTCCTCAGCCGCGCATGGAGCCGCGCAATTGATCTCCAGGCCACCCGTCAGCGGCTGTACTCCCGAAATCGCCAGCTCGCGCGGCATGGGGATCAGATTCAGCGCCTGGGCCTCGGCGGCCCGGACACTTGCGGCAATCAGCAGAGCGGCGGCCACCGCCAGCGCTCCCAGTCGAGTCAACAACATCCCACTACGGTAAATCAGCCGCAAGCAGCGCCGCATCCCCTCCGAGGTACCTCGTAAGGGCCCCGATTGTTAATAGATCGTTAATTCCTTAAGAAATCTTAAGCTGACCATCGGGATTTTGCCCTCTATTCATACAAGCTTGCAACCCTTGAACACATAACCAACGAGCGGAAGAAGTGCGGCCTGGGCCTATGGTCCCGAGTAACGTCGCGTGTCTCACCGCTTCAACAGCGTCTAAGCGAGGTCCCATGAAACGACAGATTCAGGCAGCGATGGCTGCGGTGCTGGTTCTCGGCACTGTATCGCTGCAAGCCCAGACTGCGTCATCTTCCTCAACCAGGTCCAGTAAGCACAAGAAGGCGGCCAAGGAGACCGAGGAGCAGCAGGCCATCCGGGAGTTGCAGGAGAAGCTTGCGGCCCAGCAGGCACAGATCGATGCGCTCACTCAGCAGAACGCAGCGAAGGACGCGTCGCTCTCCACCGCCCAGTCCTCCGCCTCCGCTGCGCAGTCGCAGGCAGCCGAGGCCCAGCAGCAGGCGCAAAGCGCTACCGCCGCGGCACAGTCCCAGGCCGATACGATCAAGAGCCTGCAGAGCACGGTGGCAGATCAGCAGAGTGTGAACGCCAGCCTCGCGGACAACATCAGCACTACCAAAGCCGACCTCAACGACAAGATCGATTCGCCGGCCGCCATCCACTACAAGGGCGTGACCATCACTCCTGTCGCCTTCTTTGCGTTTGAAGGCGTCTGGCGCCAGCACTCGGTCAACTCGGGCATCAACACCCCGTTCAATAACATCCCCATGCCGGGCGCGAACGAAGGCCACGTCAGCGAGCTGAACTTCTCCGGCCGCCAGAGCCGTCTCGGTGCGCTCTTCACCGGTGACGCGGGCAATATCAAGCTCTCCGGTTACTTCGAGGGCGACTTCCTCAGCTCCGGCACCACCTCCAACAACAACCAGTCCAACAGCTACACCCTCCGTCAGCGCCAGTTCTGGGGTCAGGCCGCGCTCAAGTCCGGCTTCACCGTCACCGGCGGCCAGATGTGGTCCCTGGTGACAGAGACCGGAACCGGAACGGACAACCGGACTGAGAAACTCCCCGCCACCATCGATCCGCAGTACATGGTCGGCTTCAACTGGGTGCGCCAGCCCGGTATCCGCTTTCAGCAGCGCTGGGGCGACTACAAGAAGGGCGCCTTTACCCTGGCCATGTCGCTCGAACAGGCCCAGATCACCGGGTTCACCGCTGCCGGCACCATCCCCACGGACTTCTTCTTCGCCGGCGTCGGCCAGAACGGCGGTCTCTATAACGCCGCAGGCAATACCTCCGGCGGATCGCTTACTACCTACGCCAACAACGTGGCCCCCGACGTGGTCATCAAGGGTGTCTACGACAACGCCTACACGCACCTTGAACTCGGCGGTATCGCCCGCTTCCTGCGTGACTACTACTACCCGGTCACCTACGGCACAGGTGGAAGCGTCAGCTATGCCCCGCAGTACACCAGCCACACCAGCGCCGCCGGCGGTATTGTAGGCAGCGCCCGCGTTTCGCCGGACAAGTTCGTTACCCTGGCGGTTCAGGCGATGGCAGGAACCGGCATCGGCCGCTACGGCTCGGCGCAACTCGCAGACGCGACCCTGCGTCCGGATGAGACCCTCGAGCCCATCCGCAACTACCACGGGTTGCTCTCGCTGGAGACCCACCCCACACCCAAGCTGGACGTCTTCGCCTACTACGGCGGTGAGTATGCTCAGCGCACCGTCTACACTACGGGCGCAGGCAACCTCATCGGCTACGGTCCGAAGAACCTGAACGACGGTGGATGCTACACTCCTGCGGCCCCTGGCGGCGGCAGTGGCAGCGGCGGCAGCCTTTCGGCGGCCAGCTGCTCCTCGCCCACCCGTTATATCCAGGAGGGCATGGTCGGCTTCGCCTATCGTCCTTACGTTAGCGCCAAGTATGGCCGCATCCAGTACTCCCTCACATACCAGTACCTGCAGCGCAACCTCTGGTCCGGTGTAGGCAGTTCCACTACCCCCTCCGGCCCGCGCGCCGAGGACGGCATGATCCACTGGGGCATGCGCTACTACATTCCGTAGTCGCGGATCTCCCTGCATGCAGAGCCCCATCCAGCCGGATGGGGCTCTCTGCTTTTCACTCCCAGCAGCACGGGAACCGAGGACTACTCCCCAAGAGCATCCGCCTGGAAGGAAGGCGAGGTCTGCGATTCGTCCCTCCTGTGCTCGCCGGATCTTTCGTGCAAGCGCTGATCGTGTGAGATCGACGCATCGCCTGAAATGGCATAGGCAACGGCCGATCCGATGAGCGCGGGAATGATGAATGCGTGCCCTCCCGTAGCCTCGGCGACGAATACGACTGCGGCGAGCGGAGTCTTATATGCCGCGGCGATGAACGAAGCCATGCCGACCGCCGCAAAGAGTGCCGTCGGGCCGCTGTGGACGACAGTCTGCGCGAATGCTATTCCCCATACACCGCCGGTGAGAAAGAGCGGTACAAACATGGCGCTCACGCCTCCAGCTCCGAGCGTGAAGGCTGTAGCCGCCAGTTTCAGGAGGCCGAAGACTACGAGCTCTCTGGAGCCGTGAGCCTGGCTCAGAACCTGCCCCACCGCCTCATAGTTGGGACCGATCGGGACCAGTGCTCCGGGATAGGGCTGCAGAAAGGCCAGGCCGCACAGACCTGTGAGCGTGCCTCCGAGTGTCAGCTTGATCCAGTGCGGCGCACCCCATCGGACCACAAGCGAGCGCAGGCGGCGAAACGAGATCACGAAGACCATGGCCAGCATGCCGATCACAAGTCCCAACACAGCGCACCACAAGAGATCGCGTACGGTATACGCTCCGGAGCTTGCGAAATTGAACAGCGGCTGGCTACCCAGAAACGCACTCAACACCAGGTAGGACACAACCGAGGCGATGAGAGAAGGCAATAATGCCTCGTGGGCCAGGTCGTCCTTGTAGGGCATCTCCAGCGCAAATACGATACCGGTCAGCGGCGCGCGGAAAACGGCTGACATACCGGCGGCCGCGCCGCAGATCAGCATGATGCGACGATCGCGCCGCTCCAGGCGCAGCCGCCGCAGGTGTTGCAGGCGAGTCCACAGCCAAGACCCCATCGCCGCTCCGCCGTAGATGCTCGGTCCCTCCAGGGCTGCGCTGCCTCCGCAACTCACAGTTGCCACCGCGGCCACCAGCTTTGCCGGGAAGGCGCGCATGTCCATGTGGCCCTCATGCAGGTGATAGGACCGGATCACCTCCTCGGTTGAGTGTTCGTTGGGGTCATCCGTAAAGTGCTGCATGATCAGGCCCGTGATTGCACAGCCGAGCGCAAGGCCGGGCACGATCGCCCAATGATGGCCAAGGTAATAGGCCAGAATCACTGGCCAAAGGCGCCCCAGAATAATCTCTGCGACGGCCGCAATCGCCAATCCAGAGCTTAGTCCGATCAACGGCGCAATCAAGAGCCACTTGTGAAGATTGCGTGCATAGGTGGCCGCCAGGTCTCCCTGGACGTTTGCTGCATAGCGGCGCAGCAAAGGATATTGTGCCAATCGGTTCATCTGTCTGCGTCCTGCCAGTTTCAATCCCGGTCTCTCCAAAGGCGTTCAGCCGATCAAGGTCTTTAGTGTTCCGATCAACTGTGGTCCAAGTTCGTTCAGCTCCCGATAGTGGACTTCCGAAAGCTTTTGCAGCATCGAGGCTCCCTGGTCGGTCAGCTTCAGCACCACGTGGCGGCGATTCCGACCATCGCGCAGCCGCACAGCCAGTCCGGCCTCTACGCATCGGTCTCCGAGCTCCACCACGCTGTTATGGCGGAGCGCTAGCTTCTCGGCGAGATAGCCCACGGTGGTTCCAGTCCCCTCCGGGGCGCCCGCTATCTGCAGCAGAAGCTGATGCTGCTGCGGCGTTAGTCCTGCCTGGACTGCAGCCTCTTCACTGAAGCGCAAAAAGGCCCGAAGCGTGGAACGAAACTCTGCAAGCGCTTCGGTATAGCGTCTGGAATCAGCATGAAAGGGGCTCATAGCTCTAATACATCGTAACACGATATGTTAGAGCAGAGATAGTGATCGTTTGCGCGCCTGGTACGGATCTGACCGCATGATGATCGCTTGTTATGGCAAGGGCGGGGCTTCAGCTAACTGGATCGCAAGGCATATGCGACCAGGGTTTCACCATGGAGGCCAAGTCGCGCATTGAATGCCTCGTTGTCGGCCTCCTCGATGGCCGGAACGGCAGGGTCGAGTTCGCAGGCGGCGATCTCCTCCGTGGTGGCGCCGGTGTAGCAGAGCTCGCACGCGGCCAGATTGCCGTCTTCATCGCGCATGGGCGGACCGAACGTCCGGCAGAGGACAGGTCGGGCCGAATAGAGGTCGCAGGCGCCTGTCGCCGGGTCGAGCACAGGGCAGATCTCATCGTTGGCGAAGTCATCAAAGGTCTCGCTCTCTTCGGCGAGGACTCCGCTGGCGGCATCGCCAGGGAACTGGAACTGCAGGCGCGCGACGGATGCCGCAACGCGAGCCCGTATGCGCTCCGCCCGGGCCGGATCGGCTTCAGCAAGTGTGGTGAGCGCATCGCGCAGGCGCGCCGCGTCCTGCTGCGAGATTGCGAAGACGCCTACACAGCACTGCGTGCAGCCGGGGCGGCAGACAAGGTGCGCGCCGCTGCGCCGTGCCGCATCGGCAAAGGCCGCGTCGATGATCTGGATCAGGTCGGACATCGAGAGATGGACCAGTGCGCGAAGGGTGCTTACTTGAGAGGCTTACGTTTGTTGCGAAGTGCTATTTGCCCAGAACTCGGCGGAAGATCGCGTCCACATTCTCCAACTGCCGTGTGTAGTCAAAGGCATGCGCAAGCTGATCCGGAGAGAGCCGCGATGTGATCGCCGGATCCTTCGCGACCTCATCCCGGAAGGTCAGGCCTTCCTTCCAGGCACGCATTGCGTGGGTCTGGACCAGCTTGTAGGCTTCTTCTCGCGACAGGCCCGCCGCCGCGAGGTCCAGCAGCAGCTGCCCGGAGAAGACCAGCCCGCCGGTCGACTCCAGGTTCTTCAGCATCCGCTCCGGGTAGACCAGCAGCTTCGCAATCATCTGCTCCGCCTTGGCGAGCAGATAGTCAGCCAGGATGGTCGAGTCGGGCAGGATCACGCGCTCGGCGGAAGAGTGAGAGATGTCGCGCTCATGCCACAGTGCGATGTCTTCGAGGGCCACCTGTGCGTTGCCGCGCACCACGCGCGCCAGTCCGGAGATCTGCTCCGCGGTGATCGGGTTGCGCTTGTGCGGCATCGCGCTGGAGCCCTTCTGCTTCTCGGAGAAGAACTCCTCCGCCTCGCGCACCTCGGTGCGCTGCAGGTGCCTTACCTCAGTCGCGATCTTGTCCAACGTGGAGCAGAGAATTGCCAGGCTGGCGATGTACGCCGCGTGACGATCGCGCTGCAGCACCTGCGTCGCGATGGCGACGGGCTTAAGCCCCAGCTCGGCGCATATGGCTTCTTCGTGCTCCGGCTTGAGATGACCGAAGGTGCCGACTGCGCCTGACAGCTTGCCGACGCGCAGATCCTCGGCGGCGGCATTGAAGCGGGTGAGGTTGCGTTCCATCTCCGAGTACCAGAGCAGCAGCTTCAGCCCGAAGGTCGAGGGCTCCGCGTGCACTCCGTGTGTGCGGCCGATGATGGGAGTCATCTTGAACTCGAGCGCACGCTGCTTCAGCGTCGCGGCCAGCGCCTCGATGCCGCTGCGGATGATTGCCGACGCTTCACGGATCTGCAGTGCCTGCGCCGTGTCCACCACGTCGGTCGAGGTCAGCCCGAAGTGCAGCCAGCGCGAGCTTGCCGGGTCGTTGATGTGCTCGGCGACGGTGGTGGTGAAGGCGATGACGTCGTGCCGCACCTCGGCCTCAATCTGGTTGATGCGCTCGACGGTGAAGCCGCCGCGGTCGCGGATGGCATCGGCGGCCTCCTGCGGCACCAGGCCAAAGCGGGCCAGAGCCTGCGAAGCGGCGGTTTCAACCGTCAACCAGCAGCGGTACTTGTTCTCGTCGGACCAGATGCGGCCCATGGCGGGGCGTGTATAGCGAGCGATCATAGTGGCAGGTTCCAGGTACCAGGTTCCAGGTGCAAGGCCCGGGTGCGGGAGGCAAAAGTCCGGAGGTCAATACGGCTCAAAAACAGTGCGTCAAGCTTCTTTCGCGCCGATGCCGAAGAGTTCCTCCATCTCGTCATAAAGGAAGCCCTCGCCGGGGCGGTACGGCTGGATCCACCGGCCGTCGAGCACAAACTGAGGAATGGCGCGCTTGCCGACGTTGCGCAGCACCTCGTCCGCCGCACCCGGCGTCGTCTCGATATCGATCTCTTTATAGGGAATGGAATGCTCGGCGAGAAAGCGCTTGGCCTCGCGGCAATCACGGCACCAGTAGGCCGAGTAAAGGATCAGTTCCATATGCCTCTATTTTACAGGGTGGGGAAGCGGCGTCCTGAACTCACTGTTCCTTATAGTTTCGCATCAGGCCGCCGTCGATGACGTAGGTGGAACCGGTGATGTAGGCGGCGTCCTCGGAGGCCAGGAACGAGACGACGCCAGCGACCTCCTCGGACTTGCCCATGCGGCCCAACGGGATGTTGTTCAGCAACGCATCCAGCTGCTCCTTGTTGTTAAGAAGATTCTTGTTAATGGGCGTGACGATCGCCCCCGGTGCGACGTTGTTGACCGTGATGTTGTGCGGACCCAGCTCGACAGCCAGGTTGCGCATCAACATGCGCATCGCGCCTTTGGAGGCGGCGTAGGTGGCGAAGTGAGGAAAGACCATGTCCTCGTGCACGGAGGAGATGTTGATGATGCGGCCGGGCTGTCTGGCATCCAACAGCCGCCGCACGAAGAACTGGGTGAGAAAGAAGGCGCCTTTGAGGTTCACGTTGAGGACGGCGTCGTAATCTTTCTCCGTCACCTCCCAGAAGTTGGCGCCCTTCTCGATTCCCGCATTGTTCACCAGAATGTCGCAGCGGCCCAGCTGTGTCCATGCTTCGTCGACGAGCTTCTGCGTGTCCGCCAGGGATGTGACGTCTGCATGAACGAGGATGGAATGGCCGCCGGCTGCTTCGATGCGCTGCTGCGTAATCTGCGCATCCTCCAGGTGATCGCGGTAGTCCACCACCAGGTTTGCTCCGTCACGGGCCAGCCGCTCCGCGATTGCCTGCCCGATGCCCGAACCCGACCCGGTGACGATCGCCACCTTGCCTTCCAGCGGTTTACTCATCTCCCGTCACCTCGACCACTTGTTCAAGCCGCACTTCTGGAGGACTTGCCGCTCTTGCGTTCTTTGTCGCGAAGCATGTCCTTGGCGTTTTCCAGTGTATGCCTGCGCCCGGCGGAGAGATTCTTTCCAGCGCGGTTCTCATAGAAGCTGAGCATGCGCATCGCCTGACCTGTCCCCTCGGGCGAGACGCTCTTTTTGTCCAGCCCCTCTGCAATCTTCTTTGCGCTCTTCTTGAAGAGGCCCGGGGCCGGCTTGGTCGAGTCCGTCTTCACTTTTGACGACCAGCGTTTTGAGGGTGGCGTAGTGGAACGCTTGCCGGACTTTGTGGGGTAAGTTTTCTTCGAATGGGTTGCTGAAGATTTCCGTGCCGACTTGGTTGCTGCCATGGTTCGCACCTCCTGTCCCGTACTGAGATGCCGTCCTGCTGCCCTGAGGGTGGCTCACGTCGCGAGAGGTGGTCCATCAGCGGCGGGCGCGGAAGAACGACGTCAACATCGAGCTGCATTCCTCGGCAAGCAGGCCGGAGACGACTTCAACGCGGTGGTTGAGCTGCGGATGGTTCATGACGGAGAGCACAGAGCCGCAGGCACCTGCCTTGGGATCGGCCGCTGCATAGACCAGCCGGGCGATGCGCGCGTGCAGGACAGCGCCAGCGCACATGGCGCAGGGTTCCAGCGTGACATACAGCGTGCAGCCGTCGTCATCGGCGCCATCGCGGCTGACGAGGCGATAGTTTTCGAGCGCACGCCCGGCTTCGCGCAGGGCGACAATCTCCGCATGCGCAGTGGGATCGTGATCGCGCAGGACACGGTTCTGGCCGCGGCCGATGATCTCTCCTTTGCGAACGATCACCGCGCCGATGGGGACCTCGCCTGCTGCCTCCGCGGAGTGAGCTTCGGCTATGGCCGCATGCAGAAAGATGGTGTCGACCTCGGGACCGCCAGGCGGCGCTGCTGCGGTGCTCACGCCGGCTCCTGCTGGCTGAGACAGTGCAGCGTGCCAAGGCCCCAGACGAGATCGACCGCGTGGATGCCGACGACCTCGCGCGTAGGAAAGCAATCCGCGATGATGTTGAGCGCGTGGCGATCGTTGGGATCGTTGAAGGTGGGGACCAGCACCAGCGAATTGGCGATGTAGAAGTTGGCGTAGCTGGCGGGCAGGCGCTGGCCTTCAAAGATCACCGGCGCGGGCATGGGTAATTCTACGATGCGAAAGGGCTTGCCCTGGAGATTGCGGACGGAGCGCAGGCGGTCGAGGTTCTCGGCCAGTGGAAGATGGTTCTCGTCGGCGGTGTTGGGCTCAACGCAGGTGAGGATGGTATTGGCGGCGACGAAGCGGGTGATGTCGTCGACGTGGCCGTGCGTGTCGTCGCCGGCGCAGCCGCGATGCAGCCAGAGGACCTGCTCGATGCCCAGGTAGTCGCGGAAGGCGCGTTCCAGTTCCTTGCGCGTGGCAGCCTCGTTGCCGAGGCCGGGATTGCGCTCCTGCACCGGACTGAGAAGACACTCTTCGGTGGTGAGCAGCAGCCCGGCGCCGTTGACGTCGATGGAGCCGCCTTCGAGCACGATGCGATGGTCTTTTTTGCGTGCGCCGGCGGGCGGGACTTCAGGCCGGATCTCGTCCATGCCGTAGTGGCGCGCGACATGATGGGGGACCTGGTCGTCGCGGCGCCAGTTGTCGTACTTTGCCCAGGCGTTGAACTTCCAGTTCGTGATGGCGAGATTGCCCTTTGCGTCCTTCACGAAGATGGGGCCGGAGTCGCGCAGCCAGACGCGGTCCGTCGGCCACTGATGGAAGTGGGTGCGAGCCAGGTTGGCTCCGCCGCGGCGCAGGATGGAGGTGGCGCGGCGCTCCGCGGCGAGGTCGTTGACGAGGATGTGCACGTCCTCGGCGCGTGAGAGATGGCGCACGATCTCGGCGTACACCCACGGGATGGGCTGGAACTTGTTGGGCCAGTCTTCGGGGTTGTGCGGCCACGCAATCCAGGTGGCGGCGTGGGGTTCCCACTCGGCGGGCATGCGGTACTTGGGTGCGGTCATTCGGGTGCGCGGGCGCTCCTGTGGCAGGGTCTGCTACAGGGTATCGCAGCGGAAGCGGCAGAAGGTTACTGCGCTAATCGCCCGCGAAGTTGACGACGATGGTGGTACGGACGTTGATAGGGGTACCGTTGAGCAGATAGGGACGATAGCGCCACTGGGAGACTGCATCAATGGCCGGTTGACGAAGTTCTTCAGGGCCGTTGATGGCGTAAGCATGCTCCACCGTGCCGCGGTCGGTGATGACCGCCGCAACTGTGACATATCCGGTGATGCCGTTGGCGTTGTCGGCATCGGGCACGATGGGAAAGCGCGAGGAGATGAGGTGGTCCTTCATGACGCCGGCGGGTACGGCGGTGAGGGTTGCATCGCGAGAGAAGTCTGCGGAGTCATCGGCCTGCTGTGAGCTTGCATGCCATGCTACTGCGGCAGACGAGGGCCCGGCCTCTGCGACGGGCTGGACAGACGCGGGAGGCGCTGGAGCCACTGCCGGGGGCGAATCGTTCGCGTTCACGGTTGCTGCAGCGCGAGGCGTGATCGATGTTTGTGAGGCCTTAGCTGGCTGAGCGGCGGGCGTGGCTTCGCCCGGAGCCGGGGTGGAGTCGCTCGGCGTGGGTGGCAGTGTCGAGGAGGGCCGAGTACCGGACCAGGCCGCATGCGCGGAGGCGAGTCCGGCGTGGATCGAGGCGTCCAGGCGCTGGAATGCGGAGGTACTTTGCCGTGCGAAGGAACTGACTCCCTGGCGCGCGGTGTTGTCCGGGTGGCGCCAGGCGGAGACTCCGGCGAAGAGGAGCAGTCCGGCACAGCCTGCGAGGATCAACCCGACGACCACGGTAGCAATCCTGCGCGCCGGCTTGCCTTCGTCGTCGCGGGCGGCATAGCCGGAGAGTGGGATGGCCTGTTCCCGGGCAGCTTCCGTGGATTCAGGCTGGATGCGCAGACGCGTTGTCCGTGTCGCTGCAGGCGACTCCGGTTCAGCATCGAGGATGAGACGTGCGCGACCTGCAACCGGCGGGGAGACAGACCGGACGGGCAAGGCCTCTCCTGAGGGCGGCCCGGCGGCCTGTTGGCGCGAGAAGATCGGGGCCGGCTCCGGAGCAGCACCGTCTTGCGTAAGGCGCGTTGGAAGGGAGGCTTCGGGCGAAGACGACGGAGGGATTGCCGGTGCTACAGCCGCATCGGTCAACTGCACATCCTCGCCGGCGAGCAGGCGGGTGAGCCTGTCGATCCACTCTCGCTGCTGTGGGCTGGTGGATATCTCTTCGACCGACTGGCCAGTGACGCCACAGACGACGGCTTCGCGGACCTCCCCGGGATCGAGTGCGCGGCCATGCTTGCCGTCGCCCATGCGATTGATGGCGGACCAGAAGTTCATCGCGAGGAGCTTGTTTTCGCCCAGAGCGCGGAGGAAGGAGGGCAGGTCTGCGGGGGAGCCGCAGGGAAGATTGTGCCTGGCGCAGAGGGCCTGAATCTCGCGGACGGGACGGCCTTCATCCTTGCCGCGATTGGCGTCGACAGAAGGGGTGGCGAGCTCGGCGTCAGAGCCGAACGCATCATGAGCGGGGAGGGTTGCAGTATTCATCTCTTCTGGTGGAGTTGGATGCTGTCTCGGGCGGTCCGTGTGGTTCGCGGCATGTGGACGGCCTTTCCTCCCCCCCCGGGGGATGTCATTTTGTAAGTTGCAGGAAAAAGGAGGCTTACAAGGGGTATGTGGCAGATGTCCTATGCCTATAGTGCTGCAAACAAGAGGCTTGTGGGCGGATGTCGCAAGGATGGGGAAAATGGACTCCAGCCCTTGCATTGCCTGCCTGAATAGCAAAAAAGCCCGGCTGTGCGCCGAGCTCTTGCTTTCTCATCTTCTGTTTCTATTATAGCTTAGCGGTGATACCTGTTATGCCAACTCGATCCCCAGTTAGATGAGCGAGTCAGGTCGTTTCGGGGCTTGACAGGAATTTCCCCGGCGCCTGGATTTCAGGGCAGCGGGTCGATGAGGGCTTCGACCTGAAGGTGGTGCGTGCTGCCGGGGATATCCATGGTGCCAAGGACGAGAGGCTTGCCGGGGACCAGCATGGCCTCACCCTTGAGTTCTGACTGGCGGAAGACGGGATCCTGTACGCCGACATTTGATTTTTCGCCGGCGAGGCTGCTCTGCACCACATCGGAGCGCAGGCGTGCACCGTCGTGGAAGTCGTCCACCGTCGCATTGAAGACCATGCCGACATCCTGATATGCGAACTGTGTTTGACCTGCGGAAGAAGTATCCTTCCCAGGCGCTGCGGCGACTGCGATCGGAACCCGGTCACCCTGTTTGAGCACAGTTTGCTGTCCCGAGACTGCGACGAGAGAGTAATGCTGTGCGCCGACACGCTTATCTCCGTCCATTTCAGTGACGGTGTATGTGAGGCGATAGGCTTTCCTGGGACGGTCAAGATCGTTAAGGATTTTGGCAGCCAGATCGGTGTCTTCCGGTGAGGCGCGGACGATGATCGCACCCATGCTGGGAACAAGGAAGGTCTTGACATAGGGAGGCAATGAGACGCGAAGGGCAGTCACACATTCATTCATCTCGTTCTGATTGGTGATGTACCTGAAGTAGAACGTACGCTCCGGGAAGTTGTTGGCGTCCAGCCTTTCCCGGCTTGCCTTTGCGGCAGTGGAATCCGGCTCTGACTTCGTGGTCGCCTGAGCAGGGGCTGATGGAGCGGTTGCGAGAGCGATTGTAAATAGAATTGTCGCGAGGCGGAGAGTAAGGTTCATCGTTTGCACCTCTTATCAGTTGTGAAGTTCTTTGGCTTGGGGCATGGGAGAGTCGCCCGATGGGTTTGTGGCTTCTTCACCTTTTTCCAGAGCGAGGAGTTCGGGGGATGGGGCGAAGAATTTCTGGAAGGCGGCCTCGCGCTCGGCGTCGGATTTCTGTTCCGCGGCGGGGCTGAGGGCGGCGAGTTGAGCGGGGGTTGCGGTGCGGACGAACTCCACCAGCGCGCGCTCCTGTGCGGTGAGGGGCGCGGGAGGCGCGGGCCTGGAGGGCGCAAAGCTCGCCGGGATGAGGCGCGGCGATTGTGCTTCCCGCTCCTCGCGCGAAGAGCTGCTCGATGCATGGGACACGCCGGCCGGGTGCGCCGCAGGTCCTGAGCATGCAGGACTCGCGCTCCCTTCAGATTGGAGTGTGACGGGCGTTGCGCGGACGGCTTGCGGCGCGGTTGCGGTTGCAACCTGGTGCGGCCGCGGCGAAGGTAAACGGCGCGTCATATAGAAGACGAGAGTGCAGACGGCGGTGGCAACGATGGCGCCTGTGAGCGCTCCGCGCAGCCATGCTGCGGCGGGGAGCGAGGAACGCAGGACCTCCCAGCGAGAAGGTGACGGAGTATGCGCGGCGAGGCGCTGGGCGATGCGGGTCTCCATACCCTCGGGCGGCGGGGCGTTGCGCAGAGCGGCGAGAGTGCGGGAGAGGGTGTCGTCGTGTTCTTGTGTCATGGGTTCACCTCAATGGCGGTTTCCCGGCGATCCAATGCAGGGATTCTTCTGCGGGGATTCTTCGCCTACGGCTCGGAATGGCAAGCGAGAGATTCATCTGCGGTCTCCTTTTCCAAGGCGCTCGCGCAGGTGAACACGGGCGCGGAAGAGTAGAGAGCGGATGCCGGATTCGGACTTGCCGAGGACGGCAGCGATCTCCGCGGTAGAGAGTTCGTCCATCGCGGAGAGGAGCAGCGCCTGTCGCTCCTTGGTGGGCAGATGCTCGATGGCGGCGAGGACCTGCGCCATACGGCGCGACTCCGAGAGGACTTCATCGGCGGGCATGGTGGAGGAGAGCAGCGCGGCGGCGAAGGCCTCATCCATCTGCTCGGGGCGGATGCGGCGGCGGCGATCGAGCGCGAGGTTCCAAACGATGCGTACGAGCCAGGCGCGAACTTCGACGATAGCGGCGAGCTCCTGCCGGCGCTGGAGGACGCGGAGGAAGGCGTCCTGCACGATGTCTTCGGCCTCCGCCGGGTTGCGGACGACGGACAGTGCGACACGGTAAAGCAAGGCGGAATGCTCGCCGACAAGGGCAGGAAGATCGGGCTCGGCCGGCTTATCGACCGCCACCCTTTCTGCCGCGAACCATTGCAAGCTCTGTTCCCCGATGGCTGCCATTTGAACTCTTCTATGCGAGAGACGCAGGGAATGGTTTAGCGCTCGGAATTATTTCACCACTGTCGGCGCGGTGGCGGGTGAGTGCAAAAATGATGACCTCGGGGGCTAAAGCCCCATTCGCACACGGCGCTGTTTCGGCGTGGCTAAAAGCCGCGCCCCTTCAAGGCAAATTCAAACTGCACCTCTGCAGGCGGCTGGTGTAAGGGCGGAGGGGCGACGTTCCCGATACAATAGACCGTCAGGGAAGGCGGCAGATGAGCTGGTTCAAGCGGGACGACAGCGGCGGCATTCAGAACGACGGCGAGAAGACGGTACGCACCGAGGGCCTGTGGATCAAATGTCCGGGCTGCGGCCAGGTGATCTTCAAGAAGGACCTGGAGCAGAGCCTCAATGTCTGCCCGACCTGTGGCCATCACTTCCGGATCAACTCGCGGAAGCGCATTGAGCTGCTGCTGGAGCCCGGCTATGAACTGGTCGATACCGGTCTGCGCTCGACCGATCCGCTGCACTTTACCGATCTGAAGCGTTATCGGCACCGGCTGGACGAGGCACGCAGGAAGACGGGGCTGAATGACGCGATCCTGACAGCGGTGGGCACGCTGGGCGCGCATGAGGTTGTGTTGAGCGCGATGGAGTACGGCTTTATCGGCGGCAGTATGGGAGCGGTGGTGGGCGAGACGATCGCCAGGGCGATCGACCGCTCGCTGGAGGCGCGGAAACCGCTGATCATAGTGGCGGCCTCGGGCGGCGCGCGGATGATGGAGGGGATTGTGTCGCTGATGCAGCTGGCGAAGATCTCCGCTGGGCTGGCGCGGCTGGACGACGCGAAGATCCCGTACATTTCAGTGATGACGGACCCGACGACGGGCGGCGTGACAGCGAGCTTTGCAATGCTGGGCGACCTGAATATCGCCGAGCCGGGCGCGCTGATCGGCTTTGCCGGGCCGCGGGTGATTGAACAGACGACACGGCAGAAGTTGCCGGAGGGATTCCAGCGGTCGGAGTTTCTGTTGGAGCACGGATTCCTGGACGCGATTGTGGAGCGCAAAGAGATGAAGGCGTATCTCTCTCGCGCTCTCGATTGGATGATCTCCCCGAAGAGCGTTGCGAGCTAGCTGATCTCCTCCACTCTTTATTTGTGAGTTGCTGTCGACGTGGTGGCGGACGGCTTTGCGGTGCTGGTCCGGGTGGAGCGCTTGCGTACGGGCGTTGTGGGGCATTTGACGGGGGCGGCCGGAGGCGGCGGCGGTGCGGGTGGCGGAACGGCCTTGAGTGCAGCCTGCAGCGTCCCGATCTGCGACTCCTGCGCCTGTGTTACCTGCTGGAGCTGATCGCCAAGAGCGCGTCGTGAGTCTTCCAAGCTGGACAGGGCCTGGTCGAGCGCTGACAGCTCATCGGACGGGGCGGAGAGGCGCGCGGCCATCACTACGCGCAACAGCACGTCATAGAGTGCATCGGCGTTGCGGTATGCGGGGAGCAGCTTAGCCGCGGAGCCGGGCGCCGTGTCGGCGACGGCGAGCAGGCCGGGCAGAGTGGATTCGAGATCATTCTGAATCGAATGGAGGTTCGTCGCGGCCTCGTTGCGGATCGCGGAGGAGCCTTTCCAGTGGTCCGCATGCGTGCTGCCGATGGCGGTGCGAAGAATGTCCAGCGACGGTTGAAGCGTGGCGGAGGGCAGCACTGCAGGCGAGCGCGCCGGGCCCGAGGCTGCAGGGGCAACCTGTGCGATGAGCATCGACCCGGGAATGAAGGTGAGAAAGATAATGGACGTGCGCAGAATCATCAGCTGAGGTTCTCCTTCAACGGCGAAGGCCCGACGTCGGTAGATTTCTACAGATAGGCCAGATTAATGGGATGCAAATGGTTGTATCGGAGGCAGGGACGGCAGAGCAAATTTTGCATTGGACGGGGACTATCTCCATACGCTCAAGAAGCGTGAGGAGTTGCTCTCAATCCGCAGGCTGTCCGGGCGGGCGTGGAAGTACCGGGCGTTGATCTCCGGAGCGCCGAGATCTTCGAAGCTGCGGAAGGCGGTTAGCTCGCCAGCGATTTCTCCGGGCGTGAAGAAGAGGCGGAAGGACTCGCCGGCGAGATCGACACGGGAGGAGAGCGAGTCGCGCTGGAGTTGCTCGACAGGAGAGAGTGCGGAGCGGGGCTGGGCGTAGTCGAAGACGAGGCCGGTGCCGGGTGGCATGGACGCGATGAAGGAGATGGTGGAGCGGAAGGCGTCGAGTGTGAGATAGAGAACCACGCCGAGCCAGGAGAAGAAGGCGGGGCGGCGGGGATCGAATCCGGCGGCGGAGAGCTGCGCAGCGAGGGGTTGGTGCTCGAAGTCGACGGGGATGAGCCGGGCGGATGCGGGGAGGGCAAGTCTGGCGTGGTGCAGCAGGTCGCGCTTCCAGGCCTGCGTGGCGGGATGGTCCACCTCAAAGACGCGGAGGTGCGGGTAGGGATTGCGGAGGGCGAAGGTGTCGAGGCCGGCGCCGAGGATGACGTATTGCGTTACTCCTGCGGCTACAGCGCGGGCGAGCTGGTCTTCCGCGTAGCGGCTGCGTGCAACGAGGAAGGAACGGAGGCCGACTGAGGAAGGGCGCGGCCTGAAGGCGGAGTTGCGGCCGGGGGTGCGCTCGAGTTCGGCGGCATGCGGGCCGAGAATGCGCATTGCGAAGGGATCTTCGAAGATGAGCGGACGGGCGTCGTAGATCTGGTGAGCTGCCCGGCGCAAGGCCACGTGGAGCGCGGTGCGCGAGGGGCGTGCCTCGTCCATCAGGCCTTGCGCAGCATGCGCCTGACCCAGAGGGTGCCGAGGTAGCCAAGCGCACAGACGAGGACGATCATTCCGATGGGGAACCCGACGCGGCGGTAGCTGTCTGCGTAGTCGATATTGGAGTGAGTTGCGCTGTTCCAGATAAGGATTCCCACGATGGCGCAGAAGGTCGTGGCAAAGAAGGCAAGAAAGCCTGATGCTACGCCGATGAGCAGAGAGCCGAACCAACCGAGATCACCGAGCGGCAGACCAAAGAGAGCCCCGGTGGAAGCACTGCGGGAGGCGGCGGTGGAGGAAGCATGGAGAGGCTGCGCCATACAGGTAGAATACCGTCTTATGGCGGAAGGTGTGAGGGCGATGGCTGAGGGAGTCAACGGCGAGCTGATGGATGCCGCTCAGGTAGCGCGGCAGGCCGAGGTGCGCCGGGGTCCCAATGGACTGCGATTCGCCTCGTTTGGCGAGAATGGACTAAGTGAGGCCGACCTGGCGCGGGTGGTGCAGGCGGTGCCTGGGGGTATTGCCGGTGCCCTTGGGCGCAAGACTTATTACTTTGTGCCGCTTGCGCTTGCTGAAGCGCGGACAGGCGAGGCCGGAGGTCATCGCAGCGGCAGCGAGGCCACGATGATCGCTCCGGTATACTCCCAGGCGTTGGCGGACCAGGCGATCTGTCATCGAAACGTGGCGCTGGGGCAGGGAGAAGGGGACGACGGAGTGTTTATCTCCTCCCGGCTGATGAATGACCGGTTCTCGCTGGCCTTTGAGTTTTTCATCAACATCGGCCATGCCTTTGTGGATGAAGTCGGCGTTGCCGGCGGCTTTGTCGAGCTGGTATGGAATCAGGCCGTGAGCGATGTACGCGGTGAGACGAGTCTGGACGCATGGGAGAGCCGGGCCGATGCCCTGGGGGGCGCCGACAGCCATGCGACCGATGGCCGGAGGCGGATTGATGAGAAGGCAAAGACGGAATACCTGAATGCGGCCTTTGCCGATGCTGTGGCAATTTATCTGCTTTCCCTGACCGTGGATTTTGACTATTCGGAGCTGCGCGAGCGGGAGTATCCGCTGCTGGCGCCTCAGGCGCTGGCGGAGCGGCTGAGGATGGTGGCCCAGCTCTTCCCGCCGAACCCGGATTATGAGTTTGCGATCCGGTACAGAAGGCGGGGCTAGTCGCATAAGCGATGGATCCTCGAGCTGGAAGCTTCTTGGCTCCAAGCGGAGAAGCTTGCGTACCTTCGTGCTCCGTTAACTAAGCGATAAAATGGGTTGGCGGTCTGAATAAGGGTGGTGGGACTAGTTCTTGTACTCCAGCGGCACGCGTGGCCCATTTGTTGTATTCGTGGCTTCTTATCCACAAAATGTGGGGTTTATCTTGTTGATCCTGCCGGTTTCGCCCGGTACATTGGAGGGCGTGCCGGTGCGTCATGCTGGTATCAGGCGGGACGGCGAATTTTCGCCGGTTTTGGGGTCAGGTTTCGCAGTTGGGAGGTGCGGATTGCTCAAGCTCAAGCGCGTTCAAATTCTCGGATTCAAGTCGTTCTGCGACCGGACAGAGGTGCATCTGTCCGGGGAGGGCATAGCGGCGGTGGTGGGTCCGAACGGCTGCGGCAAATCGAACATCTCTGACGCAGTGACATGGGTGCTGGGCGAGCAGTCTGCCAAGAGCCTGCGTGGGACGAAGATGGAGGACGTGATCTTTGCCGGGACGCGGGAGCGCAAGCCCACAGGCATGGCGGAGGTCACGCTGACGCTGGTCGACCCGGAGGTGTATGACGGCGCGTCCGCGGGAGATGCGCCGGCGGAGGGAGACTGGTCCAGCGAAGGCGGCGAACTAAGCGTGGCCGGCGATTGGAACGAGGCCGAACTGCGCAAGATGAGTGCGGAAGAGACAGAGGCCGCAGTAGCCGAGGCGCAGCCCGGCGTGGTACTGGGGATGGATGGTGCACCGGTCGAGGGCGAGGCCTCCGGGGCAGCTAATTCCGATCCCGCTCACGGCGATGCGATTGCCGTGAATGGGTCGCCCGATGCAGTTGTACTGAAGATTCGCCGGCGGAAGTTCAACCGTTCACCGGTGCGCGCAGGGGAGATCACGATCACGCGGCGGCTGTTCCGCTCAGGTGACTCCGAGTATCTGCTGAACGGAAAAATCTGCCGGCTGCGCGACATCCAGGACATCTTTATGGGCACGGGTCTGGGTGGCGAGAGCTACGCCATCATCGGGCAGGAGAGGATCGGGCAGATCCTGAGCTCGAAGCCGATGGACCGGCGCGCGATTCTGGAGGAGGCGGCCGGGATTACGCGCTTCAAGACGAAGAAGCGGCTGGCGGAGCTGCGGTTGGAGTCCGCGAAGGTGAACCTGGCGCGCGTGAACGACATCTTTGAGGAAGTGACGCGACAGATGGGCTCGCTGAAGCGTCAGGCGGCCAAGGCGGAGCGTTATGGACTGCTGCGCGACGAACTGCGCGGGCGTCTGCGCGTGGTGCTGGCAAGCCGGATGCAGCAGATGGATGCCGAGCGGAGCAGTCTCGCCGAAAAGATCGCGGCACTGACTGCAAAGGTGGAGGAGCAGTCTGCTGCTGTGGAGGCGATGGACGCCGAGCATACCACCGGCGTGCAGCACGGCTATGAGCTGGAGCAGCAGGTGCGCGAGGCAGGCGCGAAGGCAAACCAGGCGGCGGTCGACATGGAGCGCATGACCGCACGCATGGCGGCGAACACGGACCGCGTGGCCGAGCTGACGGCCCGGGTTGCAACAAGCGAAGCGGAGCTGGAGCCGATGCGCGAGCAGCTCCGCACCCTGGCGGGCGAGCTGGAGACACAGCGGAGCTTTCTGGAGAACGCGACAGCGGAGGCAGCTGGATCGCGTGAGGCAGCGGAGACACGCCAGCGTGAGGCCCAGGAGGCGGTACGAGCCGTGGGCGCGGCGGAACAGCAGGCAGAGCAGGCGCGCCGCAACGCGATGCAGCTGATGGGGCGTGCCGCTGCATGTCGCAACGAGCAGTCGCAGACGGAGGCGGCGCTGGCAGGACTGGAAAGCGAATCCGAGCGGCTGGCGACGGAGTCTGACGCAGCGCGGCGTGAGCTGGAGCAGCTGGGCGTGCAGCGCGGGCAGGTGGCGCTGACCTTCGGCGATGTGACAGAACGGCTGAAGGCGCTGGAGGCCGAGATTGCCGATCTGCGGGCGAGGATCGAGAGTGTGCGATCGCAGGAGATGTCGGCGCGGAAGCGGGGGAATGAGCTGCGGGCCGAGCGTGCGTCCCTGGAAGGGCGGAAGAGCTCGCTGGACGCGCTGATCAAGGAGCACAGCTACTCCACCGAAACGGTGCGCAACATCTTCAAGGCAAATGCCGCGGCCAACGGACACGGATTTGCGCTGGCAGGCACACTTGCGGACTTCCTCGAGGTCGATGGGCAGTATGAGGGAGTAGTCGACGAGTTTCTGCGCGATGAGTTGAACTTTGTGGTGGTGAAGAGCTGGGATGCGGCTGACGCAGGGGTGCGCATGCTCGACTCCGATGTTGCGGGGCGCGCGACGTTCCTGGTGCATCCCGAGGACGGCGCGCATGGGCATGAGCATGACGGGCACGGTGGCACCGCAGCGGTGGAAGGTGCGGTTGCGCTGAAGGACTGCGTGCGGGTGCTGAATGGCTTCGGCAATTCGCTGGAGAAGATGCTGCCCAAGCTGCGCGACGGGTATATTGCTCCGGATGCAACGACGGCGCGGCGGCTGGCAAGCGAGCATCCACGAGGCTTCTTTCTTAGCCCGTCGGGCGAGGCGTTCCACAATGCGACGGTGACGGGAGGTCGAGTGCGGGCGCAGGGGCCGCTCTCGCTGAAGAGAGAGCTGAATGAGGTCCAGCAGAAGCTGGACGCGAGCCAGGCGGCGCTGGCACAGGCGGAGATTGAGGCCACAACGCTGGAGCGCGAGCTGCGTGATCTGACGGCAACGCTCGACGCCAAGACCCTGGAGCGGCGCGATGCAGAGCGCGAGTCTGCGAACTCCGGTGCGGCCTTGCGCCAGATGGAGGCCGAGGCGGCGCGCATGGAGCGCAGGTTGCAGGAGTGGACGCTGGCGAACGAACGCAATCGCGATGCGCGTGCTCGCAAGCAGGAGATTATTGAGCAGCGTCGCCATGAAACTGCGGGGTTCGAGGCAGAGAAGGAAGGGCTGGAGGCGCAGATCGCGGAGCTGCAGCAGCAGCTGGACGGAATGCGGCAGCAGCGCGAGACGCTGCAGGCGGTAGCGGCAGAGGCTTCCGCGGCGCTGGCCGCGCTGGAAGAGCGCCGTCGCAATGCCGCGGCAAACTGTGATCAGACCCAGCGGATGTTCGACAGCCAGAAGACGCGCATCAGCCAGGTCGAGCAGCAGATTGAGTCTGCGGGCGCGGAGAAGGTGCGGCGCGAGCAGGAGACGACGGAGCTGGCGGCGCAGCATGGGTCGCTGAGCGAGGTGAAGGCGACGGCGCTGGCGGAGGCCTCGCGGCTGGGCGACGAGGCCAATGAATTGCGTGCGCGGATGACGGAGCTGGACGGGAAGCTGCGCAGTCTGCGGCACGAGACCGAGGTACTGCGCGAGGAACGCGCCGGCCTGACAGCGCGTACGGCGAAGCTGGTCTCGGATATTGAGCATATTGAGGCCGCATGCGTGAATGACCTGAGTGCGGATGCCGCTACCTTGCGCGCGGACGAGACGATCGTCCGCATTGAGGGCGAGGCCCTGGGAATTGAAGAAGAGGCTGCGCGCGAGTTGAAGCAGAAGCTCGAGGCCATGGGGCCGGTGAATATGATGGCTCTCGAGGAGTACAAGGAGACGGCCGAGCGGCACACGTTCCTGGAGACGCAGCGCAAAGACCTGATCGAGTCGATTGAGAACACGCAGGCATCGATCAAGGAGATCGACGACGTCTCGCGGGTGAAGTTCGACGAGGCGTTCAAGGTGATCAACGAGAACTTCAGCGTGACGTTCACCAAGCTCTTCGGCGGCGGCCAGGCATTTATGCGGCTGACGGACGAGGAGAACGCGGCGGAGTCCGGTATCGATATTGTGGCGTCGCCTCCGGGCAAGAAGCTGCAGAACGTGCTGCTCCTCTCCGGCGGAGAGAAGGCGCTGACGGCACTCTCACTGCTGGTGGGCATCTTCCAGTTCCAGCCGGCGCCGTTCTGCTTGCTGGACGAAGTAGACGCCCCGCTGGACGAGACGAATGTGGGCCGGTTCGCGAAGCTGATTGCGGAGATGTCCGCGACCACTCAGTTTATCGTCATCACGCACTCCAAACGCACGATGGAGCAGGCGGACGTGATCTACGGAGTCACGATGCAGGAGCCGGGCGTCTCGAAGATCGTGAGCGTGAACCTGTCCAAGGACAAGCCCGCCCGGGACGAGAGATCGCGCCGCGCGGTCGCCTGACCAGGGCCAAGCGCAATGCGTTAGGCGATGCGGGTTGCCGCCGCGCGCGGCTGATAGGGGCAGAAGGGGTCGCTCGCCAGAGGATCGCCGGTGTAGGCGAAGGCACGTGAGCGCGATCCGCCGCAAAGCATGCGGTATTCGCAAAGGCCGCACTTGCCGTGGAAGACGGATGGGTCATGCAATCCGCGAAAGATTGGGGAGCAGCGGTAAATCTCTGAAAGCTGACTAGTGCGAACGTTGCCGGTCGCCAGCGGCAGGAAGCCGGCAGGATAGACGTCTCCCTGATTGGAGACGAACATGATGCCGTGCCCGTCCCGTATGCCGAAGCCGCGATACACCGGCGTGTGCTCGATCTCTTCCGCCGTCCAGCCGGCCTCGCGCATTGCGTTCAGCGCAATGCGACGATAGGAAGGGGCTTCGGTGGTCTTGATTGCGAAGGGCGCATTCAGTGTCAGGTTGTGAATCCAGCGCATCAGTTTTTCGCCGCGCTCCGGGGTTACCGGCTGCAGCTCTTTGCCCCGTCCGACCGCGATAAGGAAGAAGAGGCTCCAGCGTGTGATGCGAATCTCCTTGAGCAGCTCGTAGATTGCCGGAAGATCGTCTGCCGTCTCCTCGGAGACGAGGGTGTTGATCTGGATCGGCATGCCAAGTTCGGCGGCCGCCTTCGCAGCGCGGATCGTCCAGTCGAAGCAGCCCTTCACCCCACGCACTGCCTCGTGCCGTTCCGCAGTTGAGCCGTCCAGACTCAGGCCGATGCTGTCGATGCCGCGCGCCTTCAGTTTGGCAAAGACCTCGGCGGTGAGCGTGGCCGTTGCGCTGGGGGTGATGGATACTGTCAGTCCCAGGTGACGCGCCTCGTCGATGATCTCGTAGATGTCCGGGCGCTGCAGCGGGTCACCGCCGGTGAGGATAAGATGCGGGAGAGGATCACCAAAGGCCGCGATCTGCTTCAGCAGAGCGAGGCTTTCTTCGTGAGTCAGCTGATCCGGATGCGGCGTGGATACAGCTTCGGCGCGGCAATGGCGGCAGGCGAGCGGACAGGCCTGGGTCATCTCCCAGTAGACAAGCATGGGATTGTGCGAGTAGTCGAGCGCGCCGGAGCGATGTGCATGAGGATGCGCTCCAGTGTGGGGCGTTGAGGGAGTGACGAGGGTCCTGATGTCTGGGGAGAGCATTTGTTCCTCCTTAAGCTCCTGGGCGAGCGTGGGCCGTTTGCTGATCGCCGGCGAAATCCATGGCGGTGCGTCGATCAGCTATTGCGCGCACGGCCTGCATGGCACTCTGGATACAATCCGGGATTCCTGCACCGTGATAGGCAGCTCCTGCCAGGTGCAGGCCGGGGAAGGTGGTGAGACACAATTCGATCTCCTGAATCCGCGCCTGGTGCCCAACCTCGTATTGGGGGCTCGCCTTGTGCCAGCGATACGCCTTTGCCAGCACCGGCTCCGCGGTGATTCCGAGGATGGCTCGAAGCTCTTCCCGTGCGAGCTGCACAAGCGCAGCCTCGCTCTGCTCGGCGTCGGACTCTGCGAGCGCTCCTCCGACGAAGACCCGCATCAGCACATTCCCCTCAGGAGCGCGATGGGGGAATTTCTGCGATGACCATGAGCAGGCCGTAATTCTGCGGCCTTCACTGCGAGGAACGATGAAGCCGGAGCCCCGAAGCTCTCGCCGGACGTCGCTCTTTCGGAATCCCAGCGAGACGGTTGCGGTGGAGACATAGCGGATCGATCGCAGCTTTGTCGAGAGCAGAGGGTCGATCTGCTGCAGCAGGTCTGCGGTGATGTAGGCCGGCGTCGCGAAGACGACGTCATCGGCGATAAGCAGGGACCCGTCGTCCAGCAGAACTTTGTAGCCGTAAGTTCCGCGTTGCACCTGAACCACGGAGCGGCCGCAGCGCACAGAGCCCAAGGGCAGCCTCTCTACGATGGAGTTGGCCAATTGCTGCAGGCCGCCGCGCAAGGTAAGGAAGGTCGATGAGGGCTTCGCGCCTGTTGCCGAGTGCTTGGGCGGTTGGCGCTTCACCATCGCGCGCAGAAGGCTGCCGTGCGTCTGCTCCATCTGGAGGAACATGGGAAATGTGCTCTGCAGGCTAAGCCGCTCCGGGTCCGCGGCGTGGATGCCGGCCATCAGAGGCCCTGCAATTTTATTGAGGGCTTCCGTGCCGAGCCTGCGGCGCACAAAGCTGGCCAGGCTCTCATCTTCCCGGGTCCGATTGCGGGGGACGAAGAACTCCATGCCCATGCGCGCCTTTCCCGGCCAGGAGATGAGGGAGGAGCGCAGAAATGGCGCCAGCATGGTGGGCGCCATGAGCATCATTCCCTCCGGCATGGGATGCAGGCGGCCCGCGCTCCACACATACGTCGTGGCATCCGTTCCGGTACTGGAGCCTGCGAGCTGATCTTCGAGACCGAGGACCTGGCAGAAGTCCCGCATCACCGAGCGCTGGGCGAGAAAAGAATCGGGCCCTCCTTCTACAAGGAAGCCGTTTTCTTCATGAGACGTGATCTTGCCGCCGGGAGTATCGCTGCGCTCTATGAGGGTGAAATCCCGCAGGCCGCATGCCTGCAGGTAGAACGCCGTTGCCAGTCCTGCGATGCCGCCTCCGATGATGACCGTTCTGCTCATATTTCAATCCGGGCCTTGGGGCAGCCTCTGAAGAAGGCAGCAAAGCTGCATCTCCGTATCCCCAGAGTAGTAAGGCAGCAGAAACGGCCGCAGTGATGAGCATCACACGGAGAATGGTCGCGTGATCGAGCTAGACGAGATTGCCGTAATGGATCAGCCGGGGCGCGTGCTGTCGCCGCATCAGCCTGGGCACTTCCTGGAGCAGCGCACTCCGCTCGACATCACGGTGCTCCCGCAGCCGGGTCGTTACTAGATCCAGGTCGGCATCGTTATAGCCCGGATGGCAACAGAGTTCATAGGTGCCCGATTCGGGCAGCGCGTGCAAAATCCGGGCGAGAGCTCCACTGTCCATCTTTCCCGTCACCGAGATGGCGACGGTTCCATCTGTTGTGCGCAGGCGCGCGTTCCGGACCGGCTCCATGCTGATAAATCGCTGCCGCCATGAAGCCATGAGGCGGACCACTGTCCGGCGCTTCCAGTCTCCCTGATGCAGATTGATACACCATTCCGGCTCGAACGGATTCCGGATGGCGGGAACGCCGCAAAGTTCCGCAGCCTCCACGAGGCAGCGAGTGACTGTTGGGAAGATATGGGTGTGTTTATGCGTGTCTACGTGGGTGACAGCGATGCCGGCATGTTGCAGCTTACGGATCTGCGCGACGGCTTCCCGCAAAATCTCATCCGGACGAATCTGACCGGTCATGAGCGCAGGTACGAATTGCTGCAGTGTGGGTCGAAATGTCCCACCGGGGCCAACCAGGGAGGGGACTACCTCCGGCGGCGAAACGGGTCTACCGTCCACCAGAACAACATGGCAGCCGACACCAAGCTGCGGGTGGCGGCGAGCGATGGAGACAGAATCTTCAAAGGCCGCGCCTGAGGCCATCAGGGTTGTCGAGGTCAGCGCTGCCGCGGCGGCCAATTCGCCAACGGCGCGATTGATGCCGCGAGTGAGTGCGAAGTCATCTGCGTTGAGGATCAGTCGTGCCGGCATCTGTGTCTGTAATTTCCAGAAGGACTGGTTTATAGCATTTGTTGCGTGACGGAGAGAGACGAGGCTCTTGCATCGCCGCCCGCCACGTAATCCGCCAGCCGGTATCCAGCGTCTCGCATCCGGTTGTAATTGGCCGCAACTGCACCCTCCAACCGCGTAAGCATCGCTGCCTGGGCCTTGCGGTCGGTGGGCTGTTCCGACATCTCGACAAGCCGCGGAAGCTGCAGCCAGGTAGTCAACTCCTCAAACTGCTCCTTATTCACGTAAGTGGTGCCGGAGGATTGATTGACGCCCGCCAGCCAGCGCGCGTCGGAGTCATCCCACAGAGATGCGGACTGGATGGCCCCAGGTGCGATTGCGGCGGGGGTAAGCAGCAAACGGACCTGCGCCGCAGCCTGCCAGCGAGCCTCACCCTCCAGGCCGAAGCCGGAGAAGATATCGGCGAGCACGCGGCGGAGAAGGAAGCGGTCGAAGAGGGCAGAGGCTTCCGGAATTTTGAGACCTGCGGGCAGACTGCGCAGGACAATCCAGGCAAGGATGGGCGCCCAAGTGCGTTCTTCGCGGCCGGAGGATTCTCTGCCCGGCAACACGGGGCGCGAAGAGGCGGGCCAGTTGGAAGGGAAGGAGCTGAGGAGAGCCGGGATGTGTGCCGTGGCTGTTAGCAGAGACAGCGCCGTCTGAATGTAAGCCGTCTCCGGAGCAATGCTCTTTGCGGAAGGCGCCGCCTTTTTCTCTCCGGTTTCCACGGCAACATCGGACCCCGGCTGCTGAGGGAGGCGCGCAAGAACTTCGGCCAGAAAATGACGGCTATGCTCGGCAATAGCGCGCAGGCTGTCGAGCTGGACGGTGGAGATCTCTGGTTGGGGGGACTTTTTGACGGAGTCGCAGAGTTGCTCGGCAACTTCAGCGAGCGCACGAACGTTGGCGTGGGTGACGACCTCTCGCAGAGCATCGTGCAACGGGCGCAGGCGCAGCATCTCCATCTCATCGTGGACGCTCGCGACTCCGGCCCCTGCGAGCTTGTCGCAGAGACGGTCCCAGGGCCACTCGGCATTGGGCCAAAGCTCGCGCCAGTCCAGCAAAACAACGCACTGGAAGCCCCGGAGGTCAAAGGTCATACCGTGCCAATGGATATCGGTCGCGCGGCGAAGATATTCCAAGCCGTGGTTGTCGCGATACGCGAGCACGACGGAGCCCGAGGTGGGCAGACCGAGGCCCTCCGACAAGCTGCGCTGGCGCAGATTGCCGGAACCCTTATCCATATAGCCGGCCGAGATGTGAATGGTGCCGCGAGCGGGGTCGTACTTGTTGTTGTAAACGATGAGGGAGCGTTCGTTGTCGTGGCGATTGGAGTAGGCGAAGACGTTTTCGTCCACGGCGCCGCGCCCGTTCCAGAAATCGTACAGTGTGAACTCGGAGCTGCCGGCAAAGATGTAGCGCTTTTTGAGCAGAGGCGCAATCTCGTGCATATGGCGTGCGACGAGACCCTCGTTGGGCCATTCGTCCATGCGAGCCTGCTTGAACTCCATGCCGTAGCGCTCAGTGAAGCCTTCAATCTGGCCGTGGCCGAACATGGGCAGGCCAGGCAGCGTTGCCAGCAGGGTGCAGACGCCGAAGTATTTATCGCCCGTGCCGAACTGGTCGATGGCGGTACGCTCGTCAGGGTTGGACATGAAGTTGACGTAGCGCTTCATAATGTCGGGATCGAACTCGAGGGTCTTTTTGAGATAGGAACGGAACTTGGCGTTCTCTTCGTCGCGCAGCATGTTCATGAAGGCGGAGTTGTAGACGCGGTGCATGCCGAGCGTGCGGACAAAGTAGCCTTCGAGCAGCCAGAAAGCCTCAGCGAGGAGGAGCGTGCCGGGGACTTCCGCGGCGACGCGGTCGACGACCTCGCGCCAGAACTCATGCGGCATGAGGGCATTGAACTCCTCCTGCGACATGGCGTACTCCGCGCGCGAGGGAATGGAGCCACCGGCGCCGGGCAGAGGAAACCAGAGGCGCTGGACATGACGTTTTGCCAGAACCATGGCCGCATCGAATCGGATGATGGGAAAGAGGCGCGCGACGTGCAGGATGGTCTGGATGACATGCTCGCGGACGTAGGCCTTGGAGTAATCAAGCTGCGCGGTATCGTTCCAGGCGAAGGAAGTGCCGTCGTTACCGTGATAAACATAACGCGTCTCGCTGGAGGAATGATGGCGCAGGCGGAAGGCGACGGCGGCATCGCTCTGATCGTAGTAGTGGTCTTCGATCTTGATCTCGACGCGTGGGTCAGTAGAAAGGTCGGGGCCGTTAAAGCTATAGGAGGGATAAGGGGTGTCCCAGCGGGAGATGAACCAATCGGGATGCTCGATGACCCAGGGAGAGTCGAGTCCCATGTGGTTGGGAACCATGTCGCTGGCAAGACGCAGCCCCACGGCGGCAGCCCGATGCTTGAGGTTATCGTAGGAGAGCCAGCCGCCCAGGTCTTCGGCGATGTCGTAACTCTTGAGCGAATATGCGGAAGCGACTGCATCGTGATGGCCGCGCAGCCGCTTGATGGTGCGCGAGGCCGTGCTGCGCTCCCAGAGGCCGATCAGCCAGAGGCCGGTGATGCCGCGGTCGGCAAGAAGGCGGAGCTCTTCGTCCGGAATCTGGTCCAGACGATGGATGTGCCGCCGGTACTTCTTTGAGAGTTGCTCCAGCCACACGTAGGTGCTCTTCGCGATGAGCACGACATTGGGCATCCAAGCCTGGTCTGCGGAGAAGGCCTCATATTCCTCAAGCGGGGCCTGATAGTCATGCGCGTAGCGCTTGCGGCGGCGGAAGTCTTCGTCGAAGCCGATGAACTCGTCGCCGACGAACCCCATGTCTCCCCATGTGGGTGCGCCGTGGCGGAACTGGTCCGGTCCGGGCGGATGAAAGCGCAGCCATATGGCGAGATCTTCCTCGCGCAGCACATCGATGGCGAGCAGAATGCGGCGGATCTCCTCGCCGAGGTATGGCGCCCAGTGCTCGCGGATGTACTCGAGCTGGCCAGCCAGCGAATCGGGCGCAGCGTTGAAGGGAGCGCGCAGAGCGTCGATCAGGCTGCCTGCCTGGGGAGCGATCGGGGGACGGGAACGAAAGTAGTCGGGAAAGGCGGAGGTGACGCTCGAGTAAGCCGTCTTTTGCTGCAGGTCTTTATCTTCAAAGAGCGCCCGGAAGCGCTTAAACGCCGGATTCAGATTGGCAATCCATAGCAGCAACAGCTCTTCGAGAGCAGCCTCGCGGTTTGGCAGGCCGTCGTGAGAGCCGCGCAGCCACTCTTCGGGAGTGATTTCGCCGCGAAAGATGGCTGCATTGGGGAATTGCTCAGTGAAGGCGAGCAACATGCGGTCGAGCTTGCCGGGACCGCTCCGGTCCGGGTCGATCTGCTTCTCGAACCAGCGCGCGGCGTCGCGGAGGACGCTGGGGTCAACCTGGGCACGGTATTTCGCAACGAGCGCATGGCTGAGCTCATCGATCAGGCCCATGGCAAAGAGCGCACCCGCGTTGTAGGCCTCAGCAGGATCAGCCTCCGGTCCGCGCGCCTTGTTAAGAGCTTCGGCCAGCCTGCGGCTGGCGGCTACATTGGCGAAGACTGCATTGCCGGTATAGCTGAACAGCACTTCATCGACACCGGCCGCCTCGCGCACTGCACGAGAGATATGAAATTCCATGCTCAAATATCTGATCCCTTGTACATCAGTATCGCTCGTTCGCGCCTCCGTACTTCTTCAGACGCCAAAATGCGCGACGAGGAAACGCTGCGGGGCGAACGAATGCAGCGGGATACAACTATATAGCCCGGGCCGGTCGCCCGCAGGGCGCTAGCAGTGTTTCTTCGTTAGGCGATCGATCGAACCACGAATCGGCGCCCCGCAGCGAAGAGTAAAAGGCACAACCTGATTGACAGATCGCAAATAATTTATTTTCCCGTGAACTCTTTGGCGATGGGCGTAAGCGCATCCAGAGTATCCGTGCGGAAGGGCGCGGCGGGAAGTCCAGCGCCATTGATGAGATTCGCTCCCTGTGGATAGTTGTCCCATGCATAGCGCACAGAGACGGGATTAGCGACTGCATCGCTGTGCACAACCACAGTGTTTCCCTCGACAGTAGCCGTCGCATCGACATACTGCCCATCGGCGCCTGCTATCTGGAACCATTGGAGCGCACCGCCTTTGGCTGCCAGACCCTCCGCATGGGTGAAGCTTACAACGATGTTGCCGCCTGCAACCTTCATGCCTGCATACACCGGGCCGGAGTATTCGATCTTTCGACCGTATACCTTGGCCAGCGCGATCCGGCTCAAGCGGTCTCCCACGGGCTCCTTGTCCTTGGGATGCACATTCGACGGATCGCCCACATCCAGCGTTACGGCCATTCCGGTGTTAGGCAGCTCCAGCAGTTTTGCCTGGCCTTCCCGCACCATGGGGTTGTTGCTAACGTTCTTCAGCGGCGGCAGCTGGACACAGTAGAACGGAAATGCGCCCTCGCCCCACTCGGTGCGCCAATCCTTCACCAGAGCATCCATCACCTGTGGATAGAGCGTAACGCCTTCTTTCCCCCCGACGATCGATTCGCCCTGGTACCAGATCACTCCACGCATGGCGAAGGGCAGGATGGGATGCAGCATGCCGTTGTAGAGGACAGTAGGCTGATGCTGGTCCTGCACCGGGTCGCGCAACGGACCGGGGCGGCCCGGACGCGCATTGATGGTCTGCGGTGCAGGCGGGGCCTGATCGTTTCTGGCCCCAGGATGGTCCTTGTAGTAGTTGTAAAGCGCATCGAATCGGTCGAGCATCGGCTTGAGCTGAGGGTCTGCGGTCATGGCCTGACGAGAGATCCACGATTCGGCCGTGCTTGCTCCGTAGGCAACCACGACCATGCCCACCGGCTCATGCAGGGCCTGGTTCAGGTCGCGGCCGAAGAGATAAGAGACGGCGGAAAAAGCGCCGGCATTCTCAGGCGTAGCGATCTTCCAGGAACCCTTGATCTCCGATTGCGGCTCGTAGGACTTATCCGTGTCCGCCATAAAAATTCGCAGCTGCGGATAATTGGCCGCGGCGATCTCCTTGTCCTCATCGAGCATTCCCGCAAACGACGCTGCCTTCTTGGAGACCGTAAAAGCCATATTGGACTGGCCGGAGCCGATCCAGTCCTCGCCGATCAACACATCGGCTGCTGTGACCGTGTTGCTCCTGCCGGCCATGGTCAGCGTAAAGGGCCCACCGGGCTTCATCTTGCTCAGACGCACCATCCATCGGCCATCCGCGTCCGCCGTCGCGGACTTTTTCTCTTTGCCCAGCGTGACGGTCACCTTCTCACCCGGATCGGCCGTTCCCCATACCGGTACCGGTATGCCGCTTTGCAGGACCGCGTGGTCGCTGAACAGAGCGTTGGGTTTTACCTCGGCTTGCACGCCTGCGGTGAAGCACAGCATTGCGCAGACTGCTACGATGATGGACTGATCTCTCATCCGGCTCCTCAAGAAGGTCGATCCCTCAAAGCCGTTCAGGAAGGATCTGGCACACACTCAATCTCGTTGCGGTTGTCCATCATAGCAGCCGCAGCATTGGACTCGGGACGGCCGTTCCCGGCAAAGGAGGGGCAGCATGGCAGGACGTCTCGAAGGCAAGTCGGCGGTCGTCGCAGGAGGGACCGGCGGTCTGGGACGTGCGGTAAGCCTGGCATTTCTTCGCGAGACCGCGAATGTAATTGTGACCTACCGCAACGAGGCTGAATTTGCCGCACTGAATGCTCTCGCCGGAGATTCTGTCTCGCGACTGACGGGACACCTGCTCGACGTAACCGACGAAGCAGCGGTCAGCCGTATCTTTCAAGACGCGACCGCGCGTGTCGATGTGCTTGTAAATACGGTGGGAGCTTATGCGGGAGGTCTCCCTCTCTGGAAGACCGATTCCGCCGCTTTCGAGCGAATGCTCAGCCTCAATCTGCGTGCGGGCTATGTCTTATCGCGCGCGATTGTCCCGCAGATGCTCAAACAGGGCTCTGGCGCAATCATCAACGTAGCGGCCCGTGCGGCGGTCGATCATGCCGCAGGAGCGGCTGCTTATGCTGCATCCAAGGCCGCCGCGGTCGCCATGATGGATTGCCTCGCCGCAGACCTGCGAGGCACGGGTGTGCGCGTCAATTCCATTCTGCCGAGCATCATCGATACGGACGCCAACCGGCATGTAATGCCCGGAGCGGACTTTTCCAAATGGCCCGCCCCGGAGGATATTGCCAGCGTCATCCTGTTTCTTGCCGGTGACGAGGCAAAGCTGATTCACGGAGCTTCAATTCCCGTCTATGGAAGCTTCTGAGCGAACTCCTTGGGGGGAGTCTGCGTGTTCACGAAGCACTTCCAGAACTTCCTCGGCTGCTTCCAGAGACGCCTCGGAGACCGGAATCTTCGCGCCCGCATCCAGCAAAGCCCGAGCGACCGCAGGATAATTACCAGACTCCCGCGCCCAGCTGTGCTGTGAGCCGTGAAGGGTCCAGCCGAGCGGACTGCCGCCGTGCTCCATTTCATACACGTCTACGTGAGCGTGATGCGTGAGCAACTGCCGAACCATCTCTGCGTTGCCATGCCATGCGGCAAAATGGAGCGCTGTATGGCCCGTGTCCGCTACAGCATCTGCCGGCCATCCTGCGCCAAGCAGTATTCGCATAGCTACGGCGTTATTACGGGCGGCCACTCCAATGATTCGCCGTGCCGCATTCGAGGAGAGACGCCGAAACAGGTCCGGCTGCCCGTCCAGGATGCGGCGGAAGAGACCTTCGTCGCCCACCTCGGCTGCGTTGATCAGCCTGAGCCATGCCGGACTTCTTTGCATCAAGAAGGCAAATACATGAGAGTGGCCAAACTGGTGCGCAATCATATGAGGCGACTTTGTCCAGCCGAAGCCATAGATGTAGATGTGACCGCCGGAGCGCGGGTCCTGCTTTGGGAAATACCGTTCTCCTACAGTGATCCGAATTGTCTCCGGGTCATGATTGACGATCTGCTCCACCAAGGCCAAATCCCCCAGTGCCGCAGCCATCAGAATGTCGGTGCGGGCCCCACGCGAGAGGAGATATCGCGCTACCTCCTGCCGGTATGGCTGGTGAGCTACCATGTATTGCGCGGCCGTCGATTCATGATCGATGTCTCGTGCGTCAATATCGGCTCCGGCGTGAAGGAGAATGGCGGCGATTTCTACCGTAGCGGCGAAGTGCAGCGGCAGCTGACCATCTCCTCCGCGCGCATTCACCAGCTGTGGGCTGTGCGCAAGCAACTCGCGAACACGATCCGTCAGGCCAAGCCGCGCCGCAGCGTGGATATCGACAGTCGCGCCGCGGGAGATCAGATATCCGGCCAGCTCCACCCCGGCGAAATCGAGGACGCCGAATCCACCGGCCCACCAGCGTGTGCGCTGATCGATGTCCGCGCCAAAATCGAGCAGCAGATCCACAATCCTTCGATTGCCTCTTTGCGCTGCCGCAACGATCGCGGGCGTGTCGAATCCGTAATTGGGAAGCGGCTCGTTAATTCGGGCCTTCAATTCCGGGCCCCGTGCCAGCACTGCCCTGACCATGTCGTCGCGATCGGCCTTGATTGCCGCGCTCAGCGCGTCCAGCGGCTCATTCGATCCAATCTCGACCTGCAGCTTGAGCGCCGGCCAGGTATCGAAGCCGTATTCGCGTGCGGTCACGTGCAGAGCGTCAGCGAACTTTGGCGTCTTCTGATTGATTCCGGACGCGGCGAAGAGCGCAAGGGCCTCAGGCTCCATGGCCAGGTGCTGCCGCAGCAGTTTGCGGGCCTGGTTCTTAAGATGTTCAAGATTTGGGTGGGCGGGAAGTTCGCGAGAAGACATAGTCACTCCTTCTTTAGGCCCGCGATCCGCTTCGTCAGGCAAGAAGAGAGTGGAATGTGGTCAACAAAACAAGGAAGGCGGGATAGTCCCTTTCCGCGGATGGGGTGCACCCCTCGTGTGCATCTACGAGGTTAGCATCGCCATTTCCGGGACGTCCAGGCAGCACAATCGCTGCAAGCTGCTTCGGAAAATGCAGGCGTATGGAAGCGATGGATACAGAAAAGAAATTGGAGGCGCGGGCCGGGATCGAACCGGCGCATAAAGGTTTTGCAGACCTCTCCCTTACCACTTGGGTACCGCGCCTTTGGAGGGCCTGCGTGGATCACGCACACCCAAAGTGTCGGGACAGAGTGTATCGCAGGCGGGGAGTTTTTTGGAGCGGGAGACCGGGGTCGAACCGGCGACATCTTCCTTGGCAAGGAAGCACTCTACCACTGAGCTACTCCCGCTCGTACAGTGCTTAGTATAGCGATCCATCTTCCTCCTGGTCAATGAAAGGCCAGGCTCAATCCCGTTCAACCCAAATGTTTTGCGGTGACCGCACGCGCCGGGTCCCGCCTGCGGCGCGCTACTCGCTCGCCAGCTGCGCCGGCACCAGCATCCGCGGGCCAGCCATTGCTCCGGACCGCCAGCGAACCACGTGTGGAGTGATCACGACCACCAGCTCTGTCGACTGGTGGTCTGTATTTTTAGTCGTCGGCAGTTGAAAGCCGGGCAGGGAACTCAGGCCGGGGATTCCGGTCATTGCGTTGACTTCGCTACGGCTGACGTGGCTGGCCAGCAGCGCGCTCTGCCCCTCACCCACAGTCAAATTCGAATTGAACTCCCGGCTTTGCAGGACGGGGATCCCGTTCAGGGAACTTCCCGCCAGTGCTTCGATCTTCAGCTTGAGGTCCAAGCTGATCCTTCCCGACTTCTGGATTGAAGGTTTCGCCTCGAGGGTCACTCCCAGGTCTTCATAGGAGACCTGGGGGATCGATGCGCCAGCCGCGGCCGAATACTGTGACAACAGGCTCGACACATTCACGCCATTGATCGTTGCATTGCCCAGCTGGCTGGCCGCGCCGGTCAGCCCGGTCGTATAAGTGGCCGTAGTGATCGGATAGCGCGTTCCTTCGCGGAACTTTGCCGGCTGCCCATCTCCAACCCGCAACTGAATATCATCCAGCGTCCTGGTCGTGCTTGAGTTGAGCCCAAGATTGATCGTCACATTTCCCGTCTCGGTAATGCCAGTCTGCATCAGTCCTCCACCGAAGATGCCGATGGTCGAATTCAGCAGGCTGCTGCTTACCAGTCCAGACCCGATCAGCGCCGCTGCAATCTCAAAATTGCTTGCATCCGGGCTGATCAGACCCTGCGCAATGGCCTGCTGCACCAGGGAGGAGTTCTGCTTGACCAGGTCAGACGCGGCCTGGTCTACGTTGTAAACGCCAAACTGTGTCGGGAGGTTCGCCCCCGCATTCACCATCTTCGAGGTGTCCACTTCATACAGCCTTACCTCGATGACCACTTCTCCCATAGGGTCCATCAGCCCCTGGAGGGTGCGATTGATCGGCGCAAGCACATCCTGCGAGGCACGCACCACGATCGCTCCGAGCGTCAACTGCGGAGTCACCTGCGTGACTTCAAAGACCTGCTTCAATACCTGCACCAGTTCGTTGATCTGCTCGTTCGTGGCACCCGGCACAAAGATTGTCTCTTCCACAAGCCGGTCCAGCTTCTTGCGTTCCGCATCATCGTCATTTGCCACAATCACGGTCCGCTCATCCACAGGCGTCACAAAAACATCTGCCATTGTGGTCAGTGCGGTGATGGCCTGCCGGTAATCCACATTGCTCAGGTTGAAGCGCAGATTTTTATGAACCACCGAATTGTCGATTACTGTGCGAATGCCGTATGCCGCAAGAGCCCGGCGGATCACCTCCGTCGAATCGCCCGAGAGATCGAATGTCTGCGTTCCGGCAGTGGGCTTCACCTCGATCGGCTCGGACAGGTCCTGCTCGATCCGCCATGGCGTCGATGTCTGTCCGGCTGCAATCAGCCTGGCGCGCTCCGCCTGCGAACCGGCGGCATCGAGTGTCGCAACGACAGTTCCCCCGGGCTTCCCCTGCGCCTGGCTCATCGTCGGCTCACTATGTTCCATCACCAGAGGACTTGTCGGGTCAATGGAACGGGCTTCGCTCAATAACGCCTGCGCCTTTGTCTCGTCTCCGGCCTCGCGTGACCTCTGCACCTGCTGCATCAGCGTTGCGATCTGGCTTTGGCGCGCGACGGAGAGGGCAATGGCATAAGCACGGTTCGCAGGATCGAGATCGCGCGCCCTGGTGAACTCCCGTTCCGCGCCCTTCAGGTCCTGATGCTCGAGCTTCTTCGCTCCGGAGAAATACGCTTTCTCCGCCGTACGCTGCTGCCGGCGTGTCGCTGGAGGGCCTGAGGCTCCCAGGTCACGAAACGCCGCGCCACCTTGCCCTGTCGGGGAGCTGCTTTCCGGCAGTGGCGCCGCCTCATCTCCGCCCGCACCTGCGTGCTGTACCGTCGGAGCCGTCTCGTTCTGCGCCAGAGCGGCAAGGGCGGGCCCGGTCAGGACAGCCAATGCGCCAACTGCCGCGCACAAACGCCTGCGTGCAGGACGAAGATAACCTGGACGGAACATGTATCTGTAATCTTAGACGCGCCGGTCCGCACAGCATCAGGAGAATTCCAGCAAACTATCGAGGATTTCCCGGGCTGTTTTCGGGGCAGAAGCCTATCGGAGGCTATTGGGCGCGACGACTGCCGTCCGCCTGCCGCCCGCGGCAAATCGCTGAGTGATGGGTGGCCGCTGCTGCAGCGGCAGGACACGCTCACTCATCACTGGGCGGCGCATGCCGCGGCGAATCTGTGCCGTGTCCATCTCCAACTCCGCCAGGGTGCGGCTTAATGTATTGCGATGCATGCCGAGCGCAGTCGCGGCCTTGCACTGGTTGCCCTTGTGCTGCGCCAGCACCTCAAGGATGTAGCGCTTCTTGAACTGTCGGACAGCATCCGCGTAGGAGATGCCGGCAGCGTGCATTTGCGTCACCAGTGTGTCCAGTTCGCGCTTCAAAGGGCTACCTCGCTCAGGAATCCATCGTAACTTTTCCGAAGAGTTGCTGCCGTCCCCGGGCCCACCCGTCTGTGTCCGCCGGACAAATTCCATCGGGCGGTGGCAACGCCACTCAACGATCTCCTACTGTAGACCACTCAGCTCGGATTGATCCAGTGGGGCGGATTGTGCTTGAAATCGAATGCACCATCCACCATCTGCTGTTGGAGGTATTGAGGTACGAGGAAGGATACATCATGGGCGACGGCAAATAAATAGGGAGTCAGCACCGATGTCGTAATCATCTCCGATTGCGGCGCCACGATCGCCGCGGCCATCAGGACCGCCAGCCCGATCATGCACCCGCGTGCGAACCCGAATGCCGCTCCCAGGAGACGATCCATCGGCCCCATTCCCATCTTGCGCAGGAACTTCTGCACGCACCAGCCGGCCAGTTGCAGCCCGACCGTAACCAGCGCCACTACCGCGAGAAAGCCCATGGTGCGCCGCGCGGCGGTTGGCCATGCCAGACGTGTCGGCGAAATCCAGTCTCCCACCTCCACATAGCACCAGGTTGCAATCTGAAACCCCCCGATCAGCCCGATCAGCCCGAACACGGCCCGGACCAGTCCCGAACGCACGGCCATCGCTACAGAGACGACCGCAATCGCCACCAGAAACCAGTCGAAGACATTCCATTGCGTATAGCTCAGGTAGCTCATGGCCTGGCCTCCATCAGCTCCCGTGCGTTCGCTGCGCGGGTGAGGGCCGTGCGGCCCGTCAGCAGCCGGAATGCCTCCATGTACTTCTCCCGCGTGCGCACCACCACATCGTCCGGGAGTGCCGGAGCCGGGGCCTGCTTGTTCCAGCCGATTTCTTCCAGGTAATCGCGCACGAACTGCTTGTCGAAGCTTGGCTGCGCTCCGCCAGGCGCATATCTGCCGGCCGGCCAGTAGCGCGAGGAGTCCGGCGTCAGCACCTCGTCGGCCAGCACGATTCCGATCCCATTAATCCATCCGAACTCAAACTTCGTGTCCGCAAGAATCAGTCCCTTGCCAGCGGCATAATCCGAAGCCTGTCTGTAAATCGTCATCGTCAGAGTACGCAGCTTTGCAGCCATCTCAGCGCCCACGGTTGTCTCCACGTCGCTGTAGGAGATGTTTTCATCGTGACCGCCGGTGTTGATCTTCGCCGCGGGTGTAAACAGAGGCTCCGGCAGCCGGTCGGACTCCAGCAAGCCCGCCGGCAGCGCGATGCCGCATACCGCCTGCGTTGCCTTGTAGTCCTTCCATCCCGAGCCCGAGATATACCCCCGGGCCACGCACTCTACCGGATACATCTGCGCCTTACGCACCACCATGCTGCGCCCAGCGATCTCGCGCTCGAACAGCGGCTGGGAGGCAATCTCCTCAGACGAGAGCTGCCTGCCGAATATCTGCTCTGAGAACGGCGCCAGGCGCGCCGCTACCTCTCCGGGCTCGATCGCCAGCAGATGGTTCGCTACCGTGTCCTTGAGGAAGTCGAACCAGAATGCCGAGATCTGGGTCAGGATCCGGCCCTTATTCGGAATGCCCGAACCCAGCACATGATCGAATGCTGAGATGCGGTCCGTTGCGATAAACAGCAGGGCATCGCCCAGCGCGTAAATGTCCCGCACCTTGCCCTTCGCGACCAGAGGAAGGTTGCCAAGCCGGGTGGTGAGCAGGGCTTCTTTCATAGAAAAACGGTACCACCCTCCATCCTGCATTTCCTCTCGTTCCGACCGTAAGAACAATACAACTTTGGTTCCTCTTTCCCGGCTCAAGTTTTTGAACAGGCGGCAAAATACGCAGTCAACGCGTCCACCAGTCCCGCTACTGTCGACTCGCTCGCTTCCACCTGGGCCGGCATTCCCAATTCAGCCAAAGTCCGCGAGGTGACGGGGCCGATTGACGCCCGCACAACTCCCTGCGGCAGAGCTGCCTCCGCGACCGTCAGGAGTGCCGCAAGGTTTCGCGCCGTAGAGGCGCTGGTGAACGTCACAGCATCCAGTGCCGGTCCGTCAACGACCAATTTGCGGACCGCGCTCATCGAGCCCTGGGGGATGCTGTTGCTATACGCCGCAGCCACCGTTACATCCGCTCCAGCCGCTGTCAGGATGTCGCGCAGCGTTGTTGGCGCATCCTCCGCCAGAAGGAGCAAAACCTGACGGCCTCCAGCCTCCGGCCGTAGCGTCTCCCCGAGCGATTCCGCGGTAAATACGGGAGGGACCACATCTACATGCAGCCCAGCCTTCTTGGCCGCACGCGCCGTCGCCACTCCCACCACTGCCACCCGGCGCGCCCTGAGCCCGATCCCCAGCGCCTTCGCGCGCTCTGCGAACGCTTCCACCCCATTGCCGCTGGTGAAGCATACGAGGTCATAGCGTTCCATTTGCCGGATTGCCGTATCCAGCGCCGCGAACGAACCTGGCGGTCCAATCTCGATGGCGGGTATCAGCAGCGGCTCCGCACCGGCAGCGCGCAGCCGGTCTACAAGCTCTGACGCCTGATGCGGCGCGCGCGTCACCAGAACGCGGCGGCCCGCCAGCGGAAGTGCCGCGCTCCAAGGCTGCTTTCCCGCCTCGTATTCAGGCCGTGTCATTTTGTGTCAGGCAGCGTCTTCAGCAGCATTGAGCGGTATTCGATCTTCATCGGCGGACCAACGTGGACCTGTACGCCGATCAGTCCGGAGAACTTACGGTTGACCGTATCATCGTCGATCACTTCACTCATCACGTGCCCGTTCAGGATATGGATCATCACATTGCCGCGCACGATCAGGTGATACTCATTCCAATCGCCGTTCTTGATGAAGGCCTTCAGATCATCCGCCGAGCCCAGCGATGCGATGGCCGCAGGCTTCTCGCCCGTCGCTATATAGGCGATCGTGCCGCGCATTGCGAGAAACGTCCGCTTGCGCTCCTCGTAGTTCTGGCCGGTATAGCGGTTTGCGCCATCGATATCGGCCTGGTAGCCGCGCATCAACCACTTTGTCCCCGGGATTTCCTCGGAGCGGTAGTTGATCCCGCTGTTGCCGCGCGCCGTGATGCGAAACTCCGCCTTCAACTCAAAGTTAGCCGGTTTGCCGCCCCGCCAGATCAGAAAGCTGTTCTGCTTCAGTAGATTTTCCGGCGTCACCTCGCCCACGATCTCGCCATCCTCCACCCGCCAGTAACGAGGATCGCCGTCCCAGCCATTCAGCGTTTTGCCGTCGAAGATAGGCACAAACCCCGTGTTCGAGTCGTCAAGCGGTGTAGGCATGATGTTCGGCGCCGCAGGCGGTGCCAGCGGAAATGGCGAAGCGGCAGGCGCAGAGTTCTGCGCAAGAGCGGACGCTCCTGTGAAGGCAAACGCGACGACGAGGGCTTTAGCTGCAGCAATTTGCATGATTCTCTCCGGGCAGGATTCTATCAGCCTGCGTTATTTGCACGTTGACTCCGTGCTCCCGCTTCAGTACGCTCATCGCGTCCCTCCCTATACCATCTGCGTCCTTTCAAGGCTGTAACAAGCCGGGACCCCGGAGGCGTTTCCAATGCCTGGTTCATGCGAAAAATGTGGCGCCGCTCTCTCTTCGGATGCCGGATTCTGCTCTGCCTGCGGAGCGCCTGTTCCCACTGCCGCTGTGTCTACCCCTGCTCCGCCACCCTTCCCACAGGCGGCTCCGCCGGTTTCTCCCTATGGGGCCGCACCTCCACAGAGCGGAGGAGGTGCGCTCAAGGTCATTCTCATCGTCATCGCCGTTGCCATCGGACTAGGCATTCTCGGTGTGGGCATGCTGGGCTTCATGGGTTATCGCGCCTTCCATAAGGCGAGTGCTACTTTTGCGGCCGGTACAGGGGCTGGTGTCTCCGATGACGAACTTGGCATCAGCATCTATCCAGGCTCCGTCCGCGTGGATAACGGCTCCATGCGCGTCAAGATCGGCACGCATGCCATGACCACGGCGGCTTACACGACCAGCGATCCCGCCAGCTCGGTCATCTCCTTTTATAAAGACAAGCTGGGCGATGGCGTAATCGTGAATGAGAGTGCCGCCGGCACCACCCTGCAGACTGTGGAAAGCGAATCCAAGGGCCACCTGCTCGTCACCGTCTCTCCAGACTCTGCCGGAAATGGCACCCGTATCGTCATCGTGCATGAGGAAGGCTCCGGCTCCTGAGCCGCAGCTTTGTCACTTCGAATCAGGGACGCGCTCGCGCTTACGCGACCTCCGACCGCAGCAGCTCCATCGCTCCACGCCGTTTCAGATCGCCGGCCATCTCCAGCCCCAGTTCCTGCGGCGCAATGCCAACCGGCGCCTCCATAAAGGCACAGATCATCTGTTCGCCGTCCGGCGCAACCACCTGGCCATGAACCCGCCATCCTGCTACCGCACCGTCCGCGACCTCGCTGTGAGCGTCCGGGACCGGCGCACAGTGCACGCCGATCGGTACCGAGCACCCTCCACCCAGCGCATCCAGTGCCGCACGCTCCGCCTCAACGCTGAATCGCGTTGCCGGATGATTCAGTTCTGCCACTGCTGCCCGCACATATGCATCGCGTTCCGGCTCCGCAAACACCGCATAGCTTTCCGCCCGCGTCTCCAGCGCCAGAGCACCCTGGCCCGGTGCAGGGCACAACTCCTCGACATCGAATCGCTGGTGCACCCACTCCGCCCGTCCCAGCCGGTCCAGCCCGGCTGCCGCCAGCACCAGCGCATCACACTGTCCTTCAGCCAGCTTGCGCAACCGCGTGTCCACGTTGCCGCGCAGCTCCACAAAAATGATGTCCGGCCGGAGAGCCAGCAGTTGCGCCCGCCGCCGCGGACTCGTCGTCCCGATCCGTGCCCCATACGGCAGCGCATGCAGCGCCCAGAATTCTTCACAGACAAACGCGTCCCGGGGGTCCGCTCGCCGGGGAATCGCTCCCAGCGCAAATCGCGAATCCAGTTCCGTCGGTAGATCTTTCAGGGAATGGACGGCCAGATCCACGCGCCCGTCCGCCAGCGCCTCTTCGATCTCCTTGATGAAGATGCCCTTGCTGAGCGGAGCCTGTCCGTCCTGTCCGGCGGCCTCCTGCATACGATCGCCCGTCGTACGGATGATCTCAATCTGAACGGCGTGGCCATTCGCACGCAGCTCATCTGCAATGTGGTTGGCCTGCCAGAGCGCAAGCTGTGACCCGCGGGAACCGATCCGAATCGTGTCGTTCATCGTCTTATCGAGAATACTGGATTTCATCGCGCGGAACCGGGTCTCTGGTCTCTGCTCTGCAACGCAACCTGGACTGCGCTCATCTTCTACAATGTACCTTTGGCGCTTCAGCAGAAAATGCGCTCGATTCGTGAGGTTTGGATGACCGGGAGAGGGATGACCAGAAGAGGATGGCTGCGTATGTTGGCAATATTGATGGCGGGAGCCGCTCTTCCCGGCGAAGGCGCAAAGGTCCTCGAAGCCCAGACCTCCGGTGCGACGGGCAACTCGGAATCCCCATCCGCCTCCTTCGGTCCGGAGAACCCCTTCTACGCGCCGAGCACATTGCCTTACCAGACCCCGCCCTTCAACAGGATTAAAGACTCCGATTACCTGCCCGCCATCGAGGCCGGGATCACTCAGCACCTCAAAGAGGTCGAGGCCATCGCCAATAACCCGGCACCTCCCACTTTTGAGAACACCCTCGTTGCTCTGGAAAAGAGCGGCCGCCTTTATGGCCGCGTGACCTACACCTTCAATGGCGTCACACAGGCCAACTCCAGCCCGACGCTCGAAAAAGCGCAGGAGATCGCCGCGCCAAAGATGGCCGCACACGATGACGCAATCTTTCTGAACGAAAAGCTCTTCCACCGTGTCGAGACCATCTACAAGAAGCTCGACTCTCTCAAGCTCGACCCTGAATCCCGCCGTCTTGTTGACGTTTATTACAAAAAGTTCGTGCACGAGGGCGCCAACCTCTCGCCTGCCGACAAGGAAAGACTCCGCAAGATGAACGAGGAGGAGTCGACGCTCGAGAACTCTTTCCGTTCGAAGCTCCTGGGCGCAACCCGCGACGCTTCGTATCACACTACGGACAAGGCCGCCCTCCGCGGCCTGACCCAAGCAGAGCTGGATGCCGCAACGGAAGCCGCCAAGGGCCGCAAGCTCTCTGGCTATCTTCTGCCGATGCAGAACACCACGCAGCAGCCGGTGCTTGTCTCGCTGGAGGACCGCGGTACCCGTCAGGCCATCTTCGAGGCGTCCTGGAACCGCGCTGAGCATGGCGACGCCAACGACACGCGTAACCTCATCGCCCGGCTGGCCAAACTCCGTGCAGAGAAGGCAAAGCTCCTCGGCTACCCCAACTTTGCCGCCTGGAACCTCACCGACCAGATGGCCAAGACGCCCGAGGCGGCCATCAGCTTTATGGACAAGCTCGCTCCAGCCTCTGCCGCCAAGGCCCTCGAAGAGGCGAAGGAGATCCAGTCCGTCATCGACTCGCAGAAAGGCGGGTTTCAGCTACAGCCCTGGGACTGGGAGTTCTACTCCGAGCAGGTGCGGAAGGCCAAGTACGACCTGGATGAGTCGCAGACACGGCCCTACTTCGAGATGTGGAACGTCCTTGAGAACGGCGTCTTCTACGCCGCCAATCAGCTCTACGGCATTACGTTCAAGGAACGCCACGACATTCCGGTTTATGCTCCCGATGTCCGCGTGTGGGAGGTCTTCGACACTGACGGCAAGCCGCTTGCTCTCTGGATGTGCGACTACTACAAGCGCGACAATAAGAGCGGCGGCGCGTGGATGGATGTCTTCGTCGACCAGACCAAACTCCTCGGCACCAAACCGGTCATCTACAACGTCGCCAACTTTCCCAAGCCCGCCGCCGGCGAGCCCGCGTTGTTGAGCTTTACGGATGTCACCACCATGTTCCACGAGTTCGGCCATGCCCTGCACGGCATGTTCTCGAACGTTACGTATCCGTTTATCACCGGCACCGACGTGCCCCGTGACTTCGTCGAGTTTCCCTCACAGTTCAACGAGCACTGGGCCAGCTATCCGCAGGTCTTCCATCACTACGCGAAGCATTACAAGACCGGCGAGCCGATGCCGGCCGAACTGGCCGAAAAGGTAAAGCGCGCCGAGAAGTTCAACCAGGGTTATGTCTTCACCGAGCTCCTGGAGGCCGCCGAGCTTGATATGCAGTGGCATACTTTACCCGCCTCCGCGCCGCTCCAGAACCCGGACACGTTTGAGGCCGATGCCCTGACGCGCAAGCAACTCTGGTTGCTCCAGGTGCCGCCGCGCTACCGATCCACCTACTTCCAACACATCTGGAGCGGCGGCTACAACGCCGGCTATTACGCCTACCTCTGGAGCGAGATGCTCGACGACGATGCCTACCAGTGGTTCGAGGAGCACGGAGGTCTTACCCGGGCCAATGGCGACCGCTTCCGGGCCATGGTGCTCTCCAAGGGCAATACGCAGGACCTTGCGGAGGTCTACCGCAGTTGGCGAGGCTCCGATCCCAGCACTGCAGCCATGATCAAGGACCGCGGCCTGGACTAGCAGGCGATGCGGCTGGCCTCTTTCAGCCGTGCGTCTCCGTCAGTTGGGCCGCAAATGCGTCCAGTGAGAGGGAGCGCAGCAGGTTTCTGCGCATGCCGGACTGTACCTGGTCCAGCCCGCGGCTTGCGCGCTCGATCCACGGGAAGGGAAGCGCCGCCGCCAGCCGTTCCAGCTCTGCCCGCAGGTCAATGTTGCGCACCAGCTCCGGCGTGCCGGAGTCGATCATCAGCAGGTCCTCCAGCAATAGCGCCAGTGTACGCAGCAATGCTGCTGTCTTCTGTTGGCCTTCGGCTCCTGCACGATATGTCTCCGTCATCTTGAAAAGTGCAGTGTGATCCAGCTCGGATGCTGCGCCCCGCGTGCCAGAGGCGGCCGCCTGTGCGCTGGAGGCGTTCCGCAGAAACACCAGAGCATCGACCCGCGCTGCCTCATAAGCCTCCAGGTTGAAACCCAGCGCCGCACCTGCCGCTCCCTGCGCCAGTCGCGCGATCAAGGCCCGCTGTCTGGCCGGGACCTCCGGCCTGCGCTGCGCCAGCAGCGTCTCCAGTTCGTCCGCCGGCAGCGCACCCAGCCGCACCATCGCCGCACGTGAGCGGATCGTCGGCAGCAACTCGCCTGGGTTTTCCGCGAGCAGAAAGATGTGCACCGTCTCCGGCGGCTCCTCAAGGATCTTCAATAGAGAGTTCGCAGCTTCTTTCATCATCGCCGCGGAGGTCACGATAAATACGCGTTTGGGCGCCTCCGCCGGCAGGTAATGCGCGCGTTCGATCAGCGTCCGCACCTGCCCCAGCTTGATCAGCAGCTGGGGAGGGTCCGGCGGCAGAATCAGCACGTCCGGGTGCGGCTGCACCAGCACCCGCGTCTCCTTTTTGTCCGTCTCGCGCAACTCCTCGCGTGCCGCGACCGCGGCTGTCACCTGATCCTCCAGGTTGGCGGCCGTCATGATCCGGGTGCAGTTGCCGCAATGCCCGCAGAAGCCCGCCAATGCCTGGCCGTTGGACCAGAGGTCGCGAGGCTGGTTCTCACACTCGATCGCCATCGCCAGCATCAGCGCCAGGGTGTACTTGCCGGCACCTGCGGGTCCCGCAAGGACGAGCGCATGGGGAAGCCTTCCTGTAGCGATCGCCATGCGCAGCGATTCGACCACCGGCGTGCTGCCCAGAAATTCATTGAAGTCGGCCGGCAGGCCCCTCGGAGATTCAGGTGTCATCGGGTGTCTGTCTTATTACGAACCGCATGACCTCTGGCAGGTCTCTGCAGTCTAAGTCATTATCGAGCAAAAGCCGGTCATGAGCCTATGGGCGTAGCAGCCATAGTTGAGGAGTTGAAGTGGTAGCGATCCACAGGGCTGGCGGTATATCCTCTGTATAGGCTTTTCCCTAATAAATGGAACCGCTTATGATTATTCATAGCGTCGCATGCGGCTTGATCTCCACGGTTCCCCTGAGTTTTGAACAATCTCGTTTGGCGATTAAGTTGCACCAGCGGTTGCATGGCCTGTCATTGAGGTAAACACTCAGGCCATTCCGCGTACCAGAAAAACTCCGGCCCGAGGGGCTGAGTGGGTCATGAGGAACGCATTCCAGACGCGCATTCTCGCAGTCGCATTGGCAGTTGCGACTCTGGGTGTCTGTGTTCTTGCAGGCTTCAACCTCAACCAGGAGCTCAACACCCTCTTCCCAACCGACGGAGTCGTCTGGCTGGAAACCCAGGGCGGTCTCCGCGCTGACCGTGTCCCGCCCGACTCTACAGCCCACCACGCCGGCATCCGCCCCGGCGATGTCCTTCAGGCCATCAATGGGGTTCCCACCCACCGTCTTGCCGACCAGGTGCGTGGCATGTACGCCAATGGCGTCTATACCCATCCGGCCACCTACAGCATCCGCCGCGCCATGACCACCCCCGCCGGTGTCCATGCGGCGCCTACTTTTCCGGTCCAGGTCTACCTGCAGGAGCAGGACCGCAGCATGGCCCACGGCTCGCGGCTCATAGCGCTGGCTTATCTGCTCATCGGCCTCTACGTGCTCTTCCGCCGCTGGACCGCACCCAAATCGCTCCACTTTTTCCTTTTCTGCCTCGTCTCCTTTGTCCTCTATGCCTTTCGTGCTACAGGCGAGCCCGGCCTTTTCGATCGCATCATCTATTGGGGCAACTTCGTTGCAAACATGCTGCAGCCGGCGCTCTTCCTGCACTTCGCGGTCAGTTTCTCCAACGCCGCTGACGACGAAGAGCCTTCCCTGCGCCTGCAGGGACGCCTCCGCCGCAAGGTCCTCGCCTCACTGCTCTATGTCCCCGGCATCTACCTGATGGGCCTGCAGATCTGGGCCGTTGCTCGCTGGTCTGCCACCGGCGTGCTCAATCACCGCCTGGATCAGCTCGCCGTCGGCTACATGGCGCTCTATTACGTTATCGCCGCCATTATCTTCCACTCTCGCTATGTCCGCGCAAAGATGCCTCTGGAGCGCCAGCAGCTCAAGTGGCTTACCAGGGGCACTCTCATCGCTGTCGGCCCCTTCACCGTCTACGCGATCATGTACCTCAGCGGGGCGGTCGTTCCGGCGCTACTCGCCAAAGTCGTCCTGCTCTTCCTTGTCTTTCTGCCGCTCACCTTCAGCTGGGCCATCGTTCGCTATCGCCTGATGGACGTTGACCTCATCTTCAAGCGCGGCGTCGCCTACACCCTCGTCACGGCCGCGCTCGCCGGCCTCTACTTCGGCGTCGTCGGAGTTGCGTCGGAGTTTGTCCACGCGCACCTGCAGCACGCCGGCTTCTACGGTCCCATTGTCGCCATCCTCGTCTTCGGCCTCTCCTTCGATCCGCTGAAGCGCATGGTGCAGGCCCGCGTAGACCGCATCTTCGACCAGAAGCGTTTCGACTACCGGGAGACCCTTATCGAGTTCGGCCGCAGCCTCAACTCGCAGACGGATCTGCGTGCTCTGCTCGACGCCATCGTGGAGCAGCTCCCCAAGACCCTTCTCGTCACGCGCGTTGCCGTCTTCCTTGCCGAAGACCGCGGCTCGGAGCAGCCCTATCCGGTGCAGCGCTTTGAACTTGCCGCTTCGCATGGCCTCGGCAACCTTCAGTCCGCGGAACTCCCGGCGCTTGACCTGGGCTTTCTCCAGTTCGACTCCTTTGGCTCCCACGACCACCTTTACTTCGAGAATCCTCAACTCGTTATGCGGCTCGATGGCCCGCAGCGCCGCACCGTCCGCCAGCTCGATCTCAACTACTACCTCCCTTGCCGGGTCGCCAGCCGCCAGGGCTCCGGCACGCGCACTGTCGCCGTCCTCGGCCTCGGGCGCACCAACTCCGGAGACTTTCTCTCCAGTGAGGACATGGAGGTCCTCGCCTCCCTTGCCGGATATATCGGCATTGCCATCCAGAACGCCCAGCTCTATCGCAGCCTGGAGCAGAAGGTCTCTGAGTTCGAGGCCCTCAAGGAGTTCCACGAGAACATCGTCGAATCCATCCACGTTGGCATCTTCGCTGTCGATCTCGAAGACCGCATTGAAAGCTGGAACGCGCAGATGGAGGTCATGTATGCGCGCCCGCGGGCCGAGGCCCTCCACCAATCGCTCACCTCCATCTTTCCGCCGGAGTTTATGGAGCACTTTGAAAGCGTCCGCGACCAGCAGGGCACGCACACCTTCTACAAGGTCAAGCTCGCGCTGCCCACCGGCGAGACCCGCGTCGCTAATATTGCCATCGCGCCTCTGCTGACCCGCGACTTCACCGTTGTCGGCCGCATCATCCTTGTCGACGACATCACCGACCGCATCGAGCTTGAGGCCCAGCTGACCCAGGCTGAGAAGCTCTCCTCCATCGGCCTGCTTGCCGCCGGTGTTGCGCATGAGGTCAACACACCACTAGCCGTCATCTCCAGCTACACCCAGATGCTCGCCAAGCAGATGCGGCCCATCATGGAGCAGGACACCCGCCTTGCACCTGTGCTGGACAAGATTACGCAGCAGACCTTCCGCGCCTCGGAGATCGTCAACGGCTTGCTGAACTTTTCGCGGACCAGCGGCACGGAGTTTGCCTCCGTCGACCTCAACCGGCTGCTGCGCGATACTCTCACACTGCTCGACCACCAGTTCAAGACCGCGCGCATCCTCGTTGAAACCCAGTTCGATACCGGCCTGCCGCGCATTCAGGGCAATGAAGGCAAGCTCCAGCAGGTCGTGCTCAATCTGCTCCTCAACGCACGCGACGCAATGCACGGTTCGTCCGACGCACGCATCCACATCGCTACGCACCAGGCCGCAAGCCGCGTCTGGGTCGTCGTCCGCGATTACGGCTCCGGCATCGAGCCCGAGCATCTGCACCGTATCTTCGACCCATTCTTCACCACAAAGACCCGCCCGCGCGACGGCCAGCACAAAGGCACCGGCCTCGGCCTCGCGGTCAGCTATGGCATCATGCAGGAACATTCCGGCAAGATGCACGTCGAAAGTAAAGTTGGCGGCGGCACGACCTTTCGGCTCGAGTTTCCGCTCTCCGTTGCCCGCTCCGCCGCTCCTCCCGTCGAAGCCGAGGAAGCGCCTGCCGGCAACGGAGGCAGTGCGGTGCCGGCATAGTCCGCGTACCGCCTGTTAGCTGAATTTCCAGCGGTCACCTCGAGCAGTACTGGCCGCAAGAAGAAATGGAACACTAATGCCCATGGCTGAAGCGACCATCGATATGAATCCGGAAACTGAAACCCCGGCCGCAGTAGGAGACGCGCGCGTTGTGGGCCCGGCGCGCATCCTTATCGTCGATGACGAGGCCGCTATTCGCGAATCTCTCGAAGCCCTCCTCGGCCTCGAGGGCTTCCATGTCACCACTGCCGTTGACGGCCCCTCCGGCCTGGAGCAGCTCGCCCACAGCGAGTTCGATCTCATGCTGCTCGACCTCGCACTACCGGGCGAGAACGGCATCGAACTGCTCCCGAAGGTTCTGGAGATGCAGCCCGCCCTGCCCGTCATCATGATTACCGCCTTCGGCACCGTTTCCAACGTTGTCGATGCCATTCGCGCCGGCGCCGAAAACTTTGTTCAGAAGCCCTGGGACAACGAAAAGCTGCTCGCAGATATCCGCGCCGCCATCGCCCGCCATCGCGCCGAGGAAGAGGTCGTCCAACTCAAGCGCGCCCTCAAGCAGCGCTATAATTTTGAGAACATCGTCGGCAAGAGCGAGCCCATGCTCCGCCTCTTTGACCTTGTTGCGCAGGTCGCGCCCAGCCGCTCCACCGTCCTCATCCAGGGAGAGAGCGGCACGGGCAAGGAACTTGTCGCCAAGGCCCTGCACGCCAACTCGCCGCGCCGCGACAAGCCTTTCGTCCCCGTGAATACCGGCGCCGTTCCGTCGGACCTGCTCGAATCCACGCTTTTCGGCCACGTCAAAGGCGCCTTTACCTCCGCGATCTCGGCCAAGAAGGGCCTCTTCGAGGTCGCCAACGGCGGCACTCTCTTCCTGGACGAGATCGGCACGATGTCCATCGACATGCAGGCCAAGATCCTTCGTGTGCTGCAGGACCGCCGCTTCATGCACCTCGGCGGCACCCAGGAGATTCAGGTTGATGTCCGCATCGTCGCCGCCACGAACGTCGACCTCAGCCAGGCCGTCAAAGAGGGCCGGTTCCGCGAAGATCTCTTCTATCGGCTCAACGTCATCTGCCTGGAGCTGCCACCCCTCCGCGCGCGCCGTCAGGACGTTCCTCTGCTGGCTGCACACTTCCTCAAAATGTACGCCGACGAAAACGGCCAGCCCACGCCTGCTCTCTCGCCCGAGGCGCTGCGCATCCTCATGGACTACGAGTGGCCCGGCAATGTGCGCGAACTCGAGAACGCCATGGAGCGAGGCGTCGTCCTCGCCACCTCAAAGACCATCACGCCGGACCTGCTTCCCGCCTCGCTCACCGGCAACACCTACACTGCCAATCTCCTCGACCACCGTCCCGACGCCAGTCTCTTTGACGTGATGGAGGACATCGAGCGCCGCATTATCGCCGACCGCCTGGAGCGCTGCCACTGGAACCAGACCGAGGCTGCCGAGTACTTCAAAATCCCGCTCTCCACCCTTAACCAGAAGATCAAGCGGCTCAACGTCGAGATCAAAAAACGCTCTCGCGAGTAGCGGACTTCACCCGTACGTAAGATCGGTGCTCTGCCCCACCTCAATGATGTAGCCGTCCGGATCGCGGATATAGCAGCGGATTTCGCCGTACTTCGGGATTGGCGGCGTGAGGAACTCCGCACCCCGGCTCTTCCACAGTTCATAGCATGCCTGGATGTCCGCCACTCGGAAGTTCATAAAGCTATTGATGCGGTTGGGGTCGGGCACGCTTAGCGTTACCGTCGGCTTGTCCGGTGTCGGGCCGCCGCCGACGTTCAGGATCATCCAGATATTGGCCAGCCGAAGGTAGGGAGGCGCGTTTCCGTCGCCCATGGTCAGGATCTCGGCGCCGAAGACCCTTTCGTAGTAGCGCGCGGAGCGCTCGAGGTCTGCGACGGTGAGGAAATGCGCGATGCTCATCCCTTCCTTCGGTGGCATCTCATAGACTTTTTGCGCGATCTCGACGCTCATGGACAGCTCCAATCCCGATGCCCTGTGCTAATCGGCTATTCCGGCTGGTGTTTTTCAGCGTACTCCTGTCCGCGACTCCTTGCCCGCGCTGATGAGGTTCGCCAGCAGGCGGTATGGTCCGGGAACGCCCTCGGGCAGCTGCCGATAGAGCGCCAGCGCGACATAGATCCATGCGCCCTTTCCCGTCCGCGCGACGAGCAGCCCGCCCTCCTGCGGGGGCTGGCCGTGGTCGTGGGTCTCGAGCAGTGGAGTGTAGTGCGAGTCCCAGGAATTCATGAAGCCATGGCCACGCTCTTCGACCCAGTCCGAGAAGTCTGCGGAGGTGATGCGATTCGGCCAGGTGAGGAGAGGATCGGTAGGCGCAACGATGGTGACTGGCGCGTCCTCCTCGACGACGTTCTCGGTGCGGTCGAGCGTGAGCGGATAGGGGCCGACGCCGGAGGGCATGCGCACGTTGTACTGCACGACGACGATGCCGCCGGCAGCGGCGTAGGCGTTGAGGACTTCGTTGGCGGCGAGCAGATCGCGGTGGGCCTCATAGGCGCGGACGCCCAGCACCACAACGTCATAAGGCTTCAGCTTCTCGGCTGTCAGGTCCGCGACCGTGATCATATGCACTGCAACGCCCAGGTCCTTCAGCGCCGAAGGGACGTCGTCGCCTGTTCCCGGCAGATACGCGACGTTCAACCCGGGTGCGGTCTTGACGTCCACCGGCACCACGCGCAGTGTCGCCGGTGTGTAGAAGTTCGTCCGCGGCAGATCGCCATAACCCACTGCTCGATAGCCCTCGGAGTAGCTCTTGCCATCCTTCAGTTTCACCGAAGCACGCAACGTTACGAGCGCGCGGCCCGCCTCTGGAACGCGGTAGCGGAACCCCTCCTCGCCGGCAGGACTTTTCTTCAAACTCGATGTCTCCGGTTTCCAGCTCGGAGGCGCGCCGGACGATTCCGATGCGATCGCCGTATTCGCCGGTGCGATCGACATCGTAAATCCGAATTCGTTCTGATCTGCACGCAGAATCGCTGCATGGCGATCCAGCGCAATCGAGACGGGCGGCACGAACTGTACCGGCTGGCCGCCATGATGCACCTCTGCGCCTACTGTCAGCGGCACGCCCTGGTAGCTCACCTCGGCCCAGCAGGTGAATGCCGGCGGAGTTGCCGGCGAGTTGCGCAGCGTGGCGTCCGCGATGTCGTAGTACGGCTGCTCAATGTTCTTGCGCGAGAAGTAGGGCCTGGACTCCGGTGTCTCGGCTGCGCTCAGGTTGCATGGCCTCTCCAGCGGCTCTCCGGCGGCGATCTTTGCGGTGGCCGCGGCGGAACCTTCGCCCGCGCCGAGCGCACTGCGGCTCCATGTCCGATCCAGCTGGGTCGCAGCGTCCGAACGCTGTGTTACGACCATCGTTGCTGTTGCAGGTTCCTTTGCGGGCAGGCTTGCCATATTCGACGTAGCATCTGCCGAAAGACCAAGTGCGAGCACCAGCGCATCGTTCAATTGCACGCGCTTGATGCGTAGCTCATGCAGCAGGTTATAGCTCTCTGCCGGCGGAAGGTCGTCGACGGCCGGGTTCTCAAGCTCGTCGATGAGTTCGTCCAGGCCGCCGAGCGCGATGCGCAACTGCGGGGCGATCGCCTCAGAATGCTTCGGGTCGAACTTTGTCTGCGCATCTGCGATCTGCCGGTCGATCTTCTCGAGGATCGGGCGGAACTTGTCCGTGGCCTCGGGGGCCAGCGACGCGATGCCGGAAAGGGAAGTGTCGATTCCGGCGAAGAAGCCGGACTCGAGGCCCGTCTCCGCGCCGTCGTTGGGCAGCGGCTTGCCGTCCGGACTGAGCACGTGCGAACCATAGCGGTGATAGCTCACATCCATGCGGCCTGCGGGCGCCAGACGCACCCCGCGCCCGATCTGCGTCTTCTGCAGCGCCAGGCCCTGGCGCGCAAACTGGACATAGGTCAACCCGCCCAGCAACGGGTCCGGCGTTCCTTCGGGCACAACGACATTGGCCTTAGGAACCGTGCCGGTTATCTGACCGGTCACATAGTTCTCAAAGCGCGGAGCGACATATTGGTTGGTCGCGTAATCGAACATTCCTTTTGCGTCGATACGCGCAAAAGGAATGCGTGCGTAGACCTTGAGCGGTTGCCATGGCGGCAGGCCCTGATCGGGGAATATCTTTGGGTCTCCGGCTGCCTTAAAGACCTCTTGTGCGATCTCACCGGAGACCTGATGCTGGCCATGGCCGTCGGTCGGCTCTCCGATGAAGACCGAGGCGATGACCAGCGGCCGGTAAAGCCGGACCGCGCGCACAGCGTCGTAGAGTACCCGCTCGTGGGTCCACTTGGAGAAGGCCTCCTCTTTCGTTTTCGAGAAACCGAAATCGACTTCGGTGCCGAAGAGCTGGTCGACGGCCATGTAACGGTCCGCGGCCAGCAGCTCCTGCGTACGGATCAGACCGAGCGCATCTTCGAAGTCGGCGGACATCAGGTTCTGTCCACCCTCGCCGCGGGTGAGAGTCAGCATGGCCACGCGTGCACCCTGGCCGCGCGAGAGATAGGTCAGCATGCCGCCATCTTCATCGTCGGGGTGGGCAACGATCAGCATAAAAGACGCGCGGGTACGCAGCTTACGCAGCAGCTGTTCAAGGGCAAGCGCACCATGGTTGATTGGCAGCGTGTCCGCGAGGTCAGGCGCGGAGACGCGCTGGCTCGCGAGGTTTGCCGGATCGTGCAGCGGGACAGGTGGCTGGGCTGCAAGCGAGACCGCTGTGGCAAATAACAGCCCTGCGGCCGGAATCCTATAAAAGATAGATCTCATGGTATCTGTCGCATGCGGGAACGGCGTTTTGGAAGTACAGAGATTCTGAGCGTTCCGCCGGGAACTGCGATGCAAAAAGATTTTGCGGGCGATACGCAGGACAACTTCACAATAGCGCATCAACGCGCCGCGGCTCCACTCCAATGGAAGCTGAGGCCTCCTTCGGCGAGCAGCGGCGAACCCAGGGTGAGAATAGGCGTTCGCGCTACATCGGGCCGCTGGTTCAGCAGATTGTCCATCAGAAGCGTGACCGACCAGTTGCGGCCGAAGTCATGACGCGCGGAGAGGTCGAGTTCAAAGAAGGAGCGCAGCGTGTAAGTGTTGGCACTGTCATCAAAGGCGTGTCCGCTGGCCCGCGCCGCCAGCGTCACCTCTCCGGCCCGCTCGCCTGCTGCGCGCAACTGTGCCGTAAAGCTCTGCCGGGGCACCTGCGGAATCCAGTTGCCGACCAAATCCGGCTGCGCGGAGAACTGCGTCACGACCGCATGAGCATATTGGTAGCCCAGAGCGGCAGACACTGCGCGCCGGGGGAAAAGATCCATGTGCAGTTCGGTTCCCTGGCTCACAATCTGGCCGAGGTTCTGGCGCTTATTCAGGATCGAGGTCGAGGTCTGCGAGACGAATACGGCGGAGACGGGACGGTTGATCTGCGTCCAGAAGTAGGTGCCGGAGAGCGTTGCCAGCGGAGCTTCATAGCTGGCCCCGAGCTCCCAGCCGGTTGCACGTTCGCTGAGCAGCTGGGAGTTGGCCTGCGTTGTCTCCTGGCCTACCTGGCCGGTGCGGTAAAGCTCGTTCATGGTGGGCGTACGAAAGGCGCGGAAGACCGAGGCGTGAATGTTGGCGTGCGGGCCTATGCGGCGCAAGAGGCCAAGGCGCGGGCTGGTAATGATTTCACTGCGGTCCGGCGTAAGTGTGGGCTGCGGGATTGCGGTTGGAGCCGTGTAGGTGCGCGCGTCCATATTTGAGGCGGAGTCGACTCTGAGTGAGAGCGCGCCGGACCAGCCTCCGCGTGCAGCAACAGCCTCAACAAACCCGCCGACAAAACGCTGCCGGGCCGAGGTGTCCGCCAGTCCACTGACTTTGCCGGTGGCTATTGAGACAGGCGTTTCAAAGTCTGTCGCACGAATGTCTCGGACATCGCTGCCAAGAACCAGTGCTATGGGTGAGAGGTCCAGGGTGGCGTCCGCGGAGGCCCCCAGCTCCTGCGCACCTACATACTGCAGACGGGTCAGGCTCTCGCTGGTTCTGGCGGCGTTGATGGAGGAGAAGCTCTGGCGATAATTCTCGTCGCTGCCGAAGAGTCGAACGCGACCGGTGGCCCGGCTGCCTGCCGTCCAGTCGTCGCCGGCAATGTAACGCCACAGGCGGGTTGCATTGGTCTGGATGCGGGTACCGTTGTTGCGCGCCTCATTGAGGACGTTGCCGACGAGGAAGGCACGGTTTCCCGGAGACAAAAGGTAGTCGGTCTCACTACGACCGGCCTGGGAATGCACGTTGGCAGGCACATCCGCGGGTCCGGCGAGCGAAGGCGCCGTGGGAATGTATCCTGCGGTACGGTAATCATCGCCTGCAAGAAGCTGGCGGAGGTGCTCACCGCCAAGGTCGCCGCGAATGCTGGCAAAGCTTGTATCCTGGCCGCCTCCCATCAGGTTTACGTCGGCCCGCGCGTGTGTGGGCATCGCCGGAGCAACGTCGATGACGCCGCCGAGAGCGCTTGAACCGTAGAGGTCTGAGCCGCCACCACTGGCCAGCGTGATCTCGTCGATGGCCATTGCGGGGACCTCGTCCCAGTGAATCCAGCCGCCAAAGGCATCGTTCATCGGGACGTTGTCCTCTAGGACAAGTGTGCGGCTAGCTGCTGTTGAGCCGAGTCCGCGCAGCGAGATGCCCTGGCTGGTGGGGTTCTGCACGCGAGAACTGGAGCGACGGAACAACTCGAAACCGGCATGCTGCCGTAATTTGTCATCGAGCTGACTCGCCGGATATTCGGCGAGATCGCGCGTGGTGAGAGCGTAGGTCGTGTTGGCCGTTCCGGGCAGGTTCAGCGAGGAACGAGTTGTGGTGACGGTGACTTGCTGTTCAATGGCAGTGGGATGAAGAGTGAGGACGACATTACCGGAAGACCCTGCCTGTATCGTCTGCGATTCCGATTCGAGCGACGGAGTCGTGGCGCGCAGGGTGAGCCCCGTTGTCGGGCCTGGGTAGTCGAGATCAAAGCTGCCATCGGCCCGGGAGAGGGTCTTGATCGTACCCGCAGCGCCACGGGCAGTTACGGTAGCAGATGGGACCGCGGCGCCCGCGGTGTCCCGCACACGTCCGGCGATGCGCTGCGGGCTTTGAGCCCCAGCGGCCGCCGCAAATAGAAGGGCCAGCACGACAGAGCGGAGCGGACGTACAGCGCTTATCGCTGCTGAACTGCGAACGGAGAATGGCAAGCTTGTCTCCTGTAGCGGGTTATGGCGCCGAGGCCTTGCATCAGACTCGTTGTTATCGGAGCTGAAAATAGTTGCTGCCAGAGTATCTCCGGGAATAGAAAACAGGCAATGTGACGGTGAAGGCCGGTTTTGGCGGGCAGCTTATAATGACCAAGATATGGTTCGGGATGGATATCTCTATGCGCTGGGTCTCGCCATCGTCGCTGGCTTCGTCTGGGCCCTGACGCATACCGCGTGGTGGATTTTGCCGCCGGCGCTGCTGGCGCTGTTTTTTCTATGGTTCTTCCGCGATCCAGAGCGCAGGATCCCGTCCGGACCAGGAGAGATTGTGTCACCGGCTGACGGAGTGGTGACGGAGGCGGATTGGATCGAAACGGCGGCCGGATCACGCTTGAGGTTGAGCATTTTCCTAAGTGTCTTCGATGTTCATGTGAACCGGTCTCCTGTGGAGGGCGTCGTTAAGACCGTGGAGCATCGGGAAGGCGCGTTTCTGAATGCAATGAAACCTGAATCCGGGCTCCTCAACGAACAGACGCTGGTCGTGATCGACGCCGGTGGATATGAAGTGAGTTATAAGCAGATCGCCGGGCTGCTGGCGCGCCGGATTATCTGCGCAGTCAAGCCTGGAGACCGGTTGCAGCGCGGCCAGCGGGTCGGGCTTATTAAGTTTGGGTCCCGCACGGATGTGCTGATGCCGGCTGATGCTATTCTCCGGGTGAAGCGTGGCACGCGCGTGCGAGGCGGCTCTACTGTACTGGCAACTTTGTCACCGTCCGGGAATGTGGTGACAGAAAAGGCGGAGGCCTCGGCCCGCCGATGAGTGCCGAACAGTCTTCCTCTAGCGATCACGATTTGGATTCAGCAAGACGTCGGCGCCGTCCCAGCCGGGGAATGTATATTCTGCCGTCGCTCTTTACTGCGGGAAATATCGCTGCCGGATATTACGCAATCACGCAGAGCGTGCAGGGCTCGAGCGCCGACATGGCATATTTTGACCGTGCGGCACTGGCGATTGGTCTGGCGGCGCTGTTGGATGGCGTAGATGGATTTGTGGCCCGCATGACGAATACGGCCAGCGATTTTGGCAGAGAGCTTGATTCGCTGGCCGACGTAATTACCTTTGGAGTTGCACCGAGCCTGCTGGCCTACATATGGGGCTTCCGCATGCTGCCGAGAGATATGGACCCGGTGTTGCGTGGAAATATCGTTCACGCCGGCGTATTCGGGTGCTTTCTCTTTCTTATCTGCGGTGCAAGCCGGCTTGCGCGCTTCAATATCAGTGTGAACCCGCAGCCGCGCAATCCAGGTAAACCAGGACGGAAGTATTTTGTAGGCATGCCGATCCCGGCGGGCGCGGGTGTGATTGCCGCTGTGGTGCATTGCTTTGGGGGATCGCCGATCCATAACCCATGGATCGCTCTGGTATGGGTGTCATTAATCCTGTTCACGGGATTTCTGATGGTGAGCAACTGGCGATTTTGGAGTGCGAAGGAGCTTACCTCCGGCGGACGGCAACCCTTCCAGATTGTGGTTCTGCTGGCATTGATTGGTGCGCTGATAGCGTGGAAATCTCAGATCATGCTGATGATTATTGCTATCGGATACGCATTGTCCGGGCTACTGGCCCGGCTGGCTTATTCCTGGGGGCGCAGGCGTCGCCGCGCATATGGAACGGGAACGCCTGCGGCGTAATGATGTAGCTGCACCTTGGGTGGGAATGATGAATGGAGCAAGCACAAATCGTATTGCGATCGTAGGTGCGTCCTCTCTTGCAGGTAAAGAGCTAAGCGAAGTTCTGGCGGAGTCGCCGCTGGCTGCCGGACAAGTGGTTCTACTGGATGCTGAGGGCGGGGCCGGGCAGATCGTAGCGTCTGGGGAAGATATTTCGGTGGTCCACAAGGTAGACGAGGCGTCCTTTGACGGCATGGACTTTGTCTTTTTCGCGGGGAATGGGGACGACGCTGTGCGTTATTGGAAAGCAGCTCGTCAGGCTGGCGCAAGCATTGTAGATATGACCGGAGCATTGACTGCCGAACCGGGGGTAATCGTTCGTGCCCCGTGGCTGCTTGCGTCCGATATGCCGACCTCAACAGCCGAATCATCTATCGAATACCTGCCGGATCTCTCTACGCCGGCAATCGTCAGTGCGAATCCAGCAGCTATGATTCTCGCTGCAACGGCGCGGCGCATCGGGGCGAGAGTCCCTGTGCTGTTGCTTGGAGCGACCGTACTTGTGCCGGCTTCAGAACATGGCCGGGGAGCAATGGATGAGCTTCATCAACAGACGGTAAGCCTGCTTTCATTTCAGGGACTGCCGCGAGAGCATTTCGATGAGCAGGCGGCCTTCAACCTGTTGCCGGCGCTCGGCGAGAGCGCCAAAGTCAGCCTGGACGCAATTCAGTCCCGAATTTCCGGGGAGTATCTTGCGCTGGCGGGGCCAGCGGCGCCTGAGTTGGCAATCCAGGTGGCCCAGGTTCCTGTTTTTCATTCTTATGCTCTTTCCGTGCTTATTGAATTGTCTGATGAGGTAAATCTGCTACACGTGGAGGCGGCACTGCGAGGTGGGCAGATTGATGTGCCAGGTGCGGGTGCTGAGACTCCTACAAACATCGCGGCATCGGGTCAGGCACAGGTCTTGGTTCGGGTAAATCGTGCCGCAACTGACGCAGCTCAACCCGCGAACCGCTTCTGGCTATGGATGACAGCGGACAACCTGAAGCTTGCGGCGCTCAATGCAATTGCGTGTGCGGGTGAGTTGCGGCGGCTTCGTCCCCTAGGCAAGGTGCAGTAAAGCGATGTATAGGCTAAATGCCTTGGGTCAGGCGGCAATATGCACCTCATGGATGGGCCTCAACGTGTTTGAGGGGACAGGCTGTTAGAATCCAATCTGCGCCGGGATGGCGGAACTGGCAGACGCAGCGGACTCAAAATCCGCCGACCCTTGCGGTCGTGGGGGTTCGACCCCCCCTCCCGGCACCAATAAGAATGCGATGGTATGTAGACGTCGTATCCCCCCACAGGCATAGCGTAGGCGGGCAATTTCCCGGAGTGCGCGATGCAGTCTATGCGGACCCTTCCGCGGATGCATGGTCACTTGAACGCTTGGCATAGAAGTAAAGAACCGGGATGGCAAGGCGCGAGAGCAGGGTAGATGCTACCTCGCCGGCCATCAGCGAAATGGCCAATCCCTGGAAGATGGGATCGGAAAGAATGACCGATGAGCCTAGCACTACCGCGCCAGCTGTTAGCAGCATTGGGCGAAATCGCACGGCACCTGCATCGATTACAGCATCCCGAAGCGCGAGCCCCTCTCGCCTGCGCACCTCAATAAAGTCTACGAGGATAATGGAATTGCGAACGATGATGCCGGCTCCGGCAATGAAGCCGATCATGGATGTCGCCGTAAAAAACGCACCGAGCAATGCGTGGCCGGGAAGAATTCCGACGAGAGTAAGCGGAATAGGAGCCATAATGACGAGCGGTGTCAGGAAAGACCGGAACCACCCAACCACGAGGATGTAGATCAGGACAAGCACCACAGCAAAGGCGAGTCCCAGATCGCGAAAGACTTCATAGGTGATCTGCCATTCGCCATCCCACTTCAGGGAATAATGCTGAGTGTCCGTAGGTAGCTGCGCCGAGTATTGTGTGATCGATGTGCCGTCGGGAGCATGAAGCAGAGCGACCTGGGAGCGCATCTTGAGAATGGCGTAGACAGGGCTTTCTGCAGACCCGGATACATCGCCGATCACATAAACGACAGGCAGCAGATTCTTGTGTTGGATTGATTGTTCAACCGTATTTGTATCGAACGAGGCGAGCTCTCCTATGGAAACTGGATATCCATTGGAGGCCATAAGTTGAATATTGCGAATCGAGTCCAGGCCATAGCGTTGGGACCGTTGTGACTCGATATGAATAGGTACAGGTTCGCGTGAGCGTGGGTCATGCAAGAGGCCGATATCGCGCCCCTCAATAGTGTCTGTAATATTTGCTGCAATCTGCTGCGACGTAAGACCTGCAAGTGACGCGCGCGCAGGGTCTACGTGAATTGTGTAACGTGATTCCGGCGCGGACACAAACCAATCCGCATCAACAACACCATCTGTATCCTCGAAGATTTTTTTAATCTGAGATGCGAGAACGATCTGGCTGGAGTAATCGGGGCCATAGATTTCAGCGACGAGTGTTTGCTGCACAGGAGGGCCGGGAGGTACCTCGGCGACCGCAATGCGGGCGTTTGCCGAGTCTGCAATCAGCTTCAGGGCGGGACGAAGGCGTTTCGCAATGTCGTGGCTCTGCGCTGCACGTTCGTTGCGAGGCTTCAGATTTACCTGTATATCGGCCTGGTTAGGTTCGCCGCGAAGGTAATAGTGACGCACAAGACCATTGAAGTTATAAGGAGCCGGCGTACCGGAGTAAATCTGAAAGTCGGTTACATCCGGGTCGGATGCGATACGTCTCCCCAACTGCTGTGCGATGGCAGTAGTCTGTTCCAGCGTTGAGCCTTCCGGCATGTTAAGAATGACCTGGAACTCACTCTTGTTATCAAATGGGAGCATCTTTACCTTAACTAACTTGAGGGGGACCAGGCTTATTGCCGCTAGAAGCAGGCACGTGACGGCGGCAAAGAAAAGCCAAGCGTTTCGCTTGTGGTCAAGCAGGGATGCCATGATGCGACGGTATCGCTCCGTCAGCCGGCCCTCTCTTTCTCTATGGCCAGATCCCGCCCTGCCACGGAGGAAGCGCAGCGCGGCCCATGGAGTCACGGCAAATGCGACCAGTAGAGAAAGCAACATGGCAGAAGACGCCCCGATGGGTATCGGCCGCATATAAGGGCCCATCAGGCCTCGGACAAAGGCCATCGGCAAAATAGCGGAGATGACGGCAAAAGTTGCGAGGATGGTCGGATTGCCTACTTCGGCCACCGCATCAATCGCGACCTCGCGGAGGCTGCGTTCTGCATCACCTGTCATGCGGAAGTGGCGAACTATATTTTCGACCACTACGATAGCGTCATCGACAAGGATGCCGATTGAGAAGATCAGTGCGAAGAGAGTAATGCGGTTGATCGTATAACCATAGAAGTAGAAGAGAGCAATGGTCAGCGAGAGGGTGACCGGTATGGCCACCAGGACAACCCCACCTTCCCGCCAGCCGAGAGCGAAAGCCACTAGAAGCGTGACTGACAAAGTTGCAAGGAAGAGATGAAAAAGAAGTTCATTGGCTTTTTCTTTAGCCGTTACGCCATAATCCCTCGTGATCTCGACGTGCAGATCAGCCGGCAGCAAAGAGCCTCGGAGCTCCTTTATGCGGCGTCTAATACTGTCTGAGATCGTGGTCGCATTGGCTCCAGGCCGCTTTGAAACGGTAATCGTAACGGCCGGCGACTCCTGGGCCCCGGTATGTCCGGTAGCCGGGGAAGAGAGCACGTAGTTTGTGACGTCGGAGCCCCCGTCCTGCACCTCTGCAATATCCCTTAGATAAACGATGTGACCCTGATATGTGGCAACGACTGCGTTTTCGATATCCACTGCTGAGTGAAATGAACTGCCTACCTGGAGCTGGACCTCGTGGTTCGAGTAGAGAGAATTCTGGGGGGATGTAAGAAAGTTCGTCGCCTGCAGACGAGCCGCGAGGGTTTCGGGCGTTAAGCCGTAATTGACTAACCTGGAGGAATCGAACCAGATATTGATGCGACGAGGCTGGCCGCCAAGTATTGCTGTCTCTGACACGTTGTCAACGCGCTTAATTTGCTGATCGAGTTCGTCTGCAATCTGCCGGAGTTGAATGATGCCGTAGTTCTGCCCCGTGAGGGTAAGAGTCATTATGGGGACATCATTGATGGAACGCACTTTTATAAGCGGCCGTGCGACTCCCTGGGGCAGGATATCGAGATTGCCATCGATCTGTTTATAAGTCTGGATGATCGCGTCGTCCTCTTTTTCGCCCACGCGAAAACGAACAGTCACCAGACTTGTTCCGGCTTGGCTTGTGGAATAAACGTAGTCAACGCCGGAGTTATTGCTCAGGATGCGCTCCAACGGCGTACTGATGCGCTGTTCAATCTCCTTTGCCGATGCTCCCGGCATGGCGGTAAGGATATCGATCATCGGGACGACGATTTGCGGCTCTTCCTCCCGGGGAATTTCCGTAAGGCTGAGGCCTCCAAGAACGACAGCAGCCAGAACGAATAAAAAGGTCAATTTGGATTCAATAAATAAGGCTGCTGTGCGGCCGGCAATATTACGTTCTTTCATGGGACCACCACCGCGGTATCGCTTGCGAGGGAGAGATCGCCGTGAAGGAGAATGCGGTCTCCCTGGTGGAGGCCAGACACTACTTCGATGGAGTCCCCGAAGTTTCGGCCGAGAGTCACATAACGAACTTCAGCATGGTGCTCGCGGTTGATTAGGACCGTAGCGTCCAGGCCTCCCTGGTGAACGAGAGCTGTCTCAGGCACCAGGATCAACGACCCTGAAGTTGGGACGGAAAAACGTACGGCCACGGTCGTGCCGGTCTTCCAGGGTGCATCCGCAGGCAACGAGGCTTTGATCAAAAACGAATGAGAAGCCTCATCTCCGCCAGGAGAAAGACTGGTCACTATTGCTTCGGTCGTGCCGGACCCGTTCATCGTTTCGACCGGAAGCGAAGATCCGGGGCGGAGAGATGCAACAAGATTTTCTGGAGCAGATAGCTGTACCTCGTTTCGACGAATCGACTGGACATGGATAATCGGAGCGCCAGGGATCGCAAGCGCGCCAGGATCTGCCAGCCGCTGCGTGACAACTCCGTCAAAGGGAGCTCGCAAAACGGTATCGGCTGAAATGGCTTTTTGGGATACAAGCGCGGCCCTGGCAGCAGCTACCTGGGCAATAGCTGCCTGGTTGGCTGCCAGGGCGGCCGAATTGTGTTCCTGGACCTCTTCCAATTCATGGGGTGTTGCTGAATGGTGCTCGCGAAGCTGCCGGTAGCGCGCGAGAGTATCAGCGGCAAGAATCGCTTCCGCTTCTGCAGCGGACTGGCGGTGCTCCGCAACGGTAAGAGACGCCTCAGCCTGCGAAACATTTGCCTGAAGCGCCGGAGAAGAGAGTTGTACAAGAACCTCGCCGCGACGAACCGTATCTCCTTCACGCTTCGTTAGCTTTTTGATAGGCGCAGTAATCTGTGCTGCCAGATCCACCTCCAGCTGTGGCTTTACAACGCCTGTGAGGCTGACATAATTTGGCTGATTGCTCTCCGCAACGACGAAGGTTTGAGTTGAAATGATCCTGGGCGCTTGTGTTGTTGGAGAAGTTTGATGGCAACCCGCAAGCAAAGCGAAGAGTGATGAGAATGTGAAGATGCGCAGTTGGTTCATGGGTGGCCCGCTTTCGTCGTAGTAAGTGTGCCGTCGGCCAATCGGAGGTCCGAGGTCAAGATGCAGATCTCATAATGGGCACGAATTCGGGCGTATTCCGCAGTTGAAAGTTCCACCTCCTGATTAAGAACATCGGAGATGGAGATAAGTCCGGCGTCATAGCGATCGCGTGACGCCCGTAACGCCGCTCCATCGGCCTCGATTGTTTGACCGAGCGTCTCGTAACGCCTCCTGAGATCTTCAAGTTGCGCCTGGATCGAGGAGAGATGGGACCTTGCATCGCGTAATGCCTGCTCTTTCTGTCCGGAAAGGCGCCGGAGTTCAGCCTCTTCTTCCTGTTGATGCGCCTTTCGCACCCCGCCATCGAAGATATGAAGCTCAAGCTTTGCTCCCACCGTCCAGTCGCGTCCGCCCCCGCCAAATATATGCGGATTATCTGCCTCAACATGCCCATACGCTTCCACCCGCGGAAGTGCCGACAAGCGAGTGGCATCCAGCTTTTGCTGCACACTCTTCCGTTGCCAATCGAGCGACTGGATGTCCGGCCGGCGGATGAGCTGGCCGGGATCACCGGGAGGACTCGAAGCCTTTGACTCTGGCGGGATGAGGGGGATAGAAGATGCAGGCTGGCCCAATGCGTTGAAGAAATCGGCGCGTGACAGTTGAACATTCGATTGGGTTGTTGCCAGGTCGTCCTCTGCACTGCGCAACAATGCGCTTGACCGCAGGCCATCCGCTTCGAGTGACAGGCCGGCATGAATACGGTCCTTGATGTCGGTGTCGATCTCCTGCGCTCGCGCCACAGCAGTTTTGGCGACTGCGAGCTGTCCTTCGGCGAGTAAAACCCTGTAGAAGAGGCCTGTGATAGTGTTCGCGACTTCTTCTTCACTGAACTGGCGGGTGAGCTTTGACGCCTCAACTGCACTGCGAGAAGACCTGACGGTGTTTTCCCGTGCGCCGAAGTCAAAAGCGGTCCAGGTCGCATCCACAGACGAGGCAAAGTTGGAGATCGGCCGCGGCTCGTTGAGTGAGTGAAGGTCAAAATCGGAATTTGTAAACCGTCCCTGCCGAAGTTTGGTGCCAAATGCAAACACTGGATCGTCAGATAAGGCGACCTCTTCTGCAGCGTTGATCTGCGGAAGTCTGGTTCCCCTGATTCCCGTCATGGCCGCAGATGCGCGCTGCACGTCCGCCTCGGCCTGCCGCAGCTGCGGACTGTCGGCCAACCCATATTGAATCGCCTGATCGAGCGACATGACACTTTGCGGTGCGGCAGTTTGTGCGCTCAAGCCACATCCGCATGTAGTCATCATCATTGCCGCCAATATTGCCTGACTAAGGCTGACACGGTGGAACTTCATCGGGCCTCCAACGAATATTAGTACTATATAACTATGTAGCGATATATGGAGCATGTTTTGTGCTGTGATTTTTCGATTATCTAGCGGCGCCTTTCGGGATGAGGCTGTAGTCCTGCAAGATCGTCCCTGGTCTTTTGCGTAACGCTATGGCAAACAAGGTCACAGAGAGTGAAGATCATTGGGTCTGCAACCGAGTAAATATTGCTGGTACCGTCTTTCCGTCTTGCGACTAAACCTTCCTCCAGCAGAAGCTGCAGGTGTTTGGACACATTCGGCTGGTTCGCATCGAGATCGGCAACAAGCTGGGTTACGGTCTTTTCCGACCGAGAGAGGGATTGCAGTATTCGTAGACGAAACGGCTCCCCCAGATAACGAAACCTGCGAGCTACAAGTTCAAGTGTTCGGCCGGAAAGAGGAAGATTCATGCTTGAAATATATCACCACATCAGCATATAGTAAAACGGTTACCATATGGGGAGGTAAAACGAAATGACTGTCGAACGAAGTCTGCGACTTCTTGCGGGCGTGATGATTCTGATCTCGGTAGGGCTGGCTTACTGGGTTTCGCTCAAGTGGCTTCTGTTGAGCGCATTTGTCGGCCTCAACCTGCTTCAGTCGGGGTTCACCAACTGGTGTCCCGCTATGAGCTTCTTTCGAAAGATTGGGCTGCCAGAGGCGTCAGTCTACTGTGGCAATGGCTCAACTACCAATAGCCAATAGAGAGTCATCGTGAGCCGCTCTTGTGTATGCGGCCTGGTCTGACGTGGCAATGCACAGGACGCAGAGAACTGCGCTGACCTGTAAGTGCTGATCTATAGTGAAAATCCAGATAGGTTCATCCAAAGCTAAGTGATTGATTGTGCGTGAATTTCCGCGCATATACTTAAGTATAGTAGACGCATCGTCTCCCTCCGCCGCAGACTGTAATCCTCACGCGATACCAGTTCTAACGTACAGATAAAGCACGTCAGAAGCTTTATGCATTCGTGTCCCCAGCTTTAGGGCGACCCCCGCCTTGTGTCCCTGCAGGTCTGTGGTAGCTGTCACTTGTGCGATATCTCCAGGCAAGACGCTTAGAAAGGGTTTGCTGCCGGCAATGCTATCTAAAGATCTTCTCTATGAGCTCTTATTGACGGGTTTTTTTGCGTTGGCATGTTTTCGTGCCCAGGCGTCACATGACGGCGATCTTCCCATCCGCATCGGCGAGATGTTTCGCTTTCGAGGACGAATTGAAAGGTTGAAGCGTTCGCGGACGCAATGGATTTCAATTCTGGTGCTGCTAATCCTTGCTCGGATTCAGTGGTCCCTGTCGCTCTTTGTTGAGGTCCTGTTCGCCGTCCTGTTTGTGGCGTTCATCGCTGTCCCCGGATACAGGGCGCACCCGGTTAGGGCCCGGTGACAGAGGTATTTCAAGTTCGCGACTTTATGCGAAGGGTCCGATCGGGCCTGCGATTCGGCGAATGGTCTCGAGGGCAGCTGCAATTGATGCGAGTTGAAATCAAGAAGTCCGAGGCTTGGTGTGACTGGATTGCAAGGCCAGTCGATGTATGGGATGCGGATTTGTCTGCCTCTGTCTCCGAACGAAATTTCACCATGCAGACACTCGACGATGCACTCAACGTCCGTGCCATTCTTTTTGAAACGCTGACAAATATTCAGACAGCTGAATTGCGGGCTTTTCGCTCAGCTCCGCAGGGCGAGCCGGAACTGATTTTGATCGGGTCGGCGTTTCGGGACGATCGACGGCCTGCGCCAGACGTTTCACTTGCAATGCAGGCAAAGTTACTTGGATTTCACTTTACGGTCGCGGACAACGCTCTGATTCACCTCGCAACCGAACGGCATGTTCCGGCCTAGTCCGGCTGTGGTTCCTCACTCAAACAACCTGAAGGAGGTTTCAATAGTATGGCGGCAAATAAGTCTCAGGGTAGTTCACTCGCACTCTTCATGGTCGGCCTGACCAGCGCCTGCGCTGGTATTGCCGGTTACGGTGGAGTCGTCGTCCTGGCGATCGGCGTGGTTCTAACGGCGATCGCGCTTTGGAAGTTTTTCTCAATCAAGCCCCTTGAAGGGAAGGTTGCGCTGAAGTCCCAGCCTGCCGTAGCCAAATTGGGCGGAATCATCATTAATCTTGCGGGATGGTTGATCGCTACATTCTCACTGCACATGACGAAGAGTGTAGGCGGACGAATGATTGGTGTTCTGATCGGAATTGCGATCTCTCTGGTCAGCCTGGTGTTTGTGCTGCCCGGTGCCTGCAACAAGAACGCCATCTGGAAGTAGGTATTCCGGTTTTCTCAATGCATCACTAAAGCGAACGTGGAGCCAAATTACATGAAGATGACACGACGAATTGCAGCGATGTGCATCCTGGGAACCTGTCTGTTTGCAGGGCGGGTTGCTCACGCAGATCCCACGCCTGCCGATGCCGAGTTGAAGGCAGGCCTCTCCAAAGCGCCTGTAGCGGCGGATATGCAGAAGGGCGATCCCGGCGGATCGATAACCGGAACCATCAACGATGTACCAGTCTCCGATGCCACTGCAGGGCTGACCACAGTTGATGTGGCCAATCAGGTTGGCCAGAACAAAATCGGGATCAACTTTACCTGGACTCTAATTTGTGGCTTCCTTGTTATGTTCATGCAGGCCGGGTTTGCCATGGTCGAGGCCGGCCTTTGCAGAGTGAAGAATGCCAACCACACCTACATGATGAACTTCATGGTGTACGCATGTGGTCTCTTCGCCTACTGGATCATAGGCTTCGCCATACAAATGGGTGGTGTTGGAAGCATCGGCAATCTTGGCGGTGTTGCGCCACTGACGACCGAGCATCCATTCCACCTGTTTGGACAGACGTGGGGAATCTTCGGAACCCAGGGCATGTTCCTCTCCGGACATACCTATGATGTCGGCGTCATGGTGATCTTCCTCTTCCAGATGGTCTTCATGGATACGGCGCTGACCATCGTGACCGGTGCCTGCGCAGAACGCTGGAAGTTTCTCACGTTCTTCGTTTCGTCGGTACTGATGGGAGCCTTCACCTATCCCCTCTTTGCCAACTGGGCATGGGGCGGCGGCTGGCTGTCTCAGCTGGGAGTGAATGCAGGGCTGGGCAAGGGCTACTGCGATTTCGCCGGCTCCGGTGTGGTCCATGCGGTGGGCGGACTTTCAGCTTTGGCCTGTGCCTTAATCGTTGGTCCACGCATCGGTAAGTTCAATAAGGACGGCTCAAGCAACGCGATCATCGGCCATGACATCTCGGCCGTGCTGATTGGTTGTTTCATTCTGGCCTTTGGCTGGTTCGGATTCAACCCCGGAAGCACACTGGGTGCCTCGGCCGCAGGTTGCCTCCGCATTGGGTCGGTTGCAGTCAACACGATGCTTGCCGGCTGCACGGGCACCTTCGGAGCCACCTTCTATATGTGGATATTGAAGGGTAAGCCTGATTCTTCAATGATTGCGAACGGTCTTCTTGCTGGTCTGGTGGCCATTACGGCGCCCAGCGGCTTCGTCAACACGGTCAGCTCCGCGATCATTGGGTTGGTTGCAGGCGTTCTGGTATGCCTGAGCGTCAGCTTCGTTGAAAACGTGATGAAGGTTGACGATCCGGTCGGCGCTATCTCTGTGCACGGTGCCTGCGGTCTGTGGGGCGTCCTTTCGGTGGGCCTCTTTGCAGACGGCAAGAGCAACTACGGCGGCTCATGGAACGGTGTCACAGGCTCGGTTACCGGTCTCTTCTATGGTGACTCCAGCCAGCTGGTCGCTCAGATGCTCGGGATCGTCACTCTGATGACCATCGTTTTCAGCATCACCTTCATCATCAACTGGGTGCTTGAGATCATCATGGGGCAGCGTGTCTCGATCGAAGCCGAGGTCGCAGGACTCGACATCCCGGAAATGGGCCAGCTCGGTTATCCGGAATTCCTCTTCAAGAAAGAGGATGAGTCTTTGCTTCCGGCCGATCAGATTGCCTTGGCCTGATACGTTTGCCATGTAACACCTCCTGGAACCAGCAAGGCATCGTCGACGGTGCCTTGCTGGGATTTTTCCGGGGGTTTGAATGCATACCGACTTGAATCCAGGAGCGCAGAAGTGAAGAAAAATCAGACAGAGATTGAATTGTCCCCAATGCCCGAAATGGTGCCTACTGATCTGAGTTCTTCGGGAATGGCGGTTGCTCGCGCACTTCCTGAACACACCCAGCTTCACCTGGGACGAATGTTCCGTGACCCGTATATCCTCACCAAAGACGAGCGCAATCAGCTGATTGATGATCTACAGGTGTGTATCTCGGCCGCTCCCGAGGTTGTCGAGCTGCGGGTCCTGCTCGGCATGGTTGAGAGTGTCGACTTTCGAGTGCAGCATGCCCTGGAGACACTGCGCGAGGCTGTCCGTGTAGACAGCGAGAATTTTCTGGCCCAGCTTAAGCTGGGAGAATTATTGATGCGCCTGCGCATCTGTGACCAGGCAGTGGAGCATACGCAGATCGCTGCTAGATTGGCAACCAATCCGGTGCAGTCTGAGCTTGCTCGGCGCCAGGCAGCGACTCTCCGCACGCTGATGCGTGAGGGCATTGAGAGAGATGTTTCCATCAATCCTGTTCGAATGATCAAGAAGATGGTCCGGCAGCTTGGCGGCAAAAAGCAAAGCTCGGAAGTCGCCATAATTGGCCAGGGATGATATGCCTCAGATACTTCAACTGGCATTGCTGATTGCAATCCTTCTGCCTGCCAGCAAAATTGCCGCATCACTCTGTACAAAGTTCGGTATACCCGCGATTCTCGGTGAGCTGCTTGTAGGGGTCGTAGCAGGGCCTGGCGCTCTCAACCTGTTCCATCTCAGCCTCTTTCGAGGCGGACAGGCAAACGAGGCATTTCTGCTGATGGCAGAGATGGGCGGCCTCGTGCTCATGTTCATTGCCGGCCTGGAGACCGACATCGAACGCATGCGGGAGGCCAGTGTTACGGCATTTCTTGTTGCGCTGTCAGGCGTCATCTGGCCGTTCTTTCTTGGGGCAGGTGCGGCCCATGCCCTCGGACTCTCCTGGAACAGTGCATGGTTCCTCGGCGGGGCACTGACTGCGACAAGCGTCTCGATCTCTGCGCGCACATTGATGGATGCAGGCCGGATGTCATCTCCAGAGGCCTCTGTCATTCTCGGTGCGGCTGTCATCGATGACGTAATGGGACTGTTTGTGCTGGCGTTTTTAGCTGCATCTGCTAATACCGGGAGTGGCAATTCGTTTGGCGTCGCTACGTGGACATCCGCCTGGCTGCAGGGTCACTTTAGCTTAGCGGCCGCACATCCGCTCACCACGCAGATGACCATGATTGCCGTCTCGGTCGCACTGTTCTTCTTTATCGCGTACGGAGCCGCTACCAAATGGCTCGACCCCTTTGTTCTGCAGCTCCGCAAGCTCACCGCGGATGAATCTGTATCCAGCTGCGTATTTGCCCTTGTTCTCGTTTATGCAATCGGCGCGGAATGGCTGGGCAGCGTGGCGGGCATTACCGGCGCTTATCTGCTGGGCTATGTCTTCGCCGGCTCGGAATACAAGGGCGATATAGAGCGGACCTTCTATGCGCTTGGTCATGGACTTTTTATTCCGCTCTTCTTTTTGTCCATCGGAATTTCCAGCAACTTTCGAGCGCTCGGAGGTCATTGGCTCTTGCTGAGTGTGATCTTCGTGGTTGCGGTACTCACCAAGATGATTGGCTGCGGTGTTGCCGCCCTTGCCAGGGGAATGGGGATGGTGCCGAGCCTCAGGGTAGGGTGCGGGATGGTCTCGCGAGGCGAAGTGGGCTTGATCGTCACGGCGATGGGCGCCGCTTCTGGAATCTTTGAAGCCCCCGAGATTGCGGTGATGGTAGCGGTCGTACTTCTAACCACGTTGCTTACTCCATTAGCTCTTCGCGTAGCCTTCCAGATTCCGTGTCCGGAAGACCTCAAGGAACTGGAGTTCGCCTCCGCCGCTGCAGGGCGCACTGCCTCACCTCCTGTTTCTTCGGATACTGGAATCGAAGCTTCTTCGTCCGATGGGCACCGGGAGATCGGATAAGTTTGTGTGTAATATGTGCATGCACCGTCTTTGTACGGTTCAAACCAGCTTGAAGGACACAGGTTGCTGCTGGATCAGTGAGCGCTGACAAACCATGATCGACATACATGCAGGGACCCAACTCGACCACTATAGGATTGATAGTTTCGTTGCGAGCAGTAAGATCACAGCTCTCTATCGAGCTACCGATCTTGATACCGGAAAGTCGGTAGCTATCAAGGTGCCGCATGCCAATATGTTGGCGGACGCTGTCTTTGCGGAGCGTTTCCACAGAGAAGAAGAGATTGGGATCAACTTGGATCATCCGGGTGTGATCAAGGTATTTCCGAATCCACACCGTACGCAGATGTATATGGTGATGGAGTGGGTAGACGGTCAAATCCTTCGCGAGGCACTAAACCAGGAAGGCCGGTTTCCGCAGGAGCGGGCGATACGGATTGCCCTGGCCATCTGCGAGTCTCTGGATTACGTTCATTCCCACGGAATCTCGCATCGTGATCTGAGGCCGGAGCACATAGTTTTGCTTCCCGGCGACCACATTAAGCTGATCGATTTTGGCCTTGCCGGACAGGTGGGCGCAAAACGCGTTACCTTTACAAACATTTCGGAGCTCATCAGTGACGGCAATTATCTGGCTCCCGAACAGATCGCAGGGAAAAGGGGAGATCCACGCAGCGATCTTTATGCTGTCGGCGTCATGCTCTACGAAATGCTGACCGGGTCATTGCCATATGGTGACAATACCTCCCTTGATAAGTTCAACGACCGCTTGCTGCATGATCCTGTTCCGGTCCGCAAGATCGACCCCTCGATCTCGCCGGAGTTGGAAGAGATCCTGCGACGTGCGCTTGAGAGAAATCCTGTCCATCGGTACGGGAGTGTCCGCGAGCTCGCTCACGATTTAGCGCATCCTGAGTCGGTAAAGATAGCTGGCCCAGCTCCATCCAAAGATGTTTCCGCCTCTGTGGGGGAAAAGAGCGGAAAACGCAACGTTCTGATCTACGGTTTGCTGGCTGTTCCGGCGCTGCTTTTTCTTCTCATACTTCTGTTTAGCCATTTCCGCTGACGCGCCCGAGAACGCCAAGAATTTTCACGGCAGCTTTGATAGACGCCGAAACTGAGCCCGAAACCTTCGACTCACCGCCGCGTCGCCTGCGGCAGCCGGTCGGCAGCTCAACGATCCTCAGCTTCAGTTGAGCTGCACGCATCTGCATCTCAACATTCCATCCATAAGTCATCTCGGACATACGGAGCATTGCGAAGGCGCGCCGCGAAATGACACGCATTGGCCCCATGTCCGTGTAGTGCACGCCATAGCGCAATCGAATGAGCGTGCCAGCCAGCCAGCCAGCGAAGATCTGTGAAGGTAAAAGGGCCCCATTCTCACACTGGCCACGGATGCGTGAGCCGATTGCAAAATCGGCCGTGCCTTTCAATACAGGTTCAGCCAGCAGTCTCAGATCATCGGCCACATCGCTGCCATCGCCGTCCATAAAGGCCAGGACGCCGCTGGCTGGATCGGAAGCTGATGCTCCAGCCCAGCAGGCCCGACCGTAGCCCCGTCGCGGTTCAGACACTACCCGCGCGCCAGCCTGGCGAGCTTCCTCGGCAGTTGTGTCTGTGCTGCCGTTATCCACCACGATGCATTCGACGAGCAGGTCCCAAGGCAGCTCGCGTACGGTCTGCCCTATCACTTCTCCCTCATTCAGGGCAGGAATGATGAGGCTTATGTGGCTGGTTGCCACTAAAGACTCCAGCGAAGCCCACAGTTGGCGCAGGCGCGCGGAGGCTCAGGGCTCATCAAGGCCTCCCGGAAATTAACATAGCGATCGCCATTCCATATCTCGCGTAATGATTGTTGTGTGGCATCGCCGAGGGTGAAGCTGTCATAGCCATGCATGGAGAAGGGCGCTATGCAGCAGGGAAGCGCTCGGCCGGTAGCGGTAAAGTACATCAAGGTCCAGGGACGACGGCACAGCGACCATGGCTGGTCCTGGCGTTGCTGCTTTACGCTGGTCCCGGGCTCCGTTGCGCCGGAGGCGTTGAACGATACGCCGAGCTGCATCGCAAGCTCGGAGGCCCGTGAAATAATTTCTTCCTCCTTAGAGCTAGCGCTTGCGAAAAGAGCGCTTTCGGAGCGTGCCAGACCCATCGGCTGCTCGTCGAAAAAAACCAGACGCTGGAGGTAGACCTCAGGTATGTCCATCTCATGTGCCAGCCGCACGAACGCCTCGAGCTGACCTACTGTCTCACGCAGGCCAGTGAGCCACAGCGAGACGCGCGGTAGCTCTATGCCCAATTCTCGCTGGCGGCGGCGGAATGTCTTCAGATTGCCTACGATGCGATCGAACATGTCACGTCCACGCACCATCTGAAAGACAGAACTTTCGGCCGCGTCGAGAGACACCCTCAGCTCGTCCAGACCGGTCGATAGCAATCGCTCGCTATTCGACTCAGTGAGCAGGGTTCCATTGGTATTGAAGAGAACATAGATATTGCGCCGCTTCAGATACTCGATGCGCTCAGGTAGATCTTTCACGAGCATCGGCTCGCCAACGCCGTGCAATACCACGCGTTTCACAGAAGCAAACTGTCCCACGATAGTGGTGAATAAATCCCAGGACATGTCCGCTTCAGGCTCAAGCTGTTCGAAGGTGCGCGGGCAGGTGGTACAAAGCAGATTGCAGCGGTTGGTCGTCTCCAAATAGAGACACACTGGCTCGGTATCGATTCGGGCCCGCAACTCATCTTCGGGTTTCTCGAAATAGCGCCGCATCTGCGGCAAAAGATTGGGCTGCGCGGCGGGGCTGCTCATGCTTCTTCGGCCTCCATCTTCTCCGAATCTACGCGTTCACTTAAATCGGCGCCCGTTATCACCGAAACTTTACGACGTCTTTGCAGCCAGCGCCACGTCAGGTCGAAAACGAGAGCTCCCAGAAAGATACTGTACATGTATTCGTTCATCCGAAACATCTTCTGCCCAGGAATTGCGATATCGGTGGCATACCAATAGACAGCATCAAGCGTAAGCACAATCGCAGGGAGATAACTGCAAACGATAGCCAGCGGAAGAGTCCACAAAAAGTACCAGGGATAGTGGGGTGAGAACAGAATCGTGATAACGACACTGATAGCAAGTTCAATTCTGAGGATTTGCATCGGAGACCGCATCCTGCGCCATGACCATATGCCACAACCGACCAGCGTCAAAATTGCGCCGATGATATAAAGCTGCGGAGCCTCGGGAACATGCAGGTAGCGGTGCAGCCATGCAAGCACAAAGTACCGCTCCCCTGTATTGAGCCTCTCCTCTCTGGAATACGGCCCCAGAAATCCGAGAACGCCCGTGCCAACGCTTGAGTAGATCGCATAGCTGATTGCAACTATGACTGAGCACATGGCCACAATCTTCCAGGTGAGTCTGCGGCCGAAGGAGAGTAGTAGAAGTGCAGGATACATCTTGATCAGCGCTGCCAGAGTAAGCCACACAGCTGAGCGCGCGGGTTTATTGCGCAGTATTGCCCACGCCGCAACTGTAATCAACGCAATGGCCGCGGCATCGATATGCCCACTGGAGCCTATCTCCCAAACGCACAGCGGATGCCATGCATAGAGCAGTACTTCTTCGCGCCGGCGGTGTAGAAGCTCCAGCATCTGCATCAGCGCCCAGCACGTAAGCGCCTCGAAAGCCACCATAGCCGTCTTCATTCCTGCTTCCGTCGCACTAATCCGGGTGACGGCCCAGAAGAGCATCTGTGCAAAGGGTGGATAAATTGTGTGGGCGTAGTCCTTACGGTTGATGTTTGGGTAGATTGCATTGTCTCGCAGGAAGCGAAGGTGATCATCCGCGGGAATATACCGATATGGATTGATGCCTGCGGCCTGTACCTTGCCGTCCCACACATATCGGTAAAGGTCCGATGATAGAAACGCCGGATGCGCAATGCATACTACGCGAGCTGCTAAGGCAACGACAAAGATGATGGGCAATGTCCAGCGACTCGTCTTGCCGAACCAGATCAGCAAAGCTCCCGTGATATAGATGCATATCTGATAGAGAACATCCATGCTGTAGCCGTTGATGTAATGGTGGAATTCCTGCACTCCGTCGCGGCAGTACTGTACATAGACGGCACCCAGCGCCAGCAACAGAAGATTAGTGATGAGCGAGCGATACTTTGCGGGTACCGGCATCATGATCGAATGGTTTCAGTGGAGGTGGAAATCCGGCCTTCGCCAAAAATAGATATAAGAGCCGCACGAGTATGTGGAGCTGGATATCCAGGCTGTTCCAGCGGCCCAGATATCTCTTCCTGCAGGCGATTCAGAGCCTCAGGGGCGTCGATATCGAACCATGTTGGGAGCTCATGTAAAGGTAAATTGATCTCAGCGGCGCGCTCGCGCGTCTCATCTGCTACAGATTCTGTGCTCCAGTGAATCTCTTCGAAAAGCCGGGTATGAGAGGTATTAACGCCGATCAGGTAGTATCCTCCGTCATCAGAGGGCCCCATCACCCCGCAATCCATTCCAGAGAGCAGGCAATCCACTGCCGAACGATATGCGGACATGGGAACGGTGGGACTGTCTGAATCGATCAGGCAAACCGCTTCAAAGCCCGATGCCAGCAGATCACTGGCGGTAAACTGCAGTCGCTCCCCGAAGCTATCTCCACGTTGCAGAATCAGAGGAACATCCTCCGGGACAATTCCAGTAAATCCCTGCTCTTCCCCTATAGGGGTGTAGGAGACGACCGGTATTGCAGGCATAGACAGGCAAACCTGTCTTAGGCATTCAAATGTGTCACGTAGAAATGCGATGTTCAACTGTGCCGCCTGTGCTGGAGTCAGCGACGGAGAGAGCCTGGTCTTTACGCGGCCTGCACGCGGCACCTTTGCCATCACCGTAAGCGCGCACAAACCGGAAAATTCCGACGAATGCGTGCCGGGTTGGAGGATTCGATACCTCATGCAGATCTTGCGCCGCCGGCGTTACAGCCCTGCATACCAATCGTAACCGAGCTTGGTCCAATAATCGTCCGGTTTCGTATTTGTATAGAGGATCAAACCAATGCGCTTGATTTGTTTATACCCATACTTCGTTGGCATGTGCAGTCGCAACGGAGCCCCGTGGTACTGGGTCAATGGGTCACCCATCATCTCCGTCACTAATAGTGTCTGTGGATGTCGGCAGACATCCATGTCGTAACCGGTGTAGTAATCGCCGTTGGGGGTTTCCATATAGACATAACGTGGTTCTTTCCCGTCGATCATTTTTGGAGGATAGGCGTCAAGAAAATCTGCCATTTTCACACCTGCCCAGTGGACAATCTCGCTCCAACCTTCGATGCACTTGAACTGTGTCACCAACTCATGCCGTGGCAGTTGCAGGATGTCATCCATCGTAAGCAGAAGTCCCGGCGTGCCTGCCGGCAGTGTGGAACGGCTCTTGCCGGCCTCTTCGAGTCCCCGCGGCATGCGTCCAGAGCGTTCTTCATTCTTCATCTCCCGCTCCACCATGGTAGCCGGCGCCATTTTTTCGGCAGTCTTAGCCGAAGGTGGGGGAACCTTTGTGTCGTGTCCCTGGCTCTCCATCGTTTTTGCGTCCAGGTACTGATATTGCCATGCAGTCACGTCCGGACTATAGCGCGCGTGAGCCGCAGCGTTGTTTGACCCTACAACCTGGAGCCGGTAGCTCTCCGGCGCGAGTGCCATTTTCAGACCATAGACGCCATTAACTCGCAGGTCTCGCGACTCGGAAACTTTATAAGTCGGGGCCAGAGCGCGTTCGTCAAACACTTTGCGCGATAACGCAGCATTCAACTCGAATGCACGTCGAAAGCCCTCTGGCTGCATCTCATCTGGTCTGGCATCTTCAATCCACTGATACATGCCGTATCCTGCCGCGGCCGCAGCCGCAGCAACTACAAACGATCGACGTGTATGACGGCACGATTCCGCAAGTACAGATTCGTTATGCCGTACGTCAGCGTGATCATTGACCGTCGATACTTCCAATGCTGGGGCCGCTTCAGATTTTTCCCCGCCTGCTTCGGCCAGATGTTCGGCAGATGCGGGTTCACTTACATTGGCTGTTCCATTCGGGACCTGTTCCTTAGCGGCGTCAGGCATTCCTCCGCTCGCGTCCTCCGCGAAGCTTTCCCCTCCCGAAGAAGGATCACGGGAGCGCTCATCTTCGCCAGACATCACCATGAGTTCCTCTCTTCTTCAAGTGACACTTCATCCGTACGCTTGATCTCCCACCCGCTTACCATGCTGCGAAAATTATTCCAGCCAGCCAGGATCACCTGTACCACATGGACCACAAAAAATCCGATAAAGCTCATTGTGATCCAGAAGTGTTCCCATCGTGCCATCTCGTAACCGCCCAGCAGCGTGGTCAGCCAATGTGCCTGCGTAGGTTTGTAGATTGCCAGTCCAGTCACGAGCATACCTAGCCCCATCAGGATCACGCTGGTATATGCGATGCGTTGAGCGCCGTTATATTTCGTCTGCGGTGGCAGTCCCTTGTGAAGATGCAGATCTACCAGTGTCACCTGGATCGCGTCCCTCAAACTGCGCTTCTCCGGTACCAAAAAGCGCCATTCACCTGAGATCAGGAGATAAGAGACGTACGCAACGCCATTCGCGATAAAGATCCACATGAAGAAGAAATGGTGTCCCAGGCCCTTTGTCACGTGATATGGGGCATCCATCAACTTCCAGAACCACTCGGGAAAAAATCGGACTAATGTAACCTTCCCCACACCGATCCGGTATACGGCGTGTGGATGCCGATAAGCGTTATCTGAGTCGTTCCAATAGATCAGGAGACCGCTCCAGATCATAACGAATAGAACAGGAAAGTTGATCCAGTGCATCCAGCGAATTGCCAGCGGGTGCTTTCTGTCCAGACAAAGCTTCAGCCGAGAAGGGGCAGATGCTTTGGTTTCCACTGTGTGAGGGATGGTATTCTTCATGACCTCTCGCATCCGACAGAGTTATTCAGTGCAAAAAGACGACTTATAGAATCTAGGGCAATGCACTGCATTAACGCGAAAAGGTTGTCTTATGATGCGCAGATCTTTTAGAGCTGAATTAATATTCGCTCATTTTTGAAGAACAACCTCGAGCCATCTCTGCTCCATCCTACCTCGTCGATGGAGATATGGTCGAAATCAAAAGCTGGCCTGCTGGTTCTGTCCTTAGCCTTAAGCGCTCTGGCCCATGGCCAAAGCACGCCCGCGGCTTCCGTTCCCAATGCGCCTGTGCCCTCGAAGGCGTGGGCCCCTTCCTTCTCAGCTTTAGATCTTGACCCTCGACGCGCCGAAGTGACCCAAAATGAAAGCTCTCACTTTGAATACAGTAAACCTTTTATGCACAGGGTCGTACCAGCGGGCCTAGGACCGCAGCCTCTCACCTCGGAACAAAAGATTCGCCTATCGTTGCAAAGTCGCATCAGTCTCGGGGGAGTCGGCTCTTCCATTCTGAGCGCTGGAGAGCAGCAACTATTTAACAGTCGGCCGCATTACGGAACAGACAGTGGCGCCTTTGGGCAGAGGCTGGGAGCAGCCGAGCTGAAGCAGGTTACGGAATCTTTCTTTAGTTACGGGGTATATGCAGCTGCATTTCATGAAGACCCACACTATTACGTCATGGGGCCGGGTCCTGGTCATACCGTCGTACATCGTGCCATCTATTCCGCCAGTCGGGCTGTTTTGACCAGTACTGACGAAGGAAACACGAGCATCAACTGGGCCAAGCTTGCTGGCGAAGCCACTGCAGTCGGTCTCACGAATACCTACTATCCACGAGAAGATAGTGGATTTGCAGATACTATGGGCGCTTATGGATCGAGCCTTGCGGGCACTGTTCTTGGACTGGAATTGCATGAATTTCTGCCCGACTTGGTACGCCTGGCATTTCATCGGCACAAGGGTACGGATCAATAACATTTAGCACGGGTTACCTCCTCTGCCGTCCTAAAGCATCGAACGAATATGCAAACGAGTACGATTTCGGCTGACCGCGGCCTGAATATCCTGAAGCTTCTGCGGCCATACCGCAGGCAGCTGTGGCTTGGTCTGCTTGCGATCGCCGGTGAGAGCACTGCCGGTTTGTTGGAACCATGGCCCCTCAAACTGGTCCTTGATAACGTACTTCACAGCAAGGATAAACATGGCTGGTTGAACCGCTTTATCGATCACAGTGTCGGTGCTCAGCCGATGCGAATCCTCGTCTTCGCCTGCCTGGCTGTTCTCCTGATCGCTCTCCTCGATGCGGTCTGCTCTTACGCGGAAAAATATCTGACCACGAGCGTTGGTCAGTGGGTAACGCACGATCTACGCACTCTTATCTATACGCAGGTCCAGCGCCTGTCGCTGGCATATCACGATCAGCAGCCCACTGGCGATCTCATCAGTCGCGTGACCGTGGATATCGATTCCATCCAGTCCTTTATCGTCTCTGGACTGCTTGGAATACTGGTGAACATCATCACGCTCGTCGGTATGGTAGTGGTCATGCTCTATATCAACTGGCAATTTGCTCTGGTTGCTCTTGCCGTTGTTCCTCCTCTGTTTTTCATCGTTTACACCTATACCCGTAAGGTGAAGAAAGCTTCCCGCGAGGTGCGCAAACAAGAGGGGCGCATGGTCTCACTTGTGGAAGAGGTTGTGAGTTCGATGCGTGTCGTTAAGGCTTTTGCGCGTGAAGATTTCGAGATACGCCGATTTGTCGGTGAAAGCCAGGATGCTGTCGAGGCCGCTCTCCGCGCCCGAGCGCTGAAGGCCAAACTGGTTCCGCTGGTCAATATCATTACTGCCGCGGGCACATGCGCAGTGCTCTGGGTGGGTGCGCGCATGACCCTGGATGGTCGCCTGCAAGCGGGCTCGATGGTTGTTTTTGTCTTCTATCTCGGCAAAATGTACAAGCCAATGCAGGAGATATCCAAGACGATGGATGCCTACTCCAAAGCTGAGGTGGGGTATGACAGGATCCAGGAAATTCTGCGGAGCGATGAAGAAATCCATGACGAACCGCAGGCACGCAAGGCCCCGCGCATATCTGGCCAAATAGACCTGGTGCATGTCGACTTTGCCTACAAAGAAGATGAACAAGTTCTCCACGACGTCAATATGCATGTTGATGCTGGCCAGATGGTGGCTTTAGTGGGTCCGACGGGAGCGGGTAAAACGACGATCGTCAACCTCATCGCTCGTTTCTACGACCCTATTTCCGGCTCGGTGAAAATTGATGGTACGGACATTCGCCACTTTACTCAGAGATCATTGCGAGGCCAGATAAGCTTTGTTTTGCAGGACACCGTTTTATTCAGTGGCACTATCTGGGACAACATTGCCTACGGCCGGCCGGATGCGAGCGCGATGGAGATAGTAAAGGCTGCGGAAGCTGCCAATGCGATGGAGTTCATTGAAAAGCTGCCGAATGGTTTCGAAACTACGGTAGGTGAGCGCGGGCTGACTCTCTCGGGCGGCCAGAGGCAGAGAATCGCTATAGCGCGGGCCGTCGTGCGTGCTACGCCTATTCTCATTCTTGATGAGCCCACGTCCGGGCTTGATGCGGCCTCTGAGGAACTGGTTTTTGAAGCCCTCGACCGCCTGATGGAGGGCAAGACTGCAATTGTCATCGCTCATCGGCTATCTACGATTAGGCGCGCAAGCTGTATTTATGTAGTCGATGGTGGGGGCATCGTAGAATCTGGCAATCATGAGGATTTGATCCAGAGAGAGAATGGTCTGTATCGCAAACTACATGAGATACAGTTTGCCAACGAAGAGCCTGCCGAAGCAGCGAATGCATAAAATCTGACTCGAGATATCCTGGCCAGGTTCGCTATCGTGAATGAGTTGATTGGTTACAGCCCCTGGAGTTCACGAATCCGGCTCTCTACAACATCGACGTAAGCTTGGATCTGCTCAGAGGGAAAATGGCCTGCACGAAAGGCATCCACAATCTGCTGGTGGCTAAGCTGAGCTAGCAGAGAGCCAATCCAACGCGCGTCCTGTCGCGGAATATCGCGCCCGATCCACTCAAAACCTACTCTCTTGGCAAAGTCTTTAGTTTCTGGGATACCGCCCATTTCAATCAATCTTGCAGTCGGCGGCTTCGGAGTGCCAAAATCGACCATTGTCTCCGTCCGATGGGTGATGAATTTAGAGTCCTCGAAGCTATCGATATTGCCCTTTGAGCGCGCATTCGTCCAGCTCAAGCCATTTGTTCCAAAGGTAGCGCCAATATCGCTGGTTAAGAAGATATCGTCTCCGGTATTACTGTCGTGGAAGACCGCATTGTTCACATCCTTAAGGTCCCAGTTATTCATCACCGCCATCATTACTCGCAGGCCGTTAAACTCGCGAGTATTGGAGAAAGGATTCTCCTTCCATCGCCAGATGCCAATCTTTTTCTGTCCCGCCGGTTTGCGAGCAAATCGCGCTTCGGTGATATGTCCGTGCTTAGCCAGATTGGCCCCGCGCTTTATGTGCAGGCCGCCAACATTGGCGGAAGAAAGCACATAATCATCTTCTACGTAGTAGCCCACTGCCCATAGCAGGCGCGAAGCCACGACCTCAGGACGTACTTCTTCGCCTAGCTTGACGCGCCACTTTTTCCCTCGTCCATCTCTTACGTCGAATTTGGGATTAGTACCGTTCATATCTTCCGATTCGAATGTGAATGGAGCTGTAGGCTGCCCCGCCTGACCTCCCTGGCCGTAATAAAGATCCAGTTTCGAGATGTCACCAGGATCATGCCACAACACGGGATGGTCCAGACGCAGTACGTCAACCGGGCTATCATTGTCGTCCTTGGAACTCTTTGCGTTTGTCGTGCCTGAATAGGCGTTTACGCTATTACCACTAGAAATGGCTGGCGTCGGTTGACTGAAAATAGGGAAGGGAAGAAGAGTTGCAATGCAAAAGGCGAACAGCCATCCATAAGGCTTAGGGCGCATTGGGTCGTTCTCCATGTTGGAACTGCTGAGTGATTTAGATGCTCTGCAATTCCGCCGGAGGCCTCTCGAAGCAAGAAAACCCTTTGTGCTCCTATCCGCATCATCATGTAACAGATCACATTCGGCTGAATGTAGTTATGTGTAAGAAGGGGAACGTGTGAAGCTGCTCATTCAACCGGACGACGGTATCAAGCCGCTATTGGGCGCGCTGGACAAGGCTAAAAAATCCATTCGTATTCTTATCTTCCGCTTCGATCGTACGGAGATAGAGAAGGCCCTTGTAGACGCGGTCAGTCGTGGTGTCAGCGTTCAGGCTTTGATCGCGCATACAAATCAGGGGGAAGAGCGTAATCTTCGACGCCTGGAGATGCGCCTTCTGGCACAGGGAATCACAGTCACCCGAACGGCCGACGACCTTGTTCGCTATCACGGCAAGATGATCCTGATTGACGACAAAGTGCTTTATGTCCTGGGATTTAACTTCACGCATATGGACATTGATCTCAGCCGGTCGTTTGGTCTTGTGATAACCAAGCCCACGCTCGTCCGGGAGGCAATCCGGCTGTTCGAGTGCGACGCGCACCGGCTGCCGTTCCATGACCCGAAAGGGGACCTCATTATCAGTCCCATTAATGCACGTAAGCGTCTGACGGAGTTTATAACTGGGGCGAAAAAGAGGTTGTTGATGTATGAAATGAAGATCAGCGACCGCGACTTTCAGAAGCTCCTGAACAAGAAGATCTCCGATGGAGTCGAAGTACGAGTGCTCTCTCGCGCCTCCGCTAAAAACGGAGGCATACCGGCCCGGCGCATGCCTACGCGACTTCACCTGCGCGCTATCCTGCGTGACGACGACTCAGCATTTGTGGGAAGCCAAAGTCTCAGCAGACTGGAACTGGAGGCCCGGCGTGAGATCGGTGTCATCTTTCGCGATAAGAAGATCGTCAAGCAAATGCAGGCTATTTTTGAGAAAGACTGGAAAAGCTCGGAACCTGTGATCGCTCCAGAGGCGGTACATGCCTTCAATGTTCCGGCAAAAAAGGTTGCGAAAGAAGTTGCGAAACAAATTGCCATCAAGCCAATGGTGGAAGAGCTTCTGGACAAGGTTATTGACACAAAGAGCGACGTTCCGTTCGAGCCCGAAGAAGTCGCTCAGACGGTTCGCGAGGCCTTCCGGGAGGAGGTCCATGGAGCGGTTGCAACCGTTCTACATCAGATGGTAGTGAAGTCGACGCGGGAGGAAGAGAAACAGGCCGGAGAAAGAGGGAAGCAATAACCCTCTTCTGACCTGGCCTTTTGTTGTAGCGCGGTTTTATGATGCGGATCTTTGGTAGCAGTGGAGGCACTCGGCGTCGGATACTATCGAAGCATTTAGGCTGGCGTCTATCCAATATGGCAAGTTTGGCGAGTTCTAAGCCATGAGCCCGGAGATAGTGCACCGCGTTGGGTCAATCTGGCGACGGATCTTTGGATGGATTCTTCTTGTCGCAGGCCTCTGCGGAATTGTATTGCCCATTATTCCGGGCATCCCGCTGCTTGTCGCCGGCCTGGCAATTCTCTCGATGGAGCATCCATGGGTTCGCTCCTGGCTTGTTCGAGCCAAACGAAAAATGGGGAACTCATGGCCTCGTCAACTGCACCTGCCTCGGCGAAGACGCGCGCGTCCAGACAATGGTCCCCGTTAGACTTAGTTGTTGTGATGGTCGGGGCGGTCCGATTCGAACGGACGACCCTCTGCTCCCAAAGCAGATGCGCTACCAGGCTGCGCCACGCCCCGATGCTTCAATCTTATCGCAGATGAGTGAAGGTTCTTTACCCTTTGGTCATATGGGCGAACATATGCCATAGAAGCTCAGAGATCCATCCAAAGAGGAGCATCGGAGCTACAAGCATAATTGCCAGTAGGGCGCAGAGGCCCATCAGGAAGAGCCAGCTGCGGCGCCGCTCTCCACGAGGGTCTGCCAGGCTGGAAGTCAGCAGCTTGTAGTTCCTCCGGTTTGCCTTCCAACCGATGTCGAATAGATTGCCTACAACAGGGATCGTACCTAAGAGGACCTCGATGCCCCAATTCACCAGCATGCGGGCGAGTGTTGCGTAAGACACGCCGCGCGCCCAGGCGGCGAACAAAATGACGCACGAAGCGATGCCGCCGATAATGTCCCCAATGCCTGGTATGAAACCCACAATGCCATCCAGGCCAAACCGGATCGCCGTGCCTGGGATGCGAAACCAGTCATCCAGCAGGTGTGACAACAGATCGAGGTTTTCGTCGTCCAATGCCTGGCCGCCTCGGCGCAATCGCGGAGACAATATCTCGGGTTTGATCGCAGCCGGCAAGTTACGACTCCTCAAAGTATCGGCCCTGCTCGCTGCCTATCCTTCGGCCATGTGCAGGGCGATGCTATAATCCAGAAGTATACGGCGGCTATAGTTCAGTGGCAGAACGCCGCTCTGTGGCAGCGGATGTCCTGGGTTCGAACCCCAGTAGCCGCCCCAAAATCCTCTCAAAGCACTGCTCGAGCCGTACGAGTCTACCTTGCCCCGGACCAAGCAAAGCTCCTTTGCAGCATCGCTGCCGTTCGCATCGGAGGATGAGACTGCGGTCGCCTCAGGGGCTGCGCAGCCCTTATGGGCGAACGGCCCCGATGCAATTCATGCAGGTACCTCAGGGTGGGCGTATCCCTTGTGGAAGCCTGCCTTCTATCCTGCAAAGCTGCCTGCAAAGCGCTTCCTCGATTACTACGCCTCTCAGCTGAACTCCGTTGAGGTCAATTACACCTTCCGGGCCTTTCCCAGTGCGACCACGGTTGCGGGTTGGTTGGCCGCTACGCCCCCTGGCTTCCGCTTCAGCTTCAAGGCGCCTCAGCGCATTACGCATATCAACCGCCTGCGCTCATGTCATGAGGCCGTGGAACGATTCGTACAGATCCTTGAACCAATTCGGCTCGCCGGCAGACTGGGGCCTCTCCTCTTTCAGCTTCCGCCAACGTTCAAGGCGGATGCTGCGCAGCTTGGCGACTTTCTCGCTGCGCCTGTACTTAATGGCCCGCATGCACCCATGGTCGCATTCGAATTTCGCCATCAGAGCTGGTTCACTGACGAGATATATGCCGTGCTTCGGGGGCGCAATGCGGCACTCTGCATCGCTGAGAGTGACGACCTGCGAACTCCCGAGGTGCATACTGCGACAACATTTACCTGCTATCGCTTGCGGTGTTCCGGGGGATATACGCCAGACGAAATCCAGGCCTTTGCGCAGCGCTTCTCGGCCCTGGTGGCGACGCGCGAACTGTATATCTATTTCAAGCATGAAGACGAGCCTAGCGGGGCTCTGAACGCCGTCACATTTCTGCAGGCCTGCATCGAAGAGGCGGGCAAGTGACGAGCCAAGCTGCATGCGCAGGGGCTGCGCCTACAGAGACGGCTGACAAACTGGCATTTGTACCTACTCCATTTTTCCCGCGGCGCTTTTTTACGAATGGCCACGTCCAGACAATCGCCGGAAATTTTCTGCCTCGCCCAAGTCACCTCCCCCCTCCGGTCCGGGAACTGGTTGAGGTGTCCCCCCCGGCTGCCTCACAGATATCCAGCCAGGTACTTTGTCTCTGCCACTGGCAGCCTCCCGCAATCCGCGCTGCTCGTCCGACAGTCATTCTGGTACACGGCCTGGAGGGTTCCGCAGATTCCCAATATGTCGTGGGCAACGCCAACAAACTCTGGCGCGCTGGAGCTAATGTTATTCGCATGAATATGCGAAACTGTGGCGGTCGCGCCTATGAAATGTCTCGTCTGACGCCGACCCTCTACCACTCGGGTCTTTCGGGAGACGTTGGGGCCGTAATGCGCTTCTTTCTCGAGCGCGAGCGCCTCGCCAGCATCTCGCTGGTCGGCTACTCCATGGGTGGGAACCTCATTCTTAAGCTGGCAGGCGATCTTGGTCCGGATGCGCCTCCCGAACTGCATTCTGTTGTGGGCGTTTCGCCTGCAATCGATCTCGATGCCTCCGCCACAGCGCTTCACCACCCGGTCAACCGTCTTTATGAGAGGCGTTTCATCAGGTCCCTCCTCAGGCGCTATCGCAATAAAGTCCGAAACTTTCCCCGGGCATATGATCCCAATCTGACCGCGGGCATCCGCTCCCTGCGCGAGTTTGACGATCGTATTACCGCTCTTTATTCCGGCTTCGCCTCGGCACAGGACTACTACTATCGTGCTGCAGCTGCTAGGGTCGTGGATCGCATCGCTGTGCCAACTCTCATCCTGCATGCTCAGGACGATCCATTTGTAGTCCTTACGCCCGAGACCGTAACAGCTATCCGCTCAAATCCAAACATCATCTTCATCCAGACTGAGCACGGAGGGCACTGCGCCTTCCTTGCTCCGCGTAACCACGCCGGGGACGACGATGGCTACTGGGCAGAATCCACTCTTCTGCACTTCATCCTTGCCCATGCACGCTGACTGGTCTGTCGAGTGCGCTGCCGATGATCCCGTTCTGGTCGTTCCGTGGAGCGATCCGGATAATGCCTCCGGTCCCGCATTTGTGGATCTCCGCGTTCATCCCGAGGAACTCGAATCGCTCCGGGAGACCGACCGCCATCCTCCTCTGATGCAGGCCCTGCGTGCGCTCAATGCGTCACGCTCCCCATTCTTCACCGCAAAATGCGATGCGTGGTCTATGGCCGAAGATGAAGTGCGGCACTTGCAACTGGACCTCGGGCTTGATTTAAATCCACAGGAAGAGAGGCAGCAACTGGCAGGCAACACGACGCCATCAGCCTGTGGTTTCGCCAGCTATATAGATCTCATCTGCCGCGACCGCTCACTCTTTGCCTCGTTTGCGAGGCAGGAAATCTCCCTGCGTCGGTTTGTACGCCTTTCGGCATCGATGAACCATCCTGATGCGTTGTTGGAGTTCATCCTGCGACCTGCATTGCTGCAGCTGGACGCGACGCAGCAAGGGTACGCAATCAGCATGTATGTGAAGGCGCTCGGAGAATCGACATCCCAGGCCCATCTTAAGTGGGGGGCTGCACTGAACGACGTCGTTGCAATGCTGCGCCGCCCCGGCGCTCTTCTCTAGACAATCGCCTTCAATACTGTTGCGTCCCGGCGCCGCCGGATCTGCCGCGCCACATCCCTTATGCGCTCCATCGGAACCGGTTCCGAAAAATAATATCCCTGTGCGCCGTCACAGTTGCGACGCAGCAGAAAATCAAGCTGCTCATCTGTTTCGACTCCCTCTGCCACCACTTTTAAGTTGAGACTGTGCGCCATGGAGATGATCGCGTTCACAATCGCCGCCGCGTTGGGCTCGTCGGCCGAACGGTCCACAAAGCTGCGGTCGATCTTCAGCCGGTCAACATCATATTGCAGTAGGTAACTGAAGCTTGAAAAACCGGTTCCGAAATCGTCGATTGCAATCTTTACCCCGAGCTCCCGCAGCGCCAACAGCGTATCGTTAGTTGCTGGCGAGTTGGACATCAGCGTCTGTTCTGTTATCTCGATCTCCAGGCAATGCGGCGCCAGTTTCGACTCGCGAAGCGCCGCCTCTACCTGCACAGCCAGATCTTTTTGCCGGAACTGCCTCGGCGAAAGATTGACCGCTACGGAAATCTCTCTGCCCAGCGCAATCTGCAGGTCTCTCCCCTGACGACAGGCCGTGCGGATAGCCCATTCTCCGATCGGCATAATCAGCCCAGTCGCTTCAGCCAGCGATATAAATTGCGCTGGAGCCACGAGGCCACGGCGCGGATGTCTCCAGCGCAGTAATGCCTCTACGCCGGTTACCTCGCCTGTCGCACAGGCGACCTGCGGCTGGTAGTGCAGGGACAACTCTCCGTGGATCAGAGCGCGTCGAAGGTCTTGTTCAAACTCCATCTTGTCGGCTGTTGCCACCGCCATGCCATGGTTGAACACTTGAAAGGTATTACGGCCGTTCTCTTTCGCTTCGTACAGGGCGGCGTCTGCATTCTTCAGTAGGCTGTCGGAGTCATGCGCGCAGTCAGGAAATACGCAAAGGCCGATGCTCACCGTGACGTTTACCTCGCGGCCGCCAACGATCGTAGGAGTGGAGACCTTCTGCAGGATTGACTCGGCGCAGCGTTCGGCGCCTTTGCCGTCACGGAACTCAGGCATCACAATCACAAACTCGTCGCCGCCTACACGGGCTACCGTGTCCGTTTGTCGCACCCCGGCACATAGTTTTTTGGCAATCGCATCGAGCAGTGCATCGCCCGCCAGATGACCCAGCGAATCGTTGATCCGTTTAAAGTGGTCGACATCAACCACGAGCACAGCTACCTTCTGCCGGTTGCGCTTAGCGCGCTGAATTGCCTGCTGCATGCGATCCTGGAGAAGGGTGCGGTTCGGCAATCCTGTCAACTGATCGTGATGCGCCAGATGGTTGACATATTCCGTGAGCTTCCTTCGTTCTGTAATGTCGAAGGCGATGCCGAGATAGCCGGTAATCTTTTCGCCCTCGGTCTTTAGGGCGGTCATGGCCAGATTCACCCAGATGCGAGAGCCATCCTTACGGACATAAGTCCATTCATGTTCGTCCGTGTGGCCCTGCCGGGGCCGCGCGACCAGAGAATTGAATCCGGCCTGGACTGGCTGCTTGAGGTCTTTGCTCAACTGCACCGCGCGCGCGCTGATCTCGGCAGGATCATGCAGCAATACCATCGAATGCTGGCCGATGAGCTCATGCTTGCGATAGCAGGTCAAACTCTCCGCGGCATGGTTCATTGCGATCACAGTGCCAGCCGGATCCGTAGCGATGATGGAGAACGGCGCATTCTCGATCATGGATTGAGTGAACTCGCTCAGGTCCGTCAGCTGTACCTGCCGCTGCCGCTCTTCAGTGATGTCTCGATTCGTAACGCCGATGCCGTCTCCCAGTTTCACCACCTGGGTCGCGATCCAATAAGGGGCCACGTCCTCGCGCTCAACCTGATGCTCCTCGGCCATCGGTTCGCCGGTCTCGACGACTCGCGCGTAGCGCTCGATCAACCCGGTGCGGCCCGCATAGGGCAGGACCTCGCTCAACAACCGTCCCACCAGTTCCGTCCGCGGCTTGCGAAGCCGTTTCTCGCCATTTGCATTGACGTAGTCGATCCTAAAGTCCACGATCTTCTTCGCCGCGTCGCGGACGCTCTCCAGGATGTAGAAAGCATCCAGGCTGCTCTCTGCAGCCACAATAAACTTTTCGTGCTCCTGATTGGCCGAGAGGACTGCACTTACCATCGTGCGCACGTATGGAAATAGAATGGCCACGCACATAGCTACTACTACCGAGGCGGCCGCGCGTATCATCTGCAGTTCGTTTGCGAGGCTCCCAAGCGGCTCGCCCAATGCAAGGGCATATTCGACCGCGCGCCTCAGACAAAAGCACAGCAGAAATAAGCCTAGGATGTATGAGGTTAACGCAAATGGTACCCTGTCACGCAGCCGTTGTGCCAGGCGAAGTATCAGTACACAAGCCAGGACGCAGGCCAACAACGCCACGCCGTCTGCGATCAGGGAATACGTCAGGGCGCGTGCCGTTGGATGAACGGAGCTGCTGGCAAATGTATCCAGGGAGGAGAAGACAGCAGTGGGACTTGGACCGGTCAGCACAATCATTGCTGCCGGGGCGAATAAAGCCAACGAGAGAATCAATCTCCACCGCGAAGAAATCGACAGCTGGCGACTCAACAAGTGGCCTCCTGGCCGCCGTCAACCTTTTGAGCCCCAAGGCTTTAAAGGCTGCGGAGAATAAATCCCATACCGGCCATTTCGTCAGGTTAATTAAACTGATCGAAATAGAATCGATCCTGCCGATACCTCTCCCTTACCAGGAAAGAGCACTTCACTGGGTCCCGCGGAACCAGATAATCGTTTAATGGGGCAGACCGGGAAATAAACAGAACTACAAAGTGGCTTGGTGCAGTTAGAAGCAGTTTTCGGACTAATAGCTGCCTGCGAAGATCGCTTTCAGCTTTGCTTTTAGTCCCTGTTCCTCACTTGCCCGCCGCACTTGTGTCCTGTGCGTGTACAAAAGCATTCCCACTGCGACTGCAAATTCCGGTCGTGCCAGCTCCTGCGGCATCCGCGAAAGGGGCACTGGAGACCCAATCCGGCTTGGCACCCGCAGGAGGCTCTCGGAGTTGTCCAGAAGCCCAGCCAGCAGAGCTCCGCCACCTGTCAGGACGCACCCCGCACCCAGAGCCTCCAAAACTCCTCCCTGACGCAGGTTGTCGCGCAGCATCGTAAACAGCTCACGGGCTCTCGGCTCCAGAATCTCAGCCAGAAACCGCTGCCGCACCAGCCGTGTCGGCTGCATCTCGCCCCCCTGCGGTCCGGTTGCCAGATTGCCGCCTACCTCGATCTCATTTCCCTGCGGCACCGCCGTTACAACGCAGTTCCCGTACATCCGCTTCAATTCCTCGGCTTCCTCTACCGAGACATGCAGACCGACCGCCAGGTCGTTCGTGAAATGGTCACCGCCGATCGGCAGCACTGCCGTATGCGCGACGGACCCTTCGAAGAAGACGGCCAGTTCCGTTGTGCTCGCGCCGATGTCCGCGATGCACACTCCTAGCTCACGCTCGTCAGCGGAAAGTACCGCCTCAGCCGCTGCGATCCCCTCGTAAATCGTGTCGGTGACCTCGAGTCCCGCGCGGTTCGCGCAGGTAACCACACTTTGCGCCGCTCCGCCGGAACAGGTCGACAGATGTAGATTTACCTCAAGCTTATTGCCTACCATTCCTATGGGATCGTGAATCCCGGCCTGGTCGTCCAGAAGGAACTCCTGCGGCAGCAGATGTAGAATCTCGCGGTCCGGCGGCAACGCCACAGAACGCGCCCGGTCCACAGCTGCCCGTACCTCTTCGCGGGTGATCTCACGCATCCGGCTGCCCAGGGAGATGCCTCCGCAGCTGTTTACACCGCGCACATGCGTCCCGCCAATACCGACCACCGCCGTTTCGATCGTGCCTTGCGCGGCTCGTTCTGCCTCCAACGCTACCCTGTTGATGGCCTCCGCCGCCGGGCCCAGGTCGGCAATCAGGCCCTTGCGCATGCCTTTTGCCGGACCTACCCCATGTCCGCGATATCGCAGCACGCCGTCCTGCAACTCGGCCACCAGTACGCAGATCTTGCTGCTGCCCGCGTCCACCACGGTAATCAGGTTCTCCTGCCGCGCGTTCACCGTGTCTTCCTCGCTTTGCCGGCATGGGCCACAGGTTTGGATCGATGGGCAGCCTTATGCCCCACTGTGGAAGAACCGCTATTATTCGCGTGGGCCGCAGTTGCAACAGATTTTGGCTTCACGCCTCCATCGTGGACAGTCGCCACCTTTTGCGTGGGGGCCTGTGTCCCTGTGCTGGTACCAGTTTTTACATCCGGGCTCTTGCTTTCTGTCCCATCCATCTTCTGGCTATCATTGCCGGCAGGGAAATCCGGTTTCATTCCCAGCACCACCTGCCGCTCGTATCGCATGTCTGCGGAGGCTAACCGCGGGTATTGTGTCCGCCACTCCGCCAAGTGCTGCTGAAAGGCCTGGTAGCGCTCAAGGAATTTCTCTTCCCCAAAGTGCACCAGCATGTCTGCCCCTCCGGGCTCTGGAATGACCGCACGGACATCTTCGGGGTCCGAGACGTCAACCTCGCTCAGTTTGCTCGAAATCTTTTCGCCTCCTGCATCCAGCGCGGTCATAAAGCCCATGAATATCTTCATCCGCGCAGCGCGTACGGACAAAGGATCGTTCGCAGAAATCCCGGTCAGCACCGGAAAGGAGTAATGCGGCACCTTACCGCCATCGGCTGCCACCATCTCGGGACTGGGCATGTCGAACAGGACGCCATTCGCATCTACCAGCCCGATCTGTGGTCCTTCTCTTACAAAGGCCACCGGGGTCCGCTCAACGACAGCCACCCTCAGATGGTCTGGCAGCAGACGCATTACTGTAGCCTGTTCCACCCAGGGCAGACGCTCCAACTCCGCCTGCCGCTGCTCCAGGGGGACTGCAAAGAGATTGCGATCGACATCCTCTCCGAAAATGCTCAGGAGCTGTGCTCGAGTGAGGTGGCTGGTTCCTGCTACTTCGATTGCCTGCGCATCTGGGATAGTGAACCGTGTATCGCGCAGCAGCGTTCGCCGAGCTGCTACGCCGGCTACGATTACCATGCCTGAAGTGAGAAGCAGTACCCCCCCGGCTACGATCCGTCCCAGCATTGTCCTGGGAATCAAGCCATTCCGGAAGCTGATCCGTACGCCCCGCCGATCTCGTCCGCTGAAGCCGGCCTCTTCTTCGGGAAAATCTCCTGCGCCATAGGCAGTCTCGCGTCGCAGAGGCATCTCCGTTACCGGCGCGGACCGCTTCAACCCAGCCGCACGTGCCTCTCTTTTGGTTGCACGCGGAGGCTCCGGCGCATCCAGCACCGCGGAGCTTCGATTCGAAAAAAGATTGCCTGATCGCACGCCTGAAGTTGGTCCCGTGACCTGCCTCAACAGATCATAGCGTCTCACTCTACCGCAACCATGCCATTAACTAGGGACGTACCTTATCCGCAAATCACCCGTGCAGGAACAGCCCCATCGGCAGGCCCGGTACGTTCTTTTTGTCATCCCGCCAGTTCCTTCAGCAACACCGCCCCAGCCTGTGATACATTTCCTGCACCCAGTGTCAGGATGATGTCCCCCTCCTGCGCCTCCTGCGCGAGCCCATGCGCTCCGGCTGCGATCGACTCGGCATACCCAATGCTGCCGGTCACCGTCCCCGTTCGCCGGATCGCCTCCACGAGCCCATGCGCATCTATCCCCGCAATCGGCTCCTCACTTGCCGCGTAGATGTCCAGCACACGCAACGTGTCCGCATCCGCAAACGCCCTGGCAAACTCCGGCTGCAGGTCCCGTGTTCGCGTGTAGCGGTGTGGCTGGAAGAGCACGTGTACCCGCCCGTATCCCGCATCCCGTGCCGCTCGCAATGTTGCGGCAATCTCCGTCGGATGATGCCCGTAGTCGTCGACCACCGTTACTCCCCGCACCGCCCCTTTTACCTGGAACCTCCGGTCCACACCTCGGAAACTCGCGAGCCCTGCCGCAATCTTCTCGGGCGCAACGCTCAGTTGCACCCCAATCGCCACCGCGGCCGTCGCATTTAATACATTGTGTCGTCCGGGCACATGGAGTTCGAACGGCCCCAGCACGAGCCCTCGATAATCCACCTCAAAGCGCCAGTGGCCTGCGGCTGTTCCCTTCGCCGCATCCATCCTTGGCTCCGTTCTTCGCTCAATCAGATTCAGCCGGAAATCCGCGCCCGCGCGCTCCCCATAAGTGTAGACGCGCCGATGCACACGCTCCAGAGCCCCTCGCAGCTGCTCATTATCTATGCACGCTGTCGTCGCGCCATAGAACGGCACACGGTTCATGAACTCAACAAAAGCGGCTTCTACGTCTGCCATGTCCCGATAGAAGTCCATATGCTCGCGGTCCAGATTCGTCACGACCGCCAACACCGGAGAAAGCTTCAGGAACGACCGGTCACTCTCATCTGCCTCGGCCACCAGGTACTGAGAGCTTCCCAGCCGCGCATTCGACCCCAGCGCATCTACGCGCCCTCCCACCACCACTGTAGGGTCCAGGTCACCTCCCGAGGGTCCCAATACTGCCGCAATTAAGCTGGTCGTTGTCGTCTTGCCATGCATTCCGGCAACTGCGATCCCATATTTCAGCCGCATCAGCTCGGCCAGCATCTCCGCCCGTTGGATCACCGGGATCTTCCGTGTCCGCGCCTCCAACACCTCGGGATTGGTCGCAGCCACGGCAGAGCTTGTCACCACGACGTCCGCTGCCGCCGCATTAGCGGCCGCGTGGCCCTCGAAGATCGTTGCCCCCATTCCCACCAGCCGTTCGGTCGCCGCAGATCGCTTGAGGTCCGATCCTGAGACGGCATAACCCATGGTCAGCAGAATCTCTGCGATTCCGCTCATGCCGATCCCGCCAATGCCGATGAAGTGAATACGGTGCGACGGAGCAAATAGAAAATGTCCGGGCAAAGACATTCGAGGCGATCTCTCCTTGGCGTGTTGGCAGATCTGCTCCGCCGCGCCAAACCTTCACTCTACCAGCAGCCGTATCCGGCTTCCGAGAGTAGTAGCGTTCTTATCCAGGTCTCCGCTCCGTCCGCAACCTCGGCGGAACGGAAGGCTGGAGTTATCCCGTTCCCCAAGCGCGACGCCGATCCGCTGCTGTCCTTTCGCCCGATGCCGGTAGAACTGCCTCATGAACTTCTGCTGCCGACGGCAACTGCGGACTAGCCGCTGCGCGACGTTCCCGGTCCTTTGCGAACCAGCTTGGACCGGAATCCGGGCAGATCCGGATTCGTAATTGCCCCATCCATCCCCTCGGGGCAGGGCCATAAGTCCGTTCGGGATGGATGGGGATTACGTGTTCGGAGGGCCTGTTTTGCGCGCCTTCACCGCAAACCACTGAAAATCCATACATCAATCCTTAGGGACGAAAGGTTGCCTGCGATGTGCGGAAAATGCCGGTTCCCGCTGATATCGCCTATCTCTTCTCAGCCGCAACCTCACGGCGTATTGTGTGTCTAAATTTGTAGAGGTTCACGGAAAGCGTCCTTGAGGCCTAAGCCGCCCGCGACCCCCTGAAATCAACGTCCTCGCCATCCGCGCAACCCGATGCTACAAGGCACGACCGGCCAAGCGAAGGAGGGGAAGGACAGGGACACAATTATGAAGATCAACAAAATTTTGAAAGGCTCAATCGCGGCACTGGTCATCGCCGGAGCTCTCTCCCTAGCGCCTGCCGCCCATGCCGCGGTGTTTGTCTCGGTCGGTATTGCACCTCCGGCTATCCCCGTCTATTCTCAGCCCGTCGCTCCTGGTTATGGCTATATCTGGACACCCGGCTATTGGGCCTGGGGTCCGGATGGCTATTACTGGGTAGACGGTGCCTGGGTCTATCCGCCCTATGAGGGAGCGCTTTGGACGCCCGGCTACTGGGGCTGGGGCGATGGCGGTTACTTCTGGAACCCCGGCTACTGGGGTCTTACGGTTGGCTACTACGGTGGCATTAACTACGGTTTTGGCTACTTCGGCACCGGCTTCTACGGCGGATACTGGCACGGTGGTCACTACTTCTACAACCGCGAGTACAACCACATCGGCTTCCATAACAGCTACGTCTATGACCGCCACGTCAATGGCTTCGATGGACGTCCCGGTGGGTCATCCTTTGCCGGCAATGACGGTCGTCGTGACGGTGGCTTCAATCGCGGCGCCGGCATCAATGGCCGTACCTATGCAAATCGCGGCGGAGAAGGCTTCAACCGCGGTGGGCAGACGAGCTTCCGTAATGGGGGCCGGGCGGACTATAACGGCTTTGCAGGCCGCAACAACCAGACGAACTTCCGCGGCGGCTTCGCCAACCAGGGATCTCGTTCGGAGTCGAATGGCTTTGCCGGTCGTGGCAATGCTCAGACGAACTTCCGCAACGGCTTTACAGCCGGAGGCGCGCGTCCGGAGTTCAACGGTCGTTCCGGCTTCTCAGGCCGTTCCAGCACACCGTCCGCCGCTCCTCAGTCGCGGTCGTTCTCCGGCGCGCAGTCCCGCGGCAGCTTTGGCGGTGGAGGTAACTTCGGTGGAGGTCATGCGAACTTCGGCGGAGGCGGAGGCGGAGGCTTCCATGGCGGTGGTGGCGGTGGATTCCACGGTGGTGGAGGGGGTGGCTCGCATGGTGGTGGAGGACATCGCTAATCCGTTAGCCGTGCTCCTCTAAACCTGAGGAAGTCAGCAAAGTAAGGGGCTGAGAATCTTTTTCTCAGCCCCTTACCTTTGTCCCAAAACTCCCGCTATTGTCGTGCCAGCCTCATGATGATCGCGGCAATTCGTTCCAGCGCTCCCTCCTTCGCCAGCCCACGGGCCTTCATTGCCATCTCCGCTCTTTGTGCCGGATCCTCCAGCAGTCCGCGTAGCGCCAGTAACAGGGAAGTAGGTGTCACATCCTTCTGCAGCAGCATCACCGCCGCGCCCGCCTGTACCAGGACCTCCGCATTTTTGCGCTGATGATCGTCCGCTGCCGCCGCAAACGGTACCAGCACACTCGCCCGTCCGGCCGCGCATAACTCCGCCACTGTGCTGCCTGACCGCGCCAGTACTACATCCGCGGCCGCATACTCGTCCGGCATGTCCTCAAGGAATGCCTCCACCCTCCACCGTGCCGCGTCCGCGCCACTCGCGACATACGCCGCACGCGTCATCTCCACATGACGTGAACCGGCCTGGTGGACGATTGTCAATCCTGCCACAGCCTTCAGCAGCTCCAGCGCTATCCTCGGCATCGTCTCGTTGAACACCAGCGCACCGTTACTGCCCGCGGTCACCAGCAGCCTCGGTGCGGCGCCTTCCGGGCGGGGTCGGATCGCGAAGATCTCCCGTCGCACCGGCACTCCCGTTACCTGTGCATTTCTGAAAAACTGTGCCGTCTGTGCAAAGTTCACTGCCGCCGCGCTTACCCATTTGCCCAGTCGACGATTGGTCATCCCAGGAACTGCATTTGGCTCATATGCCAGCGTCGGCACCCGCTTGATCACGGCCGCTAGCATGCCGGGTCCGCTCGCATATCCTCCTACTCCAACCACCACCTGCGGCCGGAACGCTCGAATCAGCTTCAGGCACGCCAACACCCCCAGCGGCAGATCGCACACTGTCCTAATGCGAGTCGTCAGGCTGACATTCTTCCATTGCCCGCTGCGCACCAGTTCCAGCTGGAAGCCCGCCTCCGGCACCAGCCGCGTTTCCAACCCCCGTGCCGTGCCGACAAACCGGATCTCAGCACCGTATTTATCCCTGAGCTCGCGTGCAATCGCCAGAGCAGGGATTACATGTCCGCCCGTACCGCCACCTGCGATCAGAATTCGGAGCCGCTTTTGGTTGACCTGTTGACTCGCTGACTCGCTCGTCTGCTGCACTTCAATCAATCTCTCTCGTGATATTCAGCAGCACACCCAGACTCGCCAGGGTAATAAACACCGATGTTCCGCCCGAGGAGATCAGCGGCAACGTGATGCCTTTAGTCGGGACCAATGCCAGCACTACGCTGATGTTGAAGAAGGCCTGGATCAGGATCACCGATGTAATGCCGAACGCCAGGAACCGCGCGAATGGATCGGTGGAAAGAACTGCTGCTCTCAGCCCGCGATACCCCAGCATCACGAACAGAGCCACTACTGCCAGCGCGCCAATTAGTCCTAACTCCTCGCAGATGTTCGCGTAGATAAAGTCCGTGTGCGGTTCCGGCAGATAGAACAGCTTCTGTACTCCCTCCATCAGCCCGCGCCCGAAGATTCCGCCCGTTCCCACTGCAATCAGCGACTGTAGAATATGAAATCCTGCACCCTTCGGGTCCAGCTCCGGATTGATGAATGCCAGCATTCTCGCGCGCCGGAACGCCACGTGGAACAGCATGTAGTAGAGCAACGGCGCCGCCGCTGCCGCCGCAATAAAGAAGTACTTCACCTGCGCGCCGGCCAGGTACAGCATCAGCGCCGTCACTCCCGCGCACACCAGGGCAGTTCCCAGGTCCGGCTGCATCAGAATCAGCGCGATAAAGACCAGCGGCGGCAGAGAGGCGCGCAGAATCGTTCCCTTCCAGTCGTCCATCGCATGCACGCGGGTCTGCAGAAAGTATGCGAGAAACAGCACAACCACAGGTTTGGCCAGCTCGCTCGGTTCCAGAGAAACCGGCCCATAGCCGATCCACCGGTGCGCGCCGTTAATCTTTCCGTGCATCACAAATACTGCGAGCAGCAGCACCGTTGTTACGGCAATCGCTCCCACTACCACTGGATAGCTGTTATAGCGTCGATAATCCACACGCATCAACAGCGTCAGTGCAATCATTCCCAGAAGTGCCCAGCCCGCTTGCCGGATCACAAACGCGTATGGAGACCCCATCGTCTCTTTGGCCATCACCGCAGAGGCCGAGAACACCATCACCAGTCCGAACAGCACCAGCAGCAGTACCGTTCCGTACATCCATTTGTCGACCCCAACCCGCTTCGCCATCTACCCCAGCTTCCAGTCTTTAGCCTTCGGCCGATAGCTAAAAAGCTAGGAGCCGACAGCCAAGAGCTGCTTCACAATTTCCTTAAACACCCGTCCCCGATGCTCATAGTTCTCAAACTGATCGAAACTTGCGCAAGCCGGCGCCAGCAGCACTACATCGCCTGCACTCGCGTCCTCAGCAGCGCGGCGCACCGCAGCATCCAGCGTCCCGGCTGTGATGATCTTCGCCGCTCCCTCAAGGTGGCGCTCGATCTTCTCCGCCGCCGAACCAATTGTGTAAATAGTCTTCACGCGGGCCCGCACCAGTGCCGCCAGCTCCGTGTAATCCGAGTCTTTGTCCTTACCGCCAAGAATCAGATGCACTCCCCCCCCGAACGCTTCCAGAGCCTTTTTCGTTGCGTCTACATTCGTCGCCTTGGAATCGTTGTAGAACTCCACGCCGCCGGTCGCCGCCACAAACTCCAGCCTGTGCTCCACCGCCCTGAACGTCCGCACAGACTCCCGAATGCTCTCCGCCGGAATCCCCGCCAGCCGTGCCGCGCACACTGCGGCCAGCACATTCTCCACGTTGTGTGTGCCCTTCAGCGGTATCTCTGCCACCGGCATCACCGGCTCCGCCTTCGCACCCTCGCGCGGGATGAAGGCAATGCTCTCGCCGTGGACAAACGCTCCCTGCTTGATCGGCCTTTGCGGACTGAACCAGTAGATCTGCGCGCGGCTCTTTGCTGCCACCATCTGTGTAGGCTTGTCCTCGCCGTTCAGCACCAGGAAGTCCTCCGCGGTCTGGTTCTCCGTGATCCGCGTCTTCGCTGCCGCGTAGTTCTCAAAGCTTCCGTGCCGGTCCAGGTGATCCGGCGTGATGTTCAGCACGACAGATATCTTCGGCCGGAAGGCCGCGATCGTCTCCAGCTGGAAACTCGACACCTCCAGCACGCTCCACGTCTCCGGTCCGCTGCGTGCCACTAATTCGATCACGGGTATCCCAATGTTCCCGCCTACCAGTGTGGCCAGGCCCGCATCGGTAAAAATCTTGCCCACCAGCGTCGTTGTCGTGGTCTTCCCGTTCGAACCTGTAATAGCGACGATCTTCCCCTGCAGAAACCGGCTCGCCAGCTCCACCTCGCCGATAATCTCGAAGTCCGGCATCTTGAAAGACCGCACCTGTTGCAGCTCCGGCGTGTCGTACGGAACCCCCGGGCTCACCACGATCAGGTCCTGTCGCCGGAAAGTCAGAAGGCCATGCCCGCCTGCCTCTACCATGATCCCCGCATCCAGCAGCGCAGGAATCTCCTTCTCCAGCGCGGTCATTGACCTCGCTTCGCTTACCGTTACCCGGGCGCCATGGTCACGCAGAAACAGCGCCGCCGCCAGACCGCTCTTGCCCAGTCCCACCACCAGCACGCGCTTATTCTTCAGATTCATCGCAAGCCCGCAGCCTCTTATCGTCTATGGTTATGACTCCACGTTCATTCGTGTGAATCGGCGTTGCCCTTGTTCTACCTCAGCTTCAGCGTTGTCAGCGCGAACAGCGCGAAGATCAGCGCCAGAATCCAAAACCGCGCAATCACCTTCGATTCGCTCCAGCCCAGTAGCTCAAAGTGGTGGTGCAGCGGGGCCATTTTGAAGATCCGTTTGCCATTGCGCAGTTTAAAGCTCCCCACCTGCAGGATCACGCTTGCTGCCTCAAGCAGAAACACTCCACCGATAAACGGCAGCAGCAGCTCCTGCTTGATGATCACCGCTACCGTCCCGATCGCGCCCCCCAGCGCCAACGATCCCACATCGCCCATAAACACCTCCGCAGGGTGAGCGTTATACCAGAGGAAGCCGATCGACGCGCCCACCATCGATCCGCAAAAGATCGTCACCTCGCTCACCAGCGGCATGCGGTCTAGCTCAAGATAATCCGAGAACACCACGTGGCCGCTCACATATGTCAGCACGGTGAGCGCACCCGCAGCGATGATGGTGCACCCGATCGCCAGTCCGTCCAGCCCGTCCGTCAGGTTCACAGCGTTGCTCGTCAGCGTGATAATCAACATCACGAACACCACGAACGGCACGAATGCCAGCCAGTGCAGGTGTGGAATGTGCCCCATCCAGTCCCACACCAGGTCCGGTCTCACCCGTTTCGCAATCGGCACCATCAGCCGCGTCGAGTAGAAGCCGCGCTTCTCTTCATGCAGAAGCGCCACTGCCACCAGCGCGCTCGCCGCAAATTGCATCAGCAGCTTCTGTCTGGCGGTCAGTCCCAGGCTGCGCTTCTTTACCACCTTGATGTAGTCATCGGTAAAGCCGATTGCGCCAAACGCCAATGTGCTGAGCACTGCAATCCACACAGCCGGGTTGGACAGGTCAGCCCACAGAAGGGTCGGCACAAGGATCGAAATCACGATCAGCACGCCGCCCATGGTTGGCGTACCGCCCTTCTTCTTGTGCGTCTGCGGACCGTCGTCGCGCACATATTGCCCGATCTGGAACTCGCGCAGCCGCTCAATCACATATGGCCCGATTACCAACCCGATCGCCAGCGCCGTTAGGCTTGCAAACGCCGTGCGAAACGTCAGATACCGGAAGATCCGGAAGACCCGGAAGTAGGGAAACAGCTTCTGATAGAGCAGCCAGTAGAGCAATGCGCGTCCACCTTCAAATGCGCGCGACGCCTCGTGTCCGCACGCCGGTTCATCGCTATCTTACAGGGCAGGGAAGTGTGGATTGCCCGCGTCCCGTCAGCGTTTCGCGTCGCCGTGCCAACTCCGTTACCCCGCTGCAGACAAAAAGGCGCTGTCCCGATCGCCCATCGGAACAGCGCATCCAGAAATAAGCCCGTCTACGCGATGGTCTGGTCCGCTCCCGCGCGGCTCATCCTCACCCGGATGTCTGTTGAGTTGTTGAACGAGAATGCCGCCAGAGTACTGGGCGCTGTAATGTCGATAAAGTCGGCGCGGTGCACATCGTCGGTGTAGATCGCCGGCCTGGCGTCGGGCGAAATCGGCCGCACCTCCACATGGCTCATCTGGATTCGCTTTACGTGCCGCATGTAGAAGCCGTGCGCCGGCAGCGGGCCCAGCATGCCTGGCTCTGGATATGCGTTCTCCTTCTCTGGTACGTCGATCTTCAGGTCTTCTTCCTTGCCGCCGCCGCTATGCTCCACGTAGATATCCGAAAGCTTCACGTCCTCCACGTAATAACCCGGAATGCCTGTAATGTTCGACCCGAATCGCGCGGCCGTGTTGTAGCAGTTCACATTCTGGATCAGCACCCGGCGCAGCGTCCCCACCACGGTGCTCTGGTCGCCTGTGCCCTTCGGTCCGCGCAGCCGCGCGCCCAGTCGGATGAAGATCGGGCAGCTGATAATGTCGCGCATCGTCAGGTTCGAGACCGCGAAGTCCTCCAGCAGGGCTCCGTCCACCGTCTCCAGCGCCAGCCCCTGGCAGCCTTCAAACACGCAGTTGGAGATTGAGACGTTGCGGAATCCACCGTTGGACTCGGTGCCCATCTTGATCCGGCCCGTTCCGCCGACCTTGTGGTCTTCTTCCATCGTGAATTTCTTCCACGTTCCATCGATCAACGTACCCAGGCGGTAGGCGCCGGTCACAAAGCAGTCCGCAATCGTCATGTTGTCGCAGGACCGGTTGTACCCCAGCGCGAAGCTCGACTTCGGCACGATCGCATCGTCCCATGGTGAGTTCACCGTGCAGTTCGAGACATGCACGTTCTTGCAGCAGTCAATATCCATGCCGTCGCGGTCCGTGTCGATCGTCAGGTTGGCGATCGTCAGATTGTCGACGCCCGTTACCAGAATCCCGAAGTGTCCGCCCTTCAGGATGGAGAAGTCGCGCAAAGTGACGTTGTGGCAGTTTTTCAGCGCGATCGTCTTGTTGCCCACGCCCGCCTGTTCTGCCTGGTACATCGTGTAATCGCCGCGCTTCCCGAAGCCGCGCGGCCGCGCCGCTCTCGCAGCGGCGGCGGCATCTTGTCCGCCAGCCGCAGGGCGCGCCATCCGTTCCGGCGCAAATCCGGCGCGCTGCGGTGCTCCCGGCGGACGCCCCGGTCCCGCACCGAAGCTCAATCCGCGTCCCCAAAGCAGTCCAGGCCCGCTGATCGAGATATCGCTCAGATTTTCGCCCCAGATCAGCGAGTTGTGCCAATGGTTGTGCCCGTAGTCCTGGTAATCATTCCATGCCGTATTCGGTTCAGCCGCGTCGTACGTGCCGCCCATGTAGCCTGTCGTCTCTCCTGGCTGCGGCGAATCCGCTGCAATCACCGTCGCTCCACGCGAAAGATAAAGGTCCACCTTGCTCTTAAGTCGGATCGAGAACGAAATGTAGTTTCCCGCCGGGAAGATTACCGTTCCGCCGCCTGCTGCCGCGGCAGCCTCAATCGCCTTGTTGATCGAAGGTGAATCCACGGTCTTGCCGTCGCCCGTCGCGCCGAAGTTGCGCACGTCGAAGTACGCCGGCACCGATGCCACTGCGCTTTTCTTGGGCGCAGCGGCCAGCGCAGGCACTGCGGAGATAGCTGAGGCGGCGAGACCCATGCTGCTGAGTCTCAACAGATCACGGCGATTGGAATCGAAGGTTTTCATGTCGCCGCCATGCTAGCAGAGCCGCACGGCCGATAGGAAATCGTTCCGCCCCAGAAACGCGGTCGCCTGCGACCGTCATCGCCACTGCGCCAAAACTGTAAATCCCACGGCTCCCTCCGCTCCGGTCACTGTCTTTTCTCCCACCATCAGCCAGGTATGCGCAGCCAGCTCTCCGCACGTTGTGGACCGTACCCCATACACAATCACGGAATCCACTCCGCGCCGTCGCAACATGGCATACCCCGCCAGCGTCTGGGGAAAGCACACAAATTCAATCGGCGAGTGACGCGTTGCCGCGCCGACCGCCCATTCCACTCTTCGCGCCACACTTAACTCGCGTTCAGTCGCCTCCCGCTTACTCGTAAGCGGAGCGTCGATCCGTTCTTGAGTCATCGCGCCCAGAATCCGCCGCACCGGCATAGCCGCAAGTGCTACGCGAAACATCGCCAGCAACAACATCGCCTCAGCCGCCAGGGCCCAATCCGCAGGACCGCCGCGCACCGTTCTGCCTTGCTTGCTCATGGTTGTGCGTTCAGCTCCTCCCACGTCCCCACTCTTGCCACGCGTCCGCCCTCCAGTTCGTACACCAGGTCAGCGCGCCGGATGGCACTCGCCCTGTGCGCGATCATCAGGACCGTCAGCGGCGCCTTACCTTCCGGCTTCGCGTTTGCTATAGCCTCGTGGAGCCCATCCAGCACCCGTGACTCATTCTCCACATCCAGCGCATTTGTCGCCTCATCCAGGATCAGCAGCGCCGGTCTTCGCAGCAGCGCCCTTGCCAGCGAGATCCTCTGCCGCTGCCCGCTCGATAAGAGAATCCCACGGTCTCCCACCATGGTCTCCAGTCTTCCAGGCAGCTCGTATACAAACTCTGCTGATGCCATTCGCAGCGCTGCGCGCATCTCCTCTTCCGTGGCGTCCTCCTTCGCCCAAAGCAGGTTGTCGCGCACGCTCTGGTGAAACAGGACGGTGTCCTGGCCTACGTAGCCCACCATGTGGCGCCACCGCCGTACCTCTTCGGGCCCCAATTCCTTCCCATCCAGCACCAGCCGTCCGCGCGTCGGTAGTAACAGTCCATTTGTCAGGTCGGCAATCGTGCTCTTGCCTGTGCCGGAAGGCCCCACCACCGCGGTAATCCTGCCCGCTTCGATTTTCAGGTCCACACCCCGCAGGACGAACTCGCGCGGCGACTCGCCCTCCGCCGCTCCATACGCAAACCACACGGCCTCCATGCGCAACTCACGCTCCAACCGCAACCGCGTTGCAATATCGGCCACGGTCGTTCTTGGCTCTGCATGCGCTGCACACTCTCGCTCAATCTCCAGCACGCGGTCGTATGCGGGGAGTGTCGCCGCAGCCAGGTGTGCCTGCGTTTGAAGGGAAGAGAGCTGGGGCATTAGCCGGGTAAAGATCGCCAGCAGCATCAGCATCGTTGTACTCTGCACGTGCATCACACCCAGCGCCAGATAGATCACCGCGCCCAGTGCGGCCAACGATCCCATCTCGAACCCAAACGCCGATCCGGCCTGGTGTCGCACACTTGCCACCACCTGCCGCCCCACCTCTTCGCACAGCTCGCCGAACAGCCGTGCGTCTCGGTCCTCCGCGTTGTACGCCTTTACGCTCTTCAGGTTCAGCAGATGCTCTTCCGTCGCCGTATACACCGCCTCCACGCTCGCCGCTACATCGCGTCCGCTCCGCCGCGTCTGCCCCAGTGATCTCCGCTGCATCAGCAACAGCCCGCCGCCCAACCCCACTACCAGCAGAGTCATCGCCGCCGAAAGTTTCAAGGCCAGCGCAAGGTAAAGCGCCGTCAGACAGACCAGGTTCACCGCATACAGCAGATATGAGATTGCGTCATCCACGCGCCGCAGCTCCGCCGTCAGCACGTGCGTCAGCCTGCCTGTGCGCTGCCGCACCAGGAACTCCCACCGTGCATGCACCACCTGCGCATACACCCGTCGGCTCAGCGCCAGCTCCGCCCGCGTCGTCGTCGTGTACACCAGCTGTGACTGGGTCCGCCGCAGCAGGGACCGCACCGCACCCGTCGCCAGAAACACCGCCAGCACTGTCGGCAGCCACAGTCCATGTGGGATATGCGCCGTCACCAGTACCCTCTGTGCCGCCGCCACAAACCGCCCCGCTGTCGTCCCCAGCGCGAAGTTCATCCCCGCCACTGCCAGCAGCGGCAGCAGCAGCGCCAGTCCGAACCCCTCTGCCACGGATCCTGCCAGGGACACCAGCAGGGTCAGCCAGAATCCCCGTGGATCGACATGGGCCACAAAACCCAGCAGCCGATGTGCTGCCGTCCACGTCCCGGTGTGTGCGTCCTGCTCCGGCAGCACTGCGCTGTCCGGCGCATCATCGGGGCGCGCTGCATCGTCGATCCCTTCGGCAGTCCGCGCCATGTTTGCTAACTTACCAGAGCGGAATGCACTCCCGGCATTGCCGTATCTGGCTCATCCTTCACGGCGTCGTAATCGCCCACAGGTGCACGTCGTCGCGCATGAAATTGCCCAGTGCCGCGCCGCCGCCCTCGCCCATCCGCAGGCTCGCGCCCATGCGATTGCGAATGCGCCAGCCGCCATCGGGGAACTGATCCAGATGCCACATCTGTCCCTTCTCGCCGGAGTAGGGCTTCAGTGTCACCGGTATCGCCGCATCTACCGCGATCGCCGCGTCGCTGTTCTCTCCGAGTGCATCACCGGTCTGCGCGTTCACAATCTTGTAGAACCCGTTCCCTGTCGGAGCAATCGTCCACTTCTGGTTGTCCAGCGTCAGATACCGCGTCAGTCGCGCAACGCCGACCCCTGGCCCAGCGTCCCCAGCGGGATTAGTTTCCTCAACACGAGCCGCCGCCGCTGCTGCCGCACTCCCGGGGCTCACTCCCTGTGCGGTCGCTCCTGCGTTCAAAGCCGTCGCCACATTGGCCGGCGGCTTAATCTCCTCGAGCGTGTTTTCGCTCATCCGCGAAACAATCTGGTACGTCCCCTCGGCCACGTTGTCTCCCGCTACCGGCCAGCCATCCGTCGACCACAGCAGCGGCCGCATATCCAGTACACTGCGATTCCCGCGAGTCGTATCCGCCTCGTAGTGCACGCTGAAGCGTTCTGCGCCGTAGATTTCGCTCCCCGCCTCCACATCGTTTTCATCGCCGGAGTCATAATCCACCACTCGCCCGAAGTGCCCCGGCCCAATCCGGTAGTCATGCGCAGCCAGAAACAGCGACCCACCGCCCTCCGCCATCGTCCGCCCATGCTTGTCGACGTACGGCCCCAGCACATCCTTCGCCCGCCCCACACGGATGTTGTACTCGCTGTTCTTTCCCTTGCAGCAGCTGTTGTGGTTCACAAACAGGTAGTAATACCCGTCGCGATAAATCAAATCCGATGCCTCACTCTCCCGCGCCGTCGCAATCGCTGCGCCCAGCTTGCCCGGCTCCTTCGCCAACCCTGTCTTCGGATCCAGCTCCGTCACCCGTATGCTCCCGTGATAACTGCCGTAGCAGATCCACAACCTCCCGTCCGGCCCCTTCATCACTCCCGGGTCGATCGCGTTCAGGTCATCCGTCCCGGTCGAGCTCACCACCACGCCACGATCCGTCCACTTGTAGTCCGGGTCCTTCGGGTCCAGCGTCGGATTCGTCGCCAGCGCCACCACGCTCTGGAACGACCCCCAGCTCGACACTGCGTAGTACAGGTAAAACTCCCCATTCATCCGGATCACGTCCGGTGCCCATACGTCCACCCCATTGTTCTTCGGCACCGCCGCGTGCACGTCCTCGGGAATCTGCTCCCACACGCTGCCCTCGCGCGTCCACGTCGCGCCGTCCGGTGACGAGTAGAACGGTGCGCCGCGCCCCGTCGAAAATACCCAGTACCGCCCCTTCCACCGCACTACCGTCGAGGGATCGTGCACAAACGGCATCCCCGCGACAGGCACGCCGATCGGGGCCATTATCCGCCTCTGCCCGCCACTTCCGCCATTCTGTCCTTGCGGCCGAGCCATATTCCCAATCGCGCCTGCCGGTTGTGGGGAATTCTGCCTCGCTGCGCCCGCTGGTGTCGCCATCTGTGCGCCGCTTTGCATAGCGAATGCCGCCAGCGCCAGCCAGGCCGCATTTGCTGCCAGTCTCATCCCATATTCTCCACTGTCATCTTTCGAAACCCGATCAGCATAACGCTTCAGATACCGAGAAAGAAGCGCAGCATCCACCAGATCAGAAAGAGTGCGATGAGAGCTCCAATCAGGTGGACGATCCAGTCGCCTGCAGTCTTCGGCCTGCCAAAGTTGAACATGCGGGATAGTAGCACCGGTGGACGGAACAGGGAAAAGATCAACTCGCGCGTGGCGTTAGTGTTCTACCCGGCCATGCATCCCGGCTTCGAAGCTCCTCCGGTCCAGCCGCGGCAGCGCACGCGCCACCTTGTCCGGAAACAACGGGTAATGCTTCGCCGCCACCAATGCCTCTGCTACGCACCACACGTCTGCTTCGCTGGTCATCCAGTGGCAGCCATCCAGCCTTTCCAGATTCACCGCCCGCGAGTACGCGCGCAGCGTCCGCTCGCCGCGCAGATTGTAGTAATGCTCAAAATAGCTCAGCGCCAGCTCCCGCAGCGTCCGGTATACCGGAGCGCGGAACCGCAGTCCCGCAAAATTGGACTTCGCAATCCCACCCCACAGGCCGCCCTCACGGTACAGCGCAATCACGTGGTCGTCATCGCGCACTGCCTCCAGATCCATCAACAGTGGCTCGTGTCCATTCACTCGCAGCGCGGCGGCCGCCAGCAGAGCCCCCTCCAGGCAATGTCCCTTCCGTTCGCGCAGGACCCGCCGTGGAGATCCCGCAGTGTCGGCATACTGATATTCGAGCGCATCAACCGCCCTCTGGATCTTCACCGGCGTCTTGAGCGCACGCAGCACGCGCAGCTCCCCTGCAGTGAGCCCCCAGCTCTCCGGCTCGCTCCGCATCCGGCCAGTTTTCGCGACCTTCCTGCTACGCAATGCCAAAAGCTCACCGGCTCCTGATAGTGAAACTGCAAGTATATAGAAACGCTGTTGCCCCTTCGCCGCTGCCGCTCAAAGAGTCTGTGCCAGTTCTGCTATTCTCTTTCTACAACCTTGGGCGATGGAGTTCGCCTTCGACTGCCAGCCATCCGGTTCGTGCTGATGACTCCTACTTCGCGTAGGAGGCCCGTTGTCCGGAAAGCGCCTGAGCAGTGTACTCAACGACCAGTTCGCCCTCTTCTTCGACCTCATCCGCTGGATCCCTGTCGCTCTTCTCGTCGGAATCCTCGCGGGCACAGCGTCAGCTCTTCTGCTGGCATCGCTCAACCTGGCGACGGATCTCCGCACCGCTCATCCCTGGCTGATCCTCCTGCTTGCTCCGGCGGGCGGTCTTGTCGGACTCCTCTATCGATACTTCGGCACTTCGGTCGAAGCCGGCAATAACCTCATCCTTGAGCAGACCCACGACCCCACCGAGACCATTCCGCTCCGGATGACGCCCCTCATCCTCCTCGGTACCTTCCTCACTCATCTCTTCGGCGGCTCGGCCGGCCGCGAAGGCACCGCCATCCAGACCGGGGCCTCGCTTGCCGACCAGCTTGCGCGACCCTTCCGCATGGTGCCGCGGGACCGCCGCATTCTCCTGATGGCAGGCATTGGTGCCGGCTTCGGCTCTGTCTTCGGAACCCCGCTCGCCGGTGCCGTCTTCGGCATCGAGGTCCTGGCCATCGGCAAGCTCAGCTATGACGCTATTGGCCCCTGCTTCCTTGCCTCCATCATCGGAGATATCGTCACCCACGCCTGGGGAATCCATCACACCATCTATCCCCTCGATCCGGCGGCTGTGCCCGCGCTCAACCCCGCGAGAGTCCTATGGACACTCCTTGCCGGCATCTGTTTCGGTCTCGTCGGGATGGCATTTGGAGTCTGCACCCACGCGATCTCCCGCGCTGCCAAACGCTACGTCCGTGTAGCTCCGCTTCGGCCGGTCCTCGGCGGCCTTCTCGTCACCATCGCCGTCTTCGGCATCGGGCTCTCCCATACCGCGAAGTATATCGGCTTGGGCATCCCTACAATCGTCGCGTCCTTCACCACCCACGTTGCGTCGTATGACTTCCTTGGCAAGTTCGCCTTCACTACACTCACCCTCGGTACCGGCTTCAAAGGGGGCGAGGTCACGCCGCTCTTCTACATCGGCTCCACTCTCGGCAATGCACTCTCGCGTCTGCTGCCGCTTCCGGCGCCTCTGCTGGCAGGCATGGGCTTTGTGGCCGTATTCTCCGCAGCCGCAAATACGCCGGTTGCCTCAACCCTCATGGCTGCAGAGCTCTTCGGCGCCGAGGCGGGCGTCTACGCAGGCCTTGCCTGCGTCATCAGCTACCTCATCTCCGGTCATACCGGCATCTACCACGCGCAGAAGGTAGGCCGCAGCAAGTATGTCAGCAAACAGGCGGACGAGGGCCTCTCCCTCGCCCTCGTCGCCAAACTGCAGAAAGCCTCCACCGGCGATCTGCTCGATTCACTAAACGATTTTGGCTTCATTGGAGACAATACAATGGAAGAAATCAGCGTGTTGCGCCTGTACTTCTCCGCTTCGGAGATGCGCAAGTCGGATAGCTGGTGGCGACGGTTTGCTCCCCAGACGCTCGGGCATTTCCTGCTGCAGCAGGCCAGTGAGCACGGCATCGAACAGGCCCTGCTTCATCGCGTCATCGGGGGCTACCTCAATCGCGAGCAGCTCGTTATGGATACCGGGGAGATCCCTCCTGCCCGGCTTCCCCAGTGCCTCGAACTCGTCGGCAGGGAAGAGCAGCTCCAGTCCTTCCTTAAGGACAATCAGGATCATCTCAGGCGCGTTCGCACCGTCTTCCTCCGTGGACAGGAGGCTGCCACTGAAGCCGCACTCGAACGCGAGGAGCTCGAAGAGGCCCTCCGCATCGAGCAAGCCCCCAGTTTTTCCCAACCCGGCAAAGACTAGCGGCGGGCGGCGAGCGCTTAAAATCGGAAGCTATTCATTTTCTGTGCGATAGGTGAATCCCAGGATCTTCAGGATTCGAGTTTTGATGTTGGGAAACAGATGGGCTCCAAGCCGCAAAAAGGCGCCCCTTTTGGGGCGCCCTCAAAAGAAACCCGAACTGAAAGCAGTGTTACACACTGAAAGAGGAACCGCAACCGCAGGTGCTCTTCACGGCGGCATTCTCGAACTTGAAGCCCGCTGCCTCCAGCGTCTCCACGTAGTCCACCGTGCAGTCCTTCAGATACATCGCGCTGGTCGCGTCTAGGAAGACCTTCAGGTCGCCGAAATGGAAGACCTTATCCATCATTCCGGCTTGGTTCTCGAACGACATCGAGTACTGGAAGCCCGAACAGCCGCCGCCTACGACACCGATCCGAAGCCCAGCGGGGACCGGATCCTGCGTCGCCATGATCTCTTTTACCTTGGTCACTGCGGCCGGCGTCAGTGTCACAGGCTGTGACTTCCGCTCCGGCGCTCCGGGTGCCGCGGTCACTACTTCGGGGGTAACAGCTGCTGTGGACATGGCCAGATTCTCCTTCGAACTTCACTCTCTCAAGTATATGCGACCGTTTCGGTCGCCGCAATCATTCGATGCAGACGCTGTCCGCCACGATGCGATATTCGCCGCCCTCGCGCATCGGCCTCGCGACTCGTATCATCGAAACCGCTGTGAGTCCCCTCCGTCTTCTCGTCGACGCCTTCGTCAATACCTTCGGCATCACGCGCCCTGCGCCGGAGGCTGAAGCCCGTGCGGGCCGCGCTATCGCGCTGATGCTGCTGGCGGTCCTCTCCTTGCTGATCGTAGCGGTCTGGGTCCTGCGTTCAGCGCTCTTTCACTAGGGGCATGCCGCAGGGGCAATGGTCACCATTTCAGCTAACATTCGTGTCGCCCATCACATGAAATCCTGTTGTGTCGCCCATTTCCGGGCGTATGATTCTCGGCGTCGGCATACTTCCAGCGGAGCAACTTGCGTCGAGCGAGTGCCCCAACAACTCTGGATGCCACGGGAGGTTGTCCATGATGAGCTCCATTCCGGTTCTGATCGTCGTCTGGGCTGTGTTCACAGGGGTCTTCCTCGCTCTCCTCGCCTACAACGGAACCATCACCCGCTACGAGGAAAACCAGCTCTTTCTTGAAGATATAAACGCCAACGAAAAGGCGATGCAGACGTCCATTCTTCAGAAAGTGGCGCGCATGCGACCTTACATTCGTGCCAGCGCAGCACTATCCGGTCTGTTGACCATCGCAATAGTCGGCATATACACATGGGACGCCTGGCAGCGCATCCATATGTAGTCTGCCCCGCTCACACCTGTGCCCGGAAAGTCCAAAGGCCAGCTTCGCGTCAAAGCGAAGCTGGCCTTTTCCTTCTGGCTAGGGTCTAAACGTTGTACGTCGACGACGACACTCTTCCACCGCGGCCGGTCCAATTCGTGTGGAAGAACTCACCGCGCGGCTTGTCGACGCGTTCGTAGGTGTGTGCGCCGAAGAAGTCGCGCTGCGCCTGCAGCAGGTTTGCCGGCAGCCGCGCTGTGCGATAGCCGTCGAAGAACGCCAGCGCCGTGGAGAACGCTGGCGTCGGAACGCCAACCTCGACCGCGTGCACCAGCGCCTTGCGCCAGCTTGCCTGGTATTTATTCAGCGCGCCGGAGAAGAACTCGTCCAGCAGCAGGTTGGCGAGGTCGGGATTCTTGTCGAAGGCCGCCTTGATGTTGCCCAGGAAGACGCTGCGGATGATGCAACCGCCGCGCCACATCAGTGCAATGCCGCCCATATTCAGGTGCCAGCCCTGGTCCTTTTCGGCGGCACGCAGCAGCATGTAACCCTGCGCGTAGCTGATCATCTTGGAGCAGTACAGCGCTCGCCGTACGTCTTCGACGAACTGCTTTTTCTCGGCGACCGTCTTCGTTGCCTTCGGTCCTTCCAGCACCTTCGACGCTGCCACGCGCTCATCCTTCAGTGCAGACAGGCAGCGGGCGAACACGCTCTCGCCAATCAACGTCAGCGGCATGCCCAGGTCGAGGGCAGAGATCGCCGTCCACTTGCCGGTGCCTTTCTGGCCTGCGGCGTCGAGGATCTTGTCCACCATCGGCTGGCCATCTTCGTCTTTCTTGGTAAAGATTTCAGCTGTGATCTCGATCAGGTAGCTGTCGAGCTCGCCCTTGTTCCAATCGGCGAAGACCTCATGCAACTCGTCTGCATTCAGGCCAAGGCCGTCCTTCAGCAGTTGGTAAGCCTCGCCGATCAGCTGCATGTCGCCATATTCGATGCCGTTGTGAACCATCTTCACGTAGTGACCTGCGCCGTCCTCGCCCACCCAGTCGCAGCACGGCGTTCCGTCTTCGACCTTCGCCGCGATTGCCTGGAAGATGGGCTTCACATGCGGCCACGCTTCTGCGTTGCCGCCCGGCATGATTGACGGGCCAAAGCGCGCACCTTCTTCGCCGCCCGAGACACCCGTGCCGATGAAGAGAATACCCTTCGCAGCGAGGTCCTTCGTCCGGCGGTTGGAATCGGTGAACAGCGAGTTGCCGCCGTCGATGATGATGTCGCCCTTCTCGAGATACGGCAGGATGTGGTCGATGGTCTGGTCCACGACGTCGCCCGCCTTCACCATGATCATGATGCGCCGCGGCCGCTTCAGCAGCTTGCACATCTCCTCCACGGAGTGCGCGCCGACGACTTGTGTGCCTTTGGCCTCATTGTTGATAAAGTCGTCCACCTTCGAGACGGTGCGGTTGAAGACCGCCACCTTGAAGCCATGGTCGTTCATGTTTAACACGAGGTTCTGGCCCATCACGGCCAGGCCAATCAATCCGATATCGCAACTTGCTTCTGACATTTCCTCTCTCTCCGATCTCTCGCTGCGCGGAATCAAATTCTTCCGCGCAAAGCTTTGGCCGATCTTCCGCTCCCTAGTATTTCACCCTTTGGCAGACCGCGCCGCAGCCTCTGGTTTGGAAGCGGCGGTGGCTTCCTTGCGGCGCTGTAGAGGCTTGCGCGGACGCGGCCTTGCAATTCCCGGCTGACTTTAGAAGAATCCATTCTGGGCCCCAGCCAATTAATAAGGAGAACGTGAATGTCGACACCTGAGGCCCAGCTTTGGAAGGGCACGCACTTCAGCATCGAACGCAAGGAAGGTAAAAATTCAGGCACGCTCATCTTTCGTTTCGCCGGACCGTTCACGGCGCGCGATATGTATGGCCACCTGACGCCGCAGGCCCTTCAGAACATGCTCAAGTTCCAGTCGACACCCGACGAGCAGCTGCCACTGGTGAATATCCTCGATCTGGCAGGCGTTCCTTATATGGACTCAGCCGGACTCGGCATGATCGTGACCCATTATGTCCGTTGCCAGGGAAAGGGGCTCAAAATGTTCGCCGCAGGGATGACGCCCCGAGTTCTCGACCTGTTCCGGATGACCAAGGTAGACACGATCATTCCCATCGTCGCAAGCGTCGATGAAGTGGATACGCTTTGATTGAGCTTGCCACCGAGCTAACTCAGTTTCGGCTGCGTGCCTTGGAGAGCAGACGCAGAATCTCCACATAGAGCCAGATCAGAGTGACCATGATGCCGAAGGCGCCGTACCATTCCATATATTTAGGTGCGCCCTTGGCCACACCCTGCTCAATGAAGTCGAAGTCCAGCACCAGGTTCAGCGCAGCGACGGCAACTACGACGATGCTGAAGCCGATGCCCAGCGCACCGGAGCCATTGATGGCAGCGAAGTGCACACCGCCACCGAAGAAACCCATCAGGAGTTCGATCAGATAGAGCGCAGCGATGCCTCCGGTTGCGGCGATGACTCCGAGCCGCAGCTTCTCCGTCACCTTGATCATGCCGGTGCGGTACAGAAACAGCAGTACAAACAACGTTCCGAAGGTCAGGCTGACGGCCTGTACGCCGATTCCCGGATAACGCATCTCGGTCATGGCAGATAAGCCGCCCAGCGCCAGCCCTTCCAGTGCGGAATAAATCGGGGCTGTAATCGGCGACCACTCCTTTTTGAAGATCGTGATCATCGCAACAACGAAGCCCATCAGAACTCCGGTGAGCACCAGTGGTGCAACATCGTCAAACTGCCGTGTCCGGGTGAACTGGTGCCAGGTCCACGCCGCGGTCGCCACGGTGCACAGCAGGAGTATGGCGGTCTTATTGACTGTGCCGCTCAGCGTCATGCGTCCAGCGGTCAGATCGTCTAACGCGCTGGCGAAATCGTTGAAGGTACCTTTGCCAAGGGCAGGATTTGAGGTCTTCATCAGTGGCATAGCTTCTCCGTCAGCTCCGGAGGCCGCGTTGGCGATATCTCCGCGCAGTTGCAAGTCTAGCTGACGCCCCGGCAATCGCCAGACAAATCGTGCGCCCAATGCTATAGCGCGCGTTCTATTGGAAGCGGTCCCATTTACTGTGTTTGGTAGCGTTACCGGGGCTCGAACCCGGACTCTCCGCCTTGAGAGGGCGGCGTGTTAACCAGTTACACCATAACGCCATCTGGTTGGACGACAGGAGGCTATTTTCTCCAGCGCAGGGTTAAGTATACACCGCTAAAGCCCGAGCTTCTTGACCTCATCGTTGTAGTACTTGCGATAGAGAATGTCCCACTCCTGCGATCCTTCAAGGATGATCTTGCGCTGCGAGGCAATCTTCTGCCGGGCTGCGGCGTCCAGCTTCAACTCTTCGGTCAGCAGGTGCTCCAGGGCCTTACGCGCCTCCTGGCGGATCGTATTGCGGTCCTCCAGAAAATCGCACTCCTGAATCTCGGCCAGCGTGTCGGCAATCGTGTGGGCCAGCTTATTTACTTTGTCGCGCGAGATCCTCACAGCACCGCCTTGTACTGGGTGACCAGCTTCTGCTTTACCTTTTTGAACATCTCCGGGTAGCTCGCGCCTGTCCTGCGCATGTCTTCCTGGATGGCCTCCAGAATGACGCGCACCTCTTCATTGATCCGGTCCTCGAGGGACAATTCCTCGAGCATCGCGGTGGCAACTCGCTCATTCAGCACGGCAGGTTTGGCCGTCTGGATCATCTTTGCATCGATAAGATGCTTCACCGTCTGGCGTGCCAGATAGCTAACGTAATCCTTGGAAAATATCATCGCTTTTCTCCAGAATACACCACCTCACGAACTCGCTTTGCGCCAGGCTTGCCCCTCGTGCATCATGGAACGCACAGCCCGCGGCGCCAGCGTTCCACCGGGCCGGATTCGCGGCGCACAGGAGCCTTCCATGCCGATCTCTTCGCCGCCGCCCAATTCCCGCATATTTCGACGATTTCTTGGGGTTATGACCGCATTCTGTGCCTTCGCCGTGGTCCCTTCAGCCGGTGTTGCTGCCCAGGCGCGCCCGGAGACCCCAGTGATGGTTCCGCGGCACATCTACTCTGAGGCGGCCAATCCACAGGCAGATATCAATGCTGCTCTCGCTCAGGCCCGGCGCGATCACAAGCGGGTATTGCTGGACTTCGGCGGGGACTGGTGTGGCGATTGCCAGGTTCTGGAGATATATTTCCGCGAGCCCGTCAATGCCGCCCTGCTGGGCCGCCATTATGTGCTTGTGCATGTATGGATCGGGCAAATGGACCACAATATTCAACTTGCCGCTCGTTATGGTGTGCCCATCGCCAAAGGTGTTCCTGCGCTGGCGGTGCTGTCTGCCGATGGTAAGGCAATCTATTCCCAGCAGACGGGACAGTTCAACGATATGCGTCATATGGACTCTTCCTCCGTCACGGCGTTTCTTAACAAGTGGAAGGGCTGAAGCAGGCAAGGTGACCGGTGTCCCGCCAACCCGTAGGGCCCTGCAGGAATGCCGCCGGCTCCTTCGACGAACGCGCAGTTTTTATGGATTGCTCGGACGGGCGCTGCAGCGAACGGTCTTTAGCACGGTCGCGCACGGCTGCCTGAATTTGGCTCAGTCTGCCGCTTATTCCTCGATCGTCGCGCTCTTTCCTGCACTCATCATTATTACGGCACTGATCGGTCTGCTGCCCGATACGGCTCCGATTCGCTTTCAGCTGGCTGCCTTTTTTGATCGCGTCCTGCCCCCCGTGGTCAGCCCTCTCCTCGATGCCGCCTTTCAGAGCACGCCGGAGCACGCGCATTCCCTGCGTGCGTTGGCAAGCGCCGGTTTTGTCAGCTTTCTTGGAGCCGCCAACATCATCTCTACGCTTATGGAGGGACTGAGGCGTGCGCGCAACCTGCCCACAAACGCCTGGAGCTTCTGGCAGCGCAGGCGCAGAACATTTGAGCTGGTGCCGCTGTCCATTGTCCCTCTGGCGGTCGCCAGCCTGCTGGTTATGTTCGGGCACGTCGCCACGCAATGGCTGGTAATGAGTGTCGGAACGGAGCTTCGCACCATCATCATTGCCTCGGCGATTATCATCCGCTGGGCCATCTCGTTTGCCGCCAGCGTCGGGCTGATCGGATTGATCTATCACCTCGGCGTGCCGGACGGAATCATGCCAATCAGCCTCCCGCACGGAATTCCTGCCGCAATGCCCGGGCCGTTTGCCAGCGCGCGGCGCAGGTCGCGCGCGCTGCTAAGGGCGGCATCGCGCAGCACGATCGGTTCGGCCCTGATTACGCCTTCCTATGCGGGCGAACCCGGGGGAGAGATTCCCCTTGTGCTGCCGCCTCGCTCCTGGCGAACGGTCCTTCCCGGCGCCGTTATGGCCACGGCGATGTGGTTTCTCACCACTCTGGCATTTGGCTGGTATGTAACCCGTTTTGCCAACTATTCCGAAGTCTATGGCTCACTCGGGGCCGCGATCGCACTGCTCTTCTGGCTATATATCGTTTCGCTCAGTGTCCTCTGCGGCGCGGAGTTCAATGCCCAGCTGGACCTGCTGTCTATCGCCCGTCTGACTCAGTTGGCAGTGCCGCTTGCGAAGTCCCGCATAGACGATACCGTTGAACAGACGCCGCCACCTCCGGCGTAATGCGCTTGTGTCTCCTGCAGTGCGGTTAGAATGTGGATGACGCATTCAGCGCCCTGGGCAGTTGAAAAGGCCCCAGCGCCACAAGGAACCGAACGATCCCATGAACGCTACTCCCCGCTCAGACGCGGCACCTGCCTCCCCTGCCTTGCCCAATGGACCCTTTCAGAGCAGTCACGGGCGACGGGCCAAGATCGTAGCGACCCTTGGCCCATCCTGTAGTACCGCAGAGGTCTTCCGCGAGCTCGTTCGTGCCGGGGTCGATGTGGCTCGGCTGAATTTCTCTCACGGTTCGCACGCACAGAAGGCAGAGCTTATCCAGATGGTACGGGAGGTTTCCCGTACTGAACGAAAGCCGATCTGCATTCTTGCCGACCTGCAGGGACCCAAGATCCGCACCGGCAAGCTGAAAGACCATAAACCGGTCCAACTCGTCGCCGGCGAGTTATTCACCATCAGTCCGAAAGTGATGGAAGGCACCGCGGAGATAGTGGGCACTACCTTTCTCACACTGGCCGAGAATCTTGAGCCCGGCTCGCGGATTCTGCTCTCCGATGGACTGATCGAGCTGCGCGTGGAGCACCTCGATGGAGCCGACGTCATCTGCCGGATTATCAATGGCGGCATGCTGGGCGAGAATAAAGGCATTAATCTTCCCGGCATTCCTGTGAAGGTTCCTTCGCTGACGGAGAAGGACGAGGAGGACCTCGTCTTCGCTGTAGCCAACGGCGCGGATGCCGTTGCCGTCTCGTTTATCCGCACGGCTGACGATGTGCGCTACGTGCGCCGCCGCCTCGATGCGCTGAAGTCCGATGTCTGGATCGTCGCAAAGCTTGAGAAGCCCCAGGCAGTCGAGCACCTGGACTCTATCCTCGAGGCCACCGATGGCATTATGGTTGCCCGCGGAGATCTTGGCGTGGAGGTGCCGCCGGAGAAGGTCCCCGCAATTCAAAAGCACATCATTCGCCGTGCGGCGGACTATCGCAAGCCCGTCATAACTGCGACTCAGATGCTGGAGTCCATGATCGAGAATCCGCGTCCTACGCGGGCTGAGGCCTCGGACGTTGCGAACGCAATCTATGACGGCACCGATGCCGTGATGCTTTCAGCAGAGACTGCAGCCGGCAAATATCCCGTTGAGACTGTGGCTATGATGGCACGCATCGTTGCCGAGACAGAGCAGCAGATCCGCCTCGACCCGCCGCCGAAGCGCCATGTGCGGCCCTCGGCGAGTCTCTCCGTAGCCGAAACCATCTGCGAGTGCATGGCGCATTCAGCGGAGGACCTCGACCTTGCGGCTATTGCGATCTTTACTGAGACCGGTTCCACAGCGCGCCTCCTCTCGAAATACCACCCGGACCCGCCGATCTTCGCTCTATCTCCTTACGAACGTGTCGTCAATCGCGCAATGCTGCTTTGGGGCACCTTCCCCTTGCTGTGCCCGCATGCTCAGGACACAGACCGTCTGGTCTCCATCGCCGAAGACATGCTGGAGGCTCGCGGCTTTGTTTCGCGCAGCCAGATTGTGGGAATCGTCGCGGGCACCCGAACCAAGTCAGGCGCTACCAACTTCATGCGGCTGCACCTTATGGGGGATCGCGACGAACGGCCTGTGGCTGCGACCAATGAGGGAATGGCTGCGAAGAGCTAAAAAATAGGCCGCCTCTTCAGGCGGCCCCTCCCAGAAAGTGAAGCAACTCTCAGGCGAAGACTCTCGCCGCAATCTTGCGCCGCATGGCGCCCGCGATGCCGAGTACACCCGTGCCCAGCAGAACCAGCGATTCCGGCTCAGGAGCAGGCGAAGGGGTGTTCTGGGTCACGGACACGTCGGTCAGCTCCGTGATGTGGTAAGGGGTGGCGACGCCATTCTCAAAGCCGAGTGTGTCGTTCAGGTTGACGTCCGTGCCGCCCACCAGTTCAAACGAGACGCCATCGTGATCGAAGAACTTCGGGCTATTAAAGCCGGCTTCTCCGGGGAAGATGAGGATGTTGTCGTTCGGCGACTGGCCAAGACCCGTTGGATAAGAGCCTGGGGCAAGTAGAGCGTCGATGGTGTAACCGTTCACCTGGCCGGTAATACCGGTTATCAGCCACTGATCTCCGCTCTGATAGTCCGCCGTGAATACGCCGGACCCGGAGAAGAAATTTCCGGTGAAGTTGAAGTCGAATGTATCGGCAAAGGCCGAGGATGCAGGCAGCATGGCGAGCGCTAATACACTCATCGCCAAAGCGAGTCTCTTCATTGGTCAGGTCCCCTTGATGCAAAATTTTTTCTTAAGCGAAACTGCACTGCTTAGGTGCAATCACTTTGCCAAACCGCGATTGGCGACATATCGCGAAATTCGCCGCTAATAAAATTCCTGAATAGAGAAGAGCGCATATTTGTGCGCACAAGAGGGGCCTCTTTTTCCTCTTGATCAATTGGGTTCTCCCCTTCGTGCAATTACTCCTGTGCAATGCATTGCGTGCGCAGTGCCGCAATTTGCGGTTCAGGCCCCGTTTTCCTCACTTCCAGCGGTCCTACAATCGAAGCTCATGGGACGCATTCGAATTCTGTCTGACCTGGTGGCGAATCAAATCGCTGCAGGGGAAGTCGTGGAGCGTCCTGCCTCTGTCGTAAAAGAGCTGCTCGAAAACTCGCTGGACGCTGGAGCCAACCGCATCCGCGTGGAAGTCGAAGGCGGCGGCCGCAAGCTGATCCGCATCGTTGACAACGGCCATGGCATGCTTCGTGATGACGCCTTGCTCGCCTTTGAGCGCCATGCAACCTCGAAGCTGCGCACCTCAGACGATCTGCTGCATGTCCGCACGCTGGGATTTCGCGGTGAGGCGCTCCCTTCGATTGCAAGCGTCTCCCGTCTGACTCTGGAGACTCGAGCTCCCGAGGAGGAGAGCGGCACTGTCGTCGAGATCGCTGGAGGCAAGATCATCCGTGTGGATGAGGCCGGACTGCCTCCGGGGACAACGCTGACGATCCGCGACCTCTTCTACAACACTCCGGCACGCCGTAAATTTCTCAAGTCGGAGCAGACCGAGTTGGCGCACATCGCTGCGCTTGTGACCCACTATGCTCTTGCGCATCCGGAGCGGCACTTTGAGCTGCACTCTGCGACGCAGGCCCTGTTGGTCGCGCCTTCGGTCGCGAACGCGGGAGATCGCCTCTATCAGATATTCGGCAAAGAAACAGCCGCGCTGATGCTGCCGGCCGTTGCAGAGATCGATTTCGCTCGCGCCGGCCTGCCGGAGCCGCCGCCCTGGAAGCGCGATGCCGAGTACGCGCCTCCTGAGCCTGGATTCCTGCGGCTCACCGGCTTCGTCTCCAAGCCCGAGCTTCAGAAGCTGAACCGCAACTCGATCTATGTCTTCGTCAATCAGCGCCTGGTGCGCGACCGGGTCGTGTTGCACGCTCTTGCCGAGGCGTACCGCAACATCATTCCACCGACATCATTTCCTGTCGTGCTTCTTTTCCTGGAGATGCCGCCTCACGAAGTCGACGTGAATGTTCATCCGGCAAAGACCGAGGTCCGCTTCCGCCAGTCGGCCTTCGTGCATGACTTCATTCGCGACTCGGTCCGCACCACGCTGATGACCGCGCGTCCCGCCGCCAGCTTCGCCGCCGCACTCAACTCCGCGCCTACCGCCAGCGCCTCGTTGATGATCGATGTCAGTCCTATGCCCGGACTGCCCGCAGATCCGGTCTTCTCTCCGCGCACAATTGCCGAGTCGGACGCTGCGCCGTCTGAAACCGATGTTGCAGACTTCGCGCTTACGCCGCCGATTCTTCCTGAAATGCCGGGACGCCTCGGGTTCTCGGGCGCCGGTGCTCCGATCGGGTATGACCGTGAGCCGCCGCTCGGTGATGCATCGATGCCTGCCTCTGCCGGGGAATCGGCCGAGCCGCCTGTCGAGACGCTCAATGCGCTCGGAGGGCTACATTCCCTCGGCCAGCTGCGGGATTCGTTCATCCTCGCCACCAACGACGAGGGGCTTTGGATCATCGACCAGCACGTCGCGCACGAGCGTGTGCTGTTTGAGAAGATTCTTCGTGACAGGGACGTGGAGCAGGTTCAGCGGCAGCGCCTGCTGATGCCTTTGCTGGTCGATCTGCTTCCAGAGCAGATGGTCGGCTTCTCCGCCATCGCTGGAGAGTTGGAGCGTAACGGCTTTGAAGCGGAGCCCTTCGGTCCCCGAACCCTTGCCATCAAAGCCGCGCCGGTGGGTCTTGAAGGGCGCGAGTTGGAAAGAATGCTCGAAGAAGTGCTTGCGGTCCCTGAGCGGGAGCAGCAGTCGGAGAATGCCGAGGCCCGCAGACATCGCATCGCTGCTTCGATCGCCTGCCACGCAGCGATCAAGATCAATACTCCGCTCGAGCCGGCCAAGATCGAATGGCTGCTGAAGGAGTTGGCAAAGACTGAGCACCCCACCAGTTGCCCGCATGGCCGGCCTATCGCGTTGCGGTATTCTCATAAAGAGATACAGCGCGCGTTCCAGCGTATCTAGCCGGAAGTCTCAAGACCGTGACGCGATCCAGTTTTAGTCGTGTCGGCAGCAGAAAGCGCGCCGCAGGAAGGCATCCCCAGCTTTGAATCAACCGAATCACAACCAGCTACCGGGCGCAATTACAGTGGCCCGTCTCGCAGACGCCCGCTTGAAACAGTGGCATCAGCAGGGCGAAGCTCTGCTCACCTTTGAGAACGCCCGCAGCTTCCTCAACGCTGCCGGGCTTGTGCTCTTCTCTCCGCGTCCGCAGATAGCTGCACCTGCTCCCTCCTTTGTCGAGGCTGCTCTGGGAGGGCACAATCCTTCGCCCTCCCTGGCAGAGCAGGTCCAGGCTCGCGAATTGCTTGCGCGGCTCGTGGCTGAGGGACTCGCTGTCCCCCTGAACCTTCTCGGCGTGGGCTCCGTCCTTGGCCCGGCAGGAGATACCCCCGACTTCATCGTGTCGTCGCAGGTCTTTTCCTATATCTTCACCCTGCGTGGCGATAAAGGCTGGAAGCAGCCGCCCCAGCCGAATGGCCCGGTCCGCTTTTCGAACCTCGCCATTGCGGCCCATGAAGTGCTGGGGCGTCGTGGCGCCCTGACCTCCTCAGATCTGGCCCGGGAGCTTGGCAAAGAGGTAACGGAGACCGCGGTGCTTCGCGCGCTGGGTGAACTATGGACGCACCTCCGCGCACTCCCTCTGCCTCAGCTCGATGGCCAGCCGACTCTCTGGGAGCTTTCCACCGCCCGCTTCCTTCGGCAGGTCAAGGCTGGAGCCAATGCGGGTCTGCCAACAGCACTCTCCACTCTGATCGCTCTCTATCTCGGCCAGGCGATTCTGGCCAGCGAAGAGGAGGTCGAGAGTTTCCTGTCGCCGCTCGCCGCTCGCTCGCGGATTCGTGACGTCGTCCATGCGTTGATTGCTGCACGAGAGCTGGAAACTCTCGCCATTGAAGGCCGGACCTCACTCTACATAGCGGACGGCCTTCCTGCGTCTCTTACCGAGCCGGTTGCCTCCGAAGTGTCCCAATCAGTTTTGCCGCCCGGCGCAGAAAAGATGGACAAACCAGCGGCCGAGCCGTCGAAGTCATCTGCGGAAGAGGTCGACAGCGAAAACCCTGTGGCGGGTGGACCGGCACGCATCCGAAAGTTCGCGCCTGTCCGGCGTCCAGGCGGCAATCAACTTGCCAAGGCCCGTCCTGCAAAGGGCGTCGGACGACCTCAACGTAGTGCTCCGTTCTCAGACCGGCCGAAGTTCAGGCCCCGCCCGCAAGGCGACAGCTCAGATCGGCCGAGGTTCAAACCGAGGGCGCCTCGTGATTTTCGTCCGCGGGAAAACGATCGAGAAGGTGCTCGGCCGGCTTTCAAGCGGCCTTTCATTAAACGCGATCGTTCGGACTCACAGAATACTGACCGGCGAACGTTCCAGCGTAAGGAATCCGGACCGAGATCTGGCCGCCCGACGGATGGCGCACCGGGTTTTAATCGGGGACGAAAGAGTTTCGGGTCTGCCGGCGACGCCGCTCCCCGTCGTTTCGACAAACGGTCGCCCCAGAGGCACAATGACTCTGCCAGACCGAAGAGCGGTGAGCGTCGTTTCGGAGGTGCTGCCGGTTCCTCGAAGTCGGGAAAGCCATTCGAATCTCGCGAGAGAAAGCCGAAATTCGGTGGTAAAAATAAGCCGTTTGAGAAACGCCCCCCTGCACGTAAACCACGCACACCGCGGAGTGAACCGGAAGAATGAGCCACCCTCCCGCACTCGATGACACCGCGAATCGCCCGCCGGCTCAGGCCGCCAGGCGTATGCGTCCAGTCATCGCAATCGACGGGCCTGCCGGCGCAGGCAAAAGCACTCTGGCAGGCCACCTTGCGCGCCGCTTCGGTTTTCTCAATCTCGAGACCGGGGCCATGTACCGGGCGTTGGCACTCAAGGCAATTGAGGGAGACGTCGGCTTTGACGATGAAACGGCCCTGCTTGCTCTGGCTGAAAGCACAAGGATTGACCTCCAGCCTCAGCCTGAGGGAAACCGCGTCCTGCTCGACGGGTTCGATGTTTCGCGCCGCATCCGGGAGGCGGACGTAACCTCCGCCGCCTCTCAGGTCTCCATCCATCCGCACATCCGCGCCTGGATGGTCGATCACCAGCGCGCCCTGGGGGCTGCCGGAGGGGTCGTGATGGAGGGTCGTGACATCGGAACTGCTGTCTTTCCCGACGCCGAAGTAAAAATCTTTCTCGATGCCGCGCCGGAAGTTCGTGGCAACCGCCGTTTTCGTCAGGCGGCCCCAGGCCCCAAACCCGCCGTCACCACCCCCCCCGCGTCGGCGGAGGAACAGTTGGCCCGGCAGGCCATCCTGGAAGATATGCGGGAGCGTGATCGCAGGGACCGCAGCCGGGCCGAATCGCCTCTGCGCGCCGCCGAAGATGCCGTCATTATCGACTCTACGGCCATGAGCCTTGATGAGGTTCTTGCTCAGGCGGAGGAGATCGTGCGCGCCCATCTCCCGTCCGCTGAATAGCACAGGGATGGCCGGCTCATTTTGAGTGAGCTGCGAAGTCACACAAAAATGGCGATTTCGTGCCGGTTTTGCACCATTACCTGTGCAAAACCGGACGTTTGCAAATTTTGTACACTTTTTCTTGCCAACTGTGCTAACCTTCACCCATCGTTTGAAACAGATTGGTTTCTGCGACGATCGCGCATTGTCGACCCCGATTTGGATCATGCGGCACATTTATTCAGCACTAAGGAAATCAACACAATGGAACAGGGAACAGTGAAGTGGTTTAACGATGCCAAGGGGTTTGGCTTCATCAGCCGTCAGAACGGCGAGGACGTGTTCGTGCACTACTCGGCGATCAACACCAACGGCTTTAAGAGCCTCCAAGAGGGTCAGGCAGTGCAGTTCAACGTGGTCAAGGGGCCCAAGGGTTGGCAGGCGTCTGACGTTCAGCCTCTCTAATCTCTAGTCGTTGGCCAGTTCAATCCGGGCAGTCGACAAGCCCGGCGATCAAAATTCAGGTTTCGCAAAGGGACAGCTGCGGCTGTCCTTTTGCTTTGACTGGCTCTTACCGGGTTTGACTGGCTCTTACCGGGACGGCGTAGGCAGAATCACTGAACTGGTTCGGAACTTTCGGTAATCCGAAAACCGGATTTCTACCCTGCCATTGAAATTCCAGAACAGCAGAAACCGCGCAGCTCCCTCGGCCTGAATCTCCTCCGGCAGCCAGACCTCGCCATTTATTTTGGTCATCTGCGCGGTAAAGTGCGTGCCTTTGCGGATGTTCGCAAACAGGCCCGCGCCGATCTTGAAGTTGTCGACAAATCGGCCCTCCACGCGGACCAGCATCCGGTCCTGCTCGTCGATCCACGCGGTCCCGGCCATGTCGCGGATCACCTCTTCCATCCGGTTCCGGGTTTTGGCCTTTGGGTCGCCTGCAAAGTCCACGGCGATCGCGCTGCGTCCGCCAATCTGAACGCGCCGCGGATGGATAAAAGCACCCAGCTCCAGCAAGCGTGAAACGGTCACCAGGTCTTCGCCGCGAGGATCTGTCGGTTTGCCTTCGGAGTCGGCCTTAGCGCGGCGCTCTTTTGCCTTGGCTACGTCCTTTTCGATCCGGCGATCTTCTTTGGCCAGTTCCTTGTCGCTGAGCGGTTTACCGTCTTTGCTCGTGACGCGTGTGACCGGAACACCTTCGAGCCAGTAGTTGTCTGCACCGATTACGGTGGTCTTCTTCACCTTCCCATCAGAGTCGTGCTCCTGCTGGGTCGTGACGGAGTGATAGATATAGTCCTTCTCGATCGCCTCAGCCTTGCGCTGGTTGGCCTCGACGTCGTGCATCAGCGCCGTGATGTCCGGCAGTGGCTGGTCTGTCGCGACAGGAACCTGTGCGCTGGCGAGTAGCGGAACTGCTACGAAGCAAAAGATGAAGGCGCGGACGGGCATTCAGTCCATTCTGCGCTGAGGCGCTTTGGAGTATATGGCCGCTCAGGTCGTGACGGCGAGCTCTTCCTCAAGCTGCTGCTTCTCCGCGAGCGCAGTGTAGAAGCCGTTGCGGGCGAGGAGTTCGTCGTGCGTCCCCAGCTCGGCGATGCGGCCATTTACCAGCACTGCGATGCGGTCCGCATTGCGGGCCGTGGAGATGCGATGCGAGATGAAGATCGTCGTGCGGCCCTGCATTACCTCGCGCAGGCCGGAGAGGATCTGTTCTTCGGTGTAGGTGTCGACCGAAGCCAGCGCATCGTCCAGGATCAGGATTGGCGGGTTGCGCACCAGCGCGCGGGCGATAGCGGTACGCTGCTTCTGCCCGCCGGAGAGCGTGATGCCGCGCTCGCCCACTGCAGTCTCAAAGCCGCGGGGGAACTCGAGGATTTCGGTGGCAATATGCGCAGTCGTTGCGGCGTCGACGACCTCGGCTTCGCTTGCATCCGGGCGGCCGAAGGCGATGTTTTGCGCAATGGTGTCGGAGAAGAGGAAGGTTTCCTGGGGAACGAAGCCGACGCTGCGGCGCAGCTCTTCAAGTTCGTGTTCGCGGATTGGCCGACCGTCGATCAGGACGGAACCTGCCTGCGCGTCGTAGAGTCGTGGAATCAGCGAGACCAGAGTGGTCTTGCCGCTGCCGGTCGGTCCGACGATGGCGAGTGAGGAGCCGGCGGGGATGTCGAGCGAGATGTTGTGCAGGACTTCGGGGCCGCCGGTCGGATACGTGAAGCTCAGATTGCGGAAGCTGATAGAGCCGGAGACCGGCAGAGCTTCAGAGCCTGGAAAGTCGGCGATCTCTGGCTGCTGCTTCAGCAACTCGTCGATGCGGACGACCGAAGCGGTGCCGCGCTGGAAGAGGTTTACGACCCAGCCGATGGCGATCATGGGCCAGATGAGCTGGACCATGTAGACATTGAAGGCGGCAAAGTCGCCGACCGAGATGCGGTGCGCGACGACCTCATGGCCGCCGACGAGCAGCGTGATCATCAGGCCGAGGCCGAGGACGAGCTCCAGCGATGGCCAGAGCATCGCCATCAAGCGGACAAGGTGAAGCGAGCGCGAGATGTATTCGCGGTTGGCCAGTTCGAAGGACTCGATCTCGGCGTCCTCCTGCGCGAAGGCGCGAATGAGGCGCGCGCCGGAGAAGTTCTCCTGCGCCTTGGCGGAGATCTCGGAGAACTGGGCCTGGATGCGCTCGAAGCGGCGATGGATGCGCTGGCCGAAGGACTGGACGAGCACGGAGGCGATCGGCAGCGGTCCGACGGCGCAGAGCGTGAGCCACGGGCTGATGCGGATCATGAAGGGGAGCGCGGCTGCGGTGAAGACGATGCAGTTGGCGGAATACATGATCGCCGGACCAAGCAGCTGGCGGACCGCGTTGAGGTCGTTGGTGGTGCGCGCCATGATGTCGCCGGTGCGGTGCGTGTGATAGTAGCTGGCGGACTGGCGCTCGAGGTTCTGAAAGATGTCGTTGCGGAGGTCGAACTCGATCTCGCGGGAGGCGCCGATGATGACCTGGCGCGTGATGTAGAGGAAGATGCCGGCGAGCGCGGCCACGCCCAGCAGACGCAGCGCATGGAAGGCGATCCGTTCCGGCGTAATGCCGTTGCGCTGCATATCGTCCACCGCGTGACCGACGATGAGCGGCAGCAGCACGCGGACGACGTTATACAGAATGACGGCCACGCCTCCCCAGGCGAGGTGCTTCCAGTATCGGCGGAGGTAGGGAAAGAGCGGGCGGATCTTGTTCATTGAGAAGTTGTCAGTTGCAGGTTGTCAGCTCTCAGTTGGATGATCCGCGGCGGGCTTTTGATGCGCTATTCGGGCTTTGCGGGCGGAGTTGCGGGCTTCGGTTCGGGGGTGGAGGCAGCCGGCGTTGCGGGTTTGGCGGCGGCGGGAGGCGCCGGAGGAGCGGGTGGCTTGGGCTCGGTGTTGCTGACGCTGACGAGTTCCATGTCGAAGATCAGCTCGGCGCGGGGCGGGATTGTTGGCGGGCGGCCGCTGGGACCGTAGGCGAGCTGGAAGGGGATGAAGAGGCGGCGCTTGCCGCCGACGCGCATGCCGGCGAATCCAGTGTCCCAGCCGGCGACGACCTGGTGCTCGCCGAGCGCGAAGGTGAAGGGCTCTTTGTTGGGGTGATTGTCGGAGGCGTCGAAGACGGTGCCGTCGGCGAGGTAGCCGGTGTATTTGACGGTGAGGTACTTGTGCGGCTCGGCGAGCGGGCCTGTGCCGGCGTGGGCGTCGACGTAGGCGAGGGTGAAGGTGGTGGACTTGATGCCGAGTTCCTCGGCGAGGTCGCCTTCAAGGGGCGAGACGTAGTCGAGGTGGATGTCGGGCACCGTCGACATGGTGTAGAGCGCACGCGCGCAGGACGATCCTGCGGGGAGCGCGGGAATTTTGGGGGAGAGTTCGGGGAGAGGGACGCAGCGGCCGCCTTCACGGGACGCAGTGTGGGTTGTGCGCGCGGCCGTGTGCGTGACGGTGTGATGAACGGCGGGCTTTGCGGTCTGGGCGAGGGCGGGCGGTGCGGATGCGATGGATGCGGCGAGCAGTGCGGCGGACGTGATTCTCATCGTGGCTTCCATGATAATCGGTCGGCTTCGCCTGGCATTCCTCTGCGACAGCGTTCAGCCTGGGGACGACCTCCTCGGACGGCCCGATGGCGTGCTCAATCTCGATCTCAATGAGGGCTTCAGGGGCGGGCCGTGGTGAGGGCTGCGGTGGCTCGGGAGGCAGATGAGCGGCGGCGATGTAGAGGGCGGAGAGGATGGAGCGGGCGCGGCGGAGATCGATAGAGTTGGCCGCGATGCGGTAGGCGATCTCATCGGCAACCGTGAGAATGGAGGCTCGGTCGGTGAGGCGCGGAAGCTCAAATGGCGCAGTGGGAAAGACGACGATGGGAGTGGGCTTGAGGGAGTCGCGGTGGTGGTAGCAGAAGTATTCGCCGCGCATGGCGGGCGAGCCGCAGCGGTGACCGACGGAGTGGTAGTGGAAGCACTGGAGCGGATTCTGGTTGACGGACATGTTCTCCGGATCGAAGACGACTTCCTCAGAATTACTGTCGGATGACTGCGACACGGGTACCCCCTCTAATAAAGTGGCTAAGATCTTGAAAAATATAGCTGATCTATGAAACGAAAGGACTTATAAGACGCCAAAAAGCAAAAGACCCAGCGCGCGGGGCTGGGTCCTTTTCCTCTGATCTCTACTTCTATTCTAGCGAACGGAGGGAAACTGGTATGCCAACTATTTTAAGGAATATTGCATTTGGAATGAGGTGGTTGGCGAAAAGGGGAGCTTGACAGGATTTGGCGTTGACCTTGTCCGCAGTGTGTTATGTCGCTACGCCTGCCGTCTCCGCTCGGGCCTTCGGCAGAGCGGAAGGCCGCTTTTGCGGCGCCTGTTTGCGGCACGGCTGAAGCCGTGCCCTTATTAAGCAAGACGCTTGGGCGGCTGATGGCGTGGGAAGAGTGGTGGTGCAATTTGGGCAAGCCCCAAGCAGAGCCTGGATGTGGCACCCAGGATGCGGGACAACGAACCGACCCCACTCATGCGCGGTGAGGCTGCGCATGAATGGGGCACCCAAGGGCTGGTCGCATAGGGCACCCCGTTGGGGATGCGATGTCAGTGGTAGGCAGGGGTGAAGTAGCGGCGGCGGAGCCAGAAGGCGACGTTGACGAGAGCGATGAGGGCGGGGACCTCGATGAGCGGGCCGACGACTCCGACGAAGGCCTCGCCGGAGTTGAGGCCGAAGACGGCGACGGCGACGGCGATGGCTAGCTCGAAGTTGTTGCCGGCGGCGGTGAAGGAGAGGGTGGCGGACTGGGCGTAGTCGGCGCCGAGGCGGCGGCCCATCCAGAAGCTGACGAGGAACATGACGAGGAAGTAGATGACCAGCGGGACGGCGATGCGCAGCACGTCCAGCGGCAGATGCACGATGAGGTCGCCTTTGAGCGAGAACATGACGACGATGGTGAAGAGCAGAGCGAGCAGCGTGAACGGACTGATGCGCGGGATAAAGCGGGTGCGGTACCACTCTTCTCCGCGGAGACGGATGAGGGTGAAGCGGGTGAGGATGCCGGCGGTGAAGGGGATGCCGAGATAGATGCCGACGCTCTTTGCGATTTGTGTGATGCCGATGTTGACGATGCTGCCCTGAAGCCCGAACCAGCGGGGAAGGATGGTGAGGAAGACCCAGGCGTAGAGGCTGTAGAAGAGTACCTGGAAGAGGCTGTTGATGGCGACGAGGCCGGCGACGTAGTCGGTGTCGCCTTCGGCGAGCTCGTTCCAGACGAGTACCATGGCGATGCAGCGGGCGATGCCGATGAGGATGAGGCCGCGCATGTAGGCGGGATGCGTGCGAAGGAAGAGGATGGCGAGGGCGAACATCAGCGCAGGGCCGATGATCCAGTTCTGCACAAGCGAGAGGGCGAGGACGCGCCGGTTGCGGAAGACGTCGTGCAGCTTCTCATAACGGACCTTCGCGAGCGGCGGAAACATCATGACGATGAGACCGATGGCGATGGGGATGTTGGTGGTGCCGCTCTGGAAGCGGTTGACGAAGGTAGCGGAGCCGGGGACGAGATGGCCAAGGGTAACGCCGATGGCCATGGCGAGGAAGATCCAGAGCGTGAGGAAGCGGTCAAGAAAAGAGAGGTGCCTGCGCCGATGGGGCGCGCAGACCTGACCCTGGGTGAGCGGCGCGGTGGACATGGTCAGGACCGACCGATGTTGCTGAGGTCCTGCTTCAAGGTGAGCCGGTCGAGGGTGGCGAGAGGCAGGGCGAGGAAGAGGCCGATGCGGCGGTCGAGGATGGTGAAGGCGTCGCGGAAGGCGCGGGCGATCTCTTCCGGCGTTCCGTGGACGGCGGCGGGATCGGCTACGCCCCAGTGCGCTGTGATGGGCTGGCCGGGCCAGAGGGGGCAGACCTCATTGGCGGCGTTGTCGCAGACGGTGAAGACGAAGTCCATCCGCGGCGCGCCGGGATTGGTTGACTCGGCGAACTCGTCCCAGGACTTGCTGCGCAGACCTTCGGTTGAGATTCCTGCGGAGCGGAGCTGGGCGAGGGCCTCCGGACGCGGCGTGCCGGAGGGATGGCTGCCGGCGCTGTAGGCGGTGAAGCGGGGCGCGCCCTTGTGGTTGAGCAGAGCCTCGGCGAGGATGGAGCGGGCGGAGTTGCCGGTGCAGAGGAAGAGGACGTTGTAGTGCGCGGGCATGATGATCTCGATCGGGTTGGAACTGCGTTTCGGGGCTCGAACTCAGGCGCAGCAATCGGGGCCGCAGCAGGGTGCGGCGGGTTTGGCGGCGCGGAGGAAGGCGCTGACGATGCGGCCTTCGACGAGGGGAGCGATGGCGTCGACGTCGACGCCGGCCTCGGTGAGGAAGGTGCGGGCGTCCTCGACGTTGTAGGCGCGGGTGACCTCGATGTCGATGCCGGTGAAGCCGGCGGCGGCGAGGCGGGCGCGGTAGTCGTCCTGATCGAGCGCGCCGGCGATGCAGCCGACCCAGAGGAGCATGCTCTGGCGGACAGCGCCGGGGACTTCGCCGCGAGTGACGACGTCGGAGACGGCGAAGCGGCCGCCGGGGCGGAGGACGCGGAAGGCTTCGCGGAGGACCTGGGACTTGTCGGCGGCGAGGTTGATGACGCAGTTGGAGATGACGACGTCGACGGAGTTGTCGGGCAGGGGAATGGATTCGATGCTGCCTTTGAGGAACTCGGCGTTTGCGATGCCGGACTGGCGCTGGTTTTCGCGGGCGAGGGCGAGCATGTCGTCGGTCATATCGAGGCCGTAGGCCTTGCCGCCGGGAGCGACGCGGCGCGCGGAGAGCAGGACGTCGATGCCGCCACCGGAGCCGAGATCGAGGACGACCTGGCCGGGATGGAGGTCAATGAGCGCGGTGGGATTGCCGCAGCCGAGCGAGGCGAGGACGGCTTTGTCGGGGAGCACGCCGGTCTCGGCGGCGGAGTAGAGGTCTTTGGTGATGGGGTCGCAGCAGCGGAGGAGCGGGTCGCAGCAGAGGGCGGCGGAGGAGCCGGCGACGTCCCTGG
>DASZPF010000021.1:0-34140 GCA_035550395.1 Acidobacteriaceae bacterium
AATGATTTTGGCCGGTGCGCAGAGCCTGCGCGAGGTCATCGCCTTCCCCAAGACCGCCAAGGCTATTGACCTGATGTGCGACGCGCCCTCAGCACCCACCGACCAGCAGCTCCGCGAGCTGCACCTGCGCATCGCCCAGAGAAATTAGTGCGGAGTTAGTTCATCCACTTCCGGTCGTTGGGGTCCCTGCGCTCTTCGTCCGGGTCGATGTATCGGCCTTCCTTGTCGAACTGAACCTTGCGCCCCTGCTTGCCCATGTACACCTCGAACTTCTTCGCCGCCCGCCGCCGCTTCGCGCGGTAGTACGCATTGCGCGCGCCATAGTACTGCTCGCTCAGCCCAAAGCCCAGCCCGCGCCGCGGAGCAAATCGCAAATACAGGTACCCGCACAGCGCCCCGCTCAAATTCGCCAGGGCCGAGAACGCATCTCCTCCCCGCAGCAGAAATGCAAGGTCGATCAGGATGTAGATCGCCACCATGTACTTCGCGCGGATCGTGAACCGGAACGGAAACAGCGGCATAAACTCCAGGTCGCCGAAGCGCACCGCAATCGCGATCAGCACGCCGTATAGCGCCGGCCACGCGCCCTCCGTGATTGCATACGGGCTCAGGCGCAGCGCATGGGTAAACGTCAGCGCCGAGGCCAGCACCGCTCCCGCAATCGCCGACGTAAAGTACAGCTCCGCAAACCACCGGGTGCCGTAGCTGCCCTCCAGGATCGAGCCGCAGAACCACAACGTCAGCATGCTAAACAGAATTCCCAGCGGGCTCAGGTTCAGGAAGCTATACGTCACCAGCTGCCATATCTCGCCATGAGCCACCGCCGCGGGCACCAGTGCCAGGTGGTCCAGCAGAACATCTACCGTTCCGTGCGACACCAGCCCCAGCACCAGCACCGCAAAAAAAACGCCAACATTAATCAGCACAAGCCGGCGAACTACGCCCCCGAAGGGCGGGAACGACATCGTCATCGACTCATAACGCGCCATGGCACTCCCATTTCAACACATCTGCAGGCTCTGTCGTTTTCGCTGCGGGCTCTCGGCGCTCACGCATATTTTTCTCTCAGCGTTCAAAAATGGACCGCTTCGTTCATTGTCCGCTTGACGTCACGCAGGAGCCCTGCCGATACTATCCGTGGCGGGTGTGCCACTGCGCGTTCCAGCAGCCTGGGTGGTTGGGGTTTCGCGCAGGAATTCAGCCTGCGGGCATCCTGCGGGCGCTGTTCATCTTCAAAGCTGATTCGGAGGCTTCTGCTATGGCTGTTGTCTGTCCCGAGTGCGATAACCCCATCACCATCGATTCTGACGAGGTGGAAGAGGGCGAAACCGTCCAGTGCGAAGAGTGTGGCCTGGAGTTGGAGGTCGTTACGGTGGACCCGCTGGAGCTTGCACCGGTCGACGAGATGGGCTATGACGACGAGGAAGACGCCATCTCCACGGATGAGGACGAGGAATAACGCACGCTGCAGGCCCGGCGTTCTAGCCGTCCTGCCTGCACATTCGCTTGCGGTTGGCATCTTCGCATGCGGATGGTTTTACGTCTTTGTTTCGCCCCTTCGCCCAGCCAGATCGGTGCTTGCAGGCGTATAGTTCCTCTATGGATCTTCGTCGTATCTGCGTTTCTTTTTCCCGGCGGCGCGCCTTCAGCGTGCTGTTTGCTCTTTTCTTCGGCTTGGTTGGCACCTTCTGCTCCTCCCGCCTGCTCGCTCAGGACTCCTCCATTCGGATCGTCCAGGGTAAGGTCGTGGATAAGGCAGGCGACGGCATCAAGGGCGCTACTGTCTATCTGAAGGACAGTCACACCCTCTCCGTCAAAACCTACATCGCCGGCAACGATGGCTCCTACCGCTTCGGCCAGCTCGCCCAGAGCACCGACTACTCCCTCTGGGCCGAAAACGCCGGTAAAAAGAGCTCGGTCAAGAACATCAGCTCCTTCGACACCCGCAAGGAGTTCGACATCACCCTCAAGATCGATTGAGGGCATTGCTCAAGCAAAAATGGCACGCTTCGCGCGTGCCATTTTTCTTTTCCTTACAAGTCATCCTGAGCATCAATGCCACAGCCGCCTGACGCCTACTCCACCTGTCCCTTCTTCGGCCGCCGGTTCGCCTGCAACACCTTCTTGCGCAGCCGCAGCGACTTCGGCGTCACCTCCACCAGCTCGTCATCTGCAATAAACTCGATCGACTGCTCCAGCGTCAGGTTCTTGTAGGGCACCAGCCGCAGGGCGTCATCCGACCCCGAGGCCCGCATGTTCGTCAGCTTCTTCTCACGCACGCAGTTCACATCCAGATCGTTGTCGCGCGAGTGCTCGCCGATCACCATCCCTTCATATACCTCAACGCCGTCCGGCACAAACAGCACGCCGCGGTCCTGCAGAGCATCCAGCGCATAGGTCGTCGTCACGCCCTGCCGGTCGCTCACCAGCGCGCCTGTCGCCCGCTGCGGAATCTCGCCCTGGTACGCCACATACCCATCCAGAATCGAGTTCATCACGATCGTCCCGCGCGTCTCCGTCAGCATCTCGCTGCGCAGACCGATCAACCCGCGGCTCGGCACGCGGAACTCCATCCTCACGCGCCCCGACCCATGGTTCGTCATCTTCGTCATCTCACCCTTGCGCGGTCCCAGCTTCTCGATCACCGTGCCCACAAAGTTCTCCGGGATATCGATCATCAGCTGCTCCACCGGCTCCATCAACTGCCCGTCGATCCGCCGCGTCACGATCTCCGGCCGGCTCACCATCATCTCGAAGCCTTCGCGCCGCATCATCTCGATCAGGATCGCCAGTTGCAGCTCACCCCGGCCCAGCACCTTGAAGGAGTCCGGCGAACCCGTCTCGTGCATCTTCAGCGAAACGTTCGTCAGCAGCTCCTTTTCCAGCCGGTCACGCAGATTCCGTGACGTCACCCACTTGCCCTCGCGTCCTGCAAACGGTGAGTTGTTCACGTTGAACTGGATCGCGATCGTCGGCTCATCGATCGTGATCCCCGGCAGCGGCTTCGGGTTCTCCACATCGCAGAAGCTCTCGCCGATCGTGATCCCCGGAATCCCCGCGATGGCGACGATATCGCCTACCTCGGTCGTGTCGATGTCCACCCGCTTCAGCCCTGCAAAGCTGAACAGCTTGGTGATCTTGTACTTTGCGAAACTCCCGTCCACACGCGCGACGTTGTACTCGGATCCGGCCTTCATCGTGCCGTTGAACACGCGTCCTATCGCCAGCCGCCCCAGGTAATCCGAATAGTCCAGGTTCGTGACAAGGATCTGCACCGGCCCATCCGGATCGCCCTTCGCCGGAGGAATCGTCGTCACAATCTGCTCGAACAGCGGCTGCAGGTCCGTTCCCGGAGTCGCCAGGTCCGTCGTCGCCGTGCCCAGCTTGCCGTTCGTGTACAGCACCGGAAACTCCAGCATGCTCTCGTCCGCATCCAGGTCGATGAACAGGTCATACACCTCGTTCAGCACCTCCTGCGGACGCGCATCCGGCCGGTCGATCTTGTTGATCACCAGGATCGGCGTCAGCTTCGCCTCCAGCGCCTTTGACAGCACATATCTCGTCTGCGGCAGCGGACCTTCGCTGGCATCCACCAGCAGCACCACACCGTCCACCATCTTCAACGCGCGCTCCACCTCGCCGCCAAAGTCCGCGTGCCCAGGCGTGTCCACAATGTTGATCTTGTTGTCCTGGTAATACAGCGCCGTGTTCTTCGCCAGAATCGTGATCCCGCGTTCGCGCTCCAGGTCATTTGAGTCCATCACGCGCTCGGCCACGGCCTCGTTCACGCGGAACGTGCCCGCCTGCTTCAGCATCGCGTCCACCAGCGTCGTCTTGCCATGGTCCACGTGCGCGATGATCGCGATGTTATAAATCGGCTTCTGCGTCGACTTGGCGCGCGATGCCGCCTCGGCATTCGGAATGGTCTGCGAGCTGCTCACTGGGGATTTTCCTGTTCTCGGCGCGTTCAAAGAGTGTGGATTAGGCGAAATGCGCGCCATCTTCAGTCTACCCTAGCCACCGCCGGGCATCCCTCTGGATCGCTCATCGCATCCGCGCATAGAATGATTCCCACCGCGGCCCCAGGCCGCGCTCAACGCAGGAGGACGCCATGCGACTCCGCAACACGCCTTACTCCGCAGCACTCCTCGCCTGTTTTTTCGCCCTATCCGTGACCTCGCTCCGCGCACAGCGTCAGGACCCCGACGCCCTCGCCACCACGCAGACCGATCCCCGCTCCTCCACCGCGCCGCTCACTCCCGAAGAGCTCGCCATCATGGACCGCTACCTCACCAGCGTCCAGGCGGAAGCCGCCACCAGGATCGACACCAAAAGTGCCGCCGACGGTCAGGCCATCGTCATGCGCGTTACGCAGAACACCACCCTCGCCGACGGCACTCCCTTGCCCAAAGGCACGAAACTCACTGGCCACATCCTGCGCGCTCAGTCTTATCAGAAAGACCACTCTGCCGCGATGCTTGCCATCAGCATCGACCGCGCGGAGCTCCCCGGGCGCTCGCTCCCCATCCGCTGTGTCATCCGCGCCCTCGGCTCCGCCAACAGCCTCTCCGCGGACGTCCCCATGTCCATGCCTCCCAACAATGCTGGAGCACCTATGCTCAACCCGCTCGGCAGCACCATGGATAACATCCCTCTCAGCGGCCCCAATGGTTCCATCTCCGCCGACTCCACCACCGGCGCCAATCCTAACGGCTCGCGCGGCTCCGCCGGCAACCGCGGCATCCCGACATCCAGTGCCAACGTCCCATCCATCACCAATGGCTCTGCCGGCATACCCATCCCTTCCGGCGATCCCGGCCTCGGCAGCCCCGTCACGAATCCTGCTCTTGGCCCCACCACCGCTATCCCGGCCGCCACTGTGGAAGCGCCAGTCATCGCCGCCGGCGAGCATATCCACGATGCTCCGCGCCGTACCCGCCTCCCCGGCGTCATGCTCTCCGGCACGGGCACCGTAGGCGTCTCCGGAGTCCTCTCCTCCTTGGACCGCAACATTACCCTCGACAGCAACACTCACATCACCTTCGGCGTCATCGCAACCGGCCACTAGCGGCGTCGCCGCCTGTCCCGCCGAGCGAAGACATGGGCGTCTGAAGCGTCGCGGGCCACGCAGCAACAGCTCCCCGCCTTTGCCTGAACTCGGCGCCGTGGCTCTTATCTCTCTCGTCTATGCTTGGTTTCGCTTTGCGCTATACTGCTAACAGGATTTGGGGAAGCACACTCAAAAGGCCCGAGGCATCTTCAGCCCGGGCCTTTTTATTTTTAGTTCTTGCTTCCGATCTGGCGGTCGCCTCTCCTCAAAGAAACATTGGATAGAAGGAGCGGACTACCAGAGTCCCCACGCGCGGCTGATGTAATCGAGCAGCGTCATGGTAATGAGAATAATGAACGTGAAGAAGCCGCACCCGACCGTCATCTTGATCAGGTTCGACTGATACTTCACGTGCATGAAGAACAGGATCACGATCACTGCCTTCGTGCAGGCAATCGCCAGCGCCACCACTGGGTTGAAGATGCCCATGTCCCAGTCCGCTGCCAGGATCGTCAGGATCGTGAAGAACAGCAGCGTTCCGTAGACATAGCAATACTGCAGCGGCGTCACAATGTGATGCTCCGCATGCTCCGGATTGGTCACATTCGCGGGATCATGATAGTGATGCTCGTGAGCGGCTTCGTGGGACACAGTTGTTTTCCTCTTAGTGCGCCAGCGGATGGCGGTTGATCAGATACAGCAGCGGGAACAGGAAGAGCCACACAATATCGACGAAGTGCCAGTACAGCGCGAAGTTCTCAATCGGCGCCACGTATCCGTCCGTGAAGTCGCCGCGTTGCGCGCGCCACAGCAGCCAGAAGAGCAGGCCCAGGCCGATCAGCATGTGCACCGCGTGCATGCCCGTCATGCCGAAGTAGAGGAAGAAGAAGATCTGCGTCCTCTGCGCCATGTCCGGCGGAAGCGGCTTGGCGTCGGTAATGCCATGCGCCTTCGGATTCACGAACTCCGATACGTCGTAGCCGGAGCCCGGGATGTGGTGATGCACCCACTCATCGTGCCACTCGATCCCCTTGATCCCGATAAAGGCCCAGCCGAACAGCATCGTGGCGACCAGCGTCCACACCAGTATCTGCTTGTTGCGCACCTCAGCCGCCCATACCGCCAGCGCCATAAAGAAACCTGAGGTAATCAGGATCGCAGTGTTCGTGCCGCCCCACTTGATGCTCAGGAAGTTCGACGCCGGTACAAACGCGTCGTAGTACCAGTTGCGGTACAGAAGATAGGCAAAGAAGAGCCCACCGAAAAACATGATCTCGGTCAGCAGGAACAGCCACATGCCGAAACTGCCCGCCTCGCGCTGTTGCTCCTCCGTCTCGAAGTGATGACGGTGCTGCGGCACGAAGGCGTGTTCGTGCTCGACGTCATACCCCGCCTCATGCACGCTGGTCTCGCGCGGCATCAACGGCTCGGACTGTGCAATCACATTATCCAACGGTAGTCACCTCGTGCCGGGTCTGGTGCTCCAGCCACTCGTAGTCATAGGCCTCATGGTCCATGATCGGGATCTGGGTAAAGTTCTCAGTCAGCGGCGGGGACTGGATCTGCCATTCCAGGCCAGTCGCCTGCCAAGGATTGTTGCCCGCGATCGCCCCATATTTCAGCGACCATGCGAGATACAGGATCGGCAGCATGTAGCCCACTCCCAGTACCGTAGCACCCGCCGTCGAAAGCACATTCAGCACCTGGAACTCAGGCGGATATGCATGGTAGCGGCGCGGCATGCCCAGGTAGCCAAGTACAAACTGCGGCATAAACGTCAGGTTGAAACCGATGAACGTCACCACGGCGGCCAGCTTCGAGAGCGACTCCGGATACATCCGGCCCGTCATCTTCGGCCACCAGAAGTGCACGCCCGCAAGGAACGCCATCAGCATGCCTCCCACCATCACAAAGTGGAAGTGCGCCACGATGAAGTAGGTCTCGGTCAGCTGGATATCCATGCCCAGCGAACCGAGGAAGACGCCCGTCAATCCGCCGATGGTAAACAGCCCCATAAAGCCGAAGGCATACAGCATCGGCGTCTCGAAGGTGATCGAGCCCTTCTGCAGGGTGAAGGCCCAGTTGAAGATCTTGATCGCCGAGGGCACCGCAACCAGCATCGTCAGCAGGCTGAACACCAGCGCCGAGTAATTCGAGATGCCCATGATGAACATGTGGTGCGCCCACACGAAAAAGCCGAACAGGGCAATCGCGACGGAGGAAAATGCAACTGCCGTGTAGCCGAAGACCCGCTTGCGGCTGAAGGTACTCACCACCTCTGAGATCACGCCCATGCCCGGCAGGATCATGATGTACACCGCGGGGTGCGAGTAGAACCAGAACAGATGCTGGAACAGCAGCGGATCGCCGCCCTTCGTCGGATCGAAGACCCCGATGCCTGCAACCCTCTCCAGCAGCACGAGGACCAGTGCAATCGCCAGCACCGGCGTGCCCAGCACCATCAGGATGGAGGCCGCATAGTTGGACCACACAAAGAGCGGCAGCCGGAACCACGTCATGCCCGGGCAGCGCATGCGGTGAATTGTGACGATAAAGTTCAGCCCCGTAAAGATGGAGCTGAATCCCGCGATAAAGATCGCGCTTGCGGCGGTGATCACGTGCGTGTTCAGGTAGTGCGTCGACAGTGGCGTAGTAAAGGTCCAGCCGGTGTCTACGCCGCCCAGCACCAGCGCGGCCAGTGTCAGCGTGCCGCCAACCAGGTACAGATACCAGCTCAGCAGATTGATCTTCGGGAAGGCCAGGTCCTTCGCGCCCACCATGATCGGAATCAGGAAGTTTCCGATCGTCGCCGGAACCGACGGCACCAGGAACAGGAAGATCATGATGATGCCGTGCATCGTGAAGAACTTGTTGTAGGTGTCCGACGCTACCAGGTCCGGCTGAGGCGTCAGGAGTTCCAGCCGAATGAGGCCCGCAAACGCGCCGCCGATAAAGAAGAAGAAGGTGATCGAGATCAGATACAGCATCGCGATCCGCTTATGGTCGCCTGTCAGCAGCCAGCTCAGCAGGCCGTGTTCTGCCGTAATGTAGTTCTTCTTCGGAATCGAGGCGGTCGACTGGTCCGGAAGGTTCAGGATAGTAGTCGCGGTTGCGCTCATTGGTTGTTCCCCTCTGACGCCGGCGGCGCCGCCGAGTTGGACTCGGAGGTGACCAGCGTCTGCTGCACCCGATAGTTAGTCTTCAGGGTCTTCAGGTACTCCACCAGGTCGATCAGGCCGTCCTCGCTGATCTGCCCCTGGTAGGTCGGCATGATCGGCGAGAAACCCGCGGTGACGTGCTGCGATGGGTTCAGGATCGCATCCCGCAGGTATTCATCCGTCACCTGCACCGACGAGCCGTCGGTCAGCTTCAGCTGCGAACCGTACACGCCCGCCAGATTGGGTCCGCGTGCCGCGGCATTGCCGCTGTGGCATGCATTGCAGCCCATGCTGGCGAACAACCGCTCGCCGTTCTGGGCCAGGCTCATGCCGCTGGTCGACTCCTGGGTCCACTTCTTGTAGTCCTCGGGAGACAACACCGTAACCTCGCCGATCATCTGCGAGTGGTTGGTGCCGCAGTACTGCGTGCAGAACAGGTGATAAGTGCCGGGTTCCGTCGCCTCAAACCACACCGTCGAATAGCGGCCCGGAATCACCTCGCGCTTGATGCGGAAGGCAGGGACCGAGAAGCTGTGGAAGACATCCTGCGAGATCATCGTGAGCTGGACAGGCACACCCATCGGAACATGCAGCGCATTGATCTCGTGCTGGCCGCCCGGATGCTCAGCCTTCCACATCCACTGCTTGCCGACGATATAGATGTTCATCGAGTTGGCAGGCGGGTTATAGATGCGGAAATAAAGCAGCGCTCCCCAGACGAAGCAGACCAGGAAGATACCCAGCGGGATGATCGTCCAGGTTGCCTCGAGCAGAGTCGAGCCCTCGATCTGCGTCGCCACAGGATGCACCTGCTTGCGGTAGCGCAGCGAGAAGACCAGCAGCAGGACCAGCACCAGCAGCACGCCGGTGATCGTCATGCCGACCAGAAAGAAGTAGAGCGCGTCCATGTAGGGCGCAATGGTCGACGCCTCTTTCGGAAACAGCGCCGAGGCGTTCAGCCACTTCACCAGAAACTGCCACAAGACTGGACTAATTCCCATCGTTACCCTTCGTCATCCATTCTTTTACCGGTCAGATCGTGGTCGCGGCCCAGCCGCAGGTCCCGCCGGAACATTACAAACATGAAGCTGCCCAGGCTGGCCACAGTCACCATGCCGCCCAGTTGCACCACCCGCGCCACAATCAGCGAGTGGCGATTCTGCGATGGATCGTAGTGGTAGCAGTAAGTCAGAATATTGGCCACCGGCGAACCGATCTTGTTGCCCGAGGCTTCGATCAGTCCCAGCATCATGTCCTTCGGCGAGTACTCCACGCCCAGGTAATACTGCGCCAGGTGCCCGTCCGTGGTCGCGATCTCGATCGAACTGGCGTGCGCAAACTGGTCCAGCTTGCCATCCGGTCCCGGAATCCGGACATAGTCGAAGCCGGCGGCCTGGGAGACGGCATCGATGGCCGGCTGCTTGCCGGTCAGAAAATGCCAGCCGATCTCCGTGCCGGGTCGTCCGTAACGGCGCATGTAATACGCCTTCTTGCGAGCGGCCAGTTCGGGCGTCTCGCTGGGATCGATGCTGATGATGATGACGTTAAAGTCCTTGCCCGGATCGAGATTCACCATCTCCAGCGCACTCGTCAGGCCGTCCATCTCTTCGGAGCACAGCATCGGGCAGTTGTAATACACCAGAGACAGGATCGCGGGCCGCTTGCCGAAGTAGTCGCCCAGCCGAACCGTCTTGCCGGTTTCATCCACAAACTCGGCGTCCAACGGAAGCTGCCGATTCAGGTGCTGCTCAATGCCGACCTGCTTGAGGACCTTGGGCAGCTCATCGCCGACGTTCTGCCCCTCCTGCTTGTCGCCGTAGCTGGCGACCTGCGCAAAGGCAGACGCGCCCAGAAGCGTGGCACAGGCAAAAGCAGCGAGAGCCGCGCGCCATCGGGCCCGTCCTTCGCTCTGCCGGATTGTCCGCCACATCTGCATCTGCATCTCCACCATCTTTACCAAGCACTCGATCGTATTGCTTACTTCTCCGCCGACTCCGCCTTCTCAGACTCCATCTTCTGCTCGCGCGCCTGCATCTCCGTCAGCTCATAACCGGTCCGCGCAAATCCGTCGGTCAGCGGTGCATGGACGACCGGAGGCGCTGCGTGCGCCAGCGTCTCGCCCGCCGCGCTGGAAGGCGCTGCGACCGGCAGCCCTTGTTGCGCGATCAGCTCCATCGCGCGCTCGATGGGAATGCGGATCGTTCCGGGCTCGCCATCCACCGTGCTGTAGTGCTCCAGCAGCAGGTCCTCGCGAGCATGCAGGTCGGCCGTGTCCTGGTTGCCGTCATCGGACTCCAGCTGCGGCCGGGGGAACTCAGAGGTGATCTGCGCCAGCTGCTTTTGCTCGATCTCGGCGTTGCTGGTCAGGTCCTGCCCCTTGCCCTCGGGCACATGTCCCGCGGCAATGCTCCATTTGCTGGGCGGCCCGTCATATTTCTTCAGCCCGTTGTTGATCAGCATGCCCATGCCGTAGCACAGCACAAAGAAGATGAGGACGGTGCCGAACAGCCCGGCCAGAAAGACGGCGATGCCCGTGACGCGGACGTCTGTCGTCTCATAGCCCGGATGTTCGGGGTCGATCTTCGGCCCCTGCGCGGCGGGCTGCGTATTGCCCAGGGCATCCTTGCCCATGTCATGGCCCTCAGTGTGCATGTTCAGGCTCCAGCATTTCTTCCAGATGCGGGTCGTTCACAGCAACCAGTGGCCGCGCCATCAGCTGCGTTGTGTAGTAGGCGCCCCAGATCGCCAGCATCGCGATTGGAACGGTGACGTAGGCCAGAATGCTGAGGGGCTCTCCCGTCAGGTTGCCGGCTGCGCCCTTGAAGTTCGGTTCAATCAGCCAGAACATGTCGATCAGACGGGCCAGCAGCATCCAGCAGGTCAGCCAGATCATCTTCGTCTTGTTCCGCTTCAGGTCACGCGACAGCAGCAGGCAGAAAGGAATCAGCCAGTGGCAGATGAAGTCCAGCGAGCAGATCACCCACCATCCGCCGTGAATGCGGTTCAGATACCACGGCAGCTCGTCCGGAATGTTGCCCGACCAGATGATCAGGAACTCCGCGAAACAGAGGTAGATGTTCAGCATCACGAAGGCGAAGGCGAACTTGCCCAGATCGTGCTGCTCTGTGGTGCGCAGCAGGGTCTTCATCGGCTCGTAGCGCGAGAGCAGAATCACCGTCAGAATGCCCAGGGCCATCACGCCGTAGCCCTGCGCCACCAGGAACTGCAGACCCCAGATCGACGAGTACCAGGTCACATCCAGCGACTTGATCCACACGATCGCGCCCAGCGTCAGCAGGATCACGTAGATCAGGATGCCCGGGCCGCAGAGGTTCTCGAAGCGAATGCGCCACCGCTCGTAGCTGGCCTCGGTGCCACGCTCCGGATCGGCATCCCGCTCCAGCGACCAGCGGTTTAGCAGGAACATGATCGTCAGCAGCACCGCAAAGATCAGGCAGGTCTCGAAGATCAACGCGTGGGGATTGAGCATGCGCAGCTTGAAGATCGCCGTCAGCTCCTGCTCATGGTTGATCCAGCCATGCGCATACGCATTCTGCTCGGCAGCTGCGTTGGGATACAGGACCCACTGCCACAGATGCTTGCCGAAGTAGGGGATCATCAACGGGATGGAGAACAGGGCTACCAGCGGCAGCGTGCGGGTCATGGCCTCGAGCGGCCGGCGCAGCAGCAAACCCCACTTGCCGCCCGTCACATACTGCAGCATCAGCACAACCAGACCGCCGCCCGCCAGATTGAAGCAGGTCATATAGCCCATCAGGTAGGCACGCATGATGTGGTTGCGGCCGTCATGCGTGAAAACAAAGGCCAGCGTCAACAGTACGCCGACCGCCGCGACCATAAGCGAGCGCGTGCGCCACGCAGCCACCGCCGGCGGAGCGGTCAGCGTGGCTGGCAGGGTCCGCGGGGCGTGGTGGTCGTGCCCGCCGTGTCCGTGTTGTTCGTGTCCAGATGCCATTCGTCTCTGCCTTGGTCCTTCCGATATCCGTCGATCTACTGCTTCGGCTTGGCGGCGCCGCCGGCGGCCTTGGCGGCCGGTGTCGCTGCCTCCGGAATTCCGTTGTCCTCGCGGTTCGGCGTTCCGTAGACCGCCGTCTGCGGCATGGCCCAGCTCAGTACACCGGGGTTCAGGCCCTCTTCATTCGCAATGTTCTTCAGTGACTCCACTTTCACGCCTGAAGGCGCGTCGGACTCTTTCGCGTCCTGGCTCAGCTGCAGCGCCTTGATGTAGGCCACGATCGCCCAGCGGTCCTGCGGCGCCACCTGCGTGGCATATTCCGGCATGGCGCCGTAGCCGTTCGTCATCACGCTGAAGAAGTGACCCAGAGGCGCATTCATCAGCCGCGGCGTGTGGAAGTTGCCGGCAGGCCGGTAGCCGCGCTCCACAACCATGCCCTCACCGTTCCCCACGCGCGAGTGGCACGGCGTGCAGTAGATGTTGTAGCGCTCCTGTCCGCGCTTCAACACGGCCATCGTCACCGGGAAGGGCATCTCATTGCCCTCTTTGCCGCCCTCAAGGCCGGTGTAGAAGTAAGAGTCCTGGTGCAGCTGTCCGCGCGCGACCGTGTCGGCCAGCTGTGGCCGTACGCTGCGTCCATCGGCAAAGAAATCGGTGCCGCGCTGCGGAAACATCTTCGGCTGGTCGTGCATGTCCTGGCGGCAGCCGGCCATCACCAGCATGGCAGCCAGTCCGGCGCACGCGGCAACGCCGCGCACCGCACGCCCGCGAACCTTAAACCTTGAGCCCCAGACCTGGGTCACAGCTCCACCTCCACCACCGACGCTGGAGAGAACTGCTCCAGGAACGCCCGCGTCTCCGCCGCGGAGAATCTTGGATCCGCCGCCTCCAGGCACAGAAAAAACTTGTCCGTCGTGGCGCCGTCGCGGAAGTTCGGCGCATTGAACAGCGGGTGGTACAGCTGCGGCAACCCGTTCAGCGCCAGCATGCCGAAGCCCGCCGACAGGCCGGAGAACAGAATCGTCCACTCGTACGCCGGAATAATGAACGCCGGCCAGCTGAACAGCGGACGGCCTGCAATGTTCAGCGGATAGGACCACACCGAGATCCAGGTCTCCATCAGAAACGCCGTCGTTACGCCCAGAAGGCCGCCAATCAGACATACCAGCGGGACCCGGTTCTTGTGGAACCGCAGCGCCACCGCCGCCTCTTCCACCGGATAAGGGGTGTAGCACTCCATGCGGCGATAGCCCGCCTGATGGGCCTGCTCCGTAGCATGCACCAGCTCGCTGGGAGTGTTGAACTCCGCCAGCAGTCCGTAGATTCCTTCGCGCACCGGCATCAGACGCTCTCCTGGATCACTTTTTCCGCGTCCTCACCGCCCGGCCGGACCTTCGTCTGCGGCAGCATCATGCGGATCTCCGACATCGGGATCATGGGCAGGAAGCGAACAAAAAGAAGGAACAGGAACGTGAACATTCCCCACGTTCCGATAAAGGTCATGTAATCCCACTTGGTGGCGCGATACGTGCCCCAGCTGGACGGCAGGTAGTCGCGGTACAGGCTCGTGACGACAATGACGAAGCGCTCAAACCACATGCCCGTGTTGATCACGAACGAAAGCAGGAAGAGGAACAGCGCGTTTACCCGCAGCTTGCGGCTCCACAGCGTGGTCAGCGGGATCGCAATGTTGGTCAGGATGAGCATCCAGTACGCCCAGCCCATCGGCCCGAACATGCGGTTCCACATCATGAAGAACTCCCAATGGCTGGCTGCATACCAGCTCATGAAGACCTCCATGCCGTAGCCGTAACCCACAATCAGCCCCGTACCCAGCATCACCTTCGCCATGTTGTCCAGGTGGCGCAGCGTGACCAGGTCTTCCAGGTGGTAGAACTTGCGGATCGGCACCGCCAGCGTGATCACCATGGCAAAGCCGGAGTAGATGGCGCCGGCCACAAAGTAGGGCGGGAAGATCGTCGTATGCCAGCCCGCCATCGCCGCCACCGCGAAGTCGAAGCTGATGACCGTATGCACCGAGAGCACCAGCGGCGTCGAGAGGCCCGCCAGCAGCAGCGATGCCGTCTCATAGCGGATCCAGTGGCGCGTCGAGCCGCGCCAGCCCATCGAGAGCATGCCGTAGAAGTACTTCGCCGCCGGCAGCGTCGCGCGGTCGCGCATCGTGCCGAAGTCCGGCACCATGCCGATGTACCAGAAGACGACTGAAATCGTCGCGTAAGTCGAGACCGCGAAGACGTCCCACGCCAGCGGCGAGCGGAACTGCGGCCACACGTTCATCGTGTTGGGGTATGGGAACAGCCAGTACGCCAGCCACGGACGGCCCACATGGATCAGCGGGAAGATGCCCGCGCAGCACACTGCGAAGATCGTCATCGCCTCAGCGAAGCGGTTGATCGAGTTGCGCCAGGTCTGCTTGAAGAGAAGAAGAATGGCCGAGATCAGCGTGCCTGCGTGGCCGATACCGATCCTCCACACAAAGTTGATGATGGCAAAGCCCCAGGCGCCCGGGATGGTGATGCCCCAGATGCCGACGCCTCTCAGGAACAGCCACGTCAGCGCCACCACCAGGAACGTGGCCACGCCGCCCGCTACCGCCAGGCCGCCGAACCAGCCCCACGGAGTCTGCGAGGTGAGCACGATGCCCGCGATCTTCTGCGTGACGCTCTTGAAGTTGTGTCCCGGCGCGATCACCGCATATTCGCCGGTGCGCGGGTCGATCATCGGATCGACGACGGGGTCCTGCATGGGAGACTTGGTCGCCATCTTATGCCAGCTCCGGGTTGGGGTTGATGACACCGGCCGTGTAGCTCGTGCGCGGCCGGTAGTTCAGGTCCGCCAGCGCCTGATAATCGCGCTCCGTCGCCTTGCGCCGCGTTACCTTGCTGTTCGGATCGTTCATGTTGCCGAAGACGATGGCATCGGTCGGGCAGGCCTGCTGGCATGCCGTCACAATCTCGCCGTCCTTGATCGGGCGGTTCTCTTTGTCCGCTGTAATCTTCGCTTCCTGGATGCGCTGCACGCAGTAGGTGCACTTCTCCATCACGCCGCGCGAGCGCACCGTAACGTCCGGATTGCGCATCAGCTTCAGGCTCTCATCGCCGTCCCACATCTCGCCGTACAGCAGGAAGTTGAACCGCCGCACCTTGTACACGCAGTTGTTCTGGCAGTAGCGCGTGCCCACGCAGCGGTTGTAGACCATCATGTTCAGGCCCTCCGGCGTGTGCACGGTAGCGCCCACCGGGCAGACCTGCTCGCAGCCGGCGTTCTCGCAGTGCTGGCACAGCATCGGCTGGTAGTGCGCGCGCGGCGCATGCAGGTCGCCTTCAAAGTAGGTGTCGATGCGGATCCACTGCATGTTGCGGCCGATCTTCACCTGCTCCCGGCCCACCACAGCAATATTGTTCTCCGCGTAGCAGCTCACGACGCACGCATTGCAGCCAACGCAGGAGTTCAGGTCAATCGCCATGCCCCACTTGTTCTGCACCTGGCCGCTTGAGACGTCCTTGTGGTCATAGCGCCACGCATCCGGGAAGAAACTCTCGTCGTGCGCAGGGGCCTCGCCCTCAGGCGCATAGCCCACCTTGTCCACCAGGACCCCGGGGCCTTCTTCCTTCGCGTAGGCAGGGTTCTTCTTGGCCTCCTCGTAGGTTGTGTAGCGGATCAGCGCCCGCTCCATCGCCTCGTGTCCGGGCAGTGAATAGGTTCCCTCGGTGTCGTATTCCTTCTTGTTCAGGTCCTGCTGGGCAAATGCGCCGCGATGCTCGATCGAATCGACCTTGGTCACGCAGATGTCATACATCTGTCCCGTCGACTTCAGCGTTCCGGCAACCGTGTAGACCCCGCTCGCCGTGCGCAGCAGATACGAGTCGAAGCCTACGCCTGGTCCTACGCGCCCGCCCTCCTGCCGCCCGAAACCAAGATGCACCGTCACCGCGCCGTCTGCGTGCCCTGGGGCGACCAGCACTGGCGCAATTACCTTGCGCCCGCCGGCGTTGATCTCGATCGCGTCGTTCTGGTTTACGCCCAGCCCTTCGGCCGTCGCCAGACTCATCAGCGCCGCATTGTCCCAGCTCAGGTTTGTGATCTGCTTGGGCAGCTCCTGCAGCCAGCCGACATTGGCATAGCGGCCGTCGTAGAGCGACGGATCCGGCTTGAAGGAGATCTCATACTGCCCGCTCGGAGCAGCCGCCGGGGCCTGCGCCGAAGCAGCCGCCTTCGGCGTTCTGGATGACGCCGCGAAGGCCGTTCCATCCACCCATCCGGCATGGACTGCCTGCCGCCACGCCGTCTCGAAGTCGCCTTTGATATATGTCTTCGCGTTTGCCCGCACGGCGTCATACGCCGACATTGCCGCATCGTCCAGCAGCGACTGCAGCACCTCGTGCGCCGAGTGGCCGCCGTAGAGCGGCGCGATCATCGGCTGAATGATCGAGATGGTGCCGTCGTACGCCCGCGCGTCGGACCAGCTCTCCAGATAGTGCGCCTTGTTCACATGCCAGACCGAAAGGATGCCCGTCTCGTCGACATGCGAACCCAGATGCACCGTGTTGGGCACCTTGTTGAAAGCAGCCACAAACTCAAGATCGCGCGGGGCCGAGTAGACCGGGTTCACGCCAAGCATCACCAGCCACTGCACCTTGCCGGCCAGCATGTCGCCCACCAGGGCCTTCAGGTCGCTGACCTGCTCGCTCGGCATCGGGTTCACAGTCTCGGTATAGACCACCGTCTTGCCTACCGCGCCGATCGCCGCATTGATCGCATAGGCCGCCGCGTGGACCTCCGGTGAGGCCTGCTCACCCGGAATCACGACTGCGCGGCCGCCTGAAGCCTTCAGGTCTGCCGTCAACGTCGCAAAGAACCTCTGCTGCTCGCCGGTAAACGCCGCTCCGTTGCCGCCGGCAACCGCCTGCGCAAACTTCACCAGGTCGCTCGGCTTCAGCGCCAGCCGGTGGTCGGCCTTCATGCCGGTCACCGTCGTCATCGTTTCGACGACATACATCCGGTTCATCGTCTTCGCCGGATCAAACCGCCGCCGCTCGGCGAACGCCGCCGCCATAGGCAGGAAGCCCGGCTGCGCGATGCCGCCCAGGAAGTCCGCATCGAGCGACAGGATCACGTCCGCGTTCTCAAGCTTGTACTGCGCATCGGTGTAGTCGCCGAACGCCGCCTTGGACGCCGCCATCGCCGCATCGCGGTTCACCGGCTCCCACTGCACCAGCTTGGCCTGTGGATACTTCGCCTGCACCTGCTTCCACTGTGCCGCCAGCGTGGGAGAGGTAATCGTCTCGCTCAGGAAGTAGACGCCCTGTCCGCCGTTCGACGCCCTCACCGCTCCGGTGAACGCCTCCTGAAACGCTCCCCACTCGCTCGACTGGCCGCGCAGCAGCACCTTCTGCGAGCGGTCCGGATCGTACAGGTCGAGCAGGGTCGCCTGTGTCATCGCATCGGACTTGCCCTTGGACATTGGGTGGTCCGGATTGCCGTCCACTTTAATCGGCCGGAATGCGTCCGACTTCACCAGCACCGGGATCGCGCCCGTCGGGAAGGGGTGCGCCGACGCAAAATACATCGGCTTGCCCAGCACCAGGTCCTCCGGAGCCTTTACATACGGAAAGATCTCTTCATCCGGCTGCTTGGTACAACCGGCCATGCCGGCCAGTGCCAGCGAGGCGCCCATCACCTTCAGGAAGCCGCGGCGGCTGACCGCATCCACCCACTCGCCCGCCTGCCGGGGAAACTCCTCTTCGAGCATCTGGCGGAAGCCCGGCCGCGAGGAAAGCTCATCCAGGCTCTTCCAGAAGCGTTTGCCCGCCTTGCCGTCCAGCTCTGCGCGCACCTCCGCCAGCGTCAACTTCTTCGCTCCCGGCGCGGGCCCTATCGCCGTAACCACCTGCGCGCCGGCCGTAGTCGTCGCCTTCGCCATGCTCTCGTCGGTTTCTGTCATCGTCTTCTTCATCGGTGGCACGTCTCGCAGCTCGTCAACTGGTTCGGCGGGCGGATGTGGTACTGCGCTGTCAGGAATCGCCCCAGGTCCTTCTGGCTGGTGAACCTCTGATAACTCGTCACCGGCAACGTGGGCGTCACGTCACTTACCGTCAACCCGCTGGCCGTCAGCGGCACCGGCTGCAGCTTCGTTCCGGAACCCCGCGGCTGTCCTGCCACTCCGGGGCTTGTGCCCGGCCCTACCTGCAGCATCGCAATCTGCGGATTGTTGTTCGTCGGATCGTCCGTTGTGCAGCTCACCGCCTGCGCCGTCGGTCCTCCGTTGCCCGTGTCGGCGCACCATACCGGGTGCGTCGTCGAGGGGCCGGCCCAGGCCATGTTGTAGACCTCCGCCGTCGGCCGCAGCTCCGTCGCCGGGTTGCGATGGCAGTTCAGGCACCACTCCATCTGCAGCGAGTTCTGCTGGTACATCAACGGCATCTCATCCACGCGGCCATGGCAGCTCGCGCAGCCGATGCCTTTATTCACATGGATCGAGTGGTTGAAATACACAAAATCCGGAAGGTCATGCACGCGGATCCACTTGACCGACTGCCCCGTCGCCCAGCTCTGCCGCACCGGCTCCAGCAGCGCCGCGTTGGTCCAGATCTGCGAATGGCAGTTGATGCAGGTCTTGGTCGGCGGAATGCCGGCGTAGCTGGAGGTCTCAACCGAGGTGTGACAGTACTGGCACTGCAGCCCCAGTCCCTGTACGTGGTGGAGATGGCTGAACGGAATCGGCTGGTCCGGGCGCTGCCCCTGCCGCGTCACCCAGGGTGAACGCTGCAGCTGGTCCAACGTGACGCCGAGCGCGATGACGATCAGGCCAGTCAATACCAGAGTCGCCCGGGCCAGCGCGTTCGAACTGCGGTCAAAAACTTGCGCCATTGGTGCGTTCCTGTTTCCCTCAGGCAGCGCAGCTCTCGATCAAGAGACGCTGCGCAGGTTGCGTGCAACAGTTTTGGCGTACCGCCTATCCGCAGAACACGTGTGTTCGGTCGGACGGCAAGGCTGATGTGCGTGCTGTCAGGCGGGTCACTCGAGTGGCGCAGGATGGAACTACGCAGATGGCCGCCCGAAAAATTGATTTGTCAGTGCTGCGAATCACGATTGTCTCGATCTGAGACTCAAAGTATAGCAGTGAAAAATCTCGATTTTCAAAGAGGGTTCGGCGGCACAACTGTTTTTATATTAGAGATATTCGATTATCGAACCTAAATCGTGAGCGGATCGTAAAACGCGCTTCGCTAATCGTTCACCGTGTCCTGCGTCACATCCTGCGCCGTGTGCAAATCGCTCCTTCGCCCCCCTCGTACTGCTTGCGGCTGCGCTTCGAACACCGTACCTTGAACATCCATGCACCCCAGCCGCACGCGCAAGCCCTCCTATGACTCCACCGCCGCGCTCCAGCACCTCGCCGCCGCTGACCCGAAGCTCGGCCGCCTCATCCGGCGTGCCGGCCCGCTGACCCTGCGCATCGCCGGCGGTCAGTCGCCCTTTGAGGCCCTCGTCGAATCCATCGTCTATCAGCAGCTCCACGGCAAGGCCGCCGCCACCATTCACCGCCGCCTGCTCGAGTCCTTCGCCCCCGTGCCCACGCTCGCCGCCTCCGGCACCGGAGCGCACCCTACACCGCAGCAGATCCTCGATTGCCCCACCCCGCAACTCCGCGCCGCCGGCCTCTCCGCCAACAAGACCCTCGCCCTGCGTGACCTCGCCGCCAAAACCATCGACGGCACCGTGCCCACCCTCGCGCGCATCCGCCGCATGTCCGACGAGGACATCATCGAGCACCTTACCCAGGTCCGCGGCATCGGCCGCTGGACCGTCGAGATGCTGCTCATCTTCCGCCTCGGCCGTCCCGACGTCTTCCCCGTCTCCGACTACGGCGTGCGCAAAGGCTTCGCCCTCACCTTCGGCAAGCTCAAGCCCACCGACAAGGTCACGCCGCTCGACCTCCCCAAACCCGACGAGATGTTGAAGCGCGGCGCGCGCTGGACGCCCTGGCGCTCCATCGCCAGTTGGTACATGTGGCGCGCCTGCGACCTCGCCTCCGGCGCCCTCAACCCACGCCCCGGAGACTGATCGGGATCTCAATCGGATCAGAGCGGAGCCGATGCTCCCCGCGCCCACACAGTCCACTCCTCTTCCGTAATCTCGCTTGCCGCCGCACGCAGCACCATCGCCGTCTCCTCCTCTGCGGAACATGCAAGCCGAAAACCATTTGCATCGAGAAAGACAACCAGTGCTGCCAATCCAATCCTTTTGTTGCCATCAATAAATGCGTGGTTTTTTATCAAACCCCAGGCCAGTGAGGCTGCTACAGTGACCGTCGTGGCGTTGGGATCGTAGTTGACCTTATTCTCGGCACGAGCAATCGCAGATTCGAGCAGACCTATGTCGCGCAGGCCATGCGAACCGCCTGACTCTTCAATCAAGGCAGCGTGAAGCGCAAGGACCGCGTTTACGTCCAGAAAACGCCAGGTCACTTTGCCAGTTCCCGATAGGCCTCGCGATGCTGCGGCTCAGTTCTGCGATACGCAGCCAGAGCCTCATCGACACTGATGTAGCGAACCGAAACCTTGTCTGGCTCGATGGCCTCAACGCGCACCTCGGTTCCCTCGGCAAGCCGCAGTTGCTCCAACGCCTCCGGCGGGACCGGGATCACCAGCTCGCCTCCACGTCGCTCAACACGCATCACCATGCGTTCAGTTTACTCCTCGTTCTCGGGACCTCGTCCCGACTCTCGCAGCATAGCCTTCGGCGGAATCCTCTGCCTCGCGATACCCTAGTCGAATGGTGAAGCGCCCCTCCTCGAACGCAAAATCCACCAGGACATCGGATTCAGGACCGCCGGCAGACCGCTACGTCTGCGTCCACGGCCACTTCTACCAGCCCCCCCGCGAGAACCCATGGCTCGAAGTCGTCGAGGTCCAGGACTCCGCCGCTCCCTGGCATGACTGGAATGACCGCATCACCGCCGAGTGCTACGCCCCCAACGGCGCCTCGCGCATCACCAACCAGAAAAACGAGATCGTGCGCATCGTCAACAACTACGCGCGCATGAGCTACAACTTCGGCCCCACCCTGCTCAAGTGGATGGAGGACAACGCCCCGCGCACCTATCGCATGGTGCTGGACGCCGACCGCGCCTCCGCCGCACGCTACTCCGGCCACGGCTCCGCCATGGCCCAGGTCTACAACCACATCATCATGCCGCTGGCCAGCCGCCGCGATGCCATCACCCAGATCCGCTGGGGCATCGCCGACTTCGTCCACCGCTTCGGCCGCAAACCCGAAGGAATGTGGCTCGCCGAGACCGCAGTCAACCGCCGCGTGCTCGACCTGATGGCCGCCGAGGGCATCAAGTTCACCATCCTTGCGCCGCACCAGTGCGCCCGCGTCCGCCGCATCGCCGAAGACCCCGACGCCTCCGCCGCCGATCCCTGGACCGATACCTCCAACTCCTCCGTCGACACCACTCATCCCTATGTCGTCCAGCTCGATGAGGGCCGATCGATCGCCGTCTTCTTCTACGACGGCCCCGCTTCCCGCGGGATCGCGTTTGAGGGTCTGCTCAACTCCGGGGAGACCTTCGGCCGCAGGCTGCTGGAGGGCTTCCACGCCCCGACGACGCCGCCCGAGAGCGCTGCCGCGGACTCTGCCGCTCCTGTTGCCCAGCTCTCCCACGTCGCCACCGACGGCGAATCTTACGGCCACCACCACAAGTACGGCGAGATGGCGCTCTCCTACGCCATGTACTGGATCGAGTCCAACAACTTCGCGCGCCTCACCAACTACGGCGAGTTCCTCGCCAACTTCCCACCCGCCTGGGAGGCCGAGGTCGTCGAAGACACCTCCTGGTCCTGCGCCCACGGCGTCGAGCGCTGGCGCTCCAACTGCGGCTGCAACGGCGGCCGCGCCGGATGGAACCAGCTCTGGCGCGCACCCCTCCGCGAGGCCCTCGATCTGCTCCGCGACGCTACCGCCCCTCTCGCCGAAGCCCTCGCCGCTCCTCTCCTCAACGATCTCTGGGCCGCCCGCGACGCCTACATCGACGTCATCCTTGACCGCTCCGCCGCCTCCAAGGACCGCTTCTTTGCCCGCCACGCCACCCGCGTCCTCACCCCGGCAGAGCGCATCACCGTCTTCGAGCTCATGGAGCTCGAGCGCCACGCCCAGCTCATGTACACCTCCTGCGGCTGGTTCTTCGACGAGATCTCCGGCATCGAGACCATGCAGGTCATCGCCTACGCCGGCCGCGTCCTGCAGCTCGCCGCCAAACTCTTCGGCCCCGCGGGCGCTGAGCTCGAGCCCCGATTCCTCGAGATCCTCGCCCGCGCCAAGTCCAACCTCCCCGAGTTCGGCGACGGCGCCGAGCTCTACCGCCGCTACATCACCGGCATGCGCATCGGCCTGGAAGAGGTCGGCGCCCACTACGCCATCAGCTCCATCTTCCGCAGCTATCCCGAAGACGGCGAGCTCTTCTGCTACGACGTCCACCGCGACGCCTGGGAGTCCTTCGCCTCCGGCCGCGGCCGCGTCGCTCTCGGACGGGCCCGCATCCGCTCCCGCATCACCGAGCAGTCCGAGGACATCAGCTTCGCCGTCCTCCACCTCGGCGACCAGAACCTCTCCGCCGCCGTCCGCCCATTCAATCCCGCGGACCCCGCCGACCTCGACTCCTTCACCAAATTCACCTCGGACATCGCCGCCGCCATCGGCCGCGCCAACCTTCCTGAGGTCATCCGCCTCATGGACCGCTCCTTCGGCGCCCTCTCCTACTCCCTCACCTCGCTCTTCTCCGACGAGCAGCACCGCATCCTGCGCACCATCCTCGACCGCACCGTCGCCGAGATGGAGGACTCACTCCGCAAGATCTACGAGGACCACGCCTCGCTCCTCCGCTTCCTCACCGAATCCGGCATGGCCGCCCCGCCCGCCCTCGCCGTCGCCGCCAACTACGCCCTCAACTCCAGCCTCCGCCGCGCCATCGAAGCCGAAAACTTCAATCCCTCCGAGCTCACCGCTCTCTTCTCCCGCGCCATCGCCTATCAGGTCACCGTCGACTCCCAGTCCCTCAGCTTCGCCGCCGGCGAGCGCATGAAGCGCGCCATGACCTCCCTCGAGATGCAGCTTGACCTCTTCGCCGACGCCCTCGGCCACGCGGCCCACGCTCCCCAGGAGCCGCCATCCGCCGAATCCATCGCCGGAGCGCTCGCCGCCACCTCCGATGCCGCCATCCTCGCCGCCACCGGCAACGCCGCCGCCAGCGGCTCGGCCCGCGCCGTCGCCGCCACCCTGCGCTCGGCCCTCACCATCGCCACCGCCCTGCGCAAGCTCCCCTTTGGAGTCAACCTCTGGCAGGCTCAGAACATCTGGAACGACCTGCTCCGCCGCAACCACCTCGCCACCTGGCCCGAGGAATGGCGCACCGACTTCAAGAAACTCGGCAAAGCCCTCTACATCTCCGTCGACGACCTCGTCACCGAACCCTCCGTCCCCACCTTCTGAATCCCCGCATTTTCCTTTGCTCTTGCTTTGTTTTTGCCGTCATCCTGAGCGAAGCGAAGGATCCCTGTAGTTGTCCTTGCCGGGTGCCCCATCCAAGCTCCGCTTGGGTGGGTTCGCGCCATAACTCCTTCACACCGCCGTCATCCCCGAGCGAGCGCCGGGTGCCCCATTCATGACGCGACCGTCAGGGCGCGCATGAGTGGGGTCGGGTCTGCGTCCACCTCTTGCCGTCATCCTGAGCGAAGCGAAGGATCCCTGTAGTCGCTTTTGCCTTTGCTCTTGTCGGGTGCCCCACTCATCGCGCGCGCTTCGCACGATGAGTGGGAGTGTTACCCTTTTCCCCAATGCCCGCGCACGAGCCCTCCGCGAAGAACCGCCTCTACTACGGCGACAACCTAACCGTCCTTCGCGACTACATCGCGCCCAACTCCGTCGATCTCATCTACCTCGATCCGCCCTTCAACTCCCGCCAGGACTACAACGTTCTCTTCGCGGAGAAGGACGGCTCCCGATCCGCCTCCCAGATCACTGCCTTCAAGGACACCTGGGAGTGGAACATCGAGTCCGAGCGCAGCTACGAAGAGGTCGTCGAACAGGGCGGCCGCGTCGCCGACGCCATGCGTGCCTTCCGTACCCTCCTCGGCGGGTCCGACATGCTCGCCTACCTCGCCATGATGGCCCCGCGCCTCGTGGAGCTCCGCCGAGCACTAAAAGACACCGGCTGCATCTACCTCCACTGCGACCCCACCGCCAGCCACTACCTCAAGCTCCTCATGGACGGTGTATTCGGCGCACAGATGTTCAAGAACGAAATCATCTGGAAACGAGGAGTTCCAAAAGGTCACGCGTTTACGCGTTTCGCGTCCTCGCACGACACGATCTTTTTCTACTCAAAGAGCGAGGTGTCATGCTGGAACGCGGATGCAGCATTTAAGAGTTATGACCTTGAGAACCTCGACGAGAAAACCGATACAAAGTATCAATCTAAGGACGCAGACGGTCGCAGATACCAACTCACGAGCCTGCTAAATCCAAACCACAACAGACCAAATCTTCACTACGAATTCATGGGCGTGGAGAGAACGTGGCGCTGGACAAAAGACCGGATGCTGGCGGCGGCCGGAGATGGGCTCATCGTTCAACCGAAACCTGGCGGCGTTCCACGGTTCAAGCGATATCTTGACGAGCAGAAGGGTAAGCCCATCGGAGATATATGGGAAGATATTCCGCCCATCAACTCCCAAGCGCAGGAGCGCCTCGGCTACCCGACGCAAAAACCCGAAGCCCTCCTCGAACGCATACTGAAAGCCTCCTCCAATGAAGGCGATCTGATTCTCGATCCCTTCTGCGGCTGCGGCACAACCGTGCAGGTAGCGCAGAAGCTCAATCGCCGCTGGATCGGCATCGACATCACACATCTCGCCATCGGCCTCATCAAGACCCGCCTTGACGATGCATTCACTCCCGCCGTACGCGAGACATATGAGGTCATCGGCGAACCCACCGATGTCGCCGGCGCCGCGCAACTAGCCGCAGAGAATAAGTGGCAGTTCCAGTACTGGGCGCTCGGCCTCGTCGGCGCGCGTCCCACGGACGGGGTGAAGAAAGGAGCCGACCGCGGGATTGACGGTCGTCTGTACTTCCACGACGACAACTCCGGCACCTCGAAGCAGATCATCTTCTCCGTCAAAGGCGGCCAGAACATCGGCGTCTCCGAAGTCCGCGACCTCGTCGGCGTCCTCCAGCGCGAGAAGGCCGAAATCGGCGTCTACATTTCGTTCGAGGAACCCACCAGACCGATGCAGCGCGAGGCAGCCGAGGCTGGTTTCTACACCTCGCCCGGCGCATCCGGAGCAGCAGGCGGCAAATTCCCGCGCATCCAGCTCCTCACCATAAAGGGTTTGCTCGAAGGCACCCAGCGTCTCCAGCGTCCCCTCTTCTCCCGCGATGTCACCTTCCGCAAAGCGCCGCGTTCGCGCTCCGACGCCGCCACCAACCTCACCCTCGACCTCGCGCCTGCCGATGAGCCGTTCTAGGAACCCACTCCCTCCGTCTCTTACGACGCCAGACGCATCCCGCACGATCGCTCAAAAAGCAATCGGCAACACGCCTGTCAAGTTTCATCGTGCAACCCACTCATTCCAGGCGGTTTTACCCCCAAAACTCCCGTACCCAAACCGCTACAATAGAAGAAGGCAGCTCAGGCTGTGTCCCAGGCGCTCCTTGAAAACCGGCTCGCTAACCAAATGCCTGATTCCAGATAATTTGCGCGTAAATTATCTGTTTTCTTTATTTTACAGCGACAATATACCTCTAAATCACTGATTACAGATATTTTAGGCGAGAGGATCTAAAAATAGTTGCTGGGTCTGTGCAAGGCTTCCTCGGAACGCATCGCTTGGCCGCTGCGTACAATCACCTTGGATGGAACTCCGCGAAGCCATCATGCTCGCTCTGCAGTCGCTCTGGCAGAACAAGCTGCGCACCTTCCTCACGCTCCTCGGCGTGATGATCGGCGTCGCCTCGGTCATTGCCGTCGTCACCCTCGTCAACGGCGCGAACACCTACGTCACCACCAAGTTCTCCCGCTACGGCGCAGACGTCTTCACCGTCTCCAAGATGCCGACCATCATCACCTCGGCGCAGCAGTACGAGCGCTACCAGAAGCGCAAGGACATCCTCTATCCGGACTACGTCTACGTCCGCGACAACTGCAAGCGCTGCGTTGGAATGGGCGCCATGCAGTCCAGCGTCGGCAAGGTGACACGCGAAACGCACTCCATCACAGACACCCAGATTCGCGGCTACACCTGGCAGATGCCGCAGCTGCAGAACCTGGACATCGCCTCGGGCCGCGGCTTCACCGCCACCGACGAGGACCACGCCTCTTCGGTCGCCATCATCGGCGCCGACGTCCGCGACAACCTCTTCCCCGGCATCGATCCGCTCGGCCAGGAGCTGCGCGTCGACGGCCAGCCTTACACCGTCATCGGCGTCGGCGAGAAGCAGGGCTCCACCTTCGGGCAGAGCCAGGACAACTGGGTCGGCATTCCACTCACCGCCTACCAGAAGACCTATGGGACCACTACCACGCTCACCATCTACGCCAAGGCCGGGGCCGCCGGCCCTTCACTCGAAGCCGCAGCCGATGAAGTCCGCGTGCTGATGCGCTCCCGCCGCCACGACCTTCCCGGAGCGGATGACAGCTTCGAGCTGGACATCAACAACACGCTGGTCAGCTTCTTCTCCTATGCCACGGCCGCCTTCGGCGCAGTCGCCGGGGCCATCGCTTTTATCTCGCTGATCGTCGGCGGCATCGTCATCATGAACATCATGCTAGTCTCTGTCACCGAACGCACCCGCGAGATCGGCATTCGCAAGGCGCTGGGCGCGCGCGGGCGCGACATCCAGCTCCAATTCCTGGTCGAGTCCGGCGCAATGGCGCTGGTCGGCGGCTTCTTCGGTGTCATGGGCGGCTTCGCCGTCGCGCAGATCGTCACGCTGTTGCTTGGCTTCCCATCGTCGGTCGCCGTCTGGAGCGTCGTGCTGGGCCTCCTAGTGGCCACCGCGACCGGCATCTTCTTCGGCGTCTATCCGGCGCGCAAGGCTGCAAGGCTCGACCCTATCGTCGCGTTGCGGGCGGAGATCTGACATAGCCATGCGAGCCGCAGACCTGAAAGAGACCGTAACCATGGCGATGGATACGCTCCGCGCCAACAAGCTGCGCAGCGGCCTCACCATCCTCGGCATCGTCATCGGGGTACTGACGGTCATCACCATCTCGTCCGTTGTGAACGGCCTCAACCAAAGCGTCGCGGGACTGGTGGAATCGCTCGGTTCCAACGTGCTCTTTATCTTCCGTTTCCCCGCCTTCAGTGGAAGGCCTACAACGGAGATGCTCACCCGCAAGCAACTCACCTACGACGACGCCATGGCGATGAAAGACCTGCAACACGTTGTCGCCGTCTCGCCCGCGCTGCAGTATACCGACAACAACTCTCCCGGCCGCGCCGGCGTCACCGCCATCCGCGGCGACGGGCACGAGATGCAGGGCACCATCCTGACCGGCGTTGGCCCCGAGCAGGAGCAGGTGCACGAGCTGGACATGGCCGAGGGCCGCTTCTTCAACGAGAGCGACGAGCAGCGGGCCGCGCGTATTACCGTGCTCGGTTCGGACACCGCCGCCCAGCTCTTTCCCAACCAGGGTGCTGTGGGCAAAGAGGTCGAGGCCGCAGGGATGCTCTTTACCGTCGTCGGTGTGCTGGAGAAGCAGAAGCAGGCCTTTGGAGGAGGGCAAAACCCCCAGGACAACCAGGCCTTCTTCCCCATCTCCACCTTCCACTACATGCATCCTGAGCAACTCGACTACTGGATCAGCGTGAAGTACGACGATCCGAAGAACAAAGACCTCGTCGTGGACGAGCTCACCGAATTGCTGCGCCGCCGCCGCAAGCTCTCCAACGACAAGCCGGACAACTTCGCCATCTTCGGCACGGACACACTCACGCGCCTCTGGGATGAGATCACCGGCGGACTGTTTCTTCTGCTCTTCTCTCTGTCCAGCGTGGCATTGCTCGTGGGCGGCGTGGGCGTCATGAACATCATGCTGGTAAGCGTGACGGAGCGGACACGCGAGATTGGCGTGCGCAAGGCAATCGGCGCCAACAAGAAGACCATCCTCACCCAGTTCACCCTGGAGGCCATGACTCTCTGTGCCGTGGGAGGCATCATCGGCGTTCTGCTGGGTGGAGCTGTCGCCACCCTGATCGGATTCTTGCTGCCCATGTTCGGTCTTACATTGTCCACTGCTGTCTCGCCCTTATGGGTGCTCATTGCATTTCTCAGCTCCTGCGCCATTGGATTGATCTTCGGCATCTATCCCGCATGGAAGGCAGCGAACCTGGATCCCATCGAAGCGCTGCGCTACGAGTAAAGCTGGTGGGAGCCTCGGCTGACAGCACAGTGAGATCCCCGGACCCGAAGATCGTCATCCTGCCCGGCATGGACGGCACCGGCCTGCTGCTGGAAAACTTCGCCGCCGCGCTGCCCGTCTCCTTTCGTGCGCAGATCGTGCGCTATCCCGTCGACGGCTGCGGCTCATATGCCGAGGTCGCCCGCTTCCTCGCAGCGGCCCACCTCGACACCGAGCCCTTTATCGTCGTCGCCGAGTCCTTCTCCTCCGTCGCTTCCATCGCGTGGGCGGCGACAAAGCCTTCCAATCTCTGCGGCCTTGTGGTCTGCGTCGGATTCGCCACGCCGCCGGTGCGCAGATTGCTGCGCCCGATCTCGGCCCTGCTGACCTATCTGCTGCCTGTGCTGCCGCGACCCAGCTTTGTGACCAGACACTGGACCGCCGGCTGGGACGCATCTGAGGACACACTCGGGCGGCTGAGGAAGATCCGTGACACTGTGCCTGCAGCCACCTTCGCTGCGCGGATCCGCGCCATCCTGGCCTGCAATGTTCGCGCCGAGCTGGCGCAGGTCCGCATACCGGTCCTGCTGCTGGGCGCCGAGGATGACCGCCTCGTCCGCCGCGAACGGCTGGAAGAGATGCGCCGCATCCAGCCGCAGGCTGCTGTCGAGATCTTTCCTGGCCCGCACCTGCTGTTGGAGCGGCATGCCTCCCGCGCCGCCGAAAGCGTCGCCCGATTCGCCCGCGAATGCATCGCCGAAATGCCGAGTCACGGCGAACGAGCGACACTCCGATAAACTCAAGAGCATGTGGATTGCAACGTCAGTAGAGGTCGTCACAGCCCTGCTGACCGCAGGCGGGTTGGTCTATATGCTGCTGGCTCTGTGGGGGGCGCGCAGTTTCAACCACCATTGCAGGCGCGTTGAGGCCGTCGCAACCGCGCAACCCTTCGCGCCCGACGTCAGCATCCTGAAGCCCATCAAAGGGCTCGACGCGCGCATGCACGCCGGCTTTGTCAGCCACTGCCGGCAACAGTACGCAGGCCGCTTCGAGATCCTCTTCGGCGTCAGCAGCCTCGATGATCCCGCCGTCGCCGAGGTCCGTCAGTTGCAGGCCGAATTCCCTGACTGTGACATTCGCCTCATCGTCTGCCCGGAGCGCCTGGGAACCTCCGGCAAAGTGAGCAATCTTATCCAGATGCTGCGCGAGGCACGCTATGGCTACATCCTCATCAACGACAGCGATATCCTGGTTTCGCCCCGTTACCTCGCTCGCGTCATGGCGTGCTTCGGCCCGGCGGGCGCAGCCGATTCTCCGAAAGATCCACGACCGGTGGGAATGGTCACCGCGCCCTACCTGGGCCGCACCGCCGCGGAAGGTGAAGGGCTTACTCTGTGGGCGCGCCTTGAGGCGCTGGGCATCTCCACGGACTTTCTGCCGGGCGTGCTGACCGCGCGGCTCATCGAAGGCGGCATACGCTTCGGGCTTGGATCTACGCTGGCGGTATCGCGCGAGGCGCTGGAGTCTGCTGGCGGGCTGGAGCCTCTGGTCGACTATCTCGCCGACGACTACGAGGCCGGGGCCCGTATCGCCGAGGCGGGCTACCGCGTGGAACTCTGCGGGGAACCGGTCGAGACCACCGTTCCCGCCTATCGCTTCCGTGGCTTCTGGGACCACCAGATGCGCTGGGCCCGCTCCACGCGCGACTCGCGGCAGTGGGGATACGCCGGACTCGGCGTTACCTACTGCGTGCCATGGGCGGTGATGAACTGTATCGCCTCGGGCTTCGCACTTTGGAGCTTTACCCTGCTCAGCCTCGTGCTGCTCGCCCGTGTCTCGGTCGCGCTCTCAGTGGGCGTTGGCATCCTGCGCGATGGGCAGGTGCTGCGCGATCTGTGGCTGCTGCCTCTGCGCGACTTCTTCGGCCTGGGCTTCTGGGCCTGGAGCTTCGCCTCCGACCATATCGTCTGGCGCGGCGAGCACTTCTACCTCCGCCACGGCCGCATCGCCCGCGTGGCTTAACGTGTCCCGCTAGTTCTGCGTCGGCTGCGTTACGGCGTCGATAACAAGGACGTCCGTAGGTCCGCGGTCGGCCTCCAGTTTCAGGCCCAACTCTTCCTGGATCGCGGTAAGGAGCCCAGGCGGCGCGTTAGGGTCGGTTGTACGCAGCTCGTTGGGAGTCCAGCGCAGGAGGAAGTCAAAGCGGCCCGGCAGATTGGTATCGTTGCGCACCGGTTTGCCCGCAAGTTGCTCCAGACACAGTATGAAGTCGGGCATGCTGCTATTTGTGAACTTCATATATCTTTGCGAGCCATTTCCGTTGCCTGTCTGGTCCACTCCGGCATCCGGATCGCTCTTGCTCTTTTGTATCTTCGGTCCTCCCTTCGTGACCCTCAGCGTGTAGCCGGAGAGTTCGCGCTGTTCATGGTGCAGCTGCAGGCCGAACCGCGAAGCAAGCACCTTTTCCACCATGCGCTGATACTGGTGCAGATCCGGCATACCCTCAACATCGGGGACGCCATCAATGTCCCAGTGCTGCTCATCGAACCATTTGGGCGCGTTGATGATCTGGCTCTTATCGATCGCGTAGGCAAAACAGATGAGGCTCGTCATCGTCTGGTTTTCGACGGTGACGTGGCGTCCGCTCAGATGGAATCCATCACTCGGATCATTCGGGTCTGAAGGTTTGATGGCCGCAACTTCAAACGAGGGATCGGCATTCTTGGCCATCGGCTTAGCCGGTTCGACCGCAGTGTCCTGCGCGCGCGCTGCCAGCACTCCGGCAAGGATTGCCACGGAAACTACTGCCGTTCCTCGCATGGCGACCATGGTAAACCGTCAGTTCTCTCCCGGCCGCTCGACATGGTCGATCTTGAAGACATCGATTGGTACCTTTACGGGCTCCAGCTTCAAACCCAGCTGCTGCTGAATGGCCGTGAAGAGTCCCGGCGGCGCGTTGGGATCGGTCGTTCGGCTCTCGTCCGGCGTGTAGCGCAGCCGGATGTCGTAGCGGCCGGTCAGTCCGGTCTGATCGACCATAGGCCGGTCCGGCACAAAGAACTGCATGCCCAGAATAAAATCGGCTATCGTGGCGCTCGTGTAGATCTGAGTCAGGTCCGTGCCATGGCCGTTCGCAGTCTGGTCGGCCTCATGGTCTGGATGGGCGGCGGGCGTGAGCTTCGGGCCGCCCTTCGCGACCCGGATGGCATACACAGGAAGCTCCCGCTTTTCCCGGGTGAAGTGAAGTTGGAAGCGATCTGCCAATAGTCTCTGCATCATCTCCTGCATCTGGCGGAGGCTCGGCTCCGCCGGCGTGTCTATCTTTGCCTCGATGTCCCAGCGGTCATGCAGCATCCAGTCAGGCGCATCGATAATCTGCTTCGGGTGGATCGCGTAGGCGAACAGCATCATGCTGGCGACCGACTGATTCAGGACCGTGAAGCGGTCTCCCCTGGCATTGATGCCCTGGTGCTGGGAGTTCGGGTCGTGCGGCTTGACCGTCGCCACCACCAGTGATGGGTGTGCATCCGCTGCTGCTTTCTGCACCGGAACAGCGGCGGGCGCCTGTGCCGGCATTTGGGCTGCGAACAGGAAGGCAACAACGAAATGGAACGAGAACAGTCGGCAATTCAAAGCAAAACTCCAAAGTTCGCAGGGTCAGACTGCATCTACGGATCTTCGGTTTCGTTTGTTCCATAGCTCGCCTCCCTCGCACCTGGATGCAGCCTTTGTCCCTTACTCTCAAAAGTTCGTCTATGGCTTCTGATCTGCAATGAGAATAGGGATCACTTAATGATTCGGCTGGTTCGAGACGATCTCTTTGCCGCCAGAGCGCGCGAGGATGTATACGGGACCGGGCAGCTTCGGCAGCGGCGCGGGCTGATCGCCCAGGTCCTGCCAGAGGAAGACACGTTGCGGGCCTCGCCACTTTGCCGCCAGCGAGCGCTCCGTCTCGAAGATCGCGGGTGCATCCGGGAAGAAGCTGCCGTACCAGAGGTTGGAGCTGCGGCCGTAGTCGCGCGTGCCGTGATACTTAGGCTCAGTGAGGATGTGGATAGGATCGACCGGCGTTCTACCCATATCGGTGAATGCGTATGCCGGCCGCTGCAGGTAGAAGCCCAGCGTGCTGCCGAACTCGTACTCCTGATGGATGACGATGAGATCGCCCGGCTGTACCTGCGATGCAATCGACTTGGCTAGTTGTGCGGAGCTGAGCACCGGCGCAAAGGTCTGCAGGCCCAGGTGCGCGGCGAGCAGAAAGCCGAAGGCTCCGGCCGCGAGTGCCAGTGTCGCAGCATGCGGCCGCGCCCGCCGGCGCAGCAGGTACGACGCAAGCGGCCCGAGAAAGAGGCCCGCAGCGGCCAGCAGCAGCGGCAGGCGGAAGAGCGCGAGCGCCCGCGCGTCGAGGTCGAGAAAGTGCCCCATGGAGAGCGCGTAGTCTCCCGGGTTCTGCGAGAGCAGGGAAGCGAGGTCGGTATTCGGTGCGGGTGTGCGGCTATGGATCACAAAGTAGACCGCTGCAATGGCAAAAATCGTGCCGAACGCAAGCACGGCTGCTGTGCAGCGCAGGTTGGTCCGGCGATGAACTTCAGCCTCGCCCTTGGTTGGAGCGCGGAACGCCAGCCATCCCGCAACCAGAACACCGAGTGGAGGCAGAGATGGAAGTACGTAATACTCCTGTCGGGTAGAGAACGAAAAGAAGATGAGTGGCGTTAGTGCCCAGATAAGAAGAAGGAGCTGTGACCGTTCGCACTCATCCAACGCATGCATGCGCAGTCTCTGGCGGCAGTCGGCACTTAGGACGGACAGGGCCCTGGAGATCGCATGAAAGATAAACGCCGACCAGGGCATCAGCCAGAGGAGGCAGAGTCCCCAGAAGAGCCATAGCGGCACCGTGTCATAGTCGCGCGGGACGCGGGCGTTGAGATAGCGCAGCACTTGCTCGTTGATGAAATAGAACCACGCCCAGCCGTGGACGTTGCTCTGCGTCGGCAGAGGCACAAAGAAGTGCGACGCTCCCAGCGCAGGATGCAGCGTGAAAGTTACGCTGCCCGGATAGCCGCGCGTGGGGTTTTGCCACGCCGCCAGCAGATGCCACGGCGCAGCAAGTAGAAAGAAGATCCCGGTGGAGCTGAAGGGATGCAGTCGCAGCAGTCTGTGAACTGCGCCGCGCAGCCCGCGGCTCAACAGAAGGTAGAGCACGACGATCCCCGCCGGAAACACCACTCCGATAAAGCCTTTGGTCAGCACCCCAAGTGCACAGCAGGCAGCGAAGCCATAGCAAAGCCAGCTGGTAGATTCAGACTTTTCCAGCCGCTGCTCGGCGAGCCAGAAGCAGTAGAGTGCAAGCGCGATCCACAGGCAGAGCATCGCGTCCGGCAGCAGGATGCGCGTGAAGAGAAAGATTCCCGGGCTGGAGAGCAGCACGAGCGCCGCATACAGCCCGGCGTGCGTCGAGCGGAAGGCACGGCGGGCGAAGGCTTCCACACAGAAGGCCAGCGCAAGCACGCTCAGTGCGAGCGGAATG
>DASZPF010000022.1:0-26880 GCA_035550395.1 Acidobacteriaceae bacterium
CGTCCTCCGTCTCATGTTCAAACGTCCACAGGAACGCCACCGGCATCTGGTTCAGCAGCTCCGTCGCGCTCTTGTCGTCGTGCGCGCCGTTCTCCCGCTGCTTTGCCTGCAGCGAGGAGTCGTGAATGAACCTCTGGTTAAACGCATCGTCCGCCGTCAGCGTCGCTGCGCTCGCCGGATGCCCCCCCTGGTCAATGTGCCGCTTCACCGCGCCGAACTGCGTCTCCACCACGACAAATTTGTCGCCGCCGTCCTCGCTCTCGATATACCGCCAGTGTGAGTGGTCATTGGCATTCGCATCCAGCTCCGCATGGACTGCCTGCTCCACCAGCGCCTTCGGATCTTCCGCCCGCACCCGTAAAGCGCAGCCCATCGCCAGCATGGCCACGCACACGCGCTTCCAACCTGCCGTACCAGCCGACACTCGCGTGCGTCGTCCCATCCTTGCCTGTTAGACGTGATCTCCAGCTAATGGGTTGATCCTGCGCGAATTACGATTTCATCAACAGCCTACCCGGCCCATTCCACCTTCACGCTCCGCCTGCCCAGCCGCAACACAGGCCCATCTCCCAGCGCGTCCTTGGCCAACGCGCGCACATTCACCTTCTCGCCGTTCACACTCACCGCGTTCTCGCTGATCTTCCGTGTGGCTTCGCCCGCACTCGCCGCCAGTCCGGCCAGTTGCAGCAGCTTCGCCAGCTTGATCGCTCCATCCGCATCCATCAGCCCCTCGGCGTCCAGTGCCACCTTCACTACCGGCACATCCTCGCTCACGGCCTTCTGCTGGAACTGCCGGGTCCAGCTCTCCGCCGCCGCATCCGCCGCCGCTGCTCCGTGAAAGTCCTTCACAATCCCGTGCGCCAGGTTCTTCTTCGCATGCATCGGATGCAGCCCGCCATGCGACACCTCATCCCGCATCGCGTCAATTTCGCTCGCCTTCAGGTCCGTCAGGAACGTGTAGTACTTCCACATCAGGTCATCGGAGATCGACATCAGCTTGCCGTACATCTCCCCCGGCGGCTCCTGGATGCCGATCGCATTCCCCAAGGACTTCGACATCTTCTGCACGCCATCCAGCCCCTCCAGGATCGGCGTCATCAGCACAATCTGCGGAGCCTGCCCCGCATCGCGCTGCAGCTCCCGTCCGCGCAGCAGGTTGAACTTCTGGTCAGTCCCGCCCAGCTCCACGTCCGCCTTCAATGCCACCGAGTCGTACCCCTGCACCAGCGGATACAGCATCTCGTGCACGCTGATCGGCTGCTCCTCCTGGAACCGCTTGTGGAAGTCCTCACGCTCCAGCATCTGGCTCACCGTCGCCTTCGCCGCCAGCCGGATCATCCCCTCGAACCCCAGCGCATCCAGCCACTCGCTGTTGTACCGGACCTCCGTCTTCTCCGGGTCCAGGATCTTGAACACCTGCTCCTTGTACGTCACCGCGTTCTTTTCAATCTCGTCGCGCGTCAGCGGCTTGCGCGTCACATTGCGCCCCGTCGGGTCGCCAATCAGCGCCGTCGCATCCCCAATCAGGAAGATCACCGTATGCCCCAGCTGCTGAAAATGCCGCAGCTTCCTTATCAGAACCGTGTGCCCGAGGTGCAGGTCCGGCGCTGTCGGATCGAACCCCGCCTTCACCCGCAGCGGCCGCCCCGCCCGCGCCGACTCCGCCAGCCGCTCCTTCAGCGACTCCCGCGGAATAATCTCCGCCGCACCCTTCGTAATCAAGTCCAGCTGCTCATCCACCGGAGGAAATCCCACCGCCGCTCCACTTTCCGTCTTCGCCATAACCTCCCAAGTATAAAGACACCCACCACCCACCCAAACCCTCTCATCTCGAGCAAGGAGCAGTCGGAAGATCGCGACGAGTCGAAAGACCTGCAGTTACCTCTCCGCTCCCGGCCACGATCTTTGCCTTGTTCCTTAATCTGTGTTCATCCGTGAAGATCCGTGGTCGCTTTGCCTTGATCGGTGCCATCGGTGTAAATCGGTGTTAAGCCTCTGTATTTTGCCTTTCCCCGGCCCAACCACTAACCTGTCCCTCATGTCCGTCCCTCTTTCGCTCGCCGGCCGCACCGCACTCGTCACCGGAGGCTCGCGCGGCATCGGCGCCGCCACCGTCCGCCTCTTCCGCCAGGCCGGAGCCCGCGTTGCCTTCAGCTATCTCCGCGCGCAGTCCGAGGCCGAAGCCCTCGCCGCGTCCCTCCAGAATCCAGAGACAAGCGGCACGCCCGACTGCATCGCCCTCCAGCACACCCTCGAGTCCGCAGAAGACGGCGAATCCCTCGTGGCCAAAACCATCTCTGCCCTCGGCGACATCGACATCCTCGTCGCCAACCACGGCATCTGGCCCCCCGACGAGATCCCCGTCGCCCGCATGACCTCTGCGCAGTGGCGCCGCACCCAGGCCACCAACGTCGAAAGCGTCTTCGGCCTCTGCCACGCCGCCGCCGCGCACATGCTCACCCACCCCGCGCCCACCCCTGTCGTCACCAACGCCCCGCACCCCCACGAGCAGACCGGCTCACATACTCCGGGTGGTCCATTCATGCGCGACCGTCAGGACGCGCATGAGTGGGGAACCGATACTGCGAGCCAGCCCCGAACCGCCCGCGGCCACATCGTCACCGCTAGGGGCCATATTGTTTTAGTCGCCTCCGCCGCCGGCCAGCGCGGAGAGGGCCTCCACGCCGACTACGCCGCCAGCAAGGGCGCTATCATCTCCTTCACCAAGTCCCTATCCTCGGAACTCGCCCCCCACCTCATCTACGCCAACTGCGTCGCCCCCGGCTGGACCCACACCCAGATGACCTCCTCCGTCTTCGACGTCCCCGAGGTCGCCTCCCGCATCAACCCCACCATCCCCGTCGGCCGCCCCGCCCACCCGTATGAGGTCGCCGGCCCCATCCTCTTCCTCTGCACCCCGCTCGCCGGCTTCATCTCCGGCGAAATCCTCAACGCCAACGGCGGCGCCGTCCTCGCCGGCTGACACCGCCCCGCTTGGGTGCCCCATTCATGGAGCGCAGCGACATGGGTGGGGTCGGGTTTCATTGCCACCTTCGCACCCGCGCCCATTCGCGTGCTGCTGTGGCTGCCGGGTGCCCCATTCATGAGCAGCCTCATCGCGCATGAGGGGGAACGCGATCCGGCCCTTGACCGGGAATTACCGTCCGCCCTTCAGCCGCCACTCCGCCTCGCGCACCATGGCCGCAAGCAGCGACTTCGACTTGCTCCCCAGGTTGTCCGCCGGAAACGGCGAGCAGAACGCCTTCACTGCGGCCCTGCGCGAAGCCACAAAGTCGCCTTCCTCTTTTCGCGTCCAGTAAGCGATCCTCTCGTAGCGTGTGCCCTTTTCGGCGCGGACCATGCGGTGCAGCCGCCGCGGCAGGATCGACTCCACCTTCTCGTAAAATCCCGCCTCGATCTTGGTCAGGAACATCGGGCCTTTGCTGTTGCACGCGCTCCCCGGAGTCATGAAGTAGTCCGCCATCACTCCATCCATCAGAAAGATGTCTCCCTCCAGCGCTGAAAGCACCCAGACCGGCCAGTCCGAAACCGGCGGCATGTTCAGGTACCACTCCGGCAACTTCTTTTCCACGCCTCTCCGGAACACCGCGGAGGCCGTCGGAACAAAGCACGACCGCAGTACGTCCTCCACGCCGTACCGGCCCGGCGCCATCGGCGGAAACCGCTCGCGCCGCAGCGAGCCGTCCACATTGGTCCAGCGCACAAAGTGGCAGCACACGCTGATGGATGGGTCCGCTTCCATCGCCGCAATCTGCCGTTCCAGCTTCAGCGGATCGGTCCAGTAGTCGTCCGCATCCAGCCACGCGATGTACTTGCCCCGGCAGCGCTGGAACAGGTCGTAATAGTTGCGCTGCATGCCGACGTTGGCCGGCCGCTCAATCAGGCGCACCACATCGGGATAACGCTGCTGATAGGAGCGCAGAATCTCCGTCGTCCCGTCCCGCGAACAGTCATCGGCCACGACGATCTCAAAAGGAAACGAGACCTGCTGCGCCAGCGCGCTGTCCATCGCGCGGCCGATCCACTGCTCAAGATTGAAAGCGGTAACGGCAACGCTCACCAGCGGCACTGCTTCGAAAGCTGCGCCGCCTGCGCTCTCAAAGCCTTCGATCTTCGGCTCCATCGCCAAAGATTACTATGGCCGTTTCGCCGCCGTCGAAGCCGGTGCCCCGGTGCTGCAAGCGGTTGCTCAAGGGCACGGCTCCAGCCGTGCCGCAAAATCCTGCAGCCGCGCAGCTTTGGCCGCTGAGGTCAGTCTCTTTGCCCGGAACTGGCCGGGTGCCTCATCCCCCAACCCCGGGTGCCCCATTCATGCGCAGTCTCATCGCGCATGAGTGGGGAGACAAACCCTGTCATCCCGGTCGATGCTCAGCGCGAGCCGAGTGACTGCAGTTGTTTTTCGCTGTCATTCTCAGTTCGCGCACAGCCAAGTCGAGCGCCCCATCCGATCCCCGTCATCGACCACCTCACGCTGGACTGAAGAAAGTGCTGCAAGCGTCTTGCTTAAGGGCACGGCTTTAGCCGTGCCGCAAAATCCTGCACCGGCCGCGCGGCTTTAGCCGCTGAGGTCAGTCTCTTTGCCCGGAACTGGCCGGGGTGCCTCATCCCCCAACCTCGGGTGCCCCATTCATGCGCAGTCTCATCGCGCATGAGTGGGGAAGCGATCCGCTGGCATCCACTAATCTCTTGCATGGCCAACTATTCCGTCGCTGGTGTCTAAGGGAGTACGATGCTCACCATGCTCCGTGCCGCAGCGATTCTCGCGCTTGCCTCATTCACTACTGCCATCAGCCGTGCTCAGGAGCAGCCCACATATCCCTCCTTCGACTACGACGCGGCGCAATCGCATGAGATCAGGCCACACCGCGATGAGATACCTACCGTCGGAATCAGGGAAGGACTGAACCAGCTTCACCTTACACTCATCGTCTCGCCCATGGGCGATGTAATGAACGCCGAAGCCAGCGGCAGCCAGGACGATATGAAGTATTGGTCATCGGTCGAAGGCACCGTCTACCAGTGGCACTTCAAGCCCTTTGAGAAGGACGGCAAACCGATCACCGCCGAGGTGGAGGAGTATGTCAATCTGGTCCCGCCAGAACGCCTGCCTTCCGTTCGCATCAACCCTCCGGTCGTTCATCCCAATTCAAGAATCGCAATTGCCTTGGAACGCACAGGGTGCATGGGAAGCTGTCCCGGCTATACCGTCACTCTCACCACCGAGGGCACGACCTTTGATGGCGGTGGAAATGTTGTGGCGCCCGGTAAACATACAGATACCGTCGATCCCTCACAAGTTCGTGACTTTGCAAAAGAATTTGTAGCGGCGGATTTCTACTCCATGGATCCGGGTTATCAGGCTATGGTCACCGATTGTCCAACCTATATTCTCTCCATTTCCATCGATGGCAAGGAGAAGCGGATAGTTGATTACATGGGCACTTGGATAGGAATGCCCGAAATCATCAAGGACCTGGAGAACAAGACCGATGAAGTTGCGCAGACTTCACGATGGATCGCCGGTGACGAGGGTCTTGTCCGCGCCCTCCAGGCCGAAAAGTTTGACTTCCATACATTCGACGCTCAGGTGATGCTCAAGGCCGCCGCACAGCGAGGCCAGACTGCGACTGTGCGGGAATTATTGGATGCTGGAGTGTCACTCAAACCCATCCCGGCTCCCAAACCGAAGGAGCCATACATGGGGATTCCATTCGACCACGTTGGCTGGCTCAACTCTGCAAGCTCTCACCCGGATGCTCTCCATGTCTTGATCGATGCCAGAGCAAGCCGGGATGATCAGGAGGACAAAGACCTCGCCCTCGCTGGTGCTGCCGACACAGGCAGCTTGGATGCTGTACGGGCCCTTATTGCATACGGCGCAAACCCAAACGTCGATCTCTCAAAACTCACTGTCACTGAAAGCGGCGGCGGAATGATTTTGCAGGGACTGGGAAAAGGCAGCATCCTTATCATGGCTGCAGGTTCCGGCAACCCGGATCTGGTCCGCGAGATTCTCCGCTACAAGCCGAAGCTGGAAGCTAAGGGGCGCGACGGCCAGACCGCAATGTTTGCCGCCGGAGATTATCGGAATACAGACGTCGACGGCGCTCGCGTCGAGTGTGTGCGTCTCCTCGCCGAAGCCGGTGCCAACGTCAACGCTAGGGACGATGATGGCAACACGCCGCTCCACGAGACATTCCTGGATGATGTTGCCGAAGAACTTATCAAGCTTGGAGCAGATGTAAACGCACGCAACAAGGATGGCGAGACGCCACTGATGACGACGGTCAGTAATGACATGGTTCGCGTCCTCATCAAGCACGGCGCCGATCCCTACATCCGCGACAACGATGGAAAAACAGCCTTTGACGATGCCTCGCGCCACGGTCCAGACAGGGAGCCCACATTGCGAGCCGCACTCTCAGAAGTAACGCCGCGTCAGAACTAGAGCAGCAGAAGTGCAGCCTTCCTTGACACCGCCCATACAATTAAAGAAGAGACAAGGTATTCTCAGCGTCGTGCCATTTACGCTCCGGCCGGACCTGAACTACCGTCGCCTGCGTCTAACATCACGTGGAATGAGTCACATGCCTAAGTTGAATCAAATCAAGATTATGAAGGCAAGCTGTTTTCTTTCAAGATTTTGCGATTTTTATATCCGGGGGGGTGCCCTCGTTGTAATGGCGCTCACTCTCCTCGCCCCCACCATCCTCCACGCCCAGGCAGCCGACATCCCTTCCGCCGCTCCCGCCCAGCCCACCGGCAGCTCCTCGGAGCAGCGCGCCCGCACCCTCCTCGACCAGATGGTCCAGGCCCTCGGCGGCGACGCCTGGCTCAATCGCACCTCCGAGTTCGTCGAAGGCCGCGGCTCCTCCTTCTTCCACGGCGAACCCAACCCCTACATCATCGAGTTCCACGAGACGGTCCGTCCCGCCCACCCCCACGCCTCCCCGCCGGTCACCGCCGCCGACCGCATCGGCTACCTCACCGACCGCGGCATGATCCTCCCCGGCAAGAAGATCGACGTCGTCCAGATCATGATCGACGGTCACGGCTACGAGGTCACCTACAAGGGCAAGACCGAGCTGCCCAAGGACCAGGTCGAGGACTACTACCGCCGCCACGACCACTCCGTCGATTCCATCGTCCTCAACTGGATCCACGCCCCCGGCGTCATGATCGTCTACGAGGGCCAGAAGCTCGTCGACCGGCACCTCGTCGACCAGATCAGCATCCTCTCCGCAGCCAACGACGCCGTCACCCTCGACCTCGACTCTGCCACGCACCTTCCCATCCGCCGCACCTTCCAGTACCGCAACCAGCAGTTCCACGACTTCGACCAGGAGTCCGAGACCTACGACGACTACCACACCATCCAGGGCATCGCCACGCCCATGACCGTCACCCGCTACCACAACGGCGACATGAGCGGCCAGCGCTACCTCACCAAGGTCACCTACAATCAGCCCATCCCCCCGGACTTCTTCTCCCCCGACGCCATCGTCCCCAAGCTCAAGAAGAAATGACGGCGTTTATACTCATCCCTGCATGCCTGACCAGCCCAACGCCGCCGCACACGTCATGGACATCGTCGAGATCATGTCCATCCTGCCGCACCGCTTCCCGCTGCTGCTCATCGACCGCATCCTCGAACTCGAGCCGCGCACCCGCATCGTCGCCCTCAAGAACGTCTCCATCAACGAACCCCAGTTCGCCGGCCACTTCCCGGACTACCCCATCATGCCCGGCGTCATGATGGTCGAGGCCATCGCACAGGCCGGCGGCGCGCTCCTCCTCACCGAGATCCCCGACCGCGACGACAAGCTGATGGTCTTCACCGGCATCGATTCCGCCCGCTTCCGCAAGCCCGTCGTCCCCGGTGACCAGCTCCGCATCGAGGTCACCGTCCTCAACTGGCGCTCCACGGCCGTCAAGATGCGCGGCGTCGCTACCGTCGACGGCAAGCTCGCCTGCGAGGCCGTCGTCATGTGCGCCCTCACCCCGCGCGGCCCGAAGAAACCCGCCACCTCTCCCACTCCCGCCATCGAGTCCGCCGAGTGAGCACAGATGCCGTCATCTCGAGCGCAGCCGCTAAGCGGCAAAGTCGAGAGACCCCCGCATTTGGTCTTGCTTGTCTTTGCCTGATGGCTGGATCGTCATTCTTTTCGGCCTCAGCGCAAACAAACCTCTCGCCAACCTCAGCGAGCCCCGCGCAGCCTGCCAAGTCTTTCATTTTTGAAGTCGTCTCCATCCGCCCTCATCCGCCCGGCTCCCCACGGCTAGGAATTGAATACTTGCCGGATGGTTATCAGATGAGCGGTATGAGCATCGCTGCCATGATTCGCCTGGCCTACACACCGAAACGGGGCTTCACGAACCTCTCGACCGAGATTCGGAGTGCTCCAGATTGGATGAATACTGATCTGTACGACCTTGATGCACGCGTCGCTCCCGACGATCAAGCCACTTGGCAGAAGGCACAGAACGGCGTGGATTCGGAGCTTGCTCATCGCGCACTCCTCACGGCACTCAAGGACCGCTCTCAACTTGCCGTCCACATCACATCGGATTCCAGATCATGTTTGGACCTTGTGGTAAGCCCACACGGCGCAAAGTTGCAGCCCGCCGCTCCCGGGCCACCCAAAATTGTGCTCGGCAAGACGGTTGGGAGAGGTCAGGGGATTGAAATCTTTGCGCAGAGTGACGCAAGGCAATTCGTCCACGTCTCGATGTCTGAGTTGGCGCAACGTCTCACCATCCTGGCCGATGGCCAGATATTCGTTCAGGACAAGACCGGCCTCACAGGCCGTTATGACTTCACTCTGCCCTGGTATCAGGACCCGCAAATCGTCGGGCTCGATCGCATGCCATTGACCGGTACGGGCCTTATGTTGAAGCCGGACAAGATGCCCATTATCGTCATCAACATTGACCACATCGAGAAGCCCGATGCGAACTGAGAACTTCCAACTGAGAACTGACAACTCGCGCACATCCCGAAGGGATGGCCGCGATGAATAACATCCATCCCACCGCCATCGTCGCGCCCGGCGCGCAGATTCCCGCTTCGGCCACGGTCGGCCCGTGGTGCACCATCGGCGCGGGCGTCGTTCTCGGAGAAGAGGTCCGCCTGCTCTCGCACGTCGTCCTCGCCGGTGACGATACCGGCAAGCTCACCATCGGCCGCGGCAGCATCGTATATCCCTTCGCCTGCCTCGGCATCGCCCCGCAGGATCTGAAGTACGCCGGCGAGCTCACCGCCTGCGCCATCGGCGAAGACACCACCATCCGCGAGTACGTGACGATCTCACGAGGCACCACAGGCGGAGGCGGCATCACCACCGTCGGCGACCACTGCCTCATCATGGCCTACACCCACATCGGCCACGACTCGCACATCGGCAGCCACTGCATCCTCGCCAACTCCGCCACGCTCGCCGGCCACGTCACGGTCGAGGACTACGCCACCGTCGGCGCGCTCTGCCCGGTGCACCAGTTCTGCCGCATCGGACGCCACGCCTACATCGGCGGCGGCACCACCATCACGCAGGATGTGCTGCCCTATTCGCTCACCTCCATCGAGCGCAACAACCATGCCTACGGCCTCAACAAGGTCGGCCTCGAGCGGCGCGGCTTCACCCCCGCCCAGCTCAAAGCTCTGCGCCAGGCCTACCGCCTGCTGCAGCACTCCAAGCTCAACACCACGGACGCCCTCGCCGCCATCCGCGAGTCTCTCCCCGCCGACGATCCCGCCTCGGCCGAGCACGTCCGCTACCTCGCCGACTTCATCGCCTCCTCCGACCGCGGCATCATCAAGTAATATGTCCATATGAAGTTGGACCCGATAATACGACTCCGCACAATGGTGGGCAGCACCAGCCGTGCAGCGGGGTCTTATAAACCCTGGTAAACGCCAGATTAGCGTGCCGGGAGGGGGCAGCACCCTCGCCCACTACCAATCAGCTTTGCAGTGAGCGCCAATCCCGCCTCGCTCCTGCTATCCTCCGGTGCATGAAATCCGCACGGCTTTCGCGCGTCTTCGCGCCCGTCCTCGCTCTCACCACAGCATCTGCCATTGCCGCTCCGGCACAAACCCTAGCGCAGCCCGCACCGCTCGTGGTCACCTACGCGCCGCCGAAGAACTCCGCCGTCCTGCACACCACCTTCGTCGACTTCGATTCGCTGCCCACCACCGGCCCGCGCCCCGTCTTCGACAACCCCACCGTCGCCATGGACAAGTTCGAGGTCCACGTCACAACCCTCGCGCCGGGCAAGGAGTCCCACCCTATCCATCGCCATCCCTGGGAGGAGATCATCCTCGTCCGTGAGGGCCAGGTCGACTTCAACATCAACGGCGTCATCCATCATGCCGGCCCCGGCGCCCTTGCCTTCTTCGCCTCCAACGATCCGCACAACGCGCGCAACGTCGGCACCACCCCCGCCACCTACTACGTCGTCAACTTCGTCACGGATGTTGCCAGTTCCGCCGCTGCGGCCAATGCACCCTCCGCCGCCACGCAGAACCTTCCCGGCAAGCTCCCCTCCACCGTCATCGACACCAACGCGATCCAGCAGACGCCCACTGCCACCGGCGCGCGCGCCAGCGTCATCCCCTCCACGCCCACCGTCACCTTCCGCGCGCTGGAGGCGCACATCTCCACCCTGGCGCCTGGCCAGAGCACCGCCAAAGACATCCTGGACTCCAATGACGAGTTCGTCCTCATCCGTTCCGGCCAGGTCGAGGTCACCGTCAACGGCATCGCCTCCCGCATGAACGCCGGCTCCTTCCTCTACTGGGAGCCCAACGACAAGCGCACGCTGCGCAACGTTGGCTCCGTGCCAACCTCATACCTCGTCCTCCGCGCCACCTCGGACAAGTCTCCCAAGCCACTCGCCGCGCACTGATCGGGCTTCGCGGCCCGTAAGATGGATGGAGCATGCCGGAAGACTCATCCATCCTCGGCCTTATCGCCGGTAACGGCCGCTTTCCGTTCCTGCTGCTGGACGCCGCTCGCGCACACGGCCTGACTGTTATCGTGGCCGCGATCAAGGAAGAGACCGACCCGGAGATTGACACCCGCGCTGCTGCTGACCCAGATATCCATGTCCACTGGCTCTCGCTCGGCGAGCTCTCGAAACTCATCGATACGTTCCATGCCGAACGCGTCTCCCGCGCTGTGATGGCCGGGCAGGTGCGCCACACGCAGATCTTCTCCTCCATCCGGCCCGACTGGCGGCTTGCCAAGCTGCTGCTGAACCTGCGCACTCGAAACACGGATATGCTGCTGGGCGCGGTCGCCAAGGTCCTTGCCGACGAGGGCATCGAACTCATCTCCTCGACGCATTATCTCGAGCCCCTGCTCGCCAAGCCCGGCGTCCTCACCCGCCGTGCGCCCAGCGACGACGAGCAAAGGGACATAGCCTACGGCCGCACTGTCGCCCGCGGCGTCGCAGGCTTTGACCTCGGCCAGACGGTCGTCATCGCCGCACAGGCCTGCGTTGCGGTCGAGGCCATGGAAGGCACCGACGCAACCATTGAGCGCGCAGGCGCGCTGATGCGCCGCCTCGATCTCGGCCAATCAGGCTCGACCCTCAGCCGTGCGCTCACCGTCGTCAAAGTCGCCAAGCCGAAGCAGGACATGCGCTTTGACGTCCCCGTCATCGGCGCCGCGACTATTGAGGCTATGGTTCGCGCCGGGGCCACCTGCCTCTCTATCGAGTCAGGCCGCACGCTGCTCTTTGACCTGGCGGCCATCGCAGCCGCAGCCGACGCCGCCGGTATCGCCATCGTCGCCGAGCCTGCTGCGGCGGTCACACAGACCGCGCTGTGACAACTCGGCCGCGCCGAAAGCGGTACTATCGCTATACGGACAAGCCGCTTGTGCTGCCGCTCGTCCAGGCCAACGACATTCGCAACAAGAAGGAGTAAGCCATGCTTCGCAGCAAAGGTTTCGTCGTCGCTCTCACCGCCGCATTTGCCTTCGCATCCTTCAGCCTGCAGGCTCGCGCGGGCGATCCGCTGGCCGAGGGCGCCAAAGCCCCCAACTTCAGCCTTCCCTCGCAGGAAGACACCAACGTCTCGCTCTCGCAGTACAAAGGCAAGTGGGTGGTCCTCTACTTCTACCCTAAGGACATGACCACAGGCTGCACCATTGAGGCGCACAACTTCCAGCGCGATCTGCCGAAGTACGACGCGCTCAACGCCGTCGTCCTGGGCGTTTCGCTCGATACGGTCGAGAGCCACAAGACCTTCTGCACCAAGGATTCGCTGACCTTCAAGCTGCTTGCCGATCCAGATCACAAGGTCATCGATGCTTATGGTGTGCCCATCTCGTCGCGCGGCGAGATGAAGTTTGCCGCACGCGATAGCTTTCTCATCTCGCCCGAAGGCAAGATCGTCAAGGTGTGGACCGGAGTCAATCCCAACACCCATTCTGACGACGTGCTGGCTGCCATCGCCGCTGAAAAGAAGTAGCGCGTCGGCAAAGGCATCAGCCTGCAGACGCAAAACGGCCCGGACCTCTCGAGAGGAGCCCGGGCCGTTTTGCTTGCCTTATGTTGCCTGCAGCAGAACTACTTCTTCTTCGCAGCCTTCTTGGTTGCCTTCTTCACGGCCTTCTTCGCTGCCTTCTTCGTTGCCTTCTTTGCTGCTTTCTTAGTTGCCAAGGTATTACCTCTCGTTGTTGATTTTTTGGCGCCCTTCTTCACGGCTGCCTTCTTCAAGGCCGCCTTTCCGCCGCTCCGGACGCCGGACTTCTTCGCGGCAGATCTTGAAATCTTTTTGGCGGTCTTCTTTACCGCCTTCTTGGCTGCTGTTTTCTTCGCGGCCTTCTTGACTGCCTTTTTCGCCGCCTTCTTGGTCCCTTTTACGGGAGCTTTCCTGGTTGCCTTCTTAGCTGCTTTTTTAGGTGCTGTCTTCTTCATGGCCTTCTTGGCGGCCTTTTTCGCCGCCTTCTTCGCGGGCGGCTTGGGGGCGCTTACCGCCGGGACGGACATCCGTTTCGCAGGTTCATAGCCGTCGACGGGTGAAGGCATCGCCGCGACGATCACCGTGTCTTCGGCCCGTGGCTCGGGTTCCAGCAGGTCGTCGGCGTCGTCATCCTCGACGCCTTCCAGGTCATCGTCATCAGACGTGACGGCTACGACGATCTCTTCTTCCTCTTCGTCTTCATCGTCGTCGTAGGGATCGCTCTCATAGCCGTCGCCAAATTCGTCATCGCCGGCGGAAGCTGAATACTTCAACTCGTTCTCGCTGTCGAGGTCATCAAGCCAGTTGAGCTTCATCGCTGCATCCTCATCGCCGCATCGTGGCCTTAGTTACGATGCGCTCCAAATCTCACTCGCGGTACACCAAAAAAATACTTGTATCGCGCTCGCGATTCTAGCAACAGAATGCATCGCTGCGCCAGCAATGGCAAGCACTCTTTTTCATCCGGTAGCTGCAACGGCAGCATGCGTTCTCCTGCTAGGAAGCGTTTACCGTTTGGAGGTCGTCTTCTTTTTCGCAGTGGATGCATGCGTGCTCGGCTTTGACTCGTGCGCAGGCTTCGCGGCGGTGTGGGATCGGCTGGAGCTGCTATGCGTACGCGATCTGCGCGTTCGCGCATGCGTGGCGGGCGCAAGGTGCACAGGCTCGCTGACGTATAGAGCCTGTTTTGCGCGAATCCTGCTGGAGGAGAGATGGTTCCAGCGGCGCAGGTCTTCCACCGATACGTTGAAGCGGTCCGCAATAGTGATCAGCGTATCCCCGGCGCGAATGACGTAGCGAAGCGGATGAGGCAGCGAGGCCGCCACCGAGACTGGAATCACCAATCCATCGCCCGGAGCGACCGGGTCATCCGCATCAAGATCGTTTGCCTTGATGATCTCCGAGGTGCGGTCATGGAAGCTGCTGGCGATCGTCTCCAGCGATTCGCCCGCCTGCACAACGTGGAAGCGCCAGCTCGTGCGCTTGTCATCGGGAATCTCGGCGACCCGTTTGATATAGCTGTCGCGTGTGCCCGCTGGGATGTGCAGGTCGAAGTCCGTATTCTGCGGCGTCGTCATTCGCAGCAGGCTGGGATTTAATTCCACGATCTGCTCCACGGGCGTTCCTGTGAGGTCGGCTACCAGACGCAGATTGATCGAGTAATCCACTGTCACAGTGTCGGAGACGACTGGAGGATCGGGCGCCAGGTCTTCGAGTCCATACTGTTTCGGGTTCTTGGCCATGATGGCTGCGGCAATGATGCCCGGCACATAGTTCTTGGTTTCAGCCGGCAGCACGTTGCGTTTGTACAGCTCCCAGAAGTCGGCATACCCGGTCTTCATCACCGCGCGCTGCACATTGCCCGGCCCCCAGTCGTACGCCGCCATTGCGAGATACCAGTCGCCGAACTGGTCATAGAGCTCTCGCATGTATTTTGCATAGGCCAGCGAGCTCTTCTCCGGATCGAACCGCTCATCGACCCATCCGTTTCGCTCCAGGCCGTACGCGCCCGTGGGCATAAACTGCCACATGCCGCCCGCGCCTGACCTGCGATTGAGCGCCTGTGGCTGAAAGCCGGACTCAGCGACAGCGAGGAAGATCAGGTCCTGCGGGACGCCGGCGTCCTTCAGGTCCTTGGAGATCATCGCCTGGTACTTCCCGGCACGTTCCAGCGAACGCAACAGATGCGCATGGCCTGCAGGCGAATTTGTGAAGTAGTTGATAAAGCCCGCAACATAGTCGTTGACCACCAGCGGCAGGTCGGACTGCGTCGTCTTTAGTTCTTCTGCCACTTTGGCCGTCAGTGCGGCGTCCGGAGGAAAGGTCACCTCATCGGCTGCGTCCAGCGGAGCGGCCTCGACTGGGGGCGAGAAGCCATTGCCCTCTTTCAGTGCGGACATCTCGAGCGAGTTGATGGAGCTGATCAGGTGGTCGAACTCGTCGGAGAGCTGACGGTTGGTCTTAAGGTCCATGCCGCTGGTAAGCATCATGTCGACGGCAGCGTCGAAGTCGGAGCGCGCAGCCTCCAGCCGATTCGCCCGATAGTTCCGGACTCCGCTGGAGTAGGCATTCTCTGCGTTATGGATAAGCTGCCGTGCGCGTTGTTGCTGCAGCACCTCTTCGGCAGAGGGAGCAGAGGCTGCAGGAGCAACTGCGGCTGGAGGAGGTGCTGCCGCTTGAACTGCTGGCGCGGCAATCTGGGGAGGCACCGGAGCGACAGCCTGCTGCTGAGGGCAACCTGTCAGCAGCAGCAGAGGCGCGCACGCCAGGGCAATCGCCCAATGCGGCAGCCGGCTCAACCGTTGCACCTGCTTTGTCTGGTCATCGCTTCCGGGGGAACTCACAATCGAGGAGTGGGGTACTGCTCTGCACCCATGCGGCACGGCCGCAGACATTCTGCTCATTGTATGACGTTCGGTGCGCGCTTCGGTACGCATTTCAGAGCATGAATGTGAGGACGCAACCTGCAGGGAGCGCGCCCGCAACGGTGCGGTCGCCGGTGGTAGCATCGAAGTTTGAGGCTTGCTGCACTCCGCATGGATCCCAATCACATCCGTAACTTCGCGATCATCGCGCATATCGACCACGGTAAGTCCACGCTCTCAGACCGCCTGCTGGAGCTTACGGGCTCGCTCACTGCCCGCGAGATGCAGGCCCAGGTGCTGGACGCAATGGACCTCGAGCGCGAGCGCGGCATCACGATCAAGGCGCATACAGTGCGCATGATGTACGAAGCTCAGGATGGCGAAACGTATCAGCTCAACCTGATCGACACGCCAGGCCATGTGGACTTCAGCTATGAAGTTTCGCGCTCGCTCGCCTCGTGCGAGGGCGCGCTGCTTGTTGTGGACGCCTCGCAGGGGGTGGAGGCGCAGACGCTGGCCAATGCGTACCTCGCGATCAATCATGGGCTCGAGGTGATTCCGGTCATCAACAAGATCGATCTGCCCTCGGCCGACATCGAACGCACTCGCGAGATGATCGAGAAGGCGGTTGGTCTGCCCGCGGATGATGCGCTCGCCGTTTCGGCGAAGACCGGCCTGGGCGTACCGGACCTTCTCGAAGCGATCGTGCATCGCCTGCCGCCGCCCAAGGGCGATGCCGAGGCTCCGCTGCAGGCGCTGATCTTCGACTCCTGGTTCGATCCCTACCGTGGCGTCATCGTCCTGGCTCGTATCATCAACGGCCGCATGAAGCAGGGCATGAAGATACGCATCATGTCCAACGGCAAGACCTTCGACATCGAGAGCATGGGCGTGATGACTCCCAAGCCGGTGCCGCTGGCGGAGCTCTCCGCCGGGGAGGTCGGATTCTTCGTCGCGACGATCAAGAATGTCGCGGATACCAGGGTCGGTGACACGATCACCGAGGCGGCGCGCCCGTGTGCTGAGCCGCTGCCTGGGTTCGAGGACATCAAGAGCATGGTCTTCGCCGGGCTCTACACGGTGGACTCGCATGCGCACGGCATGCTGCGGGACGCACTGGAGAAGCTGCGCCTCAACGACTCGAGCTTCACCTTTGAGCCCGAATCTTCCGTCGCGCTGGGCTTCGGCTTTCGCTGCGGCTTCCTCGGCCTGCTGCATCTCGAGATCATCCAGGAGCGGCTGGAGCGCGAGTACGATCTCGACCTCATTACCACCGCGCCGGGCGTGCGCTACAACATCGCGCTCACCGATGGCTCCATCATTGAGGTGGACAATCCGTCACGCTGGCCGGACCCCGCAAATATCGAGTCGATTGAAGAGCCGGTGATCCTGGCGAAGATACTCACGAATGAGGAGTATGTCGGCGGCATCTTCAAGCTCGTAGAGGAGAAGCGTGGCCGCCAGGTGAACTTCGAATACGTCTCTGAGACGCGCGTGATGATCACCTATGAGCTGCCGCTGAACGAGATCGTGCTCGATTTCTACGACCGGCTTAAGTCTGTCTCTCGCGGCTACGCGTCCCTCGACTATCACGTGCAGGGCCACTGGATCTCACCGATGGTGAAGATGGACATTCTGATCGGGGGCGACCCGGTAGATGCGCTCTCGATCATCGTGCATCGGGACTCGGCTTACGAGCGGGGCCGCGCGCTAGTCTCCAAGATGAGGGAATTGATTCCGCGGCAGATGTTCGAGGTGGCCATCCAGGCGGCCATCGGATCGAAGATCATCGCGCGCGAGACGGTCAGCGCGTTGCGTAAAAACGTCATCGCCAAGTGCTACGGCGGCGATATCAGCCGCAAGCGCAAGCTGCTGGAAAAGCAGAAGGAAGGCAAAAAGCGCATGAAGCGCATTGGCAAGGTGGACATCCCGCAGGAGGCCTTCCTGGCAGTGTTGAAGGTGGGCGAGGAGTAGCGCAGACTCACACCGGTGCATCTCCCAGGTCAAATTACCGGGGGAATCGGGGCAAACCGTAGTGAGATGCGCAATACTCTGAAGCTGATATCTGTGGAAAGGGCTTCTTTTACAAGGCCCCAAAGGACTCCCTCCGGAAGATGGCCGGTTTTATAGATGTCCTCACTGGAGCATGTTGAAAGATATAGGCTTAATTGACGACGATAGGTGCCGGAACACAGATCAGTCTCATTCGATCCCTGTGTTTATGAAAAACTCGCAATTTTGAATCCACATTTTTTCCACAAGCACCCACGTCTGCAGCCACCGGGACTGAAGTAAAAAGAGGAGGCCTTGGGCCTCCCCTTTCTGCTTTAGTGCTGAGATTTTGCGCTACTTGGAGGAGGCAGGACGCGGGGCGGACGGACGATGCGTCGTACCCGAGCTGGCTGCAGGGGCCGGAGGCGGCGGGGCAGCAACGCCTGATGCTGCGTTGTAAGCCTGGACGATCGCTTCGGTGATATCGGCATTCTGGTCCTGCGCCGCCCACATCACCGGGCTGCTCTGGTCGCCCACATTCAACAGCAAGGTATAGCCGTTCTTCTGGACGTAATTCAGAAGCGTGTTATGGACCTTTTCAGCCACCTTGCTCAGAGCTTCCTGCATATCGCTGTTGTAGGAGCTGCTGGCATCCTCTGCATCCAGTTGGTACTGCTTGTCCTTGGTGTCGATCTCCTTCATGCGCTTGTTACGCTCATCGTCGGGCATGGTGGTAGGAGCGGACTGCAGCTGCTTCTTCAACGAATCGATCTCGGTGGCCTCGCTGTCCAGCTTATCCTTGCGGGGCTGATACTTCTTGGCGACCTCCATCGCGGCGCGCTGACCTTCATTGGTCAGGACTACCGCCTGCTCGAAGTTGATCAGGGCAATCTTGGCGGGAAAAGCCGAAGGGGGCGGTAGCTTAGCCTCGGCTGCAGCATTGGCCGCGGCAGGCGCTGCCGGCGGAGTGGCAGGGGCCGCCTGGGCAACCGCGGCCACGGGAAGAACACCCGCGACGAGCGCGGCGAGAACAGCGGACTTGGCATTCATTGGGTGTGGAGTGCTCCTTGAAAATATTGCGAAGAATTGGGAATCATGGAATGGCGGCGTGGATCGGACGCTCTCCAGTATCCGGGTTCGCGGATGAACCGCGATCTTTGGGAAGCCTCTCGCCGTATCTGCCACCCTTAGGCATAAAGATGAAACGAACCACGGCGGAAGCGAGCGGGTCCGAAGCTGTCGCAATTATAGGGTCAGCCCCGAGGACGGTCAATCAAAGCCACTCCTTCAGAAATCTGGAGTTCATTTTGCTGAGACTCCGTTTTTCTGGCAACAGCCGCGTCCACCTGCCTGTGCACAGCAAGCCAAACCTGCCAGTTTCAGGTCAATCCGGCTGTTTCCAGGATTGGCACGACAATTGCAATCAGTCAGGCTGGTTATGTGGTGCGCTGCTTTGCAGGATTCAGCGCTTACCCCAATGCCGAGGTATTCAGCTCCAGGAAAGCGATGTACCCAAAGATGGTGCACGCCGGTTGAGTACAGCTCCGACAAGGGGCATTTTCAGGAGGCCGTGACAGGCCATTGAAGGAAGCCGCCCAAGAGCGGCTTCTTTCATTTGCTGGAGGGCCCCATTCGTTCGCGATCCGAATTCCGGGCAAATTCGGCCCTCTGAGTCTCAGGTTTTCTAAGTCTATGAAACGGAAGGCCGCTTTCCCGGCCCAACTTTCCCTTGCCACACCGGCGCTTTGAGCGTAGGATGATCTTGCCTTGTGAACCGGCTGTGGGAGCCGATACCCTGTGCTAATAGCCAGCTTCGAATTGTGAGAGCGGCAGAGGCGCACAGGCCCTGATGACACTTCGGCAGGTTGTTCCTGGAATCTCTGCGTGGATCTCGTGGATCTGAAGATGGATCTCAAGCGCCGAGTCTGGTGGAATCTCCCGGAGTGGAATCACGACAGCGGTGAGGTTGAATGATATTTTGCCATTGCCGGCGTCTCCGCCAGAGGCTTGTTTTGCGTCAGGCGCCCCGGCTGTAAGTGGTATTCCTGGCTGTGCACTGGAGCGGTTCGCCGGCCGGGCGCATCTGAAGGGATGCATTGGGAACGGAAGTTTCGAGTACAACTTGATACCGTTTTTCACCGACACGACAAACCGGCCTGCAACCGACTCAGCTAGCCTGTGCTGAGCGCGGTGTGCGCCGGAGTGCGTGTGAGAAGCGGCGGATCGCTACCAGGGAAGTGGAAGCAATGAGTTCAGAGCAGAATCTGTCTGAGTCGCCGGCCTATCAGGACTATGCGCCGGCGCAAATTAGTGGCCCCGGCACAAACGGTGCAGCAGCCGATGGAGCGCAGCTGGTGCCGCCTGGCATGGGTCAGTCCAAAAGCAGCCGCCGTCGCCGGCGCAAGCGGAAGAACAAGCTGGCTTCAGCCTCCTCCGGCACCGAGCCCGCGGCCCTCAACGGCATGCAGCCAGTCGGCGATGTGCAGGCCAGTGGGCAGGATTACGCCGCTCCTGCGGTGACTCCTCAGCAGAACTTCCAGCAGCAGCCCGGCCAGGGCGGCAAGCGCTGGAAGAAGAAGTTCCGCGACCGTGATCGCCGCAATCAGGACAACATCGGCAATCAGGCCGGTGGCTATTCGAATGGCAACGGTGCGATCCATCGCGACAGGGACACCCATCAGCCCGGTAACAATGCAATGGGCGGCAACAAGCGCAAGAACAAGCAGCGCGAGCGCGGCCCGCGGAGTTTTGTTGGCCCTATGGACCATAGCTATCGCGCCGTGAACGGCAACTTCGCCGACGGACCGCCAGCTACCATTGATGCTCTCAGCTTCGGCGGCCGTGGCAGCCGCGGTTACGTCAGTGAGTCGCAGCCGATCGACTACTCCGTCGGCCGCGCCATTCCCATACCCGAGGATGCGCCGACCCGGATCTACTTCTTCATCGAAGATCTGTTCTTCAATGCCAAAATCAATGAGACTGCGCGCAAGCTCGGTGTAAAGGTCGCATTCGTCAGGAACGAGAAGGATGCGGTCGCCACGCTGGTCGACGCAGCCGAGGGAGACCGTCCCGGCCTGATCGTCTTCGACCTGAATAACGCCAACGCCAAGCCGCTGACGCTCATTCCCAAGCTGAAGGCAAAGCTCAAGAAGAGCACCTCCATTATCGGCTTCCTGTCGCACATCCAGGGTGATCTGAAAGCCAAGGCGATGGAGGTCGGCTGCGATACTGTGATGCCGCGCTCCGCCTTCTCGCAGAACCTTCCCAACCTGCTGCGCCGCTACGGCACGCAGGAAGAGGAAGACGATACCAACTACAACATGTAGGAAGTTACCGGTTCTCAGTCGTCAAAGCGGCCCGCCCAGTGCAGGCCGCTTTGCTTTGTCCGGGTGCCCGCGGTCCGCTACGGCGCAATAGCGTGAATCGCCAGCAACTGCTCCAGCAGCGCGGGTAGTTGGTCCAGATGCAGTGCGTTCGCCCCATCGGATTTCGCATGCGCCGGATCGTCGTGCACCTCAAGGAAGATGCCGTCGATACCGGCGGCAACCGCTGCACGAGCCAGCACCGGAATGAACTCCGGCTGGCCGCCTGAGACTCCATTTGCGGCAGAAGGCGTCTGTACGGAGTGCGTGCCGTCGAAGACGACCGGAGCAAACCCGCGCAGGATAGGTAGTGCGCGCATGTCGACGACGAGGTTGTTGTAGCCGAAGCTCGCGCCGCGCTCTGTAAGAAAGACGCGCGCTGGCCGGCCTTCTGCGGCCTCGCGTACCTTCTCCACCGCGTGCTTCATGTCCCACGGCGCGACGAACTGGCCCTTCTTGATGTTGATCGCGCGCCCGGTCTGTGCTGCTGCAATCAGAAGATCGGTCTGGCGGCAGAGGAATGCGGGAATCTGCAGCACTGCTTCGGCGTCGCCCAATGCCTCGGAGAGGCGCGGGCAGTCCTCCGGCGTATGCACGTCAGTCAGGACAGGGAGACCGGTGTCCTTCGCGATGGCGCGCAGAATTCGCGCTCCCTCCGCGAGTCCCGGCCCGCGGAAGCTGCGGATGCTGGTGCGGTTGGCCTTGTCGTAGCTGGCCTTGAAGATGTATGGCACCTTCCGGTCTGCCGCGATGCGTTGAATGGCATCGGCCATCCTGCGCGCGTGCTTCTCACTCTCGATCACGCACGGCCCTGCGATCAAGAACAGCTCATCACTGCCGATGTTGACCGGGCCAATGCTAAAGGAATCGCTCACGAACAACATTGGAACACAGCCCGTAGCTGAACGTGATTACTTGGCCGGAGTGTGGTCTTTGCTCCACACGGCGTAGCGGTCGATGGCCTGCTGTTCTCCGCCGGAGTACCAGGCATAGCCGTTGCGCCGTTCCTCGCTCAGCTCGCTCACATCGTCATGCAGCGTCTTGTCGCGGTCGCCGAAGATCGGCTTCTGCGTAGTCACGCTGTAGTAGCGCGCCCACAGAGGCGCTGCACCTTCTTTCGCTACCAGATGGCGTCCGCCGGGTGTGCCGCGTCCGCCTGTATAGATGGAGTCGCGGATGGCGTGCTGCTCGAGCCAGGCGACTCCTGCATCGACGGAGGCGATGACCTCCTTCGACGGGTTCGGCAGCGACATCAGGTACGTCAGCAGGTCCGCACTCTCGGAGGCGGCCAGCGCGCCGGGCTCGTAGTTGCGCGCGGAGACCGGCGCAAGCGTCAACGCATCTTCCTGCTGCGGCCAGATCGTCAGTTTGCCGTCAATGCGCATCTGCGAGGCCAGGATGCACTTGAGCGCATGTGCCGCCGCTTCTCCCGCCTGCTTGCGTAACTCAGCGGGTACGAAGGCGTAGTCGCCCTGCGCTTCAAACACGTCAGTCAGCGTCTCGGCGGACTCGGAGACGGCGTTGTCGTTGAAGGTGATGGCATCGTGATAGCCGCCTTCCAGCGGATAGACCTGCGGGAATCCGCCGTTGGGATACTGCGCCTTGAGCAGGTAGTGGATGCCCTTGATGAAGCTGGCGCGATACGGATCGCCCTCGGCTCCCGGAACGTGGGCCTGCACCTTGGCGAGGAAATGAAGCTCTGTATTGGTGGCGTCGTTATCCAGAGTGCCGACGTAGTTCCACTTCGGATCGCGTGGCTTGTCGAAGTCGTTGGGATCGGGGAAGCGGTTGAGGTTGTCGGCCGCGTAAGGCTGTCCGGGAAGGCGCAGTGCGCCGGAGAAGCTCATGTTCTTGGACCAGCCTCCGGCGGGAGTCTGGAAGCTGACGATGACGTCGGCGATGTGGCGCGCAGCCGGCGTGCCGAAGTAGGCGTCGTCGTGGCGCAGCGACATTCCCTGGCCGAATCCGCCGCGCCCCTCGGGCGGTTGCGGCGGCTGCGGCTCGCCGGGCTTGAGCTCGGCAGCGAGCGTTGCGCGGTCGGTCTTCATCTGCTCTTCAGAGCGCTTCAGGTAGTCGAGCCAGGCCTTGCGTTCCTTCTTCGGCGCGTACTGCTGGATGCGCTCGACGGTGAGCGAGGGAGCAATCACGTTCATTCCGATTACTTTGGCGGCGAGCGCGGCGCAGGCGGGCGCGAGGACGAGCGGTAGTACCAATCGGCTGATCTTCATATGGAGGGAACTCTGGCTTTGCTACGGATGGCAACGACTGGAAGTCTCAAACTGCCTCAGGAATCCTAGTCGAGCCAGCGGGGAACTGGCAATCTTTCAGTGGAGGCGAGCTTTCAGGTTGTCCGTCCACTGGGCGGGCCGAAGTGCGAGGTTACGAGCGCCAGCGCCTGCTCGGTTGTGGTCGCGGAGCCTTCGAGCTGGGCGTCTTCGGCGAGGGCCAGCATGGGTTTGAACTGTGGCGAGGGCGGATAACCGGCGGCGATCAGGTCGCGCCCAGTGAGGAGCGGTGCAGGGCGCAGGTCGGGCGCGGGCTCCGCTTCGTAGGCGGCTTTGGCAATGTCATACAGCGACAGGTCGCCGTGTGCGGAGGTTACGTCGAGGCGATGCAGCGCGAGGTGCTCGTCGAAGTGCGGCAGGCGCAGGAAGCGCTTGAGAGTCGCAGGGCGCATCTCGCGGATGTCGCCGAAGCGCATGTGGTTCTTGACCAGCGCGACGATCTGGGCGGTGTCGTCGTTGGAGAAGCGCAGGCGGGCGAGGATCTCTTCGGCGATGCGGACGCCGACCTCGACGTGGCCGTTGAAGCGGATGCGGTCGCCGGGAACTTTGGGATTGGGCGGCTGGTAGGTGGCGGGCTTGCCGACATCGTGCAGCAGCGCTCCCCAGGCGAGCGTGGGCGAACAACCGCGGGGCAGCTTTTCGAGCAAAAGCATGGTGTGGGTCCAGACGTCGCCTTCGGGGTGATATTGCGGCGGCTGGGCGACGCCGCGCATGCGGACCACCTCGGGCAGGATGCGGGCGAGCAGGCCGAGCTGGTAGAGCAGTTCGAAGCCGCGGCGGGCACCGCCCTCGGTGAGGATGCGGGTGAGCTCATCGCGAATGCGCTCGGCGGAGACCTGGGTGATCTCGGCGGCCTTGCAGCGGATGCCTTCGACCTCGAGGTGGAAGTTGAGGCGCGCGGCGAAGCGGACGGCGCGCAGGAGGCGGAGCTTGTCCTCGGCGTAGCGGAGCCTGGGGTCGCCGATGGCGCGGACGACGCCCTTCTCCAGGTCGCGGCGGCCGCCGACGAAGTCGAGGATAGAGGCGTCGAGGTCTCCGGTCTCCTCGAGCTTCACGGGATCAAGCAGCATGCCGTTGATGGTGAAGTCGCGGCGCAGGACGTCCTCGCGCGGGTCGGTGGAGAAGCGGACGGCGTCGGGGCGGCGGCCGTCGGAGTAGGCGCCGTCGTGGCGGAAGGTGGCAACTTCGGTGTGGATTTCGTGATCAGCTTCGGGGTGAGGCGTGCAGACGAGAATGACGCCGAAGTGGGCGCCAACGGCGAAGGTGCGGGGGAAGAGGGCGAGGACCTGGTCCGGGGTGGCAGATGTGGCGACGTCGTAGTCCTTGGGGGCGAGGCCGAGAAGGAGGTCGCGGACGCAGCCGCCGGCGAGGTAGGCCTGATGGCCGGCGGCGCGGAGGGTGCGGACGATCGAGAGTGCGGCGCGGTAAGCCGGATCGTGGGGGAGATTTATTTTTTTGATATTTTCGAGGCTAGAATCTCTGGATTCTGACACTTAGCGCCGCCTCCTTCCCGCAAAATATTGATAACAGGTGGCTTCGTACAAAATACAGATTCTGTACGGTTTAGACGAGGGCAAAACCGGCAACGGTCTCTCTGCGGAGACTGGAGGGCCAATCTACTCCTCTGACCTTAATTATACGGAGCGGCAAGAACTAAAATGCCAAGTTTATCTCTATGCAGATGAGTGGTTTAGGGCGTTTTGGGGCTTGACAGGGATTTTGCGCTAGGCGGGAATGAAGGGGTGAGGGTACGGTAGGGGATATTCAGGAAAGGGTGGATGGGAATGGTGAGCTGGAAGCGGGCGGGTGCGGTGATTGGGGCGGTGGTTTTGGGGGTTGGAAGTTGTTGTCCCATTCACGCGCAAGATGCGCGCATGAATGGGGTGGCCGGATTTCCAAATACAACTACAGGGATCCTTCGCTCCGCTCAGGATGACGGCGGGGAATTGTTGGTGGCGCAGGCGAACCTCGACCCCACTCACGACGATAAGGCCGTCGTGAATGGGGCACCCGGCGCTGCGCGCTCCGCTCAGGATGACGGCGGGGTGGCGCTGGTGGCGCAGGCGAACCCCGACCCCACTCACGACGATAAGGCCGTCGTGAATGGGGCACCCAAGGGCTCGGGCATTGTGAAGGCGACGCCGGCGATCTGGAGGGTGAAGGGGGCGCACGGGACGGTGTATCTGTTCGGCTCGATCCATGTGATGAAGCCGAACGTGGACTGGCAGACGGCGCAGGTGAAGGCGGCGATGGCGGCGGCCGGGACGCTGTATGTGGAGGTGGCGAACCTGGACGATCCGATGGCGGCGCTGCCGATTGCGGCGCAGCTGGGGATGGATGCGGAGCATCCGCTGTCGACAAAGGTGGAGAAGAGCGACCTGCCGCTGCTGGATACGGCGGCGAAGGAGATGGGGTTGCCGGGCGAGGCGATGCTGGAGCCGATGCAGCCGTGGCTGGTGTCGACGTCGCTTTCCGTGCTGCCGATGATCAAGGCCGGGTACGACCCGAAGAGCGGGATCGACATGGTGATGCTGGCGCAGGCGAAGCGGGAGAACAAGTCGGTGGTGGGCTTCGAGACGATGGAGGAGCAGATGCATCTGCTGGCGGATGCTCCGGAGGCAGAGCAGGTGGAGCTGCTGCACCAGGAGCTGACGGAGATGGACAAGGACACGGCGGAGATGAATGAGCTGGTGTCGGCGTGGGAGAAGGGCGATGTGGATAAGATTGCCGCGCTGGAGAACGGGGAGCTGAAGGCGAAGCATCCGGCGGAGTACAAGCGGCTGGCGGTGGACCGCAATGTGAAGTGGGCGGAGACGCTGGATGGACTGCTGAAGGACCCGACGGCGGGAGATGTGCTGGTGGTGGTGGGCGCGGCGCACCTGGCGGGTCCGGACAGCCTGATGGAGCAGCTGAAGAAGCGCGGGTGGAAGGTGGAGAGGGAGTAAGGGCAGCGAGTCAGCGAGTCAGCGAAAGGCTTAACACCGATTTGCACCGATGGCACCGATTCTGAAACGGTTGGGCGGCAGACGACCGCGCACCGTTGCTTTACCTTGAAACTGCGAGACGGATAGACAGGACCACCATGAGTAGGAGTCCGATGCTGCCGAGCAGAAGGGCGGTCAGTCCGACGATGCGGACAAGGCTTGCCACCCACGGTGTGGGCGGATGTTTTCTGCTGAGGAGTCGCGAAATAGGATGCTGCCAGCGCAGCAAAGCGATTCCGGTGAGGACCCAAGCGAGTTCATCCAAAACAGCCAACACGGACTCAGTAACGATGGTCATTCGGCTCGTCGCTAGTATAGAGAGATGGCCGAAGCGCGAGCAGAGGGGTTGATTCTGGGCATTGAGAGCTCGTGCGACGAGACGGCGGCGGCGGTGGTGCGCGGCGGGCGCGAGGTGCTGTCGAGCGTTGTTGCTTCGCAGATGACGCTGCATGCGGAGTATGGCGGCGTGGTGCCGGAGCTGGCTTCGAGAGAGCACCTGAAGAACATTGTGCCGGTGGTGCGGGAGGCGATGGCGCGGGCGGGCGTGGGTTTTGCGGAGCTGGATGCGGTGGCGGTGACGGAGGGGCCGGGGCTGGCGGGGGCTCTGCTGGTGGGGATCACGTATGCGAAGGCGCTGGCGGCGGGGCTGGGCAAACCGCTGATCGGGGTGAACCATCTGGAGGGGCATATCTGGTCGGTGCTGATGGGGGCGAAACTCGACCCCACTCACGGCGAGAAAGCTGCCGTGAATGGGGCACCCGAGACATTGATGGCGCTGGTGGTGAGCGGCGGGCATACGCATCTGTATCGGGCGGAATCAGGGAACAGGGAACGCCAGGGGACAGTGAACAGGGAACAGGGAACAGGGAACGATGCGCCGGTGTGGCGGTACAGAAATGTGGG
>DASZPF010000023.1:0-99220 GCA_035550395.1 Acidobacteriaceae bacterium
GGGCTCGGGCAAAACGATGCTGGCCAAGAGGCTGCCGTCGATTCTTGCGCCGCTGACCTTCGACGAGGCGCTGGAGACGACGAAGATTCACTCGGTGGCCGGGGTGCTCGATGCTACCGCAGGGCTGGTGACGCAGCGGCCGTTCCGCTCGCCGCATCACACCATCTCCGATGCGGGGCTGATTGGCGGCGGCATTGTGCCGCGGCCGGGCGAAGTCTCGCTGGCGCACAATGGGCTGCTGTTTCTGGACGAGCTGCCGGAGTTTCCGCGCAATGTGCTGGAGGTGATGCGGCAGCCGCTGGAGGACGGCACGGTGACGATTGCGCGGGCGGCGATGTCACTGAGCTTCCCGGCGCGGTTCATGCTGGCGGCGGCGATGAATCCGTGCCCGTGCGGATACTTCAACGACAAGTCACGGGAGTGCATGTGCACGCCGCCCATGATCCAGAGATATGTAAGCAAAGTGTCGGGTCCGCTGCTGGACCGGATCGACATTCATATTGAGGTGCCGGCGGTGCAGTACAAGGAGCTGCGCGGCGGTGCATCGGCGGAGGGTTCGGCGGAGATCCGCGCGCGGGTGCTGAAGGCGCGGGAGCGGCAGCACGAGCGGTTTGCGGCCGCGGCAGAGAGGACGAAAGGCAGCGCGCGGGCAGCGAGCCGTGCAGTGTATGCGAATGCGCAGATGACGACGCAGCAGATCCGGACGTACTGCGAGCTTTCGAGCGACGCTGAACGGCTGCTGGAGCGGGCGATGCAGCAGCAGGGGCTCAGTGCGAGGGCTCATGACAGGATTCTGAAGGTGGCGAGGACGGTTGCGGACCTGGCGGGGGAGAGGGACATTACGGTGCCGCATATCGCGGAGGCGATCCAGTACCGAACGCTGGACCGAAGCTACTGGTCATGAGTGGTTTAGAGGGTTTTGAGGGCCAGTTTCAATAGGGCTTTGAGAGGGCGGAAAATTCCCATTTATGGAATTTCGTTTATCGGACGCTTACAGAAAAAAGTATTGACTCGTATCCCCGGAGCTTGTATCTTTCCCCCTGTACTGAGTTCGTATCGTTCTGCTGGCAGGCCATGAAGAGTCCCAAAGCAGAGGGCCCCGGCAAAGATACCAAGGATTTGGAACTGCCTGACGGCAGCTTGATTCACTCCCCCCGCAGTTGTTCTGTGTTGGTTGTAAGTTCCTCCGAAAGCCAGGGTTACGCGAGGACGCTATGTCGGGCGTACGGGATTTCTGTGTGGCTGTGAAGGTATTTGAGGTTGAGTTTTACGAATAAGAAATGGAGTCCTGCAGGGAACTTAAACATCGAATATCAGGCTGGCGTGAGGCGCAGTTCCCCTCCTCAAGTTTCCCAATTGCCGGCCGCATCGCAAGCAGATTTCGATTCAGCCGTTTAGATGAGCCAGAGGAACCGGAGATCCGGGTTTACTCGGTGGCCGAGACGAACTCCCTGCAAGTTAGGAAGGAAAGGAAAAACTTATGCGCTCAGATTTGATTTTTGGAGCACTCACTCACATCAGCAACCGTTACGAGCTCTGCCAGCTTGCCTCAAAGGCGACGCGCAAGCTGCACAAGCCCAACACCCGCCTGCAGGACACGACCAATGAGGTGCTCGATCGTTTTCGCGAGTCGATGCCAATGAGCATTGCTTCGGAGCCGGCTTCCCGCAGTACTGCCCTTCAGGAACGCCGCGCGGCCTGACTGAGGTCCTCTGCGGTCAGTCCCGTGTGGCCGCCCCGCGCGGGTTTTACCCCTTCGGCCCGGGACTGACCCAGAAAATTCCACAAAGAATTTCACCTACGATCGTGCCCTCCTGCATCGTATAATCGTGCAACACCCCCTTTAGCTTTTTCGGCCGCTTACGCCGGGCTTCTTCCCCGCAGGCAGAGATCGATATCTCCTCCGCGACCTTCATCCCCTCTGCAACACCCATCCGCATCTATCCCCCACATTCAGGACCTCCCATGACAATCTCCGAACTGAAAGAGCACAACATCGCCGAGCTGGGCAAGCTGGCCCGCGGCCTTGACATTGCCGGCACCTCCGGCCTGCGCAAGCAGGACCTGATCTTCAAAATTCTGCAGGCCCAGAGCGAAAAAGAGGGCCACATCTTCGCCGAAGGCGTGCTTGAGATTCTTCCCGACGGCTACGGCTTCCTGCGCTCGCCGGACTACAACTACCTGCCCGGGCCGGACGACATCTATGTTTCGCCGTCGCAGATCCGCAAGTTCGACCTGAAGACGGGCGACACGATCAGCGGCAACGTGCGGCCGCCGCATGAGGGCGAGAAGTATTTCGCGCTGGTGAAGATCGAGGCGATCAACTTCGAGTCTCCCGAGGAGACGCGGAACAAGATCCTGTTCGACAACCTGACGCCGCTCTATCCGGAGGAGCGCATCAAGATGGAGACGGTGCGCGAGCACATCTCCGGCCGTGTGATGGACCTGCTGACGCCTGTGGGCAAGGGGCAGCGCGGGCTGATCGTGGCTCCGCCGCGCACCGGCAAGACGATGCTGCTGCAGTCGATCGCGAACTCGATTACGACGAACCACCCGGAGGTGGTGCTGATCGTTCTGCTGATTGACGAGCGGCCCGAAGAAGTGACGGACATGCAGCGCTCGGTGAAGGGCGAGGTGATCTCGTCGACGTTTGACGAGCCGGCGGCGCGGCACGTGCAGGTGGCCGAGATGGTGATCGAGAAGGCGAAGCGGCTGGTGGAGCACAAGCGCGACGTGGTGATCCTGCTGGACTCGATCACGCGCCTGGCGCGCGCTTATAACACGATCGTTCCGCCCTCGGGCAAGGTGCTCTCGGGCGGCGTGGATTCCAATGCCTTGCAGCGGCCGAAGCGGTTCTTCGGAGCGGCGAGAAACATCGAGGAGGGCGGCTCGCTGACGATCATTGCGACAGCGCTGGTGGATACGGGCTCGCGTATGGACGAGGTGATCTTCGAGGAGTTCAAGGGCACCGGCAACATGGAGGTGATCCTTGACCGCAAGCTGGTGGACAAGCGCGTGTTCCCGGCGATCGATATTCAGCGGTCGGGCACCAGGAAAGAGGAGCTGCTGATTCCGAAGGACGACCTGGCGCGCATCTGGATCCTGCGCAAGGTGCTGAACCCGCTTTCGCCGGTGGAGGCCATGGAGCTGCTGACGGACAGGCTGGCCAAGACGAGGAACAACCAGGAGTTCCTGCACACGATGAACCAGTAAAGAATTTGCACAGGCAAAGAGCTTAGACCCAGGACATCGAAGTTCACGCTCGAAGCAAACGAAGGGGATGCTGCCTGTTGGCGGCGTCCCCTTTTTGTATGGCGAGAATTGCGCGCAATAATAGTTGAAACGGAAACTATTTCCCAGTAATCTAATTTCCATGATGAAGCGGGGGGAGTCATCGAGGGGAGTAAGCGATCTTGAGCAGCATATCGGGTTCTGGATGCGGCTTGTGTCCAACCATGTCTCGCAGGCGTTTGCACGCAGGCTGGAAAAGAGCGGCGTCACTGTGGCCGAGTGGGCGGTGATGCGCGAGATGTTCGACTGCGAGGAGACGGCACCGAGTGTGCTGGCGGAGCGGACGGGCCTGACGCGCGGAGCCATCTCCAAGTTGATCGACCGGCTGCTGGCCAAAGGACTGGCGACGCGGCGCGAGGCGGAGGTGGACCGCCGCTTCCAGGAGGTCGCGCTGACGGCTGCCGGGCGGAAGCTGGTTCCGTCCCTGGCCGCGCTGGCCGACGCGAACGACGAAGAGTTCTTCCGGACGCTGCATGCACGCGAGCGCGAGGCCCTGATAACGACCCTAAAGAAGCTGGCGCTGGCCAACGGCCTGCATCAGATGCCAATCGACTGAAAGAAGAGGAAAGGAAGCCATGACAGAAGTGCTGGAACAGACGAAGAGTATCCCTGAGGCTGCAGCCCGCATTATCCACGAGATCGCCATCGAGACGCAGGAGGGCCGGATGGCCTTCCCACAGGTGGTGGCGGGGCTGCTTGAGATCGGAGTGGAGTCTTACTCCGTCGACTATATTCGCTGGGAAAAGACTTGCTACTTCGGGTCGGGCGCGAGCTGCATGGAGCCGCTGACGCTGGATAGCGGCGACGTTGCGGAGGAGTTTTCGGCCGTGGACCTGGTGGCGGCGCTGCGGGCGGCGCAGGCTGATGCGATTCGCTATCCGGAGTTTGTGCGCCGCGCGATGAGCGCAGGCGTCGCGAGTTACAGGGCGTTTCTTACAGGCAGACGCGTGGTGTATCTCGGCCGCAAGGGCGGGATACACGTGGAGGAGTTCCCTGCTGCAAAGTAGCCGGCGGTTGATGAGCAATGAAAAGAGGGATGCTGCCCGGGCAGCGTCCCTCTTCCTTTATGGAGGGGTCTGGCTCAGGCCAGATGGTCGTGCCGGGCGGCATCGAGCGACTGGGCCATGCGGCGGGCGAGTGCGGGCAGGCCGAAGAGCACGCCGACGGTGAGCGTGGTGGAGGTCAGGTCATTGCGATAGAAGGGCAGGCCCATCGCGAGCGCTGTTCCCAGCCCGGCGAGGGTGTGCGGATACATGCCGCTGCCGGCCCAGACTGCGCCGTTCGACAGCAGGAAGAAGGATGTGGCAGAGGCAAGGATTGCGGCGGCACAGCGCAGGACGCCGGGGCGCTGCAGCAGCCCCATGCCGAGCAGGCAGATGGCGGCATACCAGATCCAGGTGAGCAGGTATGCGGAGGTGTGCCAGGGGAGCGCGTAGGCGAAGACGGTGAGGTAGTAGTCCGTCGCGATGAGCACGGCGAGCGCCGCAGCGAGGCGTGCAATCACCTGGCCCCGTGTGCCGCGCATGCGGGAGCCGAAGAAGAGGAGGCCGCCGCCGAGGGCGGTGAAGTTCCAACCCACCAGATGCAGGGAGTGGGGAAGGATTCGGCTGAGTGCAGCAAGAACGAGCACGACAAACGCAGACATGGAACGATTCTCGGGCTTTTATCGGCGCGGGGTCAAGGGAACAGTTTTCAGTTGTCAGTTGAAGGGGAGTTGATGGTTGCTGGTTGATAGTTGACGGCTGATGTGCAAGACAGGATTTTTTGAGAACTGAGAACATGCAGCCGGTCCCTGAGACCTATCAACTATCAACCAACAACTATGAACAGCTCTTATGCTGCTCCGGCGCCGGTGAGCAGCACATCATGCAGGGTCATGTCGTCGAGGAAGGTGAGCTCCAGGTGGAGAGCGACGACCTGTCCCAGCTCAGCAAGGTGGCGAACGTGCTTGCGGCGGGTGCAGAGGTCGGTGAGGCCTTCATGGGCTCCGCGAGTGAGCTCGACGCCTTCGCCGAGCAAGGAGCCGTAGAGGTCGACGGCGGCGCGCAGCGGGATCTCGACGGAGAACTCAAGCTGCGTGGGTGAGACGTTGCGGCGCTCCAGCACCCAGCCGCCGCACTTGCCGAGCGCAGCGGTGAGACGGGGAAGCAGGTCGTGGCGGTCCTCATAGGTGAAGGTCTGAATGTCGAGTGCAAGCATGGAGCGCCTCAGGGCGGCGGGGAGAACTCGCCCTGTGTTCTTCATCGGATGGGGAAGGCGAAAGCGTGATGGCTGCGGCAGGTACGGCGGTCACATGACGCGAGGCGGTTACCTCTCCAGGACGACGACCGCCATGGCGACGTCGCGGCTGTGAGTGAGCGAGAGAGCGGCATGCTGGACGCCCAGAGCGGCGGCACGGTCCGCGGCGCGGCCATGGAAGAGGATCTCCGGGCGGTGGCCGGGGAGGCGGGTGACCTCGATCTCCTGCCAGGAGATGCCCCGGCTGATGCCGGTCCCCAGGGCCTTGGCGGCGGCCTCCTTGGCGGCGAAGCGTGCGGCGAAGCTCTCGGCAGCGTTCTTTTTCCGGACGCAGAAGGCGATCTCGCCGGGGGTGAAGACGCGGGAGAGGAAACGGTCGCCGAAACGGGCGATGCTGTCCTGGATCCGGGCGATCTCCATCAGGTCCGTGCCCAACCCAACCACCATTGTTTGCCCTCTTTTCCGAACCCGGAGGCGGGTTCGTGCATCCATCCTTACATGGAGTCACAGGCGGGCGCAGAAAGCGGGAGGGATGGTACCCTCACAGCACAGCGTTCCATGGCATGTTCAGGCAAAACGGGATGGCACAGCTGCAGCCCGGACCTGCCGCGCAAGCGGCCTTGCAAGACGGACCGTTAGGAGTCGAGGAGGGTTATGCCCAGCCAGCAGGAGGTGAAGTGGTCACAGCTCAAGGTGGGGATCATTGTGCTGGGGGCGACCATCGTCCTGACTACGCTGCTGTTCCTGATGACGAGCAACTCCGGGCTGGGCTTTTTCTCCCACAAGCTGACGGTGACCAGCTACTTTGAGAACTCCGCGGGCCTGAAGGTGGGCGCGCCGGTGAATCTTGAGGGCGTCACCATCGGGGCGGTAAAGACCATCGCGGTCGTCAATACGCCGGACCGCAAACTGACACCGGTGCAGGTGGTGATGAAGATTGACGGCAAGTACCAGTCCGCCCTGCACAAGGACTCGACGGCCGATCTGACCGCGGTCGGGCTGCTGGGCGATGAGGTGATCGACATCAACAGCCAGTACGCCACCGGGCCGATGATCGAAGATGGCGACGAGCTGAAGACGCAGGAGCAGCCCGGCCTGACCGATGTGATGAAGGCCAGCCAGGGAACGATCGAAAGCCTGAATGTGATTCTGGCCAAGCTGAATACGGTGGTCGACAACCTGCAGTCGGGCAAGGGGTCGTTTGGACAGCTGCTGACGAATCCGCAGCTTTACAACAAGATCACGGCGGCGGCGGACCAGTTGCAGACGTTGACGGCTAAATTGAATTCCGATGACAACACGGTAGGCAAGTTCTTCAACGACCATGGCCAGATGTACGACAAGATCGATGACGCCGTGAAGAACGTGGACGACATAACGACCGACATCCACGATGGCAAGGGGTCGATCGGCCTGTTGCTGAAAGACCCGACGTTCGCCAACAATCTGAACCACACCATCAGCAACCTGAACGAGCTGACCAGCGAGCTGCAACAGGGCAAAGGCAGCATGGGCATGCTGCTGAAGGACCCGACGTTTGCCAGAAAACTGAACGATACCCTGACCCAGACGGACCAGCTGATCTCCACGATCAACAGCGGGCAGGGGACGATCGGCAAGCTGGTGAAGGACGACACCACGGCCAACAACCTGAACAAGCTGCTGACCGAGAGCACAAGTCTCGTATCGACGATCCGCCAGGACCCGAAGAAGTACCTGACGATCCACCTGAAGATTTTCTGAGGGACGACCGGACGAAACTGCCAGTGCGAGCGGCAGAGTGCGCGTCACAGCCTTAGGTGTACTGCTCCACCCTCTGCAACAGGTCCAGCTTGCGCGCGGGAGCCAGGAAGCTGGCCTCCACGGCGTTGGCGGCGAGCTCGCGCATCTGCTCCAGGGAGAAGCCGAACTGCTGCTGAGCGAGGATGTACTCGCCGAGCAGGTCTGAGCCGAACATGGGCGGATCGTCGGAGTTGAGCGTGACCATCAGGCCCGCGTCGAAGTAACGGCGGAGCGGATGGTCGGCAAAGCTGGGGCAGCAGCCGGTGCGGATGTTGGAGGTAACGTTGATCTCAACGGGCACCTGCTTTTCGGCGAGCACCTCGATGAGGTGGGGGTCATACTGAGCGGCGAGGCCGTGGCCGAGGCGCTCGGCGCCGATGTTGAGGGCGGCCCAGATGCTTGCCGGGCCTTCGACCGGACCGCCGGATTCTCCGGCGTGGGCGGTAAGACGCAGGCCGGCTTCGCGGGCCTCGGCGTAGTGCTCCTTGAAGAGAGATGCGGGGCCGCGTGCCTCGTCGCCACCGATGCCGATGCCGACGATAGAGGGCACGTATGGGCGAAGCTGAGCGGCCTTGCGGAAGACACGGAAGGCCTCCTCCGGGCCGAAGTTGCGCACAGCGTCGATGATCCAGGAGATGGTGGTGCCGAAGTCCTTCTCGCCGCGAATGCGACCGCGCTCGATGGCTTCTACGTAGGGCTCGACCTCGACCTTGCGCCAGAAGTAGAGGATGCCGAAGGAGATGTAAACCTCAGCGTGGAGGACGCCCTGGGCGGCCAGGGTGCGGACCATGTTGTAGGTGATCAGCTCATAGTCGTCCGGGCCCTGCAGGCGCTCGGTGACGGCCTTGAAGGCCATCAGGAAGCCGAGGAAGTTCTCATAGGTGTAGAGCCTGCGGGCGGCATCGAGGGTGAGCGGGTCGGCATCGTGGCGCCGGGAGAGATCGACCAGCGTCTGGGGCTCGATGGTGCCCTCGAGGTGCAGGTGCAGTTCCACTTTAGGCAGTTTGCGCAGCCAGTCGGCAATATCGAGGTCTGCCGGGTTTTTGCGGGTGGAGGACCGGTGGGAGCTGCCTGACGATCGAGTGGCCATTGCATTCAAGCTTACTGGAATTTGACGGGCGAAATTTTATCGGTCAGGCGGACGGGACAGGCCCGGATTTTGAAGCCGGATCAATGGCCGGTTAAAGGATGTCATTCCTTTGTCGTAGCCTGGTTTTTCTCCTTGACATCTACCGGCTCTATGCCGGAAGCTCAAACTACTCCACAATTTCCGATTTTCACTGTTCGTGTGAGCCACGTGCATCGTGTCAGGCGGGAAATTCCCCCATTTCGAGCACAAGGCCGGTTTTTACCAGACAAATATGTCGACGACGAACAGAACCACCCAACGGCAAGATTTTTCAAGGAGTTCGCCAAGTCTATGACGCTCAATTCGCCTTTTAAACGGCTTCTCGCCCTCGCTTCAACTGTGGCGCTTTTCCTGTGCCCGGTTTCGCAGTTGCACGCCCAGACCGCCGCCGCCGGCACGATCTCCGGCACGGTGACTGATTCCAACGGGGCTGTCGTTCCCAAAGCCACGGTACTGGTGATCGATACGGATACCGGCGTGCAGCACACCACGGTAACGACCGACGCCGGAGCCTATGTGCAGCCGTTCCTGCTGCCCGGCAACTATGAGGTCATCATCAGCGCCTCCGGCATGGCGAAGGTTGACCGCAAGAACCTGGTGCTGACGGTCGGCCGGGTGCTGACGGTGGATGCACAGCTTCCGGTCGGCTCGACCGCGACCGAAGTGACGGTCACCAGCGAGACGCCGATCCTGGATCCGCAGAAGACCGAGGTTTCGCAGACGATCGGCCAGAACCTGATCTCCAACCTGCCGCTGAATGCGCGCAACTGGAGCGGTTTTGTACTGCTGACCCCGAACGTGGTGCCTGACGGCGGGTCGGGCCTGGTGAGCTTCCATGGCATCAGCGGCCTGTACAACCAGAACTACGTGGACGGCGCCAACAACAACCAGATGCTGTTCTCCGAGGCGCGCGGACGCGCATCGGGCGCACCGTACGTCTATTCGAACGACTCGATTAAAGAGTTCCAGGCAGAAACGTCGAACTACTCCGTTGAGTTCGGCCAGGCAGCAGGCGGCCAGGTGAACGCAATCACTCGCAGCGGCACCAATGCGATTCACGGCGACCTGTTCTATACGCTGCGGTATCCGACGCTGAATGCGCTGGATCCCTTTACGAAGTACAGCGCACTGCACGTTCAAACGATCCCGTCGGTTTCCAAGTTCCTCCTGACGCAGGCGACCCACCAGCAGCAGGATTTCGGCGGATCAGTAGGCGGTCCGATCATCAAGGACCGGCTGTTCTACTTCTTCACGTATGACGGCTTCCGCAAGGTAGGCAAGGCGCTCTACTTCGATACCAATACGATCTCATTGACGCCCTCCGGGCCTACGTCCAGCACCAGCACCATTACGCCGACGCAGTGCCCGACCACCATTACCGCTACACAGTGCAATGCCGGCATCAGCTTCCTGCAAAGTACCTCCACCGCCGCGCCGTCGCGCTTGCTGAAGGAGAACCTCTTCTTCCCGCGGCTGGACGTCCACATCAACAGCAAGAACGATGCCTTCGCCGATCTGAACTGGGTCAACTTCGACTCCAGCTACGGCTACAACTCCTCTGCAACGTTTCAGAACAGCTCCCCGTCGCAAAATGGTCCCACGAGCTACCATGAGCGCTTTATCGTTGGCGGCCTGACCACGCAGGTGGGCAAGGCCAGCGTCAATCAGTTCCGCGTCCAGTGGGGACGCGATCTGGAGACAGCCGGCCAGTATGCTGCGGGGCCCAGCGTGGGCATTGGATCGAGCTCCAGCTCCGTTGACACGTTCGGCATGCCCAACGCGCTGCCTCGCGTCGCGGAGCCGGATGAGAAGCGCATTCAGTTGACGGATGTGTTCTCCACCGTGCACGGCAACCACAACCTGAAGTTCGGCGGCGACGCCAACATCGTCCACGAGGTGATGATCAACCTCTTCCAGGGCGGCGGCGTCTACTCCTATGGCGACTCCAGCCCACTTATCAACTTCCAGGACTGGATTCAGGACGCCTTTGCCGGACAGCCCGGCGATACCGACCCCTACGCGGGCTACCACTACAACACCTTCGTACAGACCATCGACGCGGTGAATACGGCGGCCGGCACGCAGGGCAAGGACGACTTCTGGATGAAGATGTGGGACGGCTTCGCGGAAGACAGCTGGAAGCTGAAGCAGAACTTCACTCTGACGGCCGGCATTCGCTACGACATCCAGCTGACGCCCGCGCCCGGCCTGGTCAACAACAACTACCCGCCGATCTCGACGAAGTACTCGAGTTCGATCAAGAACGTGACTGATCGTATCCAGCCGCGTGTGGCTTTCAGCTGGTCGCCCTACAACGGCACCGTGGTTCGTGGCGGCTACGGACTCTTCTCCGCATTGAACCAGGGATCGACGTACTACGCCATGCGCGTGGAGAACGGCGTGGTACAGATCAACTACAACTACACGGGATGCCTGGCGAGCGTAGGGACCTCCGGTTCCAAGTGCCCGACGCCTCCCGCTGCAGGCAGCAAGCTTATCTATCCGAACGTTCCCTTCCAGCCCACCGGTCCGTCGCTGTCGTCCGCACTCTATCCCACGGGCGGGCATGCACCTTCAGTGAACGGCCCCACGACCATCGGTCCGCAGAGCTTCCACGGTCTGGATCCCAACTTCGTTCCACCCCTGGCGCATGAGATGAACCTCAGCGTAGAGCAGGCCATGCCGGGCAGGTTCTCCCTGCAGGTCGGCTACGTCGGCACCCGCGGCATGCGGCTGCCGGTCTTCCTGGATGCCAACCTGGTGGGACAGACACCGCACGGCGTCCGCACTGTCTTTGTCCAGGATAAGACTAATGCCGTCACGCAAACCTTAACTGTTCCGTACTATCTGCCGAGCGATCGCATCAACACCTCGCTGTCCAGCTATAACACCGGCTTCAGCAAGGCCAACACCTGGTACAACTCGCTTGCAGTGACTGCTCGCCGGCCGTTCGCGAACGGTCTCGAGATTCTGATGAACTACACCTGGGCGAAGGCAACCGATGACGGACAGGTGCAGGGCGCATTCGGCACCTTCTACGGCGGCGATACTCCGCTGGATCCCAACAATATCAAGATTGAGAACGGGCCCTCGGACATCGACGTTCGCAATCGCATGACACTCACCTTCGTTTACCAGCCGAAGCTCTCGATTGAAAACAAGATCGTCAAGAATCTTGTGAACGGCTGGGTCTTCGCAGGTACAGATACCGCGTCTTCCGGCCAACCGATCTTTTTGAGCATGAGCGGCACGGTCTCGGGTGGCGCACAGGGCAACATTTTCGGTGGGGCCATGAGTTCCAGCTCCGGCGCATCTACCACAGGCCGTGCGCCGCAGGTCGGGCGTAACAGCATCGTCGGACCTGGATTCAACAACCTCGACTTCCGTGTATCGCGCAACGTGCCGATCCACGAGTCGGTCTACATGCAGTTCAGTGCAGACGCATTCAACCTGATCAATCACCAGATCGTCACCAGCGTTCAGGGGGGCTACTCGAGCTACATCGCGGGCGCCGGCGCTACGTCGGGCGCTTATAAGTGCACCAGCCAGGCCGCGCCTTCGGGCTCGACCTTCGGAGGATGCATTGTGCCCTCGACCAGCACCGGTCTCAACGCCTTTGGCGTGACCTCCAGCACCAGCGGCAGCAACCTGTATACGGCACGCCAACTGCAGGTCGCAGCCAAGCTGTTCTTCTAAAAAGGCATCCGGCCCAGCGCCGGTTGATCTTCCCATCCCCGGAGCGCCCATGGCGTTCCGGGGATTTTTCTTTTGCCGGCATACCCCAAAAGTTGCAGATAGCGGTCGTCTCTCCTCCCACTGCCGGAGGTTGTAGGCGTTAGGCCCCATTTCTAAGCCAAAGTGGGATGGCTGAATAGGTACGGGCATGTCGGAATAGAGAGGTATGAACCGGGCCCCCATTCTTCTGTCGCTGAGTCTTACCCTGATCGCTGTGCCGGCCACCTATGCCGGCGCCCAAACCAGACCAGTTCACTCTGAGCGCGTCGCCGCCCACAGGCGGGTCACAGCGCTTCCCTTTCAGGTCCATATCCTTCCTACGACACTGCCTGCCGGCGACACCTCGATTGAGGCCGGCGATACCTCCTGGGCTGCTCGCGGATACGACCTGCGGACGCTGATCGCGCAGATATTCGATATCGACGTGCGGCGGGTCGACTTCCCGGACCAGTCCATCGCCGACCAGCGCTTCGATGTCAGCGTCGATCTTCCATCCACCGCGGATGAGAACGCGGTGCACGAGGTGCTCGCCACGGCGGTGGAGAAACGGTTTGGCATCCAGATCTCCCGTGAGACGAAGCCGATGGATGTCTATGTGCTTACCGCGCCGAATGGCGGCGGCACTGCACTACATCGTCACGCAGCGGCGGACGAAGAGGGCGGCAGCATTACGTTCTTCGGCAAGAACTGCACGGATTCGGGCTCGCTGACCGGCATTGCCGTTGCAGACAGCACGATCGCAGACTTTCGCCGCACGCTGGAGCCGGAGCTGGACCGCGTGCTGGTGGATGAGACGAACCTGAAGGGCAGCTACGACTTCACAGTAGGCAACTACGCCAACCAGAAGGAGCTGTTTCAGCGGCTGCGCGACCAGCTGGGACTGGTGATCACCTCCACGCAGCGCAATGTAACGGTGCTGACGGTGAAGCGGGACGGCGGTAGCAGCCAGACCATGCAGGCCAGTCTCTAATCCAGTCGAGAGACCTGCGGCAGAATCATTTCCAAAGTTGGGGGCAAAGCGGAGCGGGAGGCAGGAGAGCGATTCTCCGCTTCCCGCTTTTTCTTTAGAGTGGCGCCCCGCCGTTGTAGACGTATACCCAGCAGAAGAGCCGCGAGCCGTCTGCCGACGTTGCTGTTGTGCGGACGCGGAGAAAGAGGCTGGCGGCTTCCTCCCCTGGCCGGTAGTCCTCATAGGCATCGAGGCGTGCGAGTGCAGCGGCATCCGGGACCTCGAAGAGTTCGCCTGGGACTTCTCGGGCGCGATCCCCGGCTGCATCTTCGAGCAGAAGGCCGGGATACTCACCGAGGTCGAGCAGGCGTCCGCGGACTGTGGCCATGCCGCAGGGCTTGAGACGCCGGGCGACCGGCGCGATCTCGCGTGGCGCCCGGTCCGGATGCAGGGTGCCGTAGATGAAGAGCAGGATCGGCGAGGTCTCCACGACTCCAGCATACGAGGCGGGCTGAGTTCGCAGCGTTCCGCGCGGTTTCTCGATCTTCGCTATGGCGTGGTGGAGTCTTCGCCGTCGTCTTCATCTGTTCGGCGAGAGCCGCGCCGGACTCCCATGATCTTCCGTATCAGATAGACGACGAAGATCAGGCCGGCGGCGGAGACCAGCGCCATCACGATGTTGAAGTGGTCGCGCACGGCGTGACGCCAGGTGTCGGCGATCTTCGGGCCATAGTAGATGGTGATGATGGCGCAGACGAGGAACTGGATGAACTTGCCGACGAAGATGGCGGTGGCGAAGAGCACCGGCTTCATCTCGAAGACGCCGGCGGCAAATTCGAAGAGCTTGATAGGCATCGGCGGCGGCATCATGGCGGGAAACATGATGGCCAGGAATTCCTGGTTCTCGAAGCGGTCGCGCAGGTCCTCGTAGCGCTTGCGGTTGATCCGCTTGAGGAGGAAGAGCTCGCCGCCGGCGCGGCCGACGTAATAGGGGATGAGACTGCCGATGGCGGAGGTAAATGCGGCCATCAGGCAGTACCAGAGGAACTTGCGATGGTCGCTGGCGACATAACCGATCACCACGCCGTCCATGGTGGTGGGCAAGGGGAAGAGGCCGGAGTCAATGAAGGCCAGCGCGCCAAGTCCCCAGATGCCGAGCGGCTTAAAAGTGGCCATCAGGATGGCGGCGGCTTTATGCAGCAGGGCTATCGGGTGGAGTTTCACGTCAGGTGTGATTCTACTAGGCGGAAGCGAGGCTAGTGTGCGGTACGCCCGGCGAGCAGGTCGAGCGCATGGGGCAGCAGAGGAAGGACGGCCTCCAGCGAGGTGGCAGCGCCCGCCGGCGAGCCCGGCAGATTGATGACGAGGGTGCGGGCCGAATCCGAAGCGCCCGATCCGGGTGACTTGATGATGCCGCAGACGGCGCGGCTGAGGGCGGCCAGGGGCGTCTGGCGCAGGCTGGCCGCGCGCATGACTTCGGCAAGGCCGTCGATGGTCTGCGATGCGACCAGCCGGGTGGCCTCCGGCGTAACATCGCGCGGGGCGAGGCCGGTTCCGCCGGTAGTGAGGATCAGGCTGGCGGCGGCGGCATGGCGGCGCAGGGCCGAGGCGATGAGGTCAAGCTCATCGGGGACGATCTCCGAGATGATGGCGGCTGCGCCTGCGGCCTCAAGCCTCTCCACGACCGCAGGGCCGGAGCGATCCTCCTGCCGGCCGGCGAAGCAGCGGTCGCTGATGGTGAGCACGACGGCGCGGGTGTCGGGAGGAAGCTGCGCTGGCGGCTGCGTGTCTGCCGGCCGGGCCGCGCTGTTGTGGCTGCTCATGCTCTCCATCCGTCCCTCGCGATCCAGTGTACGTGGATGCGGCAGGCGGCGAAGGAGGCTGCCGAAAAGGTGAGAAAATATCGAGATGGCGAAGCTCCGGACGATTTCCGGGGTTTATCTGGACACGCGCCACCAATCTGCGGGCGGGGCCTTTTTGCGCCGCCAAGCGTCCTAAGTTCAGCACCCCGATGCCGATCCTGCAACTGCCCACCAGACCGCCGCGCGAAACCGATCCGGAGAAAGAGGATGCGCCGAGGCCGGTGCGCGTGCGCACGGGCCGCTATGGCGAGCTGGAAGAGCATGAGCTGATCCACCTGCTGGACTCGATCGATGACGAGCGGGCACGGGCGCGCTTTCGCGAATCGGTGTACATCTCGCTGATCATCTGGCTGGCAGTGGCATGGTTCCTGTTCTATGGCCCCCATGTCCTGTTCCATCAGCCTTATTACCGGGACCCGATTGCGATGATGAAGCAGCACGACCAGGAGCTGACGTACATCACTCCCAAGGCCCCGCCTGCGCTGAAGACACCTCCGCGGATCGACCGCAAGACGATGGAGGCCCTGCGGCAGGAAGAGCTGGCCCGCAAGATCACTCCGCCTGCGCCGCCCGCCCCACAGACTCCAGCACCACAGCAACCGACGCCGCCGGAGGTGGCGCACAATGTGACGCCGCCGGTTGCTCAGCCTCCACTGCCGCTGCCGGCTTCGCCGAAGCCCGCGCCCAGCCCCTCCGCGCCGCTGCCCAGCGCGCCGACCCCGAATTTTGCGCAGAACCAGAGTCCACAGAACAGCCTGCAGCAGGCGATGCGAGGCGCCATGCGTGGCGGCAGCGGACTGAATGCGCCGGGCAGCTCGGCCGGACCGCTGCAGGCGGGAGCCACGATCCTCTCCGACACGCAGGGCGTGGACTTCTCCAACTACATGCGGCGGCTGCATGCGGACATCGAGCGGAACTGGACACCTCTGATTCCGGAAGAGGTGGAACCGCCACTGCGCAAGAGAGGGATTGTAGGCATCCGGTTCTCAATTCTGCCGGGCGGCCAGATCGGCGATATCAAGCTGGAGACGACCTCGGGCGACGTGGCGCTGGACAAGGCGGCGTGGTATGCAATCACCAGCGAAGGGCAGTTTCCGCCGCTGCCGCCCGCGTTCCATGGGCCGAGCCTGGATCTGCGGGTCGGGTTCTTCTACAACGAGCAGCCGGAGTAACAGAGATGGCGGGGCGCGAGACAGAGCAGCAGCGCCGGCAGTCGCGAGGGCTGATGTGGCTGGCGCTGGCGGCGCTGGGGCTCGCCATGGCGCGGGCGATAACGCATGGTGGAGTGCACACGGTATTTCCGCACGGATGGTGGCGGATCTGGTAAGGCGCTACTGCGAGGCGGAGAGGAAGATGGGCTTGACCATCGCCTCGATTCTTGCAGCCATCTCCTCGGCGGGGATGCGGTCCGGCATCTGGTGCCAGCGGCGTGCGGCGCCGAAGATGGCCCAGGCTGCTGCCGTGACGAGCAGCTCGGGGTCAGTTGACTCCGGAGCCGGCTGGCTGGGGGCGCCTTCGCGGAAGATGCTCTCAATGACCGGAATGATGGAGCCTTCAAGGGGCATCCTGGTCAGCTGGCTGGGACAGCCGGCGGTCTCGGCGAGATAGTCGCAGACGCCGAGGGCAATGGCGCGCAGGGCCCCATTGCAGTCAGTGAAGGACAACCCGCGGCGGGCGACCAGATCGCGGAAGCGGGCCGCCGTCATAGCCTGCAGCAGAGCATTCTTATCCGGGTAGTGGAGATAGAAGGTGGCCCGGTTGAGAGTGGCCTCGTCGGCGATCTCCTGAACGGAGATATCCTCAAACTCTTTTCGATTCAGCAGCCTGAAGAGGGCTTCCATGAGCATGCGCCGACTGCGGAGGATGCGGGGATCCAGTGAATCAGCCACGGAGCCGGATTGGAGTGCTGGCGAGTCCACAGCCTAAGCATAAGCCTTTCTTCGGCAACAGATGATTTCTCGACGGTTGTCGATTTATTTGAGTCGACAAATGTCTATTAGTCATCAGTTGTCGTTAAGGAGGGTTTACCCATGCCCACACTACTTCATATCGATTCGAGTCCCTTGTACGGACGGTCGGTCTCCCGGCAGCTGACGGAGGCTTTTGTCGCGCAGTGGAGGTCTACGCACCCGAACGGGACGGTGATTGACCGTGACCTGAGCAGAACTGCGATCCCGCCGATCAACGCCGATTGGATTGGGGCGGTGTATACGCCGGAGGGGGCGCGGACGGCGCAGCAGAGGGAACTACTGGCGCTCTCGGATTCCTTTGTGGCGGAGCTGGAGCGTGCCGATGAGTATGTCCTCGGAGTGCCGATGCATAACTTCGGCGTGCCTGCGGTGCTGAAGCTGTGGATCGACCAGGTGGCGCGCGCGGGAAAGACGTTCTCCTCTGAGGGTGGAGCACCGAAGGGTCTGCTGACGGGGAAGAAGGCGACGTTTCTAATTGCGACGGGCGGCAGATACGACGCGCAGACGCAGATGGCGTCCATGAATTTTGTAGAGCCCTACCTGCGGTCGGTGTTCGGCTTTCTTGGCGTGACCGATACGACTTTTCTGACGGCGGGCGGGACGTCGTCTTTGAACCAGGGACAGGACCGCGAGGCGTTTCTCGCGCCGCACATCAGCGCAGTACAGCAGGCGGCGCAGACGCATGTGCAGCAGCGCGAAGGAGGCCGGGCATGAAGATCGCATCGACGATCGCGCGGTATCTGTTGGGGCTGATGTTCCTGATCTTCGGGCTGAACGGATTTCTGAATTTCATCCCGGCCGTGCCGCCGAAGAACCCGCTGGCGATACAGTTTTTTGTGGCGATCAGCCAGTCGCACTTTGCAGCGTTCTTCTTTGCGGTGCAGGTGGTGGGCGGACTACTGCTGCTGGCGGGATATTTTGCGCCGCTGGCCCTGACGCTGCTGGCCGCGGAGCTCTACAACATTCTGGCGTACCATCTGACGTTTGCACCGGAGAGCATTGCGCCGGCTCTGGTGGCCTGCGTGCTGTGGGTGCTGGTGTTCGCGCAGTATCGCGGGAGCTTCCGCGAGATTCTCGCACAGCGCGCACGGACGGTGGAGGGAGGGGCCGGGGAGAATGGCTAGCGCCGGGATGCGGCTGGAGAGGCGCGGCGGAAGGCTCCGGGCGTGATGCCGACGGCGGCGGTGAAGGCGCGCGTGAAGTGGCTCTGGTCTGCGAAGCCGCAGGCGAGGGCGACCTCCGTCAAGGAGAGCGCGCGGTTGGCGAGGAGCCGGCGGGCGTGCTCGACGCGGTGCTGCATGAGCCAGCGGTGCGGCGTGAGGCCGGTGGACTGGCGGAAGGCGCGGGCGAAGTGGCGCGTGGAGAGGCCGCACTCGGCTGCGAGGTGAAGGAGGGTGATGTCGCGGGTGAGGCTCGCGGCCATGAGCTCCTTGACGCGGCGTTCCTGATGCGGAGAGAGGCCGCCACGGACGATGCGGGTGGGCGACTTCATCCCGCCGTAGATGTGGGCGATGTGCGCAGCAAGGGCGAGGGCGACGTGGTCGAGGAAGAGCGCGGAGGCTTCCGCTGGGCGGGCAGTGGCGGGGAGGAGCGAGGAGAGGAGATGGCGGGCGGCGGGGTCGTCGATCCCGAGGCCGGGCTGGTAGTGGAGGTCGCCGACGCGGGCCGTGCCTGATTCATAAGCGATGGTGTCGAGCGCTGCGCGTGGCAGATGGAACATGAGGGAGTGGTAGGGGTCGCGGATGTCGGCGATGGGGCTCTGGCGGAGGTCGTAGATGGTGAGCGCGCCGGGGAACCAGTGGGCAGGGCGTACATAGCGGCCATCGAAGAAGAGATCGTGGTCCGGGCAGGGGCGGAACTGCAGGCCGATGAGATAGGCGTCCTCGATGGGGATAGGTGCGGTCATGCCGAAGTTGCGGCGGTCGTATCTGAGCTCGGTGACGGCGAGGGTGGACTTGCGCAGTGCGTTGGTGACGAGGGTGGGCGCCTGGTCCATGCCGAAGGCCTCGGCAAGGTGGTTGCGATAGGTGAGCTGCTCGCGCATCCCGAAGGCTCCGTGAGTGTCGGTAGGCCGCAGTGCGCCCGAGCAGGAGATCGGCGCGGCGGCAGGATTTGAGGGGCCCGGTGTGTGTCCTTTTTGTACAAGAGGCGTCCTGCCGAGACAAGACCAGGGGACGGAGGCTGAAAGATGATGGCCTCGATTCGAGAAACGATTTCCTACTCACATTCAAGGAGAGGCATGTATGCCAGGTAAATCGAACCCTGTCGTTTTGATTCACGGACTGTGGATGACGGCCAAATGCTGGGAGAACTGGGTGCCGCGCTATGAGGCGAAGGGGCACCGCGTGATCGCCAAGAGCTGGCCGGGGATGGACGTCGGCATCGAGGAGCTGCGGCGCGATCCTTCGCCGATTGCGGGGCTGGGGATCACGGAGATCGTGGCGCACTACGAGAACATCATCCGCGGGCTGGACGAAGCGCCGATCATCCTCGGGCACTCGTTCGGCGGGCTGATTGCGCAGATCCTGCTGGACCGCGGACTGGGTGCGGCAGGGGTGGCGATTGCGCCGGCTCCGGTGAAGGGGATATTGTTTCTGCCGTTCTCGACGCTGAAGGTGTCATTCCCGGCACTGAGCAATCCGGCGAACAATCACAGGGCGGTGCCGCTGACTCCGGAGCAGTTCCACTATGCGTTTACCAATAACCTGAGCGAGGCGGAGTCGCTGCCGATCTTCGAGCGGTATGCGGTGCCGGGGCCGGACCATGTGCTGTTCCAGGCAGCGTTTGCGAACTTCAATCCGCATGCGGCGACGGCGGTGGACTTCGAGAACGGGGAGCGCGCGCCGCTGCTGCTGGTCTCGGGCGGCAAGGACCATGTGTCGCCGGCGTCGGTGGTGGAGGCGAACTTCCGGCTGTACGGCAAGTCGGATGCGGTGACGGAGTACCGGGAGTTTCCGGAGCGGACGCACTACACGCTGGGGCAGCCGGGTTGGGAAGAGGTTGCCGATTTTGTGCTGGAATGGGCGGAGAGCCATGCGGGCGAAGTTGCCGGCTAAGGAGGAGCGACGATGGACAGACTGAAGGGGAAGCGGGCGCTGATTACGGGCGCGTCGAGCGGCATTGGGCTGGTGACGGCGCGGCGGTTTGCGGAGGAAGGAGCGCGCGTGGCCGTTACGGCGCGCGATGCAAAGAGCTTTGACGCAGTACGGCGGGAGGCGGGCGAGGGTGTGGTCTGCATTGTGGCGGACGCAGCCGATGCGGAGGGGCAGAGGACACTGGCGGCTAAGGTGAAGGAGGAGTTAGGCGGGCTGGATGCTCTGTTTGTGAATGCGGGCATCGCAGACCTGCGGCCAGTGGAGCGCTGGGACGAGGCGGGGTTCGACCGCACCTTTGCGCTGAATGTGCGCGGGCCGTTCTTTCTGATCCAGGCGCTGTTGGAGATGTTCGGGAATCCGGCATCGATTGTATTGAACGCATCGATCAACGCGGACATCGGAATGCCGAACACGAGCGTGTACGGAGCGTCGAAGGCGGCGCTGCTCTCGATGGCGCGAACGCTTTCAGGGGAGCTGGCCGGGCGGGGGATCCGGGTAAATGCGGTGAGTCCGGGGCCGATCGACACACCGCTCTACGGCAAGCTGGGGCTGACGGCGGAGCAGCTGAAGGCGACGGCTGCCGCGCTCGAAAAGCAGGTCCCGGCGGGGCGGTTTGGCAGACCGGAGGAGATCGCGAATGCGGTGGTGTTCCTGGCGTCGGACGAGTCGGGCTTTACGGTGGGCAGTGAGTTGATTATCGATGGCGGACTGAGCCTGTAAGCCGTTACCACTTGGGGGTGGGGAGTGAGAGCAGCGAGGATCCATCGCTTCGGGCCGCCCGAGGCGATCGAGCTGGATGAGGTGCAACGGCCGGAGCCCGGCGCGGACGAGGTGCTGGTGCGCGTGGCCGCGGCCGGCGTGGGGCCGTGGGACGCGCTGATCCGCGAGAAGAAGAGCGCAGTGAGTGTGCCACTGCCGCTGACGCTGGGCTCGGACATTGCCGGGGTCGTCGAGCAGGTGGGCAGCGGCGTACGCGGCCTGTCGCCGGGGGACGAGGTGTATGGTGCGACGAATCCGCAGTTCATCGGCGGGTATGCAGAATATGCGGCGGTGCAGGCGGGGATGATTGCACGGAAGCCGCGGTCGCTGAGTTTTGAAGAGGCAGCTTCTGCGCCGGTGATTGCCGTGACGGCGTGGCAGATGCTGTTCGATTACGCGAAGGCGCGCGCGGGGCAGAGCGTGCTGATTCATGGGGCCGCGGGCAACGTGGGTGCGTATGCTGTGCAAATGGCGCGGCGCGCGGGGCTGCACATCTTCGCTACGGCGGCGGGAGCGGATGAGAACTTTGTGCGCGGGCTGGGAGCGGAGACGGTAGTGGACTACAGGTCGACGCGGTTTGAGGACGTCGTCCCCCGCGTGGACATTGTGCTGGACATGGTGGGCGGCGAGACGAGGCAGCGGTCCTTCGGGGTGATTGCGCCGGGAGGGATTCTGGTGTCGGTGGTATCGAATGAGCCGTCCGGGAACGATGTGCCGGGGGGCGTGCGCAGCGTGTTCTTCCTGGTGGATGTGACGACGGAGCGGCTGGAGAGGCTGACGGAGCTGTTCGACGCAGGAGAGCTGAAGGCGCGGGTGGGGACGGTCCTGCCGCTCGAAGAGGCGCGACGGGCGCACGAGATGCTGGGTGGGGCCCCGCATGAGCCGGGGAAGATTGTGCTGCGGATGAGCGGAGGAGACCAGGCAGCGAAGCGGGAAATGTGATTTAGCGGTCCGAGGTGGTAGCAGGTGCACTGGCGGCGTGCGCGGTCTTGCGTCGGGAGAGGACGGAGCTGCGGCGGGTGCGGGCGCGCTCGGCGGCGTGGTCGATCTTCTTCCAGAAGGCGATGAAGTAATCGGCGGCGGAGATGATGGAGACGATGGTCATCCAGGCGATGGCCCAGACGGCGATCATATGGACGGCGACGATGAAGCCGCCCCAGTTCCAGTAGTCCCAGCGGTGGGCCAGGATGGCGGCGACGACGGAGACGATCTGGATGACGGTCTTGAGCTTTCCGATCTCGGAGGCCTCGATGGTGAAGCCCTCGGAGGCTGCGATGGAGCGGAGGCCGGAGACGAGAAATTCACGGCCGATGACGATGACGGCGATCCAGGGCGGGACGATGCGAGGGTTGTAGGCGACCAGCAGGATGTAGGCCGCGGTGACCATGAGCTTGTCGGCAAGGGGATCGAGCAGCATGCCGATGGTGGTGATCTGCTTGCGGCGGCGGGCGAGGTAGCCGTCGAGGCCGTCGGTGATCATCGCGAAGATGAAGAGGCCGGAGGCGAGCAGCTCCTGGCGGCCGCCGGCGAGGCCATGCGTGGCCGGGTTCAGCGGGAAGGCCGGGGAGAGAATCCAGATGAGGATCGGAATGGTGGCGATCCGGCTGACCGTGATGGAGTTGGGAAGGTTCATGGGCTGAGGCGCCTGAGTGGAGACCCACGCAGCGCCGCGGTTCGCCGGGCAGATACTAGCATTTTGCCATAGGCGGCCCGATCCGGATTGCGATTGCTCCTGGACCTTCAGGCATACATGCCGCGCTGGTGGGCGGTGTAGGCGACGCGGTCGATGGCGAGCATGTAGGCGGCGATGCGGTTGTTGACGGAGTGGGCCTCGGCGTAGGCGATGACGTCCTTGAAGCTGCAGGCCATGATGCGGTCGAGGCGGTCGTTGACTTCGGCCTCGGTCCAGAAGTAGCCCATGCGGTCCTGCACCCACTCAAAGTAGCTGGCGGTGACGCCGCCGGCGTTGGCGAGGATGTCGGGGACGACGAAGATGTTCTTCGCGGCGAGGATGTCGTCGGCGGGCAGGGTGGTGGGGCCGTTGGCGCCTTCGCAGAGGATGCGGCAGCGCAGCGAGGCGGCATTTTTGCTGGTGATGACGTTCTCGGTGGCGGCGGGGACAAGGACCTCGCACTCGCGGGTGAGGAGGTCGGCGGAGTCGGCAGGCTGGGCACCGGGGAAGCCGAGGATGGATTTGTTCTTCGCCTTGTAGTCGAGCAGTGCGGGGATGTCGATGCCGGCCTCGTTCCAGAGGCCACCGTTGTACTCCGCGATGCCGACGATGCGGTAACCGCGCGCGTGCAGGTGATGGGCTGCACCGGAGCCGACATTGCCGAAGCCCTGCAGGATGACGCGGCAGGAGGATGGGGTGAGCGAGAGCTTCTCGACGGCCTGATCGCAGACGACGGCGATGCCGCGACCGGTGGCCTCCAGGCGGCCGCGGGAGCCGCCGATGTTGATGGGCTTGCCGGTGACGACGGAGGTGACGGTCTGGCGCTGGTGCATGGAGTAGGTATCCATCATCCAGGCCATGACCTGCTCGTTGGTGCCGACGTCGGGGGCGGGGACGTCTTTCTCCGGGCCGATGAATTCGACCAGCTCCGCGGTGTAGCGGCGGGTCATGCGCTCGAGCTCGGCCTGGGACATGGTGTGGGGGTCGCAGATGACTCCACCCTTGGCCCCGCCGAAGGGGATGTCGACGACAGCGCACTTCCATGTCATCCAGCTGGCGAGGGCGCGGACCTCGTCGAGGGAGACATCGGGCGCGTAGCGGACTCCGCCTTTGGCCGGACCGCGCGCGATGGAGTGCTGCACGCGGTAGCCAGTGAAGACCTCGATGCGGCCGTCATCCATCTGCACGGGGATGTGGACGATGAGCTCGCGCGTGGGCTGGCGCAGGATCTTCCACATACCCTCGTCGAGGGCGAGCTTGCGGGCGGCGAAGTCGAAACGGGCCTCCTGCGCGAGCCAAGGATTGAGTTCGTCATCGGGATGCACCGAGGGCGGCGTGTGCGAGTTGGAATGAGGGGTGGTCTTGCGGCGTTCAGCGTGGCGGCGTTCGGCGGGCGGTACGAGCGATTCGGGCATTGCGGAAGAGGCTCCGGTTCCTTGAGCGTGAGTGGCGCGGCAAGAGGCGACGCACGGCGCTCAACAGACTCTTAGATGAACGAACGTGACGAATGTATCCCATGAGGCGGCGAAATGGGCGGCAAAAAGATGTCCGGGTGCCGCGAGAGTTCTCCTGAAATAGCACGATGTTGGGATGTGCATTGCCTGAGCGGTGCCCCAGAATCGGGACATAGCAGTATGGGCCAGGACGAGATGCCAATTAAATCAGCTGAAATTGTAAGGATGTTTTCGCTTGCCGGAGCGCTGCTCCTGTGCAGCGGCGTTGTGTACGCCACCCCGATCACCTACGACCTGACCGGAGTGACGACGAATGCCGGATCGTTGACCGGCACTGTGTCGATCGACAGCGGCACAGGCCGCGTAACGGCTGCGGACATTACGTTCAACGACGATGCCGTGGGCGATCCGGTGTTTTCCAGCATCGGCCGGCCGAACAGCTACAACCTGCTGGGGCAGGACTATATTTCGGGGCCGAGCAACAGTTCGTTGAACTGGGGTGGCCAGATTGCGCTCTACTACGACATCTCCGACCTGGGATCGGATACGCTGCCGATCTGCCTGCTTGGCGGGCCGTGCGGTACGGAGCACAGTCAGGGCTCCTACGTGCAGGCCTATGTGAGCAGCGGCCTGGGAGGTCCTTACTGGGTCACCGGCGGCACGCTGACGCAGGTAAGCCTGTTGACATCGCCGACGCCTGCGGCAACGCCGGAGCCGCGGTCGCTGCTGCTGCTGGGCACGGGAATCATCCTGATGGCGCTGCTGATGGCGCGGATGAGCGGACGAAAGACAGCCAAAGAACTGGCGGAGTAATGCAGGCGCGTGGTGCGGCGGAATGAAGTTCGCGCCGCGTCCGCGCGGCCGGCGCACGTATGATGGAAGCACCGCGTATGGCTGCTTCTTCCCAGATTCCTTCGTTGCGCGAGTTCTCCGCGCTGGCGCGTGAGCACACGCTGGTCCCTGTATATCGCACGGTCACGGCCGACCTGGAGACGCCGGTGTCGGCTTTTCTACGCATGGCGGCCAAGGAGCCGGAGGCCTTCCTGCTGGAGAGCGTCGAAGGCGGCGAGCACGTGGGCCGCTACACTTTCATCGGGATCGAGCCATACAAGAAGATCGTCGCGCGCGGCAAGGCGATCACGGTGGATGAGGGTGGTGCGCGGCGGAGCTTCGAGGGCGATGTGTTTGCCGAGCTGAAGGCCGCGCTGGGCGGCCATACGCCGGCGCGGCTGCCGGGCCTGCCGCCGTTTACCGCCGGGGCAGTGGGCTTCTTCGCGTATGACGTGGTGCGGCAGATCGAGCGCCTGCCGGCGACCGCGAAGGACGAGCTGGGTGTTCCCGATGCATGCCTGATGTTCTTCGACCAGGTGCTGGCCTTCGACCATGTGAAGAAGGAGATCCATCTGATTGTGACCGCGGACCTGCCGCGCGCGGCAACGAAAGAAGCCGCGAGGGCGGAGAAGGCGAAGGCGGCGGCGAGCGCGGCTGCGGCTGCTGGAAAAGCAGGTTCTCCCGCTGCGCTGCGGAACGACAAATCCGTAAATCCGGTGACTGTGGCATACGAGCGTGCGGTGAAGCGGCTGGACAAACTGGAGCGGCGGCTCGCAAAGGCACTGCCGAAGCGGCGGAAGAGTCCAGTTGCAGGCAAGTTGCAGCTCAAGGCGCGCACGGCGAAGGCCGACTTCCTGAAGGCGGTGGAGCAGACGAAGGAGTACATCGCCGCGGGCGACGTGTTCCAGTGCGTGCTGTCGCAGCGCTTCGACTGCGTGCCGGGCGTGGACCCGTTCGACATCTACCGTGCGCTGCGGATCGTGAATCCGTCGCCGTATATGTACTTCCTGCGCTTCGGCGTGGAGAGCGCGGAGACGGCGTCAGCGAAGAAGCCCGGCAAGAAGGCCAAGAAGCGGCTGAAGGCAACGGCGAACCACATTGTGGGCTCGTCACCGGAGCTGCTGGTGCGCGTGGCGGAGCGGAAGATCGAGTACAGGCCCATCGCGGGCACGCGCAAGCGCGGCGCGGATGAGGCGGAGGACCGTGCTCTCGAGGCGGACCTGCGCGCAGATACGAAAGAGGTGGCCGAGCACGTGATGCTGGTGGACCTGGGCCGCAATGATGTTGGCCGCGTCAGCGAGTTCGGCACGGTGAAGGTGAAGGACCTGATGTTCGTGGAGCGCTACTCGCACGTAATGCACCTGGTGAGCTCGCTCGAAGGCACGCTGCGGCAGGAGATGGGCGCGATCGACGCATTCAAGGCCTGCTTCCCGGCGGGGACATTGAGCGGCGCGCCGAAGATTCGCGCGATGGAGATTATCGAAGAGCTGGAGCCGGCGCGGCGGGGCGTGTACGGCGGGTCCATTCTGTATGCGGACTTTTCGGGGAACCTGGACTCGTGCATCGCGATCCGCACGCTGTATATGAACGGCGAGCAGGGACACATCCAGGCCGGCGCGGGGATCGTGGCGGACTCCGTGCCGGAGAGCGAGTTTGTGGAGTGCGAGAACAAGGCCCGCGCGGTGGTAAGGGCGATTGAGCGGGCACGGGGCGTTTAGATCTCGGCGGGGTTGGCGGAGGTGAGAGGCGCGGACTCGTCGGGTTCGAGGGCCTGCGAGGCCCAGGCGATGCCGGCGGCGATCTCCAGTGCAGCGACGGCACGGGTGAGGGTGGGGTGTTCGGCCAGGGTGGTCATCAGGCAGCGCCAGGGCCGTGGGCCGCTGTTCCAGGCGAGTGCGTCGCGTTTCGGGTCGACCAGCGCGATGACGCCGTCGGCGATGAGGGCCGCGCCTGCGAAATACTTGAACATTTTGATCGGGCTCATGTGTCGTTCTCCCCTCAAGGGTTAGGACGGGCTGCTGCGCGCTTCTGTTGCTTCCGCAACTGTGCTCGCCGGTACTGCTGATGTGGCGCGAGCAGCGTAGAATCGGAGTCTCATGGTCTTCGTCCTCGACAACTACGACTCGTTTACCTACAACCTGGTGCAGTACATGGGAGAGCTGGGCGCCGAGGTGGTGGTGCGCCGCAACGACGAGTTGACGCCCGAAGAGGTGGAGGCGCTGCGGCCGGAGCGCATCCTGCTGTCGCCGGGGCCGTGCACGCCGGAGGAGGCGGGGATCCTGATTCCGCTGATCCGCCACTTTGCGCGGCGCGCGGAGGAGGGTGGGCCTAAAGTGCCGATTCTGGGTGTATGCCTGGGGCACCAGGCGATCGGCGCAGCGTTCGGCGGCAAGGTGGTGCGTGCGGAGAAGCTGATGCACGGCAAGACGAGCGAGGTGGAGCACGACGGCAAGACGATCTTCGCGGAGATCCCATCGGCGATGACGTGCACGCGGTACCACTCGCTGATTGTGGCTGAGGAAGGGTTGCCGGAGGAGTTGGAGATCTCCGCGCGCGTGGCGGAGGGCGAGAGCTCTGGCAAAACGCAGGCGAAGAAAAGCAGCAAGGCCAAGACTGCCGCGAAGGGCAAAGGCACGATTATGGGGCTGCGGCACAAGACGCTGCCGATCGAAGGTGTGCAGTTTCATCCGGAGAGTGTGCTGACCACGCACGGCAAGAAGCTGATCGAGAATTTTCTGAAGATGTAGGTGCAAGGGAATGACGCGGTACAGGCCAGTGCACAGGATGGGAACGGCAGCGCTGGCGTGTGCCGGAGCGATGGGTTTTGGCGCGAGCTTGTTGCGTGCGCAGCAGGCACAGGCGCCTCCGCAGCCGCAACTGATTGGATATGTGAAAGCGGACGATGCCGACGTGACCGGCGCGACGAGCGTACTGGACGGGCAGGCGGTGCTGGCGGGCGCGGTAGGCGTGACGGCCAAGGACCACACGGCGATCATCACGCTGGGGCGCGGCGGGTTGGCGCGGGTGTGCCAGACGAGCGCGCTGCACATGACAGAGAGCCGGGCCGAGGCGGGCTCCAGCGCCGCGCCGCTGCTGTTCTCGCTGGACCGCGGGGCGATCGAGATCCGCATGAACGGGCTGGCGGAGGACGCGATCATGACGCCGGACCTGCGGATGACGGTGCGCACCAACGGGCCGCTGGATGTGCGCCTGCGCGTGGCGCGCAACGGCGATACCTGCGTGGAGAACAGAGGCACGAGCGCGCCGACGCTGGCCGTGTCCGATCCGTTCGGCGGGTCGAACTATGAGCTGATGGCGGGACAGCACGTGCTGTTCGAGCACGGCGACCTGCACGAGGTGGTGGACCACGAGCCGACGCCGTGCGGTTGTCCGGATGAGCGAGGCGCGAGCGTGGCGGACGCGCTGCTGGCGACCAAGGACGCGCCGGCCGGGGTGCGCAGCTCGACTCCGTCTACCCAGCAGGCGCATCCGTTTCCCGAGGCAGTGAGCGAAGGGCTGGCGCCGGCGGCGGAGGTGGCCCCCGCCTCTCCGAATGCGGTGCAGCCGCAGGTGACGGCGGAGCTGCGCTACAACGCAGCGGCTGACGGAAAGGAACCGGAACAGGCGGCGGTGCAGGCCGGCCAGGGGACCGCAGCCGCGGATAGCGCGCCGCAGTCAGCGAGTGCGGAAACGGTGGAGAGTGCGGCTGCAGCGGCGCCGGAGTTGCGGCGTCGCGGAGGCAGGCAGCCGGCCGTCAAGGCGTTTCCCGGCGAGGGTGAGCCTACGGGGCCGGGGAGCGAGGTGCGGCAGGGGATGCAGGGCCAGCCGGGGGGCGCGGCGGCGGCGAAGAAGGGCCAGGCGGCGAAGAGCGGCGGGGACGCGTCACCGAATCGCGATGTGGTGCATGCGATCGGGCACTTCTTCCATCTGCTGTTCGGGCACTGAAGTGAGTTGCCAGTTGATGGTTGTTAGTTGATCGCCGAGCGGTTATTCGGGCGGGAGCCTGAGGGCGGCGAGGTCGCGGCCGGTGAGGGTGCAGAGGGCCTCGACGACGAGGTTGTGGTCCTCGCGCTGGGGCAGGCCGGAGACGGTGACGGCGCCGACGATGCCTGCATTCTCCACGATGAGCGGGAAGCAGCCGCCGTGGGCGGCGTAGTCCTCCTCGGGGAGGTTGTAGCGGGCGGAGAAGGAGAGGCCGGACTGCTCCAGCAGGCGGCCGACGTGGTAGCTGGACTTGTGGAAGCGGGCGACGGTGGCGATCTTGCGGGCGACCCAGCGCTGGTTGTCCGGGGTGGTGCCGGCGAGAGCGGTGTAGAAGAGCTGCTGGTGGGGCGCGCCGAAGCGGCGGACGTCGACGACGATGGGGGTCTTGCGGGCGACGGCCATCTCGCGGAGCATGTTGCCGAGCTGCCAGGCGGTGTCCGGGGTGAAGGCGGGCAGGGTGAGGGTGGCTTCCTGCTTGACGAGGGCGGCGATGTCGTCGGCGAGTGGCATGTGGTTCGGTACCGGGGGGGGTATGTGACCCTACAAACTCGTTCAATTTTTAACTACTTGCGAGACGGGGGTGGCAGATTGACCACACCGGATTCGCAATTCGGCTACAGGTGGAGCGCTGACCTGGTCCGGCACCGATTGGCCGAGACCAGGCCTTGCAGCTCACTATTTCTATTGTAGCGAAGCGAGCATAACTGTTCTGCCAACTCTATTGTCCACGGGATGAGGGAGATGAGCGGTAGGTAGTGTCCTAATTTGCTTCTTCCGCCCTCAAACCTCAAGAGCGGCCATCAATGTGCTGCGAACCCACTCTGAGACGGTCTTTTCACTGGCTTTTGCCGCCTTCTCTATCCGCTTCCGGTCGTCTGGGTTGAGGCGTACCGGCATGATCTTAGCCTTGGCTTCCCCCTTGGGAAGTACAGGTCTACCCAGCTTCTTAGGCTTGCCCATCGCGCACCCCCAGATTACGAAACCGGCTGACGATAAAGGCTCGGACGGCTGTAGCTGGAGTCAGGGCCGGGGCAATGTGCAGCACGGTGACGCGGGTGCATCCCTGTCCGACCTTCACGCCCAGCCGCATGATGGTGTCCCGGTGAAGGCCCGTCATGCGCTCGATTGCGCGAATCGAGGAACCCTCAGCTAAGGCCGCGATGACGGCGATTTGCTTGTCGGTATTGAGTACGTTTACCATTAGATAAATGTATTACAAAATTTACTGCTTGTCAATACTTTTCGTGTTACGCTTTTTCTCATCAGAAACAAGCTTCTGGACTTGTACGAATATTCCAAACCCACCCGCCACCGAAATGATGACGAGTGCTGTTATTGGGAACCATGGAGAAATCCCAATGTGGCCATCTGAAGAATTGGCGTCCCGGACATACAACATCGCAAACATCGGCCTAATAGTGGGCTTGGTTATTGGCGTCGTTTGTACAGTGCTTGTCGTATGGATGGGAAACGTAAAAGAGTCGTATTCCTCAAACCGGCTGGGAGCAGCTGAGATAGAGGCTGGCAACGCGAACGCAGCTGCGGCAGAAGCAAACAAACAGGCCGAATCACTGCGAAGGGAAAATCTTGTACTGCAAGAAAACGTGCTTAAGTTGCAGGCCCGAACGGAATACCGACATCTAACACCGCTCCAGCAAAAGGCCGTTGCAGATAAAGTCCGGAAGTATTCGGGAATAGCATTTTCTATCGTGGTGTATTGGCCGGAAAGCGATTCATCGGCACTCAAGGATGATGTCGTTGGTGCGCTAACCAACGCCGGATGGGCGCTAAAGGGCCAAACAGGTGTAGGGGCAAGTGCGCCAGAAGCCGGGGTGGTTGTGGAGGTGAATACGGTGGCAAAGCCAGAAAGCCACCAAGCGGCAGAAGAGTTGGCCAAGGTCTTGCGAAGTGAAGGATTGTTCGTGCCACCTGTGCGGACGGCCCGACCCTCCAAATATTTAATGGGCGAAAATCCTGGTTCTCGTTCCGACGGGGAAATCCGAATCAGTATTGGGCGGAGGCCATAATGCATAGATACCTGATCGTCGCAGCTGCTCTGGTTGCTATCCCTGCATGGCCCCAAGTCCCACGGAACGGGAGCCAGCAACAACAGAAATCCCAGAGCGATAAGGCCCAGACTCAATCCGCGCCCCAGACCGCCGTGAGCAATGTCCAGGTAAAGCCAGCTACCCCCGAAAAGCCCGATCAATCCCAGACCGAACCGGAAGGCTATCATTTTCGTGAATTGTGGGCCCCGGCAAACATTCCCAATTGGGTGTTGGCTGCTCTTGCTGGATGGGCTGGGTTCATGGCTTTGAGAACTCTGTGGGCCATCAAGGCTCAAGCCGACCACATGGAGAGGCAAAACAGTCTGGCCTTTAACGAGAAGAGGCCGAGAATGGCTCTTTTGCCGTGTAGTTGGACTAGCCTCGCCAATAGCGTTCCGGTAATCCAGATGAGAGTAACCAACATCGGTGGATCGAAAGCTATCTTTGGAATGTGTCTTGCCGGGATGAAGGCGACCAAGGTTGGAGAAGTTCCCGAATCTACGGAAGGAGATTATCCGCTCGACCTGACCGGGGAAATTTTGCAGCCAGATGTTCATTCTGATCAATACATCCGGGTTCGCCTTGGAGGAGAAGTATTCCCCCCCCGGATTGAATCAATCGCAGCCGCACGTATTGCACATCTATGGCAAGTTGGTTTTTCGGGACGTTTTGTTTGAGGACACATGGTTTCGTGAATTTCACTACGAATGGTTCAACGCGGGGAGAAGCGGCCCCGGCTATTGGGTATCCCGCAAGGAAGAGAAAGACAAGCGCAGAAATGATCTGGCCAAGTCCACTGTATGGGGGCGAATAGAAGAGACTTGGAACAGGCTGGATAGATTTCTGGACAACGGGGACGCCTAATCCCCCATCGCCTTCTGAATCGTCGCCCTCTTTGTCCTCGGAATCTGAAATTAGGACACTACCGAGTTTTAGGAGGGGTCCGAATTTCTATAAAAAATATCGCCTGACTGACTAGGTAGGTTCAGATCGCCCGATTCGAGTTGCGGTCAGCTTCCACTTCCACCCGTAATGCTGTGGTTCCGACTCATAGCTGTCCAGTCCCATCGCCATGAGATGCTTGACCATAATCTCGGACAGGAGTGCTGCATGCTCTTCGCTGGTGAGTTTTGCCGCGGCGTCTCCCATGGCGTCCATGCTAGCAAGAGGCGACGGAAGCGCTAAAGGGCAGACAGTATCTGAGTGGATCAGGCGTTTGTGCCGCCGTCCACCGTCAGATTTGCTCCAGTGATGTAAGCCGCCTCCGGACTGGCAACGAATGACACCAGAGCGGCGACCTCGTCGACCCGGCCGTAGCGCTTGAGCGCCGTAAGAGCCAGTTGCGGCTCGGCCCAATCGCCCGAAGCGGGATTCAGATCCGTATCGATTGGTCCCGGCTGGATGTTATTTACGGTGATGCCCCGCCCGCCTACCTCTCTCGACAACCCCTGGGTAAACATCTTCACGGCGCCCTTTGTCGCCGAGTAGGCCACCAGCCCCGGCGTCATCATGCGCTCGCCCACGCAGGAGCCGATGGAGATGATGCGGCCACCGTCGTTCATGTGCCTGAGCGCGGCCTGCGTCGCGACGAAGACCCCACGTATGTTAATGCCGATGAGGCGGTCCATCTCTTCGAGCGTCGTCTCTGCAAATGGCTTCGGAATGGCCGTCCCCGCGTTGTTCACAAGAATATCCAGCGTGCCCAGGGTTGCCACGGCTTTCTCCACGGCGGCGGTGACTGCGCCTGCGTCCGCCGCGTCCGCTTGAATCGCAATGGCCCTGCCGCCCGCGCTCTCAATCTCTTCCACGACGGCCGCGGCGGCATCTGCTCCTTTGGTGTACGTGATGGCTACGCTGGCGCCATCACGAGCCAGCCGTTTTGCGATTTCAGCACCGATGCCGCGGGAGCCTCCGGTGACCAGGGCCACTTTGGACTTCAACTTTGACATGAAACCCTCCTCTGCTCGCCGTCATCAACTCGGCTGCACCAATGTTTTTCAGGATGCGTCTTGAGACAGAGTGTGGCAGTGCGGGGGAGGCGTCAATTATCTATTCGTTTAGACTGGCACTAAATTAAGGAACTCAAGTCCGTGTTTTTGGGCGTCGGGGGCTAAGACAGACCGGTAGTCGAATCCAGACCGTCGGCGAAGGGGTCCGTTATGGCTTTGATCGAAGATGCGCCGAGTTTGCCGCACACCATAGAGCTCAGGGCCGATGCTCCGATTCGCCTTGCGGGCTCAACGCTCGACCATCGGGCGCACGTCTGCGCTTTTTTCAATAACGCGGACGAGGCCTATCAGGTGCTGCTTCCGTTCATAAAGCAGGGTTTCGAACTGGCGCAGAAGAGTGTCCACACCATCGATCCTCGCCGCCGCGCGGACCATCGTCGGAGGCTGCGAACGGCGGGAATCGAGTTGGACTCGGCGATGCGGAACGAACAGCTGGAGGTGGTCGACTGGTCCAGCACCCATCTGTCCGAAGGCGCCTTCGATCCGGACAGGACGCTCTCCAGGTACCGGCGGATCATGGAGGATGCGGCGAAGAAAGGATTCCCCCTTACGAGATTTGTGACCGATATGGGATGGGCGCTGGAGGCGGAGCTGGATGCAAACGCGTTGCTGGACTACGAGGCGAGGACGAATTACGAGTGGATGCAGCAACGCGGTCCTGTGAATCCCGTCATCTGCACCTACGACCTCAATCTGTTTACCGCCGACATCATTGTGGACGTGATGCGTACGCATCCGATGGTGATCATCGGGGGAACTCTCCGCGAGAATCCGTTTTTCGTTCCTCCGGGGGAGTTTCTGGAGCAACTGCGCCGCCGGGAGCCGACTCGGCTGAGAAGGGTGGGGTAGCGTTGAACTCCTGCGGCGCAAGCACGATTGGGATGCCAGGCGAGGTCGAGCTGAAAGCGTGCCTGAATGACCTTATGGGAATCCTCACTCTGCCGGCTTTATGGACCGGACGGGAACAGGACCAGGTCATCCAAACGCTGGTCGACGCGGTTCGCCGCACCCTGGATCTGGAATTTGCCTATGCGCGGCTGAACCTGCCGGATGGAAGGCGGATCGAAAGGATGCGCGTTGCCGATTCCGAATCCGCAATTGGTGACGAAGACAATCTTCGGCGGCGGCTGAGGCAGTGGCTCGGAGATCGGCCCAAAGTTCGGTCCATGGAGCTGAATCGCCAGGACGAGGAGAACAGGTTCGCGCTCGCGGCATTTTCTCTTGGGCCTGACGAGCAGGCAGGAGTGCTGGTGGCCGGTTCCTATCGAACCGGCTTTCCCAGCAACTCCGAGCGCCTTCTGCTCAATGTGGCCGCGAACCAGGCGGCGACAGGGTTGCGAGAAGCTCAACTGCTGGGCGATCAGCACAGGACCGCGCAGGAGCTTCGGTCCAAAACGACTCGACAGAAAAAGGCGTTAGCAGCCGCCAACCACAAGCTGGAGAAGGAAAACGGACTGCGCAAGGCCGCTGAGCAGGCGCTTCGTACGCTCGAGGAGCGTCTGGACAATCCGGCGCAGGCGGAACGGATTGCAGATGAAAACAGCGGATTGCAACCAGCTAAATTGAGAGAGAACTACGCGCGGTTGAGCCGCCGTGAGCGAGAAGTGCTTCCATCGGTTGTCGCGGGCCGGCTCAGCAAACAGATTGCGGCTGACCTGGGGATAAGTGAGATCACGATACGGGTCCACCGGGGCCAGATCATGCGCAAGATGCAGGCGCAATCCCTGGCGGAGCTGATCAGAATGACTGACAGACTCGGAATCCGCTAGGTTTGGGGCGTCCAGCAAGATTGGGGATCGTGGAGGTGTTGACATACGATTTTGGTCGTACTATGCTGCGGCGCTATGGGCGATCTGGTGCGGTTTGGGGGCAGACGTAGCTTTACGGTGATGGCTTTGGTGCTGGTTGCGGGATGGAGTGCGGCGGCACGCGCACAGGCCGCGGCGCATGCAAAGGGAGACATCTCGGGCGACTGGCAGGGGCTGGCGGGCGGCGAGCGCGAGGTGCTGCGCATCTCAAAGCTGGATGACGGCGGATGGCAGACGCTGGTTTACCAGATTGACCAGAGCGGGATGCCGCAGGTCGTTCCGCTGACGATGCTCCAGGGCGATGCGCTGAAGTTCGATTTCGGCTTCCAGGGCCCGAGCCGGACCCGCTTCGACGGCCGGGTGAGCGCGGATGGCAATACAATCTCGGGCACATGGAAGGAGGGCGATCGCGCCGCCGTGAAGGTGGAGTTTGTGCGCGCGACGAAGGAGACGGCGTGGACGATTCCGGCGCCGCCGAAGGGGCCGAAGATGCTGGCGGCGGATGCGGACCCGTCGTTTGCGGTGGCGACGATCAAGCCGACGGACCTGCATGCAGGGCAGGCGCAGATCGAGACGGCCCCGGGAATGCGAGTGATGGCGCGGATGCTGAATACTCCTGGAAACCGGATGATGTTCCGGGCGGATGGGCGGAGGTTCAGCGAGGAGGGGGCGACGCTGGCCCAGATGATTACGTTTGCCTATGACCTTCACGCGAAGCAGGTGGAGGGCGGGCCGGAGTGGGTGACGAAAGAGCAGTACGACATCTCCGCCGAGGAGGATGGCGACGGGCTGCCGACAACGGACCAGTGGCGGTTGATGATGCGCAAGCTGCTGGCGGAGCGATTCGGGCTGACGGTGCGGCATGAGAAGAAGGAGCTGCCGGTGTATGTGCTCTCGGTAGAGAAGCCCGGGATGCTGAAGGCGGCACAGCAGGGCGAGATCGGAATGATGATCCAGAAGATGATGCCGGGGAAGATCACGGTGACGGCGATCGATATGACGATGGCGGACTTTGCGACGAGGACGATCGGAGGGATTCTGAAGGACCGGCCGATGGTGGACAGCACAGGACTGGCCGGCCGGTACGACATCTCGCTGACGTATGCGCGGGATTCGGACCTGCGAGATGGAGAGGGCGGAGGAGCGGCGAAGGCGAACGATCCTTCCGCGCCGGACTTCGTGTCTGCGCTGAAGGAGCAGCTGGGGCTGAAGGTAGAGGCAGTGAAGGCGCCGGTGGACGTGGTGGTGATTGAGCAGGTGACGCGGCCGACGGAGAATTAGGGGCGGCTTTTACTTTTGAGGGAGCGGGATCGCTGTCGATGCTTTCCGGGCCGGTCGAGGAGGAGGCACCTGTCCTTCGGCCCGCAGGGCGGTGTCGACCATATTGAAGATAAAGTCGACTGGCACGATCCCTTCGGACTTTGCACCGTTGACAAAAATTGTGGGTGTACGGGTGACGCCCAAGCGGCTGGCGAGTGCTACGCTTTCTTTTTCCGGCGTCGTGTCCTGCTTTTCGATACAAGCCTGTAGCGGTTCTTCCGCCACATGAAAGCGGCGGCCCTCATCAAGCACCTCCGTGTCCAGTTCGCGTTCCGCCAGCGCAAGATCGCCCGCGGTCCCACCGTACTCTGGAGCGTGTGAGTGGATCGTATCTACCGCCGCCCAGTATGCGTCAGGGCTTTCCTTGCCTAAGCAGTCGGTATCGACCGCTGCATGCATGGACCAGGGGTGGCCGTCGTTAGGAAGGCTCTGATACACGACCCTCACCTGATTTTTGTAGTGATCTGTCAGCGCAGGAAACAGCTCTTTATGAAGCTGCGCGCAGAAGGGGCACTCGAGATCGTCGAAGCTGACAAGTAGAACCGGCGCGGTGGGCGGTCCTCCGCGGGATGGCCTGCCCTCGGAGGGAACCTTCGTCCGCGGATCGGCGGCAATGTCATAGGCCTGCGCGATATGCGTGCGGTCCTGTGAGATAAGCAGGGAGATATTCCCGCTTGTTCCATCCAAGGCGCTGGCGTAATGACAGGAGAGCCTGTCAAAGCCAGAGAGCTCGCTTGGTCCAAGAATTTTAAAGGTCAACGCGGTCTCCGGGGGAAAATCTGCCATTGAACGAAGCTGCGCTTCCAGATGCTGCTGAAGAGCGGGAGACAGTTCGCCCGAGTGGCTTTGAGCGAACGCAAGCGGGTGGTTCATAGCCAGCAGCAACGATGAAAAGAGCAAAAGTCTCAGGGCAGCACGCATTAGATCTCCGCTACGGGCAATCTTATAGGGCTTAACAAGCTGGAGCCGACGAAAAGGCCGGTGGATGTTCTGGTGATCGACCATATTGAAAGGCCGGATCGAAATTAGGCAACTGGCAATACCTCTGAGGTGGCGAGCGTGTTGTAGTAATCTGGCAGCCCCAATTCCATTGCAGAGGAGCCGCCGTGACTACGATTTTGCACGACCAAGGCAATACCGACGCCGATATCGAGCGTGTGAGGAAGATCGTTCTGTATGGCGTTTGCGGGCTGATTGTACTGGTCCTGGTGTTTGGCTCCTTTTTCACGATACCGGCGGGCTACTGCGGCGTTCTGACCACGTTTGGCGCCGCCAGCCAGAACGTGCTTGCGCCCGGATTGCACTTCAAGGCGCCGATCGTCCAGGGCGCGGTCCAGATGAACGTCCAGGTGCAGAAGAACCAGGTGACTGAGCATGCGGCCAGTCTTGACCTGCAGGACGTGGAGACGACGGTGGCTACGAACTGGAACATCAATGACGCGGACGCCTCCTGGATCTACCAGAAGATCGGACTGGAACCGGTGCTGAACGAGCGAATCATCCAGCCGGTGGTGTCGAACGCGGTGAAGGCCGTGACGGCGCACTACAACGCCGAGGAGCTTGTGACCAAGAGAGACCAGGTCCGCATGCAGATCGAGGACCAAGTGCGAAAGAACCTGAAGCCGTACCACGTGAACGTGGACGTGGACGGGGTGAGCATCACGGACTTCCAGTTCTCGACCGATTACGCGAACGCGATTGAACAGAAGCAGGTGGCGCAGCAGCGCGCGCAGCAGGCGGAGTATGAGCTGCAGCAGGCCAAGGTGGAGGCGGAGCGGCAGGTTGCGCAGGCACAGGGGCAGGCGGAGGCGCAGAAACTTCTGCAGCAGACGCTTACGCCGGGGCTGATCCAGCAGCAGGCAATCCAGAAGTGGGACGGCCACCTGCCGAACGTGGTGGGCGGAAGCGGCGTACTTCCAATGATTGGAAACGTGTCCAGCGGCCGCTGATCCTTGAGGCGCGAGGCCTTGGACGGAGCGAATCGATTTCTGCCAACCAATCCTTTAACTGAGGCGGACGGCCGCGACGGGCGGATCGTGTGATGGTTCGTATCAAAAACCCTTGATTGCAGTGTTCCCGGCGAGTGATTCGAGGGCCTCGCACTTTGCCGCCATGGAACGTGAGAGTAGTGTTGGAGCATCTTTTCATTTTTTGAAGATCGAATGTCGCAATGCGACGGCCGAATATTTCAAGTGCTGCCGTTCCATCAACATGGAGGATGCTTTCAATGAGTGATGCATTGAGCAGGTTGCCGGAAGATTTCGATCGGGGCCGGTTCTCACGCCGGCAGCTGCTGAAGGGCCTGGGAGCGGTCGCGCTGGCCCCAGCCGCCTCGGCGTTTGCCATTCCGGCTGCGCAGGCAGGGGCGCCGGCGGCGCAGACGAGTGCGCCTGTCGCGGCGCCGTTTGAGCCAACCGGGTGGAAGACCGTGCTGCTGGACCATTTTTCCTGCAAGGTTGCGGACTACGAGAAGGAAGCTGCGTTCTACAACGCATTGATGAACTGGGGCGTGCGAAGCAGTGACGCACAGAAGACCGTGCTCGACATCGGCGATTTTGGGGGCATCGTCATCCAGGGCGGATATCAGCCGTCGGCGGAGGCGCTTGCGGCGGAGAAGGCCCAGTACGATCGCCGGGCGGCGGCGGCGAGCAGACGGGGCACCACGCCGGGTCCGTTTGTGCCACGGGCCACTGTGTTCGACGGCTTCTGCTGGGGCATCGACCAGTGGGACGCCAAGAAGGTGGAAGCGGCGCTGAAGGCTCGCGGCCTGGACCCGGTGGCCGACAACCAGGGGCACGACTTCCAGAGCTTCCACGTGAAGGACCCTGACGGGTTCGATGTACAGATCAGCAACGGCAACCGGAGCAACCGGCGGACGAAGCCGGCGAGCGGCCACCTGTCGGCTGCGGCGCCGTTCGATCACACGGACTGGAAGACGGTGTGGATCGACCATATCTCCTACCAGTGCAGCGACTACAAGAAGACGGTCGCGTTCTATCAGGCCCTGCTTGGATGGCAGCCGACGGCCGACACCGGGCGCGAGAACCAGGTGCGCATCGGCGATGTCGGGGACATCATCATCCGCAGCCATTTCGGCGGGGCGGGCGGTGCATCCATCGACCACATCGCGGTGGGCATTACTCCGTTCAATCCCGAAGAGGTGAAGGCTGCGCTCGACAAGCGCGGGCTGCGCTCGAGCATCGATACCAACGGTGGGGGAGCGATCGATACGGCGCCCTACAAGAGCTATCACACGCAGACGCCGAACGGCTTCGACCTGCAGATCAGCAACGTGACTATCGCTACGCGCGGTCTCTAAAGGACGGAAAGTTCTCAAGAGGACCGGCTATTTGTTTCAGGCCCTTCGCGCAGGCATGCCGGAGGTGACGAAGGTCCGTCCCGCAGCTCCCGGGGCGGCCTTCTTTTTTGCTACCCAGGTGGTCATGCAGCGCTGGCCCTGCACGACGGTGGTTTTGAGCGGGTCGACCAGCTCGCCGTCCAGGCTGCGCGTGAGCTCCATCAGGAGCGGCTCGTCGACCAGGAGCCACTCCGGACCATGCGACATGCGGAAGCGCCGGCCGCTCACAGGCTCGAATGCCATTCCCGGCGAGGCGCCGATGGTGGACGCCAATCGGCAGAAGAGCATCCCGCCCGGGCGGAGGACGCGCCACAGGCCTTGCACCATCGCCTGCAGCTGGGCCTCATCCTGCGCGAAGTGGAGCACGGAGTGGCATATGACGATGTCGGCGAATTCGTCGGCGAAGGGCATTGCCTCGAGGCCCGCGACCTGGAAGTTTTCAGCCGGAAGTTGCGGCGCCAGTTTCGCGGCCATCTTCCGGACCGCGTCTACGGCTTCGGCGCTGACGTCCACGCCGAAGACTTCATAGCCCTCGCGGAGCAGGTACTGGATGTTGCGGCCTCCGCCGCATCCTGCATCGAGCACGCGCATTCCGGGCGAGATATTGCCGCGCAGGATCTGGTCGAACAGATAGATGTCGATCTGCCCAAACTGCTCTTCGAGGGTCATTTGCGTTTTCTCGGTCTGATCTTACCTGGCAGAGAGGGGTTGGGGCAGAGTGCCGCCTTCGCAGAGGGTCTTCATGTTCTCGAGCATTTTGGTGAAGCGGGTGCGGCGGTTCTGGATGTCTTTTTCGCGCGCGGCGTCGTCGGCCAGCATGCTGTTGTCGAAGAAGAGGGTGTAGTTGATGCGCGTGGTGGCGGCGGTGAGGGGGACGGCCTCGAGAGTGCCGTGGTACATGTTGTAGGTTGCGCCGACGCGGACGGGCTGGGTGTAGGTGTAGGAGTACTGGGTCTTGCCGACGAGAATCTCGTTACCGATGGAGCGGACGGTGCCGAATCCGCCGTCGCCGGAGAGGATGGTGCAGCCGGGGATGCCCCATTCGCCGATGTCACAGTATTTGCCGATGCGGGCCCAGACCTTGTCCACGGGAGCGTTGACCTCGATGCTCATGGGGATGGAGACATAGTGGGGGTTCGGTACCTGGAGCGGCGCGGGGGCCGGACGAGGAGCCGGGTTGGCGGCAGGCGGCTGGGCGAATGAGAGGCCGGCGGTGGTGAAGAGGATGAGGCTGGCGGCTGCGAGGGTTTTGCGCATGAGTTTTTCCTGTCGAAAAGGTTGGCCAAGAGCATACTGTATGCGCGGTGGTTCTGTCGGCCTGGTGGCTTGGCTGAAGGGATTGTCTGGAGAATTACCAAGGGGACGTTTGGCCGTCTAACGATCGGGATCCAGTCCATGCGAGCTCAGCGAATCCGCGCGATGGCGTTGTTTGTGGCTGGATTCATGGGGCCGCTGGGGTTCGGTCAGGCGCCGAGCGCTCAGCCGCTGAAGGCCCAGACGGCGAACATTATGAACCCGGGGAGTGCGCCGGCGGCTGCTCCGGGGAACCTGCTCTCTGCGCCGACGAGGCCCATTGAGTTCGATGTGGCGGTCTTTCGGCGGAGTGGAGAGAAGTCCGTCCGCTCGCTGGAGATAACGCCGGACGGGTTCAATATGGGGGCGCGTCCCTTCCACGACCTGATCCGCTATGCCTTTGCGCAGGGGCGCGGGGGAGCGTATCGGATCTCCGGGCAGCCCGCGTGGGTGGAGACGGATCTGTATGACATTCAGGCGAAGGTCGCGCCGGAGGATATTGCGGAGTGGCAACGGCTGAATGGCCTTGGCCAGAAGGTGGCGCTGCAGGGCTTTCTCAAGGAGTACCTGAAGCTCAAGTACCATCCTGATCCGACGCCCTATCCTTATTACGCTCTGATGGTGGGCAAGAACGGGCTGAAGGTGCCGCTCTACAAGCCGGGCGACACGTTCCGGTCGCGCGACGGGCGGACGATCTCGGACCGGCATGTTCTGTTGTGGGTGGGGCCGAGTGAGATCTTCTGCCAGGACTGCTCGATGGACCGGCTGGCGCAGGAACTGAGCGGGCGCGGCGACCGGGGGATTCTGGATGAGACGGGGCTGACGTCGCAGGACTACAACATCGACCTGCGGTTTGACGTGCTGCCGGACCCGAGCCGGCCGGACGGGCCGGGAGTTCCGTTCCGGAGCCTGAGCGAGAAGGACGCGAGCGCGGTGATGGTGTCGTCGGTGAAGCGCCTCGGCCTGGAGTTGAAACCGGCTATGGGTCCGCAGGACGGCATGGTGGTGGACCACATCGAGCGGCCGCCGGATAACTAGCATGGGCGGGGAGAGAGGTTCCGTTTTGAAAAGGACTGACCTCAGGGGCTGAAGCCCCTTCACGCAAGAGGCGGGTTGGCGGCACGGCTAAAGCGACGCCCCTTCAAAAATGAGTTCAGACTGAGACACTACCCGCGAAGGGGAATTCTTGACATGGGGCGGGTGGTACGCGATGCTTAGAGGGTTGGGCCGGAGTGTGGCCCGATGCGCCGCCGTGCTCGAAATCGGCGCGGCAACTCCCTCCTCGAACAAGATTACCGAGGCTGGATGCGGGGCCGGTATTCCGGGCCTTTGCAGTGCGCGCGCGGCAGAGAGAGTTTTTAGGCCAACGGTACCGGCCATGGCGGCCTGTATCAATCAATGCGGGGGTCCCTCGACTTCTCGGAGAGCTGAACTCTCCGCTTCGCTCGGGATGACGGCTTCCGAGAGATGAAGTCGGAAGGGTTCTGATGGGAAGTTCTACACAACTGCTGCTGCTGCCGGTTTTTCTGGTGCTGCTGTACGTCCTGATGATTGTGCCGAACCAGCGGCGGCAGAAGAAGTGGCAGGAGATGCTGGGCAAGCTGAAGAACGGCGACAAGGTGACGACCAACGGCGGCATCCGCGGGGTCGTGATCTCGGTGAAGGAAGATTCCGTACAGCTGAAGGTCGCTCCTGACAATGTGCGGCTGGAGTTTGCGAAGAACGCGATTGCGACGGTGACGACCGCGGAAGAGAGTTGAGTGGCTGGAACAGAAAAGCAGATTCCTCCGCATCCGGCTCGCGCCGGAGGCTGCGGAATGACAAGACCTGAAGGATGAGGCAATTCGGGATTCTGTACCCCTCGCGGTCCAGAATGACGGGCTGAGAGACTGGTCCAGAATGTTGAGCGAAAGATAGAAGCAATGGCAAAGAATCTGAAGGGCAAGACAGCGGCGATCGTCGCCATTCTGGTGATCTTCTGCTATGGGATCATCGGCATACCGCATGGGCTTTCCGGGACGGCGCTGAAGGAGGCGCTGCTGGGCCGTATCCATCTCGGCCTGGACCTGAAGGGCGGCACCCGGCTGGTGCTGAAGGTGCACGTGCAGGACGCGGTGAACTCGACCACGGACCGCGATGTGGAGCGGATCCAGGACGACCTGTCAAAGGTGAGCGTCAACGGCGAAAAGGTGCATAAACCGGACCCGGTGGCACATCCGGAGCTGATCTCGATCTCGGGCTTTCCGCCGAACAAGCTGAGCGACATCCGCGGTGCGCTGGAGAGCAACGACTACGCGAACTACAGCCTGGGCTCCGGGGCCGACGGCAGCGTGACGCTGACTCTGAAGCAGGCGGCGATCAACGACATTGAGGCGCATGCGCTGCAGCAGTCGATCGAGACGATCAATGAGCGGGTAAATGCGCTGGGCGTGGCCGAGACAACGGTGCAGCAGTACGGCGTGGGCGACAACGAGATTGTGGTGGAGCTGCCGGGCGTGAGCGATCCGGGGCAGGTGGATGATGCGATCCACTCGACCTCGAAGCTGGCGGTGTACCCGGTGGTGGCGAACCAGGGACCCTGGAACTCCGACCAGGAGGCGCTGCAGGCGCTGGGCGGTGTGGTGCCTCCGGACGACATGCTGGTGCATGGCACCGGGACTGCGAACTCAGGGGACCAGGTATTTCTGCTGGAACGGGCCAGTGTGGTGGAGGGCACGGACTTCCGCGATGCTCAGCCCTCGACCGATCAGAACGGGCGTCCGAACATGACCTTTACGCTGACGACTGACGCCGGGGACCGGTTCTACAAGTGGACGAGTGCGCACGTGGAGAACGGCCCGGCACCGCAGCAGATTGCGATCGTGCTGGGCAACCGGGTGAAAGAGGTCGCGGGGATTGAATCGGCGATCCGTGACCGTGGCGAGATCCACGGCAGCTTCAGCCATGATGAGGTTGCGGCGCTTTCGCTGATGCTGCGTACCGGCGCGCTGCCGGCGGCGATCGACACACTGGATACGTTTACGGTGGGGCCGAGCCTGGGGGCGGAGTCGATCCAGCAGGGAGTGAAAGCGGCTGTAGCGGGCACGCTGGCGGTGATGATCTTCCTGGTGATCTATTACAAGGGCGCGGGCGGCAACGCGGTGCTGGCGCTGCTGCTGAACCTGGTCATCCTGCTTGGCTTCATGGGCTTTGTGCATGCGACGCTGACGCTGCCTGGCATTGCGGGTGTGATCCTGACGATCGGCATGGGCGTGGATTCGAACGTGCTGATCTTTGAGAGGATCCGCGAGGAGATGCGGGCGGGCAAGACGGCGGCCTCTGCGGTGCAGAAAGGCTTCGGGATGACGGGCGCGCTGATTACGATCGTGGATACACACGTGACGACGATCGTTTCCGCCGCGATCCTGTTTGTCTTTGGCACGGGGCCGGTGAAGGGGTTTGCGGTGACGCTGATCTTCGGCCTGCTGGCAAACCTGTTTACATCGGTGTTTGTGTCGCGGGTGATCTTCGACGCACTGCTGAGCCGGCAGGAGCGGAACGCGGAGCTGTCGATTTAGAGACAGCGAGTCAGCAAGTCAGCGAGCCGGCAAGGCTCGGAGAGTTTAGGAATCGGAGTTGGAACGTGGAACTGTTTCGTGACGTCAATATCGACTGGCTGGGGAAGAAGTGGTACTTCCTCGGCTTCTCGCTGATCTTCTCGGTGGCGGGTGTGCTGAGCATGCTGTTCTGGCATGGGATTCCGCGCGGCATTGATTTTCGGGGCGGCACGCAGATCACGGTGCCGTTCGACGCGCCGCCGAATGTGGATGACGTGCGCTCGGCGCTGAGCAAGGCGAATGTGCAGGGCTTCACGATCCAGCGCGTTACGGGCGCAGGCGGCGACAACAACGAGGTGATCATCTCGCTGCCGTTGACCTCGGCCAGCGACACCAACCACGACGCGGGTCGGGTGGCGGTGGAGAACGCGCTGAAGACGTACTACAAGGACTCTTCGTACAAGGCGCCGAGCGTGCAGATTGTGGGGCCGACGGCTGGATTGCAGCTGCAGCACCAGGCGGAGCTGGCGACGGCGTATTCGCTGATCGGCATGCTGATCTATCTGTGGTTCCGGTTTGAGCTGATCTACGGCGTGGCCGCGGTGGTGGCGGTATTCCATGACACGCTGATTACGATAGGCGCGTTCAGCCTGACGAACCAGGAGATCTCGCTGACGGTGATTGCGGCGATCCTGACGCTGATCGGCTATTCGATGAACGACACGATCGTGGTCTTCGACCGCATCCGGGAGAACCTGGCGATGAGCCGCCGCGAGGGACTGGCGGACGTGGTGAACCGGTCGATCAACCAGACGCTGAGCCGGACGGTGCTGACCTCCGGGCTGACGTTTCTGACGGTGCTGAGCCTGCTGGTGTTCGGCGGCCCGGTGCTGCGCGGCTTCAGCTTTGCGCTGACAGTTGGCGTGCTGATTGGGACCTACTCGTCGATTGCCGTGGCTGCACCGATGCTGGTGGCGTACCAGGACTGGCGCAAGGGCAAAGGCAAGGCGGCGACCCTGCCGGCCAAGCGGGCGCGGGCGTAGTCCAGCCGACGCAAAGGCATGTGCGTGGCGGTGTGTGCCGCAGGCTGCCGAGGGCCCCGGGTGGACAGTGTGTCCGCGTCGATATCGAAGCAGACGTACGAAATTCGACGAATTTCCGGCGCCGCCTTCCGCAGTGCAGGATTTTTCGTATAAGATTCTTTCCACGGCCGGACCCGGTCGTGGAGCTCCCCACTTATTCGACGTGTTCGGCCATTCCCTGTTCGGGAACAATCGGCGCCGATGCGGTGTCTAAGAAGGGTAGAACTTATGCGAGGCTGTCCTAATGTTTGAAGATTCCATGATGGAGTCCAGCGGTAAGATCAAGACCAAGGCCAACCGTTGGATGTTGCTGACGTTCAGCTTCAACGCGGCGGTGATCGTGGGCCTGATCATTTACCCGCTACTCAATCCTGAAGCGCTGCCGCCCTCCGCGATGACCGCGATGCTGGTAGCGCCTCCACCGCCTCCTCCTCCTCCCCCTCCACCACCTCCCCAGCAGGAGATCAAACAGGTGAAGATGGTGTCGGAGATTGACCAGGGCCTGCATGCCCCGACGAAGATCCCCAAGGACATCAAGGAAGTGAAGGATGACTCCCCGCCGCCCTCGGCGATGGCCGGCGTGATGGGCATGGGCGGCATGGGCGGAGCCGCCGGCGGTGCTATGGGCGGCGTGATGGGCGGCCTGGGCAGCGCTCCAGTGGTTGTGAAGGCAGCCCCGCCGAAGCCGACCGGACCGCAGCGCGTATCGAGCGGCGTTGTGCAGGGGCTTGCGATCTCGCAACCGCAGCCTGTGTACCCGCCGATCGCCAAGGCTGCTCACGTACAGGGCGTCGTAGTGCTGCACGCTCTGATCTCCAAGCAGGGCACCATCGAGGACCTGAAGGTAATCAGCGGTCCGCCGATGCTGACCGGCGCGGCGGTGGATGCGGTGAAGCGGTGGCGCTACAAGCCGTATCTTTTGAGCGGCGACCCGGTGGAGGTCGAGACGACGATCAACGTCAACTTCACCTTCGGGGGAGGGTAGGCTACGGCGGGCGCTCCGGGCGGGTCGCAACTTAATGCCCGCTCCGTACGTCCGAGTTATCTGAACAGGTTTACGCCAGGTTTCTGATCGGCGCGGAGTTGTCCGCCGGTTGCACGAATTCAACGTCTTTATCAATCAGGAGGAAAGATCCCAGTGATTCTCGCTCAACTCACCACTTTCGCCCACGCACCGTTTGCCATGTTCCTGCAGGACCAGGGCGGCAGTGCCAACACCTTCACCATCATGAGCATGTGGGCCAGCATGAGCTGGATTCCGCGCGGCATCGTCATCATCCTGTTCATCATGTCGATCTGGTCACTGGCGGTGATGATCGACCGTGCGCTGTACTTCTCGGCGGCGCGCAAGCAGTCGCGCGAGTTCGCGCCCAAGGTTGCGGGTGCGCTGAAGGACGGCCGTCTGGATGAGGCGATCAAGCTGGGCGACCGCAGCAAGAAGTCGCACCTGGCTGAAGTGGTGACCTCGGGCCTGCAGGAGTTCCGCAGCTTCGGTTCGGGCGGCACGATCAGCGAAGAGCAGATTGAGAGCTCGCAGCGCGCGCTGGAACGGTCCGAGGCGATCGTTCACGCGAAGCTGAAGAGGGGCCTGGGCGGTCTGGCGACGATCGGTTCGACGGCGCCGTTTATCGGCCTGCTGGGAACGGTTATCGGTATTCTGAACGCCTTCCAGCAGATTGCCGCGCAGAAGACCTCGGGCATCGGCGCTGTGGCCGGCGGTATCTCTGAGGCGCTGGTAACGACAGCGTTCGGCCTGCTGGTCGCGATCCCAGCGGTTATGACCTTCAACTACTTCACGAACAAGGTCGAGTCCTTTGACGTGGAGATGGACAACAGCTCCAGCGAGCTGGTGGACTACTTCATCAAGCAGAGCCACCAGTAATCGAAGGCACAGCTGCCGCGCGGCAGCTGTGCGGCACGTGGACACTGGGATCAACTCGGACAATCAGCTTCCGGGACCGCGAGCGAACGGTCCCGGAGGCAACCGGGTCCCACAGTTACAACACATGCGCCGGACAGGAAGACGAATCGTATGGGAATCAACAAGCGCGAAGAAGGCAAGAAGGTCAATTCCAACATCAACGTGACACCGATGGTGGACGTGATGCTGGTGCTGCTGATCATCTTCATGGTCATCACGCCGATGCTGAACAACAAGGTGAACGTGGAGCTGCCGGTTTCAAACGCCGCGATCATTCAGGACGACGCGAACAAGGAAGATTCCGTCCAGGTGGCGGTGACGCGCGATGGAAAGACCTATCTTGGCGGAGACCAGGTGACCGTGGACGACCTGTCGGCCAAGGTGGCAGCGCTGCTGCAGAACAAGCCTGACAACGAGAAGGTGGTCTACATGCGTGGTGATATCCGCGCGAACTACGGCAAGGTAATGGATGCGGTCGACCAGATCCGCGCGGCAGGCATCAGCCAGCTGGTTCTGCTGACCGAGAAGAAGGAAGAGTAGGGGTATCCTCCGGCGTAGTTGCCGGAGGAGCCGAGGGCCTGCTCGAGGCGGCGTGATATGGCCGCATAAGAAGGACAAGGAGATTCTGCTATGGGAATGGGTGGTGGTGGCGGTACAGGCAAAGCCGTTTCGGATATCAATGTCACGCCGCTGATCGACGTGCTTCTGGTGCTGCTGATCATCTTCATGGTGATTGTGCCGATCACACCGAAGGGGCTGAATACGTTGATCCCGCAGCCGCCGAAGGACAAGACCCAGGACACGCCGAATGACCGAACGATCGTGGTACAGGTTCTCGGCGACGGCCACGGTCATGTTGCGTACAAGATCAACGACGACGACTTCGCGAAGTCCGCCCTGGAGCCCAAGCTGCAGGAGATCTTCTCCACCCGGCAGGAAAAGGTGATGTTCGTGAAGGGTACGGACGATCTGGACTACGGCAAGGTGGCTGAGGTGATCGACATGGGACACCAGGCAGATGTCGACAACATCGGTCTGATCACTCCGCGGATCGCCGCCGGACAGTAGCCCGACGACTCACGTTTTGCTCGCTTTCTCCCTGTGCTCGCCCACCGGAATGCGGAGGGCAGGTTATGGACGCTGGAAGCGGAGCATACGGCAGAGCTGTATCACAGATTAATGTCACTCCTCTGATCGATGTGCTGCTGGTGTTGCTGATCATCTTCATGGTCATCACGCCAGTGGCACCGACAGGACTCAATTCACAAATCCCGCAGCCGCCCAAGGCAGATACGCCGACACCGGACAGTGCCCTCGTGGTTGAGGTGCTGGCGAACGGAAGCGACGGACCTGTCTACAGGATCAATCAAACTCTCGTGCCCAAAGGCCAGCTTGGCCCAGAGCTGCGCGGAATCTTTAGAGCGCGCAGCGACAAGACGATGTTCGTAAAGGGCGATCGGGAGCTGACTTACAGCAAGGTAGCCGAGGTGATCGATCTTGGCCACGAGGCAGGTGCGATGAGTGTCGGATTGATGTCCCCCGATCCCGCACGGAGATAGCACCCAGCAGGCGGAGCTGCACCGCGCGGTTCGCTCTTTCCGCCGGGCTGCGGTATAGTGCGAAATATGGGTAACTCCAGCCGCAAAGCCCGAACCATACTCTCTTTGAGAGTACTGCTGGCTTCGCTGTGCGTGCTGCTGGTGATGCTCAGCGGCACGGTCGAGCTGGTCCACAGCCATGCAGACCGCGCCGATGTGCACTCGAACTGCGCGCTCTGCGTCACGGCCCACGCGACAGTGCACCTGGTGCATGCACCCGCACCGGCGGTTGCAACAGCCGTCTTCGCCAGGGTGGAAGCAGCCCAGCCGGCGGCGGTCCCGCGCACATTCCGGGCGTTTTCGCATGTGACCCGGCCTCCGCCCGCGGCTGCCCGGCCAGCCTGAGCGCCCTCCTAATCGACGTTGCTACCGGTTTATTTTGTGCGGCTTTCCATTTGTAAAGCTGCGACCGGCATCGAACATCGAAGAACGGTTCCCGGAGGCGCTCCCGACCCGGAATGCAGTACGGCACCCATCAGGGAGATTTTTGAATGCACACGTCTCGAGGACGCATCGTCTTCGCAGCTCTTGCTCTTCTAGCAATAGCAGCGCCCGCATCTCTATTTGCGCAAACAGCCGGAGGTTCCGGCACACTCCACGGCAGCGTCACAGACCCGACGGGGGCGATCGTTTCCGACGCCACCATAACGGTTGAAAACCCAGTGAGCGGCTACAGCCGGCAGACGAAGACCGACAACGCAGGCCAGTACCAGTTCACGAACCTGCCGCTGAATCCCTATCACCTGACCATCTCCGCGCCCGGCTTCAATACGGCGGTGCAGGATGTCTCCATCAATTCGCCGGTGCCCATGGCGCTGACGACAAAGCTGCAGGTAGGAGCAGCCTCAACCAGCGTGACGGTGACGGCGACCGACCTGATCGAGAGCGACCCGACGTTCCATACGGACGTGGACCGCAAGCTGTTCGACAAGCTTCCGCTGGAGAGCCAGTCGTCGTCTCTGAGCTCGCTGGTGACGCTGGCCTCGCCGGGCATCGCGGCGGATTCGAACGGGCTTTTTCATGGGCTGGGCGATCACGCTTCCAATTCGTTTTCGATCGACGGGCAGCCGATCACGGACCAGCAGTCAAAGGTCTTCTCCAACCAGCTTCCATCGAACTCGGTGCAGTCGCTGGAGGTGATCGACGGTGCTCCGCCGGCGGAGTATGGCGGCAAGACGAGCGTGGTGATCCAGGTGACGACGCGCTCGGGTGAGGGCGTGACGAAGCCGACGGGGTCGATCAGCACGAGCTACGGCAGCTTTGGTTCGGCGACTGCTTCGGCGGACCTGAGCTACGGCGGCAAGAACTGGGGCAACTTCATCGAGGTGGATGGACTGAACACGGGACGGTTTCTCGATCCGCCGGAGTTCCGGGTGTTCCACGACAAGGGAAACGAGTTCAACGCATTCGATCGCATCGACCGCCAGCTGAGCGTCAACGATTCTATGCACCTGAACCTGGAGGTGAGCCGCTCCTGGTTCCAGACGCCGAATGCTTACGACAACCTGGGCATCCAGAACGTGGTGAGCGGAGGAACGACCGCGAACCCGGTATTCGGCAATGTGGGTAATACCGACCAGCGATCCAAGATCGTGACGTTCAACATTGCACCGAGCTATACGCGCACGCTGAGCCCGAATGCAGTGCTGAACTTCGATACCTATGTACGGCGGGACGGCTACAACTACTACCCGAGCAACAATCCGCTGGCAGACCAGGGGCCGCCGGACCTGCAGAACGAGACGATCGGCCAGCAGAGATCGCTGCTAAACGCGGGCCTGCACGCGAGCGTCTCCTACGTAAAGGGCGCGAACAACATCAAGGCGGGTGTGCAGTACTCGCAGACGTTCCTGGATGAGAACGACCGGCTGGCGATCGTTGCACCGACGTATAACTCACCGTGCGTGGACGGCGACGGCAACGCGGTGCCTGGATTTACGAGTCCTGTGCAGTGCGCCGGGGCGGGCTACGTCTCCAACGATGCTTCGCTGGGAGGGAGCTACGATCCGAACCTGCTGCCGTACGACCTGACGCGCGGCGGCGGCTACTACACGTTCCTTGGACACACGGACGTGAAGGAGCTGGGGCTGTATGCGGAGGACTCGATCAAGACCGGCAACTGGCTGTTCAACCTGGGCATTCGCGGCGACCTGTACAACGGGCTGGCGGTGGCGCGGCAGGCGGAGCCGAGACTGGGGGCGTCCTACACAATCCGGCAGACCGGCACAGTGCTGCGCCTATCCTATGCGCGGACGCTGGAGTCGCCGTTCAATGAGAACCTGGTGCTGTCGAGCATCGGCTGCGGGAGCGATGTGCTGTCGCCGCTGCTGGCCTGCAGCCCGGGAGTTTCAACGACGCTGGAGCCCGGCTATCGCAATGAGTTCCATGCGGGACTGCAGCAGGCCTTCGGAAGGAACCTGGTGTTCTCCGGCGAGTACATCTGGAAGTACACGCACAATGCGTTCGACTTTTCGGTGCTGGGCAACACGCCGATCACGTTTCCGATCGACTGGCACAACTCGAAGATTCCCGGCTTTGCGCTGCGCACGAGCGTGCCGAACTTCCATCATCTCTCGGCGTTCGTGGTGATGTCGTCGGTTTCAGCACGCTTCTTCCCGCCGCAGTCGGCGGGCGCAGGCGCGACGGTGGGGCAGAGCGGCTATCCGTTCCGCATTGACCATGACGAGCGGTTCAACCAGACGGCGCATATGCAGTATCAGCTGCCGGGAAGGCTTTCTCCGTGGATCGGGTTCAACTGGAGGTTCGACTCCGGCCTGGTGGCGGGTTCGGCGCCGTGCTACAACGTGACGGGCGCGAACACCGGGTGCGGCGGAATCCTGATCGGCGGGCAGCCTGGGATTGACCTGACGGGGCTGACGGCAGACCAGCAATACGAGGCAGGGCTGGCGTGCGATGGGGTGAAGGCGACTCCAGGCGCAGGCTTCAACCAGTGCCTGGCGTCGCAGCTGACGTCGAGCCTGCTGACGATTCCGGCGCCGAACACGGAGGACGATGACAAGAATCCGCCGCGTATTGCACAGCGGAACCTGTTCGACCTGGTGATGGGGACCGATAACCTGCTGGGAAAGAAGAATACGGAGAAGAACACGCTTTCGGCTTCCGTGACGGTGGTGAACCTGACGAACAAGGTGGCGCTGTATAACTTCCTGTCGACGTTTTCGGGGACGCATTATGTGAGCCCGCGGACGGTGACGGGACAGGTGACGTATCACTTTTAGTTGCTAGTTGCTAGTTGCTAGTTGCTAGTTGCTAGTTGATGGTTGGCGAGTGGCCGGTGCAGCGATGCGCCGGCCATTTTCTTTTGAGCGCTACTCGACGCGGAGAAGGAGGCACTTGAGGTAGGAGGTTTCGGGGAGGGTGAGGATGGCGGGGTGGTCGGGGGCGGCGCCGCGGGTTTCGAGGAGCTGGACGCGGCGGCCGGTGTCGGCGGCGGCGGAGCGAACGATCTCGGTGAAGTCGGCGAGCGAGACGTGGTGGGAGCAGGAGCAGGTGATGAGGGCGCCTCCGGGCGTGAGCATTTTAAGCGCGCGGAGGTTGAGTTCCTTGTAGCCGCGGAGCGCTCCGGCGGCGGCGCGTTTGGATTTGGCGAAGGCGGGTGGGTCGAGGACGATGGTGTCGTAGCGGGCTGCAGGATCGGCTGCGGCGCGGTCGGAGAAGTCGCGGAGGAGCTCGAAGGCGTCGGCTTCGATCCAGTCGACCTTTGAGGCGATTTCAGGATTGAGCGCAGCATTGCGGTCAGCGACCTCGAGCGCGGCACGGCTGGCGTCGACGCCGGTGACGTGGGTGCAGGCGCGGGCGAGATGGAGGGCGAAGCCGCCCTGGTAGGTGCAGATATCTAAACCTCTGCCGCAGGCGCCAGCCCTGCCGTGGGCGATGGCGGATCGTTCTGCAAGATGCGCGGCGGCGAGGTAGTTGAGGCGCTGGTCGAGGAAGGCCCCGGTCTTTTGTCCGGCGTTGGCGTTGTAATGAAAGCGAAGGCCGTTGAGGGAGAAGGTGATGGTGAGGTCGGGGTTTCGTTCCCACATCTCTTCGAGATGTGGGGCACCCAAAGACAAATGCTCACTTGTACTGCTTAGCGAGTTGCGGGTGAAGAGGGGCGCGGGGGATGCGGGCGGAAGCTGCTCGAGCTGGAGGATGCGCGGGTCGGGCCGTTCGACGATGGTGTGTACCCACGGATGTGCGGAGAGAACTTCGACGAGGATGCGGCGGACGTCGTCCTGTGCGGTGCCCTGGGTGAGGAGCTGAAGGATGATGAGGCTGGCGTAACGGTCGGCGACGATGCCGGGGAGATTATCGGCCTCCGAGAAGAGAAGGCGGCAGGCGTCAGTGGCGGCATCTTCGGCGAAAGCCTCAGGAGCGAGGGCGTTGGCGCGAAGATGGAGCGCAGACTCGATGCGAGTGCGGAGGTCGGCGAGATATTGCGCGCGTGTGGTCGAAGGTTCGGGCGAGATGAGGCGGAGGGCTATCTCTGAGGCGGTGGAGTAGAGAGCAGTGCCGAGAGGCTTCTCGCGCGGGTCGAGCAGAGTGACGAGAGCGCCGGGTGTTTCGGGAGGCAGTCGCTCGATGTCGGAGCGGTAGACCCAGAGATGGCCGGAGCGGAGCCGGTCTGCGGCGCGGCGCGAGATGGTGGCGGAGAGCATTGACATTTATGGTCGCATGAAGAACTGCAGCTGCTTAACACCGATAACGCCGATGCGACCAATTTGAAGAGACAATACAGGGGTCCTTCGACTACGGCATGAACCTGTGCTCATGCTTCGTTCAGGATGACGGCGATGATTGCCGGCTCGATGGAATCAGGCGTGGTTGAGGAGGCGGGCGAGGCCGTAGGCGGCTCCGGCAGCGATGCCGCCGATGAGCGTGGTCTGGATCGCGGAGCGCAGTGCGCCGGTTCCGACGAGACGGCCTTTGAGCGCTCCGAAGAAGGCGAGCGCCAGCAGCGTAATGACGACGGAGGCCATGAGGGCCGAGCTGGTGGAGGAGATGAAGGTGATCGTTCCACCGACGAGCATGTAAGGCAGCAGCGGAACGAGCCCACCGGCGACATAGCTGCCGGCGATGGTGGCGGCGGAGCGCAGGGCGCGGCCGGGCTCGGGTTTTTCGAGGCCCAGTTCGAAGCGCATCATGAAGTCGACGTATGCGGGATGGTTCTGCTGAAGCGCGGCGAGGACTGGTGTAGCGGCTTCGCGGGGGACGGAATACTTATCGAAGATCTGGTAGATCTCTTCGGCCTCGTCGTCGGGGCGATGGATGACCTCGTCCTGCTCGCGGCGGAGCTCGGAGGCGTAGTGCTCGGCGTCACCGCGCGCCGCGAGGTATCCGCCGAGGCCCATGGCGATGGAGCCGGCGGCGATCTCCGCGAGGCCGGCGAGAACAATGATGTGTGCGGAGGAGACGGCGCCGGAGAGTCCGGCGGCGAGGGCGAAGGGGACGGTGAGGCCGTCGGAGAGGCCGATGACCACGTCGCGCACGGATTCGGTGGATTCGAAATGGGCTTCGACGTGGGAGTGCGGGATGTCGTGCATGGCGGGAGTGTATCGCAAGGTACTGGCCGGGCAGAAGATGTGGGTGGCGAATCCGGCGGATGACGAGAGGGGAGGAGAGGTTGTCCGGCGGGAAATAATTCCCGCGCGAATCGCGTCCTTTCCAGAGGAGCTGGCGTCTTTAGTAGCAGGTTCCAGCCAGTTGGCATGAGGTGGAAGGACAGGGGCAGGCCCAAAGCCAGAAGGGGGAGCGCAGAGGATTTTCTGCTGTCCCGATCACTGGAACATCCATGAAGAGATAAGGCAGTTGCAGTGCGGCAGCCGAAAGGGATGGTCTGTCTTTCGGACAGGAGACGAGCAGATTCCGGGAGAGTGTTTCGTGGGGCAAGTGAGGATGACGGTGCGATTGAGACTGGTATTGCGCATGGCGATAGTGGCTGGTATCTGCGGCGGCAGCATGCTTGCGCGGGCGCAGGCGACGAGTGACATGCCCGCTCCGGCGGCAGCTCCCGCTTCAAGCACACAGGACATGCCAGCCGCGCAGACGAGCGTGCCTGCCACTTCCAGCCTGCCGAATTCGGCTACGGCTGCAGCGACGGCCGACGCGACGCTTCAGGGAACCGTCAAGGCGGGCGAGGTACCGCTGCCGGGAGTATCTGTGACGGCGACCTCCGCGGCCGGGAAGAAGTATGCGACGACGACAGACATCAGCGGTGCGTTCCGTATGGTGGTTCCGTCGGGGACCTACGAGGTGAAGACGCAGCTGACCGGGTTTGCCAGTGTGACGCAGCAGGTTACGGCGACCGCGGCAGACGCGGCGGTGGCACAGCTCTCGCAGTTCAAGATGGACCTGGCATCGCGGGCAGCTCCTGCTCCGCCGGTGGCGAGCGGGACGGCGGTGGCAAGTGCGGGTACGGCTGCGGTAGCTCCCGGAGCGGCGAAGGCGCCGGGCGCAGGAACGCAGGCGGCAGGCACGGGAGCCGGGGCTCGCAGGCCGGGCGCGGGATATGGAGCGGGCGGCGGCCGGCGCGCGGTGGCGAACCAGGGGCGAGGCACGCAGTCTCTGGAGATGCAGAGCGGCGAGGAAGACGATCTGACGGACGCGACGGCGGGCATGGCGAGTGCGGATGTCTCTGTGCCGTCGATGGGCGGGATTGCGAGCGGCGACGATGCCGCGTCACTGGCGAACGACTCGATTGCAGTGACGGGCCAGCAGGGGGAGATCAACGGGCTTGCGATGTTCAGCGAGGGCGATCTGCAGAACCGCATCCGCGACATGCAGGCGCAGGGCTTTGGCAACGGCGATATTGCGGGCACCTTGATGGGCGTTGAGACCTCAGGGACGTTTGGCGGGCCGAACGGAGGCGGCGGTGCGGGCGGAGGATTTGGCGGCCCGGGTGGCCCAGGCGGCGGCGGTGGGTTCGGCGGTGGCGGTGGATTCGGCGGCGGTGGTGGTGGCGGCCGCGGAGGTCGAGGCGGAGGTGGTGGCGGATTCGGCGGCGGTGGGGGAGGATTTGGCGGCGGAGGATTCCGCAGATTCGGCGCGCAGAACCCGAATGCATGGCATGGGTCGATCGGCTACACAGGATTCAATAATGCGATCAATGCGAACTCGTACTCGGTGACGGGCATTCCGATTTCGAAGCCGCAGTCGGAGCGGAATTCGCTGGTGGCGAGCTTTACGGGGACACCGTTTATTCCGCACCTGATGGCGGCGAATCCGAAGCAGTTCATGTTTGTGAGCGTGTCGGAGTCGCGGAACACGACGCCGACGACGCTGCAGACGATTGTGCCGACGCTGGCGCAACGCTACGGCGATCTGACTCCGGGCTACCAGGCGGGTACGGTGATCGCGGGCAAGGTGTATGACCCGAACACTGGCCAGCCGTTCGGCAACACGAACTGCCTGGCCGCGCTGTATGCGATCGATCCGACGCCGACGGCCTGCATTCCGCAGAATGAGCTGAACTCATCGGCGCAGGCGCTGCTGGGCTACTACCCGCAGCCGAATGTGAGCGCGACGCAGACGCTGTTCAACTACCAGGCAAACTTCCCCGGCACGTCGCACAGCTCTCAGGTGTCAGCGCGGTACAACCGGAGCTTCGGCGCACAGCCGACGCGCGGGCGGGGATTCGGCGGATTTGGCGGCGGGCGGGCCGGAGGGAATGCTCCCAACCGGAATGCGCCGCCGGCGCTGCGGCAGTCGATTGCGGAGAACTTTTCGTATTCGCACAATGCAAGCGCGAGCCAGAACTTCTCTCCTCTGCTGGGGGGGCAGACGGCGGGCGACGGCTACAGCTTCACGAGCCAGTACACAATCGGATATGGGCGGCTGAACAACACGGCCTCGCTGGGGTGGAACCGCTCGACGAACCTGACGTCGAACTACTTTACGTACGGAGCGACGAATCCGGCGGTGGCGGCGGGGATTTACGTCGGCAACCCGACGATCTACTCGAACCCGTTCTACTTCGGCGTGCCCGGGGTGAGCATCACGGGCGGCATCGCCGGGTTGAACGACACGTCGCCGGTGAGCTCAGTAAACCAGACGATCTCACTGACGGAGCAGGCGCGGTACAGGCGCGGCCGGAACAACATGTCGTTCGGGTTCGACTTCCGCCGGATCCATGCGGATTCGATCGGGTCGAGCGGCGCGCTTGGGGCATTCACCTTCTCCGGCTTTGCGACGGAGGACCCGCTGCTGCAGGGCTGCAACGCGCAGACCGATGCGCAGAACTGCACTCAGTACGGGGCTTCGGGCTCATCGATGGCCGACTTTCTACTGGGACTGCCGCAGAACGCAAATGTGACGGCGGGGCTGAACAAGATCTACCTGCGCGGCAACTCATGGGACTGGTATGCACAGGACGACTGGCGCGCGCGGTCGAACCTGACGCTGCAGTTCGGCATGCGGTGGGAGTACTTCTCGCCGTACTCGGAGAAGTACGACCGGCTGGTGAACCTGAACGTGACCGGCGCAGGCAGTTCGCTGGCGGTTTCGACGGTGTGCGGCACGGCTGCTCCCGCCGGCTCGCCGGCCGGGGTTTGCGCCGCGGTGGAACCGGGAACGCTGGTGCATCCGGACAAGAACCTTTACTCTCCGCGACTGTCGCTGGCGTGGTCGCCACGCTTCAAGTTCACGAAGAGCATGGTGGTGCGTTCCAGCTACGGGATCAACTACAACACGGGGCAATACTCGCGGTTCGCCTCAAGCCTGGCCTTCCAGCAGCCGTTCTCGGTGACGCAGAAGAACGTGCAGAGCTCGGGCGGCACAAGCACGGGCTGCACACTGCAGAACATGACGTTGCAGCACGGCTTCAACTGCTCGACGCAGATCACGCAGTCCAGCTACGCGGTGAACCCGAACTACCGGCTGGGCATGGTGCAGGTGTACAACCTGGGCATCCAGAGAACGCTGCCGCAGGGCGTGGTGCTGAACATCGACTACACAGGCAGCTATGCGGGCAATCTGGACATGCTGCGCGCGCCGAACCGGACGCCGAGCGGACTGATCGTACCGACGGTGGGGCAGTTCACCTATGAGGACTCGCTGGGGTATCAGCGATCGAACGCGCTGGCGATCAATGCGCGGGAGCGGATGCACAAGGGCGTATCGCTGCAGGCGACATATACCTACTCGCACTCGATCGACAATGCATCGTCGATCGGCGGCAGCGGGAACTCGATTGCGCAGAACGACCAGGACCTGAATGCGGAGGAGAGCAATTCCAGCTTCGACCGGCGGCATAGCCTGCGCGGAACGTTCGTGCTGGAGCCGCCGGTGGGACCGAACCGTGCGTTCCTGAACAAGGGCGGATTCTGGTCGCATGCGCTGGACGGGTTCAACATTTCGGGGAGCTTTACGTTCGCTACGGGCAGCTACGCGACGCCGTCGTATGCGCTGACGGCGCAGGAGATTGCGGCGGGCGCGCCGAGCTCCCTGCGGCCGAACCGGGACTTTACGCAGTCGATCGATGGGGCACAGAACCATACGCAGTGGTTCAACAAGGCGGCGTTTACGGCGCCGCTGCCGGGAACGTACGGCACGGCCTCGCGCAACTCCATTGAGCTACCGGGAACGGTGGCGTTCAGCGCATCGCTGTCGCGCAGCTTCTCGCTGGGAGAGACGCGCAACCTGGAGATGCGGATGAACGCGAACAATGTGCTGAACACGGTGCAGTATTCCGGGGTGAGCACGCAGATCAACTCGCCGACATACGGACAGGTAACGTCGGCGGCAGGGATGCGGTCGTTTACGTACAACCTGCGGTACAGGTTCTAGGAACAGGGAACGTGAACAGGGAACAGGAGAGCGGGATGCGGCGGATAGTGGCGGCGGTTCTTGCGGGGTGGATGGCAGGGGGAGCAGTGGGTGCGCCGCTGCCGGCGATGGCGCAGCAGGGCGGCGTGCCGACGATCGTCTCCAACGTGAACCGTGTGCTGACGAATGTGGTGGTGCGCGACAAGAAGACAGGCGCGGTGATCAAAGGGCTGAAGGCGAGCGACTTCCAGATCCTGGAAGACAAGAAGCCGCAGAAGATCCTGACCTTCGACTACCAGAATGTGGATGAGCTGGTGACGCTGGGCGAGACGCAGACGGTTTCGGGCTCGACGGCGACGCAGAAGAAGTCGATTGCCGACCTGGTGAACAACGATTTTGCGGCAAAGCCGGATGAGCTGAAAGACCGGCGGCTGATTGTGATGTTCTTCGACCTGAGCAGCATGCAGCCGGAGGACGTAGAGCGCGCAGTGGACGCGGCGAAGGACTACATCAACAACCACATGGCTCCGGCGGACCTGGCGGCGACGGTGAGCCTGGTCTCCGGATTGAGCATGGACCAGGATTTTACGAACGATAAGCAGGCGCTGCTGGCGGCAGTGAGCAAATATGACGGCTCGGAGGGAACGGGGTTTGCCAATGGCAGCGAAGGCGGAGGGACGGACGCCTCGTCAGACGACTCCTCGAGCTTCGTGGCGGACGACAGCGAGTTCAACGCGCTGAACACAGACCGGCAGCTGTATGCGATCCGCACGGTGTGCAAGGCGATGGAGAAGGTGGAGCAGAAGAAGAGCATGCTCTACTTTTCGGGCGGCCTGACGCGGCAGGGCATTGAGAACCAGGCGAGCATCCGCGCGGCGACCAACGAGTGCGTGAAGGCGGACACGGCGCTGTATGCGGTGGACACGCGCGGGCTGCAGGCGCTGAACGTGGTGGGCGATGCGTCGAAGGGGAGCATTCGCGGGACATCGGCATATTCGGGCGCGTCGATGCAGAGCCAGCTGGATTCGAACTTCAGCTCGCAGGAGACGCTGGGCACGCTGGCAAGCGACACGGGCGGCAAGCTGTTTGTCGATTCGAATGACTTCGGGCCGGCATTTCAGCAGGTGCAGCACGATACGGAGGCGTACTACATTCTTGGCTACCGGTCGACGAATGCTGCGCGCGATGGCAGCTATCGCCACCTGACGATCAATCTTGTGGGACATCCGGAGGCGAAGCTGGAGTACAGGCCCGGCTACTACGCTCCGGCGGACTTCCAGCATGCGAAGAGCGAGGACCGCGAGCTGGCACTGATGGAACAGATGCGGTCCGACGTGCCGGCGACGGACGTCCAGGTATTTCTGCAGGCGCTGTACTTCCGGCTGACGGACGGGAAGTTCTACATTCCGGTGTCGGTGGTGGTGCCGGGCTCACAGATCAACGCGATGCAGGTCAAGGACAAGGATAAGGCGACGATCGACTTCCTTGGTCAGGTGAAGGACAGTGCGGGGATCGTGGTGGGGCAGGTGAGGCAGACGGTGAACCTGGCGCTGGACGCCAACCAGCAGGTGCAGAAGAAGAACGTACAGTACTCGACGGGCTTTACGCTGGCTCCGGGCAAATATCACGTGAAGTTTGTGGTGCGCGAGAACCAGAGCGGCAATATGGGCAGCTTCGAGACGGACATCCAGGTGCCGGACATGAGCAAGGTTCCACTGAAGCTGAGCTCGGTCGTGCTTTCCAGCCAGCGGCAGCCGGACAAGGAGAAGAAGCCGGTGAACCCGCTGGTGCGCGACGGCGAGGAGTGGGTGCCGAATGTGGCGCACGTCTTCCGCCAGGACCAGCACCTGTACTTCCTGTATGAGGTCTACAACCCGACGAAGGACACACCCGCGGGAGCGCCCGCACCTGCGAAGGGGACTACGGCTCCGGTGCATGTGCTGACCAGCATCGAGTTCATGCTGGGCGGAGTGAAGGTGTACGAGACCCCCATGGTGGAGGCGACGGCGATCAACATACCGGAGCGCGACGCGGTGGGCTTCCAGTTCGATGTGCCGCTGAGCGGGCTGAAGCCGGGGACCTACGTATGCCAGGTGAATGTGATCGACGACGCCGGCGGCAGCTTCAGCTTCCCGCGAATGGCGCTGCGGATCACACCGCCGGCTACTGCGGCACCGGCTCCGGTGGCGTCCGCAGCGACGGCGAAGGCGGGGGCGGGGATGTAGTTTTAGTCAGCGAGTCAGCTGGAGATGCGCAGAATGACAAGGGCAGCCAAGTGGCTGCCCTTTGTATTGATGCGTGGATGTGCGGAATTACTTGCGGTCGGAGACCGGCACGTAGGGCTGTGGGTAGGCGGGGCCGACGTAGTCCGCGCGGGGGCGGATGAGTCGGTTGTCGTCGTGCTGTTCGATGACGTGGGCTGCCCAGCCGGAGATGCGGCTGACGGCGAAGATGGGGGTGAAGAGGTCGATGTCGATGCCGAGGGTGGTGTAGGTGGAGGCGGAGTAGAAGTCGACGTTGGCGTTGAGCTTCTTCTCGGACTTCACGAAGGCTTCGATCTTCTGCGACATATCGAACCACCTGGTGTTGCCGGCAGACTCACCGAGGTCGTGGGACATGCGGCGCAGGTGCGTGGCGCGGGGATCTTCGGTGTGGTAGACGCGGTGGCCGAAGCCGGAGATCTTCTCTTTGCGGGCGAACATCTCCTTGACATACTCGACGGGATCGGCGCCGGCGGCCTCAATGGCGTAGAGCAGGCGCATAGTAGCCTCGTTGGCTCCGCCGTGCAGGGGGCCCTTGAGGGCGCCGATGGCCCCGGTAATGGCGGAGTGCATATCAGACAGCGTCGCCGCGATGACTCTCGCGGCGAAGGTGGAAGCATTCAGTTCGTGGTCTGCGTGCAGGATGAGGGCGATATCGAAGGCCCGCGTCGCCGTATCGGACGGCTTCTCGCCGTTGAGCATCCAGAGGAAGTTGGCGGCGTGGGAGAGGGACTTGTCCGCCTCGACGACCGGCTTGCCCTTGCGGATGCGGTCGTAGATGGCGACGATCATGGCGATCTGCGCGGTAAGGCGGAAGGACTTACGGACGTTGGCGTCGTGGGAGGAGTCCTTCTCGTCGGCGTCATACATGGAGAGGAGGCTGACGGCGGTGCGGAGGACCTCCATGGGGGTTGCGCCGGCGGGCACGCTGCGCAGCAGGTCGAGGATTTTGGGGTCGAGGGTGCGGGCGGCGGCGAGCTTCTGGGTGAAGTCCGTGAGCTCGGCGGCGGTGGGGAGTTTGCCGAACCAGAGGAGATAGGTGGTTTCCTCGAAGTTGGAACGGGTGGCCAGCTCGTGGATATCGATACCGCGATAGGAGAGCACACCGGCGTCCCCATCGATCCAGCAGATCGACGACTTTGTTGCGATGACGCCTTCCAAACCTCTTCCTGGCTGTGCTCCGGACATGTGAAGAACCCTTATCTCTCGCGTGGAATCGTATCTATATATATCGGTTATAGCGCAGCGGAGAAACCATTGTCACGGCGGGGGCGCGCGATGATCGCGCAGCGCGGCCGGTGGACAGGGAGGCCGCCAAGCGGGGGGCAACGGGGAGGCTGGCCCAGCGATTTCCGGATAAATCGCGGTAAAAGCTGAGCTATAGTCGTGTTTAGGTGCTCCCCTCATCCGTGGGAGGGCGTGCGCAGAGGCGATTGCGCCGCAATAGGAAGGAACGACATGAGCGATACGGAACCGGTGGTGGCAGAACGCTCCGCTTCGGGCGCGTTTATTGCGGTGGTCGCGATTGCGGTATTGCTGGGGCTGGGGGGACTGGCGTGGTGCTGGGGCCTGCAGAACCACCTGACGGCCGACGAGCAGAAGCTGGCAGCAGAGACGACGAAGAATTCCGAGCTGAGCGAGCAGCTTGCGGCCACCAACGCCAGGCTCTCGGCGACTACCGAGACATTGAGTCAGAATGTAGGGGCGACGCAGAAGCAGATCGAGGCGCGCGCCGCGGCAATCATGGCGGCGCAGAAGGAGCAGAACGCCGAGACCGCCAAGCTGGCCCAGCAACAGGCGGCGACCGCGAAGCAGGTGGGCGCGGTGAGCACGGACCTTACGAGCGTGAAGACGGACGTCGGCGGCGTGAAGACGGATGTGGCTTCCACCAAGACGGACCTGGAGAACACGAAGAGCCAGCTGCAGCGGGTGATGGGCGATGCCGGCGTGATGAGCGGACTGATTGCGACAAACCACTCCGAGCTGGAGGAGCTGAAGCACAAGGGTGACCGCAACTACTACGAGTTCACCCTGCAAAAGGGCGCCCATCCGACGCTGCTCTCCACGGTGAAGCTGCAGCTGAAGAAGGTGGACCAGAAGCACTCGCGGTACACGCTGAACGTGAGCGCAGACGACCGCGATATTGAGAAGAAGGACAAGAACCTGGACGAACCGGTGCAGTTCTACACGGGCAAGACGCCGGTATTGTTCGAGATTGTTGTGAACGATATCGAGAAGAACAAAGTGTCGGGATATCTCTCGACGCCCAAGAACGCACAGTAGGGACGCGGGTTTTCGCAGCGCAGGAGCGTTTGTAGCGCATACGCAGAACGGGGGACGCTGGATGCGTCCCCCGTTCTGCTTTGCCTGTTGGTTGGAGTTACTTCTTCTTCTTCGCGGTCTTCTTTGCTGCCTTCTTGGCTGCTTTCTTGGTTGCCATTTGCCTATTCTCCCTATCGATTCGACATCGATGCTGCGAACCCTAAAGTTGCAGCTAACGAAGGTATAGATTTACGAAAATTCAGTGTCAAGAAAAATCGTTGCAAATTTGAGATTTTTTTTGCAGGAGCGGATACCTCATTTCGCTCCGCCGATGGAGACGGAAACGCGCATGAAGAGCGGCGTTGCGATACTCGCGAATGCCGAGAGCGAATGCATGCCTTCATCTTCGACAGTGACACGAAAGATGTAGAGATTTCCGGCGCGCGCGCAGCGCATGCGGCAGGCGACTTGTGCGCTACCATCGCACTGAGATGAGCGAACAGAAGAGAGACAACACGGCGCGCTTTACAGGGAAGGCAGAGGACTATGACCGCTACCGGCAGCGTTATCCGGCAGAGGAGATTCTGACGCGGGTGCGTGAATGGTGCGGGTTGACGCCGGACTGGCTGGTGGCGGACATAGGCGCGGGCACGGGAATGGTGGCGGAGATATTCCTGAGCAATGGCAACGAAGTGATTGCCGTCGAGCCGAACGAGGACATGCTGGAGAAGATGCGCGCGATCTTTGCACGACCGGATGCAATGTCCGAGCGACTGCGCATTGTGCGGGCGACGGCCGAAGCGACGACTCTGGAGGATGGGTCAGTAGACCTGATTGCAGTGGGACGCGCCTTCCACTGGTTCGACAAGGAGAAGGCGCTGGCGGAGTTCCGGCGCATTCTGAAGCCGGGCGGCAGCTGGGTGACTCTGGTTGCAGCCGACCGCGATCGCGAGAGCAAAGACCCGGAGTTCGCGGAGCAGATTGCCGCGTACGAAGACCTGCTGCGCGAGCACGGCACGGACTACCAGAAGATCCGCTCGGGCTATCGGAGCTATGAGTCGATGGAGAACTTCTTTGACGGCGAGCTGCATCAGGCGCAGGTACACGGCCTCCGGGAGATGGACTGGGAGAGCTTTCGCGGGCAGGTGATGTCGCTCTCCATCAGTCCGAGACCGGAGGATGCGGGATTCGCGGCATTTGCCGCGGCGATGCGGGCGTACTTTGATCGGTTTTCGCGAGAGGGGATTTTGACGATGCCGACGATCTGCTGGATTACGGCGGCGCGGTTCGGCGACAGCGCGACAGAGCGAAGTGCGGAGGGTCAGGCGGCAGGCAGCGGGTCGTAGGTCCCCATGGGAACGGAGCGGTTGCAGGAGGCGACGCGGTGGAGAGTGAGCCAGAGGCCGCGCGCGATGCCGAAGCGCTGCACAGCCTGAACCGAATAATGCGAACAGGTGGGGTTATAGCGGCAGCGGATGTAGTGCGAGGTCCAGGGATGGATGTCGCGCTGGTAGAAGCTGACAGCCGCGAGATAGACGCGGGCGGTGACCTGCCGCTGCGGAGGGCGGCAGGCGTCCAGGGCCAGCAGCGCGAAGACAATCGCGACGGCACAGAGCCATGGCCCGGGACGCTTCATCCGCCGATACCGCAGTGCGGGCAGCGCACGGCTGCCTGCAGCTTCTTATTGCCGCAGTTCGGGCAGGGCACGAGATTGCCCTGGGGGCGGCTGAGGAGGTAGATGATGAGCCCGACGAAGCTGGTGCAGAGGACAAGCAGCATCCAGAGGACCGAGCTGTCCATCCCGCGGGCCTTTGCATCCCGCGCCACCCAGACGAGCAGGGCGATATTGAGAGCAAAGAGGACAATGGGAATGGCGATGAAGGTGCTGCAGCAGCCGCATCCGGCGAGTGTGGAGGCGGTGTCGTCGCCTCTCTGGGCGAATGATGCAACCGGAAACAGCAGAGACGCCGCGGCTGTAGCGAGCGTGGTCGCGGTAGAAGCCCTCATGAGAACGTGCCCTCGTTGGATCACTCCATAAGAAGCAATTTGGAGAGCGCCGTCAAGGGGCAGCCGGCCGGAATCAATAAAGAGAGCGTGGAATATGCAGCCTGCTGCATATCTGCTGCGTCAGGCAGCGCGTTTGCGGTCCGGATCGCCGGAGGGTTGCGGCTGTTCCCGCACTTCGGTCCCGGGAGCTGACTGCGGGGAGAGGTCGTTCTTTTCAATGGTGTAGCGGGTGTAGAACTTGCGAGTGCAAGTGAGGCAACGGGCCGGCCGCAGCCCTGTCAGGGAGATGGCCCAATCTATACCTCTGCGATGTAAGGGATAACAGGCTCCGCACTTGCAGCGCGGACACCGCTTGCTGGATGGGAACAAAGTCGAGACTTCCTCCTGCGGCGGATCGAGCTACCTGAGAAAGCGCCGCGAGATGCAAGGTGGACGATGACGCCCGAAGAATCCTGCTTATAGGATGCAAACTTATGCACAGGCGTTTTCCCAACGTTGCATCAGGCACGCTCTGGTTCCAATGCGGGACAAGGCGGGTTGAGCAGTCGGAGGATTTATTCCTTGGCGCTGATGCCAAGCGCCTTCATCTTGCGATAGAGATGAGAGCGTTCGAGGCCAAGTGACTCAGCAGCGCGGCTGACATTGCCACCGCACTCGTCGATCTTCTTGAGGATATAGTCGCGCTCGTAGGCGTCGCGGGCGGCGGTGAGGGTCGAGAACTCTTCCCGATTAGCGCCCCGCGCTCCGTCGCGCTGGACAAGCATCGGCAGATGGCGCCGCTCGATGCGCTGCGTCTTCGGATTGAGGATAAGGACTCGCTCGATCAGGTTGCGAAGCTCACGGACATTGCCGGGCCAGGTGTACTGGCGGAGAGCGTCGAGGGCATCGGCGTGCATCTCCACGTGGGGCCGTCCGTACTGCTGGCCGAACTCCTGAAGGAACTCCTTGACCAGCAGAGGGATGTCTTCCTTGCGGTCCCGCAACGGCGGAACATAAAAGGGGATGACGTTGAGGCGGTAGAAGAGGTCCTCGCGGAAGTTACCGCGGGCGATCTCTTCTTCGAGGTCCTTGTTAGTCGCGGCGATGACGCGGACGTCGACGTGGACGGGCTGGGTGGCGCCGACGGGGAGAAAGCGCTGTTCATCGAGCGCGCGCAGGACGCGGGCCTGGGTCTTGAGACTCATGTCGCCGACCTCATCGAGGAAGAGGGTTCCCCCGTCGGCGCGCTCGAAGGTGCCGCGCTTCTCCGATGGCGTACCGGCGGAGGCTGCGGGAATGGCACCGCGCCTGTAGCCGAAGAGCTCGGTCTCGATGTGGTCTTCCGGGATGGCGGCGCAGTTGAGCTCCACGAAGACGCGGTCGCGGCGGAGGCTCTCCGCGTGCATGGCCCGGCCGATGAGTTCCTTGCCGGTGCCGGATTCACCGAAGATGAGCACGCGGCCGTTGGTGGGAGCCATCAGGCGGATCTGCTGCCGAAGCGCCTTAACGGCAACGCTTTCTCCAGTGACGCTGGCGCGGTGGCTGAGCTGGCGGGACAGCTCGCGGTTGTCCTCCCGGAGGCGGCGGGCCTCGATGGCGTTCTTGAGGACGATCAGAGTGCGGTCCAGCGAGAGCGGTTTTTCGAGGAAGTCATATGCGCCGAGCTTGGTGGCCCGCACGGCGGTCTCGATGGTCCCGTGGCCGCTGATGATGATGACTTCCGGGAGGTGGGAGGGCTCGAGGCGGCGGACGTCGGCCAGAACATCGAGCCCGTCGCGGTCCGGGAGCCAGATATCGAGCAGCACGGCGTCGTAGCTGGCGTCGGTGAGCAGGGTGAGTGCCTCGGCGGCAGTAGCAGCGGTGGCGACGAGGTAGCCCTCCTCCTTGAGAATGCTCTCAAGGGAGTCACGGATCTCGGCTTCGTCGTCGATGATGAGGACGTGGTTCATAAGACAGGTGCCCAGGTTCAAGGTACTAGGTTAAGACAAGGCGCGGGTAGGTTCATCGATCGGCTCGGAAGAGGCAGGTTCTGTGTCTGTCGCCAAAGCTGGTCGAAGTTCGATGATGAAGCGGGCTCCGGCGGGGAAGTTTTTCTCGGCGCGAATGGAGCCTTGGTGCTCCTGCACGATCTTGGAGGCGATGGCGAGGCCAAGGCCGGTGCCGCGCTGCTTGGTGGAGAAGTAAGGGAGGAAGAGGCGCTCGCGCATCTCGTCGGTGAGGCCGGGACCGGTGTCGGAGATGGTGAGCTCCACCAGGCCGCTGGGCAGCAGGGCGGTGGAGATCTGCAACTCGCGGAGAAGGCTCTCCTGCATGGCCTCGGCGGCGTTGTCGATGAGATTGCCGAGAGCGCGCTTGAGCGCCTCGGGGTCGGCGAGCACCAGAGGCAGGCCGGAGGCGAGGCGGCGCACAAGGCGTATGGACTGCAGGCGGCCGGCAAAGATGGCGAGTGAGTTCTCAACGATGGTGTTGAGGTCGGCAGGGCGAGGCTGAGCGGTGGGGAACTCGGCGAGTGCGGCGAACTGGTCGACGAGCGCGCGCATGGTCTCGACGGAGGCGGTAATGACTTCACTGGATTTACGGATGACGGCGATGGATGGAGAGCTGAGCTGCGCCGTCTGCAGGGTGGAGTCGAGACGGCCGATATGGCGATGGATCTGTTCGGCAGACAGCGAGATAGGAGTGAGGGGGTTCTTGATCTCGTGTGCGACCCGGCGGGCGACCTCTTTCCAGGCGGACTGCTTCTGCGCGCGGAGCAGCTCAGTGGCGTTTTCGAGTACGAGGACATAGCCGTGGTGGGTGCGCTCAGAACTGCTGCCGATCTCAAGCAGAGCGACGGTGGCTAGTAGATACATGGTTGCGGCCCCATTGCCGTTGCGCGCGATCTTCATCTCGATCTCGCCGGAGGCCGAGCCCATGCGGTGGCTGCGCCGGAAGAGATGGTCGAGCTGGTCCAGAGCTTCGGAGGTGTCGTTGGGGAAGATGCGCTCGATGGAGGCGCCGATGAAGGAGGTCTGGCCGCCAGGGTCCAGCATCTCGGTGAGGGCGCGATTCGCCAGCACGATGGAGCGATTGGCATCGAGCGTAGCGACGCCGTTGGGGATGGTTTCAAGCATGGTCTCCAGCTCGCGGCGGCGAGTATCGAGAGCGGCATTGGCGGCGGAGAGCTGGGCGTTGGAGGTTTCGACGGCGCGCCGGCTGTCTTCCAGGTCGGCGGCCATTGTGTTGAAGCTGCGCACCAGCTCACCGAGCTCTTCGGTAGCGCTCTCGGCGACGCGATGCGCGTAGTTGCCTTCGGCGATGGCCTCCATGGCGTCGGCGAGGGCCTCCACAGGGCGCGTGACCTGCTTGGCCAGGTGCAGGGCCAGCCAGGTGCAGGCAAAGAGCGCAAGGCTCGTCATCATGAGCAGCAGAGAGAGATAGAGATTGCGTACCTGACGGCGCTGCCTGTAGGCGTTCCAGTAGGCCTCGATGGCGCTCTGGAAGCGGGCCACGGTGGCAGACATGCCGTAAGGCGTGGGCAGGCCGACCACGACGGTGCCACCCTGCTTGACGGCAGCGATACCCAGGGCATAGTCGGTGTCGTCGACCGAGAGTATGGGCATGTCATTGCGTTGGGCAGCGGCAAGGATCGCCGCGTCCATGTCGCCTGCAATACGACGGACCTCCGGCGTGCGCCTTGTCGCCGGAATGGCATTGCCGTCCTCGTCCACGGCAGGCGACCCGGGCAACCAGGACTTTACCTGCACCGCAGCACTATTGCGTTTGGGCATGCGGAAGTTTGCGACCGAGCGGCCCTCGCGGTAGACGATGGCGAAACCGTTCTGCAGCGTGATTTCGTGCTGCTGAAGCACTCCGTCGATCTGATGAAGGGTTGCTGCGGGAAGAGGCTTCCCATCGGAGGCCGCCGTGGCCCCGGGAGCGGCCAGCGCAGGCAATGAGGTAGCAATGGATTCGGCCTCGGCGCGTGCGTTTGACGAAGTGTATTGCGGCAGTTCGAGTGCGAGCTGGCTGGCGTCGTTGCGCATCTCGTCGGGGTCCTGGGAGAACCAGCGATCGACGGAGCGATTCATAAGCCCATAGCTGAACAGAAACATGAAGACTAGCGGGATGACGGAGACAAGGACCGCACCCCAGAGCATGCGTGTACGCAGGCGGGTGCCCATCATGCTGGAGCGCTGATCGGCATAGAGCTTGAGGACGTTCCGGACCAGCAGGACCAGGACCGCCATAAAGAGCAGGAAGGCGAGCGCGGAAAGGCCGCCGAAGACGACGGTTTCGCCGGTGGTAGCAGGGTTGAGGAACTGCAGATTGAAGGCGTTCAGCGCGATAAAGGCAACGAGCAGCAGCAACAGCACAGCGCCCAGAACGGCGATTGTGATGAGCTTCCTCCGGCCTGCACTTTCCGCCATGGGCGCACCACCCCTCCGTGGGGTGAAACGATTATAGGCGGGAGGGTTGCGTCCGAAGTGCAGTGAGACGTTCTGTGAGCGGCGGGAAAAGGCGGCAGATCCATAGGGGCCAGCGGTTTCGCGCTGATTTATCATCAATCCTGAGCGGAAGAGTGGCCGAGTGGTTGATGGCTCCGGTCTTGAAAACCGGCATACCCGAAAGGGTATCGGGGGTTCGAATCCCTCCTCTTCCGCCATTGCCTTTCCCGGTCACCTGCTTATCGAGGGATAGGATGCCAACACTGTCACACACGCCCTCGGCGTGCTTTTGGAACCCAACTGCTCTGCGAACAGGTTATCGGTCGAGCACTCCGCCGCTAGTCCTATGACCTGAACGAAGGGGGTCTCTTCAACGTTGAGTATGCAGATGTGCTCGGCATACCGTTCGACTTCGCCGCAAACCGTCTCCGCCCCGCCGCGATAGACTATCTAGGTCAAGGCAGTCCGACCGCACATTGTGCGGTAAATAGGGCATGGGCGGCTTCCGGGTTGCGCTGATCGTGTTCGCTTATGGAGCGTACAATTCCTAGCGAATTCATGGCGAGAAAACGAGCCTACCCAAAATACCTGCGAGGTGTTCCCATGCGATTGCGGTCTTTCCGCGCCCTTCTGCTGCCTGCAGCGCTGCTTGCGCTGGGCGCTGCCGTCTCTACGCCATGCCAGTCCGCGGCCTCGGCCGACTTCGATGCCCAGACCTTCAAGGCTCCGCCGGCGCAGTATCGCGGACAGGCCATGGGAAGCATCAACCTGACCACGTCGACGCCGCAGAGCATGATCGACGAGGTGCAGCAGATGAAGGAGCTGAATTACGGCGGCTTCTTCCTGGAGGCAGGCGGCAGCACGACGCAGGGGCTTTCACCGGAGTATCTGAAGCGCTTTGGCCGCGGCCGGCGCAGCGACAAGGGCATCGAGTTCCTCAGCCCGGAGTACTTCAAGCTCTACGACGTGGCCATGCAGGAGGCGCAGAAGGACGGACTGAAGGTTGTTCTCTACGATGACTACTCGTTCCCCACGGGGACGGCGGGCGGGCTGCTCTATTCGCAGTTTCCGCAATATGTGGCGAAGAGTCTCGACATGGTGGAGCAGGATGTGACCGGGCCGGCAAAGGCCGACCTTGCGATTCCGCAGGGCATCTATATGGGCGCTGTGCTGATGAATCTCGACACGCACCAGCTGATGGATGTGAGCGAGCACGGCAAGGCAGGACATCTGACGGCAGCGGTGCCCAAGGGAAGATGGAAGGCGATGGCGTTCTATCTGGCCGAGGGGCAGGCGCAGGTAGTGGACTACCTCGATCCGAAGGCGATGACGGCGTTCATGTCGCTGACTTACGACCGCTACGGCCAGTACCTGGGCAAGTACTTCGGCAACCTGATCACGCAGACCTTCTACGACGAGCCTTCGATGCACCACGCGGACCGCATGTGGACGCCGGACTTCAATGCGGCGTTTGAGAAGAGGTATGGCTACTCGCCGATGAAGTACTACCCGGCGCTGTGGTACGACATCGGTCCGGAGACGGACGCCGCGCGCGATGCGCTGTACGGCTTCCGCGCGACGCTGTACGAGGAGAACTTCGTGAAGCGCCTCGACGACTGGTGCCGCGAGCACAACCTGCAGTTCGGCGGGCACACGGACCAGGAGGAGCCGGCGAATCCGACGCCGCTGACCGGCGACCTGATCAAGATGTTCAAGTACCAGACGATTCCGACCGTGGACGACATCTGGTGGTATGGGCGGTCGAACGTCTCCTACAAGATCGTGACCTCGGCGGGCTTCAACTATGACCATCGCATCATCCGCGCGGAGACCTATGCGGCATATCACGGCCTGACGGACAAGATTGCGTTCAAGGTGGCGATGGACCAGTACGCGATGGGCATCAATTCCCAGGTGCCGGCGCGGACGGTGCAGCCGAAGCGGCCGGAGCTGAATGAGTACGTGGGCCGGCTGAGCTACATGCTGCAGGGCGGGCGGCACGTGGCGGATGTGGCGGTGCTGTATCCGATCGATTCGCTGCATGCGGACTATCACAATGCGGGCGGCGTGCAGTTTCCGCTGGCTGGGGGCGAGAAGGCGCCGCAGATCATGGAGGAGGCGTACTCGCGCGAGGGCGGACCGGCCCCGGATGACGACTACCAGAACGTCGGCGAGGACCTGTTCCGCGCGTCACGGGTGGACTATACCTACCTGCATCCTGAGGTGCTGGTGGACAACTGCACCGTGGAGCACGGCACGCTGGTGCTGAACAACAAGGTGAACCGCGAGGTATACAAGGTGCTGATCCTGCCGGCGGGCGATGTGCTCTCGGCGGCGGCGGCGAAGAAGATCAAGGAGTTCTACGACGGGGGCGGCACGGTGATCGCGACCGAGGGGCTGCCAACCCACTCGGCGGAGTTCGGCAAGGACCGCGAGGTGCAGCAGGACATCGCAGACATCTTCGGCGTCTCGAAGGACGAGCCGCTGAAGGCTGACGTGAAGCGCATCCAGGACCGCGCGAACCTGTACGTCTTCTGGTACTACGTGAAGAAGAACGCGGCGGGCGGGCAGGCGTTCTACCTGCCGAACACGCATCCGTGGCTGCTGGACTCGATCCTGAAGCTTGCGGTGCCGGTGCGCGACGTGACCTTCGACCAGCTGCTGGGCGAGCTGCGCGAAGGGCCGGAGTACGATGGCGCGCTGACCTACATCCACAAGGTGAAGGACGGGCGCGATGTCTACTTCTTCGCGAACTCGTCGCCGAAGGACGTGGACACGACGGTGGTGCTGCGCGGGGCGAAGAAGCTGAGCATCTGGGACCCGCAGACCGGGGCTACGGAGCCGGCGGAGGTGACGACGGGCGAGGTGGACGGGCAGCCGACGACGACGGTGCACCTGAAGCTGCCTTCGGTGTATTCGCTGCTGTATGTGGGAGGTCAGGCGTCGCCTGGCTCCGGGGGCAGAATTAATTAAAAAAGGAAATTATTCACTGCAAATGAGTTGGGCTACGGAGACGACGGCAAAATATTGCTGCGCCGTAATTTACGGCCAAAATATTCCATATAAATGGGTTAGCTGCAAAAGGAAAGGCCCGCCGGGTGGCGGGCCTTTCCTGCTTTCTGCACTGACTTAATTATAGCGGATGGAACAAAACTAAAATGCCAACTCTATTGTTAGGCGAATGAGAGAGTTAGGCGGTTTGGGGGCTTGACAGGAAATCTGCGGGCGGCGGCGGTCCAAGGAGGGAGAAATCGTAACGCAAGACCCGACCCCCCATGCCGCGGCGGACGCGCGCTCCATGAATGACCCCCAGCAAGAAGAGGATGACACTAACACTTTTGGGTCATACCTGAGGTGTGGCGTATTCCACTAAAGTGCATTTTGAAATGGCTTGCGATCACCGAGGGTCACATCCTGTCTTGAGAGCCAATGTGAACCGTGATCCATTTTGGGGCTGTCAAAGCCTCTCTTTTTGCGTACTCCGGGTGTCCCCCGGCTTCCAACAGAGGCCGGGGGATTTATAAAGGACCATTGATTCCAGCCGAGAAAGGAAGTGCTGGACCAGATAACAGCGCTGATGGGTGAAACGACGCACCTTTCGTAAAACTGACGCGCAGACAGCGTAAAGATCGGAGCCAACACTTGAGCATGCATCCGAGCCATGAAGACAAGCCGAAGAAGGTCTGGACTACCCCAGAGACCACGAACATCGATCTGAAGAGCACGCCCTACTCCGAGATGATCGATATTCTCCGCGCGACCCTTAAACAAGTCGAAAGGGATGTCTCTTTGAATCCAAAGGACCAGAAGGCAGATGAGCTGCGACGGTCCCTGCGGCGCACGCTAGACGATCTGGAATCGAGCAGAGGCAGCAACGCCGCGTGAGCGCGATCTTTCTGCGCAGTACCAGGATGAAGCACACGCTCTAGTGTCGCGAACGCGTCCTGAGCTGTCGCTCGTCGTTGACCCCATCGAGCAGTCGCCGGAGAATTGGAGCGGCACGGTGAGGGCTACGAGAAGGTACGTGAGCTCTCGGATAAGGACTGCGGCTTGGATCGACGGAGATTTGTGCAGGCGGCCGGGGCGGCCGCGCTGGGTGGAAGCGGTTGGTTGCGCGCGCAGAGCGCGGCGGGGGCTGAGGCGGGTGCGTGGACCGGGCCGATTCCGGCGACGGCGCCGTGGCGGCAGTTCGAGGTGGAGGCTGCTCTGTATGCATGGGACCTGCACGATGAGGGTGTAGAGCGGGTCCTGGACAATGTGCAGGGGATGGCCGGGGTGAACTCGGTCTATCTGATCGGGTTGATGCATCCGGAGCGCAGGCCGGAGGCCACGGGGACGTATCCGCACAATCCGGTGCGGAAGTTCTGGATGGCGGAGGACGCGCGGGCGAACTGGAGGTTCGACCCGAAGCGCTACGGGCGGATCAAGCCGCGGCCCTCGGACTATGCGTGGCTGGCGGACACGGACTGGACGCGCGTGTTTGTGGATGCGGCGCGGCGGCGCGGGCTGCGCGTGGGGTTCGAGTTCTCGCACTCGCTGGTGGACAAGCAGCGGGTGGAGGGTGAGTTTGCCGACCTGGCGAACCGCAACCTGCAGGGCGAGATTACGCATGTGCGGGACTGGCTGCGTCCGGTGTGTCCGAACCAGCCGGACGTGCGCGAGTATGCCGTGGCCGCGTTTACCGAGGTGATCGAGAAGTACGACGTGGACTGGGTGGAGTCGGCGATTGTGCTGATGGATGAGGCGGCGGGCGGCAGTCCGGCGCGCGGCGGAGGATGTTTCTGCGCTGCGTGCAGGAAGGCCGCGCCGGAGTTTGGCGTGGACCTGGAGAAGGTCCAGGCGGTGCTGCGGAAGGACCCGGCGGCGCAGCCGGAGCTGGGGCAGTGGCAGCAGTTTCGCTATGCGTCGGTGGTGGCGTTTTACAAGGAGCTGCATGCGGCGGTGCACAAGGCGAAGCCGGGGATTGTGCTGCGCTACAACATGCATGCGAAGAACCCGCGCGACTTTGGCGTGGACATTGTGCAGCTGAGGCCGCAGCTGGATGCGCTGCGCATCCAGGACTACTCCGAGCAGAGCGGCCAGATGGCGGCGATGAGCGGCAAGCGCACGTGGCTGACGGAGGAGCGAGGAAACATGGGGCCGGAGTTCAACGTGGTGAGCGGCGTTGCGCTGCGGCCGCGCGCGACGCCGGAGCTGGTCCGGGAGGGCGTGAAGATCGCGGTGGAGACGAAGATGAACGGGATCATGCTGGGGTTCTACGACGGCGGGGATTTTGCGAACCTGCGGGCGGTGCGCGCAGGGCTGGTGGATGCGGGCCTGCCGGTGTCGCGGGCGTAGAGAGGCGACCGAAGAGGATCAGGGTTTGGCGGGCGAAGTGACGGCGGCGGGGTCGAGGGCGGTACGCAGGGTGCGGGAGAAGGCGTCGAGGGGGCAGGAGCCGTCCGCGGCGCCGCAGGCGGGGAGAAAGAGCGGGACGCGGGCAGGCGGGTTGGCGGTGTCGAGCGTGGCGGCGGTGCGCATCTGCTCAAGGGTCTGGACGGTGAGGTAGGCGCGGACGGAGTAGGCGCCGGTGGCCTTGTTCTGCCAGAGCTCGAAGACGAGAGCGGAGCCGGGGGCGGTGTCGTCGCGGCGGCCGTCGGCGATCCAGGTGAGGTGGAGCAGGCCGGCGATGTTGGCGATGTTGGTGTCATGGCCGACGAGGAAGAGAGCGCGGTCGGAGGGCTTGTCCGGCGCGCCGGGAACGGGCCTGCCGGAAGCGGCCTGCCGGATGGCGCGATCGATGCGGTCGAGGAGGTTGGAGGCCTGCATGCGGGCGACGGCGGGGGTGCGCTGGGCGAAGTCAAACGATGCAGTGTGGAGATTGATGAGAGAGCGGAGCGAGTCGCCGTTGACACAGCCCCAGGCGACGTCCTTCTCCGGCATGCCGTCGGTGTATTCGAGGAGGATGTCTTCGCTGAGGGTGGCAGCGGTGGAGAGAGGGCCGCGGAGCTCGGCGGCGTGGTCGCCCATGCCGGAGTTGAGGGCGGCGGAGATGTTGAAGAGCGAGACGCGCGGCGGGTCCTGCGCGGGAGGCGTGCCGCAGCGGGAGAGGATATCGTCGAGCTGCGCGAGCTGAGCGTGATAGGCGAGGGTGAGGTTCTTCGGGTCGCCGCCGACGCGGCCGGAGATGGCCGCGGCTGCGAGAGCGGTGGCCTGGGGCGAGGCGGAGCGCGCGGGATGGAAGAGCGGGTCCTGGGTGCCTTCGGGGAGTGAGCCGACGGGGAGATTGCAGCCGGGGAAGAGACCGGCGGCGAGGGCCTTTCCGGTCTCGCGGGTGCGCTGGTCGGAGTCGGCGTAGATGGTGATGCGGCGGGCGTCGTCGCAGCCGGTAGGCGCGAAGAGGCCCTCGGAGGCGAGCAGAGAGCGGTCGTAGGCGCCGAAGAGCTGCATGAGCTGATAGCCGTGCGGCGTGAGGTAGCCGGGGGCGACGCTCCACTTTGGCCAGGGCGCGATGGAGTACTGGTCCAGCTGGCTGGCCTTGCCGGTGGGCGAGCGCACGCCGTGGCGGCTGAGGTAGACGACGAAGCGAAGCTGCCAGCCAGCGGTGGATGCGGGCTGCTGCGCACGGGAGGCAGGTGCGAGTGCGAGCAGCCCGGCGAGGAGGAGGAGAAGTGTCTTCATGCGGAGTGTGAATCCTGTGGGGAGGTTGGAGGCCATCAACGCTTGACGGGGAAGTTATAGCGCAGCCCGCCGGAGTAGGTGGGTTTATAGAACTCGCGCTGGTTTACGAAGACGGTGCTGCCGGTGTAGTAGCCGAAGACCTCGTTGTTGAGGTTGAGGCCGGAGGCGACGACGCTGAGTCCTTTGTAGAAGCGATAGCTGGCCTGGGCGTCGACCTGATAGTGAGTGAGGGTGTAGACGTCGCCGGTGGGGCCTTTGGGGCCGAGGTTGTTGGGGTCGGAGCCGGAGACGTAGGTAGGCGAGACGTAGTTATAGGAGAAGAGGCTGGCCTGGTTGTAGGCGAGGCCGACACGCGCGGAGAAGCGGCTGGTGTCGTAGGTGGGCCCGATGTTGAAGCAGTTGGGCGACTGATCGATCAGGGTGGGGTGGTCGTCGCGCAGAGGAAGACCCTTCAGGCGCGAGGCAGTGTAGCTGTAGTTGGCTGCGATGCCGAGGCCGCGCAGGACTCCGGGCAGGTAGTTGAGGTGCTGCTGGAAGCTGAGTTCGAAGCCGTAGATCCAGGCGTTCCTGCCGTTGACGGTCTGGGTGATGGAGTCGCCGGGGTACTGGTTGATGACGTTCTGGAAGGCGGGCGGGAAGTAGCCCGGAGGGAAGTCCGTGGGGCTGAAGCCGCCGGGCAGCACCATCTGAAGCTGTGGACCGGTGAGCTGCTTGAAGAAGAATCCGCCCTGGATGAGGCCGAGGGGCTGGAGATAGCTCTCGTAGAGGATGTCGTAGTTATTGGCGTGCTCGGGACGGAGAGCGGGATTGCCGATGGCGACGGTGATGGGGCTGGCTGTGGAGTCCTCGGTGATGTAGGGGACGAGCTGGTAGGGATCGGGCCGGGCGACTCCGCGGGCATAAACGGCGCGCAGGCTGGAGTTCTGCGTGAGCGCGTAGCGGAGCTGGACGCTTGGCAGCACGTCGAGGTACGTGGGGTTATTGTTGACGCCGGTGAAGGTGTAGCAGTTCTTGGTGACGCCGGTGGGACAGGGGCCGGTGACGGTCGAGGGGCCGTAGAAGTTGACGTTGTAGCCGAAGGTGAGGGTGCGCGTGTTCTCGAAGCGCAGGCCGGTCTGGATGTGGAAGCGGTTGAGATCGATGGTGTTCATCAGATAGCCGGCTGTGATCTGCTCGACGGTGTGGAAGAGGTTGGGATAGGTGTCGGCGGCGGTCTTCTGCACATCGATGTTGGAGCCGTAGTGGGCGTAGGTATAAGCCTGAGTGTTGAAGAAGTTGGAGACGGGGCCGTAGTGTCCGCCGAAGTAGGCGCCGCTGTAGTAGTCGGTGTTGTTGAAGCTGTCCTGGAGCTGAGTGATGGTGGGAGCGCCGCCACCGGCCTTGGTGGACCATCCGTCGTAGACGGTCTCGGTGGAGTCCTGCGACTGGTGGGCGTTGGAGAACTTGAAGCCGGCCTCAAAGGTGCCGAAGTGGCCGCCCGCGGAGTAACTCTTCGCCCAGGAGGCCTGCGCGGTGAGGGCGAGGTCCGTATTGATGCCGGTGGAGATAGTGATGTCCTTGAAGACCCAGTTGTCCGGGTTCTGCAGCGGCGAGGTGCTGACGGTATCGCAGGCGCCGAAGTGCGGGTGGTAGAGATCGGTCTGCGCGGAGGGGGCGTAGTTGCAGTAGACGGAGGGACCGATCCATGAGAAGTCCGCCTTGGGATTTCCGGCGGAGTCTTCCTCGTAGGCACGCGAGGCGGAGAGCTCCCAGGTGAGGAGCGAGTCGCTGCCGGCGTGGTGGCCGCCGAGGATGATGGTGCCGACGGAGGCGTTGGGGCGCTTGGATGAGGTGTAGAACTTGGGCGCAGGCGATGCCTTGGAGGGGTCGGGCAGAGCGCCGGAAGAGCTGATGGCGGTGGAGACGGGAGAGTAGTACCACTTGTCGCCGAAGTCCTTCAGGTCGCTGAAGAAACCGCGGAGGAAGATGCCGTCGTTGGGAGTGAAGCGGTAATCGAGGCTGCCGTCGTATCCGTAGCGGGTGCGGTAGTAGCGGTACTCGCGAATGGTGTCGTTGTCATAGAACGGCATGGCGAAGGTGGAGCGAGGATCGAGCGAGGGCTGGATGTTGTCGATGCCGCGGCCGTTGAAGTCGTAGGTGGCGTTGACCAGCAGGCCGAGGCGGTGGTCTGCGAAGAAGCGCTTGCCTGCGGTGCCTCCGTAGGAGAAGGAGTTGCGGCCGTTGAGGATGTTGGTGTATCCGCCGTTGCCGTAGAGGTTGAGCGTGGCCTGCTCGCCTGCCTGCTTGGTGCGGAGGTTGACGGAGCCTCCGATGCCGTTGGCGTCCTGGTTGGCGGAGAGGGTCTTGTTGATCTGCACGGCATCGACCATGTCCGAGGGGATGATGTCGAGGCGGACCTGGCGGACGTTGGGCTCGGGCGCGGGGATGGTGATGTTGTCGACGGTGACGTTGGTGAGGCGGGGCTCGGTGCCGCGCACCTGCAGGTAAACGCCCTCGCCCTCGATGCGGTAGAGGGTGACGGAGGGCAGGCGGCCGACGGCGTCAGCGACGTTCGCGTTGGGCAATGAGGTGATGACCTCGGCGGGGAGCACCTGCAGGATGTTGTCCGCGGTGCGGGTCTCGTTGATCGCCTCGGCCTCGCCGTGGGGGCGCTCGGCGGTGACGAGGATCTCCTCGGAGGAGGAGGCGACCTTCATCTGCAGAGGCAGCGTGGCAGTCTGTCCGGCGGCGATGTCAACCTCGGAGTTCGTCGCGTTGAAGCCGATGTAGGAGGCGGTGACGGTGTATTTGCCGGCGGCAAGATTGGGGATGGTGAAGACGCCCTGGGGATTGGTGGCGACGGTGATGCCGCCGGGCGTGACGGAGACCTGCGCGCCGGGCAGCGATGCGCCGGAGTCATCGACAACCGAGCCGGTGAGGGTGCCTTTAGCGGACTGCGCAGTCGCGGAGACAGCGAAGGCAAGCAACAGCAGAGAGACAAAACCGAACAGGCGCGTGCTAAGACGGCGGAGTGTCATTGCGAATCCTCCTTCCAGTTGTGGGAAGTGAGGCCACTATGGCAGCGATGTCTAATCCGAATCTAAGGAGTGCGGCGGGTTTGCGGTGGATTCACCGGAAATTTACACGGCGGGATTAGGTTCGACCCAAATGCAGATCCTGATCGTGGAGGACAGGCGGAGCTTTGCCTGTCATCTGGGGCGCGCCCTGGAAGACGAAGGTCACGAGGTGACGATGGCCTACGATGGCGACGAAGGGCTGCGCCTGGGGCGGACCAACCGCTTCGACCTGATGCTGCTGGACGTGATGCTGCCGAAGCAGGACGGCTTCTCCGTGATCCGGAGGATGCGTGAGGAACGGTTGCGCACGCAGGCGATCATTCTTTCGGCGCGCGACTCGATGCGCGACATTGTGCATGGGCTGGACGCGGGCGCGGACGATTATCTGACCAAGCCGTTTCCGCTGGATGTGCTGCTGGCGAAGGTGCGGGCATCGGAGCGGCGCGTGCCGATCGCAGCGCCGCAGTCGATCGTGCTGGGCGACCTGGTGCTGCAGCCGCACCGGTTCGAGCTGCGGCGCGGCGAGCGCGTGGAGGCGCTGACGCGGACGGAGTGCGCGCTGCTGGAGGCGCTGATGCTGCGGCCGCGCGCGGTGGTGCCGCATGGCGTGCTGATCGAGGCGGGGTGGGGCGGCGACATCGATGTGAGCTACGACAGCCTGTATGTGTTTATCCGCGCGCTGCGCGCGAAGATCACGCAGCCGGGAGAGGCGGAGCTGCTGCATACGGTGCGCGGCGTGGGCTACTCCCTGCGGCCGGAGATATGCTGAAGCCTCGGTTCTCCATCTCGCTGCGGCTGACGCTGTGGTACGGCGTGCTGTTCTGCCTGGGCGGCGTACTGTTCGGGACGGCGATGTGGTTCAACCTGAAGCGCACGCTGACCGGAGAGCGGCGCGGGACGCTGACGCGCCGCATCGACCGGCTGGAGTCGCTGCTGCTGAAGAACCAGAACGGCGACCTCGAGCGGGCGTTCCGCGGATTTGCGCACGCGACCGGCAACGGGCTGGTGGAGATCTTCGAGCCGGGTGGGCAGCGGGCGCTGCCGTCGCCATCAGATGCAGCGTCGGACTTCGCATGGCCTTCGGTCCAGGGTACGCGCAAGGTGCGTTTTGAAGAGGCGGAGTCCGACGGGCAGCAGTACTGGGTGATGCTGCGTCCGTTTACGCTGGGCGGGCACGCGTACATTCTTGCCGCGGCGGCGCCGGAGGCGGGAAACCAGCTGGTACTGGACAATTTCTGGACCGGGCTTTGGGAGTCGGTGCCGGTGTTTCTACTGATCGCATCGGCGTCGGGCTACTGGATCAGCCGGCGGGCGCTGGGGCCGGTGGACCGCATTACGGCGAAGGCGCGATCGATCAGCATCCGTAACCTCTCGGAGCGGCTGCCGGTGAGCAGCGCAGGCGACGAGCTGCAGAGGCTGGCCGAGACGTGCAACGAGATGCTGGGCCGGCTGGATGCGTCGGTGAACCGGATGAAGCAATTTACGGCGGATGCATCGCACGAGCTGCGCGGGCCGCTCTCCTTTACGCGGACGGTGGCCGAGGTGGCGATGCGCAGGCCGGGGATCGACGCGGAGAGCCGCGCCGCGTTCCGGGAGATTGTGGAGGAGACGGCGAAGGCGACGACGATGCTCGAGGACATGCTGACGCTGGCGCGGGCGGATGCGAACTCCGCGGCGGATGCATTGGGGCAGGTGAATCTGGCGGCGGTGATGGACGAGACGTGCGAGGCAGCGCGGCGGATTGCCGGGGAGAAGGGGCTGGAGATGTCCGTGCAGCGCGCGGGCGACGGGCAGGTAGCAGTGCTGGGCGATGCGGCGAGCCTGCGCCGGCTGCTGTGGATCGTGCTGGACAATGCGATTAAGTACACGGAGTCTCCGGGGAGGGTGAGCGTGAAGCTGGACACCCGGCCGGCAGGGCGCGCAGATACAGGCTGGGGAGATGCGGTGCTGGAGGTGAGCGACACGGGCATCGGGATCTCCGAGGCGGACCTGCCGCATATCTTCGAGCGCTTCTATCGCGCAGACCCTTCGCGCAGCGAGGTGGATGGCAGCGGGCTGGGGCTGGCGATCGCGAGCTGGATAGCAGAACTGCACAAAGCGCGGCTGGAGGTGGTGAGCCAGGAGCGCAAAGGGACGACGTTCCGCGTGCTGTTTCCGCTGGTGGATGCGCGAGTAGCAGCGGCGCATCGCTAGGGCGTGGTGCTGCCGCTTTCAAAGACGAGATGGGTGCGGCCGGTGGCGGGGTCGGTGAGGACGACCGGCGAGACGGCGAAGGCGGTGCGCAGGTTGGATTCGGTGAGCACGTCGCGGGGAGCGCCGTCGGCGAGGATGCGGCCGTCGCAGAGGAGCAGGAGACGGTCGGCGAACTGCGCGGCGAGGCCGAGGTCATGCACGACGCCGACGACGAGGACATCTTTCTGCGAGGCGAAGGCGCGGACCTTCTGCATGAAGTCGATCTGGTGGCGGATGTCGAGGAAGGTGAGCGGCTCGTCGAGGAAGAGGATGCGGGTGGCGGCGCCTTCCAGGGGGCGCCAGATCTGTGCGAGGACGCGGGCGAACTGCACGCGCTGCTTTTCGCCGCCGCTGAGGGTGCCGTAGCTGCGGTCGGCCATGGCGGTGACGTCGAAGAAGCGCATGACCTCGTCGCAGATCTCAAGGTCGGCTGCGCCGGGGCGCGCGCCGAAGTGAGGATAGCGGCCCATAAGCACAAGCTCGCGGACGGGGATCGAGAAGGCGACGTCGACGGCCTGGGAGAGCAGGGCGCGGCGGCGGGCGAGGTCGCGCTCATGCCAGCGAGCGGCGTCGTTGCCGTCATAGAGGACTGAGCCCTCGGCCGGCTGCAGGAGCGCGGCGAGCATGCGGATGAGGGTGGACTTGCCTGCGCCGTTGGGGCCGAGGATGAGGTGGAGGCGCGCGGGCTCAAACTGCGCGGAGACGCCGTCGATGAGGGTGCGGCTGCCGGCGCGGAAGACGAGTTGGTTGGCGGTGAGCATGGTCAGGAGAGGTACTCTCGACTGCGCAGCAGAGAAAGGAAGACGGGTACGCCGACGACTGCGGTGACGATGCCGATGGGCAACTCAGCGGGACGGAGGAGGACGCGGGCGACGAGGTCGGCGATGCTGAGCAGAGTTCCGCCGAGCAGAGCGCTGCCGAGGATGAGGAAGCGGTTGTCTGGCCCGCGGAGGATGCGTAGGATGTGCGGCACGATGAGCCCGACGAAGCTGATGACGCCGGTGAATGCGGTGGCGACGGCGACCATGATGACGTTGATGGTGAGCACCATCCACTTGAGGCGGCGGACGTTGACGCCGAGCGCGGTGGCCTCGTCCTCGCCGATCATGAGGGCGTTGAGGGACTTGGCGAAGGCGATGGCGGGGATGAGCCCGCCGAGGGTGGCGATGCCGACGACGATAACGGAGTTCCAGTCCGCGCCGGAGAGGGTGCCGAGGTTCCAGTAGATGATGGAGCGGGCGGCGGGGTCGCGTGCGACGTAGGAGAGGAAGCCGATGCCGCTCATGAAGAGAGCGTTGATGGCGAGGCCGGTGAGGAGAAGACGGAGGATGGAGCTGCGGCCTTCGTGCTTTGTGTGGGCGAGTGCGAAGACGAGATAGGTGGAGAGGACCCCGCCGGCGCAGGCGGCGAGGGGGAGTGTCCAGCCGCCGAGATTGATTTTGAGGAGCGCTCCGAAGACGTAAAAGAGAGCAGCCCCGAAGGCGGCGCCGCTGGAGGTGCCGACGAGGCCAGGCTCCACGATGGGATTACGGAAGAGGGCCTGCATGAGCGTTCCGCCGACGCCGAGGGAGGCGCCGACGAGCAGGCAGAGGATGGCGCGGGGGACGCGGAGTTGGATAAAGATGCGCTGGTCGAGGGTGAGGTTGGGGTTGCCGGTGAGCCTGCCCCAGGCGGCGGCGGCCATGTCGTGCGCGGAGAAGTCCATGGCTCCATAGCGGATGGACGCGATTGTGGTCGCGACCATGAGGACGAAGAGTGCCACCAGATACCAGCGGTCCAAGCGGCGAGCATTCATTGGTGGATGAGCTTCGCCAGCTGCAGGATGTTGTCGCCGGTGTCGGGATTGAAGTACATCAGCTCATGCTCGGGGACGCGGTAGATGCGGTTGTGGCGGGCGGCATCGGTTTCAGCGACGCCGGGGAGGGTCCTGGCCTGGTCGAGCGAGCCGAGGCGATCGAAGCCGTATTCAGTCATGAGGATGACCTGAGGATTGCTTTTGGCGAGGACCTCAGGGGAGACCATGCGCTCCATACCCTGCTTCTGGATGGCCATCTGTCCGCCGGCGAGCTGCACCATGGTGCCCGCGGTGCCGGCGTCTCCGCCTCCGCCGTTGCCGACGAGAAGATAGACATTGGAGGCGCGGCCGAAGTGGATGACGGCGACGCGCGGGGTGGTCTTGTACTGCTTGACGGCCGCGGCTGCCGCGGCCATCTCACGATCCATCCGGGCACAGAGTTCTTCGGCGCGCTTCTCCTTGTGGAAGAATGCGCCCATCTCGCGCAGCAGCGCCTCGGTGCCGGCGACGGAGTCGTTCTTCGCGTGGAAGGTCTTCATGGGGATGTTCAGCGCCTGGAGCTGGCGGACGACGCTGTCCGGGCCGATGTTGTCGTCCTCCAGGACGAGGGTGGGATGCAGGGAGAGGATACCTTCCGCAGAGAGGGCGCGATGGTAGCCGACGGTGGGGAGCTTTTTGATCTCCGCGGGATAGGTGCTGGAGTAATCGACGCCGACGAGATTGGCCTGTGCGCCGAGGGCATAGATCATCTCGTTGTAGGCCTCGCCGATGCATACGATTCGCTGGGGGCCATTCGAGGCGGTGGTTTTGTGCCCAAAACGGCTACAACCAGCCAACAGGGAGAGACTCAACAGAATGAGGAGGGGTTTTGGGTGGCCCATGATTCAGCATACAACGCGCTTGAGAGGCGCTGGAGCCGATGCACGGGAGCACCGGGCGCAGGCCAAAGATGGCGGGACTGAGTGATAATGGCGGGAATTCAACAAGAGGGTATCTCCATGGCGGAAGAAAAGGCGACGGCGGGAACGAATCCGGAGGAGACGATTTCGCGCAGGGATTTTGTGAAGACGGCCGCGGCGACAGCGATGACGGCGGGGATGGCGTTGAAGCCGGCGACGAGCTTTGCGGCCGCGCCGGAGACGCAGCAGCTTCCGAAGACGCTGATCGGGTTCCAGGCCGAGGTGAATTATGTGCTGCAGTACGGGGTGGCACGGTTCCTGGACGACATCCAGACACGCGCGAACGTGAATACGCTGATGCTGCATGGCAATCCGTTTGAGGCGTCGTGGGCGGGACTGGACAAGGCGAGCAATCCGACGGGGAACTTTGCGACCGCGCACCCGCAGTACTACAAGGACATCAAGATGGAGCCTCACGCCCTGAGCCCGGGCGACTTCAACCTGCCGGATGCGATGGAGAAGATCACGACAGAGACGAAGAAGCGCGGGATCAAAGTGATTCCGTGGATGGAGGAGGACAACCGCGCGCGGCCGCCAATCAAAGGGATGGAGGAGCTGTACGAGGTGGACCTGTACGGGCGGCGCACGAGCGCGCATCCGGGCGGGCCGTGCCTGAACAATCCGTACTTCCGCAATCTGCTGTGGGCGCAGGTGGAGGATTTCGTCAAATCCTACGACGTGGACGGCCTGCAGCGCGGGACGGAGCGGCAGGGGCCGATGAGCAATGCTCTGGGCGCGTGGCACCACGGCGCGAAGAGCGATCCGGGGCACACGTCGTGCTTCTGCGAGTACTGCGCGGCGAAGGCGGCGAAGCAGGGCATCGACATGGACCGCGTGAAGAAGGCGTTCCTGGTGCTGGAGCCGTATGTGCGCAACGGGCGCGCGGGCAAGCGGCCACGCGACGGCTACTACGTGGAGTTCTGGAGGATCCTGCTGCAGCATCCGGAGCTGCTGGTGTGGCAGACGTTCTGGAGCAACAGCATGCGGGAGACGCAGCGGGAGTTCTCCGCGAAGGCGAAGGCGCTGCGGCCGGGGATCCCGATCGGGTACCACATCTGGCAGAACATCTCGTTCAACCCGGTGTATCGCGCGGAGCAGGACTATGCGGACTTTACGGAGTTTGCGGATTTTGTGAAGCCGGCGCTATACGACAATCCGGCGGGCGAGCGCATGACTTCGTTTGTAGACAGCATGACGCAGAACGTGTTCGGCGACCTGAGCCGGCCGCAGATGCTGGACTTCGAGTACAGCGTAATGGACTTCAAGGAGAAGTCGTACGCGGAGATCATTGGCCGCACGGAGGCGGAGTATGCCTCGCAGCTGAAGGAGCAGCCGATCAACGGAACGCCGCGCGGGCCGTTCGAGCGGTTCTCGAGCGACTATGTGTATCGCGAGACGAAGCGCGCGATGGACGGCGTGGCGGGATCGAAGACGCGCGTGTGCCCGGGGCTGGGCATCGATGTGCAGCTGAAGAACAGCACGCCGGAGAGCGTGCGCGACTGCGTCGAGGCAATCCTCCGGGCAGGCGGCACGGGCTTTGTGATCTCGACGAGCCACGCGGCGATGCGCCCGGAGAATCTGAGTTCGGTTGGAGCGACGCTGAAAGAGCTGAAGATGGCGTAAGGCTAGGGCTCGAGGCCGAGGAGGCGGGCGGGGTTGGTCTTGAGCATGGTGTCGAGCTCTGCGGTGGTGAGGCCCGCCTGCTTAAGGCCGTTGTAGAGAGCGAGCAGGCCGTCGGGGTGCAGCGGGATGCCGGGTTTGCCCATGTCGCTGGAGAGGATGCAGTGCTCGACGCCGACGGCGCGGATGGCTTTGGCGTAGTCGGCGAAGCTGAACTGCTTTTCCAGGATGCCGAGGTAGGTGAACTCGATGTAGGCGCCCATGCCGGCAGCCTCCTGCATCTGCGGGATGGACATGTGGATGGGCGCGACCATGGCGTGGGTGACGACCATGCCCTTGACGCCTTCGGCGCGCGACTCGCGGACGAGCAGGAGGTCTTCGGCGGCGCTGTTGTGGCCGGTGGCCATGATGAGGTGGTGCCTGGCGATCATGGCGATGACGGCTTTAGTCTCCGGCAGCAGCTGGCCGTCGCGCGAGATGCGTACGAAGGGCCGGTCCTGCTTGCTCTCGAGCACCTGGGCCTGCGAGTCGGCGGTGGACATCCAGACGAAGCGGCCGTAGCCGCCGGTGATGTTGGCCATGTGCTCGACGGCGACGGGGTTCATGCCGCCGACGCTGAGGTTGAGATCGATGCCGCCGAAGGCGTCGATGCCGGGGACGACCTTGCGGACGAGGTATGCCATGGAGGCGGTGGGCTCGAAGTGGCTCTTGAAGACGAGCGCGCGCATGCCGCGCTCTTTCGCCATGCGGGCGAGGTCGATGGCGTCGATGGAGCGAGGCTGGCTGTCCGGCGCAGCGTGCACGTGGATGTCGATGGCGCCGGCGAGGGGATTCTGCTGGGCGAGGCCGGGGAGTGCGGCGGCGAGGAAGAGTGCGAGTGAGAGGAGAGCCTTGGAACGCATTGAGACCTCATGGGAAGGAAGATTCACAGGCGCATTCATGTAAGCACAAATGAGTGCGGTTGTGCCCGAGGCGAAATTGACAGCGATTCGATGCGGAGCGTAGTTTGCTCGCGGACAGCGGGAGAGGAGAGAGGATGCGGCATCGATGGAGCGGGTGGATTGTGCTTGCGGCGGTGGCCGCGTTTGCGGAGATGAGTCCGGCCCAGGTGAAGCGGCCGGGAAGCATTGTGGTGGAGCCGCCGCCACGGCCGGCGGTGAAGAATCCGCCGAAGGAGTGGATCGACAAGGACACCGGGCATCGCGTGTTTCGGCTGACGGATGAGCCGAACTCCGGCGCGCCGTATTTCAACGACAACGCATTCACGCCCGACGGCAAACAGATGGTATACACGTCGCCCAAAGGGATCCACGTCCTCACCCTGGCGACGCGCGCGAGCAAGCTGCTGGTGCCAAAGCCGGCGCGGTTCATTGTGGTGGGGCACGAGACGCCGACCGTCTACTTCGCGAAGACCGATGACACCACGAAGCTACAGACGGTGTACGCGGCCGATATTCCCACGGGCGAGGTGCGCAAGCTGGTGACGCTGCCGCCGCGCGCGAGCGTCTCCACGGTGAATGCGGACGAGACGCTGGCGGCGGGAACGTATATCGAAGGCACTGCGGGCGAGGACTACAACCAACAGAACCCACCCGGGAACCAGCAGCGTCCGGCTGCGGGACAGCCAAAGCCCGGGAGCACGGTGCAGACGGAGGCGGCGCCGAATGTGCAGCCACTGTACAAGCACGAGATGATGGACCGCAGGCTGGCGGCGCGGCTGCCGCTGGTGCTGTTCACGATCAACCTCAAGACAGGCAAGCTGACCACGCTGATGCATTCGACCGACTGGATCAATCACCTGCTGTTCTCGCCGACGGACCCGACGCTGCTGATGTATTGCCATGAGGGACGGCAGTGGAAGGTGGACCGCATCTGGACGATCCGCACGGACGGCTCACAGAACATGCTGGTGCACAAGCGCAACATGGCGATGGAGATCACGGTGCACGAGTTCTGGGCGCCGGACGGGAAGACGATCTGGTACGACTGGCACTATCCGTACGCGGAGACGTTCTTCGTGGCGGGCTACAACCTGGAGACGCACACGCGGACAGCGTATCACCTGGAGAGGAATGACTGGTCGATCCACTACAACGTGAGTCCGGACGGGAAGCTGTTCGCGGGCGATGGAGCCGATCCGGGGCAGTCGGCGGCGGCGCCGGACGGTGAGTGGATCGAGCTGTTTCATCCGGAGCCGATTACGGCGGAGGGTGAGTTGAACGAGCCGGACTTCTGGCAGCCGGGCCTCTTCCGCACGGAGCACCTGGTGAACATGAAGTGGCATGACTACCGCATGGAACCGAACGTGCGATTCACTCCCGATAGCAAGATGGTGATCTTCAGCTCAAATATGTTCGGTCCGAGCTACGTGTTTGGGGTGGAGGTGGAGAAGGCTGCGCCGGCGAGTGCGAAGCGGCACTGAGGGGAGGCCGCGCGGTTCAGTGCATGCCTGAGGCGGTACCGCGCCAGCTGACCTGAAGGATGCCGGGCATCGCCTCAAGCTGACGTACGACCGCGGGCATCTCTTCAGAGCGCCGCGCAGGCCGCCACTCCAACTGGAGATGGATCTCACGTCGATGCTCTTCTGTGTTGTGCGCGGTGGAGAGCGAAGTGACACGGAAGTGCGGTGGCGGCAGATGCGCGAGCAGCGTGTCGGGGTCGAGAGCGCCGTCCGCGGCGGTGATGCTGAGCTCGGCGGTGCGGCGGCCGAGGACGAGCGATTCGATCCAGCGCAGCAGCCAGAGGATAGCGAAGCCGATCACCGCGGAGACTGAGCCGAGGACGAGCTGTCCACCGCCGAGGCAGAGGCCGACGACGGTGGCAAACCACATGGTCGCTGCGGTGGTGACGCCGAGGACGAGGTCGCCCTTATGCAGGATGGCTCCGGCTCCGATGAAACCCACGCCGGTGAGGATGCCCAGCGGGAAACGCATGAGGTCCATGACGATGAAGGAGTCGGCGGCCTTGCCGGTGGTGGGCAGCAGCAGATTGGCCTGGATCATCGCGACGGAGGCTGCCAGCGTGACGAGGAGAGTGGTGCGCAGGCCGGCGGCGTGGCCGGTTTTGGTGCGCTCCCAGCCGAGGAGGCCGCCGGCCGCCAGGGTGAGCGCCAGACGCAGAGCGATGGCCGGCCATGTGAGATGCAGCGGCACCAGAGTTTGGATTCCGCCGGAGCAGATTCAGATGTCAGGCGGGGGTGCTCCGGGCCGGCGATGCTTGTACCGGCCCGGAGTTACGGTGGAGGTTATGGAGCGGGCGTGACGGTCCGGGTATTGGTCACCTGGCCGTTCTGGACGGTGCGCTGATCGGTATAGGTGCCTCCATTGGGACCGACCGCAGTTTTGCTATCGGAGTACTGGCCGTTGCCGGCGCTGCGCTGGTTGGTGTAGGCGCCTCCGTTTGGTCCGGTCGCGGTGCGGGTGTCGGAGTATTGTCCGTTGGCGGCGCTGCGCTGATTGGTGTAGGTGCTCCCGTTCGGTCCGACGACCGTTTTCGAGCTGCTGGCCTCGCCCGGCTGTGCGGAGCGCTGAGTAGTAACGGAACCGCCATTGGGGCCGGTCTTGGTGCGTGTATCCGAGTAATGGCCGGCCGAGGCATTGCGCTGGTTAGAGTAGGTTGCTCCGTTGGGACCGACGGCCTGGCGCGTCCCGGAGAACTGGCCGTTGCCGCGAGTCTGGGTCACGGAGCGCGAGCCGCCGCGCGGGCCGATCGCCGCTCTGTGACGTGTTACCTGGGCCGGAGCGACCGCTCCAGCCGCGAGAAGTGCGCTTACGGCAAATCCCAATACATATTTAGAGACCATAATTTACCTCGTCTGAATCTGAATGAAGTTCCACGGAAATATGCCGTGCATTGATTGGAACGCCGTCCTGCGCAGGAAGTCTCCCGGAGAAATGTATGGAAATGTAAGCGCGCGTTGCCGGGTACGTCACAAATCTTTACACCGGAAGGCTGCAGATGCGGGAGCATCAGGGCGTAGGCGAGCGTAGATACCCAGAGAGGTGATGCGATGCAGTTTCGATGGATTGGTGTAACGGTTCTGGCCTTTGCCCTCAGCGTGCAGCCGCTTTCTGCGCAGGACATGGCCGCGCCGCGACAGCCGCCCCAGCCCGCGTCCGGCCCAGGCGGCAGCGAGGCTACCTCGCACACTGTGCTGCGCGTCAAGATCGGTGACGGAGGAGAGGGCGGCTGGCTCTTTCTGCCGGGTGATCCCACACCGAAGAGCGCGCCAGTCGTGATCTTCTGCCACGGCTGGTCCGCGATGCAGCCCCGGGCATACCAGGCGTGGATCGACCATCTGGTGAAGCGTGGCAACATCGTCCTGTGGCCCAACTACCAGGCCAACCTCAGGACGCCGACGCGCATGTTTTTACCCAACGCGCTGGCAGCGGTGAAAAGCGGCCTCGAAATTCTCGGGACGAATCCTGACGGAATACACGCAGACCTGGGCCGCATGGCTGTGGCGGGGCACTCGGCTGGAGGCATGGTCGCCGCAGGCATCGCGGCGGAGGCCGCCGCAGCGGGGCTGCCGAAGATGCAGGCCGTCATGCCGGTCGAGCCCGGGGACAGCCGCCGTGGCGGGATCGCCTCCGTTCCGCTTGCGGACATGGCGCAGATGCCGGCAGACACGTTGCTGCTGGTGCTGGTCGGCGAACAAGACACGTCGGTGGGCACTTTCGACGCGGAGCGGATTCTGCACGAGACCACCGCTGTGCCGGACTCGCGCAAGGCACTGCTGATGCTGCACAGCGACGACCATGGCGTGCCTGCACTGGTCGCCAACCACTTTACGCCGACGGCCATTGTTCTCCCGAACGGCTCTTACAATACACAACCCCTCCGGCAGACCGCCGTGACCCGAATGCAGGACGTCGGCATCGTGGATGCGCTGGACTACAACGGCACGTGGCGGCTGCTGGATGGCCTGCTCGACGCGGCATTCGCAAACCCGAAACATGCAGGCTTTCTTTTCGATCCGAAGCTTGAGGACATGGGACGCTGGAGCGATGGAGTCGCTATCACGCCACTTACGCGCGTGAAATAGCGCGCCGGCGCGGCGCTCCACCGTTACTGCTGCGGAGTGCCGCTGTCTCGCTGCTGCATACGCGAGCGAACCTCATCGCGGGCCTGCTGCTTCATCTGCTCGTAGGTCTTCTTCTGGTCGCTGGTGAGCAGCGCTTCGATCTTCTTGTCGCTCTTCTCCAGGATGGACTTTGCCTTGCGCGCTTTTTGCAGCCGCCGGCCGGAGCTGTCCGCCGTCAACGCGCGGATCTGGTCCTGCCGATCGGCGATGATGGGCGTGATCTTTGTCTTCTGATCGTCGGTCAGGTTCAGCTTTTCACTCATGCGCGCCACAGTGTCCTCCGGCGTGGGCCAGCCGGTGTGCGGTTGTGTCGAGGCATCGCCGGCAGCCGATTGCGACGCGGCGTCGGGCGGCTGGGCGGTTGAATCGGAAGACCGGGCGGCGAGCGCGGTCGAGGAATACCAGGCGCCGGTGGCGAGAAGACAGAATGCGAGCAGGGACTTTTTATTCATGGAACCTCCTTGCTCGAATCTAGGCCACCACAGCGCTCCGGAGGCGCTTTGAGCCTGTAAAGTTTTGTACCGGGAAGGCACAACGCGGGCTTCCTCGCAGATACTGAAACTGTATACTCCATGCCCCGGGTCATCGGGCGGCTTGAGGTTGAGGCCATGAACAGCTCCATTGTTTTAGTCGACGACGATACCGAGCTCTGCGCATCGCTGACGCGGCTGCTGGAGATGGAAGACTTCCTCGTAAGGGCCGTGCATAACCTGATCACCGGCCGCGCAGCAGTGCGGTCGAAGCGTTACGACCTCATCATCCTGGATGTGATGCTGCCGGATGGCGACGGCCGAAGACTGCTGGAAGAGATCCGGCTGTCCTCGGACGTCCCTGTCATTATGCTCACCGCGCGCGGAGACACCGGCGACCGCATTCGCGGGCTGGACGCCGGCGCCGACGACTATATCGCCAAGCCGTTCGCTCCCGCAGAGCTGCTGGCGCGCATCCGCGCGGTACTGCGGCGCAGGCTGGGCGGCAAAGGCCACATCCTGATGGCCGGCGACCTGAAGATCGACAGCGCGGCCCGGCGCGTCCTGCGTGATGAAGAGGAGATCGCGCTCACCGGCACCGAGTTCGACCTTCTGACGCTGCTGGTGCGGCGCGCAGGAGAGTGCGTGAGCCGCGATGAGCTGGCCGAGCAGGTGCTGGGCCGCCGCATCGGCCTCGCGGACCGCTCGATCGACAACCACGTCAGCAGCCTGCGCCGTAAGCTGGGAGCGCAGGTGAAGGGCGCGGAGCGGATCCGCAGTATCCGCCACCTTGGCTACTGCTACACGGGCATTCACCATGCGTAGCCTCTTCGCTCGCGTCTTTGTCACCTTCTGGCTGGCCTCGGCACTGGTCGTGGTCAGCATGGCAGTCATCACTGCCGTGACGAATGCGCGGCCGCTGGCACACCGCTGGCTGATGCATACGCTCGATCTTTACGCGGATACGGCGGTGAACGCCTACGAGCATGGCGGCGAAGCGCAGCTTGCGTCTTACCTGGATCAGGTGCGCAGCGACTCAAAGATCTCCGCCGTGCTGCTGCAGGACGACGCACCGCTGGAGAACCTCGATGGATTCCCGCGCCGCACACGCACCCTGCTCGAGCGGGCCCGGGCGGAGCAGAGCTCCCAATACTCCTTCGGCCTGCCGTGGATCGGCATCGCCCGCTCGGTGCACAATGGGCATACCTACTGGTTTGTTGCGCAGGTCGCGCCGGTAAAGATGTTCGGCAATTTCGTCGACCCCGGCAAGAGCCTCTTCCGCCTGGTGCTGGTGCTGCTGATCTCAGCGACGCTGTGCGGACTGCTGGCGCGGAGCATCACCAACCCCATTGCAACCCTGCAGCGCACGGCCACTGCCATCGCCGGCGGAAACCTGAGCGCACGGGCCTCCCCGGCGCTGCGCTACCGGCAGGACGAACTGGCATCGCTGGCGCGCGACTTCGATCGCATGGCGGACCGCGTGCAGTATCTGCTGGACCAGCAGAAGCTGCTGCTGCGCGACATCTCCCATGAGCTGCGCTCGCCACTGGCGCGCCTCGGCCTCTCGGCGGAGCTGGTGCAGCGCGGCGATCTCTCCGCCGCGGCGCGGATGCAAGCGGACATCAGAAGCCTGGAAGCGATGATCGGGGACCTGCTGACGCTTGCGAGGATTGATGCATCGGAGCGAACGGCGCGCCGGGACACGGTCCATCTGGGCAGGCTCATCCAGCAGATCGTGCGCGATGCATCGTTCGAAGGGGCGATGCACGACAGGACGGTCGTACAGACCGGCGTCTTCGAGCGGTCCATGCTCGCCGATGCCGGACTGCTCCACAGCTGCATTGAGAACGTCGTTCGCAATGCGCTGAAGCACAGCCCTGACGGGGGCACGGTGGAAGTGAATGTGTCGGACGGGGTGAACGGGGCAAACGGGACGAACGTGGCGCACGGATGGATGATCGCCATTACCGTAAGCGATGAGGGCCCGGGTGTGCCGGCAGACTCCCTGGAGCAGATCTTCGATCCGTTCTTCCGCGTGGCCTCGGCGGACTCGCACAAGCAGGGCGGCGCCGGGCTTGGCCTCTCCATCAGCAAACGGATCGCGCTGCTCTATGGCGGCAACATCTCCGCACGGAACCAGCCCGGGGGCGGGCTGCAGGTGCAGCTTATACTGCCCGCGCTGCGCCCTGCGGCGGCGGATGCCCCTTCCCGCGCTAACGCCAATATCCACGGATAAAGACCCATGTCCCGTTCCGCCTGATCCATCGCGGCGCGACCCATACGGCGGCGGGGCGCGGCGGTAACACATAGCGGCCAGGCACCCAGATGTAACGCGCACCGCTCCAGCGGTAATACCCCGGAGTCCAAACATACCGCGGGCCGGGACGCGGACCCGGGCGCTCCACCACAATTCGCGGCGGCGCGGCGCGCACCACAACCTGTGCGTATGCAGCGGGCGTCAGGATATACGCTGCCATCAGCGCCATCGGCAATATGATTTTTTTCATCTCTGCTTCCTCCATGTTTGCCGCCGGGAGAAGTTCCCGGGGGCGGCGTTCCTTCAGGTAGACACGGATCCGCGGCGGTACGATGCCGCGCGAAAGGTAAAGATATGTCGGGTCGCAGGCAGCGCGGCGGCGCAGGGTGACGCAGCCTAGGCAACAGCCGCTGTGTCCTGCACTGCATGGCGTGCCGTACTCTAACTGAGGTATGGCGAAGAAGAAGACAAGCAGAGCGGCAAAGAACAAGCTACGTGTCGGCGTGTTATTCGGCGGACGATCCGGGGAGCACGAGGTCTCGTTGCGCTCCGCCGCGTCGGTTCTGGAGGCGATCAACGCGGCAAAGTACGATGTTGTTCCGATCGGCATCGACAAGCAGGGCCGCTGGATCACCGGCGCGGGAGCTGCCCGGATGCTTGCGCCCGGCAGCAGCGGCGCGGCCCTCCCCGCCGGCCGCACATCCGCGGCGGCGCCCGCGTCCAAACCTGTGCCGGTCACCGGGGCAGAGCTGGCGCACCCCGGCAGCCCGCTTGCCGCGTCGCTCGACGTGATTTTTCCCGTTCTCCATGGAACCTTCGGCGAGGACGGGACGATCCAGGGTCTCTTCGAACTGGCCGACATCGCTTATGTTGGCTCCGGAGTGCTTGGCTCCTCCGCCGCCATGGATAAGGACACGATGAAGCGGCTGTTTGCCGCCGCCGGTTTGCCGCAGACTCCATACCTTGCGGTGTTGCGACGAGACTGGAAGGCAGATCCGAACCGCTGTCGCCGCCGGATCGAAAAAGAACTGCGGTATCCGCTGTTTGTGAAGCCGGCGAACCTGGGCTCCAGTGTCGGCATCAGCAAGGTGCACGATCACAGTGAACTGGCCGCGGCCATGGACCTTGCCGCCGGTTATGACCGCAAGATCGTCATCGAGCAAGGAGTCGGCGGTCCCGGCGCCAAGCCGCGCGAACTCGAGGTGTCGGTGCTGGGCAATGACGAGCCCGTCGTCTCCGTGGTGGGAGAGATTGTCCCCAACCGCGAGTTTTACGACTACGAATCCAAGTACGCCGACCAGCCGGAAAACCCGTCCGTGCCGATCATTCCCGCGGAACTTACGCTGGGTCAGGTGAGCGAGGTGCAGAAGATGGCGCTGGCGGCCTTTCGCGCCTGTGACTGCGCGGGCCTGGCCCGGGTCGACTTTCTGATGGAACCAGCGGGCGCACGGAAAAAAGGCAAGAAGCCGCGGATCTTTCTCAACGAGATCAACACTATGCCCGGCTTTACCAGCATCTCCATGTACCCCAAGCTGTGGCAGGCCAGCGGGCTGCCGTATCCGAGACTGATCGACCGGCTGATCGAACTGGCGCTGGAGCGCCAAAGAGAAAAGCTGGCGACACGATTCAGCCGAAGCTGACTCGCCCGCCTGTCTTCCTGCATCCGCGGCCGCTGCTCTAAGATCGAAGCGTCACAAAAGTATGCTGAAGGAGCGCTATGAAGAACCTCATCTTCTGTGTTCTGCAGTTCATTCTGTTCTTCGTCGTCTTCGGTGCGTTCAGCCTCTTCCCGCCGATCCACATCCAGCAGGTGATCTCCACGACTGCCAACGACACGCGCAGCTTCATCTGGGACGGCCTGATTCTCTCGCTTCTGCTTGCCATCGTGATCCTCGTGATTGAGGCTGTGCGCGGCCGCATCCGCAAGGCCGGTCCATGGACTACGGCTGCATTCGTCCTCTCCACTATTGTCGGCCTGGTGATGAGCTTCGGCTTCAAGACCGTCGGACATTGACGATGCCGGAAGACTCAGCGCGCGATGAGTTTCTTCGCCGCCTGCGCGATGCGCAGCACCATCTCGATCTCGGTTTCGAACAACTGCCGCCCGCGGCGCAACCTTTGCTGGACGATCGTGCGGCGAAGATCCTGCATGCGGCTGCCGGCCGGCTGCGTGACGACGATCCGTATGGCCATCCTCTCTACGCAGGACAGATGCTGAAGCCGCCGCATCCCATCGCGCGCGCGGCCTATTCGCTGGCGATGTCGGTGAATCCGAACAATCACGCGCTGGACGGCGGGCGGGCGAGCTCTGCGATGGAACTGGAGGCTGTAGCCGCGCTTGCAGGGATCTTCGGCTGGAACGGAACGCCGGCGCAGCCCGGTCATCTTGGCCACCTTACCAGCGGCGGAACGTTGGCAAACCTGGAAGCCCTCTGGGTTGCCGGGCAGATTGCAGAACAGGAGGGCCGTGCGCTCACAGTCGCGGCATCCGACCAGGCGCACTACACTCATTCGCGCATCTCAGCTGTGCTGAAGTTGCCGTTCACTCCTATCCGCAGCGATGGCACAGGCCGCATGGATTTGAATGCGCTGGAAGCAGAGCTGCGCGGCGGCCGTATCGGCACAGTCGTGGCAACTCTCGGAACCACCGCGGGCGGCGCGGTCGATCCGCTGGACGGCATTCTCGCGCTGCGTGAGCGGTACCGCTTCCGCCTGCATGTGGACGCCGCCTACGGCGGTTACTTCACCCTTGCGCGCAACCTCAGCTTCGACGCGCGCGCGGCCTTTGACGCGCTCAACCACCCTGCCGTCGATTCGATCGTTATCGACCCGCACAAGCATGGCCTGCAGCCGTATGGCTGCGGTTGCGTTCTCTTTCACGATCCTTCGGCGGGTCAGTTCTACAAACATGACTCGCCTTATACCTACTTCACCTCGCGTGAACTGCATCTCGGTGAGATCTCCCTGGAGTGCTCCCGTGCGGGCGCCTCAGCGGTGGCATTGTGGGCCACGCAGCAGTTGCTGCCATATGAGATCGGGGGCGAGTTCGCGCGCGGTCTGGAATCCGGACGGGAGGCGGCATTCAAGCTTCATCAACGGCTCGCGGCAGATGCGCGCTTCCTCGTGCCCTTCTCTCCGCCGCAGCTGGACATTGTTTTCTGGGCAGTGCGCGGAGACTCGGTGCAGGAGTCTTCTGCGCGCGCGCAGACGATCTTCGACGAGGCGCGGCGGCGTAACCTCTACCTTGCACTGGCGAAGCTGCCCCGGCGCTTCTTCCCCGCCGAAGGGTGGACGGAAGACAGCTCCAGCGGCGCCAATTCCGTGACGTGTCTGCGCAGTGTGCAGATGAAGCCCGAACATCTCGTCTGGGCCGACGAGATATGGAGACGGCTCGACGCTGCATCCGCTGCCGTGTTGCAGTGTGAAAAAATCTGAGGGGACTAATTATTTAGAGAAGTTCCCGATGCCGGCGTGTATGTGCATCCAACACCCAAAAGAAATGCCGGGACCGGGTTTTTCTGATACGGCCCGCTTAATTCTGGCGGGTTATTGCGTGTTTCGCGGTTTGTGTACTCTGTCGGCCCTTATCCTGTTGGCGGTGGCTTTTGCATCGTTCCGTAGAGAAGTTGGTCCCCCGGGCAAGTTTCATATTTTGTCTTACGTTTGTATCGCTCCTCGCAGTGTATGTTGCGGCGCGAACCCTGCGGTGGCCACTGGTCGGCGACGCCTCTCTGATCCATTACGTCGTGTTCCTCCTGGATTCGGGGTCGAGGCCTTATGTCCAGGTCAAGGACGTGAACCTTCCGGGCGCCTATTTCGTTGACTGGCTGATAATGCACCTGCCCGGCTCGGGAGCACTTGCCGAGCGGTTCTTCGATTTCACATTGTCGGCTGTGAGCGTGTGCGCTGCCTGGTGGCTCGCACCGCCACGCTATCGGCCGGCCGGCATATTCGCCGGCGCGATGTTCTTCCTGCTTCATGCAAGGGACGGGGCGGAGCAGACAGGTCAGAGGGATTGGACGATGACCGTCTTGATCCTGGTGGCGCTGGCTGCGTGGTTTCACGCATCGCGCTCCAGAGGCGGAGGCGGCCGTTTCTATGCACTCGCCGGAATCATGTTCGGGTGTGCGGCAACAATTAAGCCCTCCGCGCTCTTTTTCCTGCTTCCTTTGATTGTTGAGCGGTTATGGCGCTCCCGGGGACAGAACCGATCTTCGGCGGCAGTTCGGCCTTGCCTGCTCCTGGGGCTTGGCGCGGCGCTGCCTCCGTTGGCCTGCATCCTGTGGCTTGTCCATGAGCACGCACTAGCGGCGTTTCTCTTTTCCACGCTCGCCATGATGCGGTATCACCTCTCTCTCCATCGACTGCCGGCGATGGTCCTTGTCGCGCATGGAATTTCAGGGCTGCGTCTGCCTCTTCTGCTTGGCGCGCTTCTCTTACCCTTTGCGTGGCCGCTGCTGCGCGGCCCGGAGTTCGCTCTTCTTTGTTCTGAAGCGGCAGTAGGGTTCCTCTGTTACGCCCTTCAGGGAAAAGGCTACCCATACCATCGATATCCCTTTGCCTTCCTTCTGCTGGAAGTGCTGGGGCTGGTTCTCATAGCTTCTTTCTCCGCGGAAAAGCGCTGGGTGCGCTGGAGCGCATCGGGGGCCCTCTGTCTGTGTTGCCTTGTGGCCGCGCCAAAGGCGGCACGGCGCGCGCTCAACTCTCGGCCGGAGGAGGACCAGTTTGGCTCGCTTCTGCGAAGCGACCTTCAGAAGCTGGGCGGTCCGAAATTGGATGGAGGCGTCCAGTGCCTTGACACCTTTAGCGGCTGTATCCGGGTCCTGTACGAGCTGCGTCTGCACCAAAGCACCGGCACCCTGTATGGAGAATTCCTCTTCGGCCCCTCAGGAGATTCCGTAATTGAACGCAATCGGGCCGGATTCGCGAAGGAGCTGCTGCAGAACCAGCCGGAGGCTTTCATCATTACTCCCCAGAACTATTCCGGCGCCTCCGACACCTACCGGAAGATCGATGCGTGGCCATGGTTTGCCCGTTACCTCGCTGCCGGCTACAGGCAATGCGTGGAACGCACGCCTGCCGCTCCGCAGGAGTGGGAAGGGACACCCCGTGTGCCGGAGGGATATCGCATTTATGTGCGAAAAAGCCTTGTCAACAATCTGTGTTGATCGGCATTGGAGCCCCTGCCTGCAACGATGGGGGACGTGTGCTACTACGAAGATGGTATGGTATGAGCCACTTCGCGTCCCTAGGCTCGGAGGGATGCACGGCCCGACGCCCCCGAAAACCCACGGAGGCCGTCGGTCGATGCGGGCCAAATCCTGACCCACAGAGGCTTACCGATGCCAGAAGCGGAAATCCCTGATTATTACGAATTCCTGGAGATCAGCCCACAGGCCACTCCGGAGACGATCCATCGTGTCTACCGGTTTCTGGCTGCCCGCTATCATCCCGATCACGCGGCAACCGGAAATCTGGAAAAGTTTGCCGAGCTGACATCGGCCTATAAGGTCCTGTCGGATCCTGCGCGGAGGGCTGAATACAACGCGCAGCGCGCCATGCGGCGGAATGCATTTCAGCATCCCATGTCGAGCACGATCGATTTCATGGACCAGGTGGAGGGAGACCTCAACCGCCGGCTCGCCGTCCTTGCGATCCTCTAT
>DASZPF010000024.1:0-27729 GCA_035550395.1 Acidobacteriaceae bacterium
CTATTACCGCCGCCGCATGTACCCCGATACCCCGGAGGTGACCCTCGCGGAGATCGAACAACGGATGGGGTTCCCGCGCGATTACCTCGACTTCACCACCTGGTATCTGTCGAAGAAGAAGTACATCACCCGGGCCGATAACGCGGAGTTCACCCTGACGGTGGACGGCGTGGACTTTATCGAGACGCAGCGCGCAACGGTACCTGTGCTGGACAGGCTGCTGACCAGTGGAGGCCCTGCGAGCGGCAAGGAAGCAGGCCAGCTGCCTGCCTCGGAGTCGACTTCTCCGGACCGTCCGGAGGAATGGGACTTTCCGGTCGAAGACCTGGCGGTTGAGACGGTCGCGCAGCTGTAAAGATCTTTTGCCGGTCTCGAAGCGCACCGGCACACAGGGAAGGGGCGAGCACTGAGACCCGGACCGGATCTCCCGTGCTCGCCCTGATTCGACGTGGCCTTCTGCGGTCGATGAATGTTCCGGATGCCCTGTGTTAATCTCACGGGGAAGCCTGGCCGCTTCTTTCCTACCTCACCGCAACCAGGACGGGCTGACCGCCGTTCCTGCCGGCCCACTCCTTGCCCACCTTCTTCTCCTGGTCCGATGCGGGAACGATAGCATCGGTCGAGCGGAGGGGGCAGATAATCTCATGCAGGAAATATTGGCTCCCGTAGGCTTCAAATACGAGCATGGCCGGGCCATCCGGATCACCGGGCGCATATTCGCGGGTGATAACGGTTACTGTGTTGGGGTGGTTGTGATCGGTGGAGCTGATCTGCATGACGTTCGGGGACGACGAAGTGACGACATAGGTTCCGGCCGGTAGCGTGATGCCATTTACGGTGAAGGCGAAGGGCACTCTGGTCTCAGTGATGGTGGCGGCCGAGGCGCGGTGCAGAGTAATAAAGCTTGCGATGGTGAAGAGGGCGATGGCAGCGATGCGGTTCATGGCAATATCTCCTTGTTGAAGAAACTTGCTGGAGGCCGTTCGGGCCCTCAGTCAGGACGGAGATTCGCAGAAGCGGGCACAGGAAGCCATGGCGGGCGCCTGACAATTCGCTGACTTCCTGGTGACGATATAAACTGCTGAAAACGCTTCGTTTGATTCTCGTGTGACGAAATCTGTCCGGTAGTCCGGGCCTCGTGGAGAACGGTGTCGGCAATGTCTGACGAAGGTGTGGTGAGGTTCGGAGACGGTTTTGAGCTGGACCGCGCCGCCTATGAGCTGCGCCGCTCCGGCCGTCCGCTCAGGCTGGAGCGAATCCCGATGGAGACCCTCCTGCTTCTGGTAGAGCGCAGAGGGCAGCTCGTCTCCCGCGAGGAGATCATTGCCCGGGTCTGGGGTAAGGACGTCTTTCTCGACACCGACACCAGCATCAACTCGGCGATCCGCAAGATACGCCTGGCCCTCAGAGACGATCCCGAGAATCCGACCTTCATCCAGACGCTGACCGGGAAAGGCTACCGGTTCATCGCCCCTGTCGCCTTGGCGGAGCCTCCGCACTCGACGCCAACGCCTGTGCCGCCGTCCGAGGTTCCCATCTCCCAGCCTGCTTCTCCCGGTCAGGAACCCACTCGTTCGCAGGAGCAGCCGTCCCGCGCACGGATACGCCCAAAGGGCTGGGCTGTCTGGACCGCACTCGGCGCCGTGGTGCTTGCCGTGGCGGGGTCCACCGCCTGGCGCCTGCGGACCTCTGGGCCGACGCTTCCCCCAATGTCCAACCCCATCCCGCTCACGACGTACCGCGGCAGCCAGAACGCGCCGTCCTTCTCCCCGGACGGCAACCAGGTCGCCTTCCAGTGGAATGGAGAGAAGGGCGACAACTTCGACATCTACGTCAAGTCACTCAGCCCGGATGCCACGCCTCTGCGCCTCACCACGGATCCGTCTCCCGACTTTTTGCCGGCCTGGTCGCCGGATGGCACCACCATCGCCTTTCAGAGAGAAATCACCCCGGGCAAGCTCGATCTCATGCTGATTCCCGCTCTCGGCGGCCCGGAGCGTAAGCTCGCTGAGTTTCCCGCGCGCGTCGAGCTAGCCGAACTCCGGCCCTGCTGGACCCCGAACAATAAATGGATCATCGTTCCCGCACTGATCGGAGACAACATCGCGCTCTTCCGTGTCTCGGTCGAGACCGGCGATTCCACCCAGATCACCACGCCCGAAGGAGGAATGGAAGACCTCTTTCCCAGCATCTCCCCTGACGGCAAAGAATTGCTCTATACCAGAAGTCACAAGCTGTATCTCCAGGGCGACCTCTATCAGGTGGGCCTGGACGCTGATGCAAAACCGGTCGAGATTCCTCGCCGCATCGTCGAAGCGGAGAAGGAGGTAGGACTCTCCAGTCCGGTGTGGTCGCAGGACGGCAAGCAGATCTTCGCCCGTACCCTCATCGGCGCCATACGCATGCCTGCCGACGGCTCCTCGCCGCCTACCCCGATCCCGTGGGTCGGCGCCAGCCCCAATTGGTTAGAGGTCTCACGCAGCGGCAATCGCCTGGCATACTCCATTCAACGCGGCGACGCCAACATCTATCGGATCGATCTCAAGGCCAGGGTCCCGGTCCCTGAAGCGCTGGTCGCATCCACAGACCGCGATGTGTATCCGCAGTACTCCCCGGACGGCAGCCGCCTGGCTTATTACTCCTACCGGACCGGGCTCGGTCAGATATGGCTCGGCGACTCGGAGGGCCGGCAGGCGCGCCAGCTCACCTTCGTCCAGAAGGGGCAGGCCGCTACGCCCCACTGGTCGCCCGACGGCAAGACCCTTGCGATCGATTCCAACATCACGGGCTTCTCCCAGATCTACACCATCAGCCCTGACGGCGGAAAGATGAAGCAGCTCACGGAGGGGCCGTATGCGAACTTCGCTACCGTGTGGTCCCGTGACGGGAGATGGATGTACTTCACCTCCACCCGGACCGGTGAAGAGCAGATATGGAAGATGCCGAACGGCGGCGGTCCCGCGGTTCAGATTACTCACAACGGCGGCGTAGGCGCAGTCGAGTCCTTCGACAGCAAGACTCTCTACTATGGCAAGGAGACCGGCGCAGGCTCCCTCTGGAAGATGCCGATCGCAGGCGGCCCGGAGGTGCAGATTGCGGATTCGCTTTACCGCTTCAACTTCGCTGTCTCGCAGCGCGGCATCTACTATATGACCGCACCCGACTTTTCTCACCGGTCGGAGCTCAGGTTCTATAACTTCGCTACCTCAGCCACGAGCACCATCCTGCAGATAGGAATCCCGGAATTTGGCCTGGACGTCTCCCCCGACGGTCGCTACCTTGTCTATGCTCAGCGCGACGATCCGGGGAGTGTCCTGATGCTGATCGAGAACTTCCACTAACTCATTCAGGTTTTTTGAAACTTAGCGCGTCTTCATCCCAACCGGCTCCTGGCGCTGCGCCAGCCGGTCCGCCATCTCCGGAATGGCCTCCTCCTCGGAGACCTTCGGAAAGTATGCATTGTTGAAGTACTGCGCCAGCATGCGGTGCGTGTTGAAGAAACTGCCGTTGATGCCGATACAGTGCTGCTGCAGCCGCGCCCAGGCGCTGGGCCGCGCATACAGTGGCGCGATCTTGTTCTCCAGCTTGTCATACAGGCTGGCCGCTTCGCCATCCTCGTCCTCGGCGTCGTCGATAGCCCAGCCGGTTACGTCCTCGGCACAACCTTCAATCCACCAGCCGTCCAGCACACTCAGGCTGGGCACACCGTTCAGCGCCGCCTTCATGCCGGAGGTGCCGGAGGCCTCATATGGACGCCGCGGTGTGTTGACCCAGACGTCTACTCCGCGAGTGAGCAGAGCGCCCAGCTCCCAGTCGTAGTTCTCCAGATAGAGAATGCGGATACCGTTGGCGCGCAGCTGTTCGGCAGCGGTGAAGACTTCGCGGATCAGCCCCTTGCCCGCAACATCAGCCGGATGCGCCTTGCCCGCAAACAGGATCTGCAGGCCGCCGATCTTCTTGGCCAGCTTCACCAGCCGCTTCGTGTCATGGAAGAGCAGATTGGCGCGCTTATATGTCGCCACGCGCCGAGCGAAGCCAAGGGTCAGCATCTTGGGATTCAGCTGCTGGCCGGTCAGCGCAGCGATCTCCGTCACCAGCTTCTGTTTGGAGACGGCGTGGCAGTTGGCAATCTTCGCCGGCGCAATCCCGTAGACCGATCGCAGGTAGTTGTTGTCATGGCGCCACTCGGGGATCTCGGCGTCGAAGAGCGCCTGCATCGGCTCGGAGATCCACGTCGCAGCGTGCACGCCGTTGGTGATGGCGTGCACGTGATAGTCCGGGAACATCTGTTGCGATACCTTGCCGTGCTGCATGGCTACGCCGTTTACATAACGCGAGTAGCGCAGCGCCAGGTAGGTCATGTTCAGCAGCCCGTTGTGTACGCCGCCGAGACGTTCGATGACTTCCCCACGGTCCTGCCCCAGCACGGTATACATCTGATCGAGCCCGAACTGATCATGCCCGGCGGGCACTGGTGTATGCGTTGTGAAGACGCAGTGCGAGGCCACCCAGGCAACATCCTGCTCTGTAGCCTGCTCCAGCGAGCCGCCCTCCAGGTGCTCTTCAAGAAGTCCCACGCCGAGCAGCGCGGCATGGCCCTCGTTCATGTGGTAGACCTCGGGCTCGATGCCCAGTTCCTTCAGCAGAGCGACACCGCCCAGGCCGAGCACGGCCTCCTGGCAGAGGCGATAGTAGGTATCACCGCCGTACAGATGGTCGGTCAGACGGCGGTCATATAAATCGTTGCCGTCGATGTCCGTGTCCAGCAGGAAGACCGGGACGACATGCCCGGAGGTTCCAACTACATCGAACCGCCAGGCCTGCACGGCAATCTCGCGGCCCTGCATGTTGATATGCACGATCTTGCCAACACCGGGCAGCGTCGTCTCCGGCGACCAGGGGACATCGGACTCCGTCTGCTCGCCGGCCGCATCGAGGTGCTGGCGGAAATATCCGCGGCGATGCGCGAGGGAAACGGCGACCATAGGCGCGCATGTGTCCGCGGCAGAACGCAGAGTATCGCCCGCCAGCATACCCAGGCCCCCGGAGTAAGTAGGCAGCGTCGGAGAGAGCGCAATCTCCATGGAAAAATATGCGATGCGCCGTGCTGTCAGATTCAGTGCGGTGGAATCAGCGATAGAGGAAGCGGCCGGCAAACTCATAGAGAGAACAATTCCTTGACGGTGATACTGCTATAGATGCAAAAACGGCTCCGAATCGCTTATCGGAACCGTGCTGTATTGCCATTATTCCCAAGTCTAGCAAAAGGCCGCGCGCGATTCCGGCGTTCCCGGTATGGCTTTCGGCAGGAGTCGTCGCATTTGTTGTTGAATCCGGGACATATCCTGGAGCTCCTGATCCTCCTGCAGAAAAAAAACGGCCCCTCGTTTCGCGAGGGGCCAATCTGCCTTGGTTCTCTCTGGTAAGGAGAGCTTGGTTGCGGCAATCGTGCGTGCCGCGAATTTCGTTTGTCGCCCGGCAAGGCCGGCGAAGAGAATCTTCGCCAGCCGGCCGAACGGGGAAGGCTACTGGTTGCTGGCCGGCGAAGGCGGCATGGAGTTGCTGCCCTGCGTGGTCGGTGCTGCCGGCTCGCTCATGGAAGCGAGGCTGTTGTGCAGCAGCGTGACACGCACTCCGTTGACGATTGCCGTTTCGCTGTCGGACGGTGTTGCCGTGTCCTTGCCGAGGCCGGTGCGATAGATGCGATACAGCGGCACCTGGTGCTCAGTTACGAGGTAGCGAGCGACCGAGTCCGCCATCGCCTGCGAGTTGGCTACACCATGCTTGCTATAGCCCTGGATCTCAATGATGTAACCCTTCTCGCCCTGAAGCTTGCTGGCCATGTCGTCCAGCGTCTCCTTGCCCTTGGGGCCAAGTGTCGTGCGGCCGGAGGCGAAGGGAACGTCGGTGGAGCTGACCTGCTGGTACTGGTCGAGGTTGCTGACCGTGCCGTTCAGGGTGGTCGTGCGCTGGTCGGCGCCGTTCGCGGTCGACTGCGCCGCATTGGCGCGGCTCGCTGCATCCGCTGCATGCTGGTCAGCCGTGTTGGCGGCCATCATTGCCTTGCTGATGCCGGCCTGAGCACGCGAATCGACGTCCTTGATGTCGTTGGCGTTCTTGGCCTGCAACTCGTCCAGCTCATTGGTGCGGTCCCGGATGGGATCGACCTCGCGACGTACCCACTTCTTGCGGGCGAACGGATTCATGTGGCCCCAGAAGCCCTCTTTCGAGTCACCCTGAAGCGGCTTGCCCGTTGCATAGACCGTGTTGTCATCAGAAGCTGCAGCGGTCGACGGAGTTGTGCTGGTGGCTGCCGGGGTCGACTGATCGGCCGCAGGCGCCTGCTGTGCGATTACGGTTGTTCCCATCGCTCCTCCCAGGACCAAAATGGGTAGACCCAGACCTTTCGCAAGATTCTTCATGGTTTCGCGTCTCCTCAAGTTCAGACCGAATGCCCTAATTTCTATGGCCCGTGTGTAAGGGGTCCGGTTGTGTTGCACTGGCTTAGTGCAAGGAGCATGCCAAACTGGAGAATTGAGATAAACAGTTTATTTTCAATGAAATATTGGGAAGGTGGTGGCTTGGCGGCGAAAGAGCGAGGCAGGGAAAAATCATCCCTGCGCCCGCCGCAAGGGTAAAAATTACCGGAAGCCCCACTGCAAGGAGCTTCATTTCAGAAAGAGATGGGGGTGGCTTGCTACTGCGCCGTGGTCTGGATGATGCGAACTTCGGGCATCTGCTGGTTCCAGTTGTCCGGAACCGAGTCAAATGCGAGGCGGAAGTCCTTGGAATCGCCCGGTTTGAGGGGATCGGCGCTGACGGGCTCGGTGTCGATATAAGGCTGGGTCATCCGGACGAGGGTGAGCGGCAGCGTCTGGATGGATGGAGGCATCTCGGTGTCGTTGTTGAAGACCACCTGGACGGTGATGGCGGTGATCGTGCGGCTGCCCGTGTTCTGGATATGGCCGTCGAGATAAGTGACCTTGCCACCGGAGAAGCTGGAGGACTCGCTCATGGCGAGATTGGTGAGGGGGAGGCTCGCGGCGTAGGCGTCCGGCGGCTGGAGCGTTGTGGGGACTGCGGGGCCTTTGCGGCGGCCGGCGAAGAAGAAGATGCCGGCGACAAGGAGCACGATGAGGGCGGCGATACCCCACACGGCGGGGGAGAGGCCGCCACGCTCCTGTGTCGCAGGAGTGCCGAAGATCGGGGTCTCGGAGGGTGAAGCGGGGGACGGATCCGGGTGGGGGCCGCTCATGGGGAAGATTCTAATACCGCCAGGCTGTCTGGGACGGGAGTCCAGAGGCTAGTGGTGGTCACAACGCGCGGAAGGCGGGGAGGTATGTCCGCGGATGAGACGGAAACTTCCGTAATGACCGGAAAGGGGCAGAAGTTCCCCCGAATGGAGGATTTCCACTACGGAGCGCTGCGGCCTACCGTTTATCTTGCCGGTGAAATAGGAGTCCTCCAGTCGCCGGCCCTGTTTGAATGACGAATTTTGCCGTGAGGCCCACGCGGCTGAGGGAGTCTCCGCCACCATGATTGCCGACATGACCGCCAACTCCACCAACACGACGTCGCGCCAGTTTGATCCCGTCCGTGCCCGGGTCCATTACGAGCCGCATGTAACCAATGCGGAAAGAATGCAGGCCGAGGAGGCCGCGCGGAGCGGTGCAGAACGCCGTAAGACCTCCGCTCCACTGGGCATCGAGATGCTGACGGACACACGCTTTGGGCGGTATGTGGGCGGCATGCATCCGGGAGACATTGTGTACTGGGTGGCCGGGCTGGGCGCGGCATGCCTGCTGCTGATCAAGGCGACGATCTAAAAAATTCTGACTGCTATACGGCGCGCCGGCTTCTATGCGAAGCTGGCGCGTTTTACTTTCTGGCGGAAGTCTTCGCCGTGCATCTCAACGACGACACACATCTCCTGCAGGCGGGAGCGCATGCGCTCGCCGATGCGGTCACCGAGGGTCTCTTCGCCTTTTGCACCGAGCGGGGCGGCGTTGGGATAGTTGGTGGTGATGATGGTGGTGCGGCGGTCGTTGTAGCGGGTGTTGAGAATGTGGGCGACGGTATCCCAGACCCAGTCGGTGGGCTTGGCGGCGCCCAGCTCGTCGAGGACGAGGACCTCCGCCTCGAAGACGGGGCGCAGGACCTCGAGCTCGGTGGCGGCGACGGACTGGTTGTAGCTGTTCTGCACCTGCTTGAGCAGGTCCCGGTAATCGTAGAAGAGGCCGGCAGCGCCACGCTCGGCGACAAGGGCCTGCAGGATGCCGACGGCGAGATGGGTTTTGCCGACGCCGATGGAGCCGGTGAGCAGCAGGCCGGTTCCCGCGGTTTCAATGGGATAGCCTTCGACGAACTTGCGGGCGTGCAGGTGGGCGGCGGCGAGGGAACGGTGGGCGCTGCGCAGAAGCTCGTAGTTATCGAGGGAGCAATGTTCGTAGCGGCGGGGGATACGGGCGCGCTCCAGGGTACGGGCAGTGCGGCGGGTGGCCCGGCACTGGCACTCCCGGGCGACCTGGCGCCCGTTTTCAACGACAATGCGCAGGCCGGAGCCCTCGCAGATGCTGCAGATCTCAACCATGGTTGTCATGCCGCGCTGAATTTCCCCCCTTGCGCAGCTCCAGTATCGCGCAGAAGGACGGCGGCGGGAGGTGGCGAATCGGATTGCCGGGTGTGGGAATCCAATGTAATCTGAGGATAGAAGGCTAATCAGCCAGCCGGCTCAGGCCAGCGCGACAGGCGAACCGATGTGGCGGTGAGTGCACCCGTTGCAAGCGGACCGCGCGGCAAAAGGCGAATTCCGAGCAATGTGCGCAGCGATCGAAGACGGTCAAAGCTGCGTGCGCCATGCTCCAGAGAGACAGGAGAAGTTTGATGCCAAAAGAGGGAATCCATCCGAAGTACGAGACGATTCATGTGAAGTGCGCCTGCGGGAACGTGTTTGAGACGCGGTCGACCAAGGGCGATATTGTGGTGGAAATCTGCGCGCAGTGCCACCCGTTCTTTACCGGCAAGCAGAAGCTGGTGGATACGGCGGGCCGCGTGGAGCGCTTCCGCCGCAAGGTAGCCAATGCGGACGCCAGCAAGGCCAAGGCGGCTGCAGGCAAGTAACTCAGGGTTATTCCGCGAAGAGGCCTCCGCTGGCGCGGGGGCCTTTCGCATTAGGATCAGAGCTGAGCAGAACAGGCGCGGGTTATGCGCCGAGATGGGGCATGAAGAAGCGGTACACGCTCGAGCAGAAGAAGTGGGACTCGCCGGTGGAGCATGCGATGCCGGCGCAGGCGCGCGTGCCTGCGAGCGTGACGATCGGCGGGGTGGAGATCGCGCCGGCGACAGTGCTGGCGCCGATGGCAGGCGTGACGGATACGGTCTTCCGGCGGTTCATCAAGAACGCGAGCCAGTTCAGCGCCGCCTCTGACGGCGTGGACGTGGAGAGCGCAACGAGCAACGCACAGTCCGGCTGCGGGCTGATCATGACGGAGTTCACCTCGGCCGACGGGCTGGCGCGCATGCGCGAGACCAAGCGCAAGCGCTACCTCACCTACTACGACGACGAGCATCCGATCTCGGCGCAGCTGTTCGGGTCGAATCCTGAGACGCTGGCGGAGTCGGCACGGATTGTGGAGGAGGCGGGATTCGACCTGGTGGACCTGAACCTGGGCTGCCCGGCGAAGCGAGTCGTCGCATGCAACGGCGGCTCGGGGCTGCTGCGCGACCTGCCGCAGATCGAGCGCATCTTCCAGGCGATTCGCGCAGCCGTGAAGATTCCGTTTACGGTGAAGGTCCGCATGGGATGGAACGACAGCAACATTGTCTGCGTGCCGCTGGCGAAGATGGCCGAGGAGTGCGGGCTGAACGCGGTGGCGCTGCATGCGCGCACGCGTGAGGACGGCTACACGGGGCAGGCGCGCTGGGAGTACATCGCACAGGTGAAGGACGCGGTGGGCATTCCGGTGATCGGCAACGGCGATGTGCGCACGCCGGAGGATGCCGCGGCGATGGTGGAGGCGACGGGCTGCGATGCCGTGATGATCGGGCGGGCGGCGCCGGCGAACCCGTGGATCTTCCGGCAGATTGCGCAGTACACGGCGACCAAGGAAGCGACCGGCGTGGGCACCTACGATGTGCCGACCAATCAGGACCGCTACCGGATGATCCGGACGTACTTCCAGATGCTGGTGGACGAGATTGCGGTGGAAGAGGCGGCGGAGGCGGCGCGCGCGGCCGCGATTGTGGCGTCTGGGCAGATCGCGCGCGAGCAGCGGCATCGCGATGCCGTGGGCAAGATGAAGCAGTTCGCCGCGTGGTTCACGCATGGCGTTCCGGGCGGCGGCGCACTGCGCAAGGCGATCTTCGAGGCGAAGAACGGCAATGCGGTGCTGGGCGAGGTGGAGCGCTTCTTCGAGGCGCGGGCTGAGGATGCGACGAGAGAGCAGATGCAGCCGGAGCCGGACGAGGAGCTCGACGCGGCCCCGGCATGGATGGGGTGACGCTCAGGCGGCTTTCCCTTTGCCTGTGGCGGCGGCTTCTAATTCCTGCCACTCGCTATCGCTGAGGTGCAGGTCGCGGGCCTTCACATTCTCTTCCAGGTGGGCGACCGAGCTGGTGCCGGCGATGGGGATCATGACCGGCGAACGATGCAGCAGCCACGCGAGCGAAAGCTGGGCGACGGTGGCGCCGTGCTTCTTCGCGAGGGTATCCATCTTGCCGCCGGCCTCCGCCAGCTTGCCGGAGGCGACCGGGAACCACGGGATAAAGGCGATGCCTTCGCGCTCGCAGTATTCGAGCACGGGTTCGCTCTTGCGGTCGGTGAGGTTGTACTGGTTCTGCACGCTGACGATCTCGGCGGTCTTGCGGGCTCGCTCGATCTCCTCGACGGAGACCTCGCTGAGGCCGATGAAGCGGATCTTGCCTGCTTCCTGCAGCTTCTTCGCGGCGCCGAGGGACTCTTCCATCGGAACCTTCGGGTCGATACGGTGGAGCTGCCAGAGATCCAGGGTGTCCTTCTTCAGGTAGCGCAGGCTCATCTCCGCCTGCTGGGTGAGGTACTCGGGGCGGCCGACGGGGAGCCACTGGTTTGGGCCCTGGCGGGTCAATCCGCCCTTGGTGGCGACGAGGGTGCCTTTGGAGTAGGGTGCAAGTGCTTCGCCGATCAGGACTTCACTGACGGCGGGGCCATAGCTGTCCGCGGTGTCGATGAAGTCGATGCCGAGCTCGACGGCGCGGCGGAGGACTCGCTTGGCCTCCTCGCGATCTTTGGGCCAGCCCCAGATGCCGTCACCGGTGATGCGCATGGCGCCGTAGCCGAAGCGGTGGATCTCCTGCTTGCCGCCGAGTTGAAATGTGTCTGCCTGCTTCGCCGCTGTGGTCATGGCCACGGTCCTCCTGATTGGATTGCTGGCCTGTTGGATGATGCGCGGGCGGGTTTGGATTGAGGATTTACGGGGGATTCATCGGGGCTGCCCAATCTGCTGTGCAATGCCGGCGCAGTTAGTGGACATCACTGCGCTTGCGCCAGACGACTTTGACCTGCTCGCGCCAGCGCTCGTTAAGGGCGACCAGCTCCCACTCTACGAGCGGGGAGAGGTAGCGGAGTACGGTTTCTGTCGCGGGATGGATGCGGAGAGCGGGCGCGACAAGATAGAGGCGCGGTGGTTCCGGCGACAAGCGCACACCGGCAAAGTAGCCGTGACGCTGGAATTCGCCGAGGCCGAAGGCGGGAGAGCCGGAGGTGTCCGAGGTCTGCATGTGGTGCCAGCGGACGCGGACCCAGTAGTCGAGGCCCTGCAGGGCCAGGTGCAGATCGTCGTCGGCTTTGAGCTCGAGGACAGCGAGCCGGCCGTCGCGGTCGACGGAGAGCAGATCGAGCATACCGCGGTCCGAGGCAGCGAAGGCGGCCACCTGGGAATAGACGTGTGCGGGGTCGAGGTGCGCGTCGATGGTGGTGATGTCGCGGCGCAGCACGCTCTCCAGCCAGCGCTCGGGCTGCGCGCGGTAGAGGGGGTCGGAGGCTGAGCCATCTGCCTTACGGCGCGCGCAGAGACGGGCGACGAGTTCGCGGAGGCGGTCTGCGGAGGAATCGTCGAGCGGAGTCTCGCTGGGGCCGCTGCCGAAGGTGATCTGCTGCATACGGTTGAAGCTCTGCGGGCCGTGGCCGAAGCGGATGCGGGCGAATTCGAGGCCGTGGAGCAGGAAGGCCATCTCGGTGGCGCTGCGCAGGTGCTGCTCGACGATGGGATGGGCGTCTTCGGGGACAAGGGCCATGACCTGTGCGGCGGATTCGGCGAAGCGCTCGCGGGCGGCGGCAGGGTCCGGCAGGTGGAGAAGGCGGGTGGCGAGGTTGCCGTGGTCGGCGGGGTCGCGTTGGATGAGCTCTTCGGAACGCTCGTCGAGCTCCCAGAGCTCCCACTGTGCGGCGTCGTGGTTCATCCACGCGATGCGCGAGAGGGTGAGTGTGGCCATGCCGCGCGGGACGACGATGCGCAGGCCGCGATAGAGCCGCCGGCCGCCGGCGTTCTCGCGGCAGTGGGCGAGCCAGAGGACGCCGACCGTGAGGATGCCGTCGATGGTGGCCTGCGACTCCTGGCTGTTGACGGCGATCAGCGCCCAGGCCTGCTGGCCGTGGATGAGCGAGCCACGGGCGTAGGCCGGGCCGAAGCTCTTCTCGAGGTCCATGGCGGTGGAGAGGCCGTCGAGGATCCAGTCGCCCCAGCCCTCGCTGCCGCGTAGGGCGGCGCGCTCGAGGAGTTTGAGGAACTGGGTGCGGTTCGCCTCTCGCGAAGAGGGGGTGCGGCGGTCCTGGTCGGTGACGACGTCGAGGAAGGTGGGCCGCGACTGTCCGAAGCGCTGTACGGTGAGCCGGAGAGACGCGGCTTTACCGGCGCCACGGAGAATTGCGGCGCTGACGCGGCGGACGATGTTGCGCTCGGTGTCCCAGAGCTGCAGGGTGCAGCGACCGGGATCGGCGGCGAGGGAGTATTTTGCGTGGCGCATGTCGAAGACGACATGGCCGTCCTCGAAGATCAGGGAGTTGGGGTGGGCGGTAAGGAAGTCCTCGAGTGTCCGGGCGATCTCGGAGGGCGACTGCGCGGCGTCTTTGCCGGGGACTGCTCTGCTGGGCGGCATGGGTGGAGGGCTAAGTCTAGCAAACGACTGAATTCCCACCAAAGAGTGAGCCACATTTGGCGGTGCTGCAGCTTATTGTCAGCTTATGCACATCCCGGAAAGACTTGCGTGCGTCGTATGCTAGTATTCGAGTGAGTCGCCAAGGACTCCTGTACGCAATCTGGTTGTCGTTAGGGCATAGAACGAGACGGGAATTGCGATGGCCTTTCGGCTGCCGAGCTGCAAGAAAGTCCGCAGCACTACAGCGGAATTCCCTGAAACAAGAGCACTAAGGAGACGAAGAACATGAGCGTAAAGAAGACCTGGACCCAGCCGGTGGTCAAGTCAATCAATCTGAACGCGGCCCGCAATGGAAGTAAGACGGGCTCACCGGACGGCGTCAAGCAGCATACAAACAGCTAATCGGTAGAGTCCGTGCCGATCGGCACGTAGATTTACCATCGAGTCATGTCTGCGATCAGCATCGTATGGAGCCGCAGGGAACATTCCCCGCGCTTGCTTCTAAGGTCGATGCAGCAGGCCTTAAGGCCGTACGGTAGGAGCGTCGCGGTCGATTGCGATGCGGGACCGATTTCATGCGGCGTCTCACTGACGGGACTGCTTCCCGAAGATCGTTTTGATCGCCAGCCGATCTGGAATACTGATAGATCCTTCTGCCTGGTTGCCGATGTTCGCCTGGACAACCGTGAGGATCTTGCGCGGGAACTCAATCTCATTCACCCTGAGGAAGCGGCCGACTCAACTATTTTGATGGCTGCATGGCTTCGCTGGGGCGAGGGCTGCCTTGAACATATAGTCGGAGCCTTTGCTTTTGCCGTCTGGATTCCTTCGCGGAATGAGATTTTCGCGGCCCGCGATCATACGGGAGAACGTCCCCTCTTCTACCATCGCAGCGAACGTCTGTTCGCTCTGGCCTCCATGCCAAAGGGGCTGCTTGCGCTTCCCGGCGTCTTTCGCGGGCTCGAAGAGGAACAACTCGTCAACTGGCTCACGGGGCTTCCGCTCGACTGGAAAAAGAGTTGCTTCGTTGGGATAGAGCAGATTCCGCCCGCGCACTTCTTGCGTGTCACCCCGTACAAAGTCGAATGCAGACAGTATTGGGACCCACTCGGTGGGCCGCCTGTTCGCTTTACCCGCGATGAGGATTACGCAGAGGCCCTTCGTGAAATCCTCGATCGTGCAACAGCCGCGCGCCTGCGAACCACGATGCCGGTCGGGTCACATTTAAGTGCTGGTCTGGATTCATCCGCGGTGGCGGTAAGTGCTGCGGGCTTGCTTGCCGCCCGTGGGAAGCGCCTGAGTGCATTCACGTCAGTTCCGCGACCTGATTTCAACGATGCCGGCAAGGCGAACTTTCTCGCGAATGAAGGGCCTCTCGCAGCAGAGGTCGCAGACCTTTATCCCAATATCGATCATGTTCAGGTCGATACGAGAGGCTACGAGCTGTTGCACACAACTCAGACCTGGACTGATGCGGCGAGCGAGCCTGCACTGAACCTGGTTAATCTTCTCTGGTTTCAGGCGATCTCGGATAAGGCCAAGCAACGCGGCATCGGCGTGATGTTACACGGCGCTGGAGGGAACGGGACTATCAGCTGGGAGAGCTGGACCATTCTGAATGAGTTTTTTCGCCAAGGCCGCTGGCTCAAGTTGTACAAGACGGCGCGAAATCTTCGTCGAAATGGCGGTATCTCGATCAAGGCCGCCACGCGTGCCTCGTTAGGAGACATTTTGCCTTCCTGGCTCAGCTGCGCGCTGATTCAATCCAGGGATTATTCCCAGCCATTGCTTCATCCTGAATTGCTTTCAAGATATCGAGTGAAATCCAGGCTCTTTGAGCAGGCTTATAACGAGAAACCAGACATCGCGGCTGAGCGGATGTATCTTTTCAATTCGGGCGATTTCGGGGCGGCGAACGCGGCATTTATGGCAACTAGCGGACTCGAGTTTCGCGATCCGACGACGGACAAGCGGCTCTACGAATATTGTTTTGCTATACCGCCGGAACAGTATCTGGCGGGAGGACATTCGCGCTCACTGGCACGCCGCGCGATGAAAGACCGTTTGCCGGACTCCATACGGTTGCGCTACACCCGGGGCCGGCAGGGGGCGGATTGGTATCTCATCATGCAGGAGATCTTTCCCAAACTGCAGGACGAATTGTTGCTGCTTGGCCAATCCACTTCGGCGTCTGCAATGGTCGATCTACCGCGGATGCAGGAACTTCTTAATACCTGGCCCAGTTCCGGCTACGATCAGCCTCCGGTCTGGAGCCTGTGGCATGGTGCTCTTTCCCGCGCATTCAGTTTGGGATATTTTCTGCGTAGTCATGAGCGGCCAGAAGGCTAAGGAGAAGAAGGCGAGTGAATCTCCGGAGTGCGACACCTGCAATGCCGTTTATCTATTTTTTTGGCCCGTTCCAATTGGAATCGGAAATAGAATTGCCCGAACTGAGTGGGGCGAATACCGGAGGAACACGCCGCGTCCTTTTATCCCAGGGAGATGTGCCTGAGGAGATCGCGGGAGCTGCGCAGGCTGGATCAAACTGTCTTGTCGGCAGCAATGAGTATTTGCTGACGATTCCCGGCGTAGCCCGGTACCACGTTCGCGACGGGGCGCAGGTGCGTGTCCAAATTGAGCCCGGTGCCGCTATGGGAAATGTGAGGGTGTACCTCCTGGGCTCGGTGTTCGGGGTGCTGTGCCATCAAAACGGTCTGCTGCCGCTGCATGCAAGCGCAGTGGAAAGGAACGGAGAGGTGACGGCGTTCCTGGGGAATTCAGGGGATGGAAAGTCGACGCTGGCGGCATGCCTGCGCCAGCGAGGACATCGCGTGGTCTCCGACGATATCTGCCTGCTGGAGCCGCAGGACGACGCAATGCGAGTGATCCCTGTGGCGGAGTGGCTCAAGCTGTGGACGCAGTCTTTGGATCACCTGGGAGAAAAAGCGAATGAGAAGTTTCGGGTGTCGGAATCTGCCGACAAATTTCGGCTTTACCTCTCGGGCGAAGTGTCCGCCAATGCGCACTTGCGGCGGATCGTGCTTCTGGGCTGCAGTGAAAGCTCGACCGCTGCCCCCACTTTAGAGCCGCTCTCCATCCTGGAGGCCGTCGCGGCCCTCTTCGAAATGACGTATGCAAGCTATGTTCCCGTTCTTTCCGGCCAGAAGGCGAGGGTGTTTCAGCAGTGCGCACGCGCGCTGGGGCAGGCGAGTGCGTGGCGGCTGGATCGGCCGTGGGACCTGGACCGGATGGATGAGACGCTGGATCTGCTGGAGCGGCAGGTGCTGGGATGATTTTGGCCTGTCCACGCGAGCCGGCGTTGCTCGCTACCAGCCCTGGCGCTCACGCAGGCGCGCAATGTGCGCGACGTGATGTTTCGAGTGCCAGGCGTAGAGAAGCGTGGCTGTCTCGATGGTCATCGGGCCGTTGACGGGGTGGCGGAAGCTGCGCTGCCACTGCTCTTCGCTGAGGGAGTTCAGCATCATGACCCAGCGCGCGTGCAAATTCTGCAGCAGGGCTGAGGACCATGAGACGGGTGCCGTGGAGTCCGCGAGCTGGGCCCACGCCTTCTCGTTGTAGGCGACGATAGTGGGAGTGTCTTCTGTGAGGGCAAGGCGGACGCGGATGAATGCGTTCATGTGGCTGTCGGCGATATGGTGGGTGAGTTGCCGCACAGTCCAGCCGCCCTCGCGGTAAGGAGTGCCCAGCTGATCCTGATCGAGGGCTTCCAGAGCTGCTGCAAGATTGGCGGGCAGTTCCGCCAGAGACGCGATGGCCGCGAGGCGATCGTCCGGAGTGACAGACTCGGGGCGTTTGAATCTACCGATGGGGTATCTGGGGTCTACTGCTTCGATCATTGCATCTGCGGCCATATACCGGATTCTTCCCTCTGAAGGGCAAGGTAGCACAGCAAAGAGGCCGGTGCTTGAGAGTGCGCGGGTGAGAGGCCGTTCGGTTGGCCCGCTGCTGCATCGAAGCCATTAGACTTCGGAGAGGCCGGCGCATTCGATACAGCCTGCCTGAGGATTCGACATGCGCCTGTTTCGGATTGCAGCAATCATGTCTCTGGCCGCCACCTGCGTAACTGGCAGGGTGCAGGCCCAGTCTCGCGGCGGTCCCAAGGTTTATCTGGGCTTCGACGCGAACGAGTACCCGGGCGACGGCTCGCTGGCTGCGCTGCACCGGCAATTCTCGTTTACCGGCTACTGGTTGAACAATCCGCCGGGCGCGAACCACAATCCGTGGGTGGGGAAGCGTGAGGTGTTGCGGCGCGCAGGCTTCGGTTTTGTCGTGGTATTCAACGGCAGGCTGGACGAGGAGATTCTGGCTGCGAAGAGGACAGGCAAGGCGCCAGAGGCGCTGGCCCGTGACGATGCAAGCGCTGCGGTGGGCGCGGCGCGGCGAGAAGGGTTTCCTGCGGGGACGATCATTTTCCTTGACCAGGAGGAGGGCGGCCGCATGCTTCCGGAACAGGCCGCTTACCTGCTGGGATGGACCGAGGCCGTGGCCCATTCGGTGTTCAAGCCGGGAGTCTACGCCAGCGGCCAGCCGGTTCCGGACGAGGATGAAAGCGGACACAGGATTACGATTACGACGATCCAGGACATACGCGCGCATGTCGCCGCCCAGCATCTGCACCCAATTGCGTTTTGGGCATTTCGGGACGGCTGTCCGCCTGCGCCGGGCTGTGTTGTCGATCCGGCAAAACTGCGCGCGCCCGATGTCAGCGGCACCCTGGATCTTGCCGTGTGGCAGTATGCACTGTCACCCCACGGCAAGTACGTTACGCGGGCGTGCTCGGCCACGTATAGCCGCGACGGCAACTGCTATCTGCCGGTGATGGCGCATTTTCAGATCGACCTGAACTCGGCGGACTCGCCCGATCCTTCGCACGGGCGCTGAGGGGCAAAGAACTAAAAGATCAGCGGTGGTCGTCGGCATCGCCGCGGCCAAGCAGAGGACCCATGCGCTCTGCCGCGTCTACGGCCACAGATGCGATGGAGCCTGCTTGCGAGGCGCCTCCTCTGGCCGCAGACGGCTCCCGCGACAGTGTGAGGTCGCCACGGAATGTCGCTGCGTCGGAAGGCGTGTCCATGCCGGTGGATTCGGTAAGTATGCCCATGGCTACGCGATGCTCGGCGGCAAGAGCATCGTCATGCGGAGTCAGGACGGCCTGCGCGGACATGGTCTGTGCCGGAGAGGATACGACGCTGGCAATGCGAGGCCCGGAGAGCCTTCGAGTGCGCTTCGGATAGGGCTGAAACTCCTGGCGCTGAGATGCCAGGGCCGATATAGGCAGAGCTGTAACGGCGGTTCCATGGAACGCAAGACCAAGGCCCGGCAGCGCCGAGGCAGCCATGGCCGCAACGATGGCGCCGGTGATTCCACGCGTAACGCGGGAGATCAAACTGGCCTGAGATTTTTCGCTCAGGATGAAGCGCACGCGTGTGGACAGCTGTGTCGTGCGCGATGCCATCTCCACGGCGGGCAGGGCTGGAGCCAGGGAGAGCTCGGCGACCCGCGCGTAGCGGACCAGGCATGCGGCATAGGTGCCGCGGCTCTCAGGATGCTGCCGGACGACGGCATCGTCGCAGGCCAGCTCGCGCTCGGCGACTACATTGTGCAGGGCGAAGCGCGCGGCTGGGTGAAACCAGATCAGCGCGCCGCACCATCGTGCAAGACCTCCCCAGAGCGCATCGCGCCGCTCGATGTGCTTCAACTCGTGCCAGAAGATGGTCTCGAGCTCTGCCGGGTCCTGGGCCTCGCAGCTTGAAGGAACGAAGATGCGAGGCCGCAGCCAGCCGAGGGTTGCGGGAGAGGCTATCCCGGGCAGCACCCAGAGCTCGCAATGCGAACGATGTGAACGCTGCGTGCTGTCGAACTGAGCTGCAAGCCATGCAGCAGGGGCTCTGCGATGTTTCAGCGCCCGGGCAAGCCGGATGCGCGCTATCAATCCGGCGAGTATCTGCCGGGCGAGGCCGGCGGCATATAGGACAAGAGCGGCTGCAATCGCATGGCCAATCCAGATTGCTGCCGCCGTGTGGACTGCGATTCCGCCTTCGTTAGGCAACGCCGCGGCAGAGGCGAGAGGAGTGGAGGCGGAGTGCAGGGCAGCGGCAGAGCGCGCAAGCGTGGAAAGCGTCCAGAGCCACTGCGCGGCAATCGCGACCAGCATTCCAAGCCAGAGTGCACATCGCAGGCTTGCGGATCTCGCGATCCGCACCAGAAGCATGACCATGAGCCATTCGGCCGAGGTCCGCAGCAGGAACGTGGCCAGCGAAGAGGCTGCCAGTAATCCGAGTTGAGCGCTCATCCGCCTCCTATCGTCTCAGCTTTCGGATGCGTCGATGTTCTTCCGCTTCTTATATTCGCGAATCATCTCTTCCAGCGCTGCAATCTCCGACGCGGGAACGGTATCGGATTCCAGCAGGTTTACGAACAGGCCGGTGGCGGAGCCGCCGAAGTTCTGCGTGAGCAGCGCCTCGACCGAACGCTGATCGACATCATCTTTCTCGACGATGGCCTGGAAGACGAAGACGCGGCCGCGCGCCGTATGCCGGACGAAGCCTTTATTCTCCATGATGCGCAGGAATGCCTGGGTGGTTTTGTAATTGGGCCGTTCATCTTCCGGGAAGAAGTTGACGATCTGCTCCACGGTGGCCTCACCCAGTGCCCATACGGCATGCAGGATGCGCATCTCGCTGGTGGTTGGAAGACTGGTTCGGTTGCGTAAAGGCATAAGCGATAGACTCCGGGCGTCGGTTAGAGGTTAGAGGCCGGGAACGGTCTTTGACTCTTATGACGTTAAGACATAGGCTAACACCAATGAGTCTTACTCGTCTAAGAGAAGGTGGGGGGCCAATGCCTGCGATCGAAGAGAAGGCGCCGCCGGCGCGGGAACGGGTGAACGCCGGACTGCAAGCCTACACAGACCATGTAAATCCGGAGTGGGTCCGCCTGCTGGATCTGCTGGGCATGAATGTCCGGTATCGCCGCTGTGAGGGTGTGGAACTTCATGCCGAAGACGGCCGCATTTTTCTCGATTTTCTCTCCGGTTATTGCGTGCACAATACCGGCCACAACCATCCGGAGATCGTGGAGGCGCTGAAGCGGGAGCTGGATCTGGCGGGTCCTGCAATGCTGCAGAGCCATGTCGCCGATACGGCGGGGGAACTGGCCGGGCGGCTGACGGCGCTGGCGGGGGGCAGGTTGACCAAGGCCTTTTTCTGCTCCTCCGGCAGCGAGGGAGTGGAGTCCGTCATCAAGTTTGCCCGTGCTGCTACCGGCCGCGACGGCATCGTATACGCACGCGGGGCCTTCCATGGCCTGACGTGCGGCGCCCTTTCCCTGATGGGGGACAGTTTCTGGAGGGAAGGCTTCGGTCCCATGCTTGCCGGTACATATGAAGTGCCTTTCAACGATACGGCCGCGCTGGCCGCGGTGCTGAAGCAGGAGAAGATCGCCGCGGTGGTGCTGGAGCCGATCCAGGGCGAGGCAGGCATGGTGGTGCCGTCACACGATTATCTGGCTGCCGTTCAGGAACTCTGCCGGAAGCATGGCGCGCTGCTTGTGCTGGATGAGGTCCAGACTGGACTGGGCCGTACGGGCCGCTTTCTGGCGTCGCAGCGCTGGGACGTCTCTCCGGACATGGTTGTTCTGGCCAAGGCGCTCTCCGGGGGGCTTGTGCCGGTGGGAGCGGTTCTGATGACGGACGCCATCTACGATGCGGTCTACGGATCGCTGCGGCGCGCCATTATCCATACCTCCACGTACAGCGAAAACGGATTGGCCATGCGCGCGGGCCTTGCGACGCTGGATGTTCTGGAGCGGGAGGAGCTTGCCGAACGCTCCGAGGTGCTTGGCAGGACATTGCGCGCACAACTGGAGGAGGTGCTCTCGCCCTACGAGATGGTGGCCGAGGTGCGCGGCCTGGGCCTCTTCAACGGCATCGTCTTCCAGCCGCCACGGCAACTGCGGCTGAAGCTTGGTTTTGAGGCGTTTCGCACGGTCCATCCCGGCATGTTCGGCCAGATGCTGGTGCGGCGGCTCTTCCACCACCACCGCATCCTGTCGCAGATCTGCGGCAACAACTTTATGGTGCTGAAGGTTGCGCCTCCGCTCGTTGTCAGTGGAGACCAGCTGGACTGCTACGTTGAGGCCATAGCAACGGTCGTCGATGCGCTGCACACCTCCTCTGCCTTCTGGTCCGATGCACTGGATCTGGGCAAGAGAGTTTTGCGCGTGTGAACCGCATGCCGACATCTAATTCAATCCAAAGGAACCAACTGCTTGCCGAACCTCCCCAATATCAATGAACCAATGGCCTGCTGCAGGGAGCGGGCTGAAACAGATGAAGTTGCATCGACGGACGTGCTGATCGTCGGTGGAGGTCCGGCAGGCCTTGCGGCCGCCATTGCATTACGTCAGCGAGGCATTGACTGCACAGTCGTCGAAGCGCGTCCTCCGGCGATCGATAAGGCGTGTGGCGAGGGCCTGATGCCCGACTCACGCGCAGTGCTGGCCCAACTGGGCGTAGAGCCTGACGCCGGCGATGGACAGGTCTTTGGGGGCATACGGTTTGCCAATGCTTCACATTGTGTTGAGGCGTATTTTCCGGACGGGAAGGGACTGGGCGTACGCCGGCCGAGGCTGCATTCACTTCTTATCGCGCGAGCCCAGGAACTCGGTGCGAGGCTGATGTGGGAGAGCCGTGTTGTGCTTCCTGACGCTGTGGCCGGCGCATGTGGCGTCCGGCAGGTTGCCAGCGTGAACGGACGCCCCATACATTACCGGTGGCTGGTTGGCGCGGATGGGCAGGCTTCGACGGTACGCAGGCGTGCGGGCCTGGACCGGGCGCGGCGCAGGTCGCTGCGATATGGCTTCCGCGCGCACTATCGCGTGGACGATGTGGCTGGTTTCGACATGGTCGAGATCCACTGGGGACGTGGAGGGCAGCTGTACCTGACTCCTGTGGCCAGGGATTGTGTCTGCGTCGTCTATCTCTCCCGCGATCCGCATCGCGGGCGGGCCGGCGTGCTGGAGGATTTTCCTGACGTTGCGCGCCGCCTGGCGAACTCGCATGGGACAGAGATGGTTTCGCAACAGCGCGGGGCGGTCTCGGCCACATGCCGGTTGCGGCGCGTCGCGGCAGGAAATGTGGCCCTGATCGGCGATGCATCCGGCTCGGCAGACTCCATCACAGGGGAGGGGCTCGCTGTCAGCTTCCGTCAGGCGCTGGCGTTGGCGGATGCAATCGCGTCCGGCTCCCTGGCATCGTATGAACGCCAACATCGCGAGATCGCGCGCCTGCCGCATGCAATGGGTTCACTGATGCTGACGATGGATCGCTGGCCGCGTTTTGAGGTGCGCGCCATGCGCGCTCTTGCGGCGAGCCCTGCCCTCTTCCGCGAACTGCTGGAGGCGCATGTGGGCACACGCTCTCTGACCTCCGTGCTGACGCGGCGTGGACCACGCTTCGGATGGAGTCTGATGACGAAAGGCTTGGCTGGATGACTGGGCAGGCTGCAAGGAGGATGCGGGGGATGCGTAGACTGCGCGCAGGTCTCACAGTATGGGTGACTGCCGTTTTTCTCGCGGCCGGTGTGCCGGCCCAGCCGCCGGCCGAGTCTCCGTCTCCGTTTACGGTCGTACTGGCTCCGAGCGCGACCTCCATCCACTGGACGCTCAATACAACGCTGCATACGGTGCACGGCACCTTCCAACTGAAGAATGGGTCGTTCCATGTCGATCCGGCAACGGGAGACTGCTCGGGACTGATTGTCATCGACGCCACCAGCGGAGAAAGCGGCGATTCGGCGCGCGATGGCCGCATGCATAAGGTGATTCTGGAGAGTGCGCGCTATCCGGAGATCACGTATCGGCCGGCGCATGTCTCCGGGCGGATAGACCTGGCGAGCGGCGGCACGGTGACTGTCGAAGGCACCTTCACGATGCATGGGCAAAGTCATTCGCTGCCGTTGACGGTCGCGATTCAGCCCAATGGAACGGGCGGCGCCAAACTCTCCACCAGCTTCACCGTTCCTTTTGTTGGGTGGGGGCTGAAGGACCCCAGCACCTTTATCTTCCGCACGGACAAGCAGGTCGTCCTGAATGTGGAGGCCGGCTTTGTGCCTGTTGCAGAGCAGACCCCAGCACGACCGGTACTGAAGCCCTCCGAGGTGCATACCGCGCGGTGACACCCTTGCACGTCTCAGAGACGGTTAGACTTTGTTTGGAGGGGCGTGAGGAGTGAGGCACCGGTCCGCAGTCCTGGTTGTGTTTGCATGGCTTGGCAGCTTCGCTGTGCAGGCCGTCGCGCAGGTTTCGGCCGCGGGGGCCGCCGGGACCTCCACGATTACGACGCGATCCACTCTTGTGCTGGTGCCGGCGATCGTGCACGACAAGTCGGGGCAGCTGGTCTTTAATCTGAAGGCGCAGGACTTTGCCCTGACGGACAATGGCGTGCCCCAGAAGCTGCGTCTGGAGCAGGATTCCGGAGGGCAGCCGCTGGCGCTGGTGGTCGACATTGAGGGCGGTGGCGCGGCGGCGGACCGGATCAGCCGTTTCGCACCGCTGATCGCCATGCTGGATGCGGTTGTCGGTGGGGTTCCGCACCGCATTGCGGTCGTCGGATTCGACAGCGCCCCGGTGCTGGTGACGGACTTCACTACGGACAATGATGTGGCGGAGAAGGGCATCAAGGACCTGATCGCCGACAACAACGGTGACGATGGCGCAGCCATTCTCGACTCATTGAGCTTTGCGCTGGACCTGTTGCGCAAACAGCCTCCGGAGTACCGGCGGGCTATTCTGCTGGTCTCCGAGACGCATGACAACGCAAGCCACATCCCGGTCGACGATGCGTTGCGCAATCTGAGCAACTCGAACACAGCGATCTACTCGATCGGGTTCTCCAGCAGCATCTCGCAGGCGAAGCATGAGGCGGCAAAGATCAGCCAGCCGGATACCCCGAATCCTGCGGGCGGGTGTTTTGCGCGCGACCCGCAATCGACCCAGAGCCGGAGCGCCCAGACATACGACTGCATTGCCGAGCTTGCACCGCCTCTCGCGCTGGCCAAGGCGGCATTCATGGCAGTCCGTAGTCATTTGGAGACCAATATTCCCGAGGCTGCAGCACACCTGACTGGTGGGGAATATTTCACGCTCGGCAAGCAGAAGGAATTCGAGCGTGACCTGCTGACTATCTCAAATCACATTCCGAATCGCTATGTGTTGAGCTTTCAGCCGCAGTCCCCCCAGTCTGGTTACCACGCCCTGAAACTGACACTACCGGACTACTCCGGCCTTAGAGTCTCGGCCCGGACAGGGTACTGGGCCGATCCGGAGCGCTCCGCCTCCGCCAATGCTCCGGTTAAGTAGTTTTTAATCTGTGGCTTGCGGGTGCGCATATGGAATTCCCGATTCTACAACTTGCGTGACAGGGGTCTGCCGAAACAGGGAATTTTCGCCGAAGCCTGCCGATGAAAGCATATGGATGCAGCCGAAATCCGACTTTCAACCCGAGGGCCCCCGATGTTTCGCAAATTGTCTCTTCTGTCTATTCTTTTTGCAGCGCCCGTATTCGCGCAGACCACGGCACCGACCTGGTTCACCATCACCTCTGAAAACGTTAGCGTCAGCGTGACACTGCCTGCAGGCACTACTTATCGCCTGGGCAACGCGACCAGCAACTGCTGGGCGCAGGTGACTGTGCAGGCCCAGACGACGATCAACCCGTTGTCCATGGGCGTGGCAAACCAGCAGTTCCCCTTCAGCGATCCGTGCCCGAACCAGGTCAAGGAGTTTGATGTTCTGGAGACGCCCGCCGCGCAGACCATCACCGTAACGAACTCGACGGCTTCGCCCGCGACGATCGCAATGGTTGTGCCTTCCACCAACCCCACATCGTTCGACCCGACGGCCGGATCCAGCCACACGCTGACGTTCACCAATTTCAGTGTTGCGCCGGGCAGCACGCAGAACGCGCTGATGTTCGCGTTCGTCAACCAGCCGGCGAATAACGCGAACCGCATCTGGGAGGGCACGCAGATGAACCTTTCCATCGACGGCATCAATCTTGTATGCACGTATGGCCAGACCTACACGGATGGCGTCTTTACCCTGAGCTGCACCGTACCGTCCACCAGCGGAACCTCTACTTTGCAGGCTGCGACTACCGTCACCCCATAAACCAGGGAGAAAGCGGGGTCCCGGACCACGAAAGGCAGACTTAGCCGAACCTGGCTGGTCTGCCTTTTGCTATGGGACCATAATGCCGGCCGCAATCTGCGAAGCGACTGCTTAAACATCCCGGCTTTCCGTTTACCGCTGCGCTTGCCGCGCCTAGAATAGAGATGTGACGCACAACTCTGCTGGCCCCGACCACAAGCGCTATTTTTTTGAGAAGCTGGGTATCTCCGAACGGTTGATCGAGCGCTGCCTGGGGGAGGCCCTCTCGGCCGGCGGTGAATATGCCGATCTTTATTTTGAGGCGGTGACCTCGACCTCGCTTGGTATCGACGAATCGATGGTCAAGACCGCCTCGCAGGGCATCAGCGTTGGGTGTGGCATCCGTGTACTCTCAGGGGAGCGTACCGGCTATGCCTATACAGATGATCTTTCTTCCGATCGGCTCCTTCGCGCTGCGCGGACTGCCGCTCTGATCGCCAGCGGTCCCGCAAAGCAGAAGATGCATGGACTGCGCCAGCCGGACCAGGAGCAGGACCTCTATCCGATCACGGGCGCGACCGCAGATGCCGAGATCACCTCCAAGCTGGAGCTGATCCAGCGCGCGGACAAGGCAGCCCGTGCTTACGATCCGCGGATCATACAAGTGCGTGCCGGATTTTCCGACGAGTTGCGCCGGATTCTCATCGCCGCGTCCGACGGAACCTATGCCTCGGACACGCAGCCGCTGGCCCGCCTCAACGTATTCGTGATCGCCAAGGATGCCGCGGCCAATGGAGGCGCCGGTTCTACCGCGCGGGGCAGCTCGGGCGGTGGCGGCCGCGTCGCGCTGGATTTCTTCGAGGGACAGCACTCGCCGGAGCATTATGCCCGCGAGGCCGCCCGCACTGCGATTCTGCAGCTGGATGCCGTTGCTGCACCGGCGGGCGAAATGCCTGTGGTGCTAGGGCCGGGATGGCCAGGAGTACTGCTGCACGAGGCGGTCGGCCATGGCCTCGAGGCCGACTTCAACCGCAAGAAGACCTCGGCCTTTGCCGGACTGATTGGCCAGAAGGTCGCCAGCGAGAAGGTGACAGTCGTGGATAACGGCCGTATGCCCAATCGCCGCGGTTCGATCAATCTGGACGACGAAGGCAATCCTACGCAGGAGACGGTGCTTATCGAGAACGGCATCCTGAAGGGCTATCTCTCCGACAAGCTCTCCTCCCGGCTGATGAATATGCCCAATACGGGGTCCGGCCGGCGCGAAAGTTACCATCACATCCCCATGCCGCGCATGACCAACACCTATATGCTGAACGGCATTGATATGCCCGAGGACATTATCCGCTCCGTCTCGCGCGGGCTCTATGCGGTGAACTTCGGCGGCGGCCAGGTGGACATCACCAACGGCAAGTTTGTTTTCTCGGCGTCTGAGGCCTATCTCATCGAAGACGGCAAGGTGACCCGTCCGGTGAAGGGAGCGACATTGATCGGCAACGGCCCGGAGGCGCTCAAGTATGTCTCCATGGTGGGCAATGACCTTGCGCTCGACGAGGGTATCGGCACCTGCGGCAAGTCCGGTCAAAGCGTACCTGTCGGTGTGGGGATGCCAACCATCCGCCTGGACCGCATGACGGTGGGAGGCACTGGACAATAGCTTCCTCTGCGACCATGCAATTTCACGATCCATTACCCGTAGGGGAATTGAGAGGACATTTATGGCAGCACAACGTGAGACCAAACTTTACGAGTGCGAGGTAAAGCGACGCAGAGTTCGTGCGGGCGGCGGATACGAACCCTTCTGGAAGGTAAAGAGTGTCGGTGAAGCGCTGGACGACGCCGATACGGAGTTCCGGTGCAAAGACTGCTTCGGCGAGGTCAAGCTCTTCCGGCGGCACAAGGCAGGCGGTCCCGCGCCCCATGCCGAGCATAAGCGCCGGGAGGATTCCGAGTATTGCATTGCCGGCATCTACTATCGCAATGCGACCGACGGGCGCGAGCCCCGGCCCTCCGCCCATCCCGTTCATTAGCTGCCGCATTCGTTGCCCCGTTCTCTCGCTGCGTGGCGCGATACACTAACCCTGCGCTCTCGCAGACCTGCGCGGAGAACCGATTTTGCCCGAGACCACTACCTCCAGTCCCGCTGAAACGCCCGAGTCCCGCACAGGATCGAAGCCCGCGCCGAAGACCCCACCGGAAGGCGACGACACCGAGACTGCTCTCGAATCGCTTTCGTCGATCTGTACTGTTCTGGCCGTCGGTCTCTTTGTGATGACCTTTATCTTCCAGAACTTCGAGATTCCTTCAGCTTCGATGGAGAAAACGCTGCTGATCGGCGACCATGTGCTTGTCGATCGCGTCACACTGGCTCCGCCGACGCACTGGTTCCCGCTGGTGCATTACCGTGAGCCGAGGCGCGGTGACATT
>DASZPF010000025.1:0-32308 GCA_035550395.1 Acidobacteriaceae bacterium
ACCCGCCACGCGCATTCTCTGAGAGCGTTACCTTCACCGCCGTCGGGATCGCCGCGCCCTCCGCCGCCGCGCGCACATTCACCCCGCCCGCCTGCAGGTCCGCCGCCAGCAGCCGCCGAATCGCCGCCACATCTTCTTTCGCTACCGAAGCAGCATTCTCCACCGCCAGCGTCGCCGGGCCCGGCCCCGCAATCGCCGCAATCTGCCGCGCCAGCTCCGCCGCCGGAGCGCTCCACCGCGCGCTCGAATCTCCCGCCGCAGCCGTCTGCCCCGCGCACATCGCACACATCGCGAAACTCAATCCCAATCCCGCGATGGCTCTCGACCACATCATCCTTCGGTGCGTCGAATTATATCGTCGTGCTCCCATCGCCCCGCACCTAGAACCTTGCACCTAGAACCTTGCACCTAGCACCTAGCACCTAGAACACGGACCCTCCGGCTCCTCGCCTTCCGATCCGTGTTCTTCCGTTGCTATCTTCACCGCCGCGCCGTCATCGCCGGATCATCCTCCATCGCCTGTGCCGCCGCGCCTGCGCCCATGCCCGGAGCGCCCGCTCCCTGCGTACCGCTCAGTCCCTTGAACACATCGTTCGCGAAGAAGAACTTCCCGTCCGTCGGCACCATCATCACCTGGATCTTGTCCGACAGCCGCTCCGCCACGATCTTGTTGATCAGCAGCGGAGACTGGTTCAGCACCGCCGCCTCGCCCTTCATCCGCACCTCATCCGCCGCCGCCGTTACGCGGATGCGGTTCGCCTCCGCCTGCGCCAGCAGATCGCGCCTCTGCTCCTCGGCCTTGCTGTCGATCACCTTGGCCTGTGCCATCGCCTCCGCGTTCTGGATCGTCGCCTCCTTCCGTGCCTCGGCTTCGAGCTTCGTCTGCTCAATCTGCTTCTGCTTCAGCGGCAGCGTGTACTGCATCGCGTCGCTCTCGCTCTTCGCCTCGATCACCCTGGCCTGCGCCTCGCTCTCCGCCTCCTTGATCTTCCGCGCCTTGTCCGCCTCCGCCTCCAGCTCGGCGATCTTCACCTGCTTGGCCTGCATATCTGTCTGCACATTCAGCTGGTCGTCCTGCTGCTCCTTCAGCAGCAGATCGTTCAGCCCCCGTGCATACTCCGCCGGCAGGTCGATGTTCCGCAGCATCACCTCTTTCACATCAATGCCGTCCGCGGCCAGCTTCCGCGTAATCGTCTCCGCCGCCTTCGCCCGCACCTCCTCGCGCTTCGAGCTGAAGATCTCCCGCACCGTGTAGTTCGGCGCCACCTCCCGCCACGCGCTCGCCACCACCGGCGGAACAATCTCCGTCTCCACCGGCTGCGGCAGGTGCGACTGCACATAGTCCAGCCGCTTCGCATCCAGGTGATACCGCACCGTCACCGCCATGCCGATGCTCAGCCCCTCCTTGGACTGCACCTCCAGCGGCTCCGCCTTGGCCACATCCAGCTTGTCTCCATTCGGCTTCGTCACGCCATCCTCACCCGCGCCCGTCGTAAACAGCCGGTCCCGCAGGTCGAACAGTTGAACATGCTCCACCATCGGCATCACCAGGTGCACCCCCGGATACAGCGTCCCCGCCAGTGTCCCCCGCGAGGCGCTCACCTTCACGCCGCCCTTGCCGCTCGGAACCACCACCACGCTCGCCGCCATCAGCAGCGCCATACACGCCGCGCCGCCCAGCTTCGCCGCCGTCTTCCAGCGCACCGCCTCCGGCTCCAGCAGCTCCGGCTCGCCCTCCAGCCGCGGCCGCATCTTCGCCGCGCGGAAGCGCATCGCCAGCGCCAGGTCAAATAGCAGCATCCCCAGCGCGGCCGTCAACAGCCCCGCCCCTACCAACAGCATCACGTACTTCGCCATCAACATGACGTGCCTCCACTCCTGCCTGCCCGCTCCTTGCCCTTGCCGCCGGTGACGCGCTGCGAAGCGAAGAACAGCCGTACCAGTCCGCCGAAGATCAGCTCCTCCAACATCAGCCCGCATGCAACCGACAGCAGTAGCCCGCCCGCCATCGCAAACACCTCTCTCACGCTCTCCATCTCCTCGCCCCCCTCCGCATTCGCCGGGTGCCCCACCCAAGCTCCGCTTGGGTGGGTTGAATCGCCTCACCGCGCATCGTTCCGCGCAATCAGCGTTGCGGGTGCCCCATTCACGACGGCCGTATCGTCGTGAGTGGGAGTGTCAAACACCCTGGCCATCTCCGCGTCCCGCTCCCCGCGGATCTCCACCGCATCTCCCGCCCGCACCTGCGCAAACAGCGCCTCCAGGTCCCTGCGTCCCATCCGGATGCACCCATGTGAGGCCCGCTTGCCGATCGAGCGCGGCTCGTTCGTCCCATGGATCCCGTAGCCCTTCTCGCTCAGTCCCATCCACCGCGTGCCCACCGGATTCCCCGGCCCCGGCCGCACCACCTTTCCCTTGTGCCAGTAGGTCGGGTTCTCCACGCGGTTCACGATCGTGAACTCGCCCACCGGGCTCGGCGTTGAAGCCTTGCCCACAGCCACCGGATACACCGCCCTCACCTCGCCGTTTACCACCAGCGCCAGCTTCCGGTCCGCGAGGCTTACCAGAATCGTCCGCTCCTCCAGGCCGGGCACCGCAACCGCAGCCACCGGGGCGATTAACTCCGTGCTCCGTGTATTGGTAAGCGCGATCTGCGAAGCCGGAAGCGAGACCCTTGCCGCCATCTGCTGCCGGGCAGGGGCTACCACCTCCGCCGCCTGTACGACCGCCGCCAGAGCAAGCCACATCGCCAGTCCCGTTATCGCCGCCGCGCCTGCAATCCTCTTCGCCGCCATCGCCGCCTCCTGTATTCGCCGGGACTGCTCATCAGCCCCTCACGCGCACACAGAAATGCAGCCCTTTGGCCAAAGGATTTTTTACAGAAAATAAAGGTCTTATCTCGCCATAAGCGAACTCGGGCCGTGTCAGATGCGCCACGCCTGTGTCAAAACAGACACGCCTGGCCCTCCGCAGAGCTGTCAAGCCCCCATTCGCCTAAAATTCCGCGCAACCTGCAGAAACCAAGCCACTTTTTCTCTAAAGAAAGTTGGCATTTTAGTTTTGCTCTGGACTCTATACTGGAAGAAGTAGGTATCTGCAGACAGCGCCATATAGGCCCGCCGTCATTCTGGTCCCTGAGCGACGCCGAGCTTGTCGAGGCGGAATCGAACGGGCGAAGAATCCCCGCATTTGCCTTTGCCTCGTCATCTCAAGCCGCTCTATGGGGGATACGTCCCGGAAGCCTGGAGAGGCGCAATCCTCTTAAGCAGTAGCTGCTAAATCAATGATTCATAAGATTTTGCGCGTAAATATCCTGTTTGCAATTTTTTACAGGCTCCGCCCCTGCGTATCTCTTTCCAGACAAAGGATTTAGCCAAAAAGATATAAAAAAATACTTCGAGGATAGGGCTTCTACAGCTGCACCCGCACCAGCTTCCCCTGAGTATCCACGAATGTGATCACATGCCCGTCCATCGTCACCTTCGGATCGTACTTCCCCGGTCCCTTCCACTGCACCGGCAGCGTCGGAACATGCTCATCGCTGCTCAGGCAAACCATCCATCGCAGGCACGTCAGCCCGGACGGAGTCGCCGGCATCTTGTCCCAGTGCTGCACGACGATGTATGTGTCGGGGTGATTGTCGCTACCGCGCCGCAGAAGAAAATCGTTCGACGGGTTGATGTAGACCTCAAAGCCGCTCTGCTTCACATTGTCCAGGTACACCGAAGCCATCGGATCGCGTACGTAGATGCGCTCTCGATTGAGAGTAATCCAGATCACCAGAACAGCCAGCAACAGCAACAGTATCTTTCTCATGGAAGCTCCGCCAACTCGTGGTCTGGAAGCTGCTAAGCCTTCGCAGTCTCCTTCTTCTCCTCGTGGTACTCCTGCTCGGTGTTAATCTCCCACAAAGCCCGCTTGTCCACGTGACCCGCTTCCAGGCCGTCCACTGCATGCATCGCTGTCAGCATGCTGTGGTCCTGGTTGTTGTACTTGTGCATGCCATTGCGGCCCACCAGAAAGATGTTTTCGATCTCGTCGGTAAAATCCTTCAGTTCGTCAAACCGGTTATAGGTCCCGAAGTACGCAGGATACGTCTTCGGAACACGCACCACGTGCGCATCGCTCACCGCATCCGCCTCCAGAATCCCGATCTTCGCCACCTCTGCGATGGCGAATTTCTTCAGATCATCGTCCGCCATTTTCCATAGGTCGTCCGTCTCGTAGCAGAAGTACTCGAGTCCGATCCAGACCTTCGTAGGATCGCTCACCAGATACGGACTCCAGTTGTTGAAGATCTGCAGCCGGCCGAGCGTCACATCCGGTTCCTGGATGTAGATCCAGGTGTCCTTCAGCAGTCCGCCGTCCGGCTCCTTAACCTTCAGCCGGTCCGCCAGGAGGCCAACGGTGATGAAGTCGCGATACTGCAACCCTTCGCTGACCTCCTGCACGTTCGCAGGAATCGGCTTGCGCATTGCACGCACCAGATCGCGCATCGGCATCGTGGAGAAGAACCAGTCGCCGGAGTAGGTCTTCCGCTCACCGGTTTCGCTCACAGCCTCAATCGACTCCACACGCGTTCCGCTGCCGGGTGCGAAGTTGATGCCCTCCACTTTCCAGCCCATGTGGATCTCGCCGCCCTTCTGCCGGATCAGGTCGGCGACGTGCTCCCACAGCTGCCCGGGGCCAAACTTCGGATACATGAACTGCTCGATCAGCGAAGTCTCCGTACCCTTCTGCGCAATGTCGCCGCCCTTGCCTTTGCTGCCTGAGAATATCTTCTTCACGAAATGCTTGACCGCAGTCGTCAGCGAAAGCCCCTTGATACGCTGCGCGCCCCATTCGGCGGAGATCTCATGGCAAGGCGTCCCCCACACCTTCTCCGTATAGCTCTTGAAGAAGGTGAGGTAGAGCTCGCGGCCGAACCGGTTGATGAGGAAGTCTTCGAGGCTCTTCTCCGGCGCGATCTGCTTCACGCGGCTCATTCCGTAGCTCACGCCTACCTTCGCCATACGCGGCAGACCGAGATTCTTGATCGTGTTGCCGGTCAGCGTGATGGGATAGTCAAAGAACTTGCGCAGATAGTAGATACGGCTGCGCCGCGGGCGGATCAGCATCACCAGGTCCGGATCCACCGGCGGTTCCACTTCGACAGCCTCCTCCACCAAGCCATCGTGTTGCCCGTCCGGCTCGCTCGCCTCTTCGTCCGCATCGCCCATAAGGGGGCCTATGCCGCGGAGGGGCGGTTCTTCCTCGAGATGTGCCGGCACCTTTACGGTCCGTTTCTTGCCTTGATAGCTGATCTCCACCGGCGCCTGAGCAGAACCGGTTGCTCCCTCCACGATCGCCTCCGGCGGCAATAACTCCATCCACCACTGCATCACGCGGTCAGACTTTGAAAAGAAGCGGTGCCCGCCGATATCCATGCGGTTGCCTTTGTAGCGGATCGTGCGCGAGATGCCGCCAATCTCCTGACTTGCCTCCAGAATCACCGGTACGATGTCGGTCCGGCGCAGCAATTCAAGCCCTGCCGTCAGGCCTGCAGGCCCAGCTCCAATGATGATTGCCTTCTTCGCCATTCGCCTCGATCTCTCTCCCGAACCTGCGCGCCAGCATTCAGTAGCGCAACCACACGCACTTTATAAAATGTCTCAATCTCAGATGCCTGCCGGCCCGCTGCGTTGATCAAAGGATCGATCTTCTCGCCCCGGCCAATGACCCCGTAGCCTTCAGGCTAACCCACTCATTGCCAGGCCGCGTGCCGAATCCATCCTGGAACCATGGCGCCAACCCTCGGCGAGGCATTTTTAACGCCCCCGTGAAGGCATTGTTTTGCATAGCCCGCTGCCTCTTGCCGGGAACAGCGGTCTGCCCTAAGCCAAACAGATACGAAGGAGTACTGGACAGAGGACAGATTACGTATTGACACCGGCAGTCCAGAGGCGGAGAATCTCTGGCCATTACAGGGGGGTTCGCCATGCGCGTTTCCTTCGCAACTTCTTTTTCCGTTGTGCCCCGCTATGCTCTCGTCCCGGCCGTCTTCACTCTTGTCCTTCTCTGCACAGCTCCGCTGACTGCCGGCTCGCAGGATCTCGCAATTATTACTACGCGAGAGCAACTGCACCAGACGGACCAGTGGCACGAGATCCAGAAGCATCTGCCCGATCCGGCAACGGCTTCACCACAGGCACTGGAGCAACAGGCCGACATCCTGCGTGCGCGCCGCTTTCCGGAAGACGCCATGGACTACTACAAGTTCGCGCTGGACCGAGGCGGCAATCCGCCGGCCTTGCTGAACAAACTTGGCCTCGCTGAACTGGAGTTGCACCATGTCCAGCTGGCGCGAATCTACTTCCAGCGCGTGGTGAAGATGGATAAGCGGAATGCCGAGGCATGGAACAACCTGGGCGCGACCGAATTTATCGACGGCAGGACTTCAGCGGCCATCTCCGACTACAAGAAGGCGATCAAGATCAGCCGCCACAGCGCGGTCTTCCACGCCAATCTCGCCAATGCCTACTTCGAATCAAAGAACGGCCGCGGCGCGCGGCGCGAGATTGCCGCGGCTCTGGAACTTGACCCTCATGTCTTTGAGCATGAGGGGACCGGAGGCATAGCCGCCCATGTACTTTCTGCCGCGGACCAGGCCCGGTTTTCCATGGTGATGGCGCGAATGTACGCCAGCAGCAACATGGAAGAGGAGATGCTGCGCGCCCTCTCCAAAGCGGCCGAGGCCGGCATGGACATCCGGCGGGAGATGGAGCACGACCCGGTGTTGTCCAAATACGTGATGGACGAGCGCGTGATCACCGTCGTGCGCAATGCGGACATACTGCGCTCGCGCCGCATGCCGACCGTCAGCGCTGCGCAGCTGGGCGGGAGACCTGTCATGGAATAACGGCGAGGCCTCTACTCTGCCACCACTTGGATGACGAGGTTGCGACCAAGCCAGTGGTTGCTCTCCGGCCAGTAGAGCGTCAGTTCGATGGTTCCAGCCTCTTCCGTCCGGGTTGGAATGTCACAAAAGAAACCGACGTAGCCCACAGGATGGGACTCCAGCGTAGTTTGCGTCATCCATCCGTCGACGGTATACAGCACCCGGAAGCGTGCCTCGTCGACCAGCCGCAGGCGCATGCCGGCCACCATGCTTGTCGTGGGCCGCACATGCTTGCAGATCTCGATGTCGCTTCTGAAGCGGCGACTTCCCGGCTCGACCGCGTAGCGTTCCTTCACCACGGAGATGCAGTCGAAGACCTCGCCGTCGACAGTGGAACGCAGCAGTTTTATGTACTCCGAATGGGCCCAGACCAGCGGCTGCGCCGACCCGGCGGACTTGCCGTTGATCATGCCCTCGCTGGGCAGGTCTGCTCGGTCCCACACCTGCTCCGGCAGCATTCCGCCGATGGAGGCGAACTGCTCCATCGCGGTGATGTATGGCCGGGGATCTCGTCCCGCAGCCAGTTCGTAGTGGCCGCGCTCGCCGGTCAACAGGGGCCATGCGCGGCCCTGTCCCCACCCGATGTACGGACCGCCGTCCTTCCGCTGTCCATAGCCGTCATGGTTGTAGCGCCTCCAGCACGGACCGTTGGGCGTGTCGATCTTCAGCACCGAGTCCACCACCTTCAGCGAATCGACGATCAGGGGATCGTCCGCGCAGCGCACACCGTAGCGCACCAGCTCCAGAAAGCCCGCATCCACGATCTCGCGGGCTTCAAAGTCAGTGCGCTCGCCGGGCTCACGATTGGACAGTACGAGATGACCGGGAGGCACGTTGGGATTGTAGAAGGGCTCTCCGGCCGCGGGAGGCCGGATACGCATGTAATGACGCTCCACCCCGGGCAGCAGGACGCCTTCGCTGGTGGTGGTCCACTCGTCGAGGTGCGCTTCGATCCAGTCGGCGTACTCTTCCAGAAACTGGCCCATCTCCGGGGCCATATGCGCTCGCGCCAGGTCTGCTGCGCAGACCAGCGCCGCGATCACGGCGGCCAGTGTGGAAGGCGAGTAGCCCGCATTCTCTTCCCAGCGCTCCTGCTGCGTGATTGGCGCATACCGCACCAGGAAGGCGGCGGCGCGCTCCACAAAAGGAAATACCTCGAACTGCTGCAGCTCGCCGTGCTTCCACAGCCGCCACGCCAGCAGGATCGGGAAGGCGACCTCGTCGAGCTGAATGCCCGACCAGTATGGCGTGCCGTCAATCCAGAAGTTCTGGGCAAAGCTGCCGTCGGCACGTTGCGTGCACGCGAGATATACCAGCGCGCGCAAGGCTGTGTCCGCCCGGCCGCAGCCGAGCAGCGCCGTGGCGGATTGCACCATGTCGCGGGTCCAGACCAGGTGATAACCGCCCAGGTCGTCGTCTCCTTTGGACGAGCCCCAGGGAATCGACGCCGACGCGATAAATGCGCCGGAGTAGGTCTTGTCCTCGTGCGTCAGGATTACGTCGTGACTGATGCGCGAGAGACGGCCTCCGTCCGTGGATACGGCGGACAGCGCTTTGGGGGCAAGAGCGCGCAGCCACTGCTCGATGAAGCGCTTGCAGTGCACCTCGTAGGGTGTGGCCAGCGCCTGCGCCATCTCGCTCAGCGCAGCATGGTGCCCGTCCCCCAGGCCGATGGCCACGGTGAACTCATGGCCGCGCATCAGGTCGATCTCTCCCATTACGGCGATATTGCCGTCCAGCGCCTGCCCGAAACTCCAGCTCATCTTCATGTCGGTCATCAGGTCCTGGAAGCCGTCGCTGGTGCCCACATAGCCGCAGCTGGTGCGCGTGAAGCCGCCATTGCTCGCTCCCATTGCCAGCGAGATGCCGTTCTTCCACGCCAGCAAAACGCGCTTGCCTGCCACCCGGACACTGCGCGCGGAATTGCCCGCGCCGCCGCCATCCAGATGCGGCGCCAGCAGAGCATAGGCCTTCATGCGCTTCAGCACGTTCTCATCGCCCGTGATCTTCACGTGCATCAGCACCACCGAATGGTGAGGATCTGCGATGAACTCCTTGGTCACCGTATAGCGGCCGCCGGGATCGCTTCCCACCAGGCGTACGGCTGGAGCGTCGGGATCAATGTGGTGCAGATTGAAGACAAGATCGCGCTTCTCTTCGTGGAAGAAGGTCTCGCCATCGGTGAAGAGAAGCTCCATGTCGCGGATCTGGGGCCGGTCGATGGTAGGGTAGTAGATCTCGTTCAGCGTGCCGTGCGACACCGTAAACCACACGCGGCTGGAGGCGGAATACGCCGTCAGCACCGCATCCTTCTGGCTGGAGGTCCAGCGCGGCTCCAGCCCGGGTGCGCCAAATGCAGGTCCGTCGTCCTCAAGCCATTGATAGGAAAGTTCGCCCATAGCCCTCCATTACACCGCAAATACGGCGCGAACGCCTGTAAAGCTGCGATGAATGACGCGGAAGGCACGAGACTGCGCCTCGGCCCGGTTCTGTCGTCCTCAAGCAGGACTCTGCGTTCCGCGCTATCATCGCCCTTGTGCCTGTGGGTGTCGCCGCCGGTTGACGCTCGCGCCTTCTTTCGCGCATCTGATCGCTTAACAGGAGATTGCCTTATGGCTTACGAACTTCCCCCTCTGCCCTATGACTACGCCGCCCTTGAGCCCTATATCGACGAGGCGACGATGAAGCTCCATCATGACAAGCACCACCAGGCTTATGTCACCAACCTGAATGGAGCCATTGAAAAGCATCCCGCACTTGGCTCCAAGCCCGCCGAAGACCTGCTGAAGGACCTCTCCGCCATCCCGGAGGACATCCGCAAGGTGGTGCAGAACAATGGCGGCGGCCACGTGAATCACACCATGTTCTGGCAGATCATGAAGCCGTCGGGCGGCGGCACGCCCTCCGGCGAGATCGCCACGCAGATCGCCAAGGACTTCGGCGACTTCGACAGCTTCAAGAAGACCTTCAACGAGACCACCGCCAAGCAGTTCGGCTCCGGCTGGGGCTGGGTGGTGTGGAAGGACGGCAAGCTGGCCATCATCACCACTGCAAACCAGGACTCTCCCTTCTCGCAGGGTCTGTATCCCATCCTCGGCAATGATGTCTGGGAGCATGCCTACTATCTGAAGTACCAGAACAAGCGCCCGGACTACCTCGCCGCCTGGTGGAACACTGTGAACTGGGACGAGATCAACAAGCGCTTCGCCACAGCCAAGTCTTATAAGTAAGCAGCATCTTCTAAAGCAGAGTAAGCCCCATCCACGCGCGCACAACGCCCGTAGATGGGGCTTACCGATGTTTGGCGTAGCAAAATTCAGTCAGGGAAGGGAACTGCGCGCCCCGTCTGTGCCGCGTGCACAATCGCTGCGTCGAGACGCATCGCGGTCAGTCCGTCCTCACCAGTCACCGGCGCGGGTCGGCCCTCACGCACCGCATCCACGAAGCCTGCAACCGAAAGGTGAAACGAATGCTCATACGAGCAGGACGGCAGCGCGGCGATCTTCTCCGCGATCCGTCCGACGCTGGCTACGCCGTTCAGGTTCGTGCGCATGGCGCGGCTGATGTTTACCGAATCCTTTGAACCGTAGAGGGCAAAGGACCAGAAGTTCTCTTCGAGCGGCACAAGCGCAGAGCCCGACATCGATGCCACAAACTCCGGCTCGCGGAAGCGCATGGTCGCGGCCACCGCAGTCGTCGGGTGGTACAGCATTTCGCCTTCAAAGATCCACGGCCGCTGCGATGCCACTGACACCGGTGGGCGCAGGCTCTGGTCATCGACCATCGCAGCCGTTACCTCCACCGGATTGCCGAAGAAAAAGCGCAGCAGATCCAGCAGGTGCGGCCACAGATATGCGTGCATCTGCGCGGAGTAAAGCGCCGGTGCTCCAAAGCCTCCACGGGCGATCTCCTCGCGGATCAACGCATGCGACGGCACGCTGCGATAGTTGTAGTTCACGCCCAGTGTGCGCCCCGCTCGATGCGCCGCCGCAACCATGGCTTCGCCGACGGCGATCGTATGCGCCATGATCTTCTCGCACAGCACGTGGCTTCCAGCCTCCAGCGAACGCAGCACAGGGGCCTCATGGTCCCATTCGAGCGTCGCCACGGAGACGATCTCCGGCCGCTCCCGCTCCAGCATCTCCTCCACAGAGGAATAACCCCTCGCCCCAAACTCCGCCGCGAACGCCGCCGCGCGCGCCGCGTCCGTGCTGACCACAGCCACCGGATGCGTATGCGGATTCGCGGCATATGCCTGCATGTGCAGCCGCGCTGCCCCTCCTGTGCCGATAACTGCCGCCTTCATCGTTCGCCCCTCCGGCTACTGCGCTGCAGCAGCCGTCTCCTCGATGACATTGCCCGGCGCGGACTCCAGTCCAGCCTCATTCACCGCCGTCACGCGATAGGCATAATGCCCGCCCGCCGCCACAGTTGCGTCATGATAGGCAGCGACCGTCACCAGCGCGCTGTTCACCTGCCGCCATTCGCCTGCCTCTGTTCCCGCTTCAGCTTGCCGATAAACTCGATAGCCCGCGATGTGCGGGCCGATGTCCGGTTCCCATGAGAGATCGATTGCAGGCCTTGCAGCACTGCCGTCGCCGCCGACGGCAGGCGCCGCAACCAGTCCCTGGGGCGGCTGCGGCACAAATGCGCCTTTTACCTGGATCGTCACCGTCTGCGAGGGCGCGCTGCTCATCTCCAACAGATGGCCGCCGATCATGACGCTCCGCACCCGCCACGCGGTGTAGCGATAGGTGTGTCCAAGAGCGGTGCCACGGTCCACAGTCCCTCCCGGGTCTCCCTGGGCCTCCGCACCCACCTCCCCCGCTCTTAGCCGAACCGGCCCCGTCTGCCGCAGTGAACTCAGCACGTCGCCGGTCGCCTGGTCCTTCGCCGGTTTGGCCTCCGGCGTTGGATCGACTGTCTCCCGCTCGAACTCTACTACGGCATCCCGCGTTCCGGACTGCGGCGTCCACTCCAGCACAACGCCATCTTCAACCTCATGCGCGCGAATGTCTTTAACAGCAGCCGGAACCGCTCCCGCCAATGCGTACACCACTGGCGAAGGCCCGGCGGTGCGGCCAGCAGGATTTCGCAACTGGACGCGATAGGCCAGCAACTTTGCCGGCCCGGAAGTCAGCGCTGGGGGCAGCGTGTCCACCGCTTCACCCTCGGCCCGGGGCTCAACCGGAATCCGTGCCACCACCTGCGCACAGGGACTCACGTTCTGCCGGCCTGGATCTTTCAGATCGCCCGGACCGGACGCTGCCCCGGCAACATCTCGGCACAGTTCCGCCTGGATAGCCCCTTTTATCAGCAGCCGGTCAGTGGTCCGGGAAGGCGTTCTCCAGCGAACGGTAACTGCATCTCCCACGCGCTCAGCGTGCAGGGTATTTCCGGCAACCGGCTCGGGCAGGTTCAGGGTGGGCGGCAAAGGAGGCCCAGGGCTGGCGCAGCCTGATGCTCCCATCAGAGCCATTGCAGCCAGAAAGAACAATAACCGCCTCTTTGGTGAAAGATTCTGCAATCTCTTTTCCGAACGCGGCGGCGTTTGCGCAAAAACGTGCATCCAAACAGAGGCTACAGCATTTTTCCTAAACGCACGTTCGCGGAGAATCCGTAGCAAAGCGTCAGATTACCGATACAAATACCTTCCAACTTGTTCGGCAGAACGAAAATATCATTTTGATGGGAAAAATAATGGCGACTCCAGGCATCCTTCCGAGCACTTCAGCGCGCCAGACCGGTAATCCCGGCCTGCATGCCGTACCCGATCTATCGAATATCCAGATAGACGGTGAAGCAGCCGAGTCAGTCATCGCTGAAAAAAAGATCGGCGAGCGGATCAAGATACTGCGGCTTAAGAAATCCATGGGCCTGGTCGAACTGGGCCGTCATACGGGCCTCTCGGCCAGCTTCCTTTCGCAACTTGAGACGGGCCGCGTGGTACCGACGCTGCGCAACCTCGCCCGCATCGCCATGGTCTTTTCCAAAGATCTCAGTTACTTCTTTGAGCCGGAGCCGCAGACTCTGTTCCGCGTACATCGCGGCAAGGACCGCATCCGTCTGCCGCAGTCGGGCGTGGACGACCCCTGCTACTTCTTTGAGAGCCTAGGCTATCTGGTTCCGGACCGCCAGCTTGATCCTTACTTCGCGGAGTTTTTGCCCGCGGCGCCCGGCCGCCAGCCGCGCAGTCATCAGCATTTCGGCTGTGAGTTTCTGTACATCCTCTCCGGCAGCCTCACGGTGCGCCACGGCGCCGTAGTGCATCAGGTCAGCGCGGGGGATGCAATCTACTTTGACGCCTCGACCACGCACAGCTATGAGTGCGCAGGTACGGAGGCGTGCACAGCCCTTATCGTGACGCTGCAGCAACCGGTAGCCGTTCCCAACAATGGCGGCCCGCGCCCCGCGCCCTCCAAGCCGTTGAACCGCGGCCGCAGCCTCAACCCGTCGGCGTCGCCGGATCGCCCTGCCGTGCCTAAGGCAGGATGAACCGCGACCTAGTCGCATAGAGTTGCGCCTCGCTGTATCGTGGGATCGACATCCAGACAGTGAGGACCTTGCCCCCATGCGGCGTTCGATCATTCTGCGAGCAGCACTCTTCGCCGGCTTTGCGATAGTGACAGCGCATCTGCATGCGCAGAGGTCTGCCGTGCCTCTAGCCGCTCCGACTCCGCCCATGGGCTGGAACAGTTGGGACGCCTATGGCCTCACTGTCACTGAGGACCAGTTCCGCGCCAACGTCAATCTGCTGGCAACAAAGCTCAAGCCCTATGGCTGGAACTACGCTGTCATCGACGAAGGCTGGTTCTTTTTCAACCCGCAGGACCGTCCCCATCCTGACTTGCTCCATTACTCCATCGATCCCTGGGGCCGCTACGTTCCTGTCCCGGAGCGCTTTCCCTCCTCAACTTCCCTCCCCGGCAACCAGATCGCTCCCACGGCGCCGGCCTTTGCGACTCCACCCAGACTTGCAGCTACTGTTGCCGAGACCTCCTTCAAGCCGCTGGCGGACTGGGTGCACGCACAGGGTCTGAAGTTCGGCATCCACATCGTGCGCGGCATCCCGCGCGCCTCGGTCGAACGCAACCTGCCGATTGCCGGCAGCAGCTTTCACGCTGCCGATGCCGCGGACACCTCCGATGCCTGTCCGTGGGACCCAACCAACTGGGGCGTAAAGGACAACGCCGCCGGACAGGCCTGGTATGACTCCCTGCTGGAGCAGTACGCAACGTGGGGTGTTGATCTGCTCAAAGTCGACTGCATCTCCGACCATCCCTACAAGGCCGACGAGATCCGCATGATCCGCCGCGCGATCGACAAAGCAACTGCCCGGACCGGCAGGCCCATCGTCCTCTCGCTGTCGCCCGGACCCACCGCGCTGGAACATGCAGACGAGGTAGCAGCCGAGGCACAGATGTGGCGCATCTCCGACGACGTGTGGGACCTCTGGAGCAATCCGAAGCCCTGGCCCATTGCAGTTTCCAGCCAGTTCGCTCGCCTCGCCGCCTGGGCGCCCCACGTAAAGCCCGGCCATTGGCCGGACGCGGATATGCTCCCGCTCGGGGAGTTACGCCCCTCGCCTGGTACCGGTGCACCACGCAGTACCCGCCTTACGCCCGCCGAGCAGCGGACGCAGTTGACGCTTTGGTCCATAGCCCGATCGCCGCTCATTCTCGGCGCCAACCTTACCCTGCTCGATGACGCAACACTGCATCTGCTCACCGCACCGAATGTCCTGCGCATCGACCAGACTGCAATCCGCTCACGTCAGGTGTTCCAATCCGGCGGCGTCATCGCCTGGATTGCCGATCTGCCCGCATCGCAGCCCCCGGGCCTTCCTCCGGCCCTCCAGCCCCCTCTTCACTCCAGTGTCGCGGAGGCCTCTCGCGCGCTTGCACTCTTCAATACAGGCGACCAGCAAGTGACCATCACCGCCGGCTTTGCCGCTTATGGCCTCGACGCAGCCTCTTATCGCGTCACCGACGCCTGGACCGGAAAGTTCCTTGGCCGCATGAACTCCGTTGCCGGCGTCACCATCGAACCACACGCCTCTGTGCTGTGGCTGCTGAATTAGTCCATAGAAAGCAAAGCCCGCGTCGCGTCGCGGGCTTTGACGAGCAATCGAAAGGTTCTCATGATCCCGGCAGCCAGCTCAGCCCAATGTGCGCAATGGCTGCGGGTGCCTGTTCCAGGTGGAACACAGGAAAGTCCAGGCCGGAGTGTTTATGCGCGTCCGGAGTCAGCGTCAGCGTTTGTTCTTTTTTGTCGCGCAGCACAACGACCGCCACTGACCGCCCATGGTTGCTCTTGATTACCTTGGCCCAGTCGCCCGTAGAGGTGACCACTTTGCTGTTGGCGCGCAGGATGACGTCTCCTGCCTGGATGCCCGCGTCAGCCGCCGGCGAGTTGGGCTTGACGCTCGACACGAGCAGGCCATGTCCGCTTCTCGCGCCGAAGTAGCTTGCCAGCTGCGCCGGCATCTTCTCCAGCATGGCGCCCGTATAGCTGGAGCTCGGCAGCATCGAGCCAAGAAAGCTGTTGCCCTCATGCACCGCCGGCGCCGGTGATGATGCCGCTGTCGCACCCGCGTCAGCATCGTCATCATTTTCCTGCGGCAACAGGTGGTGCTCCCACGCCTCGCGGTCCACCTCTTCACGTGTGGACATCTGCGTGGAGATCGTCATCTGCTGTCCGTCGCGGCTGATCAGCAGCGTGATCGTCTTGCCCGGCGGCGAGTCATGCAGCATGCGCCGGATCTGGTCGCGGTTTTCAACCGCATGGCCGTTCATCTGCAGCACCACGTCGTGCTCCCGCAGGCCCGCCTTGCCCGCCGGTGCATCGTGGTCCACCAGCACAATCTCGGCGCCGTGTGCGTCCTTCAGCTTCAGGGTCCCGATCTCGTCCTGCGCCACATCGCGCACATCCACGCCCAGATAGCCGGAGCTCGCACTGCGCGCCGCACTGGAGCCGCTCATGGGATCGGTCAACATCCAGGGCGCCATTGAGGATAGGGCCGGCGATGTTGCCGCCTGCGACGGCACAGCCGCAGCAGCTACCACCAGAATCCATCCGAATCGCAGAGTCATGCCTGTCATCTTGCCTGTCTCAATCCTCGTTCGCGACTATCGTATTTCGCCCGCATCCTGCTACTGGATGTCAGGCGCGCCTTCCAGCACCTGCGTACTCACAGTACGGATGTAAGGATTCTCATCTGTCGTAGAGACGGTACGCATTGCCTGCCGGACACTCGAATCCGAATCCACAGGCTCCAGAACGCTGATCGCCTGCGTACGCACGCTTGCACTGGCGTCATGCATCAGCGCCTGCAGCACCGCATCCCGCACCTGTTCGTCCTGCGAGATGTAGGGCTGCAGCCCATTCAGCGCGGCCAGCCTTACCGTCGGGTTCTTGTCGCTGCGCAGGCTCGCCAGCAGCGCGTTGCGAATGCTTCCGCTGCCGCCCATGCACTCGTGTCCGGCGCGGCATTCGTTCGCCAGCAGCGCCACCGAATCCGTACGTACGCCGTTGCTCGCGGCCGCCTTGGTGCCAACCATCAGCAGATGCCGGATCTGAGGATCATCCAGCGAGCCCTGCACCGTCTCCGGCATCACGCGGTTATACGTTACCTGCACCATCTCGGAGTTCGGTGTCTGCGAGATGCTCGTCACGTCAGCGATGCTTCCATTGGCCGTATTGCTCAGGATCACCGGCGACGGCACCTTGGGCGCATGCGCCACCTGGTAGCGGTTCAACAGGTTCCCGCCGAGGAAGCCCACTCCAAGCAGTAGCGTGGCCAGCGCGGGAGCACTCTCCAGATGGCCGAGCCACGCATACAGATTGCTGCGCAGCCGGGTCAGCATCCCATGGGGAGGAATCAGGTCCAGCTCTTCATCCAGCCGCACCCGCGCCTGCGCCACAAGATTGGGCAATGGCTCCAGCACCGGCCTGTAGGCCAGTGCCTCGTGCATCGCCAGCATCGCCTTCAGCTCAAGGCTGCACGCTTCACACTCTTCCAGATGCCGCTCGAGCGGGGCCGTCTCTTCATCCGGCAGCTCGCCGTAGATCAGAAGAACGATCATCTCCTGTACTGTTTCGCACTTCATTTGCCTCTACCTCAACCAGCCTCAAAAGACACTTCCTGTTGCAATTCCGTTTCCGGTGCTGCTCTGCCGGGTCTATGACTGCCTGCCCGCTTCACTTCTGTTACGCCCGTTTCGGACGCCTCGCCTACGTTGGTAAAACTCTTCTCTCCTGTCCAAGTGCTACGCTTTGCTCTCCCTCAGTTCCGCCAGATTCGCGCGCAGCTTGCGCGTTGCGCGAAAGAGGGTATTCTTTGCCGTCTCCTCGGTCGTGCTCAGCAACTCGCCGATAGTGCGCAGCTTCAGTCCCTGGTAATGCTTCAGCTCAAAGACCATGCGCTCGCGCGGGGTCAGCTTGTCCAGCGCCTGGCTGATGCAAAGCCCCATATGCTTGCGCTCCAGCTCGCGTGCCGGGTTCGCCATGGCCCGGTTGTCGGAGACGTTCGACAGCAGATCCATCTCATCGCCCTGCGAGTCCACTACCGTCGACGGATCTTCGCGCCGGCTCTTGCGCCGCCGCAGTTGATCCAGACAGAGATTCGTGACGATCCGGTAGAGCCACGTATAAAAAGAACACTCAAACCGGAAGTTGCCCAGGTGGCGATACGCCTTCAGAAACGCCTCTTGGTGAATGTCCTGGGCGTCCTGCTCGTTGCCCAGCATGTGCAGCGCCAGCCGCAGCACCGCCTGGTCATAGCGCCGCACCAGTGCGTCAAACGACGAGCGGTCTCCCCGCTGCGCCTCGCGGATGAGGTCGTCGTCCTCCTCCCGCTGCTGCGCCCGTGCGTCCAGTTGCGCCTGGGTCATCCGGGCGCCGTTACGCAGCGTCTTCATCCCGGGCTGGGCGGTGGCCTTGGGCATCACTGGCGACGATTCTATCGCCTCCATTGCATGCGATGCACTCGCGCCCGCTGCGGCTGCCGCATCTACCAGAGCCCTGATACGTGGCGTCGCAGCGCGTGAAATAACCGCCGGTCGCCGGTTCGCCCTGCCGGCGATGGTGGAGAGCACCGGAGCGAGTTCGCCCCCGGCGTTCATGCCCAAAGCATCTGAATTCATCGTTTCCGACTCCGGAGTCAGGAAGATCGATCCTTGCCTGAATAGACCGAAGCGACAGGGAAAGGTAAGCGGAAAATCTCGCAGTTTTGCCGGGCACTCTGCAATCCGCTCTCAGCCGGGAATCAGGAGGCCCGCGGAATCGATGTCCCCGACCTGACAATGTGGAAACCGGCACCTTAGACTCACCTCATGCCCTCACGTTCTGCCCAGCCCACTCTCTTCGGTCCCGCCACAGACTCCGCTGCGATGCCTGCAGGCTGGATCGTCGCCCACTGCGACGGCGGTGCGCGCGGAAATCCCGGCCCCGCCGGCTTCGGCGCCATCATCCACGACTCCGACGGACATGTCCTCGCAGAACTCTCGCAGTTCCTGGGCATCCAGACCAACAACTTCGCCGAATACTCCGGCCTGCTCGCCGTACTCGGCTTTGCGCTGGAGAACGGCCACCGGCGCCTGCGCGTCGTCTCCGACTCCGAACTGATGGTTCGCCAGATTCAGGGCGCCTACAAAGTCAAAAGCCCGGGCCTCAAACCTCTCTATGACGAAGCCCGCAAGCGTATCGCACAGCTGGAGGCCTTTCAAATCACCCACGCTCTCCGCCACAAAAATAAAGACGCCGACCGTCTGGCCAACCAGGCTATGGATCGCGGCATGGGCAAGGGCTCCGTCGCGCGGGCCGACGCGTACGCCCGCCCCTGAGGGCAAATTAAAGTTCTTGGCTGATGTCGAAACCGTTACTGAAATGTCGACCAGGTAACACATGAAGTGCCAAATACTTTAGTTACTAATTCATAACAAGTAACCATAGAAGCAAATTTCAGGCCATTTCTCCGACCTTTCCTGAAATTCCCTGAAAATCTGTGGAAGTGGGCTGGAAAACACTGAATTTTTGGACTAAAGTATGGGCTCGCGACCCATTGGGCCTGGTTGCACCATTTTGAGGGCAGTCGGCATGGCTTCTCTATCTATTGCACGCCCAGGAAAAATATCCGAGAGGCAATATCTCGGCGATCTCGCTGGTCTTCTGGACCGCCAGCGCAGACGCTGCGGTGTTGCTTTGACTGCGGATTCCTTCGCTGCCGACCTTGCCGCCAACGATTCACTCCGCAGTGGCCTCTTCACTCTGTGCAACGCCATCAGCCACATGGGCGAAACGGACCTTTCCCCGGAGGAACTGCTCACTCTCGTGGCTCGCGCCATTGGTGGACCAGGCAGCGCCGAGGGTGAAAGCGGCTCCGAAATTCCGGCCAGCATGCGTGAGGCATTCCTTACCGGCTACGCAGCGTGGCAGAATCGCCTGGCGCCGGCGATAGATTCCATGGAGACAGGGGATTGGCCTCCCGCGGCGCGTAACGAGCGCGGCTCTCCGATGCTCATGGACCACGCGGCCCCAGACAGCCCTGTCCACCCCTCGATCGCAGGATCCGCCGAACCCGCCATATCTTCACCTGGGCGCCGCACGGTGCAGGAGGCCCTGAGTCTCGTCAGCCGTGAGCAGGGCCCGGATTCTTCCACTACACGCGGGCTGCTCGCCGGTGCGAACGGCGAAGACCTCGGCGCCATGACGCTCGCCGAACTCAAGAGCTTCCTCGAAGACATTGAGCACCGGGTCAGCCGCCTCGGTCCCCATCTGGATCAGCTCACCTCCACGTTCCGTTCTGCCGCGGGAGCATCGCACAAAGAGCGCAGTGAGGGGGACATCATCCCGTTCCCCGGGCCACGCAAGACACAGGATCCATCCGCCACCGGCGACTTCAATCTCGACTCGTTCACACATAGCCAGCCAGGCCCGGCCGATCCGCTCGCTGTGGCCCGGGTCGATGACGCATTCGTTGCTTCCCATGCAAAAGCGCCGGACGAGCGGCCTCGAGGGATCGATGCACTGGTGGCTGCGGCACCTGCGTGGGCCAACGCATCGCCTACGGCTCGCGCGTTCGATGAGGACTCGTTCCTGGCGCGGCATGCCTATCTCTCGCCGTCGCGGCGGCCTGGCACAAATGCCCAACCCTCCTTGTATTTTGTGGAGACACCGGCGCATCCGCAGCCTCCTCTCCTGACGGGACTGCAGCCTCAGATCGTTGCCCCGGTCCTCACTGCTCCAGTCCTCACCATGACCGCTCCAACTCTTCCCGTGACAGTGCAGGCGCCTCCGCTGATCGGCTTGGATGAAGACGAGGACCCGCTCGTTTCTCCCATGGAGCGCCTGCGCGCCACGATACTGCGCCTGTCTCCACGCAAGGTATTCGCAGTGCTCGCCGGCCTCACAATCTTCGCCGGCTGTCTGGCAGGTATCATCGCCTACCACACTCTGCACTCCGGAGCAGTTCCGCAGTTCAAGGACATCCAACCGCCGGTTCGCTTTGGGACATTGAGCATGCCCACACCCGCGGCGGACGAGGCCATACAGCAGAGCAACACCCCAGCGACATCGAATGTCCCTGTTGCAGCTAAGCCTGTGACGGCACCGCTGGCTGCGCCAGCCATACCACGCCCTTCCCTGCACCTTCCCCAGAGTTGGAGGCTCCATTCTGCAGCTCCGCATGTGACGCCGGCAGCCGTCTGGCCCCCTGTACCGCAGCCGGCTGGGCGCGAATCCACGCCGCAGGCCCAGCAGCCTCCAGTCACGGTCCACACGGTAACTCCGTCGAAGTCAGCGACGACGCCGGCGGCTTCGGATACAGCGCCGCTCTATGTTCCCGCGCCGACGATGATCGGGTATGCGCTTTCTTCTCCTCAGCCCATCTATCCCACTGCGCTGGCCCATGGCATCGCGGGCACTGTAGCGGTTGAAGTGGTCATCTCGCGCCTTGGGGACGTTACATCGGCACACGCAGTCAGCGGTCCCGCAGAGCTTAGGGCGGCGGCCGTGGCGGCCGTGCATGGCTGGCATTTCCGTCCTTACGTCGCGGAAGACGGAAGGGCCGCCACCGTAGAGACGACGCTGCAGTTTTACTTCAAGGGCAACTGAACAAACGAACAGAAAGTTGGGGCGCTGCGACTAGTTGTAAGTTACCTTGCGTTCACCGCGCACAACGCGGCCAATCACGCAGTGCCGCTCGTTAGCCCGGTTCAGGATTGCCTTGGCCCGCTTGACCTCTTCTGCCGGCACCACCACGATCAGTCCGATCCCCATATTGAACGTGCGCAGCATCTCCTCCTGCTCCACATCGCCCAGCTGGCGCAGATGCTCAAACAGCGGCGGCACAGTCCAACTCGCCAGGTCCACCACAGCGCCGGTACCACGCGGCAGAATCCGCGGCAGATTCTCCGTGATGCCCCCGCCGGTGATGTGCGCCATGCCGCGGACAATTCCCGCCGCCGTCAGCTTGCGGATCACCGCCAGGTAGCTTCTGTGGGTGCGCATCAGCGCCGCACCGGTCTTGTCCTTCAGCTCATTCACATACTGGTCCGGCCCGTACTTCGCCACCTCAAACAGCAGTTTGCGCGCCAGCGAGTAGCCATTCGTGTGCAGCCCGTTCGAGGGCAGGCCAACCAGCACGTCGCCCATCTGGATCTGCTCGCCGGTAATGACCTCGCCGCGATTCACGCAACCCACGATCGTGCCCGCCAGATCATACTCACCGTCGGCATAGAAGCCCGGCATCTGCGCCGTCTCACCGCCGATCAGCGCGCAGCCGTTGGCGCGGCACGCATCGGAGAGCCCACGCACTACCGTCTCCACGGTGTCCGAATCCTGCTCGCGCATCCGCCCAATCGCGAGGTAGTCCAGGAAGAACAGCGGCGTCGCGCCCTGCACTGCGATATCGTTCACGCAGTGATTCACCAAATCCGCGCCCACCGTGTGGTGAATGCCAAGCTCGAACGCGACCTTGAGTTTCGTGCCCACTCCGTCTGTGGACGACACCATCACCGGCTGCGGAAACTTCTCGAGGTCCAGTGCGAACAGCCCGCCAAAGCCGCCGATCTCCGAAAGCACCTGCTTGGTGAAGGTGCGCCGCGCCAGCATCTTGATGCGGTCCTTCGCGCGATCGCCCGAAGCGATGTCCACTCCGGCTTCGGCGTAAGTTACTGGGGTCCGTGCGCGCGCTGACTTGGCCACGACAGGCCTCTCTCGTCTCTTTCCTGCATCCTCACCGGACTTCGCCTCGAACTCCGTCGTCTCTGCACCACCGCCGGTATGCATTTCGGCAGCGTCCTCCGTCAGCGGGTTGGGAAACTCTTCAGGCACCGGCTCGTCTTCGGGCGTGGAACTTTGCAATTCATACCGGCATCCGCAGCCTTATCTCCTGCGCCTGCGGGTCCGTCAGCTTGAAATTGGGGTGAACCAGGCGAAGTGCGCTTGCTCGTCTCCCCCGGTGCCATCCCAGTCTAACAGCCGGCGGTGAGGATAAATGTGAACGCCGCCACATGGCCTGCAGGCGTCTGCTCCATATACTTGACCCATGCAGGCCCGCACTCCTGTCCAAACCAAGCCCTTTGTCGACTCGCTCGAGCTCGAGCGCCGCGCCCTCACGCTCTTCCCCGGTGGAGTCAACTCCCCCGTCCGCGCCTTCCGCGCCGTCGGCGGACATCCGCCCTTCATCACGCGCGCCGAGGGCGCCACCCTCTTCGATGCCGACGGCAATCGCTACATCGACCTTTTCGGCTCCTGGGGCCCAATGATCCTCGGCCACGCCTTTCCGCCGGTCGTCGAGGCCATCCGCGAGGCCGCCGGCCGAAGCACCAGCTTCGGGGCCTCCCATGGTGGAGAGTCCGCCCTCGCCGAACTCGTCCGCCGCTGCTTCCCCTCCGTGGAGAAGATGCGCTTCGTCAGCTCCGGCACCGAAGCCTGCATGTCTGCCATCCGCCTCGCCCGCGGATTCACAGGACGCAACTTCGTCATCAAGTTCGAGGGCTGCTACCACGGCCACGCCGACGCTCTGCTCGTCAAAGCCGGCTCCGGAGTCGCCACCCTGGGCATTCCCGGCTCCGCCGGAGTGCCCGCCGAGACCGCGCAGTTCACCCTCGCGCTGCCCTACAACTCGCTCGCCGCTGTTGAGGCCGCCTTCGCCGCACACCCGGACCAGATCGCCTGCATCATCGTCGAACCCGTCGTCGGCAATGCCGGTACCATCCCGCCCGCCCCCGGCTACCTCGAAGGACTACGCAAGCTCTGCACCCGGCACGGGGCTCTTCTCATTCTGGACGAGGTAATGACCGGCTTCCGCCTCTCGCTCGGAGGCGCGCAGCAAATTTACGAGATCAGGCCCGACCTCACCACCATGGGCAAGATCCTCGGCGGCGGCCTGCCCTGCGGAGCCTTCGGCGGACGCGCCGACGTTATGGACTTCCTCGCACCCCTCGGCCCCGTCTACCAGGCGGGCACACTCAGCGGAAATCCGCTCGCCATGGCCGCCGGCATCGCTACCCTCGGCTACCTCATCGAGCACGAGGCGACCATCTACCCGCAGCTTGACCACAGCACCGCCGCTATCGCCGACGGCGTCGCCGAGCTCGCCCGCGAGGCCGGCGTCCCCCTGACCACCAACCGCGTTGGCTCCATGTTCACGTGGTTCTTCACCGCGCAGCCGGTCACAGACTTTGCCTCTGCCAGCACCTCGGACACCGAGGCCTTCGCCCGCTTCCACCGGACAATGCTTGAAGCGGGCGTCTGGCTGCCGCCCAGCCAGTTCGAAGCTGCCTTCATCTCCACCGCGCACACTGCGCTCGACGTCGAACATATCCTTGAAGCCGCGCGGAGAGCGCTGGCGCATTTGAGCAATCGATGAACCCGCCAACAGAGAATCGCTTTGTCGACAAAGGAGCGCTGCTCGGAGGACTTGTTTCCCGAGGGCAAAAGATCTACTGCATATGTCCCAAGTGCGAAGGTACTGCGGTTGCCAGCTGTGAATCAGATTACGCATATCCGATCTGGGCGAAAAACCCGCGTGTTCATTGCCTGAAGTGCTCCTTTGAACTGCGCCGTGCAAAATGGTTAGGCCCCGTCACCGGTATCGCATATGGAAGATGTTCGAACTGCGGATTCAAGGGACTTAGGCGAACTATACGGCGTCGATCGCTGACAAGCACCACGGAGACGCGAACTACTATCCCGTGCCCAGCTTGCGCAGAAGCGACGTCTCTATCGATCCGTTGGACATTTCAACGCTTGGGTTCCGCGATCGATCCTGTCTTCGGATTGCCACTCTTACTACGCGAATCGTGTTGCGGCGAAACACTCTGGGCTTTTCACGGCGACCATCTGAGCAAGCTAAAGTCATACATCGCCGCAACGCTCCGTGAACGCGTCACTATGAAGCACTGGAGTCTATTCCAGCGATTGCCGCAGTGGATGACAGCAGCGAAGAATCGCAGGGCGGTTCTTCAAACTATAGGTCGCCTTGAGTCGAAGTTGGCGTCAGTGACTAAATAGCCGTTAGCCCTACTCCCGCCCCGCCGCCTCCAGCACTGCGATATCCAGCTTCTTCATCCCCATCATCGCTTGCATCGCCCTGGGCTTCGAGACCAGCTCACCGATCTTCGCTGGCACAATCTGCCACGCCAGCCCGAATCTGTCCTTCAGCCAGCCGCATGCGATCTCCTGCCCGCCATCGGCCGTCAGCGCGCTCCAGTAGCGATCGATCTCAGCCTGCGTCTCGCACGCCACCACAAATGACACCGCTTCGTTAAACTTGTGCGCCGGGCCGCCGTTCAATGCGGTAAAGCGCAGCCCGTCGAGCTCGAAGCTCACCGTCAGCGCTTTGCCCTTCGGCGGCATGTTCGGGTTGTCGAAGTCCGTCTTCAGCTCGCCCAGCCTGCGCGAGTTGGGAAAGATCGACACGTAAAAATTGGCTGCCTCCTCGGCGTTCTGATCGAACCAGAGAAACGGCGTAATGTGCGATTGGATTGAATTGCTCATGCTGTTCTACCCCATGTCATAAAGTGCCTCTTGATTTCTCAAATCGCAGTCGTCTCGTGCGCTCGGTTCACTTCTACCACCGGCTTGCCCTTCTCATTCAGAACTACGTGTGCCATCGGACGATCGTGGTCATGTGTGAACAGCACCAGCCACTCCTCAGGAATCGCCCGCGAGTAAAATCTCTTCCGCTCTGCAATGCAGCGCACCGGATCCAGGTCATACCCCATCACCCACGTCGCATCCAGATGATGCGCCGTCGGAATCAGGTCACCGGCGTAGCACGCATGCGGCGTCAGACCTCCGCCAGGCCGCGATTCCACCGCGCGGGGCGGCTCGATGTGCACGGCCATCATCTGCGCGGTGTGTCCCGGAAACATCTCCACTCGCACCCCCGGGCAGATCTCGCCCCCAGCCGCGAAAAACGCCTCGTCCACCAGCGTCATCTGCCCGCTCTCTATCAGCGGATCGTAGTTTGGCGAGAGGTAGCTCACCTTATCGCGGTCCAGTTGCAGATGCCCATGCTCCACCTCGCCCCGGTGCGCAAAGTACCGGGCGTTCGGGAAGGTCGGCGTCACCCGTCCATCCGGGTGCAGGGTCGTGTTCCAGCCGCAATGGTCGAAATGGAGATGCGTGTTGATCACGATGTCCACCTCCTCCGGCCGGACCCCTGCTGCCCCCAGTGATTGCGGCAATAGCTCCCGGTTCCCAAAGATCTCCCGCATCTTGGGCGGCTGCTTGTTCCCGATCCCTGTCTCGATCACCACCGTCTGACGCCCCGTCCGTACCACCACCGTATTCAGACCCAGCCGGATGCAGTTGTTCTCGTCCGCCCGGATCCTCTTCTGCCACATGGTCTTGGGCACTACTCCAAACATGGCCCCACCATCCAGCAGGTACGGCCCGTCGGTGCACGTCGTCAGCTCAAACTCCCCCAGCGCCACATGGGCGCGCACCAGGGCGTCGTCTTCAGGAGGAACAAGGAAATCCTGCATGCAATCGATCCCATCCGGGCGCCTGCTGCTGCCGGCGCACCGCAAACGCAGGATATCGGCCTATTCGGTTTACCGTCCAGAAGCCTTGCCGTGCATGTCGGCTATACGGCACATCCCCGGCAGGCGCTATTAATCCAGCTCAGAAACCCCTTGCACGCCCCGAATTGTGCGCTATCCTGAAGTCTGCCCGATCGGGACGGTTTGGAGGTGTATTACCCTTTGGCAGAGATCCGCGTACAGGAAGGCGAACCCTTGGAGAATGCCCTGCGCCGCTTCAAGCGCAAGGTGCAGACCGAAGACATCATCAAGGAAGTTAAGCGCCATTCCTTTTATCTCAAGCCCGGCGAGAAGCGTCGCGTCAAGGAAGCATTGGCCCGCAAGCGCAATCGCAAGAAGATTCGTAAGGAGCAGGACTAGCTAACTGAAACCGGGGACGGGCCGCCGTGCCGAGCCGCTCACGCGGCCCTCCCTTAACACTACTGCCCGCGTGACCACTCCCCTTCGGTCCGCTGGCCCCGTCAGCAGCTCTCATTCGCTGCTCCGGCTAACCGCAGATGCCGACCTCCTCCCCGCGGCATGGGCCCGAATCACACGCTTCAAGTTGCTTGACCGTTTGCCTGACGCCAGGTACAGGGCGCCGCAAGCGCGCGAGTGTTTCCGTACGATGGGAGAAGCGGTATGGAATATGTTGACAGGCTCTTAACCTGTGTCGACTGCGGCGGTCAGTTCGTTTTCACCGCAGGCGAACAGCTTTTTTTCCAGGATAAGCAGTTCAAGAACGACCCCAAGCGCTGTAAGCCCTGCAAGTCGCGGCGCGCGCACGGCGCTCCGCCTGCTCCAGGCAGCGGCCCGGCCGCAGCAGGCATCTCGCGCACAGAGACACGCACCGAATGCTCCGAGTGCGGCGTCTCCACCACCGTGCCGTTCAAGCCTACGCAGGGCCGCCCTGTACTCTGCCGCCAGTGCTTCAAGAACAGGCAGGCGGGCGTGTCACCCGCCGATTCAACCGCAGCGCAGGTCGCACCCGCCGAGCCCGCTGTCGCCGCGCCGATGTCAACGGCAGCGCCGGTTTCGTCGGCCACTGCCCAGGCCTCATAATCTCGCGGATCTGACGCAACGAGGGATTCCGTTCCCGACTCCTGCCCTGGACCGGGCCGCTGTGTGCCAGCCGCCCGATGTATGCGCCCTCGTGCCCGGCGGCTGCGCGATCCCGCGTAAAATAACCGCCATGATCCGGCCATACCAGGGCGTCCTCCCCACCATCCCCGCCTCCTGCTACATCGATCCCTCCGCGCAGATCATCGGCGACGTCGTCCTCGGCGAGCGTTCCAGCGTCTGGATGAATGCTGTCATCCGCGGCGACGTCAACGCCATTCGCATCGGCTCCTGCACCAACGTGCAGGATTGCGCCGTCCTCCACGGCATGCGCTATGTCTACCCCGTCCACATCGGCGACTGGGTCACCATCGGCCACAACGCCACCGTCCACGGCTGCACCCTCGCCGACGCCGTCCTCGTCGGCATCGGCGCCACCATCCTCAACGATGCGAAGATCGGCGAGGGCTCCATCATCGCCGCCGGCGCCGTCATCCCCGAGCACACCGTCATCCCGCCCAACTCGCTCGTCGCCGGCGTCCCAGGCAAAATCCGCCGCACCCTTGGCGAAGACGACCGCAAACTTATCCTCATGTACGCCCAGAACTACCTCGACTACACCGAGATCTATCGCAACGAGCCCACCCCGCCTGACAAATAGCAACTGTTTCTACATGACTCCCGCCGAATTCTTCACCTCGCTCTCCGAGTCCACACCGCCCGCCGGCCTAACGCCCGCTCTCATCGCCCTCTGGTGGGACGGCAAAGGCGACTGGGCCCGCGCCCACGACCTGATCAACGACATGGAGACGCCCGACACCATGGCCGTCCACGCCTACCTCCACCGCAAGGAGGGGGAACAGTGGAACGCCGATTACTGGTATCGCAAGGCAGGCTCGCAACACCGCCGACCCACTCTCGAGGCTGAGTGGCAGGCCCTCGTCGAAGCGCTCTTACGCTGAGGGCCTGCGCACAGCAAAAAGAGGCCCGCCGCAGCGGACCTCTCTGTTTTGGAACCCTTTCAGCTTAGTGCGCTGCCGATGCCGCAATAACCGAAGCGATCACCCCGGTCGCTACTGCGGCCATCACATAGTTACCGTCAACCTCGCGCCATTCATACCCGCGCGGCGGCTGCCGGAGATGATAAGCACGCCAATCCTGAATGCGTTCACCGCGGTCCCAGTCCTGCCGCTGCATGTGATAGCCCTTATGCCATTCCTTATGGCGCACGTAGGTCTGGTGGTGATCATCGTGATAGCCATTGTCATGGTGAGAATCATCGCGATGATCGTCGTGGCCCTGGGCCACCAGCGGCACCGCCGTCAGCGAAATGGAAAGCATGGAGAGAACTGCGAATCTGCCAACTCTGTTCACTGTGTAAACCTCCGTCTGTTTCTGATGCTCCCTGACGGTCTCCTATCGTGAAAATTCGGGATTTTTCATCTCATCAAATCTGGTTTTGACGTCCGCAACCTTCGCTACACTGGAACTTCATGCCTGCACCGTCCTCCACGCTCAAAGCCGTCCGCGGAACCCGCGACCTCCTGCCCCCCGAAACCGCCCTCTGGGCGCGCATCGAGGCTACCGCCCGCAATGTCTTCTCTCGCTATGGCTTCGGCGAGATCCGTACCCCTATCTTTGAGGCCACCGAGCTCTTCGCCCGCGGCGTCGGCGAGGAGACCGATATCGTCTCCAAGGAGATGTACACATGGGAGGACCGCGCCCGCGCCGCGAGCGAGAAGGCCCAGTCCCTCACCCTCCGCCCGGAGAACACTGCAGGCGTCGTCCGCGCCTACATCGAGCACAAGCTGGGCGAGACCGGCCAGTTGCAGAAGCTCTTCTATATCGGCCCGCAGTTCCGCCGCGAGCGCCCTCAGCGCGGCCGCTACCGCCAGTTCTGGCAGATCGGCTGTGAGGTCCTCGGGCCACCCTCCTCAGGCTCGGAGTCTCCTGTCCGTGATGCCGAAGTCCTCGAGATGCTCGCCTCGCTGCTCGACGAGCTGGGCGTGCGCAACTGGAACCTGCAGCTCAACTCCGTCGGCTCCTCCGAGGACCGCAAACGCTACAACGCCGCGCTCCGCGAGGCCCTTGCGCCCGTAAAGCACCAGCTGAACGAGGACAACCAGCGCCGCGCTGAGACCAACCCCCTGCGCGTGCTTGACTCCAAAGACCCCGCCGACCAAGCCATCATCGAGACGCTGCCGAAGATCGCCGACTACCTCGACGACGACTCGCGCGCGCACTTCAGCGCGGTTCTTTCTGCGTTAGATGCCTGCGGCGTGCCCTATACCGTCAATCCGCGCCTCGTCCGCGGCCTGGATTACTACACCCGCACGACCTTCGAGTTCACGATTCCCGACGGCTCAGGCCTCGGCACCCAGAACGCCCTCCTCGGCGGCGGCCGCTACGATGGCCTCTCCGAGATGCTCGGCGGCCCCAAGGCTCCCGGCATCGGCTTCGCCATCGGCGAGGATCGCCTCGTCCTCACCCTGCAGGCCCAGGCCGAAGCCGACCGCCCCGCTTCAGAATCGGGTGTCCCACATCTCGATTCTGAGATGTGGGTAAACAAACTGGACGCCTACATCGCCCCCATGGGCCCGGAGCGCAACGCCGCCGCCCTCGCCCTCGCGCGCGAGCTCCGCCGCGCAGGCCTCTCTGTCGAGGTCGGCGACGGCACCTTCCGCCTCAAGAAGTCCTTCGAGGCTGCCGACCGAGCCGCCCGCCACATCGTCATCCTCGGGGAAGACGAGCTCGCCTCAGGCACTGCCACCGTCAAGACCTTCGCCACCGGCGAACAGGCGAAGATCGACCGCGCGAAGCTGGCAGATCTGCTGCGTCAGTGAAAATGAGTTGACGCCGAAACAAGATGTATACAGAATGTATACATGGCTGCCTCGACAGCAATCCGCAAACCTCTCGGTATCCGAGCCACGGCCAAGGAGCACGCAATCATCACCCGCGCCGCCGCCCGTGAAGGCCGCTCCGTGAACAGCTTTGTGCTGCGCGCCGCCCTACAAGCCGCTGAAAGTGAAAAGCCAAGACCTCGCCGCAGTCCAGAAGAGGTGATGCGGATCGTGCGTGCAGCGCAGGAAGAGATGCGCCAAGCAAACCCGGAGAGGCGCAGCCTCGTCGACGAACTAATTCAGGAGCGCCGCCGAGAAGCTGCGAATGAGTAGCATCGTCCTGGACTCATCTGTTCCGCTGGCGATCCTGCTCGGTGAAGTGAGTGGCATTTCAACATACTCTCTGATAGATGGTGCGGTAATGAGTGCGGTTAATTTAGCCGAGGTGTACTCGAAGATCAGTGAACTTGGCGCGGCAGAATGGCCGCGTGCTGAAGCGTTGCTGGCTCTTCTGGAACGGGTTGAGCCGATGACTCAACAACAGGCTCGTGCCTGTGGCGAGTTGCGCACCAAAACCCGCCATGCTGGCCTGTCTCTTGGTGACCGGGCGTGTCTGGCTCTGGCCATTGAACTTGAGGCGGAGGTCTACACCGCGGATAGGGCATGGAAGCAGGTCACCCTTGGCATTCCAATTCACCTCGTCCGCTAAACCCCGCAAACTTCGTACAATAGAACTATCGTGACATTGGACTTTTTAGGCAGCCTTCAACGTACCGGCATGTGTGGAGAGCTTCGCGCGGAGCACGCGGGGCAGAACGTAGTTTTAATGGGCTGGGTCAACCGCCGGCGCGACCATGGCGGCCTCATCTTCCTCGATCTCCGCGATCGCACCGGCATCGCGCAGATCGTCGTCGACGAGAAGATCGGCGCAGCGCATGACAAGGCCGACGCCGCCCGCAGCGAGTACGTCGTCGCCGTCAAAGGCCACGTCCGCCGCCGCGAGCCTGGCCTCGAGAACCCCAACATGCCCACCGGTGAGATCGAGGTCGTCGCCGACGAGCTCTTCCTGCTTAACGAAGCGAAGACGCCGCCCTTCTCGCCCGCTGAAGACGCCATCGCCAACGAAGAGGTCCGCCTGAAGTACCGCTACCTCGACCTGCGCAGGACTGAGATGCAGCGCAACTTTGCGTTGCGCAGTAAGATCGCCATGGCCGTACGCAATAACCTTGTCGGCCAGGGCTTCCTCGAGATCGAAACCCCCTTCATGACGCGCTCCACACCCGAGGGCGCGCGCGACTACCTCGTCCCCAGTCGCGTCCACGCCGGCGAGTTCTACGCTCTGCCGCAGTCGCCGCAGATCTTCAAGCAGATCCTCATGATCTCCGGCTTCGACCGCTACTTCCAGATCGCCCGCTGCTTCCGCGACGAGGACCTGCGCGCCGACCGCCAGCCTGAGTTCACCCAGATCGACCTCGAGATCTCCTTCCCCACGCAGGACATCGTCTTCGGTGTGGTCGAGAGCTTCCTCACTGCCGCCTTCGCCGAGGCCGGCATCACGCTCATCACACCTTTTATCCGCATGACCTACGACGAGGCCATCCGCAACTACGGCTCCGACAAGCCGGACATGCGCCTGCCCGCCATGGTCACGCTCTCCGATGTGCTCACACCGGAGTTGCGTACCGCCCTCAAGATCGAGCAGGGCCTGCCCGTCCTCGGCTTCGTCACGCCCGCCTCGGGCGAGCTCTCCGGCACCGCGCGCAAGGCCCTGCTCTCTGAGGTCCGTGCCGGCTTCGGCGACTGCGGCCTCGACCTGCTTGACGTCGCACGCCTGCGTACCAGCACCGACTTCGCCCCGCTCGCTGACGCCATCTCTGCCGCGCTCGCTGAAGGCATGGGCGTGGCATCGCTCGCGGCTGACGATCTCGTCACCGTCGTCACTCCCAAACTCGGCACGCCAGCCAGCTGGAACTTCGATCCCCAGTGGATCTGGAAGCGCGTCGGCCAACTCCGGCTCGACATCGCACGTAAATTCGCCGACAAACACAAGCTCTTCGAGCAGACCGGCACCGAGCGCGACTACAAATTCCTCTGGGTCACCGACTTCCCCATGTACGAGTGGAACGAGGAGACACGCACCTGGGACGCCGCGCACCATCCCTTCACCTCGCCGCATGAGGACGACATCACCTCCGGCCGCCTCACCTCGGACAAGGGCGCTGTCCGCGCGCTCGCCTATGACATCGTGCTCAACGGCACCGAACTCGGCTCCGGCTCCATCCGTATCCACCGTCAGGACGTGCAGGCGGAGATCTTCCGCTCCCTTGGCATGACGGACGAAGAGGCCAAGCAGCGCTTCGGCTTCTTCCTTGACGCGTTGGAGTACGGCACACCTCCGCATGGCGGCATCGCGCTCGGACTCGACAGGATCGTAATGA
>DASZPF010000026.1:0-11264 GCA_035550395.1 Acidobacteriaceae bacterium
TTACAATCCTCAGGGCGCGCCTCCTCCTCCTCCCGGATATTCACAGGGCAGTCCGGATCAGAATCCCTCGAACGCGCAGGGCTACCCTCCTCCGCCGCCGGGCTATCCCTCCTATCCGCAGGGGCCCGGCTACGCTCAACAGCAGCCGCGTCAGCCCTACTCACCGCCTGCTGCATATACCGGGCAGCAGGGTGGTGAGACTGTGACCATTCCGGCTGGCGCACAGCTCCAGGTCCGCATCACCCAGACCCTCGACAGCAGCCGTACTGCTCCCGGAACCCGCTTTGACGGCATCGTCGTCAATGACATCGCTGCTGGCAACTCCATCGCCATTCCGCGCGGTGCCACTGTCCACGGCACTGTTATCGACGCCAAATCCTCCGGCGCTGTCTCCGGCCGCGGCCAGCTCTCGCTCCAGTTGACCTCCGTGAACCTCGGCGGCAGGGATTACCCCATCGTCTCCGATGTCTGGGCACATAACGGCGCTGACAAGGCGGCCGAATCCGTCGACAAGACCATCATCGGAGGCGCGCTGGGCGCGCTTGTTGGGGCGGCTGCCGGCGGAGGCCAGGGAGCGGCCATTGGCGCAGGTGTCGGTGGCGCACTCGGCCTTGGCTCCTCGGCCGCCTCCCACAACGGACAGGTCTTCATCCCCTCGGAGGGCCTGCTTACCTTCCACCTCGCTCAGCCCGCTACCGTCGCAACCGTTTCCCAGGCGGAGATGAACCGGCTCGCCCAGGCCGCTGGTCCGGCTGCCGGTCCTCCGGCCCTGCGGCGCCGCGGTTACTATGCATATCCGGCGCCCTACTACTACGGCTACTACGGCCCGCGTTACTACCGCGCCTATCCATATCCCTATTGATTCCCTGTTGTTGTGCCATCCTCGGGCCGCCTTTAAATGGCGGCCCCTTATTTTTGCTCGCCGGTTTGCAATCCATGTCCGTCACGCGTTGCTTTGCGCAAGTGATTTATACTTGTCGCTTGCCCCCTGCTCTCGTTCGGAACCTCCTCCGGGGCGAGCAAAATCAACGGGCACACCTGCGCGGTTCCTGCGGCGGTCGATGCCGAGGATGGCTCCTGATCGGGCTCCATCTTCGCTCTCCCCCAGAGACTGCTGCGTGCATCTGAAGGCTGGCAGTCGAGAATGATTCGTTTTCTTCAGCAGGACAATCAAATTACCAAGATCCTCTTCGGCGTCATCATCGGCGCCGCCTGCATCTCCATGGTCGTGTTCCTCGTGCCCGGCCTTATGGATAACCTCGGCGGCGGGACAAGCTCCGATACGTATGCCACAGTCCATGCGCCCGGCTTCTGGGGACGCATCTTCGGAGCCAGCGATCAGATCAAGACCACCGATGTCTCGCGCCTCGCTCAGCGCCAGCTACAGCAGCAGCAGGGCATCACGCCGGACATGGCGCGCATGCTCATGCCGCTGGCCATGAACCGCGCCGGCGTCATGCTCGTGCAGCGCGCCGTCCTCAAGCAGGAAGCCGATCGCCTCCACCTCCAGGTTTCGGATGACGACCTCCGCACGGAGCTCCGCACCGGCCCCTTCTCCCAGTATCTCTTCCCTAACGGCAAGTTCATCGGCGACGACGGCTATGCCAACTTTGTCCAGATGGTCATGGGCCCGGACGCCTCCATCGCTGAGTTCGAAGAGCAGATCAAGGAGGAGATGGAGCTGCAGCGTCTGCAGGCGCTTGTGACCGGCGGCATTACAGTCTCGGACACTGCCGTGCGCGATGCCTATCGCGTTCAGGGCACCAAAATCAAGTTCGACTATGCCGTCATCTCTCTCGACGACATCAAGAACACCATCAATCCCTCTGATGCCGATCTGCAGGCGTTCTTCAAACAGAGCTCTGCACGTTACGCCAACGCCATCCCTGAGACCCGCAAGATCGAGTATGTCGCCTTCGATGCCTCGAAGCTGCCGGGCGGCAAACCGCAGATCACCCCCGCCGATATCCAGGCCTACTACAACGCCCACCAGGACAACTACAAGACCGAGGAGCAGGTAAAGACGCGTCACATCCTCATCTCCGTGCCTACCGGCGCGGACGCAAAGACTGACGCCGCAGCCAAAGCCAAGGCGCAGGATGTCCTCAACCAGCTCAAGGCCGGAGGAAACTTCGCCGACCTGGCCAAGAAGTTTTCAGACGATCCCGGCAGCAAGGACCAGGGCGGCGAGCTTCCCATGGTACCCACGGCGCAGCTGGATCCTGCCTACGCCAAGGCTGCCATGGCGCTTGCACCCGGCCAGACCTCCGGGCTGGTTCGCTCCCAGTTCGGTTACCACATCATCCAGACGGAGCAGAAGCAGCCGGCCGGCGTAAAGCCGCTGGCGGACGTCAAGGACTCGATCACGCAGATCCTCGAGCAGCAGAAGGCCGGCAGCGCGGAGCAGCAGTTCGCCTCGCAACTGGCAGCCGACGCCAGGGCCAACGGTCTCGACAAAGCGGCAGCCTCACGTGGCCTCAAACCCGTCACCACCGATTATGTGGCCAAAGACGGCGTTATCGGCGGCCTCTCCGACGGCTCCGCCCTGCTCGCGCAGGCCTTCACCACGGATAAAGGCGCGGCCCCGGCTACCGTCTCCACGGGCGATGGCTATGCAGTCTTTCAGGTGCTGGACGTCAAGCCATCCCATGCGCCGGACTTCGCCAGCTATAAGTCCCACATCCTCGACGACTACCGCTCCCAAAAGGCCCCGGAGCTGATGGAGCAGGAAGCCCGCAAGCTCGATGACCGTGCCAAAGTCCTCAATGACCTCAGAAAGGCAGCCGCCGAATTCAACGTTACTGTCAAATCGAGCGATCTCGTCGGCCAGGATGGTCAGGTGCCAGATCTCGGCTCCATGGCCGGCCCCGGCGCTCCGGCCTTCAAACTGAACGTCGGCGGCATCTCAGCCCCCATCTACACCGGAGAGTCGGACGTTGTCCTTGAGCTGACCGATAAGCAGCAGCCCACCCCGGACGAAGTCGCAAAGAACTTCGACCAGATGCGCGAGCAGCTCCTCGACAATCAGCGCAACCAGATGTTCAGCGTCTTCGTGGGCACTCTTGCACAGAAGTATCAGGACGGCGGCGGCATCCGGCTCAGCAAGCAGGCCCAGTCACCATCCGAGATCCCCGGCACATAAGCGCTTCCCTTCCTCACGGCCGCCTTGCGACGTATCCATCCGGATGCCTGCCTGGCGGCCGTTACTGTTTCACTCATTCATTCGTCCATGCATCAGAGATACTTGGTACGGCTGTATCGCTCAGGTTGGGCTTAATCGCTCGGTCACACTCTGAAGGCGGGGAATGGATCCAAATCGGCTGTCCGGCGTTCTGCTGCACGTCACCTCACTGCCCTCCTACGGTGGCGTTGGAGATTTCGGTCCCGCGGCATACGCCTTCGTCGACTTCCTTGCTGCCGCAAAGCAGCGCCTCTGGCAGGTGCTTCCTCTAGGACCGACCGGCTACGGCAGTTCTCCATACTCCGCCCTCTCCGCCTTCGCCGGCAATCCTATCCTTATCTCGCTGGAGCGCCTCGTCGAAGACGGCTGGCTCACTGCCGACCGCATCGCCGGCCTGCCCGGCCATACCGGCCACGTCGACTACGTCGCAGCATTCGACAGCAAGCGCCCCCTCATCGAAGAGGCCGCCGCTCATTTCCTCGACAACGCCGGCGACGACGCGCGCGCCCGCTTCCTCAAATTCTCCACTGAAAACACCAGTTGGCTCACGGATTACGCTCTCTTCAATGTCCTGCGGCGCCGCTTCGGCTATACAAGCTGGCACGAGTGGCCGCCCGACTACGCCCAGCGCAGGCACGACGCCATCGTCGGCGCTCTGAATGAATTCAGTCGCGAGGTCGCCGTCGAGCAGGTCATCCAGTTCTTCTTCGATGAGCAGTGGTGCTCCCTGCGCACCTATTGCGCCCAGCGCGACATCCGCATCCTCGGCGACGTCGCTATCTTCGTCAACTATGACTCCGCCGACGTCTGGACCAATCCCGACCTCTTCGAGCTCGACGAAGAGCGCCGCATGGTCCGCGTCTCCGGCGTCCCCCCTGATTACTTCTCCGCCACCGGCCAGCGCTGGGGCAATCCTCTCTACCGCTGGGGAGAGCTCCGCGAGCGCGGCTTCGACTGGTGGGTCGCCCGCATCCGCCGCACCCTCGCCCTTTACGACATGGTCCGTCTCGACCACTTCCGCGGCTTCGAGGCCTACTGGTCCATCGCCGCCGATGAAGAGACCGCCATGAACGGCCAGTGGATCAAGGCCCCCGGCCACGAGCTCTTCCAGCGCCTCAAGGAAGTCTTCGGCGACCTCCCCTTCATCGCCGAGGACCTCGGCCTCATCACCCCCGAGGTCGACGAGCTCCGCGAGCGCTTCGGCATGCCCGGCATGCGCATCCTGCAGTTCGGCTTCTCCGACCGCGGCGCGCACCTCTATCTGCCTCATATGTACGTGCCCAACTCCGTCGCCTACACCGGTACGCACGACAACAACACCACCCTCGGCTGGTGGCGCGACGGAGCCACGCCCACCGAGCGCACCAACCTCCAGACCTACCTTCGCCCCATCGAGCACGACGGCGAGGTCGTCTGGGCCATGGTCCGCGCCGCGGCATCCTCCGTCGCAAACCTCTGCATCTTTCCGCTGCAGGACATCCTCCACCTCGGCTCCGAGGCCCGCATGAACATACCCTCCGCCTCCCACGGCAACTGGACCTGGCGCTACGCCCCCGATGCCCTCCACCCCGACTTCGCCACCCAGCTCGCCTCCCTCATGGAGATGACCGACCGCGACGGCTACGGCCCTCCCAAATCCGACTCCCCCGCCGCTATCTAAACAACCGCAGCGGCACGTTCCCATGTGCCGAACCGCTTCGCCCGAAATGGGTCGCTATTCCGAGCAAGGGCGCGCATCATGCGGCATACTCGGACTCCCGCATTCACTTTGTCATCCGGCGATGTTCAATGTATGTCGAATGCAACGAGCATCCTTTTCAGCCGCTCCTCCCGCCCATCGCGGTAAACTTAATCCCGACAACTCACCAAGGAGCAATAATGCCTCTCTCCGGCGAAGCCATCCGCACCATGAACTACGTTGACGACATCTCCGTCACCCTGCGCCGCATCCTCACCGTGCTGCCTTCGCTCACCGACGAGGAACGCAAGCGCGTCGCCGACCACATCAAGGCCGCCGACCCCTCTTACGACTCCGTCCTGCAGGCCCTCCAGGCCAGGAAGTAGCTCCAGATCTCTGGGTGCCCCATTCATGCGCAGTCGTATCGCGCATGCGTGGGATTGAACAATGACGAATTCCATCCAAACCATCGCCGTCATCGGCGCAGGCACAGCTGGCCGTTCCTTCGCCCTCGCCTGCGCCGCTGCGGGCTTCCACGTCATCCTCGAAGACGTGATGCCCGCCAACCTCCGCCGCGCTGAAGAAGAATTCTCGTCAGCCACCAAGCTGGGTGCCCCACATCTCGAAGAGATGTGGGAAGGAACCCCACACAATCAGCCCGGCTCCCTCTCCACCGCCCTTACCGTCGAAGACGCCGTCCGCACCGCGGACCTCGCCGTCGACTTCGTCCCCGACGAGCTCGAATCCAAGCTCGAGATATTCTCCATGATCGACCGCATGGCCCCGCCGCGCACCATCCTCCTCACGCCCTCCACAGCCCAGTCCATCGCCGACCTCGCCTCCTGCACCTACCGCCCCACTCTCTGCTTCGCCGTCCGCGGCCCGCTCGCACCCAATACACCGGCCCTCCTCGCGCATCCCCCGCAGGCCGACTCCGGCGCCCTCGCTGCCGCCGCAGACTTTCTCAGCGCCCTCGGCTGCTCCATCTCCATCGAGCAGGACACCCTCCCGCCCGCGCTCGTCAAGAACCAGATCCACCTCTGACTTTTCTCCCCTCGAATCCCCTCACCCGCTACACTTCTCCTGCGCCGCGCGGGCATCTTCCCGCGCACTCAAATTCCGCAGAGAGGCACACCAATGAAGCTCAATCGCCGCAGCCTGATTCAATCCATGGGCGCCGCCCTCACCTCGCCCTGGCTCCGCGGGCCCGCCGCCCTCGCCGCACCCGCGCAGGCCGCAGACTTTCCCCCAGCTCCCGCCGCGTCTGCCTTCCCCGGAACCGTCTGGGCCCAGCGCGCCGCCCATCGCCGCGAGCAGACCAGAGACATCGTCTGGCTCACCCATGAGCCCATCGAATTCCTCCAGCGCCGCGGCGACCACGACGCCGACCTGCCCGCCTACTACGCCCGCATGACCGACCCCGCCAACATCCAGCGCATGGCCGGCGCCGGGGTCAAATGGGGCCGCATCTTCTTCTACAAGGGCTTCGGTCTCGACTTCGAGCAGCCCCACATGCAGCTCGCCAAAAAAGTCGCCGACCAGATGCACTCCCTCGGCATGAAGGTCTCGCTCTACATGGGCGGCACCATGTTCACCGAAACCCTCTACCACGAGCTCCCCCAGGCGGAAGGCTGGGAGCAGCGCGACCAGTGGAACCACTTCGTCCCCTACGGCATCCAGACCTACCGCCACTACGCCTGTCCCAACGAGCCCCTCTACCGCGACTACCTTCGCAAGGTCATCCGCGTCGGCGTCGTCGATCTCCGCGCCGACGAGCTCGCCTTCGACAACATCATGCTCCAGCAGGAGCCCCACTCCTGCCGCTGCCCGCGCTGCATCGCCGCCTTCGCCGCATTCCTCAAGAAGCATTACCCCACCCGCGACGCCGCCATGCGCCGCTTCGGTTATCCCGACACCGACTGGATCCGCGTCAATCAGTGGGACTCCGACACCCAGCCCGACTCTGTCACCGAGCTCAACGACCCCGTCCTCCAGGAGTGGGTCCGCTTCCGCTGCGAGTCGCTCGCCCACTACGCCAACGATCTCTACGACGCCACCAAGGCCCTCAACCCCAGCGTCTGTGTCCACTTCAACATCAAGGGCGTCTACTCCTTCAACCGCTACTGGACCAACGCCGTCTACCAGCCGCTCTTCGCCGGCAAGATCGACATGATGTCCTTCGACACCGGCGGCTACGACGAGCACATCGATGCCCACACCGGCGCACTCATCTCCCAGGTCCGCTCCTACAAGCTCGCTCGCCGCCTCGAGACCTCCTGCGACGACGCCTTCAACAACGATGTTCGCGCCGCCACCCACATGGCCTTCGGCTACCAGAAGCCCGTCCCCGGCATCGCGCCCACTCCCTTTGGCTCCTCCGCCTTCAACGTCTTCACCCCGCTCATGGAGTTCTTCCGCGAGCACAACGAACGCTACTACACCGGCGTCGATAACGTCGCCGACGTAGCGGCCATCCGCCTTTGGCCTTCCATGGCCTACTCCATCTCTGCCGCCTACGTCCCCGCCACCCTCGCCGAACAGGTCCTCATCCAGTACAAGGTCCCCTTCGACCTCCTCTTCGAAGAACAGTTGGACCGTCTGCCCAAGTACCAGGCCGTCCTCCTCGCCGGCCAGGAGTGCATCTCCGACGAACACGTCCAGCTCTTCCTCAACTACGTCCGCAATGGCGGCACGCTCATCCTCGCCGGCAACACCGCCACCTACAACCAGTGGCGCGAGACGCGCAGCACAAATCCTTTCCTCCCGCGCGGCGTCTCTTCCAGGCAGGAAGGCAAAGGCCGCATCGTCTCCATCCCGCAGATCATCCCCGCCGAAGCCGCCCGCCGTTCCACCTCAGCCAATGAAGACCCCGAGCCCGGAGCCACCGCCCAGCACGGCGTCCACATGAATCCGCCGCAGTGGGTCCTGCCGCGCAATCACGCCGACATCTACCGCACCATCGCGGACGGCCTGCCCCGCGGCCTCTCCATTAGCACCGAAGCTCCGCTCACCACCGTCATGGAGCTTCAGAACCGTGCCGAATCCCGCGAGACCATCGCCCACTTCATTAACTTCGACCGCAAGGCCCGCCTTGCTCCCTTCGCCGTCACCCTGCGCCGCCAGTTCCCCGGCCCCACCCGCTCCGTCACCCTCTTCTCCCCCGAATCCTCCGACCCCGCCACCCTTCAGTTCACCGAATCCGCTGCCCCCGGCGGAGGAACGCAAACCCACTTCACCGTCCCCGCCATGTCCACCTACTCCATGATCGTCACGAGCTAAAGAGCGACAAAACAATGACCATTGAATATGCCCTCACACGATTTGAAATCGTCCGGAGCTTTTATCAAAGCCTATTCGCATCGACGAAATATCTAACCACGATTGCAATATACGGGCTAATCCTCGGTGCAATCGTGGCATACGGAGGAGTAGCCGCACGGGCCACACCTGTCGAATTTGCACTTCGTTTTTTCTTCGGTTTTATAGGATTTCTCGTGCTGTTACCAATAATGCTTTTCATTACCGCCAAAACATCGGTGCGTTCACTGACAATAGCGGAAGAGGGCATATCTACTAGCATCGGACCTATATCAGCCCAACGACAGTGGAATCAAATCAATGTTATCCACGAGACTCCAGACTTCGTCCTGTTAGCACGAACGAATGGAAATGCTTTCTATATTCCAAGCCGGGCTTTTTCTGATCCGGCACAAAAGGCTGAGTTCATCAGGCTCGCCAAAGAGTGGTCGAAGAACGAATAGTCGGGTGCCCCACATCTCGATTTTGAGATGTGGGATCAGCGCCACAGGCGCTTGCCTTGCTTAAGGGCACGGCTTTAGCCGTGCCGTACCTGTCACCAAAATCAGCTGCGGCTTTAGCCGCTGAGGTCACTCTTCCAATCGCCGCTCCACATCTTGTGTGCCCATTCATGCGCAGCTCCATCGCGCATGAGCGCCAACGGCACGCTCTATACCAGAGCCCCAGGAAAAGAGAATCCAGCGCGCAACGCTATCTCCCTGCCGGAGACCGGAGCGAAGCCCCAGGCGCAGCGACACCTGCTGTCAACCCCTCCCAACCCCGCAAATCCTTCTAATCCACTCTTTCCGCGCTCTTTATTTCCTGAAGAAAGTTGGCATAACAGTTTCTGTCCGTCAGCTATAATGAAGGTAGCGGACAGAGACAAAAGCCCGGCATCTCGCCGGGCTTTTTTACGTCGCTAAGACGCATGAAATCTATATTTTGCAGGATAAGTCTTTTATCTGGAATGTTTTACATCGAACATCTTCCAGCTAACTTACGCCGAATCAATAATCTGCGCTACAAGATATCGAATTTTTAAATTGCACTGGGTCTACTCGCCCTTCTTCCGCAACTCCACAATCTGCGGGTGCAGCAACTTCGCCGTCAGCGATCGTGTCATCGCCTCGATCGCCTCCTGCTGCTCCGGCGTCAGCGGCCCCAGCCTCTTCGCCGCACGCTCCAGCTCCGCCTGCCGCACCGCCTCTGCACTCTGTTGCAGTGCCACAATCGCCGGAACCGCGGTGCGCACCTCCAGGTGCTGCTGATACTTCGCCACCTCATCGGCAACGATCTTCTCCGCCGCCGCTGACTCCCGGCTCCGGTCCGCCAGGTGCGACGCCGCCACCTGCTGCAGGTCGTCGATGTCGTACACGAAGCAGCCCTCGACCTTGTTCACCTTCGGGTCCACATCGCGTGGTACCGCAATGTCGATGAAGAACATGGGCCGGTTGCGCCGCCGCTGCATCATCTCCTGCGCCAGCGCCCGCGTAAAGATATGCTGCTCCGCGCCCGTCGACGTGATCACGATGTCCGCACGCCCTGCCTGCTCCTGCAGCCGGTCGAACGGAATCACCTCCGTCCCGCACAGGATCGCGGAAGGATCATTCGCAATCTGCATCGAGATCTGCCGCGCAATCTGTCCCGCAAAGGTCGCTGCCCGCTCCGCCGTCCGGTTTGCCACCAGGATCTGCGTCGCGCCCTGCTGGATCAGGTGCCGCGCCGCCAGCTCGCTCATCTTGCCCGCGCCCACCAGCAGCACCGTGCGGCCTTCCAGCGATCCGAATATTTTTCGTGCGAGGTCAACCGCCACCGACGCAACCGAGACCGCCGAGCTGCCGATCTGCGTCTCCGTCCGCACCCGCTTTGCCACGGAGAATGCCCGCTGCAGCAGAGGATCCAGCGCGCCAGCCACCGCGCCCGTCTCACGCGCCACGCTGTACGCCTCTTTCACCTGCCCCAGGATCTGCGGCTCGCCCACCACCATCGAATCCAGCGATGAGGCCACGCGGAACAGATGCCTCACCGCCTCGCGGTCGCGGTACTCGTACAGATGCGGCTCCACCGTCTCCGCGGGAATTGCGAAGAACTCATGCAGGAAGCGCAGCAGGCTCGCTCCCGCGCCCGCCTCTCCCTCCTCGCGATGCGTCAGAAACTCCACGCGGTTGCAGGTGGAAACGATCATCGCCTCGCGTACGCCGGGCTGCTGCGTCAAGCTGCGCACCGCGTCGGCCAGCCGCGCAGCTGAGATGGACAGCCGCTCGCGCACCTCGATCGGCGCCGTCGTATGGTTCACGCCCACGAGCACCAGCCGCCCCGCCGGAACGCGCTCCGGCGCGGCCTCCGCGGACGGCTTCACAATCGTCAATCGCTGGCTGGAATTCATGGTGTCTGGAACCTGTGCACCGCGGAGAACTGGTTGGCCGCCCATACAAACAGCACCACCATCACCACGAAGCTCGAAAGATATACCGCTCGCCGCCCGCGCAGCCCTGAAGCCTTGCGTAAAAAGATCATCGCCACATATGCGGCCCACAGCCCAAACGTCAGCACAATCTTCGGATCGCTGAAGTACGCCGGCCCATCCTGCTCCAGTGCCATCACCGAGCCGATCAGGAGCCCGGCCGTCATGCACGGCAGTCCGAAAAGCAGCGTCTTCTGCGCAATCTGGTCGATCGTCTCCAGCGGCGTATCCAGCGGCCGCCAGGTCCGCGCCGCGCCCGGCTTTGCCTTCATCTGGCTCTTCAGCCGCCGCTCCTGGACCAGATACAGCAGGCTCGCCAGCAGTGACACCAGCAGCGCCGCGTACGCCGCCATCAGCAGCGTAATGTGCAGCACCAGCCAGCCCGTCTTCGCCGGCATGGGGAACGTCTCCTGCCCTGGACGGAACGCAGCCAGCATCGCCAGCAGGAATACGATGGGCAGCACAAACACGCCCAGCGAGACGCTGCGATACCGTGCATACACTGTCAGGAAGACCAGCGCCAGGATCAGCGCCAGCAACGACTGTACCTCATGCGCCTCTACCGGCAGCCGATGGTGCGCGGCGTTCAGCGTCTCAGCCAGAGAGACGAAGTGGAACATCGCCGCCCCCACCGCCGCGGGCAC
>DASZPF010000027.1:0-1909 GCA_035550395.1 Acidobacteriaceae bacterium
CGCTTCTGTCAGCCTGGCGATTGCCGCCGTTCTGATGCTGGCCGCAGGCTTCCCTGCAACGAACAGGAACACTGCATCTGTCTATGCGGCGCAGGCAGAGACAACAGCCAAGGTCCCTGCCGGGGCTTCTGCTCTCAGAGCGCTGGGCAGGAAGATTTTCTTTGACGCCACGCTCTCGGCATCCGGGCGCATGTCCTGCGCCACCTGCCACAGCCCCTCCCACGCCTACGGACCGCCCAATGGGCTGGCGGTGCAGCTTGGTGGACCGGACCTCGACCGCCAGGGACCGCGCGCGGTGCCGTCTCTGCGCTACGACCTGAATCGCACGCCGGTGTGGAGCAAGGAGTTTGTCTCCAATCCGGCGGAGCGCATTCTAGAAGGCAACGAACCGCCTGCCGGCGGCTTTGGGTGGGATGGCCGCTTCAATTCGCTGCACGACCAGGCGACGTTCCCGCTGCTCGCGCCGAACGAGATGGCCAACGCCGGGCCTGCAGATGTTGTCGCCAAACTGCGCAAGGCCGCGTATGCGGATGAGTTTCGGAAGGCGTTTGGTCCGCAGATCTTCGACCACCCCGCCGAGGCCTTTGCGGATATGCTAGCCGCGCTCGAGCGCTTCGAACTCGAAGACCAGAGCTTTCATCCCTACACCAGCAAATATGACGATTATCTCGACGGCAAGGTCAAGCTCAGTGCGCAGGAGATGCGCGGATTGGCCTTGTTCGACGATCCCCGCCGCGGCAACTGCGCATCCTGCCATCTCGACCGGAAAGGCGTGGACGGCTCGCATCCTCTATTTACGGATTACCAGTTCGAAGCGCTGGGCGTGCCCCGCAATCCGGAGATTCTGGCCAATGCCTCGCCGGACTATTACGATATGGGCCTTTGCGGGCCTCTGCGCACCGACCAACGCAAAGAAAGGGCATACTGCGGGCTCTTCAAAACGCCGACGCTGCGCAATGTGGCAATCCGCCACGTGTTCTTTCATAACGGACGTTTCCATACCCTGAAGGAAGCGCTGCGCTTTTATGTTCAGCGCGATACGAATCCGGAGCTGTGGTATCCCACATCGCCTTCCGGGGCGGTGGACAAGTTCAACGATCTGCCGCCGCAGTTGCGCGCCAATGTGGATGTGATCGACGAGCCGCTGACACGCAAGCGGGGCGAGGCGCCGGCCTGGTCTGACGCCGAGATCGACGATGTGACGGCTTTTCTGCAGACCCTAACCGATCGCGACCTGGAGACAGCCAGTCACCAGACCACCGTGCGCTGATCGCATCACCGCACCGGCGTTTTTCCCCGTGCGTGGATTGTACCGGGAAGAGTGGAAAGAAGCTCTTCTCTGAAAACAGACTTCTCCGGCGCCCAGCAAAAAAATTTGCGGCCTTCCCGGAACTTTGCGGACTCATGTGCCGTATCCCTTGACATTCGACAGGAGAATTTCGTACCTTCTTGTCGAATATCGAGGGGAACGATGCCGACTTCCACGGATTTGCTGCAGGGCACGCTTGACCTGCTCATTCTGCAAACGCTGTCTCTTGAGCCGATGCATGGATGGGGCGTGGCGCAGCGCATTCAGCAGGTTTCAAAGGATGCGCTGCAGATTGGGCAGGGCTCGCTCTATCCGGCGCTCTACCGGCTGGAGTACAAGGGCTGGATCACGGCGGAGTGGGGAAGCTCGGAGAACAACCGGCGGGCGAAGTTTTACCGGCTGACGGCGACGGGACGGAGGCAACTGGAAAGCGAGCTGGAGACGTGGGACCGGCTGTCAGCCGCGATCGGGCTGGTGCTGGGCCGGAGAGTGGAGGCACCGCGATGATTCGAGAGCTGCTGACGCGATTTCGATTCCTGATCTTCCGCAAGAAGCGCACGGAATTCGACGAGGAACTGCGCTTCCATCTCGAGCAGTCGA
>DASZPF010000028.1:0-10192 GCA_035550395.1 Acidobacteriaceae bacterium
ATCGGACTTCCGCATGTATTCGGAAGATGGCGTCGGAGTCGACTGGCCCATCTCTTATCGCGAACTCAAACCCTACTACGAGCTCATCGAGCGCGAGCTTCCGGTTGCTGGCCCGGCATGGTTCCCCTGGGGAGACCCGCACGGCCATCCCTATGGCCCGCATCCGCTCGGCGGCGTCGGTGATGTTCTGGTCCGCGGCTGCACTGCATTGGGAATTCGCGCAGTTGCAGGCGGTCCGGTTGCCATCCTCTCTGCATCGCATGGCGACCGTCCCCACTGCATCTATCGCGGATTCTGCCTCCAGGGATGCAAGGTCGGGGCCAAGGCCAGCACGCTGATCACCCACGTCCCTGATGCGGTCTCGCATGGAGCGGAAGTCCGCGCACATTCCATGGTTGCGCGAATCAGTCTGCGCAACGATGGTCGTACAGATGGAGTCGCTTATTTTGATCGCGACGGTAAGGAGCACTTTCAACGCGCTCGCGCCGTCATCGTCTCCAGTTACGCCATCGAAACCCCGCGACTGCTCCTGAACTCCGCCTGCCCCGGGCACAGCCACGGACTGGCAAACTCCAGCGGCATGGTGGGAAAGTATCTCATGGCGCAGGCCGGCAACGTCGTCGCCGGCAGGTTCGATCAGCTAATCCGCCTCTACAAGGCCCCTCCCGCGCATGCAATGTCGGAGGAGTTCTATGAGACGGACAGGCGGCGCGACTTTGCCCGAGGCTTCGCCATTCAGACCGTGGCTCCCCTTCCGGTCGCCTTTGCCAAACAGATGATGTCGGCGATGGGTGCCTGGGGATGGGGCATGCGGCGCATCATGATGGACTACAACCACTGGGCCACGCTCGGGGTGCTGGGCGAGATTCTGCCCTGGGAGGACAACCGTGTGGAACTTGCCGAAGAGAAGGACAGGTTCGGCCTCCCCGTCGCAAAGGTTACCTTCAACCTGCATGACAACGACAAAAAACTCATCGAGTTCGGCAAAAGAAAGGTGATGGACATTCTTGCGGCCGCCGGGGCCACGCAGGTCGTACAGGAGTCGCGCTTTGCTCATCTGGTCGGCGCGGCCCGCATGGGACATGACCCCTCGACTTCGGTCGTCGATCTCTTCGGCCGCACCCATGACATTCCAAATCTCTTTGTCTGCGACGGCAGCATCCTGCCCACGCAAGGCTCGGCAAATCCCGGCCTCACCATCATGGCGCTCGCTGCCCGTGCCGCCGACTACCTGATTCAGCAAGGCGGCTCTATTTTTTCTTCCAATCGACGGGACCTTGCCGAACCATCGATCCGATATGACCTGAGCCCGCCGTATACACACTGGAAAGGCAATCCACGCCTCAGATAAATAAATCGTCGGAGACAAATTTTGCCTCGTCAACGATCAAGGGATCCGGATGCTCTAGGCCTAAATGGCGAATCTTCTTGGATTTGGAATGGTGCGCCCGGAGCGATTCGAACGCCCGACCTACTGGTTCGTAGCCAGTTGCTCTATCCAGCTGAGCTACGGGCGCACATTAGGAGCCAGGCAGGAACTGCCTCGACTGCAACTTTTTAAGAATAAAGCATCGCCGCCTGCAGAGCAACTAAGCCACGGACAAAGCCTCTTTTGCCGAGGCATCCTCAACGTTTGACGGGCGACTCTGTTACAAGAGACGGCACACGGTCCGCATACAGCATCCGCGCCGCTGTAATGCATTGCGCGATGCCAAACGCAGCCAGGTATCCATACACAAGCGATGAGATCCGGTGTGGATTGAGACCCGCCGCGAAGAACACGTGCAACACAATATAGGCCGCACCGAAGCTGAACGCCACTATGGCCGTCGCATCGTTCCAGCGGCTGATCGCCCTGGAACCCGCGTGTTTGGCAACTACGAGTTCTGCCACTCCTGCGCAGATTGCCTGCGTCGCAGCCAGCAACAGAAACCACTCTAACCGCACGCGATCGAAGACCACAAAGAGCAGCACCAGCCCAATCAGTATTCCAAGACTGCCCTGCGCCAGTAGAACGATCCGTGTGACCCTGGATCCAGCCATGAAGCTCGAAATCAGAATCAGTGTGCTGTCAATCACACCGTATGTTGCCAGCCCGAGAACGGAAATCGCGATTGCCAGCGGCACCAGCATGGTTCGTGCCATGTCCGGAATAACCAGCACCAGGCTTCCGACCAGCAGAGCAAACAACCCCCGAATCAGTACAACGATCCAGAAGTGAGCATCCCGCTGCAGCATCGCGGTCCTCCCGCTACAGATCAACTATTGCCCCGGCCTTGCCGTGTTCGCCGTGACCTGCGTCACAAACGAGCCGTCGTAGTCAAAAATCACAATTTGCCGTCAGGTGGAGACGCTGAATGGTGGGCGAGGCGGGGATCGAACCCACAACCCCCGGCTTAGAAGGCCGGTGCTCTATCCAATTGAGCTACTCGCCCGATAGCTGAACACGGATCGCCGGACAAAGCATTCAGTGCTCTGTCCGGTTGGTTCCAATCCCGATTGTAACGGCATGCATGCCTGCCGGCTCACAAAGGCACCATGAGCGGTACGCCCTGCCGCGCCTAGACCAGTACCCGCCTGCTCACCGGAAGCGCCGCGCTTCTCGAAAAAAGATAATGGTCAATCGCTTCAGCCGCCTTGCGTCCCTCGGAGATCGCCCACACTACCAGCGACTGGCCGCGCCGCATGTCGCCCGCTGCGAAGACGCCATCGACTGAGGTCATGTACTCGCTGTTGGTCTGCACATTGCCTCGTGCGTCCAGCGCCAGGCCAAGTTGCTCAATCATCCCTGTACGCACCGGACCAAGGAAACCCAGTGCCAGCAGTATCAGGTCAGCCTCAATTACAAACTCACTTCCCTCCACGGGCGCAAAGGAAGGAGGCGGACCTACGCGCACTCCATGCAGCGCCTTCACCCGGCCCTGCTCATCTCCCTCGAAACGCACGGTGCTGATCGCCCAGTCGCGAATGCCGCCCTCTTCGTGGCTGCTCTCCGTGCGCAACTGCATCGGCCACATTGGCCACGGCGTGGAGGCTGCTCGCTGCTCCGGCGGCTTCGGCATAATCTCAAACTGGTGTACGCTCTTGGCTCCCTGGCGCAGGCTGGTGCCCAGGCAGTCGGCGCCTGTATCGCCTCCGCCCAGAATGATGACTCGCTTCCCTGCCGCGGAAATCGCGGTCGACGGATCCAGCACATCGCCCTCGCAGCGCTTGTTCTGTTGCGGCAAAAACTCCATCGCGAAGTGGATGCCCTTCAGTTCGCGGCCCGGGACCGGAAGGTCGCGCGGACGCTCGGCTCCTCCCGTCAGCAGCACCGCATCGTACTCATCCGTCAGCGTCTCGATTGGGACGTTCACCCCGACATGCGCATTGGTCACAAACGTCACGCCCTCGGCACGCATCTGCTCCAGCCGGCGATCGACGATGTGCTTCTCCAGCTTGAAGTTGGGGATGCCATAGCGCAGCAGGCCGCCAATGCGGTCGCTCTTTTCGTACACCGTCACCGAATGCCCGGACCGCCGCAACTGCTGCGCCGCAGCCAGCCCTGACGGCCCGCTGCCAACCACAGCTACGCGCTTGCCGGTCTTCTCCTGCGGAGGCTCAGGCTTGATCCAGCCTTCCTCCCACCCGCGCTCGACAATCGAGCGCTCAATCAGTTTGATCGATACCGGCGGCTGGTTGATCCCCAGCACGCACGCCTGCTCGCAGGGCGCCGGGCAGATGCGGCCGGTAAACTCCGGGAAGTTGTTCGTCGCATGCAGCCGACGGATCGCGCTCTCCCAGCGGTTGTTGTAGACCAGGTCATTCCAGTCCGGAATCAGGTTATTGACGGGACAGCCTGTATGGCAGAACGGCACACCACAGTCCATGCAACGCGCGCCTTGCTCCCGCTGCTTCTCCTCCGGAAACGGCTGGTAAATCTCCTGCCAGTCCTTCAGCCGTTCGTCGACGGCTCGCCGCGTCGGCTGTTCGCGATTGATCTCAAGAAATCCGGTGACCTTACCCATGCTGTACCTGCCCTGCTGCCATCAGCGACGGCTTCTTGCCTGGTGAACTGTACACTCGCTCCGCACGCGGTACTCCAAGCACACGCTTGTACTCATGCGGAAAAACCTTCAGGAAGCAGGGCTGCGTCTCCTCCCAGTGCTCCAGGATCCACGCCGCATGTGGGCTGCCCGTCAGCTCAATATGCCGCTCGATCAGACCGCGCACCAGTTCCACATCTGCATCCTGCACCAGCGGCTCCAGGTCCACGCCCGCCATGTTGCAGCGGCGTGTCGAGAAGTCGCCCTGATCGTCATAGACATAGGCGAGCCCGCCGCTCATGCCTGCCGCGAAGTTCCGCCCTGTGCTTCCCAGTACCAGCACCAGCCCTTTGGTCATGTACTCACAACCGTGATCGCCGACGCCTTCCACCACCGCCGTCGCGCCGGAGTTGCGCACCGCAAACCGCTCGCCTGCGATGCCGTTCAGGAAGACCTCGCCGGTCGTCGCACCATAGAGAACGACATTGCCGACAAGAATACTGTCCTCCGGCAGGAAGCTCGACGTCTTCGGCGGATAGGCAATAATCCGACCGCCTGAAAGTCCCTTGCCCAGGTAATCGTTCGAATCGCCCTCCAACTCCAGCGTCACTCCGTTCGGCACAAACGCCCCGAAGCTCTGCCCCGCAGAGCCGCGGAACTTGAAGTGGATCGTCTCGTCGGGCAGGCCCGCAGTGCCATACTTCCGCGCAATCGCGCCGCCCAGCATCGCGCCCACCGTCCGGTGCACATTACGGATGGCAAATTCGCCCTTCACCTTCTGCTTGCTCTCAAGCGCAGGCATCGCCTGCTCGATCAGCGCGTGGTCCAGCGCCTGGTCCAGGCCATGGTCCTGCGCCTTGGTGCGCCTGCGGCCCACGTGCGACGGCAGGTCCGGCGCAAAAAGGATCTTTGACAAGTCGATGCCCTTCGCCTTCCAGTGATGCGCAGCGATGTTGGCATCCAGCTTATCCACGCGCCCTACCATCTCATCCACCGTGCGGAAGCCAAGTTTGGCCATATGCTGCCGCATCTGCTCCGCGATGAAGAAGAAGAAGTTGATCACATGCTCGGGCTGGCCTTCAAAACGCGAGCGTAACACTGGGTCCTGTGTCGCAATGCCCACGGCACAGGTATTCAGGTGACACTTGCGCATCATGATGCAACCCATTGTTATCAATGGCGTTGTTGCAAATCCGTACTCCTCGGCACCCAGCAGCGCTGCAATTACGACATCGCGTCCCGTCTGCAGCTTGCCGTCCGTCTGCACACGGATACGGCTGCGCAGATCGTTCAGGAGCAGCACCTGCTGCGTCTCCGCCAGGCCCAGCTCCCACGGCAACCCGGCATGCTTGATCGAGCTCAGGGGCGAAGCGCCCGTACCACCCGAGTCTCCGGAGATCAACACGACATCCGCATGCGCCTTTGCGACGCCGGCGGCAACCGTGCCCACCCCTGCCTCGGCCACCAGTTTCACCGCAATCCGCGCCTGAGGATTCACGTTCTTCAGGTCGTAAATCAGCTGCGCCAGATCTTCGATGGAGTAGATGTCATGGTGCGGCGGCGGAGAGATCAGTCCCACGCCGGGAATCGAATACCGCAGCTTCGCGATGAAATCGTCGACCTTATGGCCGGGCAGTTGACCGCCCTCGCCGGGCTTGGCGCCCTGCGCCATCTTGATCTGGATCTCGTCCGCATTTACGAGGTAGTTCGCCGTCACGCCAAAGCGTCCGCTCGCTACCTGCTTCACTGCGCTGCGGCGCAGGTCGCCGTTCGGATCGCGGGTGAACCGGTCAGCGTCCTCCCCGCCCTCGCCCGTGTTGGACATGCCGCCAATGCGGTTCATCGCAATAGCCAGCGTCTCGTGCGCCTCTTTGCTGATCGAACCGAAGCTCATTGCGCCCGTCGTAAACCGCTTCACGATCTCCTTGGCTGGCTCCACCTCTTCTATGGGAATCGGCTCGTCCAGATACTTCAGCTTCATCAGCCCACGCAGCGTGCACAGCTGTTTGCTCCGCAGGTCGATAAGGTCGGTGTACTCCTGGAACGTCTTCGGGTTGTTCTGTCGCACTGCATGCTGCAGCTTGCTGATCGTCGCCGGATTCAGCAGGTGATATTCGCCGCCCTCGCGATACTGGTACTGCCCGCCCACCACCAGGTCCGTCTCCGAATCCGTCAGCGGCTGGAAGGCGAATGCATGCTTGATCTGCGCTTCGCGGGCCAGCACATCCAGCCCGATCCCCTCAATGCGCGATGCCGTCCCCGGAAAGTAATTCGCAACCAGGTCATGGTTCAGGCCAACTGCCTCGAACACCTGCGCGCCACGATAGCTCTGCAGCGTGCTGATGCCCATCTTGGAGAAGGTCTTCAGCAGCCCCTTGTTGATCGCTTTGATAAAGTTCTTCTCCGCATACTCGGCCGTCACGTCACCGGCCATCAGGCCGCGACGCTTCAGGTCGTGCAGCGTCTCGAAGGCAAGGTACGGATTGATCGCGCTCGCCCCGTAGCCGATCAGCAGCGCAAAGTGCATCACCTCGCGCGGCTCGCCGCTCTCGATGATCAGCGCTACCTGCGTGCGCGTCTTGTCCTTCACCAGGCGGTTATGCACAGCCGCCATGGCCAGCAGGCTGGGGATCGGGGCCAGCGTCTCGTTCACGCCGCGGTCACTCAGAATCAGCAGCGAATAGCCGGACTCCACCGCATGCGCAGCGCGCTGCGCCAGATCGTCCAGTGCCTGCTTCAGTCCTGTCTCGCCATCTTCGGCGCGGAACAGCGTCGGCAGCGTCGTCGCCAGCAGGTCGCCAGAAGAGATGCGCCGCAGCTTCTCGAGGTCGCGATTAGAAAGAATCGGGCTCTCGAGCTTCAGCGTGTGACAGTTCTCCGGCGTCTCGATAAGGATGTTGCGCTCAGTGCCGATCGGCGCGATCAGCGACATCACCATCTCCTCACGGATGGGATCGATCGGAGGATTCGTCACCTGCGCAAAGAGTTGCTTGAAATAGTTGAACAGCAGTTGCGGCTGGTCCGAAAGACAGGCCAGCGGCACATCGGTGCCCATCGAGCCGATCGGCTCCTCGCCCTTCGACCCCATCGGCCCCAGCAGGATCTTCAGGTCCTCCTCGCTGTAGCCGCATGCCCTCTGCCGGCGCAGCAGCGTCTCCGGATCGGACGTAATCAGCCGCCACGGCTCCGGAATCTCGCTCAGCGTCACCTGCTGCTCCTTCAGCCACTCCGCATACGGCTGCCGGCTAGCCAGCGACTTCTTGATCTCCTTGTCGGAGATGATGCGGTGTTCCACCGTGTCCACCAGAAACATACGCCCCGGCTGCAGGCGGCCCTTCTTGCGGACGTCCTCCGGCGGGACCTCGATCACGCCCGCCTCGGACGCCAGTACCACCACGTCGTCCTTGGTAATCATGTAGCGCCCCGGCCGCAGACCGTTCCGGTCCAGCGTCGCGCCAATCACGCGCCCGTCCGTAAACGCCACCGCCGCCGGGCCATCCCACGGCTCCATCAGCGAAGCGTGATACTCGTAGAACGCACGCTTGTCCGCGTCCATGTCGGGGTTCCCCGACCACGCCTCCGGAATCATCATCGCCATTACGTGCGGCAGGGAACGCCCCGACTGATACAAGAACTCCACGGCATTGTCCAGCGACGCCGAGTCACTCCCTCCAGGCACAACCACCGGAAAAACCTTCTGGATCTCGTCGCCGAACTTCTCGCTCGCCAGCACGGACTGCCGGGCATTCATCCAGCTCACATTGCCCCGGATCGTGTTGATCTCGCCGTTGTGACAGATGTAGCGGTACGGATGCGCCAGCTTCCAGCTCGGAAAGGTGTTCGTCGAGAACCGCTGATGCACCAGGCACAGCGCGCTCTTCGTCATCGGGCTCGCCAGGTCCAGGTAAAACTTCTCGATCTGCGGAGCAAGCATCAGCCCCTTGTAGACGATCGTCCGCGCGGAGAACGACGGCAGGTAGAACGCGTCTTTGTCCGCAATGTCGGAGGCCTTCTCTACCTCGTTGAAGATCAGCCGGCGCACCATGTAGAGCTTCCGCTCGAACGTCTCCTCGTCCATCCCCGCGGGACGCTCCACAAAGAACTGCTCGATATATGGCTGCGAGGCCCGCGCCTCACGCCCGATCGCATCTACATTCAGCGGCGTATCGCGCCAGCCCAGGACCTTCAGCCCCTCTTCCTTCGACACGCGCTCCAGCACGCCCTCGCACTTCAGGCGGCTGTGCTTCTCCACCGGCAGAAAGACCATGGCCACGGCATAGCTGCCGGGCTCGCCAAGCTTCATCCCCAGCTTGCCGCACTCCTCCACGAAAAACTCGTGCGGCACCTGGATCAGGATGCCTGCGCCGTCGCCCGTCTCCGGATCGCAGCCCGCGGCCCCGCGGTGGGTCAGGTTAATCAATACCTCCAGGCCCTTGCGGATAATGTCGTGGGACTTCTCCCCGCGGATGCTCGCCACCAGGCCCATGCCACAGGCATCGTGTTCATTCTGCGGATGATACATCCCTTGCTGATCGGGGATGCGGCTGCGGTATTCGGATGAGTTCATGGCAAACCTTCCGTTCAAGGGCTCGCTTGTACTGCTCTGACAAAGACACCATCAGCTTCTGCTGATCTCGACGCCGGAACCACGACGCGATCGAGCGTCAAAAGGGTCAGAAGTGGTCACTTGGGTACTTATAAGTATAAGGGGCAACACTCTCTTTTGACAGTGTGTATTTTCCCGCCGCAGTCGCACTCGCGTGCGTACCCTACACCATTATGCAACCAAATGCACGGGGCAGGCTATACCTCCATCTCACTGCATTCCGGAGTGCTATCCTTCCGCCAGTCTTTCAGTCCCATCTCAACGTGCGCCGCCACTTTTCCAGTCAAGTCTCCGCTTCACCTCCCGCGATTCTCGCCGCGGCAGCCGCCCTCTGCCTGTCGCTCGCCTCCCCGGCCCAGCAGCCACAACCGGTCACGCTCGACGAGGTCCTTACCAGCCTGCAAAACAATCTGGACACCTACGAGCGCTCCATTCCCAGCTTCCTCTGCGATGAGCATCTGGATTCCACGATCCATCAATACGGTGCACGCGGCGCCTCTGCCGATAACTACCAGACGGTCGCCGAATCCGTCTTCCGCCTGAAACGCGAGCTCGATCCAGATGGCCAGTCCATCACCCTGGCCGAGTCCCGCGAGATCAAGATCATCGACGGCCGCCCAGCCAATGGCCGCGACATCGACGCCCCGACCATGATCAGCGGCGCCTTCTCCGGCGGTCTTGCTCTCGTTTCAAAGGATGAGCAGGCCTGCATGAGTTATCAGCTTGAACCCATCAAGCGGCGCCGGCCCATCATCGTCCGCTTCGCCAGCCTCCCGGCAGATCGCCGTCCAGCCACCTGCATTATTCAGGAGGATGGCTCCGGACGCGTTCTTATCGATCCCGCCTCCATGCAGATCCAGCGCATCGAGATCAAGATCCCCCATCACGTCATGTATCCCCAGTTCACCAGCGGCGGCACAGGTCCTCGCACTATCACCAAGTGGGAGGTCCAGGTCGACTATTCGCCCGTCCACCTCGACAACCGCATCTTCTGGCTCCCCCGCACGATCGACTCCACCTCCTCGAATTCCCAGGTCGAGTGGACCTTCCGCGCCTCTTACCGCAACTACCACATGCTTGAGGTCACCTCGCGCATCATCGTCCCCCGGTAGTCGCACGCAAGCCTCTTCTACTCCTCCTCGTCTTCCTCCTCCTCTACATCCATCTCCGCCACCTGCATTGCTCCATTCCTCTCCTCCACCAGAACCTGCACGCGCCCCTCCGCCGCCTCCAGCTCCTTCTTGCAGGCGTCGGAGAGCTTCATCCCCTCCTCAAACAGCCGCACTGATTCTTCGAGCGTCAGTTCGCCGCGCTCCAGTCGTTCCACCACCGCCTCCAGCTGTGTCAGCCTGTCTTCAAACCCTGCCATCGTCCCTTGCTCCTGCTGCATCCGTCCACATTGCTCCGCAGTCTACACCTGCAACGCTGCCGGGTTCTGCGCGCATCGCCCGACCGGAGAAATCGAGGCGGATCGCTCCCCGTCGCAGCGCTCACCGCTCACCTCCGCGGGCGTCTTACTTTGATATACTCGCAGCAGCTTTTCCGCGGGAAATCCCTCTGT
>DASZPF010000029.1:0-52985 GCA_035550395.1 Acidobacteriaceae bacterium
CACGATGACTCCCGAGGAGGCTTCGGCCGTCTTCAGCCTTATCCTCCGGGTCCTCACCCTGCCTATCGTGCTTGCCGCGGCAGTCATGGCTCTATTCGCCTCGCCCCTCATGCGCATTGTGGAAAAAATTTTCAGCAGCAAGGAGCACCTCGACTTCGGCGAAGCCTACAAGGCCACCTACAAGGCCATCTATGCATGGGCTCTCACCACGTTCGTCGCCGGCTTCGTGGTGTACATCCTGGGGTATCTCGCTCCGTCCATCTTCCTTTTCCCCGCCCGCATCATCCTGGGCTTCGTTCACACCATCACCGGTCCGGACACCCTCCACCTCTTCACTCTTCCGCAGATCCTTCTCACCCTAGCGCTGCTGCAGGTCCCTGCGCTGGCCGCCTTTGCATGGATGCTCCGCCGCACCTCGGAGCACAGGATTTTCGCCGGACCCAGCGGGTTTGCGAAGAGTCTTCTTACCGCCATCGCTCTGCTCCCCGTCACCGGCCTGCTCGCCCTGATCTCCTTCGGACTCCTCTTCAAACTCGCGAATACCTTCTTCCACTTTGCCTGAGGACCGCCCCTCGCTCCAGCCGTGGTGTCACCCACGTCCCCCCACGCACACAACGATCCACCGCCAGGCCGCAGGCCCTCTTCCCGGATTCAACGTCAGCCGTCATCGCGAAAACTCGTGACTTGGCGCACGCCTCCCGGTACCCTCCACCCATGCGGCAAATGTTGAGGTCTACCCTCCGCTGGCTCTTCGGTGTCCAGGCGCTCATCTTTCTCTTTGCAATCTTCCTCGCGATTCGTAAGCCCGAGTTGGCGCGTGGCCCCGGCCACACGGCCGCAATTTACTTCTGCGCCGCTGGCCTCGCTCTTCTTCCCTCCGCACTCGCCTATTTGACTCTGCTCCGCCCCTCCGGCAGGCGCAATTACTTCGCCATAGTCGCCTGTGGATTGGATCTCCTCGCCGCCCTGCCTCTGATCTACTTCGCCGGCCCGGCCAGCCTGATCGTCCTCGTCATGGGCTGGGCCTATCTCTTCCTCAACCTCGCCGGCATATGGCTGTGCCTGAGCCCAAATCTTGACGGGGCGCCACCGGAGCCCGCCACCTCCCCCACCACGGAATTGCTCTCGGCTGCTCCAACTCATGGGACGAGCGCCCGCAGGCCGCTCATCGCACTGGCGGCGACAGCGGCAGCCTGCATGGCCCTGCTCGCACTCGCCTCCTCCGGCTATGCCGCAACCACTCTGTGGCACTTGCGCCACGGAGATACTGCCCAGCTCGCCAGCTATCAAGTCAAACTGCCGCCGAGCTGGAGTCCCAGCGTAAGCAGCAGTGAAACCGACCCTCCGGCCGTGGAACGAATGGGCAGATCCTCGCGGGAGGAGCAGGCGAACCTATATGTCTTGGTTGCGGCCCCGGACAGCACTCCGCCGGAGCCGTCCGCCGATCTTGACGAGCGGGAACTCACCCGAGTCGAGGCCAACGTCACCATCGCGAACCATACGTCGGCCACAAGTCACTGGAAGGCCTCGCTTGTGGTCCTCCACACCAGGTCCTTCCCTCTCTACTGCAACAGGATGGATTTCACAGGCAGCAACACCGCCCGCCCGGTCTCCCGTCCCGCCGGTTCCACATATATGACCTGCTATACGGGTCACACAAATGATCTTTTCAGGTATGTCGGCCCGCCACAGTACGTGCAGGAAGCCGAATCGATTCTCACGACTCTCCAATCAAAGTGACGATGGAGAGTGTGACAACCGCTGCCTTATTGCTTCGGCGAAGGCGCGCCACTAATCCTAGAATCGCCCCTCATACGCCCACAATCCTAAGCCCGGGTTGGAGATATAGAAGATCTCTTCGCCGTCGACCGTGTTCCAGCCGTCTTTGAGCTTCGCGATGTCGTACTTCTTCGAGTATTCCGCCAGGTCGCCGTACTCAAAGTGTGCCGCCTCAATCTCCTCCCGCGTCAGCCCGCCCGGACAGTAGCGGATGCGGAAGCGCCCCTCGCTCGAGCCGTGAATCAGGTGCGCCGCCGCCGACAGGTTCGCCGCCAGCGCCGGATCGCTCTTCACCGCCTCCAGCGTCTTCGGCGTCCCGCAGTAGCCGTACTTGCGGATCAGCTTGTCGATCGTCGGGTCTTCCCCGAACTCGTGCACACCCGGAGCCAGCACGATCAGCTCGGCGTTATCCGCCAGCGCCATGCGCGTCCGGTAGACGCTCTTGTTGCCCAGCCACGTGCTCTTGAACTCCTCCGGATCGAGGAAGACCACGGCCTTCTGGATCTCGCGGTCCATCATCTGGAAGTTCACCTTCAGGCTCAGCTCCGCCGCGCGCTCGAAGCACTCGACATCATCGCCCACGAAGATGCCGCGGATCACCAGCTTGCCCGCCGCGTTCTTGCTTACCACCGTCAGCACATAGACGATCGGCAGGTTCTTCGCGAAGTGCTCGCTCGCATAATTCAGCACCTTGCGCACCGGCGTGTCCGCACGGCCCATCATGCGCTCCATACCGTACACCGCGCCCAGGAAGTGGCTGCGGTGAATGCCCATCACGCCGCCCGTGCCGACAAAGATGTTCTTGTTGTAGCCGGCCATGCCGACCACCTCGTGCGGCACAATCTGCCCGATCGACAGGATCAGGTCGTGGCCGCCATCCCGAAGGAGCTTGTTTACCTGCGCCGGCCACTCGTAGTCCACCTTGCCTTCGCTCACCTCGCGGACGAACTCGCCCGGCACCTCGCCGAGCGTCACGATGTCGTTACGCCAGTCGTGCACGCGAAAGAGGTCGCGCGGCGTCGGCCCGTACATCGTCTGGATCTCATGGTCGGTCATCGGCTTGTGCGTGCCCAGCGCAGGCAGCACGTCCACCAGCGCGTCGCCATAGAAGTTCCACGCATACTCGGTCAGCTCGCCGGCCATCGAGTGCATGCGGGTAAAGTCCGGCGGGACCGCCAGAACGCGCTTCCGCGGCCCGATCTTCTCCAGTGCGCTAAACAATGCCGCCTTCGTCTCGGCGGCCGAAAATTCCTTCTCCGGTGAGCCGGAGGCGTAGTACAGGCTCATATCGACGATTCTACTCGCGTTTCAAAATACGAAACTTCATCAACCTTTGTGTCCGTCGTCACAGGCGCAATGTAAAGCTGCCGCGCTACACTTTCTGCATCATGGATGCGCTGATCCTGCACAGGATCCATTTCGCCTTCACCGTCACCTTCCACTACCTCTTCCCGCAGCTCACGATGGGTCTCGCACTGCTCATCGTTGTGCTGAAGACCATTGCCATCCGGAAGAATGACCCGCGTTACGACCAGGCCGCACGCTTCTGGGCCCGCATCTTCGCCATTAACTTCGTCCTCGGCGTCGTCACCGGAATCCCCATGGAGTTCCAGTTCGGCACCAACTGGTCGGAGTTCTCGCGCCGCACCGGGGGGATCATCGGCCAGCCGCTGGCCATGGAAGGCGTCTTCTCCTTCTTTCTGGAGTCGACCTTCCTCGGCCTCTTCCTCTTCGGGGAAAAGCGCCTCTCGCGTTTCGCCCACTGGGGCTCGGCGTTCATGGTCTTCCTCGGAAGCTGGATCTCCGGCTTCTTCATCATCGTCACCGACGCCTGGATGCAGCACCCCGTCGCCTACAACCTGCTGCCCAACGGTGACTTCCAGCTCACCAGCTTCTGGGGCCTGCTCCTCAATCCGTGGGCCTGGCTGCAGTATGCGCACAACATGTGCGGCGCCGTCGTCACCGCCGCCTTCGTCATGTCCGCCGTTGGCGCGTTCTACGTGCTCAACAAGCGCCACATCGAATCCGGCAAGCTCTTCCTTAAAGTCGGTGTCATCGCAGGGCTCATCTCCTGCATCGTGCAGATCTTCCCCACCGGAGACATGCACGGCCGCTACGTAGCCGAGCATCAGCCCGCCGCCATCGCCGGCATGGAAGGCCTCTTCCATACGCAGAGGGGCGCGCCCGTCGTTCTGCTCGGCCAGCCGGACATCGAGCAGCAGCGCATCGACAACCCGCTCGCTGTCAACGATGTCCTCAGCTTTCTGATCTACGGCACCACCAAGGCTGAGGTGAAGGGTCTTGACCAGTTCCCGCGCGAGGATTGGCCCTCGACGCTGCCGTTGCTCTATTACAGCTACCACATCATGGCGGGCCTCGGGACCTACTTCGTCCTTGTCATGTTCCTCGCGGCGTTCCTGCTCTGGCGCGGCAAACTCTTCGCCTCCAACTGGATTCTCTGGCCGCTGCTGCTCAGCTTCCCGTTGCCCTACATTGCCAATACCGCCGGCTGGATGACCGCCGAGATCGGCCGCCAGCCGTGGCTCGTCTATGGATTGCTGCGCACCTCGCAGGGCTACTCCATCCACGTCTCATCCGGCAACAGCCTGTTCACGTTGCTCGGCTTCCTTGGCATGTACTCCCTGCTCTCGGTCCTCTGGATCGTCATGGTCTATCGCTTCATCGAGACCGGCCCGCAGGACCCTGAGCCGCACGCAGTGCCCGAATCCGTCACCCCCGCAGGAGATTGAGGAGAAATCATGGGAGCCATCTGGTTCTGGATCGTTGCGGTGATGATCGTCGCCTACGTCGTGCTTGACGGGTTCGACATCGGCATCGGCATCCTCGGGCCCTTTCTCGGCCGCACGGAGGAAGACCGCCGCATCATGTTCCGCTCCATCGGCCCTGTCTGGGACGGCAATGAAGTCTGGCTGCTCGCCGGCGGCGGCACGCTTTACTTCGCCTTTCCCCTGCTCTACGCCTCGGCCTTCAGCGGCTTCTATCTCCCGCTGATGATCGTGCTCTGGCTGCTCATCGGCCGCGGTATCTCGATCGAGCTGCGCGCAAACATCGACAATCCGGTCTGGCGCAGCTTTTTCGACGGCGTCTTCTTCCTCTCCAGCGCACTGCTGGCCATCTTTCTCGGAGCCGCCCTCGCCAACGTCATCCGCGGCGTGCCCATCGGCCCGGACAACTACTTCTTCCTGCCGCTTTGGACCAACTGGCGCGTCGGCCCCTATCCCGGCATCCTCGACTGGTACACCGTTATCGGCGGCATCGTGGCCTTCGTTGCCCTGGCGCTGCACGGGGCCCTCTACCTCGCCGTCAAGGCACCCGGCGAACTGGAGACCCGCGCCACGCAGTTCGCGGAACGCGCCTGGATGCTGGTCTGCGTCGTTACTCTCATCAGCCTGCCCGCAACGATGATCGTCCGGCCCTCCACGCTCGACAATTACAAGAGCCATCCGATCCTGTTCGTCATCCCGGCGCTGGTCGTCGGGACGCTGGCCGCCATCCGCATCTTCTCCAGCCGCGGAGCGCACTTCCGGGCCTTCCTCGCCTCGTGTCTCTACCTCACCTTCATGCTGGTGGGCGCATGCGCAGGCCTGTATCCGGTCGTACTGCCTTCGTCCATTAGCCCTGCCGGAGACATCACCGTCGCCAAGGCAATCTCCGGAAACTATGCCACCCATGTCGGTTTGGCCTGGTGGTGCTTCGGCATTCTGCTGGCCCTGGGCTACTTCATCGTCACCTACACGATGTTCCGCGGCAAAGTCCCGCAGGACGGCGGCGGCTACGGCCACTGAGTCCGACTGCTTCGCTCAATCGGGGCCCCACGGACGACCTCTGCTGTTGGACTTCGGGCCCGCTGCGACCGTCCCGCTGCGGAACGCGTCCCAGAGGGTGGCTATTGGTCAAGCAGCTCCCTCACCTTGTGCTGGAACACTTTGATGGAATATGGCTTCTGCAGAAATCCCGCGTTCTTCTGCACGATGCCGTGGCGAACAATACCGTCCTCCGCATAGCCTGAGACATAGAGCACGCTCAATTCGGGGTCTCGCTTCTGCATCAGTTCCGCCAGCTTGCGTCCTCCCATGCGAGGCATTACAGCATCCGTGACCAGCAGATGGATGCTGCTACGATGCTTCTCCACTACTTCAAGGGCCTCCTCGCCATCCCCGGCCTCGAGAACGATATAGCCTCCGCCACGAAGCACCATGCCCGTCAGCTTACGGATCTCCGGGTTGTCTTCCACCAGCAGAATGGTCTCCCTGCCTGTCCATTTCCTGTCCTCAGATTTGGCCGGGACACTCTCCGGCTTTCCTGCGATGCGAGGCAGATAGATTTTGAAGCATGTGCCGACCGAGAGCTCGCTGTATACCTCGATGCTGCCGCCGTAACGTTGCACAATGCCGAAGACTGTGGCCAGACCAAGCCCGGTCCCCTTGTCCGGCCCCTTGGTAGTGAAAAACGGCTCAAATATCCGGGCGCGAGTCTTTTCGTCCATGCCGTGCCCCGTGTCCGTTACGGCAATCTGCACATACTCCCCTGGAAGCAGGGTGACATGGCTGCGGGTATAGCTTTCATCGAGGCGAATCATCGCGGTCTCGATCGTAATTTTTCCCCCGTCCGGCATCGCGTCGCGGCCGTTTACGGTTAGATTCAGGACAATCTGTTCGATGTGGGCCCGGTCGGCCTTGACCGTGCCGAGACCGGAAGCCGGAGAGAAGGTCAGCTCGATGCTCTCGTCCACCGCGCGGCTGAGCATGTCGAACGCGCTTCCAATCACTTCGTTGACGTCCAATATCTCCGGTGAGACGACCTCGCCACGGCTGAAGGTGAGCAGCTGACGCGTCAGTCGCGCCGCACGGATGCCTGCCTCGTGAATGGTGGTCAGAGGCTGGCGGAGCGGGTCCAGCTGGTGCAGCGTATCGAGAGCAAGCTCGCTCTGGGCGTTGATGATGGTGAGGATGTTGTTGAAGTCGTGGGCGATGCCCCCGGCAAGCTGGCCGATGGCGTCCATCTTCTGGGCCCGTCGCAGTTGCTGCTCCATCTGGCGCTGTTCCGTTACGTCGCGTAGACACGCGAGCAGCGCGCGGCTCCCTTCCCAGTCGATCTCGGTGACGCGCATCTCCGCGCAGCCGGTCCTGCCGTTGGGGAGCAGGATATCCACCTCCGTCGACTGCCCCGTAACTACCGGAACTCCGAAGTGCTTTCCCACAAACTGCGTTTCGGTGCAGCCGAACATCAACGCGGCGGCTGGATTGGCAAAGCTCACGCGCCCCTCGGCATTCACAATGACCATGGCATCGCCGGTGGAATGCACCACCGCCTTCAATCGCGCCTCGCTCTCCGTCAGCGCCCTGGCGGAGCACGCGAGTTCGCGAATGAAGTCCTGCCTCTCCATAGCGTGACGAATGGTGCGGGAAAGGCGGTTCTCGGCAAAGCGGTCTTTGATGAGGATGTCCTGCGCGCCCCTTCGCAGCGCCTCCACGGCAAATTCCTCGTCCCTGGCTCCGGTAAGCAGGATGACAGGCAGGCACGGCGCAGCGGCGTGGATGCGTTCCAGCGTGCTCAGTCCGCTGCTGTCGGCAAGATGCAGATCGGCGAGGACAAGGTCGCAGGCCCGCTCCGTCAGCAGTTGGCACGCTGCGTCAAAACAATCCACCACAATGAGATCGACGGGGGGCGCCATGTCGGAAGCCAGCTCTGCCTCGATCGCCATCCGATCCAGCTTGTCGTCTTCGATAAGCAGCACCCGGATGGGCGCGTCTCCGTTCTGCCGCGCCGAAGACGCGGGCTTTTGGGGTCTTATCAGCAGAACTCGATCTCGCGATCATCGAAGATCCCCTCGAGAACCCTTTGCTAACACAGGTCTCACTAACGACCGTTCCTCTTTGCGCCCTCATATCCGCTGAACATCCTACCGTAAACCGTAGTACGGTCACGATTGCCGATTTCGGCAATATTGGTTGGATGATGTTTCCTCGACGAGCTAATCCGACAATCTACGATGCTGTCCTTAATGCCGGCAAACAAGCCCACATTACTCCAGTCGAGTTGCATCATTACCTAGCCCCTCAGGGAGTGGTGCAACTGATCCGAGAGAATTTTGGAGTCGCTTTTATGCCAAAAGGTGTCGCCGAACAATTGGCGATTGAGGAATTAGCCGCCCGCCCATTCGATTGCGACGCCTTTCTCATCAGAAGCAATCTAGTGCTAAGAGTTGATCAATCGTCTCGGCTAGTGAATGAGTTTGGTCGCGCACTACTAAAGCGTGTCGTTTCACCTGCATCTCGCGAAAACTCCTCGAAGCAGCTATTCCTGAAGCTTTAGACAAATCGGTTCATCCTTATCAGTGCTATTCCAGCAGGGAATAGACAGAGTACGAAATGGAATTGGACTCGGCATCCGCTTCTGGTCAATCTTCTGTTGCACAGCGGTACCCAGAAAGATACTTCCGCTGCAGGAGAGGGTATGCCACACCCAGAGTCTGCATCACCTCGCTCAATGAATGAAGCTGCCGATAGACCTGTGAATTCCCCGATGGTCGTGCTGCCGATACGTCGCAAAGGACCGCAACGTGCTACGACTCCCAATCCTGCCATGTCTGATCCACTGTTGACCGTGGAGGACGTCGGCCGACGCTTGAACGTCAGCAAGGATTGGGTCTGGGATCACTGTTCCCGCAAGAAGCCGAAGCTGCCGGTCATTCGCATGGGAGACGGCACCTTGCGCTTTCGCGCGAGTGCGATCGAAGCCTTTATTGATGAGCGGGAAAGGCTTTCAGGACTGCATACAGGTGGCCGACGCAGAGCGTAAAATTGAGGCTGCCCACCACTCTTTTCCCTCACAGAAAACGAGCTATCGATGGGTAAATCGAACCAGGCAGGCTGGGTCGGTCTGCGCGGGAAGAAGTGGTACGGATACTTCCGCCGCACGGTCATCGCCCCTGAAACCGAACAGCCCAAGGTGGACATCGTGTGCGTCCCACTTGGCCTCAAATCCCAGGTCACTAAGTCCGCGGCGCGAGAGGCACTGCGGATGGAAGTCGCTAAGCAAACAGGTCAGAACCTCGCAGGCGGCCGGCTCCTCAAGGACAGCGCCACAACCTTCGAATGGTTTGTTCGGAACCGCTACTTCCCTCTCCGATTGGGCGATTGGCGGCCCGAAACGGCAAAGGAAAAAATGGCCCAGATTGAGATCGATCTGATCGACAAATTCGGAAGCTTATCTCTCGAATCAATCGACCGATTCATGCTGCAGACGCATGTCAATCAGCTCGCAGATCGCTACAACCCGGACCGGGTCAAGCAGGCCCGCTCCTATTTGCGGTCGATCTTCGACGAGGCCATCGAGCAGGAGTTCCTGACCAAAGACCCGACCCGGAAGCTGAAGATTCCCAAGAACCTTCGGCCCAAAGACAAGCGGGTTCTGGACTGGAATCAACTCTGGCTCATCCTGGCCAGCAGCGGTCGGCGGGACCGGCTCCTCTTGATGCTGGACATGACCGCCGCTCTCCGGCCGAGCGAGTTGTTCGCGCTTCGCTGGAAGTCCTTCGACAGCCGCAACACGCTGTCGATCACCGAAACGGTCTACCGTGGAGTCATCCGGCCCTTCGGGAAGACCAAGAAAAGCCTGGGCAAGGTCTATCTGCCGAACGGGCTGGCGCGCCAGCTGCTCCTCTGGAAGACCGAATGCGCGGATTCGTCCCCGGACGCCTTCATCTTCCCGAACACGGATGGAGGGGTAATGCGGGTCGACAACTACCGGGAGCGGGTTCTGAAGCCCTTTGCGGTGCAGCTTGGGCTGCCCCGGCTGAACTTCCAGATCCTGCGCCGGACCATGGCTACCCAAGCGCAGAACATGGGGTCGGTCAAGGACATTCAGGCGCACCTGCGGCACGCGAAGGCGGACACAACCGCCAACGAGTACATGCAGGAGTTGCCGGAAAGTGTGCAGGAGATGGTCGGCTCGGTCTACGGAATGCTCGCCAAGGGGGCGCCGAAAAAACTGGGCTCTGGCAAATTGCAACAAAATGCAACAAAACCCGTTCACCGGGCCGACGCTAAGTTATTGAAAGAATTGGTGGGCACAGCAGGATTCGAACCTACGACTTCCACCGTGTGAAATCCGCTATGCCATGCATCGTCAGAGACTTGGGTAAATCCAGATGGACCCGAGAGAGCGGGAAGCAACTCGCCACAGTCCTAATTGGACCCATATTGGACCCGCAGTTGGACCCATGAATCGCACCGGAGAACGTGACCATCAACGCGGCACGAACGGCACTCCGGTAGCGAATCGCCGCTCGACAGTGAGGGTGAAAAGGTCCGGCACGCGACCCGTGAGAGTAAACTGGTCGGCGGAGCGAGGTGACAAATGATTCGTGCCAATGTGACCGCCCACAACTCAGAGCTTGCGCAGGACGAATTGCCGAGCGCCTACAACAGCTACATGGTGTGGGCTGACGAATTCAAAGGCCTGCCCGATCGCGCGGCCGCAGCCATCTACAGCTTCACCGATGGGAAGCTGATCCGCCGGTTCAATGCAGGCCTGAATGAACGCGACGCGTTCAGCCAAGCCCTTGCCATATTGCGCTCCTTGCCGGAGAACTGTGGCCTGCAGTTCACCGTCCTCGAAGGCTGAGCAGAGATAGAGCACCGAGGCACGGCGAATCGTGAACTTCTGGTTTTTCTGTGACGAGAGCTTTGATCCACCGAAGACGAAAGCGCCGAAGGGTTCTCCTCCGTTAGAGCCGACATGCTACGTGGTCGGAGGCTTCATCAGCGACTACAACTCCTGGGAGAAGATCGGCAGGCGCTGGCAGCGGAAGAATGAGCGCGTCGGCGTGGCTCGGTTCCATGCTGCCCATCTGAACGCTGCGACCTGGGAGTTCGAGGGCTGGCATAAGTGGCGTCGACTACGCTACAGCAGAGGGATACTCCGGATTCTCAAGCAGCAAGGACGGCGGCTGCATGGAATGGCCTGCGGGATGTGGTTCGACTCTTACAGGAAGGGCATGAGCCCGGAGGGACAGATTAAGCTTGGCCACCCGTATCTGGTGTGCTTCAAGACGATTGTGGTTGCTATCGCGCAGCACATGGAGTTCGGTGGCTATGCGCCGGAGGACACGTTCTCTGTTGTGCTCGATCAAAACAAGTTCCAAGCGGACGCCATCGACGGGTTCTACTCCATTAAGCATGACCCCGGATTTCCGTGGCGGCATCGCCTGATGGGTTGTGAGGCCGACAGTTCGGACGATTCTCTTGGTCTCCAGACTGCTGACTTCGTTGTTTACGAGACGTTCAAGCTCATGCAGGGCAAACGACGGGGCAATGCTGAGATGCGCCATGCGTTCCGGTCCATGCTCCCCACCACTGGCTTCTACGCCTGCATGTTCGATGAGAAGACTCTGGAGCGGCAGCGAGAGATGGTCGATGCCGCTCAGACTCTGCCCAACCGCTGCGTGATCATTCCCACCTACGAGTGGGAGCCGACGCCGCCTGGGATGCCGCGCAGTTTGAGGAGACCAAGATCATAATTCTGCGCCCTACAGCAGCACCGGCATCGGCTTGCGCGGATCTGTGCCTTTCACGATGTAGGTGATAGTCGGCCTGTACTGCAGCAGTGACGGCGGCAGCTTCGTAGCGGGCAGGGCGAATGGGTTCTCGTAGACCACAAACTTATATTCCAGGCTCTCGTTGCCGATCTCCGCATCGAAGACGACCACGCCGCTGATGTTCTCGTACTTGTTCGTAGTGAAGCAGCCGACGCGACCGGAGCGCTCCATGTTGTCGTAGAGCGCGATCTCGACGTGGTCCGATAATGAGCAGGCCCGGCTGATTCTCCGTGAACTTCGGGTAGGTCTTGGGGACTCGAAGCAGGTGTGGACCAGCTCCCAGTCCCAGGCCAGTAGGGGGTACGCTGCCGAGCAACTGACGGCCATCCAGGCTCATGGCAACTTGATAGAACGCCATGAACCCTGTGCCGGGGATCTGGTTCCCAATGGCACCGGAAGTTGCGTTATATAGAAACTCGATCTTCGCTCCCACCGCGGGAATCTTGTCCTTGAACTCTGTCATGGGTTCTGGGCCCTGCGGCCATTCTTGCAGAAGCGCCGAAGCGCTACCACCGCCGATCCGCGGGAGAACGGTGCCGCTCCACCTCCACTACTCTGACGCCGTTCTCGGACGGATCAGAGCGAACGCGCAGACGTATTCCTCGAAGCGATCGCCGTCAACTCTCCCATTGGCCCCAGGGCGGCTGATCGGAACGGCCTGGGGGAAAGGGCATCGAGCGTCCGCCGGCTCGATACAGGCAGACGTCGCGCGATTCTGGGGCGCTACACAACAGATCGAGGCGGTAGGAGCTGGAGGGTGACCCGTGGGAGCACGACACTAGCGCGGCCTGGGGAAGTCGAAAAGATCCCGGACGGGGATCCGTAGACGCTTCGACATCTGCTCTAGGGTATCGAATGAAGGCGAGTTGATTCCGCGTTCAATCAGACTCAGAAAATCGACAGAGACTCCCAGCAATTCGGCGAATTTCTCCTGCGAAAGGTCACGTGCCTTCCTGATCGAGCGGAGCCGTCGGCCGAAAGCTTTTCTGAGGGAAGCCATGCTTGCGCTTCCCTAGACCTTGACGTAATCTCACTACGCAAACCACCGAATCATATTACGGATTTTATACAGAGAAGAGATGAGGCCAGCACTGCGCAGCGACATATCACCCGGAGGCGAAAGCTGAAATGAAAGATATCGGTTGCTTGACTTTACTCTTGATGGTCGGAAGTACGCTTGCTATCCCACGTCCTGCGAGCGCTCAGACGGACTCAGTTCGCGTCGATGCGGATCGGTCCTATACCGACTCTGCGGGCATTTCAGTGCGTCCGTTCCTGGAAATTACGTGCAAACCGAACACTGATTATCATCGGTTGACAGTGGAATTCTACACAGGACTCCTGGCTGTAGGCGCTCCTGTCGTAATAAAGGTCGGCGACTTAGAATCGTCCGAGCTGACGTTTATGACCCTTGAGGACAGGAAAACGATCATGTTCCTCGACCAACTGCCCAACAATGAGATCAGCCGCCTGTCGTCCGCACAGCTCGTTGGATTGTTCGGTATCAAGGGCACGGTAGTTCTGGCATTTCAACCGTTCCTGGAAAAGGATGGCGTGGGAGTGCAGTTCGATACCAGCAAATTGATCGACACGCTGCGCGATTCGCACCCGGCGTGTTTCGCGATGCTTGCCGCTGCGATTCCGAAACCCCCTGCGGACCCGCAAGTTTTCCCCCTACAGCTCGAAATATCCAGCGAGTGCGAGTCTCTTGCGTTTATTCGGTATAGGGTCGACGACGGGCCGGAACAATCGGGCGAGTTCTCTCCCGGGTATGGACGCAATACCGTGGAACTGCCTCTGGCCCTGGCGGCCAAAGGGAAGATCGTGATTTCGACTGACAGCGGCTATACCGTTGCCCATCTGATTTTTCGTCTAAACGGGCAGCAAGTGAAGCCTGAATGGCGAACCGCTGATAAGGGGAAGGCGATCCGACTGAACTCGCGCCGAGGCGACGTCGAGCCTTGCAGCGCTCCTGTCCCTAGCGACAAGGCCGCTGAGGTCGTGTTCCAAGCACTGCAAACAAAATAGACCAATCCCGTGACGTGGCCTTCCTACCCGCTACGCAATGAGCTGTTCAGTGGGGTCAAAAATTAGTGTGACGTAGGGGCAGGATCGGGTGTTGGTCGCTCACAAGACACGGCAGGACTAGGCAGATTCGGGGTTCATCTCGACGGTCGCGTTACCATGACGCTCGTCTTGAGGGCGAGTGCCGAGAATGGACTCGCCCATGTGATGGAAACCGCGCCAATTGGGCGATTCAGATTGGAACTAGGCTGATTGCGAACCATACAGGCGGGTCGAATGACGCGCCGATTTGAGGAAGACATGACCCCCAATGGGGTCGTAAACCGTTAAACGTGTAAGTCTTTTAGAATCTGCGGCTAGACCTATTCTTCGGAATTGGTTTGACATTTTTCCCCAGTCCGGGCCCTATCACAACATGACAAAGGCGTTTGCATACCTACGCGTGAGTGGGAAAGGGCAGGTAAAGGGTGACGGCTTCCCCCGCCAGCTCCAGGCGGCTAGAGGCTATGCGTCACTCCATGACCTCAAGATCGCTCGGGTCTTTAGGGAGGAAGGCGTCACCGGAACGAAGGAATCGATGGACCGTCCTGCGTGGGCAGAGATGATCGCTGCCCTTCAGGAATCGGGCGTGAGGACGGTTCTCATCGAGCGGCTCGATCGTCTGGCCAGAGATCTCATGGTTCAGGAGGCTACGATCGCCGACTTGGCGAAGAGGGGCATCGCGCTGGTCTCCGTAGCGGAGCCAGACCTGATGGCGAATGATCCGACGCGAATCCTGATGCGGCAGCTGCTGGGAGCCGTCGCCCAGTATGACAAGAGCCAGATTGTACTCAAGCTGCGAAGCGCCCGGATGCGCAAGCGCGCCAGTGAAGGGCGGTGCGAAGGCAGAAAGCCATTCGGCCGTGACCAACAGGAGCGGCTAGCGGTGGCGAGAATGACTGCGTTGAGGGGTCAGGGACTAGCGTTTGACAAAATCGCCACCCAGCTCACGTTTGAAGGAGTGCCCACTCGGACTGGACGGCCGTGGCATGGAGTCGTGATCAATCGAATCTTGAACGGGCGGGCCACCCCTGCAGCCGCGAAAGTCTCGGCATAGAGAGGACTGGACAAATGGGAACTATCCGCGTGCGCGATATCGCTCAAAAGACGCTCTTCCAGCATGAACTCAGGGAGCAGCTGCAGTTCGGGTTCTGGGAGGACGCGATGCCCATCGACCACTGGCAGCCGTGGTGTGAAGCCGACGTGGATGTTGCAGGGCCAAATGAACCGGTGGGGCGGGACTTCGATTGTGTGCGCGATCGATATGAGCTGACATCCAGGGCGCTGCTAGACCAGGCCAGCGGGCGAATGCTCACCCGCGTGAAGATTATGCTGACGTTCGGGGAAAAGCTTTTTCCGGTCATCTCCCACCTCTATGGCATCAATGGCGAATGGACCGGTCCCCCCACAGACATCGGTGAGTACGAGGACGGAATAAGAGCGGAGATCGCCTCCATTTTGCCGTCTAAAGAGACGCTGCAGGACGTCCGGCGGATCATCGCAATGCAGAACTACACCGAACAGGATCTAGTGAATGATCTGGACGATCTGCGGATCACGATGCGCAGGAGACTGAGCTCCAACTAGGGCCGTCTACGCTGTGACCGGCTACCGTGGACGACGGCCCATTGGAGCTGGAAGATGGGTAAGAGGGGAAGAGCCGATGATGATCGAGCTCATGGCGACGACTTCAGCGCTGCGGGCATGGCAACAGAATCCTGCCCAGACCAAGCGCGAGATTGACGTTTGGCAACAATGGAAGAATGGCGGCCCCGAGATGGACCTTCCGCTCACGGACGCGGAAGTGTCGGCGATGAAGGAGTGGCTCCAGGCGGAGGCCCCAACGACTTTTGCCCCGGCGTTTTCAGACTGGAGCTGAGCACAAGGAATAGGCGGCCGCATGGCTGCGCTACAAGGCCTTCACGGAATCTTGGGGTGGGGTTGGGTGGTTCGCTGCGCAACAAAGCGACGTAGGGCCATTACAGGCGGACGTAGAGAGTCTCTGGCGGGATTCAAGGGTACATGGTCAGGTCGGTGGCTATAGGACAGGTTATTAATGGGATGATCAGCGGCCGTTCATCCCGATGGGTATAACGGTGAGTCAGGAGGCTGCCATGAACCCGGATACGATCGGCAGCCGGTTGTCCACCACCGTGGAGGGCCGGTTCAGCGCGTCCCAGGTGTAGGACATCGACGCGCCGTTGGTGTTCGACGATGCGATGGACGCCACGTTGCTCGCCGCGTCATAGGTGTAGCTCAGCGTGCCTGCCGGCGCGGCCTTGCTGGTCAGCCTGTCGGCCGAGTCGTAGCTGTAGGTCGTGGTGCCGCTGGCGTCCGTCATGGTGTGGCGCTTGCCGGTGGCCGTGTAGGTGAAGCTGACCGTCGTCTCGACTAACGGCGAGTAGCAGCCGTGCAGTGACGGCACAACACAACTCTAGCTGATATAAGAAGGAATCACATCAGATCGATCTTCGTGCAACTTATTGACAGTCATTGCGCGATACCAGGAAGCCAACTCGTTCAGTTGATGAGGCGTCAGTTGTTGGCGAAGGTGAGTCCAAAACGCCCTGAAATTGCGTTCCCGCAGCACAGAGTTAAGTATGTTGGCTAACGTCTTGGCATTGGTTAATAGAGTCTGGGTGTAGGTATCCCAAGTCGATTTGGAATTCAGGCAAATCTCAGGAAAGTCGGGCTCAGCCATCTGGCACGCCTCCCATGCCTTCACCACCTCTTCTTTGATCGAAGGGGAGAGGGGTAACCCACGTTCTTGAACACGGCCTTGGATCAAGTCTATAGTGTGGCCCCAATACATGAAGGCTGGGTAAAGCTTCTCGTGAGACAAATTTGACCATTCTTCACTTGCTTCCGACACTTCAGTTTCGGCATCACAATCTCGTAGCAGGGTCAAGAACTCCGAAGCCGTCTCGCGTTTACGATCTGGCGAGTCCTGTCTCTGGTAGTAGTCTTTAGAACCTGACAGCATTTGATCAACTATCCCACGACAGCCTCGCTGGATTCTGACCTTCTTGGCTTGATCTTCTACGTGGATGCCTATCTCAGCCCAGTACGGCAGAAACCAATCCGTGCTTAAGAGCATAATTAGGTAATCAGTCAGATTTCTCACTTCGCGCATTTTACTGGCCTCCACACCGCGCGTTAGTCGTCGGAGGCGGCTTTGTGGCCCAATATTCTGCCTCGGCTGAAACTGGACATCCTGCTGCTCTAGCCGCAGCGATTGCCCCAACGAGGTCCGCTTGGGCATCCAGGTATGTGTCTATATGTGTGTCCCACGATCCCCAGTCCGTCCAAGGATTTTTGGGATTCTTGCAGGCGTACTCATACAGATGATGCTGATCCAGCAGCAACTCCTGATACCGTGCTTGAACTTCTTCCAATGCCGCCTGAATTTCCTCCTCATACTGTGTACAGTCTTTGTTTGCTGAACAGTCAGCCGCATCCACTTTAATCCCGGCGAAACTGCCACTGGGCGTTCGCAAGGCATTCACTGTTTCAGCAATATTGACCGCGCATCCAACGGCCTTTACACCTTCTACCGCACCAAGCGAGATCGTTCCTACAATCAGGGTATATTCAACGACTGCCCGCACGTTGACCTTAGGGGGCTGAGCGGGTGCCGGCACAGCGGGCGCATATGCCCCTCTGCCACTCGGATCAACCCCAGTCACGGGATCCCCATTTGCATAGAGATATTTGTGTAGCGTATTTGGGTTTATCTGGTCGCCATCTAAGGGGTCCCTGCTCAGGAACCTCCCCGTGAGTGGATTGTAGTATCTGGCGCGGAGGTAGTAGAGACCGAGGTCTGAGTCAAACTGCTCGCCGCGATAGAGGTACTCATTTGGCGTCGACCCGGTTGAGTTCAGCTTGTTTCCGAACGCGTCGTAGTTGTAGGTATCCGTCACAGCCCCTGACGCATTGGTCAACTGGCGCACAGTCCCGGCACCATCATATCCATAGAAGCTCGGCGTCCATGAACCACTGATAACTTGTTCTTCATCTATTCTTTGGAGTCCATACGTGTAGGTCCTTTGGACCGAACCGCCCGCCACCTCTTCAACTACCTGCGGATAGCCCGTCGGGTTCAGATCGTCGACCAGATACTGCGTCGTGACGCCTTCAACCGTCTTCGCCACGCGGTTGCCGTCGCCATCGTAGACCAGCGTGACCGCTCCCGAGTTCATGGAGACCAGATGGTTCTCCGCGTCGTAGGCGAAGGTCTTGCCGCCGGTCGAGGTGGTATTGCCGTTGGCGTCGTAGGTCTCGCTGGTCAGCAGGTCGTCGGCGTTGAAGACCATCGACGAGATGCTGGGCACGCCCGAGATCGAAGAGCTCTGATCGGTCCGGTTGCCCACCGCATCCAGCGTATAGCTGACCGTCCCATTGACGGAGGAGTCGTTGGCGACCTGCTCCTGCGTCAGCCGGTAGGTGTTGTCGTAGCTCCAGTTGACGTTCCTCGAGTCGACACCGGAGCTGGGGGTGGCGAAGGCCTCCGCCGCCTGCGTGCGGATGCCGGTCGCGCCGAGCGGGGTATAGTCATAGCTCGCCACCGGCGTATTCGAACTGGTGACCGTGCCCAGCCCCGTCATCCGGTTGACCGCGTCGTAGGAGAGCGTGGATTGCAGCCCGTTGGGATAGGTGACCGTGACCAGGTTCGAGGCCGCGTCATAAGTGTAGGTCGTCGTGTTCGAGCCGATCGGCAGCCGGTTGTCCACCACCGTCGAGAGCCGGTTCAGCGCGTCCCAGGTGTAGGACATCGACGCGCCGTTGGTGTTCGACGATGCGATGGACGCCACGTTGCCCGCCGCGTCATAGGTGTAGCTCAGCGTGCCCGCGGGCGCGGCTTTGCTGGTCAGCCGGTCGGCCGAGTCGTAGCTGTAGGTCGTCGTGCCGCTGGCACCGGTCATCGTGTGGCGCTTGCCGGTAGCCGTGTAGGTGAAGCTGACCGTGGTCTCGCCCGATGTGGCGCGCGAGGTGAGGCGGTTGAGGCTGTCGTAGCCGTAGGTCGTCTGAACTCCGCTGAAGTGGGTCAGCGAGGTCAGGTTGCCTGCGGAGTCGTAACCACGGCTCTCGACCGACGTGCCGTCGGGCAGGGTCTTCGAGCTGAGCTCGCTCAACAGGTCGTAGCCGTTGATGGTGGTGTGGCTGTTGGCGTCCTCCACCGAGCCGAGATTGCCCAGCAGATCGTAGCCGTAGGTGGTGATATTCCCGGTGGAGACGGGCGTCTGCGTCACGGTCGCGAGCTGGTTGGCGGCGTCGTAGGTATAGCTGACCACGTTGCCCGCCTGGTCCGTGACGCTGGCGAGGTTGCCCGGGCCGTCGTAGGTGTTGGTGACGGACCTGGTGTCTGCATAGGTGGTCTTCGTCAGCCGCTTGCGGGCGTCGTACTCATAAGCCGTGGTGTCTCCCAGCCCGTCGGTCATGGACGTGCGGTTGCCCGCATCGTCATAGCCGTAGGAGGTCGTCGAGGCCGCCGCTGTCCCGAAGCCGCTGGTGACGCTGGTGAGCCTGCCAGCCTGGTCATAGGCATTTTGGGTGACGTGACCCGCCGGATCGGTGACGGTCAGCTTGCGGCCGTCATCGTCGTACGTGTAGCTGATAGTCATGGCGTTGACGGTGCCGTACGCCGTGGTGGTCGAGGTCAGCCGCCCGCCAACGTCATACACATTGTTTGTGACATGGCCATTCTGATCGGTCCGCGTCAGGATGTTACCGCGGAAGTCGTACGTATTGGTGACGGTATTGTGATCCGGGTAGGTTGTCGTCACCAGCCGGTTGAGGTCGTCGTAGTCGTAGGTTGTGATGTTGCCGTCGGCGTCCGTATCGGAGATCTTGTTGCCATTGGCGTCGTAGGAGGAGTAGGTGGTCCTGCCCTGCGGCGCGTCGGTCTCCGTCAGGTGCCCGAAGGCATCGTAATGATACGTCGTCGTTGCCTGGGCCGCAGTCGTTGGGCTGGCATAGGGCTCGATCATCGAGGTCTTCTGGCCAAGGTCGTTGTAGACGTACTGGGTCTCACGGCCCAGAGCGTCCGTCGAGCTGGTCCGATTCCCATCGGTGTCGTAGGTGAAGGCCGACTCTTTGCTGGAATCGGCTGTGATGTCGTAGCCGATCGCCCCGTAGTGCATCGTGCCGTCCGCATTGAAGGACGAACTCATCAGCGTGCCGAGACTGTCGGTGACGCTCGTCGGCCACGAGTTCGCGTCATAGTTATAGGTACGCGTATTGCCCAGTTCATCGGTCGAGGTCAGCGGCTCACTGTTCTGGTTGTAGAGGACCGTGCCGGTGGTGTTGGTGCTGGTCGAGGTTGCGGGATACGTGGTCGAGGTTCGGTTCCCGCGCGCGTCGTAGGTGTATGTTGTCTTGTTGCCGATCGGGTCCGTGACTGCAATCAGGTTGTGGTCTGCATTGTAGGTGTTTGTAGTCGTGAGGCCGTTGGGATCAGTCGAGCTGAGCAGCATGCCATAGCTGTCATAGACCATCGTCGCCGTCCCGGCGTGTCCACTTCCGTCCGCTGGATAGGTGATGGTTGTGGTGTTGGTCGCGAGATTGTACGCGTAGCTGGTGGTCTGGCTCAGAGCATCGGTGACACTCTTCAGCCGTCCATTCAACGGCTTACCATTCGGATCGACGTCCGTCGGCCCGAAGTAGGCCGTTGTGGGTAACGCCTTTCCGCGAAAGTCCGTACCGCTCAGATAATGATGGGCCGAATCGTAGCTATACGTGCTGGTCTGCGTGATACCCGGGTACTTTACGGTCGCAAGATTCCCCGACGAATCGTATGTGTAGTCATACTCATTGCCCGCCGGGTCGGTGATCTTGGTGATGCGGCCGGAAGAGTCGCGCACGAAAGGCACACTGAGGCCCGTGGAACTGGTGATACCGGTGGAGGTGATGGTCAGTGTGTTGCCACCGATATCCTTGATCGATTGCAGACCGCCGGACGCACTAATTTTGTACTGTGTGCCTGACTGGTCAATATAAGTATATGAGACGGCACTGTAGAGTCCGCCAGATGCACATTGCCATAAATTGCCGATCGGTAAAACATAACCAAACGGACACTGACTTACGTCCTGCTCTGCAGTAAGAGAGCCAGAGAGACCGGATTCTGGAGTATAAGCGGCCACATACCCTCCGAAGAAAAAGACATATTGGGGGGTGAAGTAAAATGTTCTACGCTGACCGTTGAGTGTGAAGGTTACGTTGTAGGCAGAATCAACAGACAAGTCGACATTGGTGCCGAGCGACCAGCCATACCCGAAGTCCATGCTCTTGCCAGCATTCAGGCTGTCGTATTGCCGCTGGATATTGATAGCGAGACCCTTGGCAGGTACGACCAGATCTGTCACGGTCGTCGTCACGCGCCCGGGCTTATATTGCCCGGAAACGGTGACTAGAGCAACACTATATTCATAGTTACCGTTGCTATCGGTTGCTGCGAGCTGTATGTAGTAAGAGCCGTTTGCCAACTCCGTCGTGTCAAGTGTGCCTATCTGGCCAGAACCGGTCACGTTCCCATTGAGTACCGTCGGATTTTGGGCATATGGATCCTGAGCTGAATAAACAATTAGTCTGCCATTTGCGATGGTTATTCCAGATGTAAGCGTAATTGGCACTATGCCATTCAGTGTCGTCCCGTTAGCAGGGCTACCAATCCATCCTTGTGTGCCAGACGCACTGTTGACCCCAACAGAGATCTGCTCCGAAAGGCTATTAGTTCCATCGTTCGCGGTCAACTGGATGACATAGTTGCCGGGCTGGCTGAAGCTGGCGCTTGTGTTCGCAGTGGAGTTGCTATTAAACGAGATCGCACCTGGTCCCGCCACTTCAGCCCAAGCTAGTGATGGCAGAGTCCCTGACGGCAAACTGCTATCTATAATTGTGGCATTTATTTGTAAGGGATTAGGCAGCGTCACTGTAGAATCAGATACGATCGCGATGCTAATCGGACCGCTCGTAACTGAGCCCCCTCCACTTCCCGAGGCAGCGGGAATCCAGCTTGTTGTGACGGTATTCGAGTAAATAACTGCACCTTGAACTAGTGCTGCCGCCTCAATCGTGGAAGTTCCAGTATGCGAATTGCTGTACAGGAATTGAGCGTGGCCAGTACTGTCTGTGAGACTGCGGAACTGTTGATTATCCGCGCCATAGATTGTTAGTGTGACACTTATGTTCGGTAGTGGATCACCAGAAGCGTCTATTGCCGTAACAGTAAATACGTCTGTGCCTCCAACCGTGGCCGGTAGAGCCGATGCTGGAGATAGGGTCAAAGTTGCCGGTGCGTAGCCTGGTTGAGGTATCCATAACAGTGATGTTATTTTGCTAACGAGCGGACCACTTCCTGACGGTGCGGCAGCGGCTTGGATTGTATCCAAGCCGTCAGCGACGCCCACGTATGAGACCATCGCATTGCCGTTAGAATCCGTCGACGCTGTTAACGTCTGCGCGTTGGCACCTGAGATAGTGAAGGTTACAGGCACGTCTGCAATAGGACTTCCAGCGCCATCTACAATCGTTGCCGTGAACGGGACCGAATCTCCGACATTTCGCAAGAGATTGTACATGTAATGTGTTGGAGAGAATGTGCCCGTCGATCCAGGGCCGTCGCCAGTCGGAAAACCAGGAACTCCATTAGCATCATGAAGTCCCAACGTGCTTCCAGGTGAAGCAGTGCCGCTCACATAATTCACCGCGATAGCTTGGCCCGGAATTAAATTCGTTGCTCCGATAATAGGGCTAGTTCCATCTCGTAAGCCAAACGGGTAACTGGCGTTTACACCACCCGCACTCCATGTCCACGGCATCGCAGTTGGCGGTACAGTCGTTTGGACTCCATTAACGTCGACCACGTATCCAGAACCATAGTTATCGTTGTATTCGTCGTCGTCTGTACCTAATTGAAGCTGTGTTGCGCCAGGAGGAACGATGAGGATCCTCGGTTGCGCACCAATTGAAACGGCTTCGATTAGGCCACCCGAGCTATCCGTAAACGCTCCACATAGACCCACAAGATCCAATGGAGGTATGGGTCCGTAAGGACTCAAGTAAATGGCGGGATTGCCAGACGGTGCAACTACCGAAATCCACGTTGCCGCCAGCGTATTCGACACTGCTGGTTCGCCATTTGCTATTGCAGAAGCCTGAATTGTATCTGTCCCAGTATTCAGGCCGTTATAGGCTAGGGTTGCTATTCCGTTTACATCCGTAATCATTACCCTTGTCTGCGGATTTGCGCCCGATATGGCGAAAGTTAGCGATACCCCATTTTCGGGGACGCCAGCAGCGTCTGTGAGTTTGGCTGTAAACGACTGTGACGAGCCAATCGCGTAGGGTGATGCGGCATCCGCGCTCAGAGTTAAAATTGATTGCGTATTGTCCGTTAGTAGCACGACGGTTGCAACACCTGGGCTTGCTGTCCCAACCGGGGGGGTTGCAATTATCGAGATCGTCGCCTGCGAGGAGATATTAGAAGGTGCAGAATACAAACCGGACGTGGAGACCGTACCGCTTCCATTTGGATCAATGCCCCAAGTAATGCTATTTGTGCAAGTTGCCAGCGGAATGGCGGAGAATTGAAGATTTTGCGAAGCATAGAGTCCCGCCGCGATGGGGACCACGCCGATTGTGTTCTCAGCGAACAGCTTATAAAAGGTTGAAGGTGAACTCTGATTATTGAACTCAGTAGCGATCCAGTCATCGCTTCGAACAGAGTCCGATAGCCGAAATTCGTCGAGTGCTCCTTGGTGGAAGTAAGCTGGGGTGCCTGACTGATTTTGCGCACCAAGATACCAACTGAGATTCTCAAGTGGCGTATCTACAGGGAGGGTCTGGCCAGTGTTAATCCCATCAAGATATAAGGAAATTGTCGATCCGAGGACAGCACCATTCTCGACAGCGTCAATCCGGTGCCAGGTGTTGTCATCAACTAATGTGTTGGTCAATATGGACTTACCGATTGGATAGAAAAGGCTAGACCACATGCCGAGATTGCCATCATTTGTCGTGATGCCAAAGTCGCTTCCTGTCCCAGAATCTCCAAGGAAATGGGGACGCCAAGGATAAGAAAAGTTACTCCCCAAATCGGTGGATTTCTCCCAGAAGCTGACGGAGAAATGGGTCAATCCATTTGTCAATGAGGCTGGTAGAGCAATGTAATCAGAAGTGCCATTGAAACTCTGCGCACCGCCGATTTTTCCAGCGGCGATCGAGGTAGGACTTGTCGACGATACCTTGGTACCGTTGTTCCCATTCAAAGTGCTGTCATACACGGTCGTCCCAGAACTTTCATCGAGGTGCAAAACGTCGATGAAATTGCTGTCCCAGACGCCTGTCGGATTCGCTTGAGGGGTTGTGACAGCTGAGTTCCCGTAGAAGAGATAAACGACCGTATCGGATGTATGAGATAACGTCGGAATTCTCACCCAGGCGATCAAATGGCCGGTGACGGGGTCGTAGCTCTCGATCTCATGATCAAGTTTCGTCGCGCCATTCGGGTCCGCGCTGAAGATGATGTCGTCCCCATCTGTGCTGGTTACATGTCCCCCATTCGCAACGCTCTTCAGCCCAGGATCGGTGGTATCGAAGAGGAACGGGAAGTTGGTCTGGTCGGTGTTTGGGACCTTGCGGTGATCAATCAGAACAATTCTCTGATAGCCGTAGCCGTTGGAAGTGCACGTAGTCGGCGACAAAGTCACTGTCGCAGATGCAGACGCGGCAGGATTGGCCACGCTGGTCGCGGTGATGGTGACCGTTTGCGAAGACGAGATCGATGAGGGCGCAGTGTACAGGCCGCTGGCATCAATACTCCCAACTCCAGACGGCGAGATGGACCAGATAACCGAAGGATCAGTTGCATTGAGAACCGATGCGATAAATTGCTGGGTTCCCGCAGCATAAAGTGTGGCGGTGCCGGGAGTAACGCTGATAGCGATAGGCGGCAGAAGGGTGATCGTCGCTGTTGCCGAATACGCCGAGTCGGCCTGGCTGGTGGCCGTGACCGTCACCGTCTGAGTGGTTGTAATGCTTGACGGAGCGGTATAGAGACCCGTTGAGCTGATAGTCCCAGCGCCTGAGGCCGGGGAAATAGACCATGTGACGAGCGGGTTCTGGCTATTCGAGACCGCCGCGGCAAACTGCTGAGTCTGATTGGCATAGAGAGAGACCGCGCCCGGCACAACTTCGACTGGCGTTGAGCTGGCTGCAATCGATCCGGTAAAGTCCAGCCCCTCTCCGCCCAGCGCAACCTGTTTCACATCGAAGGTTAGAGTATTCGTTCCATTCACAAGGCCCGTAAAGTTGAATGTCAGAGGGACGGAACAGGTTGGGGCATCGTCGGAACAGTTGTTGTAGCTATTTCCATCATCCTGAGATGGCGCAGAGGCAAGGATCTGCGTTCCATTGAGGTATACGGCAACCGTGTCATCGCCCATAACGCTGAGTTGTCCCATGGCTGAGGACGGGTTAGACACGTTAAATGTCGTCGAATACCAGTAGTCTCCGTTGGGAGGGACATCTGTGTTCGGTATGCCACTGCCGGAATCGTATGAGATCCATTGTGACGTGCTGAGTGGAGCGGCCCAGGGCGATCCGTAGGGCACGCTGTAGGTGTCGGTACTGCTGTTATTGACAGTCGAGTCTCCAGGAATATATGCGATCGCCGAGTTTGCAAAGCCGGGGTTGGTGCCTGTCGTAGGAAAGCTTCCTAGTGACAGCAGGCCAGAACCGGTCAGCGCTCTGCACGAGGGGATACAATCCGCCTGGAAACTGGCAAGGGCCAGTGAGGATGAACCGGTATCGTCGCCTAAAATCCCAGGATAGCCCGGCTGATCGCCGGGCGCGTATATAGAGTCAGACGCGCCCGTCGTGATATCGGCGCAAATAAAGGTGGATCCCACCGCGCGCAGTTGGATCGTGTCGCCATTGGATGGCTTGGGACAAGTTCCAATTCCGTAGTCGCCAACACCGCCGCTCATCGCGACGGCAACGCCATAGTTAGGCAGATAGCAGACGCCTCCACCTTGCAGGGTCAGCTTTATACAGACTGCAGTGGCGTTCTGATCATCGATTCCGTCAGGATTATAGTAAGTCGCCTGGGCATACTGATCGTTAGTGAACGATGCTCCCGTATACACTTCCACTCCGGGCTGACCGGAGACAGAAACCTGCACCAATCCATCGTTACGCGCGAGAGCAGTAGAACCGCCGACCGGCATCAACGTCCAATTTGACGACAATGCGCCTGTTCCGCTGAATGAATCCGTTGCCGGATATGTCGTCTGGGCCAAGACTGCTGGAGACCACATCGCGCACAGCATCAGAAGTATCGGGACGCAAACAGTCCTCAGGCTTCGTACAGCATGAAGCAGCGTGCCGATTAATCCAATTGGCTTGGTGGCTGGAAAGAAGAGACTGGAAGAAATGACCTGCGCATCAGACGTACAGCTCTGCATGGATCGACCTCGGCAGTGCAGGAAAATGCTCTACAAGCACACGGAAGGAACTGCCCGGTCGGGCTGGGCAATACCGAAGACTAATTCTGGATGCGGAAACCGTCCTAGAATGCCCGGCCTAAGACTTGATGTCAATTGAAAATTTGATTGAGATTTCCAGCCGAATCTTTAGTAATTGGCACATTAGCTTCTAAGCAAGTAATAACGACAGAAAATAAGGAACAATGTCCCTGATTTTAGGGGGTTATGTGTGATCTCAGTCGCCAGATTTGCCGCGCTCAACCAATAACATATGCAAAATAATTCATCTCCTATCTCCGTCGAAGCATTCGCTCGGCTCGGAGCCGCCTGAGCGAAAGACGATAGAGGAAGGATTGAAGCATGAGGTTTGCTTGATCGGCGAAGAGACAGAATGACCTCATGGGACGGCGGTCGCGTTGGGCGCTTGCGGAGCGTAGGGGATAGGGTGAGTGCCTTAGCGCGTAACAAAGCGACGTAGGGCCAAATCTGCTTGACGCAGGGCGGCTCGGAGTAATGGTCAGGGGACCTGTAAGGGCGGTCGCGCGGCGCAGGGGCCGTCTGGAAATAAAAGTTCAATGGCAAGCCAAATTTGGCGCGGCGGACACATCGTTCATTAGTGTCAGAAGCCTCACGAAAGAGGTCGTTTTGCGATATCCCGCATAACGATCCATTCTCGGACGGGGAAATGATGTCTCGTCAGAGATGGAATCAGAGTTTAGAAGTCAGCCTAGAGATGCTGATGTCGAATGCAATGGCAATGATCTCCATCGTGGGCAGGCAGACATTCTTCTTTCCCCGTTCCATATCGGAGATGTAGCTTCGATCGATCCCCAACTCCTCTGCCATCTGCACCTGCGTCCAACCCTTCTCTTTTCGGAGCCTCCGCAGCCTTCTCCCAAAGCGTACGGTGACGTTCTCGTTGGACATGCCTCCATGTTGCGCTGTAGACTTTGGACGATAAATCGGCTTAAGGCGACATAACGAAGGAGATGGCCTATGTTCCGTCGTTCAATAGTGGCGTATCTATTGATCGGTCTCTGCGGTTGTGGCGGAGGGGGCCTAGACAGAGGATCATCTTCTACATCGACACCACCCCCGCCCAACCAGACTCCTGCGCTAAACGGCAACTGGGAGATCCGGGCGGTTTCACAGATCTCGATGACCACCTATCTGGTGGGAGGCAGCCTGTCTACGACTGGAACCGACGTCTCAGGCATTCTGCATATCGTCAACACTCCGTCCTGCTATGTCAGCCCAAATGGGACTATCTACGACCTACCAGTTACGGGGACGATTTCAACTGAGGGAGCACTATCACTGACCAGCAGTCCGGTGCAGAACCAGACGCTCCAGTTGTCGGGTACATGGAGCAATGGCTCCATTGTCAGTGGGACATATAGCGTCACCGGAGGGTGTGGAAATGGGGATCACGGCACCATCACTGGCTTTGTCGTGCCTTCGTTCAGTGGTACCTATACAGGTACGTTCACTTCCGTCTCCGGCTTACAGATAAAGACGACCATTATGGTTGCGCAGGCCACGACTCCAGGCAGCGATGGAGAATACAGCTTGAGTGGCACCGCCACATTCGACTCCCCATGCTTCACAAGTGGCACCATCGCGGCCGATCCGTACAGCTACGTCCTGGGCGGCTTCGTCGAGACCACGATCACGACTGGAAATGGGCTGGTCGAATTCGGGGGCACGATCACCGATTCGACTGGCAACACTCTCACAGGAAACTACAGCGTGACAGGCGGCACAGGTTGTGCCGGGGACTCCGGGGCCGGAACTGTCAACCGGTAACAGACGATGTGATGTCGGGGCGTCCAAGCCACCGGGAATAAGCCTCCTGTAAAGGACGAATAATCGAGATCTCTGAGAGGAGCGGCCGCTAGGATTGCGAAAGTTTGGAGGCTCCAGAACAGGCCGTGGAAACAGCGTTAATCGAAACCTGCCCAGGCATTGAGTTCGTCCCGAACTTCGGGACTTGCGGCTCTACTCCAAGGAATTACCCCTTGTACGACTGGGTATTTTGAAAAGACCACCCAAGAAATAGGGTTATTTTGCCATCCAACACTATTTGCTTCCATCTGGAAATATGATTGGACGCAACAGCTCCCTTGGAGGATATATCTCTTGGACAGCGCGACCGCACCTAACGTCCAGCCGCCCAAAAGCACTCAAGCACGAAACAGTCGGTCGTCGCTAACACCAAGCGTGTCATCGCTAACTGATGAACAGCGAGCAGAGATCGAGGACGCGCGATACGAACTGGAAACCGCATTGGTGGCATTCCTGACGAGGGTGAAGGAGGGGGGACTAAAGGCGCTTGGCCGCAATCCGTCATCGGGTGATCTCGTGCAAGACTTCAGACGGTATGCATGGCGCGTTATCCAGGCTAAAGCGCGAGACAAGGTTGCAGCGGCAACTTCCGCAGATGAGGTGAGTACCATCGTCTATGGGTGCATCAACCGCACAGTCGCAACCATTTGTCGCCAGAACGGGACCTGGAGGCTTGCGGTAAGGCGTGCCGCTCACGCTGTCGATTTCGGCCTATGGCCCGGTAAGCATGGATTGTATGGTCCGAGCTCTGTGAGCCACCCCAAGCGGCTGCAGCTGACGGCGCTTTTGCATATTGATGCAAGGAAGCTGATCGCCACATTCCGGCCGCAGATGGGCAAGCCTGTAGCAAAAGAAAATCCATCGGTGCAATTCCCGCGCCGAGCCGAATGGGCTCGTGCGGAGCTTTATAAGCGCAACTGGGATGCTGCAAGGGTTCATCGCGAATCAAAATTGGATCCGAAGACTATCCGCAGAATCCTTAAAGGAGATCGCGTGGGCGAGAGTTCACTGATCGCCTTTATCGACGCCCTGTCCAAAGCAAGGAATTCTTCCCACCTGACACGCGCCGACGTGCCTGATGAGTGATCTTCCCTGTTGGCAGCAATAATATCCCGGAACTCCCGTTTTTCCCGTCGACTATCCCAGGGAACCTCCCTCCCTATCCCTATTGTTTTGCCCTAAAACTGAGTTTGCACACGCGCTGCGGCGCATTAAGCACCGCTGCGCGGCGAGCTGGACTGGGACGACGTGACCTCTAGATCCAAGAGCTTTGTCTAGACCCAAGACCTTGTCTAGACAGATAGAGGCATAGGAGACATAAGAGACGTATAGGAGACGGTGGTAATGAGATTTGCGATTAGAGCCCGGTACGTAGAGTGGCTCGCAAAATATCGATGGCGACTAATCTGCGTCTTCACGCTCCGGCGCGGCCGCTCGGCCAAGACAGCAAAACGGCTGCTGAGGCAGTGGTTCGAGGAGATGCAGAGGAGGGAAGGCCGACTGTTGAGTTGGATTGTCAGGTCGGAGCGAGGGCCAACTGGGCAACTCCACTTCCATGTACTGATCGCGGGCATCGCCAGTCGGGTCTACCCGCACGCAAAACGCTGGGAGCAACTGGCAGGACACGTCCACATCGTTAGGTTCAGGCGCCTCAAGTATGGCCGATCGGGTGACGAGTGCTGGACGGACGACCGCGGCGTCGACTACGTACTCAAGGGCGTTCGGGATGACGACTACGACATCGATGGGGAATTGCGGGATCAGCATCTTCTGCCACGATTCCGGCGGCCAGCTGCGGTAACCGGAGCAAAATGCACAGGCACCGCAGGCCGGGGTGATCACACAGTCGAGGGAGGAGGTCGCCAGTCTGGCCGCCAGGGCGGTCCTAGTGCCCGTGGCAGGAGAAGAGGCGTTCGCGGCTCAGCGCGTTGACGTAGGGCGATTTTGCGCGACGTAGATGCAATCTGGCGGCTGCCGCGGGCGAACGCCGGGGCAACAGAAGCAGTGACGGCCAGGTTCAGCGTAAACGGGCGATAACCTGGGGCGTTTGTGGGAAGGCTCCAAGAAACTTGTGGAAGGTGGTTGTTGATGCGGGTCTCGGACGAAAGGCGGCGATGTGACAGCGTAGGCGAAGACCCGCGAGAACGGGTAAGCGCCGCCACATTTGAGCCGCTGTTGTCAGCCGAGGTGGCAGCCAACCTGGTGGACCTTCATCCGGTGACTCTCCTGCGCTTAGCGCGTGAGGGAAAGGTCCCTCACTACCGGCTGGGACGCAAGGTCAGATTCAGGGCCACGGAACTTAACGATTGGTGCATGACGCTCTACAATGACATGGCCGTTCGTGTCGCCCAACCCTAAAGGAGTAGGCGCGCATGAACCTAAGACGAACACGCTATCAGCAAGGCTCTTTGACAATTGAGAAAAGGAAAACGGGACCACCCGCATGGGTTTATCGCTGGCGCGAGCAGATAGGCAACTCACGAACCGTCAAGCGCAAGCGCATCGTCGGCACGTTACAGGACTACAAAACTGAGACTGCTGCACGGAAGGCGGTCGACGCGCTGAGACTGGACATCAATGCGGAAGCCGTCAGCATCATGAGCATGACGATCCGGGAGCTTGTTGAGCATTACAAGCAAATAGAGCTCAGCGTTGGTTGCGGTAAAACGGCCAGGACGCGGGAAACGTACAGGCAGCATCTCGACGACTACATCGTACCGAGATGGGGCGCGGAACGCGTTGGTGACATCAAGGCGTTCCGCGTCGAAGCCTGGTTGAAGTCGTTGGGCAACGCTGACGCGACGAAAGCCAAAACGAAGGCGGTCTTCGGTGTCCTGTATCAGCACGCCATGCGCTACGGATGGGCGGGGCGAAACCCAATCCGGGAAGTCCGCCAGAGCGCGAAGCGTCGGCAAGAGCCGGCCGTACTGACGCCAGAGGAAGTCACTGCGCTACTGGCAGCACTTCCCTGCTACGCCCACGCAATGGCTGTCGTTGCGGTCGTCACAGGACTGCGGCGCGGTGAATTGGTCGGGCTGAAGTGGCAGGACATCGACTTTGATACCGGCAAGATTCTCGTACGCCGGTCACTGGTCGACCAAGTTGGGGGAGAGCCGAAGACAGAAGCGTCCAGGCGGCCCATCCCCCTCGAACCGGCATTAGCTCTCGCCTTGAAGACTTGGAAGCAGCAAACCAAGTATTCCGAGCCAACGAACTGGGTATTCGCCAGTCCGTTCGACTTCGGCAGGAACCCCTACTGGCCCAGTACAGTGCTGCAGAAGGTTATCCAGCCCGCCGCGCGGGACGCTGGAATCCAGAAGCGCATCGGCTGGCACACGTTCCGGCGCACCACCGCGACCTGGCTGTTAGCTAATGGTGAAACAATCAAGACCGCACAGGAGCTAATGCGGCACGCTACTCCAACGATGACGCTAGGCACCTACGCTCAGGCGATCGCTCAGGACAAACGTGCCGCGCAGAGCCGAATCACGGCACTGTTAGGACTGGCGACTGGCTCGGAGCCGTTGGCCGCTTCTTCATAATGGACCCGTCGGGACCCGGAATTGGACCCGAATCGCTTGCTCTCTTCGGCTAAGTTGTTGGATTTATTGGTGGGCACAGCAGGATTCGAACCTACGACTTCCACCGTGTGAAGGTGGCACTCTACCGCTGAGTTATGCGCCCTGAAAAGAGGCTGGCCGCGATCCATGTCGCCGCCCTGCTTCGATCCAGAATACACGTTCGAAGCCCTCCGGCACCAGTCCGCCCGCCCCCTCGCCGGAAACCCGGCACGAGGTGTTCCCGCCGCCCCCGCACTTGGATTTCTCTCCGATCTGGCTTACCCCGCCGGCCCGCCCAACTGGCGGCCAAGTACAATAACCAAGCCAGGATGCCCCTCCACGCCAATAGCCATGAGCAGCCGGACGACTCTCCGGACGCAGCCTCGACCGGGGCCGCCGAGGGAGCCGAAAACGAGTCTGTGGACCGGGAAAACGACCCGGATTTCCCCCCTTCGCCGCAACCTCCCGACGAAGATGGGGTTATGGAAGATATGGCGACCTTGGCCGTAAATCCGGGGACCATTGGACGGGGCTACGACAGCGTCTCTCCCGCGGCAATAGCCGGCGCGAGCGACCCGACGCATTTTGCAGAGATGGAAGACTCGCAGATCATGCTGGAGCTGCGGGCCGGCAATATGTCCGGCTTCGACTTCCTGATTCAGAAATACCGCAAGCCGATCGTGAACTTCATGTACCGCATGGTCCACAATCAGGCCATCGCAGAAGAACTTGCGCAGGAGGTGTTTCTCCGCGTCTACCGATCTCGGGAAACCTACCGGGCGGAGGCGCGGTTCAGCACCTGGCTTTACCGCATCGCCACGAACCTGGGCGTAAACTACGCTCGCGACACGCGGCACGAACGCACAGCGTCCACCGTCTATCTGGATGAGACGGACTCGGAGACCGGGACGACGCCGGACGTTGCGGACGATGAGCCCACGGTCGAAGCCACCCTGCTGCGGCGCGAACGGATGAACGCCATCCGGCAGCATGTGATGGCTCTGCCCGAGCGCCAGCGGATGGCCGTCCTGATGCATAAGTACGAGGGCATGGACTACAAGCAGATCGGCGAGGTGCTGAAGTTGAGTGAGTCCGCCACCAAGTCGCTTCTCTTCCGCGCCTATCAGACGCTGCGAGGGAAGCTCAAGGAGTTTGTTTAGAGAATTTAAGATGAGGACCAGACGCGCAGGACATTCACGCGACGCGTTGGCGATCGAAAGGATGGACCCGATGAACTGCAAGACCTGTCAAAACGCTCTGCCCGATTTACTCCTGGATCCCGCGGCCCCGGCGAACGCAGCCGTGCGGGCGCACATTGTCGGCTGCGCCGAATGCGCTCGCGAGGTCGCCTCGCTTGAGGCGACCATGGCCCTGCTGGACACATGGGAAGCGCCTGGGGTGTCCCCATACTTTGACCAGAAGCTGGCTGTCCGTCTGCGTGAGGAGCAGGCGGCGCCGCCCGCCGGTTTTTTTGAACGCTTGCGCGCTCGCCTTCAATTCAATACCGGCCGGCAGTTCCGGCCTGCTCTGGCCACGGCCATGGCGCTGCTGCTGATCGCTGGCGGCGGCGGCATTACCATCTCCTCCCTCTCGCATCCCACCAAGGCGGTCCAGATCTCGGCTCCCGTGGAAGACCTGCAGATCTACGAAAGGAACGAGCAGGCGCTGCAGCAGGTCGACCAGCTTCTGCAGGACACCGCATCGGGATCTTCGGACTCCGGCGCGGCGATGCCGCAGAGCTGACCATGGATCTCGGGGCTGCGGCATTGGGCCTGACCGCCGTGGGCCATGGCGGTTATGAAAAAAGGTTTTCCCCGTTGCGGGTAGGGCACATTAGACTTGGCCTGCCCTGCTTTCTCGGACTCGCGCAGCAACGAACGTACCGGAACCATCCGGAAGCGGCTCTTCCGTCGCCTCCGTAACTGTTGTCAGACGGCCTGCACTACAGGGCCTCGAATGTATGAAACTGCATCTCCCAACCCGGCTCAGTCTCGGCGCCGCTCTTGGCTTGATTCTTGCGGCTGCGCCGGCCTATGCCCGCGGCGGGCAGAGAGGCGGCCAGCGCGAGGAACGTCCCCGCGCCCGGGCCTACCGCCAGCCTCCCGCACCGGTAGAGCGCCGGGAGCGGCCCATGCAGAACCCTCAGGCCAATGTCCCCCGGGAAGCTCCGCGTGAAGCGCCTCGCGGCCTGGCGGGGGACCGTGCACTGGAGCGGCAGGGCCATCTGTCTCAATGGCTCCAGAACCACAAAAACATGTCCCTGCAGGACCAGCAGCGGGCCCTGCAGAACGAGCCCGGCTTCCGCGAACTTCCCCGCGAGACCCAGCAGCGCGAGCTGAACGGGCTGGCGAGGCTCTACTCCATGAATCCCCAGCAGCGGGACCGGCGGCTGGGGCAGATCGAGCAGCTGGAGCAGATGAGTCCCGCGCAGCGTCAGCAATACACATCGGCGGCGCAGCAGCTCTACGCCCTGCCCGGACCGCGCAAGAACATGATTGCCCACGCCATGCTCAATCTGCGCCAGATGCCGCCGGAGCAGCGGGATCAGGTGATCAATTCCCCGGCCTTTGCGCAGGAGTTTCCAAATCCCGGGGACCGCACGATGATCCGAACTCTGCTGTCGGCAGAGCCATATCCGGATCCAGGGCGATAGCTCTGCCCCTCCGCTAAAACTAGCGATTTCAGCTATAAATCTCTGATTCGATACCGGTAATTTCCAGGTTCATCAATCGGCAACCTACCGGTCGCCTCTCTGCAAATCAACCGTGCGTCTGGGTACCGCTCGTCACCGGGACCCGTGGAAGGGGCTCAGTGGTCATTGTGCTGGTGTCCTTAAGCGCCGCGATCGCCTCGTCATAACGTCCGGCCATGGAGTTAGACCGGATGATGGCCATCTCCTCGAGCATCTTCATGCCGTCCTTCAGGTAACTCATGCGGCTGCGCTCGTCATGCCCCCAGGTCACGGGCACCTCGCGGATGTCGTACCCCAGCTTGCGTGCAATGAACAGGATCTCCGGGTCAAAGCCCCAGCGCTCGATGCGCTGCAGGCGGAAGATGATCTGTGCCGCGGGCCGGCGGAAGGCCTTGAAGCCGCACTGCGTATCCTTGAAAGGCAGGCCCATCACCGTGCGCGTCACCCAGTTGAAGCAGCGCCCGAAGAACCGGCGGTAAAGCGGCTGGTGGATGGTCTGCCGGGTGCGGTCCAGCCAGCGCGAGCCGATCGCGACGTCCGCGCCATCGGCGATGGCCGCAAAGAGGCGCTCGGCCTCCTCCATGGGCGCCGAGAGGTCGGCGTCGGTGAACATGACGATCTCGCCCACGGCCTGCAGCAGTCCGTTGCGGACCGAGTAGCCCTTGCCGCGGTTCCCGGGGTTCTGGATCAGCAGCAGGTAGGGATAATGCTCCATCCACCGCTGAACGATCTGCGCGGTCTTGTCCTTGGAACCGTCGTCGACGACCAGGACCTCGGCATCCCAGCCTTGCTTTTCAATACACTCCGTTACACGGGCCAGCGCGTTCTCAATGCGCAAGGCCTCGTTGTAGGCCGGTATCACGATGCTGATCTGGGGAGTAGTCAAAATTGCCCTCAATGCAGGCATGCAGGCATAGCTGCTTGCTCTGCCCATCGGCAGCCGGCGCCACACGCCGGAATGCCTGAATGGCCGTTTTATGATACTGCAATTTATGGACGATGCAGCACTGAATCTGGCCTCAGACGCCGCCTCGGGAACGATCTGGGCATAGCTGTAGCAGCAATCCGTCGCGAGAACCCCGGAAATGATCTACACTCCACATCATGCCGGAAGACATGCCTGCGCCCCCACCGCCCGAGCCCTCCGCAGGGGTAGAGGCTACGCCTCCGCCGCCTCCCTCCTCTGCTGCGCCTCCGCCTTACGCCTACGCTCCCAGCTTCGGCGGCTATGCGCCCAGGCAGGCTTACGGCTACGCCCAGCCGCCGGCATATGGCCAGCCCCCCAAAAAGCGGCGCTCACCCTGGTTCTGGGTGGCCATCCTAGGCGGCTCCTTCGCCGTCATCGCTCTGCTCATCACGGCCATGGTGTGGTCGATTGTGCGCAGCTTCAGCGGCAGCAACTCCGCCGGCCTCGATGGCTTCGGCTCCAAGATCGGCGTCATCGATATCGACGGTGTCATCACAGATCCCGACAAGATCGACGACGCGCTGCGCAAGTTCGGTCAGGACTCCTCCATCAAGGCCATCGTCCTGCACATCGACTCGCCCGGCGGCGGCGCGGCGGCCTCGCAGGAGGTCTACCACGAGGTCGTCCGTGTACGGCAGCAGACGCACAAGCCCGTCGTCGCCTCGGTGGAGTCCGTCGGCGCCTCCGGCGCCTACTACATCGCCAGCGGCTGCGACAAAATCTACGCCAATGACGCCTCCGTCGTCGGCTCCATCGGCGTCATCATGGAGTGGACCAACTATGGCGACCTGATGAAGTGGGTGAAGCTGAAGAGCGTCGTCATCCACGCCGGCACGCTGAAAGACGCAGGCGACCCCACGCGAGACATGACGCCCGAAGAGCAGGCCTACTTCCAGTCCCTCGTCGACAATATGTACGGCCAGTTCGTGCATGACGTCGCCGTAGGCCGCCACACCACCGAAGACAAGATCCGCCCGCTGGCAACCGGACAGGTGTGGACCGGACAGCAGGCCATCGACCCGAAGCTCGGCCTCATCGACAAGATCGGCGGCTACCGCGAGGCGTTGATCGACACCGCCCGCCAGGTCGGCATCTCCGGTGAGCCTCAGATTGCCCGCCCTCCGGACCGCAAAGGTCTCTTCGCAACTCTGAGCGATGACAGCGACACGCTCTTCCCCAACCCGAGCAAACTGCTGGACCAGGCCCCCGGCTTCTATTTCATGTGGCGATAAAGCTCTAAGGCAAAAAAGGCCGCCTCAAGGGGCGGCCTTAGTCTTGCCTGCAAGTAAGCGCTAACTGATCTCAATCACCTCTTCGCTGGAGCCGGCAATCTGCTCCGCCCGTTCCGCCACCTTGCGCGCCACGTCATAAAATGGCTTCGCGATCGGGCTCTCCGGCCCTGCCAGCGCTACCGGCAGTCCGCGATCGCCGCCCGAGCGGATCGAAGGGTCCAGCTCCACGCCGCCCAGAAACTCCAGCCCGAACTGCTGCGCCGTCCGCTCCGCCCCTCCTGACGAGAAGATATCGATCACCTGCTGGCAGTGCGGACAGGTGAAGTGCGTCATGTTCTCCACTACGCCGATCACCTCTACCTTCACCTGGCCGAACATCTCAATCGCCTTGCGCGCATCCTCCAGGCTCACGTCGCTCGGCGTGGAAACCACCACCGCGCCCGTCAGCGGCACTGTCTGCACCAGCGAGATCACGACATCGCCTGTACCCGGTGGCAGGTCGACGATCAGAAAATCCAGCTCGCCCCACTCCACCTGCTGCAGAAACTGCCGGATGATCTGGTGCAGCATCGGCCCGCGCATCACCAGCGGCTTGTCCCCCGGCGCAATCAGCCCCACGGAGATGAACCGCACCCCATGCGCCAGCAGCGGCTCAATCCGGTTGTCGCCCACAATGGAGGGCTGCCGCGTCTGTCCCAGCATCGTCGGCACATTCGGCCCGTAGATGTCTGCGTCAATCAGCCCCACCTTGTTGCCCAGCGCCGCCAATGCGACAGCCAGATTGACCGCGACAGTCGTCTTCCCTACCCCGCCCTTGCCGCTGCCTACTGCAACCACGTGCTTCACGCCCGGCAACGGCTGCGGCGCCTGCGGCTGCGGCATACGACCCGGCCCTGCTCCCATATGTCCCATTCAAACTCCCTCTCAGTCTTCAAGATGCTTGCGCAGCGGCTAGAGATTCCACCCATGTCCGAGCGCCGCGCGGATCTCCCTTGCCCGCTGCGTCTCAATCGCGCGCAGCTCGCGCCGCCGCCCGGCATCCTCATACCGCCGCCTCTGGTGCTCCGTCTCCGGCACCACACACGGCACCGGCACGCGGTTGCCCTCCGAGTCCACCGCCACGTACGTCAGGTAAGCCGACGACACATGCCGCAGCGTCTGCGCCCGCGCGTCCTCCACCATCGCGCGAACGCCTACCTCCATGCTCGTGCGGAACGCGCGGTTCACGCTGGCCTTCAGGATCAGCAGATCGCCGATGTGCACCGGCGCCACAAAGTCCAGGTGGTCCATCGCGGCGGTCACAACGATCGCGCGCGAGTGCCGCCATGCTGCCACCGCGCCCACCAGGTCGATAAACTGCATCAGCCGCCCGCCGAAGAGGTTGCCCAGCGCGTTGGAGTCCGCGGGAAAGATGATCTCGCTGCGCTCGGCCTGCGACTCGGCCACCGTACGCGAAGCGACCTTCGTCTCGCTCATCCCACCATTCTAAATCCCGCGGAAGCGCGCCAAACCCCAGGATGTCCTATCGCCTTGGCCTGCGCCTCTCTTCACTGCCCGGCCTTGTCTCTTTCTGGTTGCGCGACCCCGCAATCAGGATGTCCACCACCCGCCTGGCAACCTCCTCCCATCCCGGTTCATGCGCCGTATGGAATACCCCCACCAGCGCGCGCAGCAGTACGTCCGCATCCGTATCCCGGCGCAGATCGCCGCTGGCGACGGCCTCGTTGGCAAGCAGGGTAAACGCATCGCGGATCAGCCCGCGCGAGCTCATCACCAGGCGCGACGATCCGCCCTCCACCGTCTCCATAACCGGGACAATCAGCATCTTCTTCGCCACATGCTCAACGAACAGAAGCATCCAGGCACGAAGAGCGTCCAGTGGTCGCATGGTCGCGGAGAAGCGCGGCGCCGCTGCAGCCAGCTTCTCCACCTCATGGCGATACACAGCTTCAATCAGCGCATCGCGCGTAGGAAAGTGCCGGTACAGTGTGCCCGGGCCGATCCGCGCGCGTCGCGCAATGTCGTCCAGGCTGGCCGCTGCTCCGTCCCGCGTAAAAGCCTCCCGCGCGGCCTCCAGAATCCGTTGCCGGTTCCGCTCTGCATCGGCGCGGGGCTTGCGTACCATCTTCGGGCTCGTGCGTTTCTTGGTGGACATAAAAAGCCGATCTTTCTGCAACCGGAGACGGCCTCCGTTTATCTTATCCGGAGACAGTCTCCATTTATACAAACCTGGAGACCGGACTCAAATTCTCGCCTGCCCGCCCGGTGGGCGTCTAAAGGAAACTCGAATGCGCATCTTTGTTACCGGAGCCACAGGTTTTATTGGAACAGAACTAGTCAGGGAACTGCTTGCAGCCGGGCACAGTGTACGCGGCCTCACCCGCAACGACCACGGGGCGGAACAACTGCGGGCTGCCGGCGTTGAGGTGCATCGCGGCGATCTGACAGACCTCGACAGTCTGCGCAGCGGCGCGGCAGGCATGGATGCAGTCGTGAACCTGGCCTTCAATCACGACTTTGCCAACTTCGCCAGGAACGCCGCCGACGAGATCGCCGCAATCGAGGCCCTCGGCGAAGCCCTTGCCCCCGGCGGCCTGCTCGTCGTCACCTCAGGCACAGGGCTGGCAAGTGGCGCACCGGGTCACCTGCGCAAGGAGACCGATCCGCCCGTGGAATCACCTGCAATTCCTCGTCGTCCCGAACAAACGGCACGCAAAATTGCAGCACAGCGCGGTCTCCGCCTCGCAATCGTCCGCCTGCCTCAGGTGCACGACACGCGTAAGCAGGGTCTGGTCCCGCTCGTCACGCAGGCGGCGCGGGAAAAAGGCCTCTCCGTTTACGTGGGAGATGGCGGCAACCGCTGGGCCGCCGCGCCCTTGCTGGACGTTGCCCGCCTCTATCGTCTGGTCGTCGAGAAGAGCTCAGGCGACGCAGCCGTGTACCACGCAGTGCAGGAGGAAGGTGTTGCCATGCGCGACATCGCCGAGACGATTGCAAAAGGCCTCAACGTCCCGGTAGCTTCTATCGCACCCGAAAAGGCGGCAGAGCACTTCGGCTGGCTCGCGCACTTTGCTACGTTGGACATGCCTGCCTCCAGCGAGTGGACCCGCAAGGCGCTCGACTGGCAGCCCACCGGCCCTGGCCTGATCGAAGACCTCTCCAATATGCAATACGCCTGACCCGCGCGCGGCATCTCGAATCACCGGAGGGCGGGCCCGGCATGAATGCCGCCCTGCCCTCCCCAGGTTCACCGGCCTACAATCACACCATGGATAAGATTGCTGCCCTGAACGAAATCCTCGAGCTGGATCCCGGCAACGCCTTTGCCCGCTATGGCCTCGCCATGGAACACGTGACACAAGGCAAACCAGAGGCAGCGCTGACCGAGTTCGCAATGCTCATCGAGCAGCATCCCGACTACGTCCCCGCCTATCAGATGTCCGCGCAGACCCTCATCAAGCTCAGCCGCATTGACGAGGCCCGCGCCCGCCTCGATGCCGGGCTTGCAGCCGCGCAGCGCACCGGCAACGCCCATGCCGCCTCCGAGATGCAGGCAATGCGCAACGAGCTTGGCTGAGACTTACTGAATGCCCAGGTCCGCCAGCGCCTTCGGGCTGGCCTCATCGGTGGAAACCAGGTTGTGACACGCGGTGCAATCGTTCGTGATGGTCGTCTTGCCGTCCTTTGTGCTGTGGCTGCCGTCATGGCAGCGGAAGCAGCCGACGTATGTATTGTGCCCGATGTTGTTCGGATGCGTGCCCCAGGTCACCTTCATGAACGGGAAGACGTTATTCGTGTAGATCGTTGAGATCGCCTTCGCTGCCTGGTCGATCTGTGCGCGCTGCCCGCTCCAGACTGCCGGATACTGCGACTGGTAGAACGAGTCCAGCCCTGCGGTGATTTTTTGCACCGCTTCGTCCTGTGAGGCATAGTCCGCCTTCAACAGCGCCAGCGCTTGCTTATGCACAAAGGGCAGCGACGAGCTTGGCGTGCCGGCATTCATCTCCTTGTTCAACGCCTCCTCCGGCGTGGAAAAGGAGTGTGCCGCGCGGTTGTGGCAGTCGATGCAGTCCATGGTGCGCACCGTACCGGCTGGCTTCGCCTTCGCATCGGAAGAAAGGAACTCCGTCACCGAGCCATCGGCATTGCGCTTCGCCACCCACGGGATCGTCTGGTGGTCCTTGTCCGTGGAGATGTATTCGATGCCGTCCATATGCGCCCCGTGAATGCCGCTCAGGTGGCCGAGCGCATCGCGCCCTCCGACATGCATTACCAGCACAGTGCTGGTGCGCGAGTTCTTCTCATCGTCGCCGTAGGAGGTCTCCACCACCATCTGGTCGCCGATATACCGCGCAGGATTGTGGCAGTTCTGGCAGGTCGTCCACGCCGGCGGCACCTTGTCGTCCGCCATAATCGGCGTGGGATATTTGTGGAACATCACCATCAGCAGCTGTTTGGTGCCGTTTACCTTCGCGTGGACGAACCCTGCCGCGCCCGGAACGATATGGCAGTCTGAGCATGCGACGTTGGAATGGTTGGCGACGTGATACCCGTTCCACTCCGGCTGCATCACGTGGCAGGTTGTGCCGCAGAAACTCGGCGAGTCCATGTAGGCGATGCCGCGATAACTGGCCGTGCCCACAATCACGAAGTTCACGAACGTCGCCATCACCACGATCTCGATCCCGCGCCGGAAGATCGGGTCGCGGAGGTCGATCTGTGGATAGGCCGCCGGCACCTGGCCCGCAGCCTGCAGCTGCCTCCGCCTGATCCAGATGCCGACCGGAATCAGCAGCAGGCCGATTACAAAAAGGCCGGGCAGGAAGAGATCGAGGATGATGCCCGCGTACGGGTTGCTGGGGCCGCTGCGGCCAAACGTGGAAACAATCCAGAAGCCAATCAGCACAAAGGCAGACGCCGTAGTCAGCGCGCCGCCGATCAGACTGATCCAATTGTTTCCGTAGAAAAGGACCGGGCGAAGGTTCTTCTCCAGCTTCCCGAACACGGACATGCTGCTCCTCGATCTCTGCTGGTTGGTCTACTTCTTCAGCGTGAGCATATAACTGACGACATCCTTGATCTGGCCGTCACTCAGCTTGCCCGCGTAAGCAGGCATCTTTCCCTTGCCGCTCTTGGTCGTCGCGATCAGCTCCGCCTCAGATCCCTTGATGTCCGTAATCGGCGGCACCTTCATGGCCTTGCCTGCCGGACCGCTGGCCAGCCCGTCGGCTCCGTGGCACATGGCGCACTTGCTCTTGTATGTGTCTGCGCCTGATCCCTGCGCAAACGCCGGCGTTATTGTCGTGGCCGCCACCACGGCGGCGGTGATGACTGCGGTCCTGATCCTCACTGGCAATCTCCTTCGTCTGGGGTTAATGCAATCGTTCGAGCTGTGACCAACTGCGTCAGAACTCATAATGCATGCTGATCGTTACATTATTTGCATGGAAGTTGCGCGGAGCGGTAAAGCCCGCAGGACTTACTGTTACAGCGGTCAAACCCGGGAAGTTGCTGCACGGAACGACTGACGCCGTAGCGGACGTCGTCGTGCTGCACATTGCGGCTCCTGAAGGCCCGCCCTCTCCATAGCCATAGTAGTTATACTCCGCCTTCCAGCTCAGTCCAGGATGGAAGGTATAGGCGAAGTTCAGGTAGGGAGACTGGTACGCGGAAACCATCGAGCCGTTCACGTCGCGGGCGTCGTTGAAGAATCGGCTGCCGTTGACTGCGCTGATCGTATAGCCGGCGCCCAGGCGCGCCTTGGCAACCGGTGTGTACGAGAGCCCGATCATCGCAAACTGGGTCGGAGCGTCCATAAAGTCCCTGCCGAACCAGGTCGCATTGCCGGAGCACAGGTAAGGCGTGCCGCTGGAGGTCAGCGTCGCTGCTCCCGGCGCGGTGGCCGTGGCGCCGTTGCTGAAGCAGATATTCGTCGCGGCATACACATCGCTGTAGGAGTAATTTACGTCCACCGAATAGTGTTCGTTCGGCGCCAGCACCACGCCGATGCTTCCGATCCGGCTGTGGTCCACGTGGTTGATCGGGCCGTTGTAATTGGCGTCGCCGGACGCGATCGCATCGGCATTGTTGTTCGTGTTGTTGTGCCGCTCACGGTCGCTGAACGATCCTGAGATCGTCGCCCAGGTCTTCGGCCGGTACAGCGTATGCACACGGAAGGTGCGGAACTGCCGCTGGCCCACTGCGGTGAACGCGTTGTCCGCGTAACCGATCTCCGCTGTGCCGTTCAGGTCCCAGTGTTGCGCCGGATGCAGCGCGGCATTGAAGACTCCCGCATTTTCATTGATCGTGATCGTTCCGTTCACTGGATCGCCCAGCACGTCGGGGATCGGCCCCTGGTGCGGAATGCCCTGCCCGATATTCCGGTTGCTGTACCGGTAGGTCAGGGCAAATTGCGCGCGCGGAGAGACGTCCCAGCTTCCGGTCAGGTTGTTGATCAGGTATTCCTGGCCATAGTAGTTGTAGACCCGCACGCCGTTGATGCCGTGCGGCAGTGACGCCGTCCCCGTCACCAGCGTACCCGTGTAGTTGATCGTCCCGTTGCCTGCCCCGGCCGGGTCTGCCAGCGCCGTTTGCGGAGGAATGATCGAGTTGCCCGGCTCGTGCGTGCTGGAATACGTTGCCTGGTCCGCGATGCTGACTGCGGAGGTGGCATGCCACACCATGCCGAAGTCCGCGCCGATAACGGTGTGCTGCACGGTGGCGTTGCCGCCCGTCCACAGGACTGCGCGGTTCGCGGTTCCGTTCGTGTTCAGCGTGCTCAGGCCGCGGGCATCTTCATAATAGTGGTCCAGGTCGGACCGCCCGCGTGTGTAATGGATATTGCCGTTCATCGTAATGTTTCGGATGGCGCCGCTCTGGAAGCGCAGCGTCTCCGTCGGCGTCCAGATGCGCGTCGGCAGTGTGCGGGTATAGCTGGTCACTACGGCGCATGCGGGATTGATGATCGGCAGTCCGCCCGGCTGGTTGGCCGGCGTCAGCATCGTATAGGTTGAGCTATTGGTATAGGCGCCGCCCATGCTCGTCGTATTGCACGCGCTGATGCCATAAGGCACGAAGCTCGTGAAGTTGCCGAGATACGCAGGAGTTCCGTCGGCCTCCTGCACCGTGAACCCGTTGGGATTCAGCTGAAAGAACGTGTCCGACTTGTAGTGGTTGGCCTGCATCTCGAAGGTGATCTTCGTGTCCGCCCGCGGCTTCCAGTCGACCGCTCCCAGGTAGTCGTCGCTGCCGTTGCGCTCATACTGCTCCAGCAGCGCGTTGTACTTCAGAATCGTATACGACGGGCTCAGCGTCGGCCCTTCCATGGTGGAGTGAGAATATCCGAACCGGTACGTCAGTTTCGCAAACGGCGCTAGTGTCAGGCTCGTGTCCGTCATGCGGCGCACGATGTTGAACATGACCGGCGACTGGTTCACCTGGGGCCACGCCAGCTTGGCAGACGGAGCATTGGACGGCCCGATCGGGATCGACTGCCCATACGGAATGTTCGGGTTCCCCAGCAGATCGTAGTCGGAATAAAGCCGGTCGCGCCGGAACAGCCCGTAGAACTCGTAATACTTGCTCTTCGAAGCGTCCAGTTTTGCAAAGACGTAAGGATCGCCGCCGAACCCGCTGCCGAAGGCCGAGAGATCGTCGACCAGCGCATGCTTCTTCCCGGGCAGAGCATGCAGCGTGTAACTCTCGCCCAGGATGCGCGGGCCGCTGTGCAGGTTCACCAGCGTGTCGTACATGGAGCCGCTGCCTGTGATGTTCGCGATGCGGCCGCCCATGTCGATGGTATGGTGCGACGTATACCCGTCCGGCGTTGAGAACTGAGGCTCAGGAGCCGGAACCGCGGGGTTTGCGTCCTGAGCGACGGCAATGCCGGGCGCCCCGAGCAGCAGCGCTGCTGCTGCCACAACTGCCGCGCGGCGAATGCCTGCGAAAGAGGGCTGTTGAGTGATCGTTCCTGCAAACCAGCCGTGATTCCCCATTTTGAAGCCTCGCTTATGAAACCCAACTACCTTGAAGCAATCTGCAATGCCCACTCTCTGCAAGCCTCGTCAGCGGATAAACGCCTGGCTGTTGTTGGAGCCGTGGATCATCGTGTGGCATGTAATGCATGGTGTGACCGTCGTCGATCCCGGATCCAGCCCGTGCACCCCGCCCGCCGAGAGCGGGCTGTGGCACTGGTTGCACAGTGTCGCAATCGAAGGCATGTTCAGCAGCCGCGGATTCTGGGAACCGTGCGGAGTATGGCAGGTTACGCAGCCCTCTGCCCGCACCGGGGCATGCTCAAAGACGAACGGCCCGCGCACGTCGGTGTGGCACTTCGTGCAGACCTGGTTCTGGTCCTCGGTCGACTTCAGGTTGTTCGCAAGAAACGTCCCATGAACGTCATGGCAGTCGGAGCACTTCACCAGGCCCTCGTTCACCTTGTGGTGGATCGGCATATTGAACTGCGCCTTCTGGTCGGCGTGGCACTGGTAGCAAAGCTTCGGCTGGGAGGCCTTCAACAGCTTCGTCTCGGCCGTGGAGCTGTGCACGGAATGGCAGCTTATGCAGCTCACTCCGGCCCGGGCATGCGGCGAGCGGTCAAAGTTCGGATGCGCGCCGGCATGGCAGGTAAGGCAGGTGGCATCCACCACCTTTGTCGGCGCCTTGGACAGCTGCAGGATCTTGCTCACGTCCCCGCCGGACTCCACGTGCGCGCGGCCCGGTCCGTGGCAGCTCTCGCAGGTCTGCCCCTGCGGATTGCCGTGTATCAGCGCCATCTTCGAATGGGGGTTGCTCTCAAACTTCTGCGCGACATCCGCGTGACACGTGGCGCAGGTCTCTGACCCCACATAGTCCGCCGCATTGTGGACCGGGGCCTTCGCGGTCGCGGTCTGCTTGCTTCCGCCCGCCGCATAGGCCAGGCCCGGAACCAGCAGAATCGCCGCCGCCCATACCAGAAAACGCTTCATGTACTCCTCCGCGTAACCGCAGCCCGTCAGGTTTCTGCCGGCCACCATCGGCCGGCCTTCCCGAAGTTCTGAATCAGGTTGTCCCAAGGCTACTTGTCGGGGTGAATCGATGCGGTGACATCCGTCACAGCTGTTGATAGTGCCCAAGCCCCATCGTTCCAGGCATTAACACCACATCACGGATGCCTCGAAGAGGCTGGCCGAAACGTCGCTCCACCACGCAGCAATTTCCCGTTTCTGCACTGGGAGAAGAAAGACAAAGCTCCAGACCGCAGCCGCATTTCTCAATGAGCGGTCAGTTTTTTTGCGTTTGATTCAGCGCGCAACCGGATGCGTCGCCAGTGCGCGAAGCGCCTGCGGCCACTCCAGCGGCGAAGCAGCCATCGCATCCGGCCCCGCCGCCTGCAGACGATGCGGTGCAAGGCCATACAGGCACCCCAGCGAGCGCGCTCCGCAGTTCAGCGCCGTCAGCACGTCTACATCGGAGTCGCCCACCAGCACCGTCTCTGACGCCGTAATGCGCGACGCACTCGGATCGAGCTCCGACGCCTCCGCCATCAGCGACAGCAACCCCGCAGGATCCGGCTTCTTGGTGTGGAAGCTGTTGCCGCCGTAGTTCTGGAAGAAATAGCGGTCCAGTCCGAAGTGCGCGCAGATGTCCCGCGAGGGACGCACCGGCTTGTTCGTCAGCACCGCCATCGGGACCGCCGGGACCTCCGCGCGGATCTGGTCCAGCGCCTCGAAGACGCCGTCATAGACATACGTGAAGTCCAGCTTGTGCTCTCGGTAGTAATCCAGGAAGAACTCCACCGCCCCGTTCACATATTCCTCGTCGTGGACATCCCCCTCGGGATCGCCCAGGGCCCGCCGCACCAGCATCCCCACGCCATCGCCGATGTAGCCCCCGATCACCGCCTCCGGCAACGCGGGCTTGCCCAGATGCGCAAGCGTTGCATTGACCGAGTTCGTCAGATCAATGCGCGAGTCGATCAGTGTGCCGTCGAGGTCAAACACGATGAGCCGTGGAAGCATCTGCTCATCTTACCGTGGAAGCATTGCTCGTCTTATATAGATGGCCCGAAAGCTCCGCTTCTCACGCGGCGATCTCTCGCAACGGCGAGCCATCATCATCCCTCAACCGCCGCCGTCATGCGCGACCGGGCATTCTCCCGCATGCCCGTCGCCGGAACCAGCTTCCCTGCTTTGCCGAGCCCGAACGGCGGCATGCCGCTGTAGACCGACTCGTACTGCCCCGGCTCAACGTGATACGTCTCGTGCCAGATGCCGACATCTCCGCGCGATGCGCCCATCCGCCGGTTGAACTCAACCCACGCCGGCCAGTGCTTCTTGTCCTTCGCGCGCGCATACGCCTCAAGATGTTCGAATGAGCGCCAGTACTGCACAATCACGCCGCCCAGGCCCGTATGCCCAAGACACCCTGCCTCCGGATGCGCGTCCAGCTCCTTCAGCATCCTCGGCATCTGCAGCATCACAGGAATCCACTTGTGGATCTTCCACGGCTTGTTGATCCTCATGCCGATCAGGAAGACCACAAACTCGCCCTCCATCTCGGCCGACATGCGGGACGGAATCACCTTGGCCACGCGGACCTCCTGCATCTATCTCTGAATCTCGGCGTGCGGCTGATACTAGCAAACGCCTCCGCCATCCGCTACTGCTCGAAGCTCCGGTTCCAACGCTGGATCACGCGCGTCTCGCGCTCCCACCCCAGCACGCTCACACTCCCCGTCGAAAGCGCCAGCAGGCTCCCGCACACAGGCGCCAGCCCCGTCCACCGTGCCGCCAGAATCCGCAGAATATGCGCGTGTCCGAACAGCAGCACCCGGTTCGCATCCGCTTCTGCACCCTCGGCCGCCGGGTGCCCCGCATCTCGATTCTGAGATGTGGGGCCACAGGCCGCCAGCGCCCGCGCAATCACTGCATCAGCCCGTGCGCCCACCTGCTCTAAACTCTTCCCGCCCACAATCTCATTCCGCCATACCGACCACCCCGGAATCTCCGCCTGGATCTCGGCCGTCGTCCTTCCCTCATACACTCCGTAGTCCCATTCGCACAGGTCCTTGTCCTCCACCGCAACCGCGCCGAACCCTGCAAGCTCGCAGGTCTGCCGCGCCCGCTCCATCGGGCTGCGAAACACCGCGCAGAACTTCGTGCCTGCCAGCGCCGCGCCCAGCACCGCCGCGCGCTCGCGCCCTCGCTCCGTCAGCGACACGTCTGTCCGGCTGGTGTGCTTGCCTGAAGCGCTCCACTCCGTCTCTCCATGCCGCACCACCCACAACTCTGTCCCCACATGCACCCCCGCTCCTATCATCTAACCACGCGGAGCGAAGAGTGAGAGCCCATGAAAGCTTTGCCCACCCCGCAGCAATCTGAGAGCGGTATAGTTGGGTCGTACCCGCCACATCAGAGCTCGAGGTTGGAACCATGCGGCTGTCCGGAATCTCCCTGCTTCTCTGCGCGATGTCCTTGTCCCTGCCTCCTCAGCTGCCCGCACAGGATGCGCCCGCCGCGCACACCGGCTCCTGGAAGATCGTTTATGAAGAAAACTTCGAAGGCCCCGCGCCCTTCTCCACCGGCGCGCCTGCCTGGACGCCCGACACCCACCAGGCCGACGACAAGTTCTCCGACGGCGGCTCCTTCTTCACCGCCAAGGGCGTCACGCCACCCACCGCCTACCGCATCGAAGCTCCCTTCGGCAAAAACGGCTGGCTCACCGTCGCCGCCTACTCCCGCTCGAAGACCACAAAACTCAGCGACCTGTTCGCCGTCGTCCCCGACCCCGCCAACCCCGCCAATCACGTCCTCCGCGTCGCCTCGCCGCAGAATACCGACGGCCTCGTCATCCGCAACACCACCCGGCTCCCCGCGCAGTATCGCGTCTGCGTCCGCGCCGGCTACGCCGACTTCGGCGACGGCAAGGGCCTCAACGGCTACCTCGGCCCCGAGACCGACGCCCCCTGGGACCACGACTCCGACACCCTCGAAAACGGCTTCTACTGGCTCACCATCCTCGACGCCACTCCCCGCCCCCACAACAACATCTGGATCCACCACCACCGCAAGGTCAACATGGACTCCGACAACAACACCGACAACTGGACCAACATCTGGGAGGGCAAATCCTTCGTCGCCGACGGCAGCCACCCCATCATGATGTTTGCCCTGGACAAGAACGGCGAAGACGACGATCTCACCGGCCGCCCCTTCCTCGCCTGGGCCAACGGAGCCCTCCAGCCCTCCGGCCAGATCCGCGCCGTCGACGCCTACAAGGACAATACCTGGTACACCGCCTGCGTCGAGCGCAACGCCACCAGCTACGTCCTCTCCATCTCCGGCGACTTCAAGTTCGGCGGCCAGCAAACCTACACCGGCACCTTCCCCCTCACCGGTGTCTACGCCACCGCGCCCTCCATCCCCGACTTCTTCCTGTTCGGCGACCCCCACAACAACTTCTACCGCGGCTCCATCTACTACGACGACATCATGCTCGAAGTCCCCGCATCCAAGTAGCACGATATCCTGTCTGCCGGATCGCGCAGCCGCTACGGGATCGTCTTCAGCAGCCGGTACCGGTCCAGCGTGATCTCGGCCGATATCGCAGCCGCGTGCTCTGGATAACGAGCCTTGGCAAACGCACTCCACGCATTGCGATACTTCAGCCATGCCCTCTGCGCGTTCAGCAGCCCCTCCGCTGTTACATCCTCATTGAACTCATCTTTCGGCTGCGCGCGAATCCTCCCCTGCGCTGCCCTGTACTCCTGAGCCATCGTCGCGTCGCTCCCGTCAATCTGCGCCTGCTGGATCGTCGGCCACTGCCTCCGCTCCAGCTGCATCACCTCGCCGTGAAAGAGCTTTTCAAGAATCTCCTGCGACCCCATAGTCCGAATACCGCGAATCGTCCCTCCCTGGTATACCTCCGACGCATGCGCCTCGATGTATGCTCTCTCCGCTACGAGCAGCCGATCAAAGGTAGCCCGTTGCTCGGAGGTCATCGCTACCTTCAGCCGCTCATACTCACGTCCTCTTCGATCGTCCGCGATCTCCTGCTGATACTCACCGCAAAAGTTCATCGCAAACGTCGTCGTGGCGTAATCGCAGAACTCGAATGGCTTATGCGCATACTGCGGTCCGCTCGGCTTCGCAAGATCGTCCATCATCAGTTGCGCCATCGTGTCGTCAGCCTCGCACGCAAATCGCATCGCCAGCGGTTTATCGACCGCAACTCCCGCGCCGTTGTAATAAATGTCCGCAAGGATGAGCGAACCGCCCACAAACCATGCGATTGGCTCCTTTTCGTTCTGCCCCAGGTCCGCCTTCTGCGCCGCCCGCTCCTGCCACGCGCACGCCCGCGCCTCCCCGTAGTTCACCAGCCGTCCAATTCCCCGATATGACTTGTACGACGCGCACCCCGGAGCCGCCTTTGGCGTCACAACGCTCTGCGCCTCCGCAGGCAGCGCCACTGGCGCGTACTTTGCACATGCTTCCGACGGCTTCGCCTCTTCTTCCTGGCCAATAGCGGCAACCGCTATCATGAAAATCGCCACCGCCGCCGCCCGAATCCCTGCATGTCGTATCCGCATCGCAAGCGCAGTATAGGCGACCGTATCGCGCTTTGCTGCATCTTGGCACCCGCTCTCCAATTCGCCTCCTCTTCGCCCCATATCGTATCCTTAGATAATGGACTTCCAGCTCGCCACCTCCTACAAGCCCCAGGGCGACCAGCCCCGCGCCATCCGCGAGCTCGTCTCAGGCCTCGCCGCCGGTGAAAAGGACCAGGTACTCCTCGGAGTCACCGGCTCCGGCAAGACCTTCACCATGGCCTCTATCATCCAGGAGGTCCAGCGCCCCGCGCTCATCCTCGCGCACAACAAAACCCTCGCCGCGCAGCTCTACCACGAGTTCAAATCCTTCTTCCCCTCCAACGCCGTCGAGTACTTCGTCTCCTACTACGACTACTACCAGCCCGAGGCCTACATCCCCTCCGGCGACCTCTACATCGAGAAGGAAGCCACAATCAATGAAGAATTAGACAAGCTCCGCCTCTCCGCCACCCGTTCCCTCTTCGAGCGCCGCGACTGCATCATCGTCTCCTCCGTCTCCTGCATCTACGGCCTCGGCTCCCCGGAGGCCTACTACGGCATGCTCCTCCTCCTCGAAAAAGGCCAGCGCATCAAGCGCGAGGACATCACCCGCCGCCTCGTCGAGATCCTCTATGACCGCAACGACGTCGACTTCCGCCGCGGCACCTTCCGCGTCCGCGGAGACGTCATCGAGATCTACCCCACCTACGACGAGAATGCCTACCGCATCGAGCTCTTCGGCGATGAGATCGACAGTCTCAGTCAAATCGACCCCCTCTTCGGCACCGTCCGCCAGAAGTACTCCCGCCTGCCCATCTATCCCAAGTCCCACTACGTCGTCCAGCCCGAGCGCAAAGCCTCCGCCATCGAATCCATCCTCGCCGAGCTCACCGAGTGGGAGGCGCAGCTCGAGCGCGAAGGCCGCCTCGTCGAATCCCAGCGCATCCACCAGCGCACCCGCTTTGACCTCGAGATGATCAAGTCCGTCGGCTACTGCCACGGCATTGAGAACTACTCCCGCCACTTCTCCGGCCGCCTCCCCGGCGAGCCCCCGCCCACCCTGCTCGACTACTTCCCCCGCGACTACCTCCTCTTCATCGACGAGTCCCACGTCACCGTTCCCCAGCTCCACGGCATGTGGCACGGCGACCGCTCGCGCAAGCAGAACCTCGTCGACTACGGCTTCCGCCTCCCCTCCGCCGTGGACAACCGCCCGCTCAAGTTCGAGGAGTTCGAATCCCGCACCGGCCAGATCGTCTACGTCTCCGCCACGCCCGGCCCCTATGAGCTGACGAAGTCAGCAGGCGTCGTCGTCGAGCAGATCATCCGCCCCACCGGCCTCATCGACCCCCAGGTCGAGATCCGCCCCGTCAAGGGCCAGATCGACGACCTCCTCGCCGAGATCCGCACCCGCGCCTCCGCCGGCCAGCGCGTCCTCGTCACCACCCTCACCAAGCGCATGGCCGAGGACCTCGCCAACTACTACACCGAGGTCGGCGTCCGCTGCCGCTACATGCACTCCGAGATCGAAACCCTCGAACGCATCAAGCTCCTCCGCGACCTCCGCAAAGGCGAGTACGACGTCCTCATCGGCATCAACCTCCTCCGCGAAGGCCTCGACCTCCCCGAAGTCTCTCTCGTCGCCATCCTCGATGCCGACAAGGAAGGCTTCCTCCGCTCCCAGGGCTCCCTCATCCAGACCATCGGCCGCGCCGCCCGCCACCTCGAAGGCCGCGCCATCCTCTACGCCGACAACATGACCGAGTCCATGCAGCGCGCCATCGACGAAACCAATCGCCGCCGCGAAAAACAGGAAGCCTACAACGAGGAGCACGGCATCACGCCGCAGTCCATCATCCGCCCCACCGAGATGACCCTCGCCGGCATCCTCAACGCCGACTACGCCGACCTCACCACCGAGACCGAAGGCATCCCCGACTTCACCACCCAGGCCGAACTCGACACCTTCATCGCCTCCCTCGAATCCGACATGCGCGAGGCCGCCAAAAAATTCGAATTCGAAAAAGCCGTCAAACTCCGCGACCAGATCAAAGAACTCCGCACCAAAGAATTCCTCTTCAGCTAAGTCAGCCGCAAATCTTCGGGTGGCCCATTCATCGCGCGTCCTCTGCGCGATGAGTGGGGAACACACGCCGCTCGAACAGACATCCCACAAATCTCCGGGTGGCCCATTCATCGCGCGTCCTCTGCGCGATGAGTGGGGAAACACACGCTGCTCGACAGGCATCCCACCAATCTCCGGGTGGCCCATTCATCGCGCGTCTTCTGCGCGATGAGTGGGGAAACACAAATTCCCACGCTTGTGTACTACCATTCTCCCCATGCCCAGCAGCCTCCACCGATACCAGAGCACAGGCAGCTATCACTTCATCACCTTCACCTGCTACCACCGACAGCCCTGCCTGAGCGATGATCACTCTCGCCAAGTCTTCGAGGAAGCGCTCGAAGCCCTACGCGTGCGGCATGTCTTCTATGTCTTCGGCTACGTGCTCATGCCCAATCACGTCCACTTGCTCCTCAGCGAACCGAAGAACCATCTGCTGTCCGACACCATGCGTGCCCTCAAAACTGAGACCTCGCGGAAACTCAACCAGAACCGCCCTCAGTTCTGGCAGCGCCGCTACTACGATCGCAACATCATCACGCAGTCGGAATTCGTCGAAAAGCTCCGCTACATCCACCGCAATCCAGTCGCGGAAGGTCTCGTCGAGAAACCGGAGGACTGGCCCTGGAGCAGCTACCGACACTGGCTCACCGGTGAATCCGGTCGTGTTCAGATCGAATCACACTGGACATGGGATTCGCGCAAGAACGCGCGCGACAAACATCCCGCTTCCCCACTCATCGCGATAGAACCGCGATGAATGGGCCAGCCGGTAATCCCAGCAGCCACAGACTTTTGCCCATTTCTGCGAAACTCCGGATGACCTCAGACCTCGACTGGCCTTCATATGCCGCTCGGGTGGCCCATTCATGCGCGGGCGTCAGCACGCGCATGAGTGGGGAACCTCAGACCTCGACCAGCCTTCATATGCCGCTCGGGTGGCCCATTCATGCATGAGCGTCAGCACACGCATGAGGGGGGAACCTCAGACCTCGACCAGCCTTTATATACGCTCGGGCATGGGCATTCCGTGCGCGCATAGGTGGG
>DASZPF010000030.1:0-70287 GCA_035550395.1 Acidobacteriaceae bacterium
TGCCGGCCCAGCTGCCGGACGCGCTCACTCCGCTTGTAGGCGGCCTCGTCTCGCTCAGCGACATCCACCCGCGGCCTATGATGGTCCACGCCCTGCCGCCTATGCAGCAGGGACAGCGCGAGGGCGCCCGCGCCAACGCTCTTCCGCAGAACACCACCGTCGGCGGCGCCTATGACATCGGTCCCCAGGACTTCTACACCATCTACAACGAAGGCCCGCTGCTCAGCTCGGGTATCACCGGCTCTGGCATTACCGTCGCGCTGCTGGAAGAGACCGACATCAACACCGCCGATGTAACGAACTTCCGCACCACCTTTGCCGTTTCGCCCTCCACGCCCAGCCTCACCGTCAGCCACGGGGCCGGATCGGTCACCTGCTCTGACCCTGGCGTCACCAGTACGGACGAAGAGGGCGAGGCGGTCCTCGATACGGAATGGGCCGGTGCAGTCGCGCCCGGCGCAACCCTGCTCTATATGAGCTGCGCCAGCACCACCACGGCCGGCATCTTTCTCTCCGCCGAAGCTGTGATCGACAACAACCTCGCCACGACGATGAGCCTCTCCTACGGCAACACCGAGGTCGGCAACTCCGCTACCGGGACCTTTGTCTCGAACCTCTGGGAGCAGGCCGCCGCGCAGGGCCAGACTGTGGTCGTCTCCGCGGGCGACGCCGGCTCCGCCAATACGCAGGACCAGAACAAGCCCATCGCCACGCACGGACTCGCCGTCAATGTCTTCGCCTCCACGGCCTACAACGTCGCCGCCGGCGGAACGGACTTTCAGGACTACTACAACGACCTTGAGCTCGATGTCAGTTATGGCCGCCTGCACTATTGGTCCGCTGTAAACGGCGCCGGCCTCTCCTCGGCGCTGGGCTACATCGCCGAGACCACCTGGAACGATACCTGCGCCGGCTCCATCCTCAGCTTCTACCTTGAAGCAAGCACTGATCCCAGCGCCCTGTGCAGCGACGCCCTGAAGCGGACCAACTACGAGGCGACCTCCGGCGGCGGAGGCGGTGTCAGCATCCTGCAGGCGCGGCCCAGCTGGCAGAGCAGCACGGTCTACGGCATCCCGGCCGCCGGCGGCGCCTACAATCACCGCCTGCTGCCCGATATCTCCTTCGTCGCCGCCAACGGCTTCTGGGGGCACGCCCTCGACTACTATCAGTCCGACACCAGCACGTCATTGCAGCGCGCCGGAGGAACCTCCTTCGTCGCGCCCCAGCTTGCCGGCCTCTTCGCCCTCATCGCGCAGAAGACCGGCGAGCGGCTGGGCCAGCCGGACTACGTGCTTTACAACATGGCCGGCACGGCCTACGGCACTGCAGCAGGCAGCTATCTCGGCGCCTCCTGCAACGGCAGCGGCACGGCCTCCAATACCGGCACTACCTCCAGCACGCCTTCCAGCTCCTGCATCTTTTACGACGTCTTCACCGGCAACATCTCTCAGGCCTGCCGCTCCGGCACCAACAACTGCTACGTCGCCAGCGGCAACGTTGGAATTCTCTCCACCAGCACCACCTCCGCGCAGGTGGCCTATCCCTCAGGCCAGGGCTTCGATCTCGCCACCGGCATCGGCTCGGCCAACATCGCCAACCTCGTCAACAACTGGCAGAACGCCGCCGCCGGAGGCATCGCATACACGCCCGCCGTCTCCGTCAGCGCCACGGCCTCCTCCTACACCTACGGCCTGCCGTCCTCGATCTCGTACACCGCGACTGTCTCCGGCTCCGGCAGCTTCCCCACCGGCTCGGTCAACTTCTCCGGCTCCGGAGCGATTGGCGCCATCGGTAACAGCACCCTCGCCGCAAGCTCCGGCTGCGCCTCCGGCGGCACCTGCACGGAGACAGCCGCGAAGTCTTACACGCCGCCCGCAACGCTTGCCGGCGGCAGCTATACCATCACCGCCACGTATCTCACCACCAATGAGAACTATGCCAGCGGCTCCGGCACCACCTCGCTGACGGTGACGAAGCAGACCCCTTCCGTCACAGTCAGCGCCGTCAGCATCGGCAGCGGCACTAAGGCCAATCTCTCCGCCACCATCAGCTACTCCGGCAGTGGATCGCCTCCCTCAGGCGGCCTCACCTTCCAGGTGGACTCCGGCGCCATCGTTACCGCCACCTGCACCGGTGCCTCCAGCCCGCTCAGCTGCACCTACACCGGCTATGATTCGACCGCGCTCTCTATTGGCTCGCACACCATCACCGCCGTCAGCCTCGCGGACACCAACTACGCCACCGCCAGCGGCACCGCGACTCTCACCGTCATCACCTCGCCCACCATCACCTTCTCCGTTCCCAGCCACCACACCCAGGACCGCTCCTTCACCGTCAGCGCCACCTCCAACTCCACCGGCGCGATCACTTACTCCGTCGTCAGCGGCCCGGCCACCATCGCCGGCACTACCGTCACGCTCACCGGAGCAGCCGGGACCGTGGTGCTGCAGGCCTCGCAGGCTGCCGCCTCTCCCTACGCAGCCGGAACGCAGAACGCAAGCTTCCAGGTGATCGCCGGCAGCGCCTGGTTCGCCAACTCCACCGGCTCCCTCAGCACGCTTGATCTCACCGGAGCCGCTATCACCGGCTCCGGCGGCTACTCCGGCGCGGGGGAGGGAAGCATCGCGCACGCGCTGGGTGTCGCCTTTGACGCCTCCGGCAACGCATGGATCGCCAGCGCCGGTGGCGTCAGCGAATTCACCCGGCAGGGCATCGCCGTCACCACTACCGCGATCACGGCCGGCGGCATCGCCTCACCGGCCGCGATCGCCGTCGACGGCGCAGGCCAGGTCTGGGTGGCCAACTCCAACGGCTCCGTCAGCGTGCTCACCAATACTGGCGCCGCCGTGTCTCCCTCAGCCGGATACACCGCCGCCGCCGGAACCCCCTCCGGCATCGCCATCGATATCTCCGGCAGCGTCTGGGTGCCCAGCAGCACCGGCAACACCGTCACGCGCGTCCTCGGAGCAGCCGCTCCGGTCGTCCCGCTCTCTACCGCCGCATCCAGCGGCGCGGGGGTGCGTCCATGATGCAACAAATCCGGTTACAAATATCCGCTGCCGCCGCCGCACTCCTCGCTGCCACCCTCCTCAGCGGCTGCGGAGCAGATGTCCTCAAGACCGCCACCAGTGAAGCCTCCACCCTGACGGCAAAGCCTCTGCAGGGAACCGTGATGGGCGGTCAGCAGCCTGTCGCCGGCGTCACCCTCCAGCTCTACCAGGCCGGGACCACCGGTTACGGCTCGGCGGCCACTCCTCTCGGCCCCCCCGCCACCACCAACGCCAACGGCAACTTCAACCTGCCCGCCTACACCTGCACCGCCGGCTCGCAGGTCTACATCGTCGGCACCGGCGGCCAGCCCATCGCCGCCACGGACACAACGCCCGCCGTCACCAACAACAACCTCGCCCTGATGTCCGGCCTCGGCGTCTGCGGCGGCGCGGGCCTCGCCGGCTTCATCAACATCAACGAGCTCACCACCGTCGCCACCGTCTGGGCGCTCTCGCCCTTCATGGCCAGCCCCACCCACATCGGCGCCAGCTCCAGCAACGCCGCCGGCCTCGCCGAGGCCTTCGCCGCCATCAACCAGCTCGTGACCACCACCAACGGCACCACGCCCGGCCCTGCGCTGCCCTCCGGCGCAACCCTGCCCGCCACGGAGATCAACACCCTCGCCGACATCCTCGAGCAGTGCATCAACTCCGGCGGCGGCGTCGCCGGAGACAGCTCCAACTGCGGCAATCTCTTCAACCTCGCGCCCAACGCCGCCGGCACCGTCTACCCCACGGACACCATCACCGCCGCCATGAACATCGCGCAGAACCCCGGCCGCAACGTCTCCGCGCTCAATCGCCTCCGCTCGGCCGCACCCGTCTTCCAGCCCGCGCTCGACGTCAACTCGCCGCCCAGCGCGTGGACCATCGCCATCACCTACACTGCGGGCGGCAGCCTCAACGCGCCTTCCTCCATCGCCGCGGACGCAAGCGGCAACATCTGGATCGCCAATAAAGGCAGCTCAAGCGTCACCAAGCTCGACAACTCCGGCGCCGTTCTCGCCCAGACCACCGCAGGCAGTCTCAGCGCGCCTACGGCCATCGCCATCGACGCCGCCGGCAACGCCTGGGTCGCCAACGGCAACAACACCGTCACGGAGCTGAACGCGGCAGCTACCAGCGGCGTCGCCTACTCCAATAACGGCCTCAGCGCGCCTGCCTCCATCGCGGTGGACGGCAACGGCAACGTCTGGGTGGCCAACTCCACTTCCAGCGCCGTCAGCGCATTTACATCAACTGGTACCGCCCTTACAGGTTCGCCGTTCTCCGGCGCAGGCATTACGACACCCGTCAGCGTGGCAGTCACACCGAAGTAGAGGAAAGGAGGCCAAATGGAAGCCAATCCACGGAGAGCGTCGCAGCCCATGACCATTCAACCCATGGGTGCCGAAAGCCTGCTCTATGACGAGCAGCGCCACATGGCCTTCTGCCTCAACGCCACCTCCGCCGCCGTCTGGCGGCTCGCCGATGGCACCCGCTCCATCGCGCAGATCGCCTCCGCGGCCTCATCCGAGCTCAGCGCCGAGATCACCCCGGACCTCGTCTGCTATGCGCTCGAAGAACTCCGCCGCGACGGCCTCGTCCTCCCATCGCAACCCACCGGCCAGCCCGCACAGCCCTCCATCTCGCGCCGCGCCGCGCTCGCTCGCCTCGGCGTCGCCGGTGCGGCACTGCTGCCCATCGTCGCCTCCATCGTCGCCCCCACCGCGGCCCAGGCCTACTCCGGTTGTGTGAACTGCCTCGTCTCTCCGCGCCGCCAGCTGCGGAAAAGCACCAGCCCCCTCTCTCAGCCCTCTCCGGATCCGGACCAGTAGCGGCATGGCCATCACCTCCATGTCGCAGGCGCACACAGATCGCAAGCGCCTGCTGCGTCTGTCGGCATTCCTGCTCGCTACATCGCTGCTTGTCTTCTCCGCCGGATGCGCCATCGACCTGCGCTCCGTCTCGGAGAATGAGAGTGGCGCTGCCCTCCAGGGCCGGGTGCGCGGCGGACAGCAGCCCGTCAGCGGAGCCGCAATTCATCTCTACGCCGCCGGCTCTTCCGTCGGCTCCGGCGCAACCGATCTCCTCGCGCCCCACGCCGTCGCCACGAATGCCGCGGGCTACTTCAACATCACCGGCGACTACACCTGCCCCACGCCCAACACGCAGGTCTACCTCGTCGCCACGGGCGGCAACCCCGGCCTCGCCACAGGACAGACCAACCCCGCGCTCGCCCTGATGGCCGCACTCGGCAACTGCGGCTCGCTCACCAGCTCCACCGTCATCCAGATCAACGAGGCCACCACCGTCGCCGCCGCTTGGGCGCTCGCGCAGTTCCTCGGCCCCGGCGCGCAGATCGGCGCCACCTCCACTAACTCCACCGGCCTCGCCAACGCCTTCGCCGTCGCCGCAAACCTCGCAGACACCAGCACCGGACTCGCTCCCGGCGCCTCGCTGCCCGCTGGAGCCGCAACAGAGACGGCCAAGCTCTACACGCTCGCCGATGTGCTCGCTTCCTGCATCAACTCTGACGGCGGCACCGCCTGCACGCCGCTCTTCACTGCAGCCACCGTCGCCGGCATCGCACCCACCAACACCCTCGACGCCGCGCGTAACATCGTGCTGCATCCCACTGCAAACATCGCCGCCGTCTTCAATGCCGCCGGCGCGCAGGGGCCGTTCCAGCCCACCCTCAGCGCCGCTCCCCATGACTGGACAATGTCCATCACCTACTCCGGCGGCGGCCTCAACACACCCGGCGACGTCGCCGTCGACTCTGCCGGCTCCATCGCCGTCGCAAACTACTTCGGTGGTATCGTCTCGAAGTTTTCGCCCACCGGCGTTCCCGCTGCTGCATCCGGCTTTCCCGGCACTGGCCTCAGCGAGTCCTACGGCATCGCCATCGATGCCTCGGACAACATCTGGGTCACGAATCAGCAGAGCGTCACCTCCGCCAATAATCAGCACAAAGGCAGCGTCAGCGAGTTCTCCTCCGCAGGTGCGGAGCTCTCCGGCTACGGATACACCTCCGGCGGCCTCTACTATCCCATCGCCATCGTCGCCGACTCCAGCGGCGCCATCTGGGTGGCCGACTACGGCGACTCCTCCGCCACTCTGCTCAATGGCGACGGCTCGGCCGTCTCCGGCTCCGGCGGCTACGCTGCCTCCTCGCTTCCGTTCGTCTCCGCCGTCGCGCTCGACTCCGCGCACAACGCGTGGTTCGCCGTGCAGGGCGGAGCCGCCCGCGTCACGCCCGCCGGAGTGGTCAATACCTACTCCTGCTGCGGCAACCCCGCCGGTATCGCAGTGGATGGCACCGGCAACGTCTGGATCGCCGACTACAATGGCTCCGCCATCGATGAGCTCGACTCCACGGGAGTACTGCAGCACACGACCACGCTCAACAGCGGCAATGCAGGTCCGCGTGCCATCGCCGTCGACGGCGCGGGCAACATCTGGGCAGGGAACTACTACGGCAACTCGCTGGCGGAGCTCAGCGGCACAACCGCCGCGGTCACCTCGCCCGCCGCGGGCTTCGGTCTCGATGCTCCACTCAGCGAGCCCTACGGCCTCGCCATCGACGCAAGCGGCAACCTCTGGCTCTCCAACTCCGGCTCCAACACCCTCACGCAGTTCGTCGGCCTCGCCGCTCCTGTGCGCACGCCGCAGCTTGGCCCGTCGGTGCAGCCGTGACCGCGCGCTGCACTCTCGACTGCGCTGCCTTCGGCGTCCCCTTCCGCCTCGACGCCGAATCTCCCAAACTCCTCGCCGCCATACGCGAGTGCGTACCCTGGGGCACGGCGTTCCTCGCCCCTTCAGATCGCGAACGCGCGGACACGATTACCGCATTCACGCTGCCGCGGGCCATCCTCTCCTCGAACCACCGCGCCGCACTCGATACCCTCACCCGCGATCTGATGACCCACGTCGCGGACCATGCGCCGCATCACGTCTTCGTCCATGCCGGTGTTGTGGCATCGCACGGCCGCGCTCTCTTGCTACCCGGCGCCACCTTCGCCGGCAAGACCACGCTCGTCGCAGAGCTCGTCCGCGCCGGCGCTGTCTATTACTCCGACGAATACGCCGTCCTCGACTCCACCGGCCTTGTGCATCCCTATCCGCGTCCGCTCGCCATGCGCGCCCCCGGCGGCAACGAGCAGTCCCCGACTCCGGTCGATCAACTCGGCGGTATCACTGGAGCCGAACCCATCCCCGCCGCGCTTGTCGTCTTCACCCGGTACGCCGAAGACGCATCCTGGCAGCCGGAGCCGGTCTCTCCCGGCATGGCCGCGCTCGAGATGCTCCGCCACGCCATCCCTGTGCAGCGTGCGCCCGCGCGTGTGATGGCCGCGTTTGCCCGCATGCTCCAGTCTGCCGCCGCCTTTCAGTCCCCGCGCGGCGACGCCGCCACCACAGCCCAGCTTCTGCTCGCGATGCTCGAGGCCCGAGCATGAAGCCCGGCATCGATCTACTGCTCGATCTTCTCCGTGGCCGCATCGACCCGTACCGCTGCTCCGAGGCCGAGTGGCTCGCGGCCCTCGCTCTCGCCGACGACGAACACGTCCTGCCCTGGGCCGCCGCCCAGTTGCAGTCCCACGCGGCCGCGCTCCCGGCCGCCGTCGCCGCACGCATCGCCGAATCCTCCCGCGAGTCCGCACTCGCCGCCTTCTACTGGACCGCCGAACTCACCAGCACCCTGCATGCCTTCGCTGAAAGCGGCATTCCCGTCGTGCTGCTCAAAGGCCCCAGCCTCGCCGAGCGCATCTACGGCTCAGCCGCGCTGCGTCCCAGCCGCGACCTCGACCTGCTCGTCTCCCGCGCCGACTGGTCACGTGCCGAGGCAGCGCTCGCCACCCTCGGCTTCGCTCCCGTCCGCGAGGCCGACGACTACCACCGTCCCTGGCAGCGCAACACCACCAAGCTCGAGCTGCACCACGACGTGGAAGATACCCGCGCCTTCGACTTCTCCATCGCCACGACGCTCGCGCAGGCCCAGCCCGCACACTTCCACGGCGGGCCCTGCCTCCTCCTCGCGCCGGAGGACGAGCTCCTCTATCTCTGCCTTCACGCCGCGCGCCACCGCTACGAGCGTCTCAGCTTCGTCCTCGATCTCCGCCTCGCCTTCACCCGTCTCGCCGATCCGCAACGCTGGCGCCCGCGCACGGAGACCGCCCACCTCGCCGGCCTTATCGTCCTCGGCCTCGTCATGGCCCGCCGCCTCGACCCCGCCCTCTGCGACGGCTGGAACCCCGGCGCCTCCGAGCGCGAGTGGCGGCACCTTGAGCTGGTCGCCAACGCCCTCTGGCTCCGCCTGCGCACCGAACCCTTCCAGCGCCGCGACTGGAGCCGCGCCCACAGCTTCTATCTCTCGCTGGAGCCCACCGCGCCGCGCCGCCTGCGCCGCCGCCTGCGTGACGTGCGCATCCTCGCCACGCGCATCATTGACCGCGACCGCATCTTCGCCGCGCGCCTCGGCCTCACCCGCGACTGGCAGGTCCGCCTGCTGCGTCCTGTGCGCCTGCTCCTCGAGCGCGCACAGCGCCGCCGCTCCGTCTCTTAGAGATCGGCCCTAATACTGCGGGAAGGGAACAAACTTCTCCGCGCACGACTCCGCCTTGCTGTCTGTAATCGGCTTGCCCGTAATCGTCGTGTCCGTCGCAGGCTCCGGCAGCACGATGTTGCTGCCGCCCGCGCCGTACGTGATGTCCGCGTAGTCGAACGTATAGGTGTACGGCTTGGCCGGACTCGTCGCATCCGTCAGCCACACGCCGTCCAGCGTAATCTGCGCGCGGTGCTCATGGTCGTAGCCGTCGAACAGGATCTTTCCGCCGCCCGAGACGCGTACATCCTTCAGCGTGATGTCCTTGAACGTCGGCGGCGAGGGCCCCTTCACCGGCCCGTTCGCGGCATACGCCATCGTAATGTCGATCGGCCTCGGCGAGTTGCGGATGCAGATGTCGCTGTACACCGCGTCCTCTACCACCCCTCCGCGCGTACCCATGCTCTTGATGCGGATGCCCGAGTCCGGCCCATCCAGCGACAGGTCATACACGCGCAGCTTGCTCACGCCGCCGTTCGTCTCGCTGCCGATCGACATGCCGTGGCCCCAGTAAAAATGGTTGTGGCTCACCGTCATATTCGTCACGCCGCCCGGCCCGCCCTTGATCGCGACATTGTCGTCGCCCTCGCGCAGGTAGCTGTGTGTGATCGTGATGTTCTTCGATCCGTTCCCCGGATCGATCCCGTCCGTATTCCGCGCCAGCCGCTGCGGCGTGTCGATCTTCACGCCCCACACCGTAAATCCGTTGCCCGCGTTGTACGACACGTGAAAGTTCGGCGAGTTCTTCAGCGTGATCCGGTACAGCGTAAAGTCGTCCGCGTGGTCCGCCACAATCAGCCGCGAAACCTTCTGCCCTCCGCCCGGCCGCGCGTCCTCCGCCAGGTCCCACGCGCTCTTGTCCTTGCCCAGCAGCTTCTCGCCGCCGCGCCCGTCAATCACGCCGTCGCCCATCACGCTCGCGCCCGTCACATGCGATACCGTGATCAGCGGCTTGCATCCCCGCCCCGGCGTCATCGCCACCATGCCGCAGCTCCCCGGCGCAGTCTCCATCACCGCCGGGTCCAGCGTCTCAAACAGCGTCACGCCCTTGTCGATCACCAGCGCCACGCCGTCTCGCAGCTCCAGCGGCCCGCTCAGGAAGGCGTTCGACGCGCCATGCGCGCGCAGCTCCACGCCCTTGCCTTTGCCGCAGCTGTCCATCGCCTTCTGGATGCGTTCCGTATCCAGCTTGTGCTCGTCCTCCGGCTTCAGCGTGTTGAACTTGCCGTCGTTGATCGAGGTCAGGTCCGCATCCAGCTTCACGCACGCCGGCGGAATCTTCGGCTCGGTAACGTTGCGTGTGTCCTGTGCGAGAGAGCCGGACGCTGCTGCGAGGGAGATAACCGATGCTGCAAAGAGGCAGGGGCGGAGAATACTTCTCATCAAATTCACTCCTCGAATGACCGACCGAATTGTAACGTCATCCCCCAGTGGTCTGTCCAATTCGCATAGACCTCGCTTTGTCATTCCGTAGCTTGGGGCGTAGCCACAAGCGAAGGAATCTGCTTTTCTGGCAACTGTGAACTGGCAACTGTGAACTGGCAACTGTGAACTCTCTATAAACTCAACCCATGGCGCGCGACGACGACCGCACCTCCGGCACACCATCCACGCTCGCCGACCTCTGGCTGCGCAACCAGCCCGCGCGTCGTCCTGACGCAACGCCGTCGCCAAAGTCCACGCCGAAGCCCGCACCCTCCTCCTCCGCTCCCCAGCTCGATCTCCTCTTCGCCGCGCCTGAGCCTTCGGTCTCCGCTCCGCCCGCCCCCGAGTTGCCCGTCCTGCCGGAATCGCCGCGCCGCATCTTCTCCGTCGCCGAACTCGTCTCCGGCATCCGCGGCCGTCTTGAGCACGACTACGCCGACGTCCTCGTCGAGGGCGAGATCTCCAACTGCCGCCCCGCGGCCTCCGGCCATATCTACCTCACGCTCAAGGATGGCGATGCCCAGCTCCCCGTCGTCCTCTTCCGCCGTCAGGCCCAGCTCCTGCGCTTCCGCCCGCAGAATGGCCTCGCTGTCCTCGCCCGTGGCCGAATCTCCGTCTATGAGCAGCGCGGCCAGCTCCAGCTCATCGCCGAATCGCTCGAGCCCCTCGGCGCCGGTGCTCTGCAGCTCGCCTTCGAGCAGCTCAAGGCCCGCCTGCTCGCCGAAGGCCTCTTTGACACCGCGCGCAAGCGCCCGCTGCCTGCCTTTCCGCGCTGCGTCGGCGTCATCACCTCAACCTCCGGCGCCGTGCTGCACGACATCATCAAGGTCACGCGCCGCCGCCACGCGCGCCTCAACCTCCTCGTCTTCCCCGCCGCTGTGCAGGGCCCCAACTGCGCCTCCTCCGTCATCGCAGGCATCCGCTTCTTCAACGCCCATCCCGGCCGCGCCGACCTCATCCTCATCGCGCGCGGCGGAGGCTCGCCGGAAGACCTCGCCGGCTTCAACGACGAGGCGCTCGCCCGCGCCATCGCCGCATCGGCGCTTCCCGTCGTCTCCGCCGTCGGCCATGAGACCGACTTCACCATCGCCGACTTCGTCGCGGACCTCCGCGCCCCCACTCCCTCCGCTGCCGCCGAGATCGTCACCGCCGCACAGCACCAGATTGAGGACCGCCTCGCCGCGCTTCATTCCCGCGTCCTGCGTGCCGCGCGCTATCACCTCGTCCTCGCCCGCCAGCGCCTCACCGCCGTCTCCGTTCCCGCGATGCGCGCTCGCCTCGAGTCGCTCCTCGGCCGCCGCGCCCAGCGTCTCGACGACCTCAGCTATCGCCTGGAGGCCGCGGCCTCACGCCGCATCCGTACCCGCTCCTCGCAGCTCGCCCAGCTCACCGCCCGCCTCGCGCGCCACAACCCCGCCGCGCGCCTGGCCCACTCGCGCCGCCGCCTCGACCATGCCAACCACTCGCTCGCGCGCCTCGCACAGACCCTGCTTGCGACACGCGCCGCCCGTCTCGATCGCGCCGCCGCCCGTCTCCACGCGCTCTCGCCCCTCGCCGTCCTCGACCGCGGCTACGCCCTCGTCTACGCTCCTGACGGAACGCTTCTCCGTACCGCAGCGACCGTCCGCCCCAACGACTCCATCGACGTGCGCCTCGCCCAGGGGGGCCTCGTTGCCAAAGTCACCAAAATCGCGGAAGAATGAATCCGAACTTCAGAGCGAATTCAGCTTTGTTAAGGGCACGGCTTCAGCTGTGCCGTAAATGACACCTATTTTGAGAGGGGCTTTAGCCCCTGAGGGCATACGCATACGGACCGAACAGTGATGAAACGAATCCTCATGATCTCAGCCGCTCTCCTCCTAGCCTCGAGCGCACTCGCACAGCCGCCCTCCCCCGCCGCAGTACCTCCGCCCGGCGCCGGCTCTGCCACCTCCACTGCAACCGTCACGCCTCCCGCCCGCGAGCACTTCCACATCTATCTGCTCATGGGCCAGTCCAACATGGTCGGCCGCGACATCCGCTCGCTCGCCTCGCAGGTGGACAATCCCCGCGTCCTCGCCCTCAACCATGACAACCAGTGGGTCGTCGCCCGCGAGCCCATCACCTATGACACACAGAAGCCCGTAGGCCAGGGCCCGGGCATCCCCTTCGCGAATGAAATGCTGAAGACCGGGCCCGGCATCACCATCGGCCTCGTCCCCTGTGCCGTCGGCGGAACGCCGCTCAGCCGCTGGGTCAAAGGCGCCGACCTCTACGAGGCCTGCATGGTGCGTGCAAAGCTCGTCGCCCCTGCCGGTGTCATTACCGGAGTCCTCTGGCACCAGGGCGAGGCCGATACCATCGACAAGCAGCTCGCCGACACCTACCAGGCCCGCCTCACGCAGATGTTCACCGGCCTGCGCACCGACCTCGGCCGGCCCGATCTCCCCATCGTCGTCGGCCAGCTCGGCCCCTTCCTCGATCCCGCGCACTACACCTATGTCGCCACTGTCCGCAGCGTCCTCGAGCGCATGCCCACGCTGCTCCCGCACCTCGGCTATGCCGACTCCGCCGGCCTCACCGACCGCGGCGACCACCTCCACTTCAGCGCCGACTCGCAGAAGATCTTCGGCGCCCGCTACGCCCACGCCATGCAGGAACTGGTTGCTAGGAACTAGGAACTAGGCTTGGGGCTTCTGGAGAACACGGTGAAGGCCTATCAGCATTCTGCCCACCTCATTGCTCAATGCATTGCAATCTGTGCGTAGTCGCTTATTCCCGAAGCCCAGCCGCTCCGCAATCACAAGCTGCGTCTGCAGCTCGTCGTTTGACCCGAGCGCCATCTCTACGAATCGCTGGTACTCTCGTCTGCTGCGTCGTCCCCATCCCTCCGCGATGTTGCTCGCCACCGATACGCTTGCTCGTCTTAACTGCGAACTCAGCCCGTAAAGCTCAGAGGTTGGAAAGTTTGCCGTAAGTCGATAAATCCTCTCCGCTAGATCAATCGAGCTCTGCCAGACCTTTAGGTCGCGATAGGAATTTGCCATGCGCGAAATCCTAGCACCTAGCACCTAGCCCCTAGAACCTAGTACCTGCCCCCTCACCTCGCCGACAACGGCCTGCTGATACTCTCCAGCGACCTGCCCTCTGCCGCGACGCCCCACAGCCACTCCGCGCCTGCGCCCACCAGCATCAGCACCGCCGCCATCCCATATCCCCACACCAGCGGCCCGTGCGTCTGCGCCTCAATCAGCCTGCCGAAGATCGCCGGCGCCGCCACGCCGCCCACCAGCGTCCCCGCTGCATAAAAGATGCTGATCGCCATCGCCCGTACCTCCAGCGGAAAGATCTCGCTCACCGTCAGGTACGCCGAGCTTGCCGCCGCCGACGCCACAAAGAAGATCACCGTCCAGCACACCGTCTGCGTCGCCGCCGTCAGCCATCCCTGCGCAAACATCCACGCCGTCGCCGCCAGCAGCATGCCGCTCACCGCATACGTGCCCGCAATCATCTTCCTTCGCCCCACCGTGTCGAACAGGTGCCCGATCGTCACCGGCCCCAGAACATTGCCAATCGCAAACGGCAGAATGTAGTACCCCGCCTTCTCCGGCGCCACGCCGTAGAAGCGCTCCAGCACCAGCGCATACGTAAAGAAGATCGCGTTGTAGAAGAACGCCTGCGTCGCCATCAGCACCAGCCCCAGCAGCGACCGCGTCCTGTTCTCGCCCAGCATCGCGCCCGCAATCTCGCGGATCGCCGTGTGCGTGCGCGGCTCAATCTCCACCGAGTCTTCTTCCGGGTGCCGCAGCCGCTCGCCCGTCTCCTCCGCGACGATCCCCTCCACCTCGCACACAATCCTCTCCGCCTCGTCATTCCGCCCGTGGATCACCAGCCACCGCGGGCTCTCCGGAACCCAGTGCCGCAGAATCAGGATCCCCAGCCCCAGCAGCGCGCCCAGCCCAAACACAAATCGCCACGCAATCCCCTGTCGCACCAGATGCCCATTCAGCATCACCACCGTCGCCGCCGCGCCCGCCGCCGCGCCCAGCCAGTAGGTCGAGTTGATGATCAGGTCGATCCGCCCTCGCACCCGCGCCGGAATCAGTTCATCGATCGCCGAATTGATCGCCGCATACTCCCCGCCGATCCCCAGCCCCGTCAGAAACCGGAACGCCGAGTAGCTCGCGAAGTTCCACGAGAGCGCCGTCGCCGCCGTCGCCAGCAGATACACCAGCAGCGTTACCGTAAACAGCCGCTTCCGCCCCAGCCGGTCCGTCGCCCACCCAAAGAACAGCGCCCCAATCACCGCACCCAGCAGATACCACGCCGCCGACTGCCCCACCTCCGCGTCCGTCATCCGCAGCGCGGTCTTCAGCACGCCGCCGATCGTCCCGGCCAGCGTCACCTCCAGCCCGTCCAGCACCCACGTAATCCCCAGCGCCGTCACAATCAGCCAGTGCCATCGCGACCACGGCAGCCGGTCCAGCCGCGCCGGTATGCATGTCCTTACCCGTTCGCTCATGTCTTGTGAGATGCGCGGGCCTTGTACCTTGCACCCTTGCAGCCTTGCACCTAGTAACCTTGTCCTCAATGAAGAAACTCTTCGGCACGGACGGCATCCGCGGCATCGCCGGCCAGCCTCCCCTCGACGACCGCACCATCTACGCCATCGGCCTCGCCCTCGCGCATCATCTCAAGCCCGCAACCGCAGGCGCCGCGCCCCGCGTCCTCATCGGTATGGACACCCGCGAGTCCTCCGGGTCCATCGCCGCCACCCTCACCGCCGGCCTCACCGCCGGAGGCGCGCACGCCGAATCCGCTGGCGTCATCACCACGCCCGCCATCGCCTACCTCACCCGCGCGCGCGGCTTCTCCGCCGGCATCGTCATCTCCGCCTCGCACAATCCCTGGCGCGACAACGGCATCAAGCTCTTCGGCCCCGACGGCTACAAGCTCCCCGACTCCACCGAGCTCGCCATCGAAGCCGAAATCTTCCGCCACCTCGAATCGCATAAAGATGCCGTCATCCCGAGCGAGCGCGGAGCACGAGTCGAGGGACCCCCGCATTTAAATCCTCTCGTCGACGAGTCGACGAGGGTCGAATACCTCCGCTTCCTCCTCGCCTCCGTCCCCTCCCTCTCCCTCGATGGCAAAACCATCGTCGTCGACTGCGCCAACGGCGCCGCCTCCGCCATCGCTCCGCAGCTCTTCGCCGAACTCAACTCCCAGGGCGGCGGAGAAACCATCCTCACCCACTGCTCGCCCGACGGCCGCAACATCAATGAGCAGTGCGGCGCCCTCCACCCGGAGATCGTAGCCAAAGAAGTTACAAAACATCGCGCCTCGCTCGGCATCACCTTCGACGGCGACGCCGACCGCGCCCTCTTCGCCGACCACACCGGCAAGGTCATCAACGGCGACGCCGTCCTCCTCCTCGCCGCGCGCGACCTCGCCGCCCGCGGCCTCCTCGCCGCCTCCACCGTCGTCGCCACCACCATGTCCAACATGGGCCTCGAAGCCGCGCTCCGCCGCTCCGCCATCAAAATGCTCCGCGCCCCCGTCGGCGACAAGTACGTTCTCGAGCAGATGCAGGCCACCGGCGCCTCCCTCGGCGGCGAGCAGTCCGGCCACATCATCTTCTCCGGCCGCTCCACCACCGGCGACGGCCTCCTCACCGCGCTCCTCGTCCTCGACGTCGTCCACCGCTCCGGTCTCTCACTCGCCGACCTCACCGCCGACCTCAAGACCTTCCCCCAGGTCATCGTCAACGTGCCCGTCCGCGCCAAAACTCCCTTTGCCCAGGTCCCCGCCGTCGCCGAAGCCATCGCCGCCGCCGAGCGCGACCTCGCCGAATCCGGCCGCGTCGTCATCCGCTACTCCGGCACCGAATCCCTCGCCCGCGTCATGATCGAAGCCGAATCCGAACCAGACATGCACCGCCACGCCTCCGCCATCGCCTCCGCCATCCGCTCCGAGTTAGGAACGTGACACATGCCACCAATTGATTTGCCATCTCGTTACAAGTCAGCCCTCGCATCGCTTCCCTCTCTCGAAGTTGAATTTGGCGCCGGTGGCATCAAGCTGTTCACTGATGCAGAACTCGCAGAAGGGCAGATTGGCTATGCCGTTGGTCGCGATAGCAGGCCCTTGGATGGCTGGCAAGCAAACTGGATCGTCATCGGCAATGACACTGGCCTCGGCGATCCTATCATTCTTGACGCAGCAGACCCCGCTCTTCCAATCCTGACGGCATGGAATGGAGAAGGTACTTGGAATTTGCGTCCAGTGTCTATCTCGATCGAGGCATTCGCTCTCGCTTTCGCCGCTTTCGCATCGATCGCCCAGAACCGAAGCAATCCTGTACAGGTAAAAGAGAACCCTTTGTCTGAATCTGAGCGCGAGGAGTATCTCGCAAAAATCTCAGAGCTGCAGGAAAACAAAAGGTATGACTTCTGGGAAGGGCTGCTCGCCTACGGCGACTAAGCCACCACTTCTACTCCACCAGCACCACCGCTTATCTTCTTCCGCACCCTAAGCGAGACCCACCCATCTTCATACCGCCACCGAACCGGTCTTGCTTAAGGGCACGGCTTCAGCCGTGCCGTAAAAGCTCCCTTACACGCAGGGGCTTTAGCCCCTGAGGTCACATCTTTCGCTCCAAGCCGCCCCATCGCTTCGCGCAAGACCGCGGCTCACGCCGGATCCGCATTCGTTCATACCCGATCAAAGTCTCATCAACGCCACTCTCGCTCATTGCACTGCCAACCCAGTCTTGCTTAAGGGCACGGCTTCAGCCGTGCCGTAAAACGTCCCAAGAGAGAAGGGGCTTTAGCCCCTGAGGTCATTTCTGTACCAGCGCCGCGCGTTCCACCATCGCCCAGCACACCACTCAACCACGTTCCAGATCAGCCGCAATCCGATACGCCGACGACCACCGATACAGCTCCGCAGCCTCCACCAACCCCGCCTTCACAGGATTCATAATCAAATACTTTCGTCTCGCTTCCATGTCCGCTGCATCACGGATGCGATGGTCCGTAAACCCTCGCTGCCACACCGCAAACTTCGAACCAAGACGCCGCGAGAAGCCGCCCTTGATCATCCCTACAGCCCGCTCCAGTGTGATCTCCAGCGGCGTAACGATGAAGTGCACATGGTCGGGCATCACAACAAACGCATGCAGCTTGTAATACCCCTTGCTCCGATAATGCTGCAGCGTCTCGATAAATAACTGCGCATTCGCATCAACCTGAAACAGCCGCCGTCTCTCATGCGTCGAGGTCGTAACAAAAAACGTGCCTGGGCGAGAAGCTCTGGAGGGAATCGCCATGCCCGGAATTGTAGAAGGCTCGACCTCAGCGGCTAAAGCCGCTCATCTAAAGTGCGCTCTACGGCACGGCTTCAGCCGTGCCCTTAGGCAAACCTTTACGCCGCCCTCTTCTGCTCCACCGCAGCCGCCTGTTCTTCTTCCGCCTCCTGCGCTCGGGCCACCCACAGGTCCCGCTTCACCCCTGCCTCAAGCGCTGAAGGCGCGCTCTATAGCTAGCCTGGGGAAGCCCCAGGTAGAATCCGCCGCGCCGCAGGCGCATCCACTCTGCCGAAGGCCGGAGCGTAGCCGAACGGCGAAGCGACCTATATAGCGAGAGCGCGCAAGCGCGAAGCGACCGAATCCAGCAGAGACGCAGTCGCAGCGACCTGACATAAACGGAGCGCCCAAAATTTCCGTCCCTCGTGCCCTTGCCCCTTGTCCCCTTCCGCCCTTGCCCCCGCCCTTGTCCCTTGAACCTCGCCCCTTGCCCCTTGCCCCTTGCCCCAACCCGCTGTCAACCCCCTCGTGCCGCCAAAAACCTCGCAACCTGCTCATACCGAGCCACTTCTTTCGGAAAAAAAGTTGGCATTTTAGTTTGGCTTCGTTTGCTATCCTTAATACAGGACATGCGGGAAAGCCGGCCCGCGCGGCAGGTTCCAGGCCACTGATTCCAGAGATTTTGCACGCAAATGGTCTGGAATCTGTATTTTCCAGGACGGTATTCTCATCTAAATTTCTGATTTCAGGGATTTTATGCTGCAGGATTTAAATTAAAAAAAACCCGCTCTGCCGGACAAACGCCTTATCTTTCAGTCCCATACCGGACAGGCTATACGGATTCGGTATCCGGCTGCATCACCACCAGCAGCACAATCCCCACAACCGCAAACATCCGGAACGCCGCCTCCTGCCCGTTCCACACGCGCGACTGCCACATCGCAAACCACTCGCCGCCCACATCCAGGAACGCGACCAGCCACATCGCCAGCGACGCCGTCAGCGCGCCGATCGCCATACCCTTCGCGGCGTTGAACTCCGCCGCTGTCCCTCGCACCGCCCGCGCCAGCCGCACCAGACCCCACGCCAGCAACCCCAGCGTCACTGCCTCCCACGCCACAATCGACGCGAAGAACGCCTCCTCCATCCCCGGCGAGCGCAGCGCCCGCCACATCAGGTGATTGCCCGGAAACGTCGTGTCCATCGCCAGCACGTGCTGCACGAACTGCAGGTTCGATCCCGGATCGGTCAGGTTCCCGAAGACCACCAGCGCATAAAACAGCACCACGCCCGCCAGCAGCACCAGCTTCGCCGCGCGCGCGATCACTGCGCCGCCTCGTACTCTGCGTCGCTCACTTTCTCCAGCCACACCACGTCCACGCCTCCCGCGTCCGCCTCCTGCATCGCCAGATGCACCATCGTGCGCCCCGCGGCCGCGCCGTGCCAGTGCACCTCGCCCGGTTCGATCCACACCGTGTCACCCGGCCGGATCGCCTGCGCCGCCTCGCCCTTCAACTGCACCCATCCCAGTCCGCTCAGCACATGCAGCGCCTGCCCCACCGGATGCGAGTGCCACGCCGTGTGCGCGCCCGGCTCAAACGCCACGCGGTTCGCCCTGAAGTGCGCCGGCGCCGGCGGGGCCGCCACCGCGTCGATCCACACCGTGCCGGTAAAGTACTCCTCCGGGCCGCGACGGCAGCCCAGCATCTCCGCTGTCAGAATCTTCATGGCCCCATCCTAACCCGTATCATCGAAGCAGTGCCCGCCCCCGCCCAATCCGCCACGCTCACTGAAGCCGCCGTCCTGGCCGCGCTGCGCGACTGCTACCATCCCGAGCTCGGCGCGAACCTGGTCGAGCTCGGCGCGGTGCAGCGCGTCGCCCTCGCGCCCGATCCTGACGCGCCGGGTGCCGGAATCCCCGGTGTGCCGCCGCGTGTCCGCGTGCGCGTCGAGCTCACGCTGCCGCCCAGCGCCAGCGACGCGACCGACTCGCAGATCGCCGCCATCGTCCGCAACCGGCTCGCCGCGTTCGAGAGCGTCAGCGTCGCGGAAGTCGTCCTGCTCGGCGGATGGACGCCCGAGCGCATCGCTCCTGAACTCCGCGAGCGCCTCAATGCCGGCAAACAGACTACGACGCATGGCCTTGTCCATATCCGGTAAGAAGCGTGCGGGTGCCCCATCCGCGGCGCGATCTGAGCGCGCCCCGGGTGGGAAGAAGAAGTCCGTGCGCCCGCGCGATCTGCTGAAGGCGACGAACTTTCCCGTACATCCGTTCGACCAGGCGCACGGCGTCGACACCAGCGGCCTCGTCCCGGCAAAGCACCTCGTCACCGGCCATGCGCACGATGAGCACGTAACGGCCTACTACGGCGTCGCTCCGTCCATCCTGCGCTCGCTCGTCACGCACTGGCGCGAAGCAGTGCCTCCGCACCCGATCTCCAGCTATACGTTCCTGGACATCGGCTGCGGCAAAGGCCGCGCGCTGCTCGTAGCGAGCGAACTGCCGTTCCGGCGCGTCGTGGGCGTGGAGCTGAACCCGCAACTCGCCGAGGTCGCCCGCGCGAATGTGGCGACGTGGACCGCTGCCCACGCTGCCGATCCGACGGCGCCGCTGCTGGCGCCGCTCGAGGTGCTGGAGCAGGACGCACTGGAACTCGTGTTGCCTGCAGGGCCGATGCTGTTCTTCCTCTTCCATCCCTTTGAGGCGCCGGTATTGCGCAAGCTGCTGCGGCACATCGAGAGCGAGATCGCGAAGCGGGAAAAGGACGCAAGAGAGAAGGGAAGAGCTGCGCAGGTGCCGCCCGCGCTGGACATCCTCTACGTCAACGCCGAGTGCGCCAGCGTGCTGGATAAACATCCGGCCTTCCGCAGGCTGTTCCTCGGGCAGGTCCCCATGTCCCCGGAAGACCACGCCGCCGATCTTGAGGCCATCGCTCAGCAGAAGGAGTACGGCTCCACTGGCGACGAGGAGTGCGCGATCTATCGCTACATTGGGCGTGCGAAGGCGGAAGGCTAATCCTTCACGCGGACGATCATGCCGCGCTCATCGCCCTCGCCGTGCTCCATGTAGATCTCGGCGGTGGCCATCTTCACTACGCTCTCGAATCGTTCGCCCCACTCCACCAGCACCAGCGCGTCAGGATAGCCGGCCATCTCATCGAGGCCAAGCACCGCAATCTGCTCCTCGGTTTCGAGGCGGTAGAGATCGAGATGGAAGAGCCGCACCTTCGTGCCCTCGTACTCATGCACGATCGTGAAGGTGGGGCTGGTGACGTCATCTTCCGTGGCGGCGCCGAGCGCGGCGGCGATGCCCTTGGTCAGGGTCGTCTTGCCTGCGCCGACCTCACCGCGCAGGATGACGACGCGCGGCGTGGGCATCAACAGCTCGGCGATGCGCTCGCCCAACTCGAGCGTCCCGGCGACGGAGCGTGTGCGAAAGCGGCGTTCCTTCATGCATTCCTCATGGGAGGTTGTAGCCCGCAGAGCCAGGTAAGGCCGTCCGCGTTTTTCGTGCGATAGCGGAAGGCATCGGAGAGATGCGCGACAGCGTCCGTAGCCAGCACGGTATGTTCATCGCGTTCGCGGGCCGCAAAGTTTGCGGCCAGGCCATGCAGGTAGACGGCAGCCTCCACCGCGCGCGCGACATCGGCGGCCTCGGCCTGGCGGGCATACTGCGCCAGCATAGCGGCGACGATGCCAGTGAGGATGTCGCCGCTGCCGCCCTTGGCCAGCGCGGGGTTGCCGCTGGTGTTCACGGCGATGCGGCCGTCGGGATGCGCGATGAGCGTGCGCCAGCCCTTCAGCACAAGCGTCAGCTTGTGTTCGGTTGCGAAACAGCGCGCGAGGTCAATGCGGTCGGCTTCCACCTCTTTGACGGTCAGGCCGGTGAGCCGCGCCATCTCGCCGGGATGCGGCGTGAGCACCAGCGCGCGGCCCTCGCCATTGAGCTCCTGGACGCGGCCGGCGAAGGCGTTCAGCGCATCGGCGTCGACGACTGCAGGCAGCGTTGTCTCCGCGATCAGGCGACGGGCGAACTCGCCGGCATCGCCGCGCTGCGAGAGGCCCGGGCCGATGGCGAGCGTGGAGATGCGCTTCTCCTCGATGAGCGATTGGAGAGGTCCCTTGCCGGGCGCAAGATTCTCCAGCGAGGCTGCGCCGTCGGCGCCCTCCTTCAGCGGCGCGAGCATCAGCTCCGGCGCGCAGCCGGCCACGATGTCCACGATGCTGTGCGGGACGGAGGCTGTGACGAGGCCGGCGCCGGCGCGAAGCGCAGCCAGGGAGCTCATGGACGGCGCGCCTGCGGTGCCGTAGCTGCCACCGACCACGAGCACGTGTCCATACATCCCTTTATTTGAGTTGGCCGCGCGCGGCTTTTCAGCGACCGATTTTGCGGTGCCGGCCCAGTGGAGTCCCGAGCCGGAGACTACCGCGGCATCGGGCGAGCCGATCTCCGCGACGACAACAGGACCTGCGGACGAGCCGGTGAGGTTGCCGAAGATGTGCGCATGCTTGGGGCGGGTGAAGGTGACGACGGCGTTTGCGCGAAAGGCGTCAGGGGCGTGCTCCTCCATCGAGTCAGCATCCCAGCCGCTGGGCAGATCGACTGCGAGGACGGGTGTGGTCGATGGCGCAAGAAGATCGCGCACCGCCGCGGCGATTCCGCGCAGCGGAGGCTTGAAGCCGGTGCCGACGATTGCGTCGATCATCAGCTGCGCCCACAGAAGTGCGGCGGCCACACCATCGAGCCGCATCTCATCGGTGATCTCCTCGATGATGACCCCGGGAGCATCGTCTTCAAGAGCGCGCAGGGCGGCGGCGGCATCGGGCTTTAGATTTTCGATGCTGCCGAGAAGAAGGACCTTTACCTCACGGCCCGCTGCTGCCAGCACGCGGGCAGCGACAAGACCGTCTCCGCCGTTGTTGCCTTTGCCGCACAGTATGGCGATGCGCGCTACGGCAGGGTATTGAAGAAGGCAGAAGCGGGCGACAGCGGTGCCGGCGTTCTCCATCAGCGTGGAGAAGGAGATGCCAAAGCCCTCCGCCGTGCGCCGATCGGTGGCAGCCATCTCCGCAGCGGTAAGAATCTCCATCAGTCCCTTCTACGCGAATTAGGGCGATGATGCCAGCGGCGGAAGGTTGCAGAGATATTCAGGAAAGTTGCCCGGAACAGTTTGTGCCGTAACACCGCAGCGCGCGAAAGTTGCGCGCAACGGCAGCGCATGAGGCAGGGTTCACTCTTGCGTAGTCAGGAGGCACCAAGATGACGCTCCCCAATCTGAAATCGATGTTTACGCGGTCTGCTCTCACTAAGTCTCTGCTCGGCGCCGCAGCGGCAGCCGCGCTCCTCTTCTCCGCACCGGCGAAGTCAGACGCGCAGGTAATTGTCGCGGCGCGTATCGGCCGGCCGGCAGCGGTAGTCGTTGCGGCACGTCCGCGCCCGTACGTGGTTACGCGGCGTGAGGCGATTGCCCGGCGCAATGCGGAGATCCGGCACGAAGAGTGGCTGCGCGCGCACCGCTATCATTCGTACGGCTACTACCGCTAAACGGCGGTAGTCCAGCAGGCCCTCCCCAGGTCATAACCAGCAGCCCCTTCCATGGCACAACGACGTTCGCGAGGCCGGTTGAGCGGGAAACTTCCGCCGCCGGCCTTGCTGTTTTGTGCGCCGGAATTCAATAGACAGCGTTGGCGGGTCCATATTTCTGGGGGAAAAGAATTTCCCAATCGAACCCTGGGCGGTGTATAAAGCTGTTGAAATTCGACGGCGCAAAATCCTCTTACTCTGCGCGTCGCCCGAGTCAAAATTTCATCTGCAGCCCGCCTGAGGCGTGCCGCAATTCCCCCAAAAAGGTGACCTCTGCCATGCGTCTCTGTCTTTCCGCCCTGCTTGCTTCGTTTGCGCTGCTTGCCCCAGCGTCCATTGCACAGACTCATCCCGGTGATCCTGCGCCGCCAAGGACGTGGGTGGACAAGGACACCGGCCATCGGGTGTGGCGGCTCTCCAACGAGCCGAACTCCGGCGGCTTCTACTTCAACATCAATGCCTACACACCGGATGAGAAGCAGATGGTCTACACGGCGCCGGACGGCATCCATGTGCTGGACCTGGCGACACGGAAGACGAAGCTGCTGGTCGCAAATCCGCCGGGAACGCCGGATGTGGGACCCGCGCCTGCCGGAGTCGCAACAGCGCCGGGCTTGATCCACACGCTGGTGGTTGGCCATAAGACGGACAGCATCTTCTACACGACGACGAGCGCGGACCATGTCACCACGATTTACAAGGCGGACACGAACACAGGCAAAGTGACCAGGCTGGTCGATGTGCCGAAGCTGCCGAACACATCCAGCATGAGCGTCGTGAGCGTGAATGCCGATGAGACGCTGGTGGCCGGCACTTACATTATTGGCGACGATACCGGCCGCCAGTACGGGTCCAATGTGCCCGCGGCACGGCAACCGGCCGGAGCGAGCGACAATCGTGTGGGCAGCGCGGTTCAGGGACCGCACTATCAGCCGATGAACAAAGGCCAGATGATGGAAGCCCGCCTGGAGGCGAAGCTGCCGCTGGTGCTCTTTACGCTTCGGCTTGAGCCGGGCCCGCACGGAGAGAAGGCAGGCGACATCAAGGAACTGCTGCATTCGACGGACTGGGTCAACCATCTGCTGTTCTCGCCAACCGATCCGGAACTGCTGATGTATTGCCATGAAGGTCCATGGCAGAAGGTGGACCGCATCTGGATGATCCACACCGACGGCACGCACAATACATTGATCCACAAGCGCACCATGGTGAACGAGATCGCCGGGCACGAGTTCTGGGGCCTGGACGGCGAGACGATCTGGTACGACTGGCAGTTCCCCAAAGGCGAGGACTTCTTCCTGGCCGGCTACAACCTGAAGACCGGTCAGCGCACTGCATACCATCTGCAGCGCGACGAATGGGGGATCCATTTCAATCTGACCAAAGATCTCGACCTCTTCTGCGACGACGGCGGCGATCCCGGCCAGGTTGCGCGCTCGAAAGACGGCGAATGGATCGAGCTTTTACACCCGCAGATGCTCAATGGCGGCCAGGGCTCGCTGAACGCGCCTGACTTCTGGCAGCCGGGGGTGTTCCATGCCGAGCACATGGTGAACATGTCGCACCACTACTATCGCGAAGAGCCGAATGTGCGCTTCTCGCCGGACAAGAAGCTGGTGCTCTTCACCAGCAACATGTTCGGCCCCAGCTACGTCTTTGCTGTGGAAGTGGCAAAGGCCGTGAATCCGGACCCGGCTGAGGTAATGTCCACGCCGGAGCTGGCAAAGAAGTTCAACCCCACGGACCCGCCGAACAGCAAGGCCCCGATGCGCCCGGCGGCGCGCTAGTTGCAGAGAGGAGGCTGCGGGACGGCGTCCTGCACCAAAGTTGCAGACAGCCTGCGGTGAGTGGCATGGTAACCCAGGCGGGTACGTCCGTAACTTGGGTGCAGGAGTTTGCCAATGAAACTGCGCCGACCCGCGTCCTCTTTTCTTTCATTGATTGTGCTGCCCCTCGCACTGACGTTTGCGGGCTGCAATTCGCTCAAGATGATCTCGATCCTTCCGGAATCGGGGTCTGTAGTGTTGACCAGCGTCGGGCAGACGGTGCAGTTCACGGCGGTAGGGACCGGTCAGGTGGGTTCGTCTCAGACGACCACCTCCAACATCACCAATCAGGTCACCTGGTCCGTCAGCGATCCAAGTGTGGCCACGATCAGCACGAGCGGTCTGGCGACTGCGATGAGCTCCGGCCATACGCAGGTGACGGCAGAGTCCAATGGCATCATCGCCACCTCGGACATTACGGTAACGCTCTCCTCCAGCACGGGTGCCGGCTCCGGTACGCCTTACATCAATGTGACACCGGGAACTGCAACCGAGACATTCGTCGGTGAGACGACGCAGTTCATCGCAAGCGGCAGCCTGACCGGTACGGGCAGCTCGCAGGACCTGACCTCGCAGGTCACCTGGATCTCGAGCAACGCCCAGGTCGCGACCATCACCGCGGGCGGCCTGGCTACGGCAGTCGGCGCAGGTACGACGACGATCATTGCAAAATCTGGCGGTACGACGGCCACTGCGACGATCACAGTAAACATCGGTTCCAATTCGTCCGCGGCGACTATCGCAATTGTGCCGACAAGCGCGACGGCGACGTTTGCAGGTGAGACGACGCAGTTCATCGCGCTGGGCACCTTGACGCCCGGCGGCCCGACGCAGAACATCACCGGCAGTGTGGCGTGGTCTTCAAGCGACGTTGCCGTGGCGACTGTAGACCAGAATGGACTGGCGACCGCCGTAGGTTCGAACCTGACGACTGAATCGACGACCATCACGGCCATCGGGACAAGCTCGACCGGTGCACTGGTCTCCGTGAATGCGACGCTTTCCGTGTTGCCGGCCACCGGGCAGGGAGGCCAGACTGTACTGCCTTCGCTGGCCGTCTATATGACGGGGACCGGAACAGGGACCATCACCACCTCGCCCGGCACTCTCAGCTGCGGTGTGGTGAATGGAAGCTGCACCAACAACTTTGCCAAAGGCACCGTCGTAACGCTGACGGCGGCCCCGTCTGCAGGCGCTGTCTTTGCGGGATGGTCGTCGAACTGCGCGCCGGTCCTCGCCAGTGCGACCGATCCGACCTCCGGCGCGCACCTGCAATGCACCGTGACCATGAACAACAACCTGACGGTGGGCGGCATCTTCAATCCATAACGGGCTCGGACCTCAGGAACAGGCGCGGCGGGCGATCTTCTGATCCGCCGCGTTTTCTTTGCGGTCAGAACTTGTGGAACATGAAGAATGCTCCGCAGACGAGGCAGAGGAACGCAACGGCGTGGTTCCAGTGCAGATGATCGCCGAAGTAGTAGACGCTGAAGATCCCGAAGACCGACAGGGTAATGATCTCCTGGATGACCTTGAGCTGGTCGACGGTGTAGACCTGCGAGCCAATGCGGTTGGCCGGCACCTGCAGGCAGTATTCAAAGAAGGCGATGCCCCAGCTGATCAGGATGATCTTCCACAGGGCTACCTCTTTGAACTTCAGGTGGCCGTACCAGGCAAAGGTCATAAACGTGTTGGAGCCGATGAGCAGCAGGATAGGCCAGACGCGCGTGCCTGTCTCCATTCGGTTCTTCCTCCGGGGAAACCCATAAGATGGTCATAGGATGCCATTCGCAGATGACCTGGCGCGAATCCAGGAACAGATCGCGGCCGCCTGCCGGAAGGCTGGACGCTCCCCGGATGATGTAGCCCTGATGGCCGTGAGCAAGATGCACTCTGCCGAGGCGGTGCGGGAGGCCTGTGATGCCGGGGTGTGGCTGTTCGGTGAAAACCGCGTGCAGGAGTGGCAGCAGAAGCGTGAGGCTCTGGCCGACCTCTTCGGCCCGGGAGGCGCGCGCGTGCATCTGATTGGACCGCTGCAATCGAACAAAACCGCGCGGGCTGCGGAGCTGTTCGATGCGGTGGACACGGTGGATTCCCTGAAGATCGCCTCGCGGCTGGCAGCGGCAGCCGAAGCTCTTGGCCGCAGGCTGCAGGTGATGATCGAGGTGAAGCTGAGCCACGAGGAGTCCAAGCATGGCATTGTCCCCTCGGAACTGCCTGCGCTGTTGCAGGCCATGCAGGGGATGGAGTGGCTGGTGCCCGCCGGCCTGATGACCGTGCCCCCCTGGAGCAAGGAGGCTGAGCCTGCGCGCCCCTATTTTCGCGAGCTTCGGCGCCTGCGTGATGCCTCGCTGCCTCTGTGCCCCACGCTTACAGATCTCTCCATGGGAATGTCGAACGACTTTACCGTGGCCATTGAGGAGGGATCGACGTGCGTGCGGATCGGCACGGCGCTCTTCGGACGCAGGCAGTATGCTGAACCTGTCCCGCAGCAGAATATGGACTCGAACGGAGGGCAGCACTGATGGGGGGCAAGCAGACGATCGGAGTTGTGCTCGCTGTGCTCGGCGTAGGCGTAATGGTCTATTCCCGGCTGATCCGGGCCGGACACGCAACGATTCCGCCTTCCAGAGAAGAAGTGGCGGCCAAGAACAAGCGCATGCGGATGTTCGGCGTGGGCGCGGCGCTGTCGCTGTTCGGGCTGCTTCTTCTGCTGGTGCCCTGAAGCAGCGGACTTGCCTGCCGGCGCGTGGGAGATGGAACAGATGCTCAAAGTCCGGGACTCGAATGCAGGATGTCTTCTGCCCGTGCGCGTGCATCCTGGCGCAAAGGTCGACGCCATAACGGGAGAATATGATGGCATGCTCAAGGTGTCGCTCTCTGTTCCACCCGTAGAGGGCCGCGCCAATGAGGCGCTGACGGCCTGTCTTGCAGAGGCGCTGGGCGTTCGCCGCTCGCAGATCGTGCTGATAAGCGGAGCGTCGAGCCGCAACAAAACCGTTCGCATTGCAGGAAAGAGCGCGACCGATGTTCTGGCCGCGCTCAATCATCTGCTGGATTGAACTACCGGTACTCGCGCGTTACTGAGAGACCGGCGTAATGACTCCATCCGGTCCCAGTGTGATTGGCTTGCTGCCGTCTGTGGTGGTCACCTTGAAGTTGTCGGTCTTTACGTCGGCATAGCCGACCTGGAACCCTTTGGTGGCTTCGATATCGACGTTCTTCAGCTCGATGTCCGTCACATGCGATTCGGGCAGCCCTACAATTACGCCTGCCCATGGGCTGTTGGTGCTCTTCACATTCTCAATGCGGATGTTGTGAAAGTGTGGGGTGAGACGTTGCACCGGCTCTGCCGCCACCGGACCTTCCGGCATGGCGCGCGGGTAATACTCGGTGATCAGGATCGAGGTCTTCACGTGGTCCATGTCGATGTCCTTGAACGTAATGTCGGAGACATCGTTGCCGCGGTCGCGATTGGCCTTGATGCGTATTCCCTGGTCCGTGCCCTTGAAGTGAACGCGCTCTACATGGACATGCTGTACGCCGCCCGCGATCTCGCTGCCGATGGAGACACCGTGGCCGTGGTCGAAGGTGCAGTCCGTGATGGTGATGTTGGTGCTCGGCGAGTCCGGGCCGGGCGAATTGATCTCGCCGGACTTGATCGCGACATTGTCATCGCCCACATCGGCGTATACGTGGTCGATCACAATGTTGCTCGAGCTGAAGGGATCGATGGCGTCCGTATTGGGCGAAGGAAGCGTCGCCAGCACCTTCATGTTGCGGAAGACGACGTCGTCCGAGTAGTAGGGGACAATCTGCCAGCTGGGCGAATTCTGGACGGTGACGTTCTCCATCCGGATGTGCTTCGAGTAGTTGAAGACCACCAGGCGCGGGCGAAAGACATTGGCGCCCACCACTCCGGCATTGCGCTGACCGCGTATCGATCTCCACCAGCTGGCGCCGTTGCCATCGATCACGCCGCCGCCCGTGATCACGATGTTCTCTGCGTGATCTGAGTGGAGCAGGGACTGGCGCCCGGGAGCACGAAACACGTCCAGCGTTGGGTAGTCGTCATGGTCGGGCGAGCCGAGCAGGGTTGTGCCGGCCTCAATATCCAGCGTGATGTTGCTCTTGAGGTCCAGCGGCGCGCTGACGAAGGTGCCGCCGCTCAGCTTTACCGTGCCGCCCTTCTTGTTCTTGGAGCAGGCGTCGATCGCCGCCTGAATCGCCTTGGTGTCCTTGGTGGTGCCGTCACCTTTGGCTCCATACTTCCGAACATCGCATACTTTCGCCGCCAATACCGGGGCCGCCGACAGCGCGAGGAGCGCGGCGAGACAAATCCTGGCCTGAATCTTCATTATTCGTGGTCTCCTGATGGAAAGTGATTCGCCGAGCATCTTACGCTATTGGTCGAACCACTGGCCACTCGGGACCCCGAATCTCTGCAAAATCAGGGGCCTGCGCTGGCAGGCCCCGAGAACGGCGAAAAGGCAGATGCTCTGGTACTAGTGGCTCTCGCCTTTGTATCCATTGGTGTAACCCTTCACGAAAGCCTCGCGAAAGTCCTGCTTGAAAGAGTCCTTATCCATGCCTTTGGGAATGACAGCCTTGCCATAGGCGTCATTGTCCGTCGGCTTGAATTTCTTGCCGCGGGATGCATCAGCCTCGCCCTGGCTGAACCCGGCAGCATAGCCCTGGCGCGCGACCATATTGGGAGTGCCGTTCTCCGGATATGCCTCTGCATAGCCACGCGGAGCATGCCAGTTTGCCGAATCGGCGTCGTGCTCGTGGATTACAACGGTGTCCTGCGCGAGCACACTAAGTGGGGAGATGCCGGCAAAGGATAATACGCCGGCCAGCGCAATGCCTGGGATTGCAATTCGCATCGGCTTCATTTGTCTTGTGCCTCCTTGCGCGGTTGGCGAAGCTTGCCGTTGCCGCGCAGTGAGGTTCGATGCAGAGGGGGCAGCCAAGTTGTCCGCGTCATGACCGGTCCATATACGCGTTGTTGACTTGATCGCAAGAGAGGCAGACGGCCGGGCAACCGCGGCGTCAATGAGGGAGACTCGCCTCAAATGCAACAAAACGCCGCTCCAGCTCCCATTGCTCCCGGGCCTTCTCATTGCCGTCGAGAAAGCGTTTGCAGGAGCCGGACGGCGCAGCCTGCGGGCCGGCGGGCATGCTGCAGCCGGATCTCATGCGTGTGTAGGCGTCCTCGTTTTGCCAGAGGCCTTCGCCGTGCAGAAAGCTGTGCTGCAAGGAATCGCGGGCCGAGAGCTTCAGGTCCGCATAGCCGAGGTCCTGCTCCATCACAGCGCGGACATACTCGTGCGTAAGGTCGATGCGCGACACCCCTTCGTCATCGGTAGAGATCGAGTAGGGAACATGCGCCGCGCGATATGCAGCAAGCGGATGATCGCTTCCCTTGATTCCGAGGATCACATCGTTCGAGGTGAGATTGACCTCCACATCGATGTGCCGTGCAGCCATCTCCTTCAGCAGTTCTCTCGGCCGGTCCTCATAAAGTACGTCCACTCCATGCCCGATGCGTTCGGCATGCCCTAGTTCCACCGCTTCGCGTATGTGGAAGCGAAGGCCCTCGGGCGGCACCATTCCCGGGGCGAGCTCCCCTGCGTGGAGCGAGATGTGGACGGAGGGATAGACAGAGTGAAGATAGTCGAGCATCTGCATCTGCAGGTGGTAGTCGCGCATAGAGACGCGGCCGTCCTCCGGCATCACGAAGTTGATGCCGACGACATCGGGATCGGCACTGGCCACCTCAAAGCCCAGCAGCGTCTGCGCAAAGACCTGTTGCGGCGGAAAGCCGCGCAGCACCTGATAGAGGAAATGGATCTCAACTCCGCACGCCGGGCTTTGCAACGCTCCGCTGCAATGCTCAATGGTCTTGCGCTCGGCTGCGGCATCGCTGAACTGCTTTTCATCCGTGGAAACTTCGCTGCGTAATCCCGCCGCCAGCAGTTTTTCCCGCAGCGCGGCCAGGGTCTCATGCGTCACGCTTGTTTCGGATCCTGCAGGCCAGCCAATCTGCGCCCCAAGTCTGGCTGCGTTGGAAAAGCTCGGCGTGTTCATGATCTCGAGGTACTGTTCATTCTGCGCGGCTGCGCGCGAGGCGACCTCATCCAGCCACGCTCCTGTGACATCCTGCAGCCCGCCGAAACGGGCGAACGTAGCAAAGAACTGGTCGTGTCCGTTAATGCCCTCCCGCGGCACGAAGGCACGCATGGAGAAGCTGTCGATAAGGTTGTCGTACAGAGGCTGGCTGGTGAGCGCCGTCGCTGCCGGCACCGCGTTCTTCCCGCACGGAGGTTGCGCGAGTTCGACGGCATTCTCGCCTGTCGGAGCGGGCGGCTTTCCCGGATCAACCGGTGCGACGCACAGGTTCTGCTGGATTGCCTCGGCGATAAATGTCTCCGCGTAGACTGCTCCGGAGAGGTGCATATGCAGGTCCGCGCCCTTGGGAAACGGCTTGAGCAGCGCATAAACCTCCGGGGCTCCCATGCGCTTGGCGGAGCGCAGAGCAGTCTCTGCGCGCAGCTCGCCGGCCGTAGCGCTGGAATGCTGCGTCTGGGCCACTGCGAGTGAAGCGGACGACAGGCCGAACGCCAGGATGACTGCTGTCAGCTGCCGCGCGGACCTTGTGCGGCGCGCCTTCACTGTGAAATAGAAATATGCTCCCGCTCCCGGAAAGCGATCCATCGTTCTCACTCCATTTGCTCGAGGTGTAAGAACTCAGCATAACGCGGCCCGAGGCCTGGGGCCCGGCCCATTCCATCAGAAGAGGAGGCATATTCCATGAGATGTGGATACGGTTGGCGGACTGACCTTCGGTTGCTATACTTGGGAGGACGCTGGAACCTGCGCGGCTCTTTTGCGCGGTCGCTTCCTGCTCCCGCCCCGGACGACACTTGGCTGTCCCGAATCAGGCGTCAACCCATGCCAAGGCCAGGTAGCTCAGTGGTAGAGCGCGGCCCTGAAAAGGCCGGCGTCGGCGGTTCGATCCCGTCCCTGGCCACCACTTTTGCGCGCCCACAAAGTAACGATGCAGCCTTGCTTCCGGCTTGAGCTTACGGTCCAAAACGCCGTATGCAAAAAACGCTCTGTGCAGTAGTTCGATCCGCTGTCAGCCATCCCAATGCTCGAGTCTTCGCAAGGAACAGCGCGAGAGGTGGAGCGGGTCGATGGTGTCTTAGTGGAGTTAGATTGGTAATGTGCAGCACATATCTCTAAAACAGGCGTGTACTAAGAACGCGAAGCGCCTAAGAAGAAATTGCTGAGAGTGATGCGCTTGGATCCTTCTTGAAAATGAGGGCAATGTCATCTCGCAGCATGCGCTTGGCTTGACGGTAGATCGGTTCTTTGATATTCACTTACTAGTGGATATGTTTTTTACTAACGATATCCACACGTTCCCCCAAAACTAAATAACTTCTTCCCAGTCTGTTCCCCCGGTCGACCGACCCCCCATACGTGTCTCTGGAGCGAACCGTGACGATGCCAAAGCTGTCGCTTGAGGATGATCGACCTTTCGACTCTCTGAGTTGGAAGGCAGAGAAGCTGGATTCTTGGAAGGAAGTCGCCTCATTTTTTCGGCGTGAGGTGAGGACCGTACAGCTGTGGGAGAAGAATGAAGGCCTGCCCATACGGCGCCAGCATCATAAGAAGCTGGGCAGCATATATGCATATCGATCGGAGCTGGAGCGCTGGTGGATAGACCGCTCTGCGATCAGAGATGGCCGGCGCGCTGTCCAGCCCCAGGCCGCGCTGCCTGCTGTGCAGGTGCCGGAAGATACAGTTACTGAGTCTGCCGGCAGGATTCCGTCCGAGCGCGTGAGTTGCCCTCCATCGTCGGACAGGCAGGAATTGGCCGCCAGAAATGAGCTCGCTTACCACGCCTGCAGGATGGGGTTTCACTTCTGGAGTCAGCGGAGCCGGGCGTCCATTCAAAAAGCATTTGGATACTTTCAGGATGCTATTGAGCTGGATCCCCGGTGCGCCGATGCCTATGCAGGTCTCGCGAACACCTACATATCGCTGTCCTACAATCACGTGATGCCTGCGCGCCAGGCTGCTGCGGGCGCGGCAGCAGCAGTTCGAACGGCGCTGCAACTGGAACCGGAGTCGGTTTCAGTGCGCAACGCATGGATCAATGTTCTGACGAACTGTATCTGGGACTGGTCGACGGCAGAAGCGGAGTGCAGGAGGCTCTTGGATTCCGGGCTTTCGAATGCCAGAACGATGCAGTTATATTCCAGCCTGATGAATGTTCAGGGGCATCACGAGAATGCGATTAGCCTCGCTCTGCATGGGCTCCGGCAGGAGCCGCTCTCTGCGGTCGCGAATATACAGGTGTCCCTGGCGTATCTTTATAGCGGCGACAGCAACAACGCGCTGCCTTTCATTCACAGAGCACTGCGGCTTGCTCCCAGATACATCATGGGGCATGCTCTGCTGGGGCGTATTGAAGCGGAGCGCGGCAACTGGGACGCCTCCGTATTTGCCTTCAGTCAGGCTGTGGAACTGTCGAACCAGTCCCTATTTGCCAATGCATTGCTGGCCTATGCATTGGCAGGTTATGGAGATGTATCGCAGGCGAAGAACCTGCTGAGCGATCTCGACATGCAGCAAAACAAGGGTTGTTACCCGGCCTATGATATCTCCGCCGCTCAATCCATTCTGGATCGGGATGAAGAAGCTCTGGCAAATATTCAAAAGGCATATGACATCCGGGACATGAAAACAATATTTGTAAGGCACGATCCCCGATTTGCCCGGCTTAGAAACTCTCCTGCTTTTCAGCAGATCACCTCATCCATGCAGTTTAACTGATCAGGACTTGCGAGTTACAGGAGGCACCTTCATGTTGGGAGACAGCGGCGGCCGTTTCGTGTGCCACTGCGTGGCCTTCTCGTAGGCCTGGGCAAGTGCCATGACCTTGCCTTCTGAAAAGCGCGGGCCTGCAATCATCAGCCCGATTGGCAGGCCCGTAGAGGAGAATCCACACGGAATCGAAATTGCAGGAATGCCGTAACGATCGAAAGGCCCGCAATTGGAAGTCGTCTCCGGTTCCCGCGGCTTAGGATCTTCTTCCCGGCTGAGCGCTTCGTTAATACTGATTGGCAAAACTCTCATCGTCGGAAGCACGACCAGATCGAAGTTAGTAAAGGCATCGTCGATATTTTTGCGCAGCAGGATAAGGTCCCAGTTTGACTGGACATAGTCCACTACTTTTTCGGAACATGGCTCGCTGCTCACGTCGTCCATAGTCTTCTGGGCTGAGCCGAAGCTGTTTTTGAGACTTAGGGAGTACCGGTTCGCATTGCGGCGATAAAGTTGGAGGTGGTAGGCTTCACGCTCTCCGCCGAGAGCCAGCGCGTTGAAGCCTTCAGTGCTGGGCAGATGGCAATCTACCGTACTTTTTGTCATTTTTGACAGGAGAGCGATGGCTTCCTCGACCGCCTTTTCGATCTCAGGGTCGAGATGGTCGAAGAAGGGGGCCCTCGGGATGCCCAGCCGGATATCGGAGATAGGCTGTGCGAGGGCCTTCACGTAGTCTTCTTTTGCGTGTTCAACGCTGGCAACGTCCTTTTTGTCGTACCCGGTCATGTGATTCAGCATCATGGCGCAGTCTTCGACGGTCCGGGCAAGTGGGCCGCAATGGTCCAGCGAATAGGTCAAAGGAATAATTCCGTGGATGGAAACCAGGCCATAAGTCGGCATCAGTCCAACGACGCTGCAATATGCCGCCGGCATACGCACCGATCCGCCCGTATCGGTTCCCAGGGCAGCGTATGCCATATCTGCGCTGACCGCCGCGGCAGAACCGCCGGACGACCCGGCCGGAATATGATCGAGTGCCCATGGGTTGCGGACCGGCCCGAAGTAAGTCGAAGCGGAGGTGCCGCCCGAGGCAAATTCATGCATATTGGCCTTGGCGAGAATTACGGCTCCGGCCTCCTTCAGCTTGGCGACAACAGTGGCATCCTCGTCCGGAACGCGGTCGTCGAAGACCTCGCTGGCAGCGGTTGTGCGTGTGCCGGCTGTATCGATGTTGTCCTTCAGCGCAATGGGTATGCCGTGCAGCGGGCTGCGGAACTTACCTGCCTTTGCCTCTTTATCCAGCATCTCAGCTTGGGCCAGCGCATCTGCGTCCATTACTGTGATGTAGGCATTTACGATGGGGTTATATACTTTCGTCCTTGCCAGAACGGCCTTTGTCAGCTCAACCGAGGTGACTTCGTGGGCATGGATGCGCCGCGAGGCTTCGCTGAGTGTGAGTCCCGCCAACTCTTCCGGTCCGGCCGGCTGGGCTACGGCCAGTGTTCTGGATGCTATCAGCTCAAAGGCGGCTGCACCGGCGGCGATGCTCACAAACTCTCTGCGATTAACCTGCGGCATATGGTAGTAACTCCCGTTGAGTTATTGATCTATCTATCTATGCCTATTGAGATGGAATGACCGCAAGCGAAATAGTGCGAAGCAAAGCAGATATGTTGGTAAACTAACTTATGGCAATCAAGCGATTGGCTGCATTCGCCGCTGTCTACGTGCTTTGGGGCGGCTCTTACCTTGCCATCCACTATGTGGTGACCGTCGTTCCTCCGTTCTTCGCGGCGGGAGTTCGATACAGCCTCGGCGCGCTGGTCCTTTTCGGCGTGGCAGTGGTATGCCGGGGCCAGCCTCTGCCAGGGTGGAGGCATATCTTGAATGCGGCCTCAACCGGTATTGCTCTTCTTGTTGTAAGTTATGGGGTCGTCTACTGGGCTGAGACCCGTGTCCCCTCATGGATCGTCTCTATCCTTGTCTCGACAATTCTTATCTGGACTTACCTGGGTGAGTGCTTCGTGCTCCGGCTTTATAAGTGGCGAGCGCGCGTGCTGTTGCCCTTGATCGCAGGGCTATGCGGTATGCCGCTCTTACTTCAAGGCACGTTGACTGAAGACAGATCGGAATCTCTGCTGGTGGGGCTCGCTGTTCTTGCCGGATCGTGCCTGTGGGCGGCAATTACGCTGTCTCTGAAGAAGATTGAACTACCTCGCTCTTACATTCAGACAGCCGCGATTCAACTAGGCGCCGCAGGTGGAACGCTTCTTTCCATTTCATTAATATGCGGGGAGTTCAGCCAATTGCCGCCCGCCGGCGAGATATTCGCGCCTGGGCCGGTGCTGGGTATGGCCTACCTCGTACTTGCTTCTACGGTGATTGCGTTTTCTGCCTTTCACTGGCTGCTCGCACGAGAGTCGGCGGCACTGGTTGCAACATCCAGCTATGTCAATCCGGTTGTTGCGATGGTGCTCGGGATCGTTGTGGCACATGAGCCATCGTCCAATGCACAACTGGCGGGAGCTGCGGTTGTACTGGGCAGTGTTGTCCTCGCATGGTATCTGCAGTGGCCTGCATTCTCAAGCCAGTCTTCCCCGGACAAGGCAGGCATTGCCGATAAAGATACGAGGGACCGCCTTGCGGCAATTCCCGCACAGTAATAGGGCCCCGCTATATCTGCCCCGCAAAAGAGAAAAAACGGGGACGGTGATTGTTTCACCGCCCCCTACGGAGAAGCAGATTGCAGGAAAGATGCGCCTGCGCCCGAAGCATCGCCGGTGGCGATCAGTCGTTCTTTCCGGGCAGGGCAGCTTTGCCCTCGACGATGGGAGGGACCGCCGTATCGGCAGTAAGCGGAGGCCGCTTGGTGTGCCACGATGTTGCCTGCTGATACGCATATGCCAGCGCAAGGATCTTGCCTTCAGAGAAATGTGGGCCAGAGATCATCATTCCGATCGGCAGGCCATCTTTAGTAAATCCGCACGGCAATGAGATAGCCGGGACACCATAAGCGTCGAAAGGAGCAGTGTTCGCACAGCCGCCACTCGATTGGAAAAAGTCATAGACCTTCGTGTCATTTCGTCCGCCGGCCGCGCCGCGGCCTCCGGATGCTGCGCTGGACATCTCCTTCGCCAGCGAGTCATTAATCTTGGGTGGAGTCTCCCGGGTCGTAGGAACCACCACAAGGTCGAAATCCTTGAAGGACTGGTCGATCATCCGGCGCGTGGTTTCAAGCATCTGATGCGCACGAGCCGCGTCCGCGGCGGTAGCTACCTTTGCTCCGGGGGTTGAGTTCTCCATCCGCTCAAATCGCATCCTCGTCGGAGGCATGTAATTGAGACCATACTTTTCGATCAGATCGTGATGATAGAAATCGGAGTCGCCCATGCCGCTGCCGGGCGAGCCATCCCAGAGTGGAGCATGCGAAGTTACTCCCGCAGTTAGCTTCGTGAGAACGCCAAGAGCTGTATTAATCGCCGCCTCGATCTCCGGCTCCATATGGTCGTAGAACGATTGGGGACAGCCGAGGCGGAAGTCTTTGACCGGCTGCTTCATTTCGGCAACATAATCCTTGGGCGTGCTGGGGACGCTGAAGATGTCCAGCTGATCGTAGCCGGTCATCTGGCCCAGCATGAGAGCGACATCTTCCACTGTCCTTCCCATAGGTCCGCAATGGTCCAGGTCCGCGGTGCAGGGAATGATCCCGCGAATAGAGACAAGTCCGATGGTGGGCATCAAGCCCACCGTGCCGCACCACGCGGACGGCACTCGAATGCTGCCTCCGGTATCGGTTCCCAGTGCGCCATAGACCAGATCTGCGGAGAGCGCGGCGGCCGAGCCCGCGGACGATCCTCCGGTTACGTGGCTGAGCGACCAGGGATTTCTTGTAGGACCGAAATAGGAGATATCGCCGGTGCAGCCCAGCGCAAACTCGTGAAGGTTCAACTTGCCGAGAATGACCGCACCGGCGGCCTTCAGCCTGCGCACAATGTCTGCGTCCTCTGTCGGCACGCGGTCTTTGAACATCGGACTTGCCGCTGTCGTCCGGGTGCCTGCCGTGTCGATATTGTCCTTAAGCCCGATCGGGATCCCATGCAGAGGGCCTCGGAACTTGCCGGCTTTCTGCTCTTCATCCAGCTGGGCAGCCTGCTCCAGGGCCTCTTTGCCCATCACGGTGATATAGCAATTCACCTTCGGGTTATAGACGTTGATCCGGTCGAGAAGCGCTTTCGTGAGTTGGGTCGAGGTGATCGTGCGGTTGTGAATCATCGCGGATACCTCAGTCAATGTCATCGCAGCCAGCTTATCGTCGGCGGCGGAATCGGAGCCAGCGGCCTGCCCAAAGCTCCGCCATCCCGGCAGCATCGACTGAGCCATCACAGCGCTTCCACCCAGGACTGCGAACTCGCGTCGCGTTAACTTCCTCATCGAATCGTCTCCTTCTGGTCTTATTGAGTTGGATTTGCTCGTTAGTTCGAAAGCTGTGGCGGCCCGAATACGGGCGATATCGTTTTATAGGTGTGTAATCAGAGGAGGAACCGGCGTGTCGGGAGTTAGCGGCGGCCTCATCATGTGCCACCGCGTGGCCTTTTCATAGGCATTTGCCAGAGCAAATACCCTGGACTCGGAAAAGTGTGGGCCGCAGATCATCAGGCCTATAGGCAAGCCTTTCTTATCGAATCCGCACGGAATCGTCAGAGAGGGAATCCCATAGGCGTCATACGCCCCCACGTTGGATCCCGCTCCTCCGCTCCGCATTCCCGGGTCGGATGTGCCCGCAATGATCTCCAGGTTTCGCCGGATCATATCGTCCAGCACGGGGGCCGTGGTCTTCTGCGTGGGCAGAAGCACCAGATCGAAGTCGGTGAAAGCATCGTCGATGGTCCTGCGCAGTGTCTCCAGCTCCCAGCGCAGGCGTATATAGTCCTCCGCGCGCGGATGAGCGTCTTCCTCTGCCTGCAGCCGCTTGCGGTCGGTCGGCTGATACCGCGATGCCTGCAGCTTGAAGAACTGCTCATGGTAGGCGAATGTCTCGCCCAGGTTCGCGAAATTCTGGTACGACTCATCATTGGTGGAAGGAAGGCTGACCTCTTTCACCCCGCGCGTCTGCTTCGCCAGCAGCTCGATTGCCGTGTGCACGGCCTCTGCAACCTCTGGATTGACGCCGTCGAACGCCCCTATCGGGATCCCCAGGCGCAGTCCTTCAATCGGCTGCTTCATTCCTGCCACGTAGTCTTCTTTGGCGTGCTCCACGCTGGTGATGTCGAGCTTGTCGTACCCGGCAAGAACGTTCAGCATCATCGCCGCATCTTCTACCGTTCTGGTAAGCGGGCCGCAGTGGTCGAGTGAAACGCACAGAGGCGCGATTCCCCGGATCGGCACAAGTCCATAGGTCGGCTTGATGCCCACAACACCGCAGAAAGACCCCGGATTGCGAATCGACCCTGCCGTATCGGTCCCCAGCGACCCGTAGCAGAGGTCTGCGCTCATCGCGGCGCCTGAGCCCGAAGAAGAACCTCCCGTGTTGTGGTCGAGGGCCCATGGATTGCGGGCCGGTCCAAAAAACGAGACGTCGCCCGCGCCCATCGCAAATTCGTGCAGGTTGGTTTTGCCCAGGATCACCGCTCCTGCAGACTTCAGCCGCGCGGTAACAGGAGCATCTTCCGTGGGCACGCGGTCCTCAAACACACCGCTGCCTGCTGTGGTCCGAGTGCCGGCGGTGTCGATATTGTCCTTCAGGGCCACCGGTATCCCGTGAAGTGGACCGCGCAGCTTTCCACCCTTCTGTTCGGCGTCGAGCGCCTTTGCCTGCTCAAGGGCCTTTTCGCGCATGACTGTGATGAAGCAATCCAGCTTGGGATTGTAGGTATCGATGCGGGCCAGGCAGGCTTCAGTAAGCTGGGTCGAGGTAACTGCACCGGACCGGATCTTTGCGGAGGCCTCCGCAAGGTTGAGCGATGTCAGGTCGGTGGGAGATGGATCCGCCGCGGCAAACGCAGTGCGGTCAAGCGCATGGACAGCCGTCAGCGCGGCCGCCCCAAATGCAAACTCCCGGCGTGAGATCTTCATGAGCAACAACCCTCTGGCGCCTTGCAGCACTACACGCGGCAAGGGATTTCGATGGAGGCAGCTGTGGCTGGCTGCTGCACGAAGGCGAGCGCTCCATGCCGCAGTTGGCTGCGATATCTCAGACTTTGGCTGTGAGAGAAAGAGTAACGGTTTAGTGGGGTGCTGTAACTAATCTGGCGGCAGGCGACGGAAACATGCAAGCGAAATAGAGCGAAATGGCCCACAAAGTTTGTTCGAAAAATGCGCAGGCGGAAAATATTGGCCGTTTCGCACCTTTTCGTCTGTCCGGCTCCTTGAACTGTGTATTAATCAAGCCACACTAATCACCCACCTAGTTCTAACCAAGACAAAGTAAGGCTCTATCTCTTTATCCGGATCGGGCGGCCTTGTAGAGGGAGTGTCCCGCTCCGGGCACGCCTCTCCTGCAATCGGGCAAGTAACCCCGTAGGACAACCTGTTTTTCAAAGAACATCTTCAGGGACGGTGGCAAAAATATGATTTCGACACAGCGCACTCTTTCTTACGTTGCACTCATGCTTCTGTTGATGTGTCCGTGGTGCATCGTATCTCAGCAGACGACGAGCTCCGTTCGCGGCACGGTCCTGGACGTGCAGGGCGCTGCGGTTGCGGGGGCAACCGTTGAAGTAACGGACAGGGCTGCCGGGGTACATCAGAGCGTGACGACCAATGATCAGGGCGAATATCAGTTCCCTCAGCTCGTTCCCGGCGATTACAGCATCAGGGTGAGTTACACCGGCTTCGGCAAGCAGGAGAAACTCGTCCGGCTTCTTGTGGCGCAGCCTGCAACCGTAAACTTTGCCCTGAACATCGCAGACAGCAGCACCACGGTGACGGTCACCTCAACCGATGCGGCTCTCAATACGACGGACGCCACCATTGGAAACGCGGTGGATAATGCGACCGTCCAGGCGCTCCCGATGGAAGGCCGCAACGTTCCCGATCTGCTGAGTCTGCAGCCCGGCGTCTTATATCTCGGACGTAACTCCAACGTCGCCTATCAGGATGAGGACAGCCGCAGCGGAGTGGTGTCCGGCGCCAGGTCGGATCAGGGCAACGTGACTCTCGACGGCCTCGATAACAACGACCAGGTTACCGGCCTGGCATTCAATGGAGTACTTCGCTCTACGCTGGATTCTGTGGAGGAGTTTCGCGTCACGACTACCGGGAACAATGCCGAATCGGGCCGCTCCTCGGGAGCGCAGGTAAACGTAGTAACAAAATCCGGGACTAACCAGTTTCACGCCAGCCTTTACGAATACAACCGGGATACGTCATTCGCTGCCAACGACTGGTTCAACAAGCAATCTCAGTTCAAGCAGCACTTACCTAACAGGGCCGGCAAACTGATTCGCAATACATTCGGAGCCGCCGCCGGAGGCCCGATTAAGAAAGACAAGATCTTTTACTTTGGCAATTTCGAGAGCCAGCGGACCGCGGAAAACCTCCAGGTTACGAATACAGTCCCCAGCGCTGCATATCGCGAAGGCATTCTGCAATACACGACCGCCGTGGCCCCTGCAGCCGGCAATAACGTAGTAAGTCAGGTGAACACCGGCACTTATCTGGCGCAGCTCACGCCCGCGCAGTTTGCAGTCATCGACCCGAACTGCACCAGCAGCTGTCCCTGGGGACACGGCGAAGACCCGAATGTTCTCGCACTCGCAAAGGAGTTTCCTCTGCCGAATGCGACGGGCGGCGATGGCTACAATACTTCGGGCTTCACCTGGTCGGCGCCCAACCCTGTCACGCTGAATACGGCTGTCGCGAAGTTTGACTACGTACTCAATGACAAGCACCGCTTGTTCCTGCGCGGCAATCTGCAGGACGATAAGAGGCTCCAGCCGCCCGCTTACCCCACCTCAGGCCCTCCAGGAGAATTCGCAACCGTTCCACAACTTCCATCGGACACATTCAGTGACGGCACCAAAGGCTTTGCCGTCGGCGAAACCTGGCTTATCTCATCGAGCCTTATCAACAATGTTCGTTTCGGATATACCCACCAGAGCTACTCTGACCAGGGCCCGGCAAAACAGGCTTACACGACTCCATCTGTCGTGGGGCTCCCGTTCTCAACCAACCGCACCCAGATTATCTCGGTCCCGGTTTATAACATCGTCGATGACACCACCTGGACGCATAAGTCGCATAATTTCCAGTTCGGCATCAATTACCGGCTGGTAAAGGACAGCCTTGCGACGGACAGCGCATCGTACAGCTCGGCCACCGCAAGTTCTGGCGAAAATTTTGACGCTATCTCGAATACGGGACAGAGCCTCGATCCGGCATCTCCGGAAGGCAAGGCCGCCGGTTATGCGCCTGTGCTCTCCTCGTTCGGATCGTCTTACAGCAGCCTGGCCATGGGCACCGCCGGCGTCGTCGCATCGGAGTCCATTGCATACCAGTACCACTACAACGGCGACGGTACATCCAGCCTGCTTCCGGACGGGGCCTTGGTGCAGCGTCATTTCAAGGCCAACGAATTTGAGTACTATTTTCAGGATCAATGGCGCGTGACCCCTAAGCTGACCATCACTTACGGCATTCGCCATACCATCCTGCAAACTCCGTATGAGGTCAACGGCCAGCAGGTGCAGCCGAGCATCAGCCTGCATGACTTCTTCAACACCCGTGTATATCAGGCCTCGAAGGGTGTCGTTGACCAGCCCAATTTCTCCTTCTCGCCCTCGGGCAAGGCCAATAACGGCAAGCCGTTCTTCCCCATGAGCTGGAAGAATTTCTCGCCGCGCATCGGCGTGGCTTACGCCCTCAACGCCAAAACATCGATCCGCAGCGGGTTTGGCCTCTATTTCGACCACTTCGGAGAAGGCGTGGTCCGCAACTTCTCTGAGCTCGGCTCCTATGGCCTGGGTGGCAAGGAATCTACCCCGGCAGGCTTCTTCAGCCCGGATACGGCGCCGCGCTTTACCAGCATCACCGACCTCCCGGTCTACTCGCCAAGCATCCTTCCGCCAAGCCTGCTTCCTCCGCCTCCCACTACGCTCACCTATCCGTACTCTCCTCCGTCGTCCGGCCAGGCGTTCGCCTGGGCCCTGGATGACAAACTCCAGACGCCTTACTCCTTCACCATGAACCTGGATGTGCAGCGCGAGCTGCCGAAGGGCTTCGTGCTGGAGACGGCCTACGTCGGACGCCTCGGGCGGCACCTGCTGGTACAGCGCGACCTGGGCATGCCGCTTGACCTCGTGGATCCAGCCACCGGCATGGACTACTTCACTGCGGCATCCTTGCTTGAAGTGCAGGCATACGCCAAGGTGCCCACCGCAAATGTGCAGAAGATCGCCTACTGGGAGGACCTCTTCCCGGATGCAGCAGGCGCCAATGGATCTCCGAACGCATCCATCCCCTGCCCAAAGACGGTCTGCCAGTCCGGCAACTCCGCTACACAGAATATCTATAACCAATATGCTGCGCAGCCTCTGAACGCGACCGACGACCTGAATCTGATGGACACGCTCTGTTCCCCGGGGTGCGGCGGCCAGCTTTACCGCTATTACAACGGCGCCTTCAGCTCGCTGTATGCCGACAGCACCATCGGGACCAGCAGCTATCACTCCGGACAGATCATCCTTCGCCATCCCATGAGCCATGGGCTTCAGGAAGACTTCAGCTATACTTTCTCCCGCGCCATCGACATCGGCTCAGATACGGAGCGCACCTGCACCAGTTGTCGCAGCATTGGAACGACTGCCCAGTCCTCAACCGGAGTGCTGATCAACTCCTTCAACCCGAGACTGAATCGAAGCGTCGCCGACTTCGATACAACGCACATCATTACATCCGACGTGGTCTATAAGCTGCCCTTCGGGCGGGGCGGCATGTTCCTGAAGAGTCCCGGCAGATTCTTCGATGCTGTTCTCTCCGGATGGCAGCTCAACGGGTTGGGCCGCTGGACCAGCGGGCTGCCCTTCGGCCTTCAAATCTCGGGAGGCTGGATGACGGCATGGCCCAAACAGAGCATGACCATCGAAACCAAGCCGCTCGGCAAGCTCGCACCTAAAAAGAGCCGGGTCAACGGCGTTCCGAATGCATTCCCCAATCCCACTGCACTGGTTGCCGGAATCACTGGCCTCGCCGACAACCCCAGTCCGCTGCGGTATCCTCTGCCCGGCGAGGTGGGTGAGCGAAACAAGTACAGAGGTGACGGATACTTCGACATCGACAGCGGTCTGATGAAGACGTGGAGCATCACCGAAAGGCAGACCATCAAGTTCGATTGGGAGGTATTCAACGTGACAAACTCCGTACGGTTTGACACCAATCCCGTCACATCGCTCAAGAACTCCGTTGGACAGGGAAACCTGGGGGCCTACACTGCGACCCTCAGCGTTCCGCGAGTCCAGCAGATGTCTCTCCGGTACGACTTCTAGCCCGTTTCAACTCATTCCATCGGGCGTAGCCTCTCCGGCTGCGCCCGATTCTTTTTGCGCTCCTAGACCTGTGCCTGGACCTGCGCCTAGACCTGCGCCGGGACCGCGGCGCGTGCAAGCGCCGCCGCAATCGCCTTGCCTGAAGCAATCGTGTCCGCTGTCCCGCCCACATCGCGCGTGCATTGTGACTTGTCCGTCAGCGTCGCTTCAATCGCTCTCAGGACGGCTTGTCCGGCCTCTTCTTCGCCGAGATGGTCGAGCATCATCGCAGCCGACCAGATCTGCCCGATCGGATTTGCAACACCCTGGCCTGCGATGTCCGGCGCTGAACCATGCACCGGCTCAAACAGGGAAGGGAACCGCCTCTCCGGGTTGATGTTGCCGGAGGGTGCGATGCCGATGGTGCCGGTGCAGGCCGGGCCGAGGTCGGAGAGGATGTCGCCGAACAGGTTCGACGCCACGACCACGTCAAAGCGGTCCGGATTAAGCACGAAGTGCGCCGTCAGAATGTCGATGTGGTATTTGTCCCACGCCACGGAGGGATAGTCCTTGCTGACCTCGATCACGCGCTCATCCCAGTAGGGCATCGTGATGGAGATGCCGTTGGACTTGGTCGCCGAGGTCAGATGCTTCTTTGGCCTTCGCTGCGCCAGAGTGAAGGCATAGCGCAGGATGCGGTCGACGCCAACGCGTGTCATCACCGTCTCCTGTACGACGACCTCGCGCTCCGTGCCTGGAAAGATGCGTCCGCCGATCGACGAGTACTCGCCTTCGGTGTTCTCGCGCACTACAAAGAAGTCCACCTCGCCGGGCTTGCGGCCCGCCAGCGGACTCGGAACTCCCGGCATCAGCCGCACCGGCCGCAGATTCACGTATTGATCGAACTCGCGACGGAATTGGATCAGCGAGCCCCACAGCGAGATGTGGTCCGGCACCTTCTCCGGCCAGCCCACGGCGCCGAAGAAGATCGCATCGTGCCTGCCGATCAACTCCTTCCAGTCGTCCGGCAGCATTTTGCCGTGCTTCAGATAGTAGTCGCACGAAGCAAAGTCGAACTCATCCAGCTCGAGCGTGAACCCGAAGATCTCGGCGGCGGCCTTCAGTACACGCACACCCTCCGGTACGACCTCCCGGCCAATTCCGTCACCGGGAATCACTGCGATTCGGTATGTTCTTTCAGTTTTTGTGAGGGTTTTCATATTTGCCTCTCCTGCCGCCTGGCGAATCCACGCATACCAAGAATCGTAATGGCAGATACCGCCAGTGCGCCTCCCACCCAGTACAGTCCGCGGTCCAGGTCCTTTCCGGCGCCGACCATGTAAGGGCCGGCAAAGCCGCCAAGCGTACCCAGCGAATTGATCAGTCCAATGCTCGCGGCGGCGGCCGTTCCGGTAAAGAACATCGACGGAATGCTCCATAGAGGAGGCTTGGCGGCGCTCACGCCAAACGCTGTCAGCGACAATCCTGCGACGGCGATCACGGCCGACGCGCCTGCATCGGCGGCTATGGCCATGCCTGCCGCCGCAATCGCGCAAGCCAGCGCCGCATGCCAGTAGCGCTCGCCGGTGCGGTCGGAGTTGTGTGACCACGCCAGCATGCCGGCGACCGCAACCAGGTTTGGCACCGCCACCAGCAGCCCCACGCGGAACCCGGAGAAGCCGAAGCGGTGCAGGATCAGCGGGGCCCAGAACCCAATCGTGTATAGCCCCGCCGAAGTCCCAAAGTACGCCAGCGAGAGTGCGAGGTTTCTCCAGTCCAGCAACCCGCGCCACAGGCGGCTCTCATGCGGTGCGTGTTGCTCTTCTCTGGCCATCTCCTTCGTCAGCCATCGCCGTTCCTCCTCTTCCAGCCACTCGGCATCGGCGGGACCATCGCGCAGCCAGAGCACTGCGATCACGCCCACGACAATTGCCGGCAGCCCTTCCATCAGGAACAACCACTGCCAGCCCTGGAGTCCCAGCACGCCGCTCAGCCCCAGCAGAGCGCCTGAGATCGGCGAGCCGATCGCGCCCGCCAGCGGAGCTGCCGCCATAAACGCCGCCGTCGCCACCGAGCGATATCTCTGGGGGAACCAGTAGCTCAGGTACAGGATCGTTCCGGGAAAGAAACCCGCCTCCGCCAGTCCCAGTAACAGGCGCAGCGCGCAGAAGCTCACCGGCCCGCGCGCGAATGCCATCGCCGTTGAGACCACACCCCATGTCACCATCACGCGCCCGATCCAGAAGCGCGCTCCGACTCTCTGCTGCAGGATGGTCGACGGCACCTCGAACGCGACATAACCCAGGAAGAAGATTCCGGAGCCGAACCCGTACATTCGCGGCGTCAGGCCGATGGCGCGGTTCATCGTGAGCGCTGCAAAGCCGACATTGATGCGATCGAGGAATGCAATCAGGTACAGCAGCATCAGGAAGGGGATCAGCCGCCAGGCGATCCTGCGAATCGTGCGGCTCTCCAGTGCTGCCTCGCCGGCCTCTGCCAATCGTTCACTCCCGCCGGCCGGTCAGGGCCGCTGATCCACTCCATTCGGTGGCTCCGACCTTATCAGACGGCGCATACGTCCCGCCCTCCTGTCGCCGGACGCATGTGTACTCATGGTGCAGGCTTCACCCCCGCTTAAGGTTGAAGGAGAATGCTTTACCGATGGGTTGTTGGCGAATCGCTCTGCTGTGCCTTTGGGCCGTCTCTGGCCTCACTCTTGAACTCACTGCGGCCACGGCGCTGGCACAAAAGCCTGAACAGATAGCGCCTGCGGTCCTTTCGTCTTCCGGAAACAGCAGCCTGCCCAATGCACCGGCTTCGCAGGACGGTGATGACGCTGCCGTCACCGTCATGGGAACTCCCAGGCGCATCGTGCTTGACGAGTGGTCGATCGTTCGCTCTCCAGCGCATCTGCGCAAGCAGGACCTTAAGTGGCTGCTGCCGCTCACGGCCGCTACTGCCGTCAGCTTTGCCACCGATGAAAAGACGCAGTCCGAGGTCGTCAGCCGCAATCCGTCCTTCAATCAGGCCTCAGTCAACGCATCGGACGCTTTGGTCGGCGGCCTCATCGCTGCTCCGGTGATGCTCTTTGGCGCGGGCAGTATGCGTCACAGCGAGCATGCACGCGAAGCCGGCATTCTCGGCGGCGAGGCTATGGTGGACGCATACGTCGCCGGCGCGCTCATTAAGATCGTCACCTTCCGCCAGCGGCCGGACTCCGGCAACTCCGAGGGCTCGTTCTTCCGCACCACCAACGGTGTGGACTCCTCTTTCGTCTCGCAGCACAGCCTCGTTGCATGGTCCTCTGCCTCTGCAATTGCCGCGGCCTATCCCAATCCCTGGGTGGATGCTGGCCTCTATACCGCCGCCACCGGAGTCAGCCTCACGCGCGTCATGGGCCGCCAGCACTTTCCCACCGATGTTCTGCTCGGAAGCTCCGTGGGCTGGCTGATCGGGCACTACGTCTATCGCGCCCATCACAGCGGCGGCCTCTCGCGACGCGATCAACGCTACCTGCGCGCCGTCAGCTCTCTCATTCACTGATTTCGGTAGCCTGCCTGGATTCCCTGTAAGCCGAATCCACCCGGGCACGGCTATCATCGAAGCCATGCGAATCAGCAGGAAGGTGCAGCAGTTTACGGAGTCGGTCATCCGCGAGATGACCCGCCAGGCCATCCAGTACGGCGCAGTCAACCTTGCGCAGGGATTCCCAGACTTCTCCGCGCCCGAGGAGATCAAGGCCGCCGCGCAGCAGGCCATCGCCGACGACATCAATCAGTACGCCATCACCTGGGGCGCGCGCGACTTCCGCCGCGCCATCGCAGACAGCTTCGCCCGCTGGCAGGGCGTCGAGGTCGACCCGGAGCGCGAGGTCGCCGTCTGCTGCGGCTCCACCGAGGCCATGATCGCCGCTCTGCTTGGCCTCGTCGATCCCGGTGAGGAACTCATCGTCTTCGAGCCCTTCTACGAGAATTACAACCCGGACTCCATCCTCTCCGACGCCGTCATGCGCTACGTCACCCTCTACCCGCCGAAGACGGACGCCGACGACTGGTGGTTCTCGCCCGACGAACTGCGCGCCGCCTTCAGTCCGAGGACCCGGGCCATCATCATCAACACGCCGCACAACCCCACCGGCAAAGTCTTTACCCTGCAGGAGCTCGAGCTCATCCGCGACCTCTGCATCGAGTTCGATACCCTCGCCATCACCGACGAGATCTATGAACACATCCTCTACGATGGCGCGCGGCATATCTCGCTCGCCTCCATCGACGGCATGCGCGACCGCACCGTCACCATCAACAGCCTCTCCAAGACCTATTCCGTCACCGGTTGGCGCGTCGGCTGGGCCATCGCCGCGCCGGAGCTCTGCACCGGCATCCGCAAGGTGCATGACTTCCTCACCGTCGGCGCCGCCGCCCCCCTCCAGGCTGCCGGAGTCACCGCGCTCTCCATGCCGCAGTCCTACTATGCGGATCTCTCCGCGCATTACTCCGCCCGCCGCGATCTGCTGCTCACGTCCCTGCGCGAGGCAGGCTTCCATGCCTGGGCGCCGCGCGGCGCGTACTACATCATGACGGACATCTCCGCCTTTGGCGCCGAGGACGACCGCGCTTTTGCCGCCCGGCTCATCCATGAGTTCTCGCTCGCCGCCGTGCCCGCTTCCAGCTTCTACCGCGCCGGGACGGGCGGCTCTCAGCAGGTCCGCTTCACCTTCTGCAAAAAGAAGGAGACCCTCGAGCAGGCCGCAGCCAACCTGCGCCGGCTCGCGCACTCGCCCACTCTGGTCGGCAAAAGGTAAACTCTCCCGGCGCGGAACACCTGGGGTAAATCGGTCGCGAGACTTATTGGACCACTTCTGCGTACTGAGATATGGTTGACCGGGCCGAGAGGTCCGGCCAATATCTGGAAATCCAGAGCCGCGCGTCCCGTAGTTTATTCTTCGCCCGCGTGTGTGGAGTGTTAGGAATGGTCTGTTTCTGCTCGGCATGGAGACCGCGGTCCGGCTCCTGCACTCGTTTCGCGCGCGTTCTTTTGCCGCTGGCTGCCCTCTTTTCCTTCGCGTGCGCACCCGCCTCAGCCCAGTACACCGGCATCCGGCCTGCCTCGCTGCCTCCCGTTGCCGATGACACGCGGACCTCGCCCTACGCCAAAGAACCGGGCCTGTTGTTCTACCTCTCCGGCGACCACAGCCTTCGTGCCGACTACGCCGCCAACGGCCGTCCCGATCCCAACTTCCAGTCCGACGTGCAGGTCCTCCCCGGCGGCGCCCACGGCAGCTACATCCAGTGCGGCAACAACCAGCTCCTCAGCTACTGGGCCGCCGGCAATGTCTACGCCCAGCGCGGTACGCTCTCCTTCTACTGGCGCTCCCGCGACCCGGTCGACGAGACCGCCTTCCCCGTCTTCCGTGTCGGCTACGCCGACCACACCAGCTGGGACCAGACCTGGTTGCGCATCGACTACAACGGCCACGGCTTCGACGCCTTCGTCACCGACATCAACCTCGGCCGCACCCGCGTCTCCGTCAATCTTTCCGACTTCCCCAAACCGGACCAGTGGACCCACCTTGCCCTCACCTGGGATGAGACCACCGGCATCCGCTTCTACATCAACGGCAAGCTCGCCGCGGAGAAGGCCGCTACCGGCATGTTCGACGCCGCGCTCGACCAGTTCGGCCCGCACTCGCGCATCATCGGACCCACCGGCGTCGAAAGCAGCTACAACTTCGACCGCGGCGGCGACATCGACGAGGTCCGCTTCTACGACCGCGCGCTCTCCGACGCCAATATCGCCGAGCTCGCCAACGGCCAGGTCCCCACAAATGTCCCATCGCTGAAGCGCGACCTCGCCGCAGCTCCTCCCGCCGCAGAGTCTCCATCCGCCGCCTCTTCCTCTACTCCCCTCCACGCCGAATCCTGGCTGCAGGAGTGGTGGTTCCGCTACGGCTGGAACCGCCCCGGCGATCCTCCAGCCGCGCTCGACGGCCAGTACACCACCGTGCGCAAGGTGCAGGTCAATGAGGCCTACGACCTCAAGCGCTGGTACTGGCGCGGCCTCGACGGTATCCGCGAGACCACATGGCCCGGGGTCTACAACCGCTCTAAGCTCACCGGTCGCTGGGACTACTTCCAGCTTCCCGACTCTGACTGCTACTCCACCTGCGGCAAATCCATCACGCTCTACATGCCCAGGGAGCCATGGAACGACATCGAAATCGATGGCGGTGCCTGGGGCAATGTCTCCGTCCTCACCCCCGGCAACGGCGACCCCCGCGCTGTAGCCGATCCCGACCAGCACGATCCCTCGCCGCAGCTCGCCACCACGCTCTTTGAGCGTCCGCAGGGCCAGGAGCGAACCAGCAATCTCCTCGCAAAGCCCATCACCGGTGAGCGCATCCGCTTCACCAACGTGGTGCAGGAGTGGCCCATCGGAGAGCTCTCCGTCTACTACGTCCATCCCGGACGCGAGCCTGCGAACGCCTTCAAACTCGCCTACCGCCTCAGCGGAACCTCGCCGGATGACAATCCGTCGCTCGACTCACTCGTCGCCTGGATCGACGGCCGTTATCCCGTGGATGAGCGCCAGATGCTGGTCGCTGCGGGCCAGGGCGGCTTCGGCCGGCGCGGAGCCGGTGCAGCCCCCGGCGGCGACGGCGGGGATGCGGAAGCTGGCACCGAAGCTGCGGGTGGAGCGGAAGCAGGCGCACGGCAGGCCGCGCGTCCCGCACGCGGCGGCGGTCAAGGCGCAGGTGGACGTCGTGGCCGCGGTGGAGCAGCCGGCGGCTTCGGCGGCTCTGCAACGCGCATCCAGCAATCCGGTCTGCCTATCGTGCACATCCTCATCCCGGTGGACATGCGCGGCAACCGCTCCGCCGGCCGCGGCGCTGGAGGCACCAGCTGGCAGAACATCGACGGCGGCCTGGACGGTATCGCCATCGACCTGCCCGCACTGAATCTCAAGCCCACCCATGGCGACTTGATTCCGATGAATGTCCGCATCAAGGACCCGCTGTGGCCCATGCGCGACATGCTGGACTTCAACTTCTCCGTCAAGCCCGGCGAGCCGCACACGCTCTGGCTCGACACCCGCGACCGCATCCTGCCAAATAACAAGAGTCTCTACATCACCATCGCCTCCGCCTCGCCGGAGTTCGGCGCAGCCTCGCTCGAAGGCGCGGAGTTGCGTCTCGTCTTCAAGCCGCGCGCCGAGGCTCTGCCGGAGCACATCGCCGACCGCCTCACGCAGGTCAAGGACAACTACGCCAACATGGTCGAGGAGGCCGTCAGCTCCGAGAAGCTCAACACCTGGAACCGCTTCTATGCCGACATCACCGACCTCCTTCGCGTCGATCCCACCAACGACCTGGGCCGCAAGTACTGGTGGGACGCGAACAAGGGCCAGCCCCGTCCGCAGTACACGCAGCCCGTCGTCCCCGAAGGCGTCCCAGCCTGGGCCTGGCTGCAGGTCAGGGACATGGACTACTTCAAGTGGTTCGTGAACTGGTACATCGACAACCGCCAGATCGCCAACGGCGAGTTCGGCGGCGGCCTGCCCGACGACTCTGACCTCACGGACATCTTTCCCGGAGTCGTCTTCATGGGGGCGCCCGCGAAGAAGATCACCGACTCCGTCTCAAAGGAACTCGAGGCCACCTTCTCCGAAGGTCTCTGGATCAATGGCCTCGCCGCCGGCCAGTATGACGAGCTGCACAGCTACGAAGATGGTATCAACATCCTCGGCCAGATGATGCTCCTCGACTACGGCAGTCCCAGGGAGGTCGAGCGTGCCATGGTCACCGCCAGGCGGCTGGAGTGGTTCACCGGCATCAACGCCGCCGGCCATCGCCACATCCGGTCGGCCTACTTCAACGGCGCCAAGATGTCGGAAGACGGTGTGTGGGGATGGTCGAAATCGCGCAGCTACTTTGTCTTTCAGCCTGCCCTCTCCCTTGTGCTCTACAACGGAACGCCCGAGACGAAGAAGATGATGCTGGAGATGGCCGACGGCCTGCTCGCGCATCGCAGGCTCGGTCCCAATGGCCGTTACACCATCAACCCCTCCATCAACTTCAAGACCGATCAGGAGGCTGGCCCTGCCGGCGGAGGCTTCGGCGGCGGAGGCGGTGCCCCCTGGTTCATTCTGTGGTCGGCATATCGCTGGACCGGCGACAAAAAGTATCTGCAGCCTCTGCTCGATGACGGTGCAGTCTCGCTGCAGCAGGTCAACGCCGATGCCATCGACTTCCTAAACCTCCGCGATACCTACGGAAAGCAATACGCTGCCGCAGGCGGGCAGTTCGGCTGGCAGATGACCGGGGACACCCATGACCTCGAGCAGGTCTATCGCGCCCAGCTCGAGCAGGAGTACGACCGCAAGTACCTCAACACCGAGGGCAGCATGTGGATCGACCGTATCGCCGACGGCGGCGGCTTCAATACAGCCGACCTGCAGCGAGCGCGCCTCGGCGGCATCGCACTGCAGCGCGACCGCATCTACCCGGGCAACGTCATCTCCTGGCAGTTTGACGCGCCCGCTACCGACGAGAGCGTCGCCATCCTCATCCCTGAGGCCGCGCCCGACCACTTCAAGGTCGTTGCCTATAACCTCGACTCCACGCCCGTCACCGCGCACATGGCCGGTGCGCAGATCGATCCCGGCACGTGGCAGATCGCCCAGGGCACCGCAGATTCCACCACCGGCCCCATGCAGAACGCCGCCACCCGCACCGTCGACTTCGAGCGCTCCAAGACCGTCGACATCACCTTCGCCCCGCACACCTACACCGTGCTCGAGCTCAAACTCGTCGACAAGGGCGTGCCCTACTGGTCGCGTCCCGACCTCGGTCTCGATCCCGGCGACGTCAAGGTGGAAGGTCGCGTCATGCGCGTGACCGTACACAGCATCGGCGCCGTCGCTGCGCCCGCCTCGAAGGTCGTCCTGCGCGATGCCTCAGGCAAGGTCCTCGCCTCTGCAAAGGCCGGCCCGCTCAAGGCCCCGCTCGATCTCACGCCTAAGACCGAAACCGTCTCCCTCAAACTCCCTGCCCACGCCGATTACAAAGGCGGCAGTGTCACCATCGAACCCTCCGGCTCAACCCCGGAGATCACCGACCGCAACAACCGCGTCCAGTTCTGACTCAACTTCTGGGTGCCCCATTCACGCGCAATGTCTCTTGCGCGTGAGTGGGGATACCGGTTGCCCCATTCCAGCCTCTTGCCTGGATGGCATTCCATCCTCATTTGCTCCCCTGGACACCAACCGGCTATTCTCATCCGCGCCATGGTCAGACCACATTCTGCCGCACTATTGTCGTTCGCCCTCCTGCTGACAGCCCTCGCACACGCCGAGAAGCCCATCCGCGTCGCCGTGGACGGCTCCGGCGACTACAAGACCGTCCAGGCCGCCATCGACCACCTGCCAGACACCGGCGGCACCGTGCTCATCGCCCCCGGCAGCTATCGCGAGCAGGTCATCATCCGCCAGTCCCACGTCACGCTCAAGGGCACCGGCTCCGGCCCGGAGGCCGTCATCCTCGTCGACGACACCAGCCAGGGCACCCGCGGGACAAAGCCCAGCTACGCCACCGTGCACGTCCTCGGTGACGACTTCCACGCCACCAACCTCACCTTCCAGAACGACTTCAACCGCACCCACGAGCAGGTCTCCGCCGGCTCGCAGGCCCAGGCGCTCAACCTCGAGGGCGACCGCAACATCCTCAGCCGCGTCCGCATCCTTGCCAATCAGGACACCCTGTACGTCGGCGCGAAGGGCTGCGGCCAGTCCGGCAGCCTGCGCCGCCCCGCTCCCAGCGACACCTCTTTCCCGCCCTCCGCAAGCCCTGCTCCCGTAGCCAGGCCTGCCTCGCCCTGCGTCCCTACTCCGACCCGCAGCTACTTCACCCACTGCGTCGTCGCCGGCAACGTCGACTTCATCTACGGCGACGCCAACGCTGTCTTTGAGGACTGCGAGATCCATTCCACCCTCCACGCCGCCGGCGGTTACCTCACCGCGCAGGGCAAATACCTCAAGGACCAGCAGTCCACCTTCGTCTTCGACCACTGCCGCCTCACTGCGGAACCCGGAGAGCAGCACGTCTTCCTCGGCCGCCCCTGGCGCGACTACGCCTCAGTCGTCTATCTCCACTGCACCATGGGCGCGCATATTGACCCCGCCGGCTGGCGGGAGTGGGGCCCCACCACGCACCGTCTTGAGACCGCCTTCTACGCCGAGTACGATTCCACCGGACCCGGCGCAAGCCCCTCCACGCGCGAGCCGAACTCCCACCAGCTCACCGCCGCCCAGGCAAAGGCCTACGATCCCGTGAATCTCCTCGCGGGCTCCGACCATTGGAACCCGGTCAGGCTCGCCTCGAAGATGAAATAAAATCCCGGCTGCTCAAAACAGATCCGGAGCAGTCGCGCCGTTGTTCTACTGGTACAGCCCGTGCTCCTGGATGTACTGAAACACCGGGAGAGGCAGGGAAGGGGGGCACTCCTTCGGCCTCTCCTTGAGTCGCCGGCGCAGCTCCGTGGCCGAGATGTCCTCCGCGATCCCCTCCAGCACATGCACCCGGCTCCGTAGGACCGCCGGATCACCCGTAGCGGCAAATTCCGGCCGGTCAAGAAAATCCGTCCCTAGCGGAAAGCCCGGCCGCGAAACCACGATCCATTGTGCAAGCTCCAGAAGCCTCGCCGGGGAGCGCCAGCCTGGCAGGGTCAGAAAGCTATCCGCTCCGGCAATCGCAAACAGCTCCGCTCCGGGATGCTCCCGGGCCAGCAGCTCCAGCGTATCCACCGTATAGTTTGGCCTGCCGTCACTCCTGGGTGCGTCCTCCAGAGAAACCGAAAACCTGGGATCCTGCGCAGAAAGCGCCAGCCGTACCATCTTCACCCGGTCTAGGTAGCTGGCCACAGCGACCTGATTCTTCAACGGTTGCCTTCCGGTAGGCACGAACAAAACCCGGTCCAGCCCGAAACGGGCACTGGCTGCCTCCGCGAGACGCAGATGAGCACGATGAATGGGATCAAAGGTCCCGCCGAACAGGGCAATGCGCATGGGACATTTTAGTTTGGCTGGAAAGAAAGGCGGCAGAAAGTCCCGCGCGGTCAGCGGCAGGTGGGCTCGTTTAAGGCTGCAGTTAAGGCTGCAGTCCCACTAAAGTTGCATAAAACCAAGGCGATGGGATGCATGGTAATCCGTCTCAGGTTGCTTATGTGCCAATACATCTCCGTCCCCCGAAGGTGGTATGCCTGCCCCGGAAGTACCCAAATCGTAGATTTTTTTCCGGAAATTTCTGGCAATATCGCCCCCAACGGGGCGCTCTGATTACCAAGCTTTTATTGAAAAATAAGGAGTTAATTCTCAGTGTAATTACCTCGGTAACCATGTCTATATCCTTCCATGATATGTAACGGTTTTGTATAGACTTCCAAGCTTACACACCCTACATTCAATCCATCTGGCAAGTCCAGAAAAGATCCCCGGTACCACCCGGTTGAGCAGTTACCCAAAGGGAGTTCCACCATGAAGACCATCGTCCGCAGCTTCGTTATCGTCCTCGCCCTCACTGGCGCAGTCGCCACCACCGCAACCACGTCCAGCGCATCGGCAAAGACCACCATCGCTGCCTCGAAGACCAGCGCAATGCCCGTTCCCACCTGCCCCCTCAACAGCCCGACTGGCTGCGGAATCGGCACCTGGTAAGGAAGTTGTAGGCAGAAAGCTGCAAAAAAAGATTGACGCGCCCTCTGGATGGGTTATCCTCAACCTGTCCAGAGGGATTTGCGCTTGTCATCCATATCCATACTCGGCGCGCTTGGCTATCTCGAAGTCGTCCTGTGCACGGTCGGCCTGATTCTGCTGGTCGCGAAGAAGCAGTGGGCCGACTATTCATGGTTGGGCTGCTTTCTGGCGGTTCGGGCCCTCTCGGACCTGATCCTTACCTACGTCTACAAGTTTGCCGTCCACCAGGTCGGCCTGGTCTCCGCATACCATTACTATTTCTGGGTTTACTGGTGCAGCTTCGCCATTGAGTCGATCCTGACTCTCATGATCGTTTATGGCGTCTTCCGTCTCGCCATGGCCCCTCTCAAGGGTCTGCAGACCCTGGGCATGCTGGTCTTCAAGTGGGCGGCAGGCATCTCGGTCGCTGTGGCGTTGGGCTCGGCCTTCGCCCCGAACATGAAGGGCACCGCGCTGCTCATCTCGGCCGTCTCACAGCTCCAGCGCACACAGAGCATTCTCACTCTCTGCCTGCTCCTGTTTGTCTGCTTCGCCATTCGCCCCATGGGCCTGTCGTACGGCAACCGAATCTTCGGTGTCGGCCTCGGGCTCGGCATCATGTCGGCAAACGATCTGGTCCAGTCTGCGTGGCTCATGTTCAACCCGAACATGAAGACCACTTACAACCTCATCAATGGCGTTGTGATCTGCGTCATTCTGGCCGTCTGGACGATCTACTTCGTCCTTCCCGAGCCCAAGCGGCGGATCATCGTTCTGCCCACCACGTCGCCCTTCCTGCGCTGGAACCAGATCTCGCAGGCGCTGGGCGACGACCCCGGCTTCGTCGCTGTGGGAGGTGTGCCGCCTGAGGTCTTCGCGCCGGCTGAGCTTGAGGTCATGCGTCGCGCTTCGGCCAAGATGCCTACGCCCTTCCAGGCGCCGGCTCCTAAGGTCACGGACTTTCCCAAGCCCGCTCGCGCCGTCTCCTCTGCCATCTAGCCGCAGCGCGGAATGCCGGCAAACGGCAGCCCATGTTTCTGCCGTTTGGATAATTACCCTCTCTAGCAGATCTGTTCTGCAAATAAGAACGCCTTCCCCGCAGGGAAGGCGTTTCTGTTTTACCTTGTCGGCCAGCTACTCGCCGAACTCCGACCGCTTCCAGTTGATCAGGTCGCCCAGCGTTGTGCTTGAGGATGACGAGGACGACTTGTGGTCCTTCTCGCTCGCCTTATAGCTCTCCACCTCGGCGCGACTGGCCTCATCGCCTACCCGCAGGCTCAGGCCCACCTTCTTCTCGTCGGGATTCATCTTGACGATCTTGAAGTCGTGCACGGAGTCCAGCTCCAGCTTCACCGGAATATTGTTCTCGTCCACCGCTTCGGAGACGTGGCACAGACCCTCGACTCCCTCGGCGATCTCCACAAAGGCGCCGAACTGCGCTGTACGGAGGACCTTGCCCTTCACCACATCGCCCACGCGATGCTGTGCGAAGAAGGTCTCCCACACGTCGGGCTGCAGCTGCTTCACGCCCAGCGAAAGCCGCCGGTTCTCCGGCTCCACGCCCAGGACCACCGCACGGATCTTCTCGCCCTTCTTCAGTACCTCGGAGGGATGCTTGATCCGCTTGGTCCAGCTCAGGTTGGAGACATGCACCAGGCCGTCGATCCCGTCCTCGATCTCGATGAACGCCCCGAAGTCGGTAAGGTTCCGTACCCGGCCCTCCACCACGGTGCCCGCCGGATACTTGTCCTCCAGCTGCTCCCACGGGTTGTCCTGCAGCTGCTTCATGCCCAGGGAGATGCGCCGGTCATTCGGATTCACGCTCAGAATGATCGTCTCCACCTCATCGCCCGGCTTCACCATCTTGGACGGGTGCTTCATGCGCTTGGACCAGGTCATCTCCGAGACATGAACCAGTCCCTCGATACCCTGTTCCAGCTCCACAAAGGCGCCGTAGTCGGTCACCGAGAGCACACGGCCGCGCACGTGCGCTCCAATCGGGTAGCGCTCGGTGGCATCCAGCCACGGATCAGGCGTCAGCTGCTTGAAGCCCAGAGACACGCGCTGCTTCTCGCGGTCGAACTTCAGCACCTTCACCTGGATCTCGTCCCCGACGTTCACCAGGTCCCGCGGGTGCGTCAGCCGGCCCCAGCTCATGTCGGTAATGTGCAGCAGGCCGTCCAGCCCGCCGAGGTCCACAAACGCGCCGTAATCGGTCAGGTTCTTTACCGTGCCGGTCAGGATGGTGCCTTCGGCCAGCGTGGTCAGGGTCACGCTCTTGCGGGCGGTCTGCTCTTCTTCCAGGATCTCTTTGCGGCTAACCACCACATTGCCGCGCTTCTTGTTCAGCTTGATGACGCGGACTTCAAGCTCCTGGCCGATGTAGCCGTCCAGGTTGCGCACCGGGCGCACCTCAATCTGCGATCCAGGCAAAAATGCCTTGATGCCGATATCGACCGTCAGGCCGCCCTTCACGCGGCTTACTACCTGCCCCTTCACCGGGGTCTTCTCTGCGGCCGCCTTCTCCAGGGTGTCCCAGATCTTGTGGCGCAGCGCCTTCTCGTGGCTCACAAGGTAGCCACCCTCCTGCTCCTCGCGCTCAACCACAACCTCCACGGTGTCGCCGGGATTGAACTTGGAGTTGCCCTGCAGATCCACCACCTGCTCGATCGGGATCAGCCCCTCGGACTTCAGTCCGATATCGACAACCACGTGCTTGTCGGTCACCTTGACCACGGTGCCAGATACCACAACCTCTTCCTGGGTCAGGCTCTGGGCGGCCGCGGTCTCGGCGGCCTGCTCGCGGTCAAAGTTCGCCAGTGCGGCGGCAAAGTCGGCGGCATCGTAATCCGGCTCGGAGGCGGAGGCCTCCTCGGCCGACGCGGACATTGTCTCCAGTGCGGCGGGTGTAGGGTTGATCTCGTTTGACAGCTCGGGCTGCTCCGCTGTCGCTTCGGGCGCTAGGGTTTCCAGTTCGGTGTTCAGGGGTTTAGTCTCGGTTCGCTCAGAATTAGTCACTTCTAAAGTCATGGATGCGTTACTCCGGACCCAAGGTTCATTTCTGTCCCACGCCTCTTGCCTGAAGAACGTTTCGCACTCCGGAAAAGACGCGCTGTACAACACCCGAACCAGGTTCGGGTTGGGCAGAAACAATGGTCTTGCATGGGAGCTGCTGCACTTGGATCCACACGCAGTGGCTTGTGAAAAGAATATACCGCGCACTGCGGAGAGTCAACGCAACTATAGCTCCACGCTTCCGCTGCCGGCGGCGCGCGAAGCCACGTCTGGCGCGGATTTTTGCGCATCTGCAACAATCCCGCATGCCCGGCTCGGACAGTCGCGCGGGCCGGTATCCGCACGGTGCTCTCGGTCCGCGGCGGCCTGGCAAACATCTCCCATCGCGAACCGGCTATACTCCGGCGCATGGAACGTCTCTGGACGCCGTGGCGCTACGACTACATCACCCGTGCAAAGCAGTCCGGCCATCCCGGCGTCCCGGAGGCCCTCAGCGCCTGGCCGGGTCCTCAGCCCGACCCCGAGGGAGGCCCTGACTCAAGCGCTCCCCCCGGGCATGCAGGCTGCGTCTTCTGCAATATGATCGCCGCCGCCGATTATGCGATCGACCAGGGGATGGCTGCGGACGAGGCCGAGCGCGCCATTCATCTCGTGGCCCGCGGCCCCACCTGCTTTCTCTGCCTGAACGCCTTTCCTTACTCCACCGGCCACGTCCTTCTCGTGCCCTACCGCCACGTCGACTCCCTCGCCGCGCTCACCCTCGAGGAGTCCCGCGAGATGATGGCCCTGGCCCAGCAGGTAGAACGGGCACTTACCGCCGTCTACCACCCCTCCGGCATGAACTTCGGCCTCAACCTCGGGGAAGCCGGCGGCGCCGGCATCGCGGCCCACCTGCACCTCCATGCCTTGCCCCGCTGGGTCGGCGACGCCAACTTCATGACCGTCACTGCCGACACCCGCATCCTCCCCGAGGCGCTCGATACCACCTGGGAGAAGCTGCGCGCCGTCTGGCCGCCGCAATAGACCGCGACCTCTCGCGGAGTTGGGTCCCGTTTTGAGAGATTGTTCAAAAGTAACCAGGATTTAAGCTTCCCTCGAATGAATTTGAGTTACCCTTGCGCTATTCAGTGCAACGCCCTCTCTACCTTGGTCATCCCATGGGATATCAAGTGAAGGATCAAAATTCTTTGCAGGAGGGATAAATGGCTACGATTCAGAGCAACATTGCACGCCTGCACGCCTCCCTGCCGGCCCTGCGCAGCCAGCCTGCTGCGGGTGTGACGCCGGTAACCCAACGCCTGGAGTTTCCCAGCCCGAAACCTGCACTGCGTACAGCCAGCATGTTCTCGCTCCCCAAGGAGCCGGAGGATGCCCGCCTGACCGGTGGCACGCGTTCGCTGGATCGCCGGCTCCTCGCCCTCAATCTGAACAAACCCTATGCCAAATCCAGGCCGGTCCGCGCAGTCCCCGCTCCGCAGCGCATGGCCGCGCCCATCCGCCCCACCGCGGCTTAGGCCTTAGGCTGGTAATACGCTGATCTTCGGTGTATCCGGAAATTACTGCAGTTTAGCGCCGCCCGGGATCGCCTTGGATGCGATGGGCCCCGGGCCTTGTGCTTCGGCATGCACTCGGGCGATCTCTGGGCCGCCCACGCGGGTCGCTTCAAAGTTCGTAATCTTCCATGTCCCACCCGGCAGCCGCGTATAGACCCGCGTGTAGCGATACGTGCCCTGCATCTTTTCCCCTGCGTTCGTCCCTTCCACCTGTGCCCGCGAGGTGACGACCGCCGTTGGCCCGGTCAGCTTTACCTTCACATCGTCCAAGTCAATCTTTTTCAGCACCAGGGCCCGGTTGCGCATCCGGTCCATCTGCTGCATCTTGGTCACCACCTGGCCACTCATCGTGATGCCGACAAAATCGTCCGACAGCAGGCGGTCCATGGTCTCCACGTCCCCGTTTAGTTGAGCGACGCGCCAGTCTTCCTCCAGCCGCTCCACCTGGCGCTTTGCATCTTCCTTGTCTCTCCTGTGGTGGTGGGGCTGTGCCCATGCCGTTCCTGGGCCCGCGCCTGCAGCCAGCAGCAGAACCACTGAGGCCGCGCACCAGTTCCTCCGGCCTGTCGCCGTCTGGAATCGTGCCGGGATTTGCGCGCGCTCCGTCATAAGCCGTACCGGATACTAGTCCGGTTCAGCCTGCAGAGTCAAAAGAAAGTCGCGTAAATCGGCAACTCTTCTGTTGTCCGATCAAAACCACGGCAGGAATCCGCCCGGCCCGCCTCCGCAATGCCGCGCCCGGCGTTCGGAAGGGCCTATTCCACCGCGTGCAGGCCTTCGACCGCCCGCTCCTTCATCAGCTGGTACAACCCGCCCGAAGCATACTGCTTGAAGTGCGGCGAGTTCCGGTGGTGCTCCAGCGCCGCCTCGTCCCGGTACTGCTCGTAGATCAGTACCGTCGCCGGCTCTCCTTCTACAAAGTGCGCAACGTAGTTCGCGCATCCAGGCTCCTGGCGCGAGGCCGGTCCCAGCTGGCGCAGGATCTCTTCCACCGCCGCCCGGTCCTTTTCGTCAAACCTCATCCGCACTGTGAAACTGATCATCGTTACGCCTCCAGTGCCTCTGCGAACTCCGGCAGCATCATCGTCTGGTCCCGCTCCGGCCCGGTTGAGATCATACCGATCTTTGCCCCCGTCTCGCGCTCCACAAACTGCAAATATTCCTGCGCCGCCTTCGGCAGCTTGCCGAACTCCGTAATGCCCTCCGTCGACGCATTCCAGCCCTTCAGCTTCGTATACACCGGCTGGATCGCATCAAACCCGCGGATGTCCGCCGGCACCACGTCCGTCAGCTTTCCGTTGATCTTGTAGCCGGTGCAGACGGGGATCTCCGCGCACTCATCCAGCACATCCATCTTGGTAACGACCAGCCACTCCGTCCCGTTGATCATGTTCGAGTAGCGCAGCAGCGGCAGGTCCAGCCAGCCGCAGCGCCGCGGCCGCCCCGTCACTGCGCCGTACTCCTGCCCGCGCGCGCGGATCAGTGTCGCCGACTCGTCGTGGATCTCTGTCGGGAACGGACCTTCGCCCACCCGCGTCACGTAAGCCTTGGTCACGCCGATTACCGTGCCGATCCGCGTCGGACCCACTCCCGTGCCGATCGTCGCGCCGCCCGCCGTCGCCGACGAACTCGTCACAAACGGATACGTCCCGTGGTCGATGTCCAGCAGCGCGCCCTGCGCTCCCTCGAACATCACCTTCTGGCCATTCTTGATCGCGTCGTTCAGCAGCACCGCCGTGTCCGTTACAAACGGCGCCACCTGCTCCGCCGCCCGCGCATACTCCTCGTAGATCGCCTTCGGGTCCAGCGGCTCCGTGCCGAACAGCGCCTGCGCAATCGTGTTCTTCTCATAGCAGGCGTTGTTGATGTGCGTGCGCAGCAGCGCCGGATTCAGCAGGTCCACCACGCGCAGCCCGCTGCGGTGCATCTTGTCCTCGTACGCCGGCCCGATGCCGCGGCTCGTCGTGCCGATCTTCGTCCGCCCCGGCGCATTCTCGGCCGCCAGTTCGATCATCCGGTGGTACGGCAGGATCACCTGCGCGCGGTTCGACACAAACAGCCGCTCATCCACCGGCAGCCCGGCGTCCCTCAGCTTCTTCACCTCGCTCAGAAAGGCCATCGGGTCCAGCACCACGCCGTTGCCGATCACGCCCTTGCACTCCGGCCGCAGCACGCCGCAGGGAATCAGCTGCAGCACAAACTTTTTGCCCGCGATGATCACCGTATGCCCGGCATTGTGGCCGCCCGCATAGCGCGCCACCACCTGGAACTTCTCGCTCAGCACATCGACAATCTTGCCCTTGCCCTCATCGCCCCACTGCGCGCCAAGGATCACCGCTGATTTACGCTGACTCACTGGAAAAATACTCCGGAAGGATGGGTCCGCAGCCGGCTCGACCCGCCGCCACGCCCATACGTCATTCTATATCGGCCTTCGTATGGACGCTCTTATGTCCGTATGTTGCCTCGAATCCCGTGCTCTTGAGCCACGTCTGGACTTTTCGAGGTCGAAACCATCGCCAACGGCGTTGATGCCCGCGTGCGCGGCCGCCGACCTGCTCAATCGCCCACCCGCCACGGCGACACATTCGACCACTTTTTCAGTTCAGCAGTCGCCCAGGCATCTGTCTTGTCCGTATGGCAGGAGGTGCATGGATTCGGCAATTTGTACTTGTCGGTCATTGCCGGAGAAATGAAACGAAATGTGTGCGAGCGAACGAAGGAACCCGGAACACCCTCGCTCTCAATCTTGGGCATGTGACACGCAATGCATTCACTGCCGCTGCTGCCTGTCTTGTGATGCGTATGTTCTGCGAGCGTCGCCTCGTGCGGCCCATTGGGCGATCCCGGCCCATGGCAATCCAGGCAGAGCTTATCGGCGGGCTCCCTCAGCTGCGCATAGTTGTCTGTGCCGTGAACATCGTGGCAGGTCGAGCAGGTGACCCCATGGCGATACATCACGCTCTGCACATAGTCGTTGCCCTGCATCCGGTTCTTGTGTGCAGTGCCGTCGGCGAAATACAGGAAGTCGGTTTGCCCGAGCGTTACAGCATCGAGCTTCCAGAAATCGGCTAAACGCAGTCCGGCGCGGTACCCTACCGGCCAGTCATAAGCCCTGCCCTCAATAAGGCCGGCCAGTGGCCGCCCCTGGGAGTGGCATTGAATGCAGGTATCGTTCGAAGCGACATCATCCATCTTCGCCGGATTCAGAATATTCGTCCGTGTCGGATGTGTAACGTGTTCGCTGCCGGGACCGTGGCATCGCTCGCATCCAACATTCCATTCCGTCGGCAGCTTGCGATGGATATCGTAGTTGACCGAGTGACAGCCGTCGCAGGTAGGTCCCGTTGGGCGCTGCATGTTGTCGGATGGATAGTACGCGGTCCACCAGTCGGCTCCGGTGTCGGGAACGTGGTACTTGAGCCACTTCCGGTTGCCCACATCCCATTGCACAGGCAATGGGTAATAGTCATCACCAATCTTCGTAAAGTAGCGCTGCTTCCATTTGCTCCCGTAGACAAGAGCAACCTGGTCAAGGGTGAACTTTGCGACATTGTTCGTCCTGAGGTCGGGCAGGATCGCATTCGGATGCTGTCTGGGGTCCAGGACCACGTTCGCCATGGGGGTCTTCTTCCAGCGTTGATAAATGGCCTCATGGCACCTCTCGCAGGACTCTGAGCCAACGTAATGCGCATCATTCAGCGCCTTGCTTTGCGTGGCGATCTCTTCCTCTGTGGGAGATTGGAAGCTGCGAATATAGGCGGCCAGCTTCCAACTCTCGGCGTCAGTCTCTGAATGTGCGCCGCGCATGGCCGGCATCCCGGTCAGTTGTACGCCGTTCTCGATGATGTAGTGGATCTCACCGTCGCTCAGGCGCTGGGTCGGATCAGACCGCAGGTTCGGGATTCGGGGATACTCGTTGGCCCCAATAGGCGTATCTCCCCGGCCATCGACCCCATGGCAGACCGCACAATGGGCGAGAAAATCCTCCCGTCCCTGCGCGAGCGCAACCGGGTCTCCTGCAAAGGGATTGGACCGCCGCCGCTCTCCTTGCGGAATTGCAAAGTTGCGTACCGCCCTTGCCGCAGAAGTCTCGAATGCGCCCGGCGTAGAACTGGCTCGCAAGCCGCGCCACTTGACCAGAATCCCACTGAGGAGTGCCAGCGCGAGCAGGGAGACGCCAGAGATTAAAACAGTTCTTCTGATCTTCATAACGCACCCCGGGAGGCATATCCGATGTACGGCATTGTGGGGGAGCCAGTGTTCCCCTTATACGCTACAGCCCCATCATTGACCGGAGCCTTTACTCTGTTCCCATGCCTGAACTCCCCGAGGTCGAAACCATCGCCAACGGCGTCGATGCCCGCGTGCGCGGCCGCCGCATCACCGGCGTCTGGACCAGCGGCAAGCCGCAGACCTTCAAGTCGCCTGAATCCGAAATAGCCTCCGCCCTCACCGGCAAAACCATCGCCAGCGTCCGCCGCGTCGGCAAGACCATCGTCCTCACCGCAGACGCCGGCACGCAGACGAAGGAAGCGCCCACCGAATTCCTCATTCACCTCGGCATGACCGGCCGCCTTCTGGTCTGCACGCCGGAGATGCCCGTCGCCCCGCACACCCACGCCATCCTCACCCTGGACGACGCGCGTGAACTCCGCTTCGTCGACCCCCGCCGCTTCGGCCGCCTTTCGATTCACCGGCCCGAGTCCACGAAATCGGGTGCCCCACGTCTCGCCTCTGAGACGTGGGAGGAAAAGTCCTACACCGGCCCTGGCCGCGAGCCCCTCACCATCGCGCTCACGGACTTCGTCGCCCTTTTCCACGGCCGCAAGACTCCCATCAAGGCCGCGCTGCTCAACCAGTCGCTGCTCCATGGTGTCGGCAACATCTATGCCGACGAGGCGCTCTTCCGCGCCGGCATCCGCCCCACGCGCCAGGCCGCCCGCCTCACCCGCGCCGAACTCGCCCGCCTACGCACCGCGCTCGTCGCCGTGCTCAAGCAGGCCATCAAGCTCGGCGGCTCCTCTGTCTCCGATTACGTCGACGCCGACGGCGTTCGCGGCTTCTTCCAGCTTCGCCACAAGGTCTACCAGCGCACCGGAGAGCCCTGCCGCACCTGCGGCAAGCCCATCCAGCGCATCACCCTCGCCGGCCGCTCCACCCACTTCTGCCCCACCTGCCAGAAGTAGTGCTGGCCGTGACCGGGTCCAAGCGTAAACTGGTTCCAGACTTGGAGGCGCGCATGGCATCCACGACGACCATACACGCGACGATCGACGCCGATGTGAAAGAGCAGGCGACCGCTCTACTGGCTGAAAGCGGGATGACGGTCGAAGATGCCGTTCGTCTCCTCCTGACGCAGGTTGTGGCCATGCGTGGCCTTCCGCTTGCCGTGCAACCATCAGATCCAGGCATGCCGGGTGCGCCTCCGTGGCACGAGATCGGCGAGGGCAGACGGTTCGCCTCCTACGATGACTGGTTCCGCGCCGAGATAGAAGAGGCGCTTCGCGAGGCCGACGACCCCAATACCGTCTGGGTTCCTCATGAAGAGGTGAGTCGGAGGTTTGCGAAATTCCGTGCTGAATGCGAAGGGCGGATCGCAAGAGATCGCGATCGATGATTCTTTCGTGGTCTGACCGTGCACTGAGCAATCTCTTCGACCATCTGTATTACATCCGTGAAGCGAATCCAAGCGCCGCCCAACGTGTGGCATTTGAGATCGAACGGCAGACGCTTCTGTTGACCAGGTTTCCGGAACTTGGTCGCTCCGGACGTCTGTCAGGTACACGGGAACTGGTTATCGATCGCACCCCGTTTATCGCTGTCTATTCGGTCGGCACCGATTCAATCCGAATTCTTCGGCTGCTGCACGGGGCGCAGAAGTTTTACTGAAGCGAATCCACATCCGCTACCTCAGCAGCCCACCTGCTCCGCACTTACCGCCGCGCCGATGATCCGTGTCTCCTGGTCGTCCGTCACCATCTCGATCGTGTAGCTCTGCAGCGGACTCATCTTCACCATCTGCTGCATGTAGTCGCGCAGCATCGGCATGTCCACGAAGCGCACGTTGAAGCCCGCGAGGAAGAACTTGCCCGGCCCGCGCAGATGCACGCTGCTCGCCGTCGCCGCGGCCAGCGCCTTGTGCCACAACTTTTTAAACTCCAGGCACCGCGCATCGCCCTGCTTGGCCGCCGCGAAGACCTCCTCCGGCTCCATATCCAGGAAGCGTAGCCGCATCGCCCGGTGGCCCATGATGCCTTCCAGGTGCCCGCGCCCGCCGCAGCCGCAGAAGTTCTCCTTCTCATCCAGCGTCACCACCGTGTGGCCGCCCTCCCACACGCCCTCGGTCAGCGGATACCGCCCATATCCAATGCCCGTACCCAGCGTCCACACCCGGATCACGCTGTCCAGCTTGCCCAGCTTCGCCGCGATCCCCGCCGCGAAGCCGTCCGCGTCGTTCATAATCGCAACCCGCGTGTCCACTCCGCGCTCGCGTAGCGCCACCGTCGTCATCTCCGCCAGCCGCATGCCCTTCAGCTGCGGAAGGTTCGGGGCCTCTTCGATCACTCCGTTACGCACAAACCCCGGCACGCCGATTCCTACCGCATCCAGCGCGCGCTCGTTGCCCGCGGCACCCAGCACCTGCTCGCAGACGGCCTCCACCACGCTCTCGGCCGGCATCTCCACCAGCGCATACTCATCGTCGCTCGTGTCCCCCGTTGCCGGAAACACCTTCAGCCCGCCCGTCAGCGCATGGTCTACCACCAGCCCCGCCCGCACCCGCTCCGAAACCATTACGCCGACTATCTTCGCCATGTTGTTTCCTGTTTCCGCTGCCGAATCGCCAGCGGACTTCGCAGCCTCTTCCATCTTGGACGTATCCGCCCGCCTGTCTTCGCCGTCTCTTACTCGAACTTCGACACGCGGTTCAGTCCGTTGAACGCCGCCACTTTATAACATTCCGCCAGCGTTGGATAGTTGAACACCGTGTCGACGAAGTAGTTCAGCGTTCCGCCCAGCGCCATCACCGCCTGGCCAATGTGCAGCAGCTCGCTCGCGCCCTCGCCGATGATGTGCACGCCCAGCAGCGCATGCGTCTCGCGGTGGAAGATCAGCTTCAGCCGCCCCGTCGTGTCGCCGCGGATCTGCCCGCGCGCAATCTCGCGGTAGTAGGCCACGCCCACCTCGTACGGCACGTCCTCCTCGGTCAGCTGCTCCTCCGTTTTGCCGATGAAGCTGATCTCCGGGATCGTATAGATGCCGTAGGGATAGAAGCTCGGGTTCGAGAGGATCGTCTCGTCCCCAAACGCCCGCGCCGACGCGATGCGCCCCTGCTCCATCGAAACGGAGGCCAGGGAAGGGAAGCCGATCACGTCGCCCGCCGCGAACACATTCGGCACCTTCGTCCGAAAGTCCTTGTCCACCGGGATGCGCCCGCGCTTGTCCGCCTCCAGGCCGATCGCCGCCAGGTTCAGTTCGTCCACATTGCCCTGCCGGCCCACGGCATACAGCAGCGCGTCGGCCTGCACCTTCTTCTTGCTCTCGAGATTCGCCACCACGGTGCCGTCTGGCAGCTCCTCTACGGACTCCACCTCTTCGTTCAGCCGCATCGTCACCCGCGTGTCACGCAGGTGATAGCTCAGCGCCTCCACAATCTCCTGGTCGGCAAACTCCAGCAGCCGCGGCCGCCGTTCGATCAGTGTCACCCGCACGCCCAGCGCGGAGAACATGCACGTGTACTCCACGCCGATTACGCCGCCGCCCACCACCAGCATCGTCTTCGGAAGGCACGGCAGGTCCAGCACCTGGTCGGAGTTGATGATGTTCCGTCCGTTGATCGGCACCTTCGCGCTCGCCGCCGGCTTGGTCCCCGTCGCAATCAGCACGTTGCGCGTCTCGTACACCTGCGCCCCGCGCGTGTTCGTCACCCGGACGTGCGTCGCGTCTTCAAAGCTCGCAATCCCCACCAGCATGTCGACGTTGTTGCGCGAGAGCTGCGCCTCCGTCACGTCCACCTCGGTCTTGATCACATGCTGCACCCGGAACGCCAGGTCCGCCATGGTGATCTTTTCCTTCACCCGGTAGTTCATCCCGTAGATCGACTTGTAGTTGTACCCGGAGAGGTGCAGCACTGCCTCGCGCATCGTCTTGGAAGGGATGGTCCCCGTATTGATGCACGCGCCGCCCACCACCTCGCGCATCTCCACCACCGCCACGCGCTTGCCCATCTTCGCGCCGTAGATCGCCGCCCGCTGCCCTGCCGGCCCCGAGCCCAGCACGATCAGATCGTATGCCTCTCCCATCCTCGCTCGCCGCTCTCCCTATCCTTGTGGTTGCTGCCCCGTCATCACGGACCGCGCATGGCGCAGGCCCGGAGTCGCTCGTGTTTGTAATTCGTCTTTGGGTGCCCCATTCATGTGCGATCGGCAGAGCGCGCATGAGTGGGAATGGGTTGTCTTGTGTTGGACTTCCGCTCTGCCTTCGACCCTACCACACCGCCGTTGAGATTCCGATGAGAAGACAAGCCATCCAACTCACTCCACGCCCAGCTTCGGAATCGAAGAGACTAGCGGCTGCTTTTGTTTGTCATTCTGAGCCAACGGCGAAGAATCCCGCATTTTACGATTCCTCGAAATCGGGTGGCCCATCTTCGCGCTGCGAAGGGCGGGTAGCTTCGGCCTCTTCTTTGAAGGGGCGCTGCTTTAGCCGCGCCGTCACGGCAGCAAATATAGAGAGGGGCTTCAGCCCCTGAGGGATGAGTCTATCTTTGCTGACTTGCTGACTTGCTGACTTGCTGACTCGCTACACTTGTCCCTGATGCTGCGCTACGCCATCACCGACCGCACGTGTCTCTCCCCAAATCGTTCGGGTGCCCTATTCATCCGGCGTACTCTGCCGGATGAGTGGGAAGACGCGCTCGTCTCCCACGCCGCAGCCCTCGCCGCCCGCGGCGACATCGACTACCTCCAGCTCCGCGAAAAGGACCTGCCCCCCGCCGCCCTCGCCACCCTCGCCCGCCGCATCCTCGAAGCACTCCGCGCTTCGCAATCCCAGAACGAATCTCAGAGTGGCCCATTCATGCGAGGCCATCAGGACTCGCATGAGTGGGGAAGCAAAGATCACAACCGCCCCCGCCTCCTCATTAACTCCCGCGCCGACATCGCCCTCGCCGTCCGCGCCGACGGCGTCCACCTCACCTCATCTCCCGGCGAACTCACCCCCGCGCAGGTCCGCGCTCTCTACTCCTCCGCCGGCCTGCCGCCGCCGGTCGTCAGCCTCTCCTGCCACACCCTCGCCGACGTGATCGCCGCCCGCGGCCCACACTCGGAAGACGAGCTCTGCTTCGCCCCCGACCCCGCCGCCACGCCCGACCTCATCCTCTTCGGCCCCGTCTTTGAGAAGCGCGTCGGCGGCGAGCTCATCTCCAGCCCCGGCCCTGAAGAAGGACTCGCCCTCCTCCGCCAGGCCTGCGCCGCGGCCTCACCCATTCCGGTCCTCGCGCTCGGCGGCATCACGGAAGAGAACACCCCCGCCTGCCTCGCCGCCGGCGCCTCCGGCATCGCTGGGATTCGCCTATTCCTGGGTTGATTTGAGGGAAGTCTGTTCTCGATCCTCGAGATCTTTTGAGATCGAGGATGCCCATACACCTAATCCGCCGAAGGGCACAATGAGCCCGATTCCTATTAGCTCAGAGGTCATTCGGTCGAGTTTCGTAAATGCGTGGATCAGTCCGCCGCCAACAAGAAAGGAGATTGCGGCAGTGACCAATAGTGCTTGGGAAATTTTGCGAAGTGCAGCAGGGAGAATTTTTCTCTTGTTTACCACAGCACCGGGAAGAATAGCAGCAATTCACCACCTCCCCCCCCATTTGATTTCCTCCTCCCTTCGCCCTACCCTTAATTCGTGCTCATCACCCCCCTCGAACTCGAAAAAGAGCCCCTCC
>DASZPF010000031.1:0-24514 GCA_035550395.1 Acidobacteriaceae bacterium
ATCAATGTCCTCCAGGCAGCAGAGCGCCGAGGTGTTGTCAGGCTTGACCGATCCGCCGTAGAGGATGCGCGTGCTGGCCGCCAGCGCAGGGGAGAGAGACTTCGCAATCTGCGCGCGAATGATCTTGTGCGCATCGTCGGCGATCTCCGGTGTCGCCGTCTTGCCCGTGCCGATGGCCCATACCGGCTCATAGGCGATCACGAGAGGCTGCGCCTCCTCCGGCGTGATTCCGCCGAGTGCGATGGAGGTCTGACGCTCGAGGACCTCCGCCGTCTGGCCGGCCTCCCGCTCCTCCAGCAGTTCGCCTACGCAGACAATAGGAACCAGGCCATGCCTGAGCGCGGTCTTGAGCTTGAGATTTACGCTCTCGTCCGTTTCGTTGAAGTACTGGCGGCGCTCAGAGTGGCCGATAAGCACATGCGTTACGCCCAGGGCCTTAAGCTGCAAGGCGGAGGTTTCGCCGGTATAGGCGCCCTGCTCCTGCCAGTGCATGTTCTGCCCGGCGACGTGGACTGGATTGTTCTTCGCGGCCTCGACCACGGCGGACAGCAGAGCAGGCGACGGGCACAGGACGATCTCGGTGTCCTTGTGCTTGCCGACCAGAGGCACGAATGCCTTCATGAAGGCGACCGCCTCTTCGGGGGTCTTGTACATCTTCCAGTTAGCGGCGATCAATGTCTTGCGCATGAGCAGCAGTTCCTTTTCTTGGTTGTCCAGTCCTGCAAGGACGGGAGTGGTTTCAAGCGACGACATAGCGATGCGCTCGCGGCGCACCCGGCGGTGACTGGCTGTCTGCGTACTACTTGTCCGTCAGCGCAGCCACTCCGGGCAGGGTCTTTCCTTCCAGGAACTCAAGGCTTGCGCCCCCACCGGTGGAGATATGCGAGATACGATCTGCCACACCGGCCTGGTGAGCGGCGGCGACCGAATCTCCTCCGCCGACGATGCTGGTAGCTTCGTCGTTCGCGGCGACGAGGGTCGCAATGGCGTTGGTGCCCTCGGCAAAAGGCGCCAGTTCGAAGACGCCCATTGGCCCGTTCCACAGGATCGTCCGTGCCTCGGCGATCTCCTTCGCAAACAGGTCGACGGTGGCCGGACCGATGTCCAGCCCCATCCATTCAGGGGGGAAGTCCCCGTCGCCGGCAAAGATCCTGGTTTTGGCCGCGACATCGAACTTGTCTGCCAGCACATGGTCGACGGGTAGCAGCAGTTTGACGCCCTTTGCCTTCGCCTTCGCCAGCGCAGCGCTGGCAATGTCGATTTTGTCCGCTTCTACCAGCGACTTGCCAGTGGACTGGCCGAGCGCGTTCAGAAAGGTATACGCCATGCCTCCACCGATCAGCAGCGTGTCGGCCTTGTCCAGCAGGTTGTCGATCACGTCGATCTTGCCGGAGATCTTTGACCCGCCGATGATGGCGACAAAGGGCCGGTCGGGTTCCGTAAGCACCTTGCCGAGGAAGTTCAACTCTTTTTCCATCAGAAAGCCGGCGGCCGACTTTGAGACGAAGTGTGTAATGCCCTCCGTGGAGGCATGCGCGCGGTGAGCGCTGCCAAAGGCGTCGTTGACGTAGATGTCGCACAGCGAAGCCAGTTGTTTGGCAAAGGCCGGATCGTTGGCCTCTTCCTCGGCATGAAAGCGCAGGTTTTCCAGCAGCAGCGTCTGTCCGCTCTCCAGCTGATTGGCCATTTCCTCGGCGATATCTCCGACGCAGTCCGGGGAGAACGCAACGTTCTCGCCCTGGTTCAGCACATGGTCAAGCAGGGTGCGCAGCCGCGTCACCAGCGGCTTCAGGCTCATGGACTCGACCGGCTTGCCCTTGGGCCGGCCAAGGTGCGAACACAGGATGACTTTGGCCTTGTGCCGCAGCGCGTACTCAATGGTCGGCAGCGTTTCGCGGATGCGCGTGTCGTCGGTGATGACGCCGTCTTTCAGAGGTACGTTGAAGTCCACGCGGATAAGCACACGCTTGTGCGCGAGATCCAGGTCTCGAATGGATAACTTGGGCATATGCAGATAGCATATGTTTTTTTTGCGGAGATTGAAAAGTTACGCCACGTCAATTCTTCCAGGCGGGCCCGGAGCGGTCCAAATGCCGGAGATGAGGGCGAAGCGGCTCAGCATCAAAGCGCGGCCCAGAACATCTATACTTAGATATGGCCCCTGTTCTTCCCGCTACCCTCGGCGCGCTGCGTACCAGCGAATTCACCCCGGCCCGCGTCGGCCGCTCCGTCAAGGACGAGCTGCGCGAGAACCTGATTGCGCGGCTGCGGGCGATGTCTACTGCCGACAATGACAGCGCGCTCTTTCCCGGGATTGTGGGTTATGAGGATACGGTGGTCCCGCAGCTGATCAACGCGGTGCTCTCCCGGCACAACTTCATCCTGCTGGGGCTGCGCGGCCAGGCGAAGTCGCGCATTCTGCGTTCGCTCACAACACTGCTCGATCCATTTGTGCCCGCTGTTGCCGGCTCCGAGGTACGGGACAATCCCTATGCCCCAATCTCGAAGTACTCGCGCGACCTGATTGCGAAGATGGGTGATGAGACACCGATCGTCTGGCTGACACCGGACGACCGCTACGTGGAGAAGCTTGCCACGCCGGATGTGACTGTCGCCGATCTGGTAGGCGACATCGACCCCATCAAGGCCGCACGCTCCAATCAGGACCTTGGTTCCGAGCTGACCATGCACTACGGCCTGTTGCCTCGTGCCAATCGCGGCATCTTCGCCATCAACGAGGTTCCTGACCTTGCCGGCAAGATCCAGGTGGCGCTGTTCAACATCATGCAGGAAGGCGACGTCCAGATTAAGGGTTATCCGGTGCGACTGCCGCTGGATGTCGCCATCGTATTCTCTGCGAACCCGGAGGACTACACCGCCCGCGGAAAGATCGTAACGCCGCTGAAGGACCGCATTGGCTCCGAGATACGAACGCACTACCCGGAGAGCGTGGACGAAGGCATCCGCATTACTGCGCAGGAGGCCTGGACTGCGCGCCCTGCGCATGCCCCAGGGAAGACCACCATCGAGATTCCCCACTACGTTCGCCAGGTGGTGGAGCAGATAGCTTTTGCGGCACGCGAAGACAAGAAGGTCGACAAGCGTTCGGGCGTCTCGCAGCGGCTGCCCATCACAACCATGGAGCTTGTAGTCTCGAACGCCGAGCGGCGCGCACTGCTGCATGGAGAAGACCTGGTCGTTGCGCGCGTAGGCGATATCTACTCGGCGTTGCCCGGCATTACCGGCAAGATCGAGCTCGAATACGAAGGCGAGGTGCGCGGGGCGGATACGGTGGTGCGCGAGATCATTCGCAACGCGGTCGCGCATGTCTTCGACCTCTACTTTGCCGAGACGAACACGCAGCAGATTGAACAATGGTTCAACCTGGGCGGTACCGTCCAGTTGAACGACAACCAGGCGGCCGCGGGCTCACTTGAAGAACTGAAGCAGATCCAGGGCCTCTTTGAGAAGCTGACGCCGCTGAAGATCACCGCGAAGTCGCGCCCGGAGATCGCTGTCAGCGCAGCGGAGTTCCTGCTGGAGGGCATGTATGCGCATAAGCGCCTGACCCGCACCGAAGAGCGCAGCTTCTCCGCCGGTGAGAGGAAGCAGCGCATTGAAGAGGCCGCCCGTTACGCCGAGAGGGTACGCGAGCGCGATGCCGAACGCGAGGACTATACGCGTTCCCGCACGCGGCGCGGCTTCAACTGATACATTCATTCAAAGTGCACGCGCAATGACAACCTACTTCGTGTGGATTGAGTCTCTCTCATCGCCGCCTGCGGGCGGCAACCGGAAGATCACGTTCGCGGTGGAGCAGCTTCCCTCCGGCCCGATCGTACGTCTGGAGAGCATCCAGATTACCGAGGAGAAGACGGCGCGGCGTTGTGAGCTGCTGCGGCAGCAGAACGGGATTCAGGTCTCTATCGACGGAGAGCACACGCCGGAGTTCATCGTGGACAAGGCGCTGGCGAAGGTTGCTTACCGTCGCCTGGAGGTGCAGCGCGATGCTGCTATTCGAAATTATTATGAATAGTTCAAATACTATTTGAATAGCTTATCCTTGCACCTGAGGATAGCGATGCCAAATCTTACCCGCCAGGTCTTCGACGCCACTGCAGCCACCTACGACCGCGACCGGTCTCTTCTGATCCCCGGTTGCGACACCTTTTACCGCTGGGCGGTGGATCTGATCCCACCCCGCGCCAGGACCATTCTCGATCTAGGCGCCGGTTCAGGCCTGCTGACGGTGCTGGTGCGAGCGCGATTCCCGGATGCACACATCCACCTCGTGGACTTCTCCGCGCCGATGCTCGACTTAGCGCGCGAGCGTCTTGTCGGCGACGGCAACGTCAGCTTCCACCAGGCCGACTACCTGACCGCGGAGCTGCCGGGGGAACTCTGCGCCGTCGTCTCATCGTTGTCGATCCATCACCTCGACGACGATGGGAAGCAGGCTATCTTCCGCCGGGCGCACGCAGCGCTGAAGCCCCGCGGAGTCTTCGTGAACGCCGACCAGGTTGGCGGCCCCACGCCGGAACTCGATGAGCGCTACAAGACGCTGTGGCTGGAACAGGTGCGAGCTGCCGGCGCGACCGAGGAGCAGATCGAAGCATCGCTCTATCGCCGCCGCGAGGACCGCTGCTCTCCGGTTGAGAGTCAGCTGCAGTGGCTGCGCCAGGCAGGCTTTGCCGATGCCGACTGCTGGTACAAGGAGAATTGCTTTGCAGTATTCGCCGGCACAAAGATCTGATGCAGCGCCTTCTTCGTGGCCGCCTGTTCCTGCATCCTAAGTGCATGCAACAGGCAGGCCATGCAGGTGGCGTTCCAAATCTCTATCGCTGAGGTCAATCGATGCGCAGAATAGCTCTGCTTGCAGTCCTTCTTCTCTGTCCGGCCATGTACGCTCGTGCGCAGGCTTCGATTTACATCGAATCATCCAATATCCGCCTGAGCGATGTTCCCGGCGGATCGATCTCCTCTCCCTCCGGACCGACGCAGCAGTATGACACGTACTGGGCCTCAGGCATCGGCGGTGGCGTTACGGTGAATATTCTTCCCCTGCCGATCGTTTCGCTCGGAGTAGATCTGCGCGGCTCCACGAAGTCCGGCAATAACGGCGCAGATACGGCAATGGTCGGGCTGAAGCTTGGAGTGCATCCTCCTGTGTTGCCGATCAAACCATATGTCCAGTTCTCGACCGGCTATCTGGCTACGCGGACACCCGGCGGCTCCGGCACCATCACGAACAAGTACCTCGCCTACGAGGTCTTTGGCGGCATTGATTACCCGCTGATGCACTTCGTCGACTTCCGTGTGATCGAGATCGGCGGCGGCGGCGTAGTGGACTCAGGCTCCTCGAACTCGCCCACTCTGTTTAATGTGAACACCGGGTTGGTGCTGCACTTCTAACTGGTCCGAATCCCCAGCCTTCCCGCTGCCGTCTAAACTGAATACAGAGGGCGGGCCGTGAAACGCATTCGCTATACAAAATTCACCGGCGATCTGTCGGGCAGCGTGGACCTGGAAGACCTGATGCAGGCGCTTTCGGACTTTCTGCTGGACTCCGGCTTCCAGGACCCCTACGCCCAGTTCAGCGAGCAGAACAACCAGACGATGGAGGACCTGCGCGAGGCCATCCGCGAAGCGCTCGAATCCGGCGAGCTTTTCGACGAGGAGTCGCAGCAGAAGTTTGAGGAGCTCTCCGCCGAGCAGGTGGAAGAGCTGATCGACCGCATTATTGAGCAGCTACAGCAGCAGAACTACATCAACGCCGAGCAGCCGGAAGGCAATCAGGGCCAGATGGGCGGCGACGGCGAGGCGCGCTTTGAGGTCACCGACAAGAGCATGGACTTTCTGGGCTATAAGGCCCTGCGTGAGCTGCTGGGACCACTGGGCAAGTCCAATCTCGGCCGGCACGACACGCGCCACGAGGCTGCGGGCGTGGAGACCAACGGCAGCTCCAAGATGTATGAGTTCGGCGACACGCTGAACCTCGACGTCACGTCGACCTTCAGCTCCGTCTTCGCGCGCGAGGGGATCCGCAGCGCGGTAGAGGGCGAGGAGTACGCCCCCATGAACATCGAATACTCCGACCTGCACGTGCACCAGTCGGACTACGAGTCTTCCTGCGCGACGGTTGTGCTGCTGGACTGCTCGCACTCGATGATTCTCTACGGGGAGGATCGCTTTACTCCCGCCAAGCGCGTGGCCATGGCGCTGTCACACCTCATCCGTACGCAGTTTCCCGGCGACACGCTGAACCTGGTGCTCTTCCACGACACGGCGGAGGAGATTCCCGTCTCTCAACTTTCGCGCGTGCGCGTCGGGCCGCATTACACGAACACGCGCGAAGGGCTGCGCATGGCGCAGCGCATCCTGGCGCGGCAGAGCAAGGACATGAAGCAGATCGTGATGATCACCGACGGCAAGCCTTCGGCGCTCACGCTGCCGGACGGGCGCATCTACAAGAATGCCTTCGGGCTCGATCCGCTGGTGATCGCGGAGACGCTGGAAGAGGTCTCGCGCTGCAAGCGGGCGAACATCATGATCAACACCTTCATGCTCGCCTCGGACTACTCGCTAATGCAGTTTGTGCAGCAGGTGAGCGCCATGTGCCGCGGCAAAGCCTACTTCACTACACCGCAGACGCTGGGCAACTACCTGCTGATGGACTTCATGTCGCGCCGCATGAAGACGGTCCACTAAGCGCGCATCGCCATCACAACCTTGGCCGTCGTCACCGCCTGGCCGATGTGCCGCTGGGTGTGGTCGGCGCAATGGACCAGAAGGCCGCCGACGGTGGTTGGCATCATTTTGCGACCAACGCCGCGCGGGTTGTTGTAGTGCTCGGGCGAGAAGGCGCGGACGCGCTCTATAGCGGACTTGAGGACCTCGTGCAGCTCCTCCATGACGGTGTGGGTAGTTGCGCCTGCATCGAGCTCGCACTTGAGGGCGGCGAGCTGTGATGCATCCAGCTGCGTGCCTTCGGCGTAGCTCAGCAGGCGGTCGAGGCTGCGAGCGATATGGCGCAGATGGAAGGCGACGGGCGCGAGCCCATGCGGCCGAGCGTTGATCTCGGCGTCGCTGAGACCGGTGCACCAGCGGTCGGCGTCTTCGGCGGCCAGGTCGAGCGCGTGCAGCACCGCGCGGAGGACGGCGTCCTCTTCGGTGCGGGTGCCGCGCAGCCAGGGTTCAACATTGTCAGCCATCGTCATAGTCCTTTCCGGGTGCGGAACTCGCGCACGACCTGGGCAACGTCGCGGTGCTGGGCGTCGACGGCATCGTTCATCGCCTGCACCTCTTCGGCGCTGACCTTGCCGGCGAGCCGGTCCATCGCCGTCTGGATCTCCGGGTGGCGCGCGATGGAGTCCTCGCGCACCAGCGGAACGGCCTGATACGGCGGGAAGTAGTGAAGGTCGTCGGCGAGCACGGTGAAGCCAAGCGCGCGGATCGGTCCGTCGGTGGAGTTGCCGGCGACGATATCGACCTGGTGGTTGGCCAGCGCGCGATAGAGCAGCCCGAGGTCCATTGTACGGAACGCGGCGAAGTGCAGGCCGTAGGCGGCGCTGAGGCCGGGAAGTCCGTCGGGACGCGACTCGAACTCGTAGCCGACGCCGAGCCGCCAGGAGGGCGCGAGTTTCACGACGTCCGTGATGGTGCGCAGATGCAGGCGCTGCGCGTCGTCGCCGCGGACGACCATGGCGAAGGTGTCCTCGAAGCCGAGCGGCGGCTCTACACGGACGCGATAGCGCGAGGCGTAGAGCGAGCGGACGGTCGCGAGCACGCGCGCCGGATCGTGCTGAGCAGGCAATGGCTGCTTGAGGATCGCGGTGAGCGCTGTGCCGGTGTATTCGACGTAGGCGTCGATGCGGCCGCCGGCAAGCGCCTGCTGGCAGATGTAGCTGCCGGCGAGATAGAAGCGGCGGTCGACGCGCTGCGGACGGCCTTCGGCGGCGAAGACGGCTTCGATCTCCTGCGCGAGAAGCTCACCGAGAACGACCTGCTCGGTGAAGTTTTTTGCGCCGATGACGATGTGCGAGCCGCGCGGCGGCGCGCAGGCGGTGAGCGCGAACAGGAGAAGGGTGGCTGCGGCTGCGGCGCGGTGCATATCCCTCCCCCAAAAATGGCTAAGATCTTGAAAAATCAGGCGGATCTTGAAAATAAGCCACTTATCGATAGGGCAATGATTTCATTGAAGTTATGCCCCTGTCGAGATCGAATCGGGGGCCAAGGGCGACACAATCCTGAGGCTGGTGGATTCTGTGCTGACTCTTCTTTCATTGTACGCGGGGTGTCAAGGGCTCGGGGATTATGTGACCGTTTTCCGCTTCGCGAATTTTGGCTTAGACCGTTTGGCGTCATTATTCTTCAAAGCGTCTTTAAACGCCTTTGGGTATGCCAAACGTAAACGGTAGGAATCCAAAAGATTGATCAAGCAGTAGTAAATGTTCTTCTCTTCACTCCGAGCCTTCTCTCTAGCTAGTTTATCCATCAGCGAAGGCACGCTGATAGCTATGTCGCCCTCATATTGGACTATGGCAACGTCAACGGCCTGACTGAAGAGCCTACCAATCTGATCCCCGTTCTTGCCCATTTTCCCCGGCGTGAGGGCACCCGATTTTGCAGGTCCCTTCAGGGCGATTCCAACAGCTCTACGCTTCCCTTTGATTTTGAGATTTGTTGAATATAGATCTAGATTCTCGCCACCCCAGTCCTTCAATCTCGTTCTTTCGCCGAGGATATTTTCAAGGCCATTTTTAAATACATCTTCTGGGAGCCGTCCTGGTGCAAGGTTTTGGGGGACATCGTCTGGCCTGATTCGCTTAACGCGTGAGAAGCTGTCGATGTCATCCACCGTAATGTGAATGGCTCTGCCGACCATTATGTTTGGTCGTAGAGTTCGCGCGCTATGTTGCGGTTTTCGTTTTGTGGGTAGAGCAGCTAGCTTTTTCGGACTAGCTGCCAAGGCCAACAGCTTGCGCTTTTCCCGATATACATCGGCACGTTTCGAATAGCGAATCGGCAACCCAGAAAGTCGAATCAGGAGGGTTCGATCATGTAATGCCTTGGTTGCTTCGCTGGCATTCTTTCCGCTTAGACCTGTTGCTGCGGCTATTTCGTCGTTGCTCCAAGACATCTTCTTGCTTGAATAAATTGCATCGAAGACGGTCCTATTTCTTCCGGCGTGGCGAAGCATCTTTGCCCAGCGTTCTAAATTCTCCTCGAGATTAGAACCGAGGTCGTTCGTTATATTCGCCGTCATCGATCACCGTTTCTTAGCGCGACCGAGCGCCTTGGATACCCCGTTTGCGCTAATCCCCAGAATTGCGGCAATATCCGGGTGCGACATACCGAAAGACGACAGAAACAAGGCGTCTTCTTTGGTTCTGTTATCGCCGTTATTGGCGTCTCGTAGAGCAAGGGCAATGAGGACATCTAGCCGACGCGCAACAGCATTGCAGTGGAGAGATTCTTCAGCCATTCGTCTTCTTTCCTTTCCCATTTTGAAGTGGTTTCAGCATCTCGTTGATAGTTTTCTTGCTCTTGCCTAAATACGCAGCCATCGCATCCTGTGTATAGCCCGATTCGTGCATTGCGAAGAGCAGCCGCTTTAGTTCGAGACTGATCTCTGAAGCGCTTTCCGGCATCACTTTGCTCCCTTCTTCTTTTTGTTCATTCTCACCTTCCGAACCCCGACTGCTTTCGCCGTAAGACCAGTCATCTTGGCGATTTCTGTATTCCCCACACCTGCCTTAACCAAGATTTTCATCTGGGTATCAAGATCGTGATCGTTTAGCGCGGCCAGAAGCAGCGCGCGCATTGTAGTTTCCAGCGAAAGGCCGGCGTCGTCAGACATCTTCTTTTGCTCCTTCTGTCTTGAGGTTCATCTTGCCGTTTTTCCGCAAAGAGGAAAGCGCGACATTGACGGTGTTTTGTGTTGTCCCGATCAGATCGGCTATTTCCTTTGGTCCCATTCCTGCAATGGAGAGCAGACGGACTTGCTCTTTCTGAGGCTTGCCGTTCACAAGCCCAATGGCGATCAGCCTGGTCTGGAGATCAGATCGATTTGATCCATCATCATTGTTTGGCAACTTATTTCCCTTTCTTCTTCTGCTGATTCATGACCGCAGAAACATAATTTGGCTCGCGACCGACAATCCGGCCAATTTCTGCACCGGACAGGCCGTGCGACGCCAGCAAGCCTATTTGGTCGCTGATGGCGGGTATCTTGTTGTGGTCAACCAGAAGGCACAAGATGTGCGTAAGCACATCCAGGCGATCTCTAAGTTGTTCAAATTCCGTCTTTTGTATTGCCATACTAATAATTAAACTCCTTCATCTAACTTAAATCAATAGCTTTAAATTGAAAACATTAGGCAATATCAAGAATGTAAATTTCGAACAGCTGGGAGATTGCCCAGATGTGCTTACGCACATCTGGTGTCTCATGGCCGTCCATGACAAAATTCCAGACAACTGCAGGTCCCTCGGCTGCGGCGCGTTCCCGCATGGCGGGACCGCACCGCAACTCGGGATGACAGAGTTGGGTGGAGGGTAGCGTTTGCGGCACGCGTGAACGCGTGCCCTTCCGGCGGGCGCAAATGAGCAACGCTGACCTCAGCGGCTAAAGCCGCGGTGATTTGCGGCCGACTGCGGCACGGCTGAAGCCGTGCCCTTAAGCAAGACAAAATGCGGGGATTCTTCGCCGGCGGCTCAGAATGACAGGTTCGATCATTGGTCGTTCCCCACTCATCGCGCAGAGGACGCGCGATGAATGGGCCACCCGGTAGGTTTAAATGGGCCACCCGGTAGATTTGACTGGTGCGCACGGTCGCGGATCATCGACGGATGGCGAGGGAGTGTTCGAGGAGGCCGAGGAGGGCGTCGGCGGCGAGGGCAGGCGAGCTCATCGGCGAACCACCATGTGCTTCTCGGCAAACCCCAGCAAACTATCCGCGGCGAGGGCGAGGAGTGCGGCGGGGATAGCTCCGGCGAGGACGAGGGTGTTGTCGACGCTGGCGACGCCGCGGAAGATGAGTTCGCCGAGGCCTCCGGCTCCGATGGCGGCGGCGATGGTGGCGACTCCGACGCAGGTGACGGTGGCGGTACGCAGGCCGGCGAGGATGACGCTGGCGGCGAGGGGCAGCTCGACCTTGAAGAGGCGCTGCGTGCCGGTCATGCCGAGGGCGCGGGCGACGTCCTGGAGCGCGGGGTCGACGGAGCGGATGCCGGCGTAGGTGTTGCGCAGGATGGGCAGCAGGGCGTAGCCGGTGAGGGCGAGGATGGCGAGGCGCGCGGCGTTCTCGCCGAGCCAGGGCACGGGGAGCAGCAGGCCGAAGAGGGCGAGCGAGGGGATGGTCTGGATGATGTTGGCGATGGCGATGACAGGACGTGCAAGCCGCTCGCGGCGGGTGAGCAGGATGCCGAGGGGCAGGCCGATGGCGACTGCGAGGAGCATGGCGGAGAGTGTGAGCCAGAGATGCTCGAAGGTGAGGCGGGCGATCTCGTAGCCGTGCTGGGAGAGGAAGGTGGGCATGGTCAAGGACTAGGTGCTAGGTACTAGGGGCTAGGTGTTGCGTTGCGGTGGACGGCGCGGACGTAGGCCTGGACGTGCGGGTTGGCGGAGTGGAGGACTTCGGCGGCGGGGAGGTCGGCGACGATCTGGCCTGCATCGAGGAAGACGATGCGGCCGCCTTCCGAGCCGGCAAGGAAGAGGGCCTCGTCGAGGTCGTGGGTGACGAGCAGGACGGTCTTGCCGACGCGGGCGAGCAGGTCGCGAAGCATGGATTGCATCTCGGCGCGGGTGAGGGGATCGAGGGCGCCGAAGGGCTCGTCCATGAGGAGGATGCCGGGATTGGCGGCGAGGGCGCGGGCGAGGCCGACGCGCTGGCGCTGGCCTCCGGAGAGCTGCCAGGGGTAGCGGGCGCCGAAGTCGTCGAGGGAGAGGCCGGTGAGGGCGAGGACCTCTGCGACGCGGGAGCGGCGGGCGGAGGCGGGGATGCCGGCGAGTTCGAGGGCGAGGCCGGAGTTGCGCTCGACGGTCATGTGAGGGAAGAGGCCGGTCTCCTGGATGACGTAGCCGATGGAGCGGCGGAGGGCGATGGGGTCGGAGTCCGTGGTGGCGCGGCCGTCGACGCGGACCTGGCCGGTGGTGGGCAGGACGAGCGCGTTGACCATGCGGAGAAGCGTGGTCTTGCCGCTGCCGCTGCGGCCCAGGAGCGCAGTGGTGGTGCCGGGGGCGATGCTGAGGCTGACGTTGCGGAGGATGGTGCGGGCGGGCTCGCCGGGCGGAGCGTAGCTGACGTTGGCGAAGGCTACGGCTGAGTCTGCGGCGCCGGCTGCGGGCATGTTGCGATTATGCAACGAACCTGTCCGTCCAGGGCGCGGGCAAGCGGGACGGACAGGTGAATCTCGGTTGAGACCTACTCGGTTTCCGCGGGCTGGGTCTCGGCGGCGGTTTCGCCGGCGACCTCACCGGCAGTGGAGACAGGCATGGTTCCGGGCTGGCCTTTGACGCGGACGACGGTGATCTTCTCGAAGCCTTCCTTGAAGGTGGGCGGCTTGAGGCGCTCGGCCATCTTGCGCATCACCTCGTCGGTGACCTGACGGTCGCGCTTGGAGTTGCGCTCCAGGCAGACGGCGAGGGGCACGTCGAAGAAGACGGCGTGGACCTCATAGCCGAAGCTCTTGGCCATCTTGATCCACTGGCGGCGCTCATGAGGGCTGAGGTTGGTGGCGTCGACGTAGTTCCACGGCATCTTGGCGATGAGGCGGGCGCGGAGCAGGCTGCGCAGGGTGGAGAAGACGAGGCCCTGGTAGCGCTGCTCGGTGATGTCGTCAAAGAGGATGGTGCGCAACATATCGCTGGAGAGCGGGGTGACTCCGCGGCGCTTGTACCAGGTGGTCTTGCCGGAGCCGGGAAGGCCAATGGCAAGTACGACATAGCCGCGCGGCTCTTTGGGCGAGACGCTCTTCTGCTCGGCCGGCGGGGTGGCGAGGGACTCCGGCTGCGTCTCGACGACGATCTTCTTTTCGGGCTCCGGAGCGGGAGGGGCCGGGGCTGAGGGCGGCTGAGGGGCCTCTGAGGCCTCGGCAGCCGGCCGCTGCGATACGGGCTCCGGGTAGGCTGGTCTGAGTGGGGCCGGCTGGTTCTGGGGGAGCTCCTGGCCGCTCTTTCCCGTGGATTCCGACTCGTTCGGCCCACGTCTGGAACGTCTTCTCATCTTTTCGTCAATCCATCCGCGCAATCCGCGCATAGACCGCTTGTAACACACCCTTGCACCTGCTGCAAAATTGTTGCAGTTGGCGTGGGTTTTCAGCGATGCAATCGCCTATTCATCCAGGACAGCTAGGGTGAGGGAAGTAACGAGGTGACGCCATGTCCGTTGAAGCCCTCGAGCTGGACCAGCTGCAGAGCGCATACAAGACCGCAGTTGAACAGTGGATCGCCGCGATCCGCCAGGAGGAGGCTCTGGCCTCCTGCAATCACTCCGAGGCTGAAATCGACCGCTGGGAGGCGGCGGGATTTCGCGAGGAGGAGCTGCGCGAGCGCGCTAAAGAAGCCAAACAGTTGTATGAGGGCGCGCTACGGGAGAAGTTCTTCAACTTCTGAGCCGAGCCCTCGGCCGGGAGCGCGGTTGAACGGCGGATGCGCACCCCGAGACAGGGCGCTGCGTGTGATAGAAGTCACGCCTATTCATTGCGCTGCCGCGAAAACCGGTGCTAGCATCAAAGTGACGACCAAATCAGGAAATTCCAAGCTTGTAAGACCACCTCACTGGATTTGGGCCGCCGCGCGTGACGCGATGCAACAGGCCCGGATCCTAACCGAGCAACAAACTGACAGGAGCAACGCACGAATATGGCAGTGAAAGTTGGTATCAACGGCTTCGGCCGCATTGGACGCAATGTCTTCCGCACGGCGATTGGCAACCCCGACATCGAATTCGTCGCGGTGAATGACCTGACGACGCCGGCGACGCTGGCACACCTTCTGAAGTACGACTCGATCCTCGGCAACCTGAAGAATGAGGTCACCTACGGCGCAGACTCGATTACGGTGGACGGCAAGACGATCAAGGTTTTCGCCGAGCGCGATCCGGCCAAGCTGGACTGGGCCTCGGTAGGCGCACAGATCGTGGTGGAGTCGACCGGGTTCTTCACCGACGCCGAGAAGGCGAAGGCGCATCTGGGCTCGACGGTGAAAAAGGTGATCATCTCCGCGCCGGCAACAAACGAAGACATCACAGTCGTGCTGGGCGTGAACGATTCGAAGTACGACCCGGCGAAGCACAATGTGATCTCGAACGCCTCCTGCACGACGAATTGCCTGGCGCCGGTGGTGAAGGTTCTGCACGACACCTTCGGCATCGCCAACGGCATCATGACGACGATTCACAGCTACACCAACGACCAGGTGGTGCTGGATGCTCCGCACAAGGACCTGCGCCGTGCGCGTGCGGCTGCTCTGTCGATGATCCCGAGCTCGACGGGCGCGGCCAAGGCGCTGAAGCTGGTGATCCCGGAGATGTCGGGCAAGCTGGACGGGTTCGCGATCCGCGTCCCGACGCCGAATGTCTCGGTGGTGGACCTGACGTTTACGTCGGAGAAGCCGATCACGGTGGACTCGATCAACGCGGCGGTGAAGGCCGCGGCCGAGGGCCCGCTGAAGGGCATCCTGGGCTACACGGACGAGGAGCTGGTGAGCTCGGACTTCAAGGGCAATCCGCTGTCGTCGATCTTCGACTCGAAGCTGACCAAGGCGATCGGCAGCACGGGCAAGGTGATCAGCTGGTACGACAACGAGTGGGGCTATTCCAACCGTGTGAAGGACCTGATCCTCTTCCTGGTGAAGAAGGGGCTGTAGGTTCGGGGTTATTCCATGCACTGTGGAGGGCGGGGCTTGGGTCCCGCCCTTCGTGCGTTAAGTTGCATCGCGATTAGGCATGGATGAATCTGTATCGATAAGCAGCGAGTCCATCTGCCCGGAATGAGGACCCCAGCATGGGTCGCCGTTTTCAGGAACTGGCGTTTACGCCGCTCGTCCAGGAAGAACAGAAGAGACACGGCAGCCGCGAGCAATATCAGCGGGTGTATGACGGGGCCAAGGCTGGCGATGCTCTGGGGCCGGAGGAACAGGAGTTTGTCGCCGGTCGTGACAGCTTCTACATGGCATCGGTAAGCGAGACGGGCTGGCCCTACATCCAGCACCGGGGCGGACCGGCGGGATTTCTGCGTGTGCTGGGGCCGAAGCTGCTGGGCTTTGCGGACCTGCGCGGGAACAAGCAGTACATCAGTCTCGGCAACCTGGAGCACGATGACCGCGTGGCGCTGTTCCTGATGGATTATCCGCGCCAGACGCGGCTGAAGGTGCTGGGACGCGTGGAGATCCACGAGGGCGACGCGCGGGCGGCGGAGCTATTGCCGCAGCTGGCCACCGGGGAAAAGAGCGCAGTGGCGGAGCGGGCCATGCTGATCCACGTTGAGGCGTTCGACTGGAACTGCCCGCAGCACATTACTCCGCGCTACACGCTGGAGGAGCTGGAGGAGTCGCTGGCGCCGGTGCGCCGGCGAGTGGAGACTCTGGAAGCGGAAAACGCCGAGCTGAGGCGCAGAATCTCGGACGCAGAAAAGCGTCCCCGTTGACCCCCGGGGACGCTGTTATATGGGCGAGTGCCCGCTGGTTGGTTTGGTTAGATGTGCGCGTAGTGCTGCAGTGCACTGCGGCTGGGAATTGTCATCATGCATCCATTGAGGGAGATGAGGCGGCGGGTCTTGAAGCTGCCCAGTGTGCGGGTGACGGTCTCTCGCGAGGCGCCGATAAATTCGCCGATCTGCTCGTGGGTGAGCATAAAGCGGATGCGGGCGGCGTCTTCGCCGATCTGAGTATTTTCGCTGAGGTCGAGCAGGAGGCGCGCCAGCTTCTCCGGCGCGGAGGAGGAGAGACCGACGGTGCGCAGACGCTCACATGCGAGCGTGTACTGGCGGCTGATCTCTTCGGTCACGATCGAGTAGACCTCCGGGTGACGATTGAGGAAGGCGCGGAACTGTGCGTTCGAGACATACAGAATGCGCGCGACGGTGAGGGTCTCCGCCGTGGTCTCGCAATTATGGCCGGACATGGCCGGTGCAAGGCCCAGTGCGTCACCCGCGCGCCCGATGCGAAGGCTGAGCCGCTTGCCTTCGGTGGAGTTCATGGAGAGACGGACCTGGCCCTCCTGAACGAGAAAGACTCCGGGAGTCGGTTGCCTTTCGCCGAAGAGAGCTTCATCTGCGGCGTACGTGCGCAACGTGCCGATGGAGTTGAGGTCGGCGAGCGCTTCAAGCGAGAGGCGCTGGCAGAACCCGCAGGAACGTTGGCTAATGCTACGGGAGGAGCTGGCTGCGGAATGTTCGCGTGCTTCGTGCATGTTTGGTCTCCTCTTATACGGCTGGTTGGCGCGTGACTTCGTCGGCAAGGTATTGCGTCCACGGAGTGCTGGTGATGAACTCCGCCTTTGTGTTTGCATAGATCTCGCGCAGCACCGCAATCCCTTTTGCATCGGCATAGGTGGTATTGCGCAGGTCAATGGTGACGTCGCGATTTTTTAAGGAAGAGGCTGTCTGATTCCACGTGCGGCCAAGTTCTGCCGCCCAGGGGCCAGAGAGACGACCTTCAAGCGTGATGCTGATGGTTTGGTCAGCGGGTTGAATTGTGATTCGTAGCGTAATCTGGCCCATCCTGCGCCATACCCTTCCTAAGGCATTCGGCATACCAAATCGCTGGGGCGAAACTGGGCCAATGATATGTTTCTGAAAACATGAAGGATGCAGGACGGCGAAAAGACGATCGGCAGAAGTGACGACGTTTCGTGACGAAGGTGACGAAGACGAAATATCGTCACTACGACGACATATAGTCGCGACGTTCGATGCCGAGCTTCTTCATCTTGGAATTTAAGGTGGTACGTTTGAGCCCCAGCCGCTCGGCCGCTCCATCGGGGCCGCCGATCTGGCCTTTGGTCTCGCGGAGCACGCGCAGGATGTGTTCGCGCTCCGCACTATGCAGGGTCGGATCCTGGTTCGTACCGTGCGGAGAGGCGGAGATCTCCCGCTCGGTAATCTCAAGCTCGGCCAGAGGGACAAAGAGCACCGGGCCACGTGTGAGGATGACCGCCCGCTCCAGGAAGTTTTCAAGCTCGCGTACGTTGCCTGGCCAGTTCCAGCGGCTGAGGGCTTCCATCGCGTCGTCTGGAATGGACTCGATGCGCCTGCCCATGCGCCGGCTGTGGGCATCGACAAAGTGGCGCACAAGGATGGGAATGTCGCCCGCGCGCTCGCGCAGCGGCGGCGCAAAGATGGGAAAGACTTTGAGGCGGTAGTAGAGGTCGCTGCGAAACTGCTTGTCCGCGACCATCTGCGCGAGGTCGCGATTGGTGGCGGCGATGAGGCGCACGTCTACCGGAATCGGCGTATTGCCGCCAACGCGTTCGATCTCGCGCTCCTGCAGGGCCCGCAACAGCTTGGGCTGGAGCTCCAGCGGGAGCTCGCCAACCTCGTCGAGGAAAAGAGTGCCCTGGTGCGCCAGTTCCAGACGGCCGAGTTTGCGAGAGAGCGCGCCGGTGAAAGCGCCCTTCTCATGGCCGAAGAGTTCGCTTTCGATAAGTCCGGCGGGGATAGCGGCGCAGTTGATCTTGACGAAGGTGCGGTCCTGGCGCGCGCTGAGCCGGTGGATGGCGCGTGCCAGCAGTTCCTTGCCGGTGCCGGTTTCGCCCTCGATGAGAACGGTGGCGTCGGTGGGGGCGACGGTCTCCACTTCGTGCAACACGCGGCGCAGGCCGGTGCTGGCGCCTACGATGTCATCGAAGCGGCCCTCAAGGGCGATCTCCTCTTCGAGATATTGCTTCTCCTGGCTGAGGCGGTCGCGCAGCTCCTGGATGCGCTGGAAGGTCTGCGCGTTATTGACAGCCATGGCGACCTGATCGGCGATCTGCGTCAGCATAACGGCATCGTGAATGGTGAAGGCTGCGTCGAGCCGGCTGGCAACCATCATGGTGCCGATGGCTTCGCCGCGATGGATGAGCGGCACCCAGCAGCCGGACCGCATTCCCAGGCTGGTAAGGTGGCTCATCGTGGCCGGCTCATAGGATGTCTGCTCCATATTGGCAAGGAGCACAGGCTCGCGGGTGAGGAATGCCGCTCCGGCAGGCGAGGTCTGGATCGGGATGCGCACCTCGCCCGCAGGCAGGTCCTCGCCGGTGGTAAGGAAGCTGGCGATGAGCATGCCGGAGGCCGCATCATACAGCGTCAGCGTGGCGCAATCGTGCGGAATGACCTCCGTGACGCTGGCGGAGATGGCGCCCAGCAGTTTGCGCACGTCCATGTTGGCAAGCAGAGCCGTGGACAACTGCAGCATAACTGCCTCTTCGGCGCGCTTGCGATCGGTGTGGTCGCGGGTGACCTTGGCGTAGCCGGTGAGATGGCCGGAGGAGTCGCGGATGGCGGTCAGGACGGTGTCGGTCCAGAAGCGCGAGCCGTCCTTGCGTACGCGCCAGCCTTCGAGCTTGATGTGTCCGCGCTCGGCGGCCAGGCGCAGCAGCTCTTCCGGCTTTCCGGCATCGGCGTCTTCCTGGGTAAAGAATCGCGAGAAATGCCTGCCGAGGATCTCTTCCGCCTTGTATCCCTTGATGCGCTCCCCGCCCGGGTTCCACGTCATGACATGGCCGTCGCGGTCCAGCAGATAGATGGCATAGTCGCCGACGCACTCAATGATGGAGCGCAGCTGCTGGTCGCTTGCGCGCAGAGCTTCGGCGGCGTTGCGCTGTTCGGTGACGTCACGTACGAAGCTAAGCACCAACGGTCCGGAGGCCGTTTCGAGTGGCTTGAGCATGATGTCGACGGCAAACTCGCTGCCGTCCTTGCGCAGCGCAAAGAGATTCATGGCCGCGCCCATATTGCGGGTACGCGGATGCACGGAGTAATTTTCGCGATGCGCAGGATGGCGCGCGCGGAAGCGGGTCGGGACCAGCAATTCGATGGCAAGTCCGATCAACTCGTCGTCGCGATAGCCGAAGAGCTCTGCCGCTCGCGGGTTCACAGCGCAGATGTGGCCCTGTGCATCGGTGACGATGATGGCGTCGGGTGAAAGCCGGAACAGGGCGTCGGATGTGAATTGCCCAAGGACTGCCGGAGCGGCGGGCGGTGAGGCCGGATCGTCAAACTCAGAATGGTGGTCGGCGGCCATGGCGGGATCGATCCTGCGCCGGGCGTCGCCGGCGAGTATGAACACATTCTGCCACAGAGACTACACGGCGATTTTTCTGTCAGCAGGTGAGAGGCGAAGGCCCGATGCCGGGAACAGGGTCGGACGGCGCCATGGGGAGGTTGCGCAGTCGCGCGCCGGTCGCGGCAAAGATGGCATTGCCGATGGCTGGCGCGACTCCGACCAGGCCGATCTCGCCCGCACCGGCGGAGGGCAGGTCCTTGCGGTCCACGAGGACGATCTCGATCTGCGGCATGTCCCGGAAGCGCGGCAGGCGATAGTCCGCGAAGTGCGGGTTTTCGATCCTGCCGTTGCCGAAGCGAATGGACTCAAAGAGCGCCCCTCCGATGCCCTGCATGACAGCGCCCATGTTCTGGTTGCGCAGGCCGTCGGGATTGACGACCGCGCCGGACTCCCACGCCTGTACGATGCGAACGACCCTCACGGACTTTGTGCTCGAATCGATGGCGACCTCGGCGCAGGTCCCGACGTAGCCGCCCTTCTCCGTGCCGCAGGCGATGCCAAAGCCGCGTGTGGGGGTTGATTGCGCTGCGCTCCACCCGAACTTCTCCGCGGCGGCATTGAGCACAGCCAGCACACGCGCGTCGGTCAGGTTCTTCTGCCGGAAGGCCAGCGGGTTCATCTTGACGGCGTGCGCCAGCTCGTCCATGAAGCTCTCGCGTGCGTAGTGGTTGGCGGTGGAGGCCAGGCCGCGGTAGGAGCCCTGACGCAGCGGCGACTTGGCCGCGTGGTATTGCGTGACCGGCGCGACGATGTCGTAGTAGGTCTCCAGGCCGGAGGGTCCGGAGTTGTAGTTATGGTGCTCCCAGGCGAGGAGCTTGCCCTCAGGCGAGACGGCAGCGCGCAGCTCCATCAGGCCGCCGGGACGAAAGTAGGCCCAGGTGAACTCCTCCTCGCGCGACCAGACAAGTTTGACGGGCGCGCCGGCGGACCTGGCAAGGCGTGCAGCTTCAACGGCGGCGTCGCCTGTATGCTTGCCGCCGTAGCCGGCGCCCATGTCCGGCTGAAGGACGCGCACCTGCGACGGATCGAGGTGGAAGGCGGCGACCAGCTCGTCCTTCACACCGAAGGGGCGCTGCGTCCCGGTCCAGACGGTGAGCTTGCCGTTCTGCCACTGCGCGACCGCGGCGCGCGGCTCCAACGGCGCGTGCGCAATGTACTGCACGGTGTAGGACTGCGTGAGATGAATGGCATCCGCAGGGATGGACGCAGGCGCGACGCTCTCAGTTTCGGAGCCGCGTCGCACGCGTCCGCCGGACTCCGGGTTGTTCTTGAGGTAGTCGAAGATGCCTTTGTTGGAGGGCTGCGGCGGAACGGTCCATTTGGCGTGGATGGCGCCAACGGCCTGCTCGGCCGTGTACATGTCCGGTGCGACGACGCCGATGAAGTCGCCGTCGCGAATGAGTTTCACGCCAGGCATCTTCTCCGCTGCGGTAGTGTCGAGGGAGTCGAGCGTGGCGTTGTAGCCGGCGGGCCGCAGCACCTTGCCGAAGAGCATGCCGGGCAGTGTGATGTCGGAGGGATATTGGTGACGGCCGGTGACGAAGTCGCGGCCCTGCGCTTTGGGCACGGCGGTGCCGGCGATCTTCCAGTCCTTCGCCGGAACGAGTGGCGTGTCGGCGGAGACGGTGGCGATCAGCTTCTCGCCGTGCGTGAGCTGTCCGTAGGTCAGCGACTGCTTTGAGGCGGGGTTGGTGACGCGGCCATCGGCGGTGGTCAGCGTGGAGGCATCCGTGGACCACTGCTTCGCGGCCATGTCTACAAGCGTGCGCCGCGCGGTAGCGGCCATGGTGCGGAGCCGGGGGCCCATCTGCGGTGTGGACTGGCTGCCGAAGGTGCCGGCGTCCCAGGGCACGAGGTCGGTGTCGCCCATAACCATAGTGATGGACTCGAAAGGGACCATCAGCTCCTCTGCGGTGAGCTGCGCGAGCGAGGTGCGGATGTTCTGGCCCACCTCCACTTTGCCGGTGAAGACAGTGACCTTTCCCTCGGCATCGATTTGGATCCAGGCGGAGACCTCTTTGGGCAGAGCGTGTCCTCGGAAACCGCCACGGCCGGACTCCTGAGCGAATGCCGGAGCATTGGTGAGGCAGACCAGCAGGCCGCCGCTGAAGAGCTTAACGAAGCTACGGCGATCGAGCGTGAAGTGATGCAGTTTGTTGGGCGAGTGGAGGTCGACGGAATCGTGTGGATGGAGCAGCGTGCTCATAGGGTGCCTCCCTTCGCCAGCATGGAGGCCCGTTGAACGGCAGCGACGATGCGCGGGTAGGTTCCACAGCGGCAGAGGTTGCCGTTCATGCGCGAGACGATGTCTTTCTCCGTCGGATTGGGTGTGGTGGCGAGCAGCGCGGTGGCGCGCATAATCATGCCGGAGGTGCAGTAGCCGCACTGAAAGGCACCCTCATCCAGGAAGGCCTGCTGCACAGGAGAGAGGCGGCCATCGTGCTCAAGTCCTTCGACGGTGGTGATCTTTGCCGCGCCGACTTCGGAGACGGCGGTCTGGCAGGAGCGAACGGATTTGCCATCCAGAAGCACTGTGCAGGCGCCGCACTCGCCTTCGCCACAACCGAAGCGTGTGCCGGTGAGGGCGAGGCGATAGCGCAGGACGGAGAGCAGCGTCTCGTCGTCGGATGCATCGACGTGCATTGCTGCGCCATTAATGTTGAGGGTGCGGACGCTCATCGGCAGGCCTCCTGATCGGCAGATGGATTCGTGGCGGATGCGCGGTGCGCCCTCCGCGGCCGCCTGCGAACGATGCCAGCAGAATACGCCGACGCGCGGTGCAAATGCATCGCCGGTATATCTGCGTCTGAAATTCAGACACAATGTACGGTTTACTTCATCATCTGGCGGATGATCTTCTTGTTCTGGGCATAACGGTCATGCGCCTTGGCGGGATTCTCAAAGAGCCAGAACCAGTGCGGAGCGTTTTTGACCTCGATGTTGCGCACGATGACGGAGGCCAATGGCGGAACGGTCCAGCTGAGGAGATCGCTGGGATCGTTCCAGGCAACGACCTGAGGCGGGCCTTCCGCAGTGCGGCCCGAGTCCTTGAGGTACTGCGTGCGCAGCTGTGCCCACGCCTGCAGGTGGGAGAGCATGTTCTCGTGGCCGGTGGTGTCGAGGTCGGCGAGCTCCAGCAGGCGCACCTGGTTGGCGAAGAAGTAGACCAGTGAGGTGTGGCGCAGGATGTCCTCGAACTGTGCGCGCAGGGCCTGCGAGGTGTTGGCGTTGACGTCGGCGGAGCGGATGTCCAGCGCAGAAAAGATAAGGTAGCTGCCCAGGGAGTGAGTAACGATGACGAACTCCTGGTCCGGGCGCAGGCCTGTGCTGGGGCCGCGAACGCCCTCGGGAGTGACGTCGGCGGACTTGAGCAGCAACTGGCGGATGCCGTCGATCAGCAGAGGGCGCATGGCTCCGACGGCCATGACAGCGTCGGCAATGCCCCAATCCATCAAGTCGGCTTTGATGGAACGGTTGAAGTGAGCACCTTGGCGCGGGAGTGCCCTGATGGCGGCAACCTCCTGCGGCGTGAGCCAGGCATAGGATTGGTAGCGGCCAGAGGCGGTGGGGTCAGGCTTGGAATACGCGCAGGTGCCGAGGTAGGAATTGAGCGGGCCGATCAGGTCCGCCTCGCCGGCGACGATCTCGCGGCACTTAAGGGCGAAGACGAGGGGCCACCAGTTGATCTCGTCCACATAGACGCTGGTGCCGGAGGTGCGGGCGAGCTTCCAGTGGATGACGAAGGGTGCGGACGCGTTCCATTCCTGCTGGGTCTGCCAGACGGGCTTGCCGAGGTATTTGAGGCTGGGCGGCGGGGCGTCGAGGGCGAACTCGCCCTGGTCGGCGTACTCACGGCCATCCATCTCGCCGGCGGGCGAGAGGCAATCGCCGAGGTGGTCGCAGATGGACTTGCGCAGGCCCCAGGAGTCGAAGTCGCCCGCGCCTCCGGCGGCCATGCCGTGGATGTAGAGGATGTGCAGCTGATGGGTGCCGGCGCGGCGCAGCGAGTCGGCCATGGAGATGCTGGGCTGGGCGGCTGGTGCGGGCTGCTGGGCACGAAGGGGAGTGAGCGCAGGCGCGAGCAGCAGTGCGGCAAGGAGATGGAATTTGAGCATTGCTGCGGCCGGCGTTCTAGGTGGCCTTGCGCTGGAAGGCAGTCTTGCGGGCCACATTGCCTTTGGCGCTGAATCCGGAGGCTGAGGCCCCGTGGGCCTGCTTGCCGCCCTTGGCGTTGGCCAGCTTCTCGCGCAGGGCCTGGAGCTTCTGCTCCTTGGGGCTGAGGCCGGTCTTACGAACGAAGGGCTTGGGGACGGAATCTTCTGTCATGAGGAGATTTTGCCACGCAGCGCGAAGGATCGGGAGATGGCGGATGTTAGACCTCGTAAAAATAAAACGATATTTCTCAAGTAAAATCTATGGAATCAGTTACATGCACAGCTTGATTCTGCGTAAAATATTGCAATCATTGGTTTTGCCTGCAAAATATTGGCTGCCAAGGGGTTGTAGCCTTGCTCGTTTGCCCTCAAAAAAGCAAAGGCCCGGCGCAATGGCGGGGCCTTTCTTTGACTGACTACTTCCATTTTAGCAGGCGGAGGATAACTGGTATGCCAAGTCTATAGCTCGGGGAATGAGAGAGTTCGGTGGTTTTGGGGGTTGACAGGTTTTGGGTCATGCGGGCGCGAGGCTGTCGCGGTAGGCCATAGCTTCGAGCTCGACGCGGACGGCGTCGGCGATGGGGATGACGGGGCGGGCCTCAAAGACGAAGGCGGGCAGCATGGAGCAGAACTTGTGGACGGCGGTGGGGTCGTCGCAGTCGAGGAGCATGTAGCCGCCCCAGTCGCCGACGCGGATGTGGAAGGTTTCGATTTTGAAGCCGGCGGGGGCCTTCCAGGGGCGGAAGACTTCGAGGGTGCGCTTCTGGGCGTTTTCGTATTCGATGGGCGAACCCTGCGGGCGTTCGGTCCAGGTGAGCATGTATTTCATGGCTTTCTCCTTGCGATGGAATGCTCCACGTCGCCGAGCCCGCGGGGCCGGAGATCACGTGCGGACGTTCTGACGCTCCGAATTTGAGACGGCGTGGGTGCGGAGGATTGTACGCGAGGAGAGGAGGAGAGTGAGAAGGGTGGGATTGAGGGTGGCTGAATCTCTTGTCGCTGCGTCTGCGCATCCGCTCCGGCCTTCGGCAGAGCGGATGCGCCTGGCGGCGCGGCGTTTACGGCACGCGTGAACGCGTGCCCTTAAGCAAGA
>DASZPF010000032.1:0-10614 GCA_035550395.1 Acidobacteriaceae bacterium
TACCGAAGGTTGGAGTTGTCCACGTTGAAGAATCGAAGTATGTCTGCTGTGCCCGCCTCCAACCAGCCGTCTGCACCGGAAATGCCCAGAACTGCCTCCTCAATGCGCTCGTTCAGCTATCGGCACGGTATGCGCCTCGCCCTTCTGGTCGTCCTGGCAATCGTCGTCACAGGGCTCAGCTCCTGCCATTCGGCTGCCTATTACTATTACAAGTTCCCTGCGGACACCTACGCCGGCCGTCCCATCCCCCCCAGCAAGCTCGCCGAGCGAGTCATGATCTCCGTCAGCGCCAACGGCACTGTCGGCAGTCTGCAGATCGTCGACGCCAAGCGCGATATCCGCAGCAACGTCGAAGACACCATCCCAAGCTTCCAGATCGGCAGCTACGGCTCAGGCTTCCCCAGCACCATCTTCAACTTCCCTGCTGAATTGCGCGGCTACGTCTACTCTGCCTCCGACGGCTCGCTCACCAACATCAACTACTCCACGGAGAGCTCCGCCGGCACAGTCGGCACCTTCCAGACCGGTCAGAACTCCATCGGCGTGCCGCCCACCTTCACCCGGTATTACGGCGCGGAATCTTCCGCCGGAATCCTCGAGATCATCGATAACCAGAGCGGTGGTTCCTACGGCCTGAATATCCCCAACGTCTATCGGGTCGCAGTCAACAAAGGCGACACTGTCGCCCTCGCAATGGTCCGTAACTCCAACATCGTCTACCGCGTATTCAAGCTCAATCAGAATCAGTTCCTCAGTGCTCAGGATGCGATAGCGGCCACCGGCTCGGCCGACTGCGAGCCTCAGGTTCAGCCCGTCTACTGCGCTGTTCAGGTGCCCGGCACCTTCGACCGGCCGGCCAATGTTTACTTCTCGCTCGACGGCACTACTGCGTACGTGCTCAACTGCGGCCCGGAGTGCGGCGGCACAACCGCCAGCATTACTCTGCTGCAGCAGGGCCCGTTGAATACCAACGTCATTCCCACCTCCACCACGCAGCCGAACCCCCAGATCGCCAATGTGCCCGTGCCGGGTGGCGCGACCGTCGCACTGTCTGACGGCAAGACCCTCTATATCGCCGGTCAGCAGCAACAGCCTGATGGCCTCTTTGAGGGTTTCCTCTCCACCATGGATCAGGCCTCCAACACCATCACCAACAAATACCCTATCTCCGACGGCACACACACCAAGATGCTCTTTGCCGACAACAACACTCTCTGGATCGGCTCCCAGTACTGCGCTACCGGAGAGCGCCAGAAGCTCGGCCTCAACTACAACTGCCTCACCCGCGTCGTGCTGGGCTCTACGCTCTCGCCGCAGATCGTACCCAACGTCACTCCGGGCTCTCCCAGTTCCACCGTGCCCTACCCCAACCAGAACAACAATCAGTGGTATTACGGCAATCTCACAGGTCTCTGCTGGGTCCAGACCTTCAATAAGGTCTACACCGCCTACGGTGGCCAGGTGCACATCTTCTCCACGGTGGATGGCTCAGAGATCGACAACTCTCTCGTTACCGTGCAGGGTACTGCGCTCGATGTCGCCTACATGGATGCCGTCAGCGACGACGCCAACTGATCGTCACACTCCCCGCCGTCCGATACGCTCTCTCATAAACTCCACAAACTCCGCCGGCGCCGTCTCCGCATGTCGCATCTCAAATCCTGGGATGCCGCCTGTCTGTCCCCTCAGCTCCTCCACCCACCTCGCCTCGGCCTTCCCGTCTTCGTCCGCATGCAGGATCGCCAGAACGTCCACGCGATCCAGCCACCGCCGTGCGGACTCCTTGAAGTCCTCAAGCGCCGGCGCGACCACCAGCACATAGACCTCGGGCCTCACAAACTCCAGCACCGAGTTCGACTCAAAGAGGATGTTCTCATCGCCGACGAGCATCGCCCGTGTCTCGCGTAATGCATCTCCCAGCGCTCCAGGTCTCGTCCGAACCCACAGCGCCCTCGCAGCCCCTGCAGCCATAAACCGCGCCGTATCGGTCCCGGTCGTGCTCTCGTGCTCCTCGGTAATTGCAAACTCCCGCCCGCCGAGCTCGCATTCGCAGCCTTCGCTGCCGGCATGGCTGCATTGCGTAACCTTAATCGCCGTCCACCGCTGCTCTGGAAATGCCGCAATCAGGCCGCAGATCAGCCCCGTCTTGCCCACTCCGCTAGCCTGGCCGCCGACGACAATCGTCGCCATCACCCGCGGCTCAATCGCGCCAGGTCCCGCAGATATTGCTTCAGCGGCCGCGCCGGCCTGCCCCAGAACACCTGCCCAGGCCCATATACCTTCTTGTGGCTCAACACCCCTGCGCCTCCGCCCAGGATCACCCCCTGCCCCACATGTGCGTGCTCGCCCAGACCCACCTGTCCTCCCAGGACCGCTCCATCTTCAATCACACACGAGCCCGAGATCCCCGTCTGCGCGGCAATCACCACATTTCGCCCGATCACACAGTTGTGCGCGATATGTACAAGGTTGTCGATCTTCGTTCCACGGCCGATCCTCGTCACACCCAGCGCGCCGCGGTCGATCGTCGTATTCGCCCCGATCTCCACATCGTCTTCGATCACCAGAGTTCCCTGCTGCGGAAACGCAATGTACTCTCCAGTCTCCGAACTCCGCGCATAGCCAAACCCCGTGGCCCCCAGCACGGCCCCCGCCTGCACCACTGCTCGGTCGCCGATCGTCGTTCCCGCATAAATCGTCACGTTCGCCAGTACGGTGCAGCCTTCGCCCAGCGTCACGCCCTCTTCAATCACAGTATGCGGCCCCACAGAGCTCCCGCATCCGATCTTCACCCCGTCAGCCACCACAGCCGTCGGATGTACCTTAATCTCACTCTCCGTCCCTGTCTCTCTCAATCGCAGGACTCGCGCCGCCAGCGCAAACGCAAACCGTGGGTCCCCCACCGTTAGCAGCCGCGGATCTCGTACGTCGGTCCCCTTCGTCTCCGCATCCTTCATTTCAAGGAACGCGCTTCGGGTCAGGATCCCGCCTGCCGGGGAGCGCAGCGCCGCATGCAGCGTCGCCTCATCCATCGCAAATACCAGGGATGCCGGTGTCGCAGTCTCGATGCTGGAGACACGCACAATCTCCGGAGCGATCGCAGGCTCGGGAGCCCCTACTGCCTCGGCAATTTCTTTCAATGAAGCCACGCCTTCCCCCTTGCATCTCTAGCATGTCACAGCGGAACGAAAAACATTCCGTCGCCATTCAGGCTTTCCGCACCCTCAGCTCCGGTGCCTCCAGGCCAAATATTTCTGCTCGCACAAGTCGATTCCATTAGCGAAACATGCCTTCTATGCTTCATAATGTTTTGACAATTTGGTTAGACCACCTATGACGATACGAAAATCTCGCCGCCTCTATCTCATCCCTGTTCTTTCGAAGGCTCTCGATATCCTCGAACTCCTGCAGGCTGAGAATCAGCCCATGACGCTTGAGGCTATTCATCGTCAGACGAAGATCTCAAAAACCACCGTCTATCGCGTTCTCAAGACCTTCGTTCACCGCGGCTACCTCTCACAATCCCCCGACGGCCTCTACCGCCAGGTCACGCGCCCCAAAAAACTCCGCTTCGGCTTCGGCTGCCAAAGCGTCGATATGCCGTTCTCCGTCGAGGTCACAGAGAGCCTCAAGTCCGCCGCAGCCTCTGTCGGTGTGGATCTTCTCGTCCTCGATAACTGCTACGACGCCGCCACTGCAGTTCGCAACGCCGAGGAGTTTGTCAAAAACCGCGTCGACCTTGTCATCGAGTTCCAGGTCGAGCAGGAGGCCGCCCCCGTCATCGCGGACAAGATCGCCGGCGCCAAGATTCCCATGATCGCCATCGACATCCCCCATCCGCACGCCACCTATTTCGGCGTCGACAACTATCGTGTCGGCTTTGAGGCCGGCGAGATCCTCGCCGCCCACGCGCTCAAGTGGTGGAACGGACAGGTCGAGTGGGTCCTCGGCCTCGACCTCCCCGAAGCAGGCCTCCTTGTGCAGAGCCGCATCACCGGCGCTTTTGAGGGCATCCGTTCCGGCATTCCCGACCTCCCCGTTGAGTGCTTCGTGCGGATTGATTGTCGCGGCCTGCGCGACCGTAGCCGCAAGCTCGTCGCCGACTTCCTCGACCGCCATCCCCGCGAGCGTCACATCCTCATCGCCGCCGCCACTGACACCAGCGCGCTCGGTGCCCTCGACGCCGTACGCGAGCGCAAGCGCGAGAAGCATGTCGCCATCGTCGGCCAGGACTGCATCGCTGAGGCCATCACCGAGATGCAAAAGCCTGCGTCGCCCCTCATCGGATCCGTCTCGCACGAGGCAGGTTCCTATGGACCTAACCTCGTCCACCTCGGCCTTGCTCTGCTCCGCGGCCAGACGGTAGCGCCCTACAACTATGTCGCGCACAAGATGGTCACCCCAGCATCCCTCAACGCTGGGTAGCGCATAGCAGAGGTTTAAATTTCGCGCTTTTAATAAGAGACGTTGGTGGCCCGGGCAGGAGTCCAACCTGCGACCTTCGCGTTAGGAGTGCGCTGCTCTATGCAACTGAGCTACCGGGCCATGCCTCAACCAGTGTAACTGCCCGGCGTGGAAATAATCGCGGTTGCTTCCCGGCGCAATCAGCTCTGGGCCTTGCGGCGCTGCTGATCTGTGTTCCATGGGACGGCGCCGCCTCATCATCCAGTCTCCAGCAGGCCCTAACTGCTAAACTTGTATAGGAGCCCTTATGCCTGAAATCCAGCGTCGTTCTGCGGTCACCGTCAATATCGGCGGCATCCGAGTCGGATCCGAAGCGCCTGTCGTCGTCCAGTCGATGACCAACACCGACACCGCCGACGTCGCCTCTACCGTCCAGCAGATCGCCGCGCTCGCCCGCGCCGGCTCCGAACTCGTCCGTATCACCGTCAACACCGAAGAGGCCGCCCGCGCCGTCCCTGCCATCGTCGAAGGCATCCGCGCCAAGGGCTGGAACACGCCCATCATCGGCGACTTCCACTACAACGGCCACATCCTCCTCACCAAATACCCTGAGACAGCCGAGGCCCTCTCAAAGTACCGCATCAATCCCGGCAACTGCTCTATCGGCCGCAAGGATGACGAGAACTTCCGCACCATGGTCGAGGTCGCCGTCAAGCATCAGAAACCGGTGCGCATCGGCGTCAACTGGGGTTCGCTCGACCAGGCCCTCCTCACCAAGATGATGGATGAGAACTCGCGTCTCGCCGACCCGCTTCCCGCGCGCGACGTCATGATGGAGGCGATGGTCGTCTCCGCGCTGGACAACGCCGCCGCCGCCGAGCGCTACGGCCTGCGCCGCGACCAGATCATCCTCTCCGCCAAGGTCTCCGGCGTCCGTGACCTCATCGACGTCTACTCCGAGCTCGCCCGCCGCTGCAACTACGCCCTCCACCTCGGCCTCACCGAGGCCGGCATGGGCATGAAGGGCGTCGTCGCCTCCACCGCTGGCCTCTCGCCGCTCCTCCTCGCCGGCATCGGCGACACCATCCGCGTCTCGCTCACCCCCACGCCCGGCGGCGACCGCTCCGAAGAGGTCCGCTGCGCCCAGCAGATCCTGCAGTCACTCTCCATCCGCAGCTTTATGCCGCAGGTCACGAGCTGCCCCGGCTGCGGCCGCACCACATCGACCTATTTTCAGGAACTCGCCGAGCGTATCCAGACCTACCTCGTCGAGCAGATGCCGGAGTGGAAGAAGCAATACGCCGGCGTCGAAGAGCTGAAGCTCGCCGTCATGGGCTGCGTCGTCAATGGCCCCGGGGAATCCAAGCATGCCAACATCGGCATCTCCCTGCCGGGCACATTCGAGGAGCCCAAAGCGCCCGTTTACGTCGATGGAAAGCTCTACACCACCCTCAAGGGCGACCGCATCGTGGAAGAATTCCAGGCCATCCTCGACGAGTACGTCGAGAAGCGCTACGGTCGTCAGCTCGTCGGCGTCTAGGCCAAAAGATTCAATCCCGCGGCCTCATCATACAGGTTGCGTCGTTCTTCCCGCCGCCAGTCCGGGCATGCTCTTCGGAGCCGGACGCAGGCCCAGAACCTGGAAGTTCTTGAGCTTGTTCTTCAGCACATAGATCAACCAGTTATTGCCCTCCGGGTCGATCGGAGCCATATAGAAGCCCGGATGCAGCACATAGGTCGGGTTATTTGCGATCAGCCCCTCGATCACCTCGCCGTCATGGAACGTCGCCCGCACCCACAGGCAGTCCGGCGCCGGCAGATGATCGTGGAAGCGCAGGTCATCGTGTGACTTCCCTTCGAAGGTCTTCACATAGAAGATCGCCTTCACACCATCCAGCGAGACTGGCTCCATGCGTTCCGCGCCCAGGGGTAGAAACTCCGCGGGCGGGGCGTGGAAATTGGGGTCTTCAGAGGGATAGCGATTTTTGGGAGTATGGCCTTTTGTCGTTCGGTCGCCGTACTGGATCACCAGCATATCCAGCTCATCCAGATTCGGCGTGGCGGAAGCTCGAAGGCCCGCATCAACACCCTCAAAATCTACGGATTCGGGGCTGTCTTCGGACTCAGATCGTATTGCTTGATCTTGTACAGCAGGGCCTTGTAGCTGATCTGCAGGTCGTTTGCCGCGGCCTTTCGATTCCATCCTGTCTCCTCTAATACGCCCGCGATGACGGAGGATTCAGCCTCGCCCTTCAACCCACGCACCAGCTTCTTCAACCCGCCGGCTTCAACATGGCTCGGTGACTTGTCCCCGGACAAGGGCGCTCCGCTCATCTGATCCAGCTCCGCGATCACCGTCTTTTCGTCCTGTAGGATCAGATACCGGTTGATGACGTTTTCAAGCTCGCGAAGGTTACCTGGCCAATTGTACTTGCCCATCGCGTCCAGTAAAGCCGAAGAGATTGGTAAAGGCTCTAACTCGTACTTCCTTGCACCTTTTTGCATAAAATGCGCAGCCATTGCGGGGATCTCGTCCAACCGGTCGCGCAGCGGAGGAAGCATCAGAGAAAGGCCATTAAGGCGGTAATAAAGGTCCTCGCGGAAGGTCTTCCGCGCCATGGCATCTTTCATGTTGATATTGGTCGCCGCAATGACACGCACGTCCGTCTTGGTCGGCCCGCGGCCGCCCAGACGGGAGAACGTCCCGTCCTGCAGAACATGCAGGAGCTTGGCCTGCAGCGCAGGAGGCATCTCACCGATCTCGTCAAGAAAGATCGTTCCACCGTCGCACAGTTCGAACTTGCCGGGCTTGCTCTTGGTCGCGCCTGTAAACGCGCCCTGCTCGTATCCGAACAGCTCACTCTCCAGCAGGTCGGCCGGCATCGCGGCGCAGTTCACCTTAAGAAACATGCGGCCGGCCCGGCGCGACATCTGGTGCGTATACATCGCAATGATCTCTTTACCGGTGCCGCTCTCGCCCAGGATCAGTACCGGGATGTCGGACTTGGCCACCAGCTGGGCCTGCGCCTCTACTTCGCGCATGCGCTTGCTCGATCGCACAAAGAAATTGCCGTTCTCCAGCCGGATCTCTTTCGGCTCGCCTGTCTCCTCCTTGGCCTCCACCAGATGCTTGGCGATGGCGACCTGCAGGGTATCGTCGACAAACGGCTTCAGCACCACGCCGCTGACCCCCAGCTTCGAAAAAGCCTCATAGTCGGCCATCTCCGCCGTCGTCGCCAGGATCAGGACCGGGACGTCCGGGCAGGTGGCCCGCAACCGGGCAAACGTCGGCATCGACTGGGAAACGCCATCCCACGCCAGCAGCACCAGGTTAGGGCGCTGCTTGCCCTCAAGTTCACGAAAGAATTCGGCCTCGGTAGAAAACAGGCGCAGATCGTAGGTATTGGAAAAGGTCCGCTTGAGGTAGTTCAGAACCCGAAGATTCGATTCGCAGACAAAAATGCGGGGGCGCTTGGCCGAGGTCGGCTTTTCTTTGGACAGCGAAGGTTGGGCCGCCATTTCTCCTGACTCCTTCGGCATTCACCGAGACTCCCGGCATGCCGATCTGATAATCACCAATAGGACGAAAGACCGCTGGAACTCCATCCATGGGCCGACATCCATGGCGCAGCGGACTTCGCGGTCGAACTCACACTTCCAAACTAAAGAACCAACAAACTCAGAGACTTGGGCGGGGAAGTGGTAATAAACTTCCCACGGCTGTGCAGAAAGTTTACCTCAGGACATCGAAAACAAAACGTGAAAACGCCGACAAGTTTTTTTACCGGCAATTCAGAGTAGATTGTATCTACCATTTGCGCAAGGTTTGGTGACTAACGTGCTCTCTCTTTAGTACCCAAGATCAACTTGCAGCCCGCATACGGCAGGCGGATTGCTGGAAGATCGATGGAATCTGACGCGACAGGACGACTATGGCAACTGTACGTTTTTCTGAGCGGGAATCTCTCTCCGATCTCCCGCCTGTCGAGGTCTTCTTTGGCTCTACCAAGGAGATGGAAGTTATCAGGCGCAAGCTCGAGATGGTTGCGCGAACCAATGTAGCTGTCCTCGTACAGGGTGAAAGCGGGACCGGCAAGGAACTCTGCGCGCGCCTCATCCACGGCACCTCCCAGAGCAGCGGCGAATTGGTAAAGGTAAGCTGCCCGGCGATTCCCGCGGGACTGATCGAAACAGAGCTGTTCGGCTACGAAAAAGGCGCCTTCACTGGCGCTCACTCCACCAAGCGCGGCCGTCTGGAGCAGGCGCACGGCGGCACCTTGTTCCTCGATGAGGTCGGCAGCTTGGATATCGGCGTCCAGTCCAAGTTGCTTCAGGTCCTGCAGGACGGTACCTTCATGCGGGTTGGCGGCCATGAGACCCGCAGCATCCAGACCCGGATCGTCTCGGTAGCGAATCGCGATCTCCGCGAACAGGTCGCCGACGGCACCTTTCGTCTCGATTTTCTCTACCGCATCAACGCCGTCACGATCCAGATGCCGCCGCTGCGCCAGCGCGCAGAGGACATCCCCCAGCTCGTCGAGTATTTCACCGCGCTCCATGCTCACGCTTTCGACGTTGAGCCGGAACCTGTCTCGCGAAACGTCATACGCCTGATGCAGAAGTATGACTGGCCGGGCAACATTCGCCAGCTCGACAATATGATCCGCAGCTATGTCCTGATGAACAGCGAAGAGGCTCTGGTGGCCGAGTTAATGGAAGAGGAACGGCCTGCCTCCCGCGTGCCGGAGGTGGATATCAGCCAGCCCATCTCATTGAAGGTGATCACGAAGCAGGCGACGCACGAGCTGGAGCGCCAGATCATTCTGAAAGTGCTGCGCGCAAATAACTGGAACCGCCAGAAAACGGCCAAGTGGCTCAAGATCAGCTATCGTTCCCTGCTCTATAAGCTCAATGAAGTGGGGGCCTCGGGTTCGGCAGAGCTGGGCGGCCACTCCCGCTCCAAAAGTCAGATGCGCGCCACACCCACCTCCGGCGGAGGAATGACGCCTAACAGTGAGCCGATGAACGCGGTTCAGTAGCGCTACTGGGCGCCACGGCGGCGCAGGATAGTTTTGATCGTCTCGAACATGATGAGCAGATCGAGCCCCAGTGACATGTGCTTGACGTAGTAGAGGTCGTACTCCAGCTTCTCCTTCGTCTCCGCCAGGGTCGCCCCGTAGCCGTAACGCACCTGGGCCCATCCGGTAAGCCCCGGCCGAATCAGCGTGCGCAGATAGTAAAACGGCAGCTCTTCATTCAACCATGCGACAAACTCCGGCCGCTCAGGCCGCGGTCCCACAAAACCCATGTCCCCGCGCAGCACGTTCCACAACTGCGGGACTTCGTCGATGCGGGTCTTGCGCAGGAACATGCCCACCTTGGTCACACGCGGATCATTCTTGGTGGCCCACTTCGCCCCGCCTGCCTCCGCATCGGTAAACATCGTGCGGAACTTGATCACCTCGAAGATGCGGCCGCCCATTCCCACCCTCTTCTGGCGAAAGAAGACCGGGCCCTTGGACGAAAGCTTGACTGCCAGCACCACCAGCGGGAAGAACGGCAGGAAAACCAGCAGGCCCGTAGCTGCGGCAACGATAGAGACAATCTGGCGGGTCAGCTGCTGCGAGCTGCGAAGGCGAAAGCCCTCGGAATAAAGAAAGTTCGACGGCCGCAACCCGTCGAGCTGTATCTTGCCGTAGAGCCGTTCGCGCAGAGTCACATCGTCTTCGACAATGATCCCCTGGAACCGAAGGATCAGCAGTTCCTGGACCGGCAGCTCCCCTCGCTTGTGTTCCATGGCAATAATGACGCGGCGCACGGGAGGATGCATCTTGCCAATCCGCTCCAGCTCCTCGATCCAGACCTTCTTGCGCTCGCCCGGCTCCATCAGCTGTACGTCGTGCCACTCCGTCAGCTCCATGCCAAGGTCGCGCCGCGAACGGATCGTTTCGACAATGGAGCGCGCATAGTCCCCTGCCCCAAGAACGTACACACGCTCGCGAAACACCTTATGGCCGATCGCCCATTCGTAGATCCGCCGCAACAGGATGAGGGCAGGAGCAAGGATCGCGAAGCCGTATACATACACGTTGCGGCCGATGGCCACGTCGTCTGGATCGACAAGAAGAAAAGCTGAAAGGATGAAGCAGTCAAACCCCAGAACCAGCAGGATGCGGAAGTAGATCTCCATCCGCGCGCTGACAATGGTGG
>DASZPF010000033.1:0-183861 GCA_035550395.1 Acidobacteriaceae bacterium
AGTTTTTTTTGATGCCATCCCCGGGCCCGGCGGCTTCGCACAGAGACAGCGCACAAGAGACTACACCCATCCCCTCAGACTATGCACCCTCGGAAAAGAAAGCCGTGGCTCTTGTCTCATTCTTGTCACGGCACGCCTCTGGTCGAAATCGCCTCAGGGATTCGTCCGGTCCATCCCGTTCGACAGTCCCTTTCCGGCGCCAATTTCCCCTGCCGAAACCTTCCTCCGCCCTTGCACTCGTACAATCAACTTCAGATATCCAGTCAGGAGAAGCCCGAGACCCCGCATGGCCCGCATCTACCCCTTCCGCGCCCTTCGCTACGATACCTCCCGCGTCCACATGGAGGACGTCGTCACCCAGCCCTACGACAAAATCTCTCCCGAGATGCAGCAGCGCTATTACGAGCTGAGCCCCTACAACCTCATCCGCATCATCCTTGGCAAGCATGAGCCCGGCGACACCGAGCCCCAGGAGTTTCTGCCCGCCGGCGAGCAGGCCCACAACGTCTACACCCGCGCCGCTGAATATCTCAACTCCTGGCGCTCGGAGGGCGTCCTCGCGGAAGAGGCTGAACCCGCCATCTACGGCTACTCACAGACCTATACCGTTCCTCACTCCACCGAGGTCCGCGAGCGCCGCGGCTTCATCGCGCTCGGCCACCTCTACGACTACGCCGACAAGGTCGTCTACCGCCACGAGCAGACCTTCCCCAAGCACAAGTCCGACCGCCTGGCCCTCTTCAAGGCCACACGCGCCTACTGCGAGCAGATCTATATGCTCTACTCGGACCCCGCATTCACCGCCGAGAAACTCATCTTCGGCGCCGGCCGCGACGGCAAGGACACCAATCCCGCCGACCTCGCCATCACCGATGAGTACGGTGTCGTGCATCGCGTCTGGAAGCTCACCGACCCCGGTCTGATCAATCTCCTCCTCACCGCCATGGCCGATAAAAAACTCATCATTGCCGACGGCCACCACCGCTACGAGACCTCCGTCGCCTATGCCAAGGAGCGTTCCGCACAGCTCAAGCTCCCTCTCAACGAGCCTGCCGATCCCGACGAGAAGCTCTCGCCCAGCCACCTTCCCGCGCCGCCCTTCCCCGAGGCAGCCATGATGATGACCTTCGTCAATATGGACGCTCCCGGCATCACCATCCTGCCCACCCACCGCGTCGTCTTCGGCCTCAAGGACTTCTCCACAGCGGACTTCCTCGCCAAGGCCGGCGAGTTCTTTACCGTCACGCCGCTGCCCTCCGCCGACCTCGCACCGCTCACCGCCACGCCGGGCACCGCCATGATCGTCGTGACCCGCGACGGCAACCACCTCCTGGAGGCGAAACCCGATGCCGTCAAGGCCGCCCTCGCCGGCATCCCCGCTCGCCAGGCCCAGCTCGATGTGGTCCAGCTCCACTCTCTGCTGCTCGACCAGATCCTCGGCCTCACCGTCGAGCGCATCACCCAGCTCGGCAACCTCAAATTTCTTCGCGAGGCAGCCGAGGCCGTCGACATGGTCCGCAACGGTGAGGCGGACATCGCCTTCCTCATCAAGCCCATCACGCTCGATCAGCTCCGTGACGTCTCCCTCGCCGGGGACATCATGCCGCAGAAGTCCACCGACTTCTACCCCAAACTGCTCAGCGGTCTCGCCATCTACGCCCTGGATTAGCCTGTATCAACCTTGACCCTCAACCGCACACGCGCCGCCCTGCTGCTCGCCACTCTGGCGGGCGCAGCGGCGGTGCACTCCATCGCTGCGCAGTCGCCGTCTTCCGCCTCCGCTCCGCAGGTCCCCCAGCCGGCTCTTCGTCCGCAGTCCTCTCCGGCTAGCCGGCCGGTCATCGTCCTCGATCCTGCCCACGGCGGGGCGGATACAGGAGCCTCCCTTCCCGGCAACCTCGCGGAGAAGGACGTCACCCTCGCCTTCGCCCAGAAGCTGCGTGCTCTGCTCGGCCCCGCCGGATTCACCGTCATCACCACGCGCGACTCCGATCCCGCCGTTCCGCTCTCCACCGACGACCGCGCCCAGACCGCCAACCGCGCTCACGCCCTCGCCTGCATCGTCCTCCACGCTACCGCCGCCGGCTCCGGCGTCCACGTCTATACATCGACCCTGCAGCCTGCGCCTGCGTTAGATGCTGACTCCGTCCCGGCCTATGCCCCCGTTCCCTGGGAGTCCGCGCAGGCAGCTTTCGTCACCCAAAGCCGCCGGCTCGGCGACGACCTCCGCGAGACGCTCACCAAATCCGGCGCCTCTCCGCTGCTCGGCCGCGCGCCGCTGCGCCCCCTGGACAACCTCCTGTGCCCCGCAGTCGCATTGGAGATCGCCCCCCAGTCCTCCGGCGATGGCAGTTCCACCCCGGTCACCGACTCCGGGTATCAGCAGACCGTCGCACAGGCCATCGTGGCTGCGCTCCAGGCCTGGAGTGTGCAGAATCCCTCGGGGGATGCCGCCCAATGATCCCCCGTTACCAGCGCATCCTCTTCTGGAGTCTCGCCGCAGCCACGCTGCTCATGGCGGGCTTCCTTCTGCATGGCTGCCGCCAGGCCCGCGAGAAGCTCACCCGCCGCCGCAACGAAACACCTCTCTCCGCACCCGTGGAGACGCCCAGCCAGTCCGTCCGCCTTGCCGTTGCCAGCGATGCCGACGGCACCATCTCCATGGCTGACCGTAATCTTGCTCTCCCCTCCGATCCAACGACCCGCGCTCGCGCGCTCCTCGCCCGCCTCATCGCCGAGTACTCGTGGAAGAACTCCACGCATCCCCTCGAGAGCGGCCCCGCTATCGACGATGTGTTCCTCCTCGATCTGCCGCTTAAACCCGCCGCAGCCTTCAACGCCGCAAGCACCGGCCCAGCGAACGACACCTCGCCCGCGCAACCAGCACCCGCTTCGGCCTCCGCCGGCCAGCTCGCCGTCGTCAATCTCAATGGCGGCTTCGTCAGTCATCATCCCTCCGGCATTGAAGTCGAGACCCTCACCGTCGACTCCATCGTCGGCACCCTCTTCGCCAACTTTCCCCGCGTCGTCCAGGTCCGCTTCCTCGTCGATGGCCAGCCGCACGACACCCTCGCCGGACATGCCGACCTCACGCGCACCTATCAGGCCGTCGACACCGCCACCGCAGGAACCGCTCCATGACCCCTTCCACCACTATCGGCGTCTTTGACTCCGGCTTCGGCGGCCTCACCGTTCTGCGCGAACTGCTGCCGCTTGTCCCCGGGGCGCACTATGTCTACCTTGGCGATACCGCACGCCTCCCCTACGGCTCCAAGTCGCAGGCCACCATCGCGCGCTACGCCGTCGAAAGCGCCCGCTTCCTTGAAGCACGCGGAGCCGACCAGCTCGTCATCGCCTGCAACACCGCCTCCGCCCTCGCCATGCCGGAGATCACCGCCGCCGTACGCATCCCGGTCACCGGCGTCATCGCCCCCGTCGTCGAGACGACGCACCACCGGCACCCGGCCGCCGATACCCTTATCCTTGCCACCGCCGCCACCGTGCACTCCCACGCCTATCGCGCGCACTGCGAGGCGCTCGGCCTCCATGCCACCGAGAAGGCCTGCCCCCTCCTCGTCCCCCTCATCGAGGAGGGCTGGATCGACCATCCCGTCACCCGCGAGGTCCTCCGCATCTATCTGAGCGAGGCCCTTGGCCTCTGCTCGCCCCAGGTCGTGATCCTCGGCTGCACGCACTACCCCCTCATCGCTCCTCTGGTCACAGAAACCCTCCACTCTCTCGGCTCCTCCGCACAGGTCATCGACTCGGCACAAGCCACCGCGCGCACCGTGGAGTCTCTTCTCTCCCAAAATGGAACGCACCCCGCGGCTGCACAGAACCATCCGGCGGCCACCTGCGAGTTCTTCGCCACCGACTCCGTCGAGAAATTCGCACGCCTCGGCTCTGCCTTCCTGGGCCGCCCCGTCGACCACGTCCAGCTCCTCGACCTCGGCGGCTGATGAATCGACCCTCTTCTTGTGGCGTTGCAGGAAGCGTGAGAACATGGCGCCGTGAAGAAATTGTGGACAGCGGCGTGTGCAGTATCACTCGCGTTTGGAACGCTCGTTGTTCTCCTCTATCACTTCCGCAGTGCCATTGAAGTGGACTCTTGCCTCGATCACTACAACTACTCCACGCATTCTTGTGAGCTGAATTCAAACGCCGCCAAACCCTAGTCCCCAGTACCCAGTCCCTAGTAACCTTCTTCCCATGCCCTACCTGCTCAAGACCGAGCCCTCCAAGTACTCCTTCGATGACCTGCTGCGCGACGGCGAGACCGTCTGGGACGGCATCTCGAATCCTCAGGCCCTGATGAACCTGCGCAATATGAAGAAGGGCGAAAAGCTCGTCATCTACCACTCCAACGAGGGCAAGTCCGCCATCGGCACCGCCACCGTCGTCTCCGTGGACGCCGACGACCCCAAAAATCCCATCGTCCGCATCAAGGCCGGCAAGCGCCTCAAGCACGAGCACCCGCTCGCCGAACTCCGCGAATCTCCTCTCTTTGCAGGCTCCATCCTCTTTCGTCAGTTCCGCCTCTCCGTCGTCCCGCTCACGCAGGAGCAGTACGACTGGCTCACCGCTTGAGAATCGTTGCATGACAGGCGTCATGCTTTCAGGACTCCCTCTTCCACAAGTTGCTGGCCTCGCTACAACTTAAGTGCGCTTCTGCGGAACCCGACCCGTCACTAACATGGCGCTAGAGGTTGGGCACGGAATGCACGTTCTCTCGTGGTTTGATAACCGGACTCTCATCGCCTGCGATTTCATCGTCTCCCTGGCTTTCGCGCTGGTCTTCTTCGGGATGAAACGCAGCTACCCCAGCCTGCGCGGGATCAATACCATCGCCATCAGCTTCCTGCTCGGAGTGCCGGCCACCGGTCTGCTCGCATCTCGCGGCTCCATGCCGTATTTCGCCTCCGTCACCATCGCCAACTGCTTCCTCTTTGGTTCTTTCGTCTTCCTCTACCGGGGCATCCTTCGTTTCATCGGCAGCCGGCGCTCTGCATTCCTTCCGATTGTGGCCTCTGTCATAGCCCTCTGTGTCCTCTTCTACTTCAGCGAGATTCAGGAAAATATCGTTCCGCGCATCGTCGCCATCTCGCTCACCATCGGCATTGTGCGCGGCCTGATCGCCATGGAGCTCTTCCGCAAGTCGCCCACCTTCACCAGCCCGACATCCATGCGAATGTTTGCGGCGGTCATGGCCCTGTTTGCCGCTGTCAGCGTTAACTGCGGCATCATTACCGTCCTGCACGGTGCGCCCTCCCACCTGCTGGAGAGCAACGAGGTCGGCACCGCCACCCTGCTTCTCGGCGTTGTCTCCATCCTCTGCATAGGCCTCTTTATGCTCGTTCTCGCCAGCGGAGAGCTCATCGCGCGTAGCCGTGATGAGTCGCAGAAGGATCCTCTCTCCGGCGTATTCAACCGCCGCGGCATCGAAGTCAAGCTGGCCGCCGAGCTCAAGCACCTTCAGCGAGGACGGCATAAGCTCTCCGTCGCTCTCATCGACGTTGACTACTTCAAGTCCATTAACGACATCCAGGGCCATGCCGCCGGAGACGCAGCCCTGCGCGAGGTCGCTGAGACCATCTCCACCCACCTCCGTGGACGCGACCATCTCGGCCGCTACGGCGGCGATGAGTTCCTGCTGGTTCTCCCGGGCACCCCCTGCAACATCGCTCTCGGCGTTACTGACCGCCTCAACCAGGCTGTCAGCGACCGCACCGGGAGCTCCGGCTGCCTCATGCCTCTCACGCTCTCCATCGGCCTCACCGAGGCCACTGCGGAAGACAATGCGGTCACTCTCATCGCCCGGGCCGACAAAGCCCTCTACCAGGCCAAGGCGGACGGTCGCAACTGCCGTCGTGTCGTCGTCGCCAGCGACGAGACCGCCATGGATGAGCATGCTCAGCCGCCGGTCGGCATCGGCGACGTCGTCATGCCCGCCGTTCGGTCGACTCTGCTGCACTAGCAACACCGCCCCTCGTGCGGCTGTTATCCTAACCCTCGGAATACACGTCTTCGAGGGATTTTCTGGATGATTGATCTGAAGGGCAAAGTCGCCGTCGTCTTCGGCCTCGCCAACAAACGCAGCATCGCCTACGCCATCGCGCAGAAGCTCGCCGAGGCGGGCGCCACTCTCGTTCTCTCCTATCAGTCCGACCGCCTGCGCGCCGAGTCTGAAGAACTCCTCGCCTCCCTTGGCCAGGCAGAAGCCGGCAAGGCCTTCCAGTGCGACCTCTCCCGCGACGAGGAGATCGACGCCCTCTTCACGCAACTCGCCACCACCTTCCCGAAGATCGACATCCTCATCCACTCCGTCGGCTTCGCGCCACCAGATGCCCTCAAGCAGGACTTCCTGCTCACCTCGCGTGAGGCCTTCCGCATCGCACACGACGTCAGCGTCTACTCCTTCATCGCCGTCGCCCGCGCCGCCGCCCCGCTCATGTCCGAAGGCGGCGCCATGCTCACCCTTACCTACTACGGCGCCGACAAGGTCTTCCCCAACTACAACGTCATGGGCGTGGCCAAGGCCGCGCTTGAGGCCTCCGTCCGCTACCTCGCCGTCTCCCTCGGCCCCAAAAACATCCGCGTTAACGCCATCTCCGCCGGCCCCATCAAGACCCTTGCCGCCCGCGGCATCAGCGACTTCACCAGCATCCTCGACACCGTCACCCAGCGCGCTCCCCTCCACCGCAACGTCGAACAGGCCGAGGTCGGGTCCACCGCCCTCTTCCTCTGCTCCCCGCTGGCCAGCGGCATCACCGGCGAGATCACCTTCGTCGACTGCGGCTTCAACGTCACCGGGATCTAGCCGGGATCCGCCGGACTCTTTCCGTCGCCCTATCTCCGCAAATTAATTCCGCGTCTACGTGCCGCGCGCTAACATCGAAACGCCGTCTGACCTAAAATCCAACGCCCGGAGCCACCTATGTCCATCGCCGAACTCCTCCTCCAGGACTACGACGCCGAGATGAAATCTACGCGCCGCGTCCTTGAGCGCATCCCCGACGACAACCCTGAATACAAGTGCCACGAGAAGTCCATGCCCCTCGGTCGTCTGGCCATGCACGTTGCCACCCTGCCTGCCTTCGGCAAGGTGATCCTCACCACACCCGGCATGGACATGGCCGATCCCAACCAGAAGTTCCCCGATAACACCTGGCGCACCCGCGACATTGCCCTGGCTACCTTCGACGCCGCCGCGGCGGAGGCCCGCGCCGCCCTCGCCGCCTCCTCCGACGCAGACCTCGCAGCCGAGTGGAAGTTCGCCTTCGGAGACATGGTCATCGCCAACGCACCGCGCTCCGCCTCCTACCGCATGTTCTTCTTCAACCACCTGCTGCACCACCGCGCGCAGCTCTCCGTATATCTTCGCCTCAACGACATCCCCGTCCCCGGCATCTACGGCCCCTCCGCCGACGAGCCCTTCAACCCGGCCGCCAAACCCGCCTGACGTAGTGCTTCAGGCCAGCGCGTTTGCCGGAAGATGCGCCACTAGCTTGGGAGCGCGGCGGCTGACTTCCTGAACATCGGGAACAGGGCCGCCCGCTTTTATCATGGCGATCAACTGATCGGCGGGCATGGGCCTCCCCAGCAGAAAGCCCTGCAATGAGTTGCACCCCAGGCGCGTAAGAAATTCCTGCTGGGCGATCGTCTCCACTCCCTCGGCAACAATCTCCAGGTCCAGCGTCCGGCCCAGCGCTACGATCGCGGAAATGATGGCGGCATCTTCACCCTTTTCCTCCAGGTCGCGCACAAATCCCCGATCGATCTTCAGTTCCCCGGCAGGCAGTTGTTTCAGATAGAGCAGGCTCGAGTAGCCGGAACCGAAATCGTCGATCGAGATCCGCACTCCCATCTGGCACAACCGCCTCAGAACTGCCATGCTCGCCTCCGGGTTGTACATCGCCGTCGATTCTGTGATCTCCAGAATCAGGCAGTCGGGAGGAATATGGTAGCGTTCGAGGCATCTGCCCACCAGATCGACCAGCCCGGGATGATTGAACTGAACTGCGGAAAGATTGACCGCAATGGTCCAATTGGAGTATCCGTCGGATCGCCATTCGCTGATCTGCCGGCAGGCCTCATTGAGCGTCCACTCCCCAATCGAGAGGATCAGTCCGATCTTTTCCGCTAAAGGAATAAAATCCGCCGGAAGGACTAGTCCCCTTGCAGGGTGTTGCCAGCGAATGAGCGCTTCGACCCCGGTCATCACACCGCTGCGTGCGTCGAACTTCGGCTGGTAATACAACACGAGTTCCCGATGCTCCACGGCGACCCGCAGATCGTGCAGCAGCTGCAGCTTCTCCTGCGCGTCCTCATTCATTGAGACATCGAAGAAGCAATAGTTGTTCCGGCCAAGGACCTTGGCGTGATACATCGCTGCATCCGCCTTCTTCAGCAATTCCTGGCCGCCGCACTCATCGCCGTCGTAAACCGCGATCCCTATGCTTACTGTCACCTGACAGTCATGCCCTGCGATCGCAAACGGTGCACGGATCAGCTGGATCAGTTTGTCGGCAAAATTGGCTGCATATCCCGGATCCGGGATGCCGGCCACCAGCACGAATTCATCTCCGCCTACGCGCGCAATCGTGTCCGAGGCGCGCACTGCAGACTGGATTCGCTCCGCAACCTCGACCAGCAATGCGTCCCCTACATGATGACCGAAGGCGTCGTTCACCTGTTTGAAGCCGTCAAGGTCCAGAAAAAACAGTGAGAACGGCGTCTGGCTTCGTACGGACTTCTTCATCTCCTGGTCGAGCCGGTCTTCCAGCAGCGTACGGTTGGGCAGCTTGGTAAGAGGATCGTGCAGCGCCAGAAATTGCAGCTCTTCATGTGCATGCGCCAGAGACGAGGCCAGCACCGATGCCCGATAATCCAGGAACGAAGTGATCAATGCAATTGACAGGCCGCACAGAGAGAAGACAATGATCAGCAGCGCCAGAGAGTCGGAGGAAAGGCTGGTGTGCGACGTTGTGCACATGCTGCCAACCGGAAACCGCGCCGCCGCCATTCCCGTGTAGTGCATGCCCGCGATGGCAATCCCCATCACAACTGCGGCTCCCGCACGCAGCAGTTTGACCCTCGAAGAACGCCGGCGCAAACGGAACGCGATCCATAGCGCCGTGCCCGACGCAACCACCGCAATCACTACGGACAAGGCAAAAAGCGATGGAATATAGCGGATGCCGGGACGAATCTGCATCGCCGCCATGCCCATGTAGTGCATGGTGCAGACTCCCGCTCCCATCAGAACCGCGCCATAGCACAGCCGCGGCCAGTTGAGCACGCGACGGCATACCATCCACAGGGCGAAGGCCGATGAAGCAATGCCAATCAGCAGAGAGAGAAAAGTGATCGCCGGATCGTAATTCATCGGCATCGGCAGCTTGAATGCCAGCATCCCGACAAAGTGCATCGACCAGATGCCGAATCCCATGGCCACCGAGCCGCTAATCCACCATAAACGGGAGGCTCGCCCCCGGGTCTCCATCACGCGTCCGGCCATGTCCAGCGCCGTGTAAGACGCAAGTATGGCTATTCCGAGGCTTGCCAGTACAAGCCAGTAGTTATAAGTGCCTGCGAGCAAATCAACTCTCCTGCTCCCCTGGCGGGTCGTTCGCAGCCTGGGCTTTCAGTTATGCAGGAAAGATTAAGGTGTATGGACTGGCTTAGCCATTGCGCTTTTGGGTCATGGGAATATGCAGACCCGGGCAGACGATGAAAGGTCCTGTAAATTGCCGCCCGAAGCGATCCTCCATCGAAAGGGATCTCGCATCCCTATCATTCTCAACATCATCTGCACCGTTCCGCTGGCTTGAACACGAAGCATCGCCTTCATGCCGGAATCACAGCTACGGCCTTCGGTACACTACCCCGCCCTTCATCACGAAGTCCACCTTTGTCACCGCGCCGATGTCCTCCAGCGGATCGCCCTCCACCGCAATCACGTCCGCGTCGTACCCCGCCTTCAGTTGCCCGATCTCCTCCGCCCAGCCCAGCAGCTTCGCCCCATGGAGAAGGTCCGCCTGCAGCACATCCTTCGCCGGCATCCCGTACTTCACCATCAGCTCCATCTCGTGCGCCTGCGTCCCATGCGGAAACGGCCCCACGTCCGACCCCACCGCAAACTGCACCCCCGCCGCCATCTGCCGCTTGAACTGCTCCGCGTGAAACTTCAGCAACGCGCCGCCCCAGTTCGCCGGCCCTTTCGGCTCCTTCTGCTGCGCAAAATAATCGAGGATCGCGAACGTCGGCACGGCATAAATCCCCTTCGCCTTCATCACCGCCATCGTCTCGTCGCTCACGAAAAACGCATGGTCGATCGACGCCACGCCCGCCGCCGCCGCATAGCCCACTCCCGGCTCGCCCGTCGCGTGCACACCGACTCCCATTGCCGTCCCGGACGGCGAACCTCCAGCCAGCCGCGCCTGCTCCACCACCGCCGCCCGCAGCTCCGCCTCCGTGTACTGATAGTTCGTCACCCACCTGCCGTCCTGCATCACGTCCGGCCCCGTCTCGTAGATCTTCGCGAAATCCGCTCCCTCCTTGTGCTGCTTGCGCATCACCCGCACCAGGTCCTCAGCCGAATCCGCATAGTCCGCATTCGACGGCACATGCGCCGCCGGGTTATACCCAATCGCGTCCTCATGCCCGCCCGTGATGTCGATCGCGTTCGCACTCACCCGCAGCCGCGGCCCCGGAATCAGCCCCTGGTTGATCGCATCGCGCACCGCCGTCGACGCCGATCCCGCGCCCTCCGACCCCATATCGCGCTCCGCCGTAAAACCCGCCATCAGGTCCGCCTTCGCCGCAATCTCCGCCTCAATCACCCGTGTGCCAACGCTCTCCACCACCGTCTGCAGGTCCTCCGCTCCCGGATGCAGAAACAGGTGCACGTGCGCGTCAATCAGCCCCGGCATCAGCGTGCGGTCGCCTAAATCGATCCGCTCCACCCCCGCTGGCGCATCCACATGCTCGCCCACGGCGACGATCCTCCCGCCGCGCACCAGCACCTCGCCCGGCGAGACCACCTGGCCCGCCGCCACATCCAGCATCCGCGCCGCATGCAGCACATACACAGGCTCCGCTGTCGGAGCAGCCTGCTCCTGCGCCCGAACGCACGCCGGCCATACCGCAATCGCCAGCGCGACGACGCCTGTCTCAATCAGCTTTCTCATAGTCCCAGCAGAATAGCAGCGAACTGCGAGGCAAATCGCCCCTGATCGCCCCTTCATCGTGCCGCTGTCAGCTTAAAGCTCTCCAGCTCACAGCTCGAGACCCTCGCCTTCGTCTTAATCCGTGCCGATCCGTGCAAATCCGTGGTTGCTTTGGATCGGTGTCATCGGTGCAAATCGGTGTTAAGCCTTTACCTCAGTCCAGATCGAAATCCCTGAGCGGCTTGCCCGTATCCGGCGCCTCCTTCGCCTTCTTCATCGCGTCGGCAAACTTCTTCGCCAGCAGGTCCTCGGAGTTCTTCTGCGCCGCCACGCTCTGCGCAAAGATCGACTCGCGCCGCGCATCGGCCTCCTTCGCCGCCTTCGCCGCCGCCGTCAGGTCCTCAAACGTCCGCTTCCGCGGCGCCGACACATGCGAGATCACCGCGCGCGTCACCGGATCGATCTTGATCATCGCCCCGCAGTCCGGGCACGCAACTTCAAATGGCTGGTCGCTCAGGCCCATATCGCCCTCCTCCACCGCCAACCATTCTAACGACTGCCGCCAACACTCTGCGCCCCATGGATTTGTCTTTCGGAGGAGCAGCGGGCTTCATCGCAAAAAATTCCTGCTTGACATCTGGGCACGTATGCACAACCATACGGTTGTGGATAGATTGGACACAACCTTTGCTGCTCTGTCGGACCCCACCCGGCGAGCCATGATCGAACGGCTCTCCCATGGGCCTGCCTCGGTGCATGGATTGATGGAACCGTTCTCTCTGTCACAGCAGATGATTTCAAAACATGTTGCCTGCCTGGTGAGAGCGCGGATTGTGGTCAAGACGAAGCGTGGACGCGAGAGCGTATGCACGCTTAGGCCGCAAGCGATTAAGACCGTCAGCGAATGGGCATTGAACTATCGCCGATTCTGGGAAGAAAGTTTCGACAAGCTGGATGTGGTTGTCCAGCAGATGAAAAGGGAGGCTGGAGATGACAAAAAGCACGGATGACAACGTTGAACGAATGACGATTACACGGATCTTTGATGCCCCACGCGAGTTGGTCTGGAAGGCATGGACAGAGCCTGAGTACGTGATGCAGTGGTGGGGACCGAAGGGTTTTACCGCGCCTGTCTGCAAGATGGATTTTCGCGTTGGAGGCAAGGCCCTCTTCTGCATGAAGTCGCTGGACGGACAGGAGTTCTGGAACGGCGTTGAGTACCACGAGATTATTCCGCCCGAAAAGATCGTCTCCTCAATGTACTTCGCTGACTCCGAAGGAAATAAGGTTGATCCTTCGCACTATGGCATAGAACATGAGACTGTCGCAGGAGCGTACGACACGACGCTGTTTGAGGACCTTGGAAACGGTCAGACAAAGCTCACCTTCATTGGCAACGAACCCGCGAATGACGCCGTGAAGAGTGGCCAGTTCGAAGGCTGGAAGCAGATCCTGGACAAGGTTGCTGTTGTCGTTGCTGGGCTGGCTCAGGCGAAATAAGGATGGCCGTGGAGGCTCGGTTCGACCGGGCCTCTCGTCGTCCGCCGTTCAGGATGCCTCATTCGAATTCGATCGGAGAGCCATGACACAAAAAAAGAACAGGAGAGCACCACAGGCAAAAAGTACTGAGCTTCTAGTGGCGATGACCGGCAAGGCGAGCCCCGCGAAAGCGGCCGAAGGCGACGAGCCGGTATTTGCTTATATCGAGAGTCTTCCCGAACCGCAGAAGAGCATCGCCAAACATGTCGATGTCTTGGCCGCCAGGGCACTGCCGAACCTCAAACGCGCAGTGAAATGGGGAATGGCTTACTATGGCCTACCCAATGGGTGGTGCTTTACTTCCGGCGCCTTTGTCGGTCATCTGAAACTGATGTTCATCCGAGGGAACGAACTGCTACCAGAACCGCCGGTGACACCGACCGGAATGGGAAAGAGTACCCGCGGCGTCGAGCTGACTGTTATGGACGAGCTCGACGAAGACCAGATACTTTCGTGGATGGCTCAGGCTGCCAGGAAACCGTTCGTCACGGCGGCGATGAAAAAGAAGAAGGCCGCTCTCTAGCGGCTGAGTAGGCGGTCCCTAACGAAAAACACTGTCTTATCTCGTGATGTCGGGTCTTCCCCAAAACCCATCGCCATAACTCACCTTCTAAGTCCAACTTCTCGGTGTCCGTACCCTGTCAAGCCCCTTCTCCGCCCCATTTCGCTGTAACTCACTCTCCTGCCGCGTGATAGCTCCCGAAGAAAAGTGGCATAACAGTTATGCTCCATCCGCTACAATAGAAGCAGGAACAATAAAACAAAGGCCCCGGTCAGTAGCCGGGGCCTGGCATAAACTTACTTGACTCATCACGCCTCTACGTCGGCCTTTTCGTCGTGCTCCCTAGTCCACATATCGACCGCCCGCGAAACGGCTACCTTTTCGGCTTCTAGGACTTCCGCCAAGTCGCCTATATCGAGATAAGCCGGGATGCCGGGCGACGTCGAAATGTAATTGACCACAGAGTGGAACTGATCGCTTTCTACCCAGTAGTGTTTGACCCCGCCGGTTGGAGAATACATCGTGACATACCATCCGCGCCTTGATGGCTCGTTGAGGAATTGGAACATGTAGCCAGTAATCGTGTATCCGTCGAACTCGCTTTGGCGCTGAGCAATCTTTGTCAGAGGATTCATGCCAGTTATGCTATCGCGCCTAGAACTCTGCAAGCATTTCGCTCAAGGTCAATTCTAGGGCATCGGCGATGGCCTTCAGCGTGTCGATCCTGGCGGCGACGGCTCCATTCTCGATCTGGGACAAGTGGGCACGTCCGATCTCGGCCATGTCTGCAAGCTGAGTCTGCGACAGACCACGGGCCTCACGCAAGGCGCTGAGACGCCTCCCAAGGCGCACCGGGAATGAGATTGCCATGCCTCATGGTTTCGAGTATCGTGGCCTCATCTGTTCGGTAAACCGAACATCGTAAGGAACGACCATGAAGCCCTTGGCGACTCTACTCCTTCTTCTGGCTACAATCCCCGCCTTGGCGTCTAAGGTTCCTGATTCCGCATGGCAGGACGGGACTCTGCGCGAGATGACAACCGACAGCCACACACGGCTCTTTGGTGCCTCCAATGACGGCCACGGTGTTATCGGCACTGCTGCTTATGTCGTGACGCACTACATCATCGACGGCCCTAACGGGTACAGCTATGAGGTCAACAGGCTTATCCGTGGACGCCAGAAGCAATTGCTCGTTACAGTGCATGGGCCTATCAAGTTCGCTTTGGTTGGGCACGACTTCTACATCCGAGACGATGAAGGCAAGACGCAGAAGCTGATCTTTGTCGAGCGTGTGCTGAGGACGACGCAACCATGAAGCCACTTGCTTTCTTGCTACTGCTTACTGCGACCTTCGTACCAGCACAGCGCACCGCACCCGATTCTCTCGGTCGCTACCAAATGACAACCGTCACGCTGGAAGGAAATGAGCGGACGGCGCTGCTGCTGGACACGGCGACGGGCAAGGTGTGGAAGTATCAAGGCGGCTTTGAGTCGAAGGGGAAAGATGGCCAAGATCACTTCAACCCGCCGCGCTTCATTGTCATTCCAGTTGACGGCCTGACGCACTGAACGCGTATCATCAGCACAAATGTGCAAAACCCCCGCTGGCAGGCGGGGGCGGTTCTTGCGGGTGACACTGCGAATCATCGCATGGAGTGTGCTCTGATGCAAGGCGATCCGCTCAGAGTTTTTCGAGAATCCGACGGACGACTGAATCCAGATCGCTTGGCAGACTGGTTTCTGGCTGAGATGGCTGACATTGAGCGCGCAACAATCCAAAAACTTGATGAACTCTATCCGCGCACAAAATCTTCGCCGTCTCAACCTCCTCCCGCCAATCGAGTTCAAAGCTTTCGCGGGCCAACACGGAGCGCAGAGCCACAATCTCAATCGCCTGCTGCTCCATCAACTCCAGTAGGCCAAGAGCCATCTGCGGTATAGGTTCCATTGTTCGCCTCTGCGCTATCATGGTCGCATGAAATCTGAGCCGGCCAGGTCGGAGGAGTTCAAGCGGTTTGACGATCTTGTGGGGCGCGTCCTATCGCTTCCCAAGGCTGAGATCCAAAAGATGAAGGCTGAAGAGAAGGCGGCTCCCAAACGGCCAGCAAAGAAGAAACATGCCTGACCACTCCAAGCCGGAGCCGCGATCCGAGGAGCGCAGACTGCGCGACCTGCGCTATCTCCGCAAGGAGCTGGAGCGCGAGGAGCGGGCCAAGTCACAGGTCGTCCAACAGCCCGCGCAGCATACAGCGCATGAACTCTTCAACATCTTTTCTGGCCCACATTGGCAGCGAGTGAGGATGTTCTTCCTCTACAAAGCGCGCGAATAGCTCCAGGCTCATCCGTTTGCGCTTCCATAGTTGCCGCAGCCATTCGCGGCGCTTGTCAGCAGCGAGTCCGCGCACGATCACTTCGGGATTGATCTTGCAGCCGCGCCCTTGCCGTTTGCGATTAGAAAGGCCTCGCCGCCTCGGCCGTCTTGCCGGTCAGGTCGGCGTAGGTCAGGCGACGATGCAAGACCTGTGCCGCTACCTTGTGGAAGCGATCGGCGTCGTTCTTGTTCTGACGGTTATTAAAGCGAAACATCTGCTCGTCCAAATAGCGGTCAAGGTGGAATGGCTCTACTGCAACGTAGGTGCCAGTCAGCGTCCGTTTGGTCAGGCTCCAGAAGTTCTCCAAAGAATTCGTATGTACTTGGCCCCGCACATAGGTCTCGGCATGGTTCACGGTTTCGTGGACGAACTTCCGCCGCAGCAGGTCGTAGCCTACGGCCTCATCGGTGTAGATGGCAGAGCCGTATTTGACGTTCTTCAGAATCTCGCGCTGGAGCGTCTCGCGTTTCGTGTTCGGAATCACTTTGGCGCGCACCTGACGGCTTACACGGTCGAACATTCCTACGACGATGGCCTTGTTGTCGTAGCGGGTTGCCCGTTCGTATCCTTCCTCTTGTGGGCCTGGGCTGTGCGCTCGTAGTTTGGCTACACGATCCCGGTGCATGTTCTCCACGTTACCGCCGAAGAATGCTTCGTCAACCTCTACGGCCTTGGAACCGTGTTCCCACTCATCCTTGGTTGCATGGGCCTCGCCAAGTCCCGCATTTCCCTTTGGGCCTGGAGTGCCGAGTTTGCCATCGGGCCCCACAGGAGTATCCCGCATGGCCCAACGGATGCGATGCAGCATGAACCATGTGGACTTCTGCGTGACGCCGAGCGCCCGCTTGATCTCGTGCGAGCTGACCCCATTGCGGCAGTTGGCCAGCATCCACATAGCGACCAGCCACTTGTCCAGCCCAATGGGGCTGTCTTCCATGATGGTGCCGACCTTCACGGAGAACTGGCATTTCTTATGCCGGGACTTGCACTGCCAGACGCGCCGCTTGGCGATGTACGACACGTCTTTGCGCCCGCAGGTAGGGCACGTCACGACGCCATCCGGCCAACGCCGCGCCGCCATGTAGGCGATGCAGTTGTCCGGATTGGAGAAGTGCACGATAGCCTCTTGCAAGGTGGTGAATTCGGGCAGGGAGTTCATGGTTCCTCGTGCAGACCTATTGCGGCTAGCTTGTTCATGAATTCGTTAGTGTGCTGCCAGATGCTCATAGCGCGGCCTTCGTCGTACTGATCTCGGACGTGCATGATGTGATTGCGCCATGCATCTTTGAAGAACATGAATTGCGTAGCAGCGTCGGAGAAGTCCTTTTGCTGCTTCTTCCAGTCCGCACCGGATTGCGGATCAATTTTGCGAATGCGGCCCTCGATGGCTTCGATGATCTGATGCCATGTTGACCGTTCTACTGAGACATTGAATCGTTTGGCCATCACCCCGAGGCCAAACTCAAGCACCCGCATTAAGTGAAACACACAAGCGGGCCAACGTTCCAGTGCGTAGCAGTTGCTGGCTTCACGCGCGTCAATGATGGCGGATGGAAAGGCATTGTGGACTGCCTCGCCAAACGGAGCAGCTTGCGGATCGTCGGCCAAGTAAAACTTAGCCCTCGCGGAATCCAACCGCAGGAACAAAACAGCCTGGGCATCTGACACCAGTTCAACCCCTAGGTGTTCGAGATCGCTGACAATTTCGACCGCATTCCTGTCCGGGATGCGTTCCCCATACTCGTCTTGGAGGTATTGAACTTTGCGGATCGTACTATCGAACCCAAGGCACTCTGCCGACTCTTTGACGATCTTCAGCATCTGGCGCGTGTCGTACATCAGGTTGAACGCTGGCTGGCAGAGGAGTCCTTGTTTCTCTTGCAAAATCTTGAACCGGGTGCGAATCGAGTCGATGAGGAGGATGGCTTCAAATCCACTACTTGCGTTGGCAGTTTTCAGCATGTCGTACAGGCTCCAGAGGGACGGTGAACCAGTCTCCCAAGGAACCTGCGTGCCGTCCAGCCTGACGCGGCTATATGATTGGAGTTGCTCAGTTTCTCCGCTCACTCAGCACCCCCTGATGAGCGAAGTATGTTTTTGCCCGGGGCCTTAGTTATGCTCCAAACGTCTGAAAATAAAGATTTTGTGTGGAAGTTCTTATCCTGCAATATTTTACAGGTCCGGCAACACACGCAAGACGCTGATTTCAAATATTTTACGCTGAGAAAATATCAAAAAAAATCAGAACCGGACCACAAGGTGCCCGGGACACTGGCTCGCCGCCGTCTCCACCAGCAGGTCGATCAGGCCCGCACCCGCATCGCCCTTCGCCGCCTGCCACGCCGCCACAAACCATGCCCCTGCGATCACCCGCTCCTGCGGATGACCCTCTGGAAAAAGATGCAGCGCCATCGCATCCGCATGCTTCTTCAGGCTCTGCTCCTTGTTCAGTTCATACGTCGCGGCCAGACGCCGCAGCCGGTCCATCTGGTACCGCATCTTCGAAGCCGAAACCTCCGCCGCCTGCCCCAGCCCCGTGTCCAGCGATCCCATGTACGACTGCGCCGCCGTCAGTGCCTCGTCCAGAGCATTGCCCGCCGCCGCCAGCCGCCGCTTCGCCTCGATCGGCATCGCCCGCGCTCCCAGCCGCTGCGCCAGCTCATCCGGCGTCGTCATCGCATCCGGCAAACTCACCTCTTGCTGCGCCATCACCGCCGCAATCGCCGGCTCCAGGACCGTCGCAGACATGCGCGGCAGAATCGGCGTCACGCGCTGCAGCACGCGCTCATACAGCACCGCCGACTGCGCGAAGTACGCCACCTCCGCCGGTCCGCCAATGTATGCCGTCGTCGGCAGGATCGTGTCCTGGAACACCGGCCGCAGCAGCGCGTTTGGGCTCAGCCGTTCCGGTGACTCCTCCAGAATCGCCAGCAGCTCTGCTGTCGTGAGGCTTTTTGCTCCACTGCCGTTTCCCGCCTTCCACGTGCCGTCCGGAAGCCGCTTCAACGGCTGCCGCGTCTTCGCACCGTCCACTTCGCTGACCAGAAACAGCAGCGACGCGCCCGGCTTCACCAGCACCTGTGCGTGATACCCGGCACTTTCGAGCTCGTTCGTTCGCGCCAGCAGCGCCGCTTCCAGCTCTTCTGCCTGCTCGATCGCCGCTCGCAGCGCACTCGCGCCCAGAGCATGAAAGTCGCGCCCCGCGGCGTCCATCACGATCAATCCATGATCGGCAAAGAGCCGCGTCATTAACCGTGCGAACGCACTCGCAAACGTCGCGCCGCTCGCTCCATAGCACTCCTGCAAAAGCTCCGTCACCGGCGCATAACTCAGCAGCTCGCTCGCCCGCTCCAGCACCGGCCCCATCGCCTCACCCAGCGCCACGTCGCCCACCGGCGTCTCAGTCGCAGGCTTCACACCCAGCCGCAATGTCTCGACCGTGTTCTTGGTCAGCAGCGCAGCCTGGTTCACTTCCTCAATGTCATGATCTTCGCTCGCCAGCCAGAAGACCGGCACATGCTCCACGCCGCTGGCCGCCGTCGCCTGCCTGGCTCGCGCAACCGCAGTTGCTGCTTTGTGCAGCGTGAGCAGCGGCCCGCCCAGCAGGCCCACCTGCTGCCCGGTCACAATCGCACGCGCTCCGGCTCGCAGCTTCGCGATGTTCGCAAGCATTGCCCCACTTGCCCCGAACTCCCGGCTCTGCTGCTCCAGTGCATCCGCCAAAGCTGCTGGATGCGCGCTTGCTGCAGCGGGCCTGGTCCAATCCTGGCTCAGCGGCTGCGCCCCATACCACGTCCGCACCGGCGACGCCGACGCATCGCCCATCGCGACGTAGTCGCGATAGAGCCGGGTCACATTGGGCAGCATCGTGATCGGGTAACACTCGGTGCTCATGCAGCAGATTCCTTCAGGAAAGTTCGGAGGGAGCGCCCGCGCCTGGCAGTCACGCAAACGACCCCATCCAGTGTTACATGCTCTCGGATTGGATGCGCACGCCGCGCAGCCGTTGCAGGATGATAGCTCGGCAGATGATAACTTAGACGCATGGCCGTCTCGTCAAAGAAGCCCAGTTCCACCAAAAAGAAGTCCGTCGCAAAAGCCGCATCGACGAAGCCCGGCAAGCGCAAGGTCATAAGCTCGAAGCTGTCCTTCAAGGGCCGTGTCTTCAACGTCTACACGGATTCCATCATCGAGCCCAACGGGCATCGCACCACGAAAGACGTCATCCGCCACAATGGCTCCGTCGTGATCCTCGCCGTTGACGAGTCCGTCAATCCCGCAGATCCGGATGTGATCCTTGAGCGGCAGTATCGTCACGCGGTCGGCCAGATGCTGATCGAGCTGCCGGCCGGCACGCGCGATCCCGGTGAGCCTCCACTGGCCGCTGCTAAGCGAGAGATGATCGAGGAGACGGGCTACCGCGCAAAGCGCTGGACGATGCTGCTGCGCTACTTTGCCAGCCCGGGCTTTCTCGCTGAGTGGATGCAGATCTATCTTGCTCGCGACCTGAAGGCCGATGAGGCGCATCCCGAACTGGACGAGCAGATCGAGATCATACGCATGCCACTCTCCAAGGCGATGCAGCTTGTCCGCGAGGGCAAGATCCACGACGGCAAGACGCTGGTCGCTCTCTCGCTTTATGACGCGGCACGGCGTGATGGCCGGCTCTGAACCGGTCAGTTACGCGATATCTATCGCGGCGTAAGTTGCTTGGGAGTCAACTGTGTCTCGATCTCCTCAGCCACCTGCGACGCCGGCTCAAGTTGATCGAGGTCCTCATCGGTAAAAGTATCTGCCAGACCGCCGAAGCGGCGTTCGCGCTTCTGATAGGCCTGAATCGCCTCCAGAAGATGGATCCCGCGGAAGTCGGGCCACAGCCGGTCGGTGATGAATATCTCCGAGTAGGCGATCTGCCAGAGCAGGAAGTTCGAGATGCGTTGTTCCCCTGAGGTGCGGACCACCAGGTCGGGGTCCGGCATGTGCCGTGTGTAAAGCGCGCCGGAGATGTGGTGTTCATCGAGGCGTGAGTCGAGCCCATCCACCTGCAGCATATCTTCCAGTGAACAGCCACGTTCGTGGGCTTCGGCGATCAGGTTCGTTACTACAGCGCGCGCAGCGTCGACGATCTCTGACCGTGAACCGTAGTTCAGCGCCAGCGTGAGCGTAGTGCCGGTGTTGCGCGCTGTCGCATCACTCGCCCACTGCATGGTGTCCTGGACCTCGCTGGGCAGTTCGTGGATGCGTCCGATGTACTGCATGCGCACATTGTTGTCATTCATGCGCTTGACGTTACTCGCGAGGTAGCTGCGCAGCAACTTCATCAGGAAGTTGACCTCAGTCTTGGGCCGGCGCAGGTTGTTCTCCAGCGAAAATGCGTAGAGCGTGAGAAAGGGCAGGTTGATACGCGTCGCAGTCTCGACCACAAACTGCACGCTTTCCGCACCCTGCTGATGGCCCAGAAACCGTTTGAGCGACCGCTTGCCCGCCCAGCGCCCATTGCCATCCATAATGATGGCAACATGCTGCGGCATACGCTGTGGGTCGAGCTGGCGATAGATCGCCATCTCGCCGGTCGAGAGCTCGTGCAACCGTGAGCAGGGTTCGAATGCCGGCCTGTGGATGGACTTGCCCAAAACCGCCTCGCCTACAGCATACGCCTCTCGCGTGGATCGGTCTTGCTTTGTGGCAAACATCTTTGGGTCATACCAACTTTCGCTACACTGGAAAGGAATGTCCATACAGATCATCCGCCCCGCGCGCACTGTGCAGGGCTCTCTTACCGTACCTGGCGATAAGTCCATCTCTCACCGCTATGCGATGCTGGCCGGCCTCGCTGAGGGCACATCTCGCCTCTCGAACTTTTCCACCGGCGCAGACCCGCACTCTTCGCTGGCATGCATGGAAGCACTTGGAGCCGCGGTGGCCAAAGGCTCCGGTCCAGGCGCAACCATCGACGTGACTGGCGTAGGTGGAAGTTTCCGGCAGCCGGCAGTTCCTCTCGATTGCGGCAATTCGGGTTCCACAATGCGCATGCTGGCCGGACTGATCGCGCCGCATCCGCACACCTTCACGCTTGTCGGCGATCACTCGCTGACCATGCGCCCCATGGAGCGCATCCGCAAGCCCTTGAGCCAGATGGGCGCGCGGATCGACCTGGTCGACGGGCACGCTCCGATGACCATCCACGGCGGCCCATTGCATGCCATCGACTTCACGACGCCGATTCCTTCGGCGCAGGTGAAGACGGCCGTGCTCTTCGCCGGGCTGCAGGCCGAAGGAACAACGAGCCTGACCGAAGGAATTCGCACACGTGACCACTCCGAGCATGCGCTCAAAGCTTTTGGCGCAGTACTGACGCGTACTACCGGCGCCAACTCCGGTGACCCCGCAAAGCTTTCGATCGCAGGGGGACAGAAGTTAAAGGCCATCGATGCGACGGTGCCGGGAGATATCTCTTCCGCTGCGTTCTTCCTGTGTGCCGCACTTCTCTTCCCTGACTCCAACCTGGTGCTGGATTCGCTGGGCATGAATCCCACGCGCGCCGCACTGCTGGATGTCATCGCTGCTCTGGGCGGCCGTATCAAGGTGCTCACCGTAGAGGAACAGCATGGCGAGCTCATCGGTACGATCCAAGTGAACCGCACTGAGGCGAAGGGAGCAAACGAACCTTACGTCATCGCAGGCACGCTAACGGCACAGGTGATTGACGAACTGCCGGTGCTGGCTGCGGTTGCTCCCTATACAGCAGGCGGCCTTATCATTCGCGATGCGCAGGAGCTGCGCGTGAAGGAATCCGACCGGATCGCACTGGTGGCGAAAAATCTGCGCGCCATGGGCGCGGAGGTAAAGGAGAATCCGGACGGGCTGGAGATCCCTGGCGGCCAGTCGCTGCATGGAGCATCGATTGATTCCGGCACGGACCATCGCATTGCGATGGCATTCTCGATTGCGGCACTGCGCGCCGCGGGCGACACAGAGATCGACGGCGCCGAGGCTGCAGCGATCTCCTTCCCGGAGTTTTTCACCTCGCTGGAATCACTGGCACAACGCTGATCTGCGGACTCAGCGCGCCCTCCGGATAGGCCGTAATCAGTTCGTCCAATGCGGCAATGGCATCCTCCACCGGGACCTCGTCGATGATGTAGTCCGGCGGGCACTTTGGCAGGTCCGCATTCTTCAGGATGCGGTAACGCGGACTGTCGACTGGCAGCCATTCGATCGGCGGTGACCACGCGGGTGCAATGACCGCCATCGGCAGGCCGACAGTGCGGCCAAGGTGCAGAATGCCCGTGTCGAGTGTCAGCCCAACGCGGCAAAGGCTCAGAAGCGCAGTAAGCTGCAGCAACGTCGTCTTTCCTGCAAGGCTTGATGTGGAGGCGCCCAGCCCTTCGCGGATCTCCTCAATGGCTGCAGCCTCCGCCTTCGTCCCGACAAAGACGATGTGTGCGCCGTAGCGGGAGACCAGGTGTCGCGCAACCGCCTGAAAGCGCTCCCTTCGCCACCCCTTGCGCTGGGTCACGCTGGTCTGGGTCACAAACGCTACGATCATTTGGCCGCTCTTTACTCCAGCCTGGTCAAGTACATTCCTGGCCCATGACAGATCTTCGTCACGGAAGAAGACCTGTGGTTCATAGTGACGAAACGGCCGCCCGAAAGCCTCAACGATGCGCAGGTTGTTGTCCATCTGGCTTTGGCTGCGGTCGAAGCGGAACACGGAATCGTAAATTTCAGGAGCTTCAGTGAAGCCGACCCTTGCATATGCACCGCCAAGAAGGGCTGCCAGAGCAATGCGAGTCCGCTCATTCCCGGTCGTCGTAATCGCGCAGAAAGGCTCGTTATCAAATAAGCTCGCGGCGCGCAGATCTCGGACCGCTCCACGCAGATCCTTCAGCGGATTGGCAGTGACCAAAGTCCGCTCGATTGCGGGATGAAATGCAAATAGAGGCGTCGCCAGCCCGCTGACCGCGACAACGATTTGCGAATCTGGGATCGCAGCCTTCAGCGCTCGGACCAGTGGTGTTGCATGCACCGCTGTTCCCAGGGCTGAAGGATATTGCAGCAATAAAATATTTCGCGATGCGAGCGCTGAGCCTGTTCCAGGACGCACCAGCCGTTCCCCGGCAGCAATTCCAGCCAGTGCGACGTGCTTGAGATACCCATTCAGGCCCAATTCATATTCCTTATCAGGAGGCGGCACATGTCTGCATTGTAGATGCGCTTACGTACGCGCAGAGCAGGCCGGAGCGGCCAACGGCGAGCCAGCATAGCCATGCACTCAGGGTTTCTATCTGGCGGGAACGGCGGACTTCTGTTCCGCTACCTGCAACAGGCGGTCGATGCCCTCAATGTAAGGCTTCGCCATGTCACCTTCCATGAGCGAGCTGATGGTCGCTTGACCGTTCCGGCCAAGCCGCTCGCGCATTTCCCGCGATTCATACAAAGTGGCTATGGCCTCCTTGATCTGCTGGACGCTACCAGCATCGATCAGGACCGCGTCTCGTCCGTTGACGAGCAGCTCCGATGCTCCCGTGGAATGCGTTGCGATCGAAGGCACACCTTTCGCCATTGCCTCAAAGAGTGCCATGCCGAAACCGTCGTCGACGCTGGGAAGAATAAAGATGTCACACTGCGAATAGAACGCACCAATATCGGGAATGTAAGAAAGAAATTCGACATTGGGCTGGTCCGCGACCAGCTGCGCCAGAATGGGGAACTTGCGATAAGCGGGGCCGGAGCGGATTTTCAGCTGTGCGTTGGGCAATGCCAGCTCTTTCCATGCCTGCAGAAGGTAGAGGTAGCCTTTGCGCAGCGGCTGTCCTCCTACAACGCCGACAATAAAGGGCGATCCGGCTGGTTTCGGGGTGCGGGGAGACACCCCTACACGAGCACATAAAGGGGCAAGAATGGTCTTTTGCCGTATATGTTCCGGGTAGGTGTTGATGCTGTAGTTCGACGGCATCAACAGGAAATCCGCCTGTTCATATTCCTCGACCTGGCGATCAAGAAACCAGGGCGTCTGCCTGCGGAAGACTCCGCCCGCCTTTTTTGCCTCCTCCACAAGCAGCTCCTGCTGAAACCGGATATGCGGACATGCGCGGTCCAGAACGAAGGTGCCGCCGTTGCGTTGAATGGCCTTGCCCGTGTATAGACTGCCGCTGGCTCCTCCCAGAAAGAGGTCATATTCCCCTATGCGAAGAGACACAAAGAGATCGTACAGCGCTGTATCCAACTCATTCATCCAGACAGGAGGGCCGATCCGCGTGAGTGCGTTGAAAAGAGTAACCGGCGCGGGCACAAACCGATGCTGCAGCGAACGATCGAATCCCCGGAAGCGCCGGACCGGGGTCGAACTGTAAATTGTCACGTCATTGCCGCGCCGAACAAACGAATTGGCCGGCAATTTGTAGTGTGCCTGCCTGGTTGTCGAGATCGCGATGCGCATTCAGAAAAGACTCCTTACCGAACCATCGTGAATCGGAGGCAAGATCGAACTGAGGGGCGACTGCTGCTGTCTGCATCAGACGGGGAAACGTCGCTACATCTTGTAACGCCCCATATCGTCGTCGTTCAGATTCTCCAGCCACCGGCGGATCTCGTCGGAGTTGGCAACCGGCGCGTTCTCCGCCGCCTTCCGCGCATTCTCAAGCACGGTCCGCGCGGCATAGATTGGGCAATCCCAGCGGAGCGCAAGCGCGATGGCGTCCGAGGGCCGCGCATCCAGTGTTACTGTCTCGCCTTCCTGCTCCATCCAGATCATCGCGTAGAAGGTCTCTTCGCGCAGCTCAGAAACTACGACCTTCTTAACCACGGCATTGAGCCCCTGAGCCAGGTTGCGCATCAGGTCGTGTGTCATAGGACGCGGCGTGGCAGTCTTGTCCAGCTCCATGGCGATCGCATTTGCCTCGAAGATTCCCACCCAGATCGGCAATAACGCGTCACTGGAGATGTCTTTCAGGATCACGATCGGCATATTCGTCTGCGGATCGATCATCAGCCCGCGAATCTGCATCTCCACTTCAGCGCTGGGCGTCGTGGACGTTGCGTCGCCGGGCTCTGTGCCTGTCTTCATCTACCGCACCATCACTGTACCGCTACAGCTTCACCCGCCAGGCTGTTAGGAAAGGTCTGTGTGATCTTTACCTGCATATAGCTTCCCATAGCCGGCAGAATCGGCTGCTGGACCGTAAAGTTTACCGTTTTGTTCTGCGAGCTGCGTCCTACAATCTGGCCACGCGCCTGGTTGTGTCCCTCCACCATTACTTCAACAATCTGGCCCAGGTGGCGTGCGTAACTTTTACGCTGAATCTCGCGCTGCCGTTCCAGAATCACCTGCAGCCGGCGCGATTTCTCCGTCTCCGGAATAGAGTCTGCCATGTGCATCGCCGGCGTGTTGGGACGCGGCGAATACTTGAATGCAAAGACACCGTCATAGCCCACCTCGTCCAACAGCGACGCTGTATGCTCCAGGTCCTGTTCGGTTTCGCCTGGGAAACCCACGATGATATCGGAGGTCATGCTGATCTCACGCTTCGCAGCTTTGATCCAGCTGATCCTCTCCAGATACCACTCCCGCGTGTACTCGCGGCTCATCGCCTGCAGCACGGCCGTGGAGCCAGATTGCACAGGAAGATGGACATGGTCGCAGAGCGCCGGGAACGCATCGATTGCCTCAACGATGTCGCGGGTGAAATCACGCGGATGCGAGGTTGTGAATCGTACGCGCCTGATACCTGCGATCTGGCCTACCGCCGCCAGCAGTTCGGCAAAGGTCATTTTGCCGCTGGGATCGTGGTACGAATTCACATTCTGCCCAAGGAGTTGGATCTCGGTATAGCCCGCGTCTGCAATGCGCCGTGCCTCTGCCAATACAGAATCTGAGGCCCGGCTGCGCTCTTTGCCGCGGGTATACGGCACTACGCAGTAGGCGCAGAACTTGTCGCAGCCCTCGATGATCGTAATGTAGCCGCGATGTGGGTTTTCCCGCGACGTAAACTCTGTATCGAAGGTCTCATTGGTTTGCCGATCGTCCAGACCTGTAATCCGCCGGTCACCGGCCTCCAGCCGCACCAGCATCTGCGACAGGCCGCGATAGCTGGCCGAACCACTGACCAGCGAAACGTGGGGCGCGCGGGCAAATATCTTTTCGCCTTCCTGCTGGGCTACGCATCCCAGAACGGCAAATTTCTTACCTTCGCCTTGCATGCGTTTGTACTCATCCAGCCGGTGAAAGACCTTCTGCTCCGCCTTGTCGCGAATCGAGCAGGTGTTGTAGAGAATCAACCCGGCGTCGGCCTCGTCCTCGACGCGCGTGTATCCTTCATGCTCCAGCGTGCCGATGACCTTCTCCGAGTCATGAGCATTCATCTGGCAGCCGAAGGTCTCGATGTAAAAAGTCTTCTGCACAGGACTTAGTATATCGTCCCGATCAATAGCGGCCTCCTGCGCTCCTTCCGTCATCCGGGCTATGGCAACTCTTGGTTCCGCATAAGCAGAGCCCCTGAGAGTTTCAACTCGAAACCTCTGAGAAAAATATCTTCAGTCGCTTCCCGCGGACAACATTCAGCATCATGCGGGCAGCCAAGCCATTCGCCGTCGCCGGGGCGGACCGTTGCGAATGCAAAGCCGGCTATCAAAGCGCCGGCAAAGCCAATTTGATCTGATTTCGTTGCTCTATACCGAGTCGGAATTCTGATAGACTTGACATGTCGTTAGCTGGCCCGGGGTGTCGCATATCAGGTCTCCGCCCCGGCAAGCAGCGCCAATAGATAGAGTGAGGCAAAGGGCACCGTCCTGAAATGGCCTGATTCTATGTGACGTAAATCCAAGATGTTTTCCACTCTTGGGGACGTAGCTCAGTTGGTTAGAGCGCTGCCCTGTCACGGCAGAGGTCGCGGGTTCGAGCCCCGTCGTCCCCGCCATACATTCCCTCCTCAATAATGCCTGGTGTGCGGGAATGCGCCTGCGCCAGACAATGCAACATCCGATCCCAACGCTGATAGTCCCAATTCAGTAATTCCCCCTTCGGGGTTTCGGGCGTCGTGCGAGCCAGTAGCCAGGAAGTCCGCATGACCAGGGTGTGCGGCTTTCGCCTTGCGTCAAGCATCCCGTCAGTTCAATCTTGAGCCATGCCAGAGCTTCCGGACATTGCGGCCTATCTTACGGCGCTTCAGCTTCGTGTTGTCGGCCAGCCGCTGGAGCACGTCCGGCTTGCCAGCCCGTTTCTTCTGCGCACCGCCCAGCCGCCCGTCAGTGCGATCGAGGGCCATCGGGTGCGCGGCCTTCGCCGTATCGGCAAGCGCATCGTCTTCGAGTTCGACAACGGCATCTTCGCCGTCCTGCACCTCATGATCGCGGGCCGCTTGCACTGGCGCGCCCCCGGGGCAAAGCTGGCCGGCCGCAATTCTCTGCTCGCACTCGACTTCCCCGCCGGCTCGCTCGTCCTCACCGAAGCGGGCTCTAAACGCCGCGCCTCCCTGCATCTCTTCGCGGAAGAAGCGGGTCTCGCCTCCATTGATCCTGGTGGAGCCGAAGTGTTTGCATTGGATCTGCCCAGCTTTCGCGCCGCGCTCACGGCAGAGAACCGTACCCTCAAACGCGCCCTCACAGACCCGCGCATTCTGTCCGGCATCGGCAATGCTTACTCCGATGAGATACTGCATGCCGCCAAGCTCTCGCCCATCCTGCAGACGCACAAGCTCACCGACGACCAATGGCAGCGGCTCTTCGCTGCTACGCGCGAGACGTTGCAGCTCTGGATAGATCACTTCCAGGCCGAGGCAGAGAAGAACTTTCCTGAGAAAGTCACCGCCTTCCGGCCGGAGATGGCCGTCCACGGTCGCTTCGGCAAGCCGTGCCCACGCTGCGGCGCACCCATTCAGCGCATCCGCTACGCCGACAACGAAACCAACTACTGCCCGCAGTGCCAGACCGGCGGCAAACTGCTCGCCGACCGCAGCCTCTCGCGCCTGATGGGTTCGGACTGGCCGCGGACGCTCGACGAACTCGAAGCCCTCAAGCGCAAATAGAAAATCCCCGCGATCGGCGGGGATTTCTGTCACATCTTCTGCGTCGACGCTACAGGTGCATCTCCATCAGCTGGTCCAGCACCTCGCGGCCAGGACGGGTGCGCTCCTCGGGCAGAGTCGCCAGCGGCTCATCCACCATATTCAGCAGCGTAGAAAAATCCGGCTTCTGTGTATTCACGTAGAAGACACCGGTCAGCACCTCGCCCTTGTCGTGCGACTCGCCCAGCATCTTCACCGCGAGCACCTTGTCGGTCGGGTCATACTCCTCGTGGATCTTGCGCAACCGCAGATGCGAGCCGTCGTGCAGCTTCACCTCCACCGTCGTGTCGTGGTCGTATTCCACAGCAATGTCCTCGAAGTACGGCACAAAACCGACTTCGCCGACCTCCTCCTCATGCTCCTGCATGTACTTGTAGCTCTTGGTGGAGCCCTCGTGGTCGTTGAAGGTGACGCAGGGCGAGATCACGTCCAGCAGCACAGTGCCCTGGTGTGAAAGTGCTGCCTTCAGCATGGCTGAAAGCTGCTTTTTGTCCCCGGAGAAGGAGCGGCCCACGAACGTCGCGCCCATCTGGATCGCCAGCGCGCAGATGTCGATGGCCGGCAGGTCGTTTACTACGCCGGTCTTCAGCTTCGAGCCGATGTCCGCCGTGGCCGAAAACTGGCCCTTGGTCAGGCCATACACGCCATTGTCCTCGATGATGTAGATCATCGGCACATTGCGGCGCATCAGGTGGACAAACTGGCCCATGCCGATGGATGCTGTGTCGCCGTCGCCGGAGACGGCGAGGGACCTCATGGTCTTGTTGGCGAGAAGCGCGCCTGTAGCAACCGACGGCATACGTCCGTGCACAGAGTTGAAGCTGAAGGAGCGCGACATGAAATAGGCAGGCGATTTGGACGAGCAGCCGATGCCGCTCATCTTCATCACGCGCTCGGGCTTTATGCCCATCTCGTAGAAAGCTTCGGTAATGCGCTCCGAGATGGCATTATGTCCGCAGCCTGCGCAGAGCGTGGTCTTGCCGCCGCGATAATCCAGAATCTGAAGGCCGATGCGGTTCAGCTTCGGGGCCTTGGGGGCCGGGGTAACAGGTGTAGTCGACATTTACTTCGCAGCTCCTTCCGCTTCGGCAATGATCGTGGTGACCGAGCGCGCATCGATCGGCAGCCCGTTGAAGTGCAGCACCGAGCGCAGCTTGGTGACCTGCGCGGGATCGAGATCCACCTTCAGCAGCGCCTGCATCTGCGCGTCGCGGTTCTGCTCAACGATGTAGACGCGGTCGTGCTTCGCCACAAAGTCGTGCACCTCCTGCGTAAACGGGTAAGCCCGTACGCGCAGGTAATCCGTTTCGATCTTCGATTCGCGCGTCAGCTGATCGCGGCTCTCGATCACCGCCCAGTGGCTCGTTCCATACGCGAGGATGCCGATCTTCTCCGTGCCCGTCCCCTCCAGAATAGGCTTGGGCACCAGGGTTTTCGCAGTCTCGAACTTGCGCGCCAGCCGCAGCATATTCTTCTCGTAGTCCTCGGGCCGCTCGGAGTAGAGCGCCTTCTCGTTATGCCCGGAGCCACGCGTGAAGTACGCCGCCAGCGGATGGTCCGTGCCCGGCAGCGTGCGGTAAGGAATGCCGTCGCCGTCCACGTCCTTATAGCGGGCAAAGCCTCCGGCCTTCTCCAGCTCCTCGGCACTCAGCACCTTGCCGCGCGCAATCGGTTTCTCCGGATACTCAAACGGCTCGGACATCCAGTTGTTCATGCCCAGGTCCAGGTCTGACAGCATAAACACGGGTGTCTGCATCCGCTCGGCAATCTCGAAACACTCCATACCGAAATCAAAGCACTCCTTCACCGAACCCGGAAGCAGGATCACGTGCTTCGTATCGCCGTGCGACAGCCCTGCAATGAACGTCAGGTCAGCCTGCGACGTGCGCGTCGGCAGACCAGTGGACGGCCCCGTACGCTGGATGTCGAAGATCACGCCAGGCAGCTCGGCGTAGTAGCCCAGACCCGCAAACTCCGCCATCAACGAAAGTCCCGGCCCGGACGAAGCAGTCATCGCGCGCGCACCCGCCCAGCCTGCACCCAGCACCATACCGATCGCGGCCAGCTCATCTTCGGCCTGCACGATCGCGAAGGTGGACTTGCCGTCCTTCTCCACGCGGTACTTCTTCATCAGGTCGATCAGGTTCTCGACCACCGATGAGGACGGCGTAATGGGATACCAGCCCACTACCGTGACGCCGGCGAACATGGCGCCCATGGCGGCCGCGGCATTGCCGTCGATAATGATCTTGCCCTCGGTCGCATTTGCGCCGGTCATCGGCTCGACCACCAGTGGGTCCTGCTTGGCCAGCGTGCTCTTGGCGTAGTCGAATCCCACGCGCACCGCGTTCAGGTTCAGTTCCGCTGCCTTTGCCTTCTTCGCGAACTGCTTGCGCACCGTCGCCTCAACCGACTGCATGTCGATCGAGAGAAGCTGCGCCGCAATACCCACGTACACCATGTTCTTGATCAGCTTGCGCAGCTTCGCCTCAGCGCCGGTCGCGACCGTAAGCTGATCGAACGGCACAGAATAAAAGACAAGATCGCTGCGCAGCTCGTTCAGCTTCAGGCCCTCGTCATAAATCACAGCGCCGCCGGCCTTCATCGAGAGCACATCCTCGCGCGCCGTCTCCGGATTCATCGCAATCAGCAGGTCGATCTCCGTCTTGCGCGCGACCCAGCCGTCCTTGTTTACGCGGATCGTGTACCACGTAGGCAATCCGGCGATATTCGACGGGAAGAGGTTCTTGCCGGAGACCGGCACACCCATGCGAAAGATGCTCCGCAGAAGCACGCTGTTCGCAGACTGTGAACCCGAACCGTTTACCGTCGCCACCTGAATCGAGAAATCGTTGACGACTCGCTTCCCGCTGCCCGCCGTTACTGCCGCCGGCTGGGACTCCGCCTCAAGTTGAGTGGGTGTCATTGAACCAGTGCTTCCCTTCTGGGTATTCGCCAATCTCCTGGCATATCTCGCATCAGCTTCCGGCGCTTGCAGGGCGCAGAGAGAATGCAGCGCCTCGCTCACCACTTCCTGCTCACCGCGTGGCGATCACACGACCGCAAAACCTGTCGCCATCCACCAGTGAAATATTGTATTCCAGTTACATCACCAAGCGCCCGTACCGTCTCTTGTTCCATCAACCGGTTTTCCCTTCGCCACGGGCCGCAATAACCCCATCCATTTCAATCACCTGCCTCCAGATTCGATTCCCCGGCATTGTTCGACTGGAACCTGCCCGGTCGATCTTCGCACAGAGTCAATGAGAGACTCCTGTGTCTGCGCCGCGCAGCGTATAGCTGCTCAGAGTCTTGATGTAGTTGCCGCGTTCGAAGACGCCGGGGTCCGTTACGGCTCGCCGGCTCAGGCTGCCGCGCATCTGACGCACCGACTCATACTCATGCTCTTCCATCCAGCGCACCAAATCCAGCTCAACCGCGCGGATATGCTCTGCTCCCTTGGCCAGCAGCACGGATGCCATCATCGCCACCTGCGCTCCGGCCATCATGCACTTCAGCACGTCCTCTGCGCGATGCACACCGCCCGTCACGGCCAGCCCCGCGCGCACGTCGCCATACAGGATGCCCACCGCGTGCAGCCGCGGCAGCAGTTCCTCCGGCCGGCTCAGTACCAGCCTCGGCCGAACGTCCAGCACTTCGATATCGAAGTCCGGCTGGTAAAAGCGGTTGAACAGCACCAGCCCGTCCGCTCCTGCGCTGTCCAGTTCCATCGCCACATGCGGAAGGCTGGTGAACTGCTGCGAGAGCTTCACCGCGACAGGAATGCGCGTGGCCTGCTTCACCTTGCGCACCAGCATGATCAGCCGCTCCTCGATCGATGCAGCCGTAGCATTCAGCCGCGTGGCGGGTAGATATGTGTTCAGCTCCAGCGCATCTGCGCCTGCTTTTTCGATCTCCTGCGCAAACCGCACCCATCCTCCGGGCGTCGCCCCATTCAGGCTCGCGACCACCGGCATGGTGCAGGCCTTTTTCGCCTGGTGGATCAGCTCCAGATAATGCTCGCTGCCCTGTTTGTAGTCCGCCTGCTCCGGAAAGTAGCTCAGTGACTCGGCGAAACTCTCCGTGCCGCGCGAAAGATCGCGGTCCAGCGCCAGGCTTTCCAGCGCCAGCTGCTCCTCAAAGATCGAGGGCAGCACCACCGCGGCCGCGCCCGCATCCTCCAGGCGCATCAGGCTCTCCACCGACTCCGTCATGGGCGACGACGATGCCACCAGCGGACTCCGCAGCGTCAGCCCCAGGTAGGTTGTGCTCAGATCGATCATGACCGTCCCGTCCCCAGCGGAGCTATCTGTCCCTCCGGCTCCGGCGGAGCTATGCCCGGCGTCTCGCCGCGTCCTGGCATCGACGCACGCGCCGAATACACGCGCCACTCACGCTCCACGTCGTCCTGTGCCTTCGCCAGCAACTGCTTCGCCATCTCGGGATGGCTGCGCGCCAGCATCGTGTAGCGCGCCTCGTGGTAGCTGTACTGCTTCAGCGAGATCGATGGCGCCTTGGAGTCCAGCTGGAACGGGTTCTTGCCCTCCGCCCGCAGCGCCGGGTTGTACCGCATCAGCGGCCAGTAGCCGGAGAGCACCGCGTTCTTCTGCTGCTCCATGCCGTAGGTCAGGTCGTAGCCGTGCGCAATGCAGTGGCTGTACGCGATGATGATCGCCGGCCCGTCATACGCCTCCGCCTCCTGGAAGGCCTTCACCGTCTGCATGTCGCTGCCGCCCATCGCAACGCGCGCAACATACACGCTGCCGTAACTCACCGCCTCCATCGCGAGGTCCTTCTTCGCGTTCGGCTTGCCCCCCTCGGCAAACTTCGCCACCGCGCCGCGCGGCGTGGACTTCGACATCTGCCCACCCGTGTTCGAATATGTCTCCGTATCCAGCACCAGCACCTTCACGTTCTGTCCGGACCCCAGCACATGGTCCAGGCCACCGAAGCCGATGTCGTAGGCCCATCCGTCGCCGCCTACGATCCACACGCTCTTGCGCACCAGCTTGTCCGCCAGCGCCAGCAATGCCCGCGCCTCCGCCGAATCCGCGCCCTGCAGCTTCGCCTTGATCTCCTTCACCCGCGCACGCTGCGCATCGATGTCTGCTTCAGTCTTCTGATCTGCCGTCAACACCGCAGCGCACAACTCCACGCCCAGTTCCGGCTCCAGTCGCCGTACCAGTTCCTCCGCATAGGCCTTCTGCTGGTCCAGCGCCAGCCGCATGCCCAGCCCAAACTCCGCGTTGTCTTCAAACAGTGAGTTGGACCACGTCGGCCCGCGCCCGCACTCGTTCACCGCATACGGCGTCGTAGGCAGGTTGCCGCCGTAGATCGACGAGCAGCCTGTCGCATTCGCGATGTACAGCCGATCCCCGAAGAGCTGCGTCAGCAGCTTCACATACGGCGTCTCGCCGCAGCCCGCGCACGCGCCCGAGAACTCGAACAGCGGGTCCAGCAGCTGAATGTCCTTCACCTGGGTGTGCGACAGCCGTCCGCGGTCCACCTGCGGCAGCCCGTCGAAGAAGCTCCAGTTCTTCGCCTCCGCCTCACGCAGCGGGGCCTGCATCTGCATGTTGATCGCCTTGTGTCCGGCCTCGCTCTTGCTCTTCGCCGGGCAGATCTCCACGCACAGCTTGCAGCCGGTGCAGTCCTCGGGAGCCACTTGCAGCGTATAGCGCTCCTCCTCCATGCCGCGCCACTTCGGCTTCGCGCTCTTGAACGTCTCCGGCGCGTTCCTCAGTATGTCCTTGTCATACACCTTGGCTCGAATCACCGCGTGCGGACACACCATCACGCACTTGCCGCACTGAATGCACAGCTCCTCATCCCACACCGGAATCATCTGTGCGATATTCCGCTTCTCCCACTGCGAGGTTGCCGTCGGGAACGTCCCACCCGGAGGCAGCGCGCTCACCGGCAGCAGGTCGCCGCGGCCCGCCGCCATCTCGCCCAGTACCTGGTAGACGAAGCTTGGCGCCTCCTTCGGCAGCATCGGCAGAATGTCGAATCCGGCCGTCACCTTCTCCGGCACCTTCACCTCGTGCAGATGCGCCAGCGCAGCATCCACCGCGGCGAAATTCTGCGCCACCACCGCATCACCGCGCTTGCCGTACGTCTTCTGGATCGCCTTCTTGATCTGGGCGATCGCCTCCTCACGCGGCAGCACGCCGCTGATGGCGAAGAAGCACGTCTGCATGATCGTGTTAATCCGGCTGCCCATCCCCGCCTCGCGCGCCACGCGGTAGCCGTCGATCACATAGAACCGGATCTTCTTCTTCAGGATCGTCTCCTGCGTCTTCTTCGGCAGATGGCCCCAGATCTCCTCTGGCGCGTACGGAGTATTCAGCAGGAAGACCGCCCCCTCGTCCGCCGCCGCAAGAATGTCCATCCGCTCCAGGAACTGAAACTGGTGGCACGCCACAAAATTCGCCCGCGTGATCAGATACGTCGACAGAATCGGGTCCGGCCCGAACCTCAGGTGCGAGGTCGTCATCGATCCCGACTTCTTCGAGTCATACACAAAGTAGCCCTGCGCGTAGTTCTCCGTCTCCGAGCCGATGATCTTAATCGAGTTCTTATTTGCCCCCACCGTGCCGTCCGACCCAAGCCCATAGAACAGTGCCCGCACCGTCTTTGGGTCTTCGGTCGAAAACTCCGGATCGTAGCCGAGACTCATATGCGTCACATCGTCATCGATCCCGATTGTGAAGTGATTTTTCATCCGTGGCTTCGCCAACTCGTCGAAGATGCCCTTCACCATCGCAGGCGTAAACTCCTTCGACGACAGCCCATACCTGCCGCCGATCACCCGCGGCATCTGCGCAAACTTCGTCTCGCCACCCGCCGCCGCCTCGGACAGTGCCGTCACCACGTCCTGGTACAGCGGCTCACCCAGCGCGCCCGGCTCCTTCGTGCGGTCCAGAACTCCAATCGACCTCACAGTCTCCGGCAGTGCCGCAAGGAACGCCTCCGCCGCAAACGGCCGATACAGCCGCACCTTCAGCAGCCCTACCTTCTCTCCGCGTGCGTTCAGTGCGCGTACCGTCTCCTCCACCGCACCCGCTCCGGAGCCCATCAGGATCACCACCCGCTCGGCATCCACTGCGCCGACATAGTCGAACAGGTGATAGGCGCGGCCCGTCAGCCTCGCAAACCGGTCCATCGCGTCCTGCACGATCGCCGGGCACGCCAGATAGTATGGGTTCGCAGCCTCCCGCGCCTGGAAGTGAACATCCGGGTTCTGCGCCGTCCCGCGCAGGATCGGCTGGTCCGGTGTCAGCGCCCGCTCCAGGTGCGCCAGAACGGCATGTTCGTCGATCATGGCGCGGATCGTCTCGTCGCTGATTGCCTTCACCTTGTTGATCTCGTGCGAGGTGCGGAACCCATCGAAGAAGTGCAGAAATGGAACACTCGCCTGCAGGGTGGAGGCATGCGCGATCAGCGCCATATCGCCCGCCTCCTGCACTGAATCCGACGCCAGCATTGCGTAGCCGGTCTGCCGGCATGCCATCACATCGCTCTGGTCGCCGAAGATGGAGAGTGCATGTGTCGCCACCGCCCGCGCCGTCACATGGATCACGTTCGACGTCAGCTCGCCGGCGATCTTGTACATATTCGGGATCATCAGCAGCAACCCCTGCGACGCCGTAAACGTCGTGCCCGCAGAACCCGCCTGCAGAGCTCCATGCATAGCGCCGGCCGCGCCGCCCTCGCTCTGCATCTCCGCCACCATCGGCACTGTGCCCCAGATATTCTTTTTCCCTGCCTCCCGCCACTGGTCGGCCCACTCAGCCATCGTCGATGACGGCGTAATCGGATAAATCGTGATCACCTGCGCCAGCCGATAGGCCACCGAAGCGCACGCCTCGTTGCCGTCGCAAATCACCGTCTTCTCTTCCTGCATCGGGTCCCCTTTGTTCACGCTCACGTTCCCGATTCTTCGGCAGCGGGGCACATCTGCGCTGTGAGCCTTGTCACATCCGCCGCGCGGTCTCTCTTTTCGCAAAAAATAACGCTGGTGAGCGCCGTCACAGCGTCTCCCTCTTCCTCTGGTACAGTGGTTGCAATCATGACTGGCGGTATTTACCTGCCCATTCTGGTGCTCCTCGTCGCGGCCGTCGCCTTCGCGCTTACGCCGCTGCTTCTGGCGTGGCTCTGGGCAAAATCCTTTTCGCCGCACAAGCCCGGGCCTGGAAAGAACGCCATCTACGAGTGCGGCCTGGAGCCCACAGGCGACGCATGGATACAGTTCAAGCCCGGCTATTATCTGTACGCCATCATCTTTCTTGTCTTCGATGTCGAAGCGATCTTTTTGCTACCCTTCGCCGTCTCCTTCACCGGCCTCTCCATGGCCGCGTGTATCGCGATGCTCGTCTTTCTTCTTCTGCTGGTGGAAGGCCTCGTCTGGGCCTGGCAGAAGGGTGTCCTTGTCTGGACCTGACGGTCTGGAATTAAAATTGTCCGCGTCAGAAATCTACGGCGCCGTGCCGTCGCCGCAGCTCTGACCGTAACCTGCAGCAAGCGCTTCGCAAGTCCAGATCAATCCCAGGACGCCGCGGTGGACGAACAACTCAAGGCCGAACTCTCGAAGCAGGGGATCTTTGCGACCACCCTCCAGGAGATCTATAACTGGGGCCGCCGCAGCTCCCTCTGGCCGCTCAACTTCGGCCTCGCCTGCTGCGCCATTGAGATGATCGCCACCACCATGGCCCGTTATGATCTCGCCCGCTTCGGCGCAGAGGTCTTCCGCCCCTCGCCGCGCCAGGCCGACCTGATGATCGTCGCCGGCACCGTCACCAAGAAGATGGCCCCCCAGGTTGTCCGTCTCTATAACCAGATGCCGGAGCCCAAGTACGTCATCTCCATGGGCGCATGCGCCATCTCCGGCGGTCCGTTCAAGCAGGGCTACAACGTCCTCAAAGGCATCGACCGCTACATTCCCGTCGACGTCTATATTCCCGGCTGCCCTCCGCGTCCCGAGGCCCTCATCGACGCCTTCATGATGCTGCAGAAGAAGATCGATGCCCAGGCCCTCACCGGCGAATCGCGCCCGCGCCATCTCCACGCCGACGCCCCGAGCGAGTTCCCCGTGCCTGCATTCGGTGCGCACGATCTCGAGCCCACCCATAACCCCGCTGTCTGGCAGGCGCCTGAACCCGCGCTCGTCCAGATTGAACCCGCCGCTGCAGCAGCCGCGCCCGGCACAGCATCCGGATCAGCCCATGGACCTCGCAACGATTAAATCCGAGCTCGAGGCCAGCGTGCCCGGCTGTCGACTCCAGATCGTCGACAACCCCAGCCCCTCCGCGCAGCACTCTCTCCTCGTCGATCCCGAACACGCCCTGCTCGTCGCTACCTACCTCCGCGACTTCCTCCACTTCGACTACTGCTCCAACGTTACCGGCGTCGACTGGCTCCCCAAAGAGCTCTCCGAGAAGGTCAAAGTCAAGAAGACCGTCGATGGACCCAACGGCCCCCAGGAGAAAGAGGTCGACGAGGTCCGCAAGACCTTCGTCCCCGGCTATCTTGAAGTCGTCTATCACCTCTTCTCCACCGCAGACCGCACTGGTCCCCTGCCGCTGCGCCTCCGTACACCGGACCGCGAGTCCACTCACCTCCCCTCGCTCACGCCCATCTGGCGCAGCTGCGAGTTCCAGGAGCGCGAGGTCTACGACCTCTTCGGCATCCACTTCGACAGCCACCCCGACCTCCGCCGCCTGCTCATGTGGGACAGCTTCACCGACCACCCCATGCGCCGCGACTACGTCGACCCCGACGACTACGAGTACGAGCCCACCGCGCATGACGACGTCTTGGCGCGCCACCGCGCCCACTACTCCACCGGCGGCGGCCCATCCTTCCCAACCGGAGGCGGCCAGTAGATGTCCACGCTCACCCTCCCCACGCCGCTCACCACCTCGCCGGAACCCGGTGCCGAAGAACGCCTCCTCGAAATTTCCATGGGGCCGCAGCACCCCTCCACCCACGGCGTCTTCCGCATGAACGTCGTGCTGGACGGCGAGCGCGTCGTGCGCCTCAAGCCCGTCTTCGGATACCTCCACCGTAACCACGAGAAGATCGCCGAGAACGAGACCTACCTCGGCTCCATGCCCTACACCGACCGCCTGGATTACATCTGCTCGCTCACCAACAACTGGTCCTACGCCCTAGCCGTCGAAAAGCTCGCCGGCATCGTCGTCCCCGAGCGTGCCGAATACCTCCGCGTCATCACCGGCGAGCTGACCCGACTGCTCAACCACGCCTGCCTGCTCGGCTTCCTGCTGCAGGACATGGGAGCGAGCGGCACTCCGCTGATGTACGCCTTCCGCGAGCGCGAAAAGATCCTCGACCTCTTCGAGTCCCTCACCGGTGCACGCATGATGTGCAACTACATGCGCTTCGGCGGCTGCCGCGTGGACGCGCCCGCCGGCTGGCTCGATCAGACGCGCAGGGTCGTCGCTGACTTCCCCAAGTTCCTCGACGAGTTCGAAAAACTCCTCGTCTCGAACGAGATCCTCATGGAGCGCACGCAGGGCGTCGGCGTCCTCTCCCGCGAGCTCGCCATCAGCTCCGCCATCAGCGGGCCGATGGCCAGAGCGAGCGGCCTCAACTACGACATCCGCAAGGTCGACGGCTACGGCATCTACCCGCGCTTCAGCTTCCGAGTTCCCCTCGGCTCCCACGGCGATGTCTACGACCGCTACATGATCCGTTTCCTCGAGATGCGCGAGTCGCTCAAGATCCTCAACGACGCCCTGCGCGACATCCCCGAAGGCCCTATCATCGATCCCAAGTCCAAGCCGCGCGGCTTCCGCCCCAAGCCCGGCGAGTGCTACGGCCGCATCGAAGCGCCCAAGGGCGAGCTCGGCTTCTACCTCATCTCGGACGGTTCGCCCAACCCCTACAGATATAGAGTGCGTCCGCCGAGCCTCATCAACCTCACGGTGCTCGAAGACCTCTGCCTCGGCCACAACGTCGCCGACGTCGTCGTCATCCTTGGCAGCGTGGACATCGTCCTCGGCGAGGTGGACCGATGATCGGTAACGGCATCCTCAAAGGCCTCGCGGAGACTGCCCGCAACTTCCTCGGCAGCTACGTCTCCAAAGACCGCCTCACCACCGTGCAATATCCTGAGCAGCAAATCCCCCAGATCGAGTCCACGCGCGACTTTCCCTTCCTCGTCTACGACGGCACGGACTGGGAGTCCGGCCTCCGCTGCGTCTCCTGCCAGATCTGCGAGAAGGAATGCCCGCCGAAGTGCATCTTCATCGAGAAGAGCAAGGACAAGAAACCCGACGCTGTCGGCAAGCCGCAGTTCTATCCCACCCGCTTCGACATCGACATCTCCGTCTGCATGTCCTGCCAGATCTGCGTTGAGGTCTGCCCCTTTGACGCCATCAAGATGGACGTCCAGTTCGACCTGCCCACCGACGACCGCTTCGGGGGCCTGCTGCTCGACCGCCACAAGCTCGCCAAGTCCAACGAGTACTACCATCAGATCCACCCTACCGAGGCCGCCGCCGTGGACGCTGCACTCGCCGAGGAGCGCGCCAAGGCCGCCGCTACAAAAGCCGCCGCAGCCGCTAAGGCCGCAACTGCCCCCGCCGCTCCAGCAGCTGCTCCGAAGCCTGTCGCAGAAAAGCCCACGCCCGCAACTCCCGCGCCGGCCCCCGTCGCACCAGCTCCCGTCAAACCTGTCGAGCCACCCATTGAGCCTCTCCCCACTGAATCCGACAAGCCGGGGGAGACCGAATGATCTCGACCTCCCTTGCAGCCGAAACTCTCGACCAGATCTTCGTGCTCGCCAAGCACACCGCGCTCGCGCATCTTCCCACAGTGCTTCAGCCCATCGCCTCGGCCATCCTCTCCGTCGTTCCCGTTCTGGTCGCCTTCCCTGCCCTCTTCGCCATCACCACCGTGCTGGAGCGCAAGGGCCTCGGCCGCATGCAGAACCGTCTCGGCCCCAACCGCGTCGGTCCCTTCGGCCTGCTGCAGCCTGCCGCCGACGGCATCAAGGCCCTCATCAAGGAAGACGTCGTCCCCACCGCCGCCGACCGCGTCGTGCACTTCTTCGCTCCCATTCTCTTCGTCGCCGCGGCCTTCCTCGCCTACGCCGTGCTGCCCATCGGCCGCAACATGGTCATGGTCAACCTCAACGCCGGCGTGCTCTTCTTCTTCGCCGTCGGCTCCGTCGTCGAGCTCTCCGTCTTCATGGCCGGCTGGTCCAGCCGCAGCAAGTACTCGCTCCTCGGGGCCATGCGCGCCATCGCGCAGATGATCAGCTACGAGGTCCCGCTCGTCCTCGCCTCCGTCGTCGTCATCATGCAGGCCGGCTCGCTCTCCACCGTCGACATCGTTGAACGCCAGGCCGGATACACCGGCATCTTCCCTCACTGGTACCTCTTCACGCCGTGGGGCATCGTCGGCTTTATCCTCTTCATGATCGCCGCCACCGCAGAGTCCAACCGCTCCCCCTTCGATCTCCCCGAAGGCGAGTCGGAGATCATCGCCGGATACTTCATCGAATACTCGGGCTTCAAGTTCGCCCTCTTCTTCCTCGCCGAATACCTCGGCATGTTCGCCACCTCCGCCCTCGCTATCACCCTCTTCCTCGGCGGATGGTCTGCGCCGCTCTCCTTCCTCGCCTTCATCCCATCCTGGGCCTGGTTCTTCGCAAAGCTCCTCGCCCTCATCTTCTTCTTCATCTGGATTCGCGGCACACTCCCGCGCCTGCGCATGGATCAGCTCATGGCCTTCGCCTGGAAGTTCATCCTTCCCATGGCGCTGCTCAACATCTTCGCCACCGCCCTCTGGCGGTTCCTGCCCGCGGGCCCGCTCAACTCCATCCGCTGGGTGGTCTGCGCTGCGGTACTCGCAGCGCCCTGCATCGTGCTCAGTTTTTCTCTGCGGCAGAAGAAAAAGCTTCTCGTCCGCACGTATCATTTTGCCGAGTGACCGCCCTCACAGCGCTACGCTCTGAAGTTTCTGCATCATCGCAACAGGACGTACTCCATCGGACACGCGTGGCTCCTGCCGCGCCCTAACCAACGGAAGCACCGCCGGGGAACCGCGCCGCACGCATGACCGCTACCTTCCTCATCCTCGCCGCGCTCACCGTCGCAGGCACCGCGGCCGCCATGGGACTGCGCAACGCCGTCCACTGCGTGCTTGCACTCACGGTCGGCTTCGCCGGAGTCGCCGGAATCTATCTTTATCTCGGCGCTCAGTTCGTCGGCTTCACGCAGATCATGGTCTACGTCGGCGCAGTCGCCATCCTGGCCGTCTTCGCCATCATGATGACCCACCACCCGGGCCTCGCCGAGCAGCCCTTCTCCCGCTACGCCGTCTGGGGCATCGTCATCGCCGCGGCAGTCTTCCTCACCCTCGCCCGCGCCATCTCGCTCGCACCGGCTCCCTCTGTGCTCGCCACCTCCGCGCCAGCAGCGGTTCCCTCCGCCACCGTCCAGCAAATCGGCGACGCCCTCATGCATCGCTATGTGCTCCCGCTCGAGATCATCGGCCTGCTCCTCACGGCCGCTCTCATCGGCGCCGTCATCATCGCCATGGACCCGAAAGACTCGCCCCAGGAGGAGATCGAATGACCCCGCTCCAGGGCTGTCTGCTCCTTTCCGCGCTGCTCTTTTCCATCGGCCTAGCCGGTGCACTCACCCGCCGCAACGCCGTCCTCGTCCTCATCGGCATTGAGCTGATGCTCAACGCCGCCAACCTCAACTTCATCGCCTTCTGGCGCTACGGCCCCCACCCTGAGGCCCTCACCGGAGTACTCTTCGCCGTCTTCTCCATCGCCGTCGCTGCCGCCGAAGCTGCCGTGGGCCTCGCGCTCATCCTCGCCGCATATCGCCATTTCCGCACCAACAACCTCGACCGCATGAACCACCTGAAAGGCTGAAGCGCGCAGCACACGATGAACCCGCTCGTCGCCCATCTCTGGCTGATCCCCGTGCTGCCCATGGCAGCCGCGGGCATCATTGCGCTGCTGCCGCGCTCAAAGCGCCTGCCTGCAGCCGGGCTCGCCATCGGCTCCCTTGCCGTCTCGCTCGTGCTCTCCATTGCCGCCTTCGCCCACACCCTCTCGCTGCCCGCCGCGCAGCGCCTGGAGTTCGTCAACGTCCCCTGGCTTCAGTTCGGCGACAAGTGGCTGCGTATCGGCTGGCTGCTCGACCCGCTCACCGCCGTCATGCTGGTGATGGTCACCTTCGTCGGCCTGCTCATCTTCATCTACTCCACCGGCTACATGGCCGAGGACGAGAACTTCACTCGCTTCTTCTGCTTCCTCGCGCTCTTCGCCGGAGCCATGCTCGCCGTCCTCATCGCCAACAGCCTGCTGCTGCTCTTCATGGCGTGGGAGATCGTCGGCCTTACCTCCTACCTCCTCATCGGCTTCTGGTATCACAACCCCGCCGCCGCAGCCGCCGCGAAAAAAGCCTTCCTCGTCACCCGCATCGGCGACCTCGGCCTGCTCATCGGCATGGTCTGGCTCTACGCCCAGGCCGGCACCCTGCTCTTCTATGACAACGGTCTCGGCTCGATCGAGTCCGGCCCGCTCTCGCATCTGCCCGCGCACACAGCCTTCTTCGGGCTTAGCGCAGCCTCCCCTATCGCGATTCTCATCTTCTGCGGTGCAGCCGGAAAATCCGGCCAGGTTCCTCTCCACGTCTGGCTGCCGGACGCAATGGAAGGCCCCACGCCTGTCTCTGCGCTCATCCACGCCGCAACCATGGTCGCCGCCGGCGTCTTCCTCATGGCGCGTATCTACCCGCTGATGTCTTCGACGCCCGAGGCCTCTGCACTCGCTGCCGCAGTCACTCCCACGGCCGCCCTCCAGCTCGTCACCTGGATCGGTGCCATCACCGCGCTCTTCGCCGCCACCATCGCCGTCGCGCAGTTCGACATCAAGCGCATCCTCGCCTACTCCACCGTCTCCCAGCTCGGCTACATGATGATGGGCCTCGGCGTCGGAGGCCCCGCCGTCGGCATGTTCCACCTCATCACCCACGCCTTCTTCAAGGCGCTGCTCTTCCTCGGCGCCGGCTCCGTCATCCACGGCTGCTCCGGGGAGCAGGACATCCGCCGCATGGGCGGCCTCCGCAAGTACATGCCCGTCACCTTCGCCGCCTATACCGCCGCCATGCTCGCCCTTTGCGGCTTCCCACTCTTCGCCGGCTTCTGGAGCAAAGACGGCATCCTCGACGCGGCCCACGCCTGGTCGCCCTCCGTCATCCCCTTCTGGCTCGGGACGATCGGCGCTCTGCTCACCGCCTTCTACATGGCCCGCCAGATGGCCTACGTCTTCTTCGGCACCCTGCGCCCGGCCGCTCCACATCATCCCTCGCACCATCCCGCCGAAACCGAGCAGCCCATCGCCTACGAAGACGTCGCTGAACACGAGCCCCACACGCACCGCCCGCACGAGAGCCCCGCCGTGATGACCGTGCCGCTCGTCATCCTCGCCACCTTCGCCGTGCTCCTCGGCTTCCTCGGCACGCCCGCGTGGCCCTGGTTCCAGGCCTTCCTGAACCGCACCGATCTTGTCGCACCCGGCTTCAGCGCATTCGCCGAGCCCGCCTTCCTCACCGTGATGCTCACCTCCACCGCTGTCGTGCTGATCGGTCTCTTCCTCGGCTGGTGGCTCTACTCCCGCAACCCCATCACGCACGCAGACGCCCCTGACATACTTGACTCGGCCGCGCCCGCCGCCTTTACCTTCCTCGGCCACGCCTGGTACATCAACGAGCTCTACGCCGCTACGCTCGTCCGCCTCAACTCCACCTTTGCCGTGCTCGCCGATATCCTCGACCGCTTCGTCTTCGGCGGCGTCGTCCAGCTCGTCACCTGGGCCTCGCTCGCCGTCGCCCAGTTTGACCGCCTCTTCGACACCTATGCCATCAACGGCGGCTTCGACCTCGGCACCCACACCGTGCGCCTCGGCGGATGGTTCACCACCCGCTTCCAGACCGGCCGCGTGCAGACCTACCTGCGCTTCATCGCGTTCGCGCTCATCGCCCTCGTCCTCTATCTCCTCTGGGGAGCGACGGCATGAACTCGTTCCCCGCGCTCTCTCTGCTCACCGCGCTGCCCGCCGCCGGCGCCGTGCTCATCCTGCTCTTTGCGCGCACCACCAAACTCGCCCGCTTCACCGCGCTGCTCGTATCGTTGCTCGCGCTCTTCTTCGTCCACGTCCTCTGGCATCACTTCGACTCGGCCTCCGCCGCCTATCAATATCAGGAACTCCACCCCTGGATCCCAGCCCTCAACGTTGACTATCACCTCGGCGTCGACGGCATCGGCCTCCTCATGCTGCTAGCGGCCGCCATCGTCACGCCCATCGGCATCGCAGCCTCCTGGCACATCGAACGCCGCGCGCCTCTCTACTTCGCGCTTGTGCTGCTGCTCGAGGCCTGCATCTTCGGCTCCTTCACCGCGCTCAACTTCTTCCACTGGTTCCTCTACTGGGAGCTCTCTCTCGTCCCCGCCTTCTTCCTCGTCCGGCTCTGGGGAGGCCAGCGCCGCGCCGCCGCTTCCACGCAGTTCCTCGTCTACACCATGGTGGGCAGCATCACCCTGCTGCTCAGCTTCCTGGCTCTCTTCCTCACCACCCATACCTGGGACTTCGCCCAACTCGCCGCGCTCGCCCAATCCGGCCAGCTGATGCCGCCCGTCACCGCCAAGCTCGCCTGGGCCCGCTTCACCCCGCACCACCTCGCGCTGCTGCTCTTCCTCGGCGCCTTCCTCGGCTTCGCCGTCAAAGTTCCGCTCGTCCCCTTCCACACCTGGCTGCCCGACGCCTACACCGAAGCTCCCACCGGCACCACCATCCTCCTCACCGGTGCCATGTCCAAGATGGGCATCTACGGCTTCCTCCGCATCCTCGTCCCCGTCTTTGGCGCCGAGATGCAATCGCTCCTCAAGCCGCTGCTCTTCCTCGCCGTCGCCTCCATCGTCCTCTCCGCCTACGCGGCCCTCGCGCAGAAAGACCTCAAGCGCATCTTCGCCTACTCCTCCATCAACCACCTCGGCTACTGCCTGCTCGCCATCTTCGCGCTCGTCATCGCGAACCCCGACCCGACGCAGAAATATGCCGCCCTCTCCGGCGCGCTCCTCCAGACCCTCAACCACGCCATCACCGCCGCCACCGTCTTCTGGTTTATCGCTCTGCTCGAGCGGCGCGCCGGCGGCCTGCGCTCCCTGGCTGACTTCGGCGGCCTCCGCCGCATCGCCCCTGTCTTCGCCGGCCTTATGGGTATTGCCCTCTTCTCCTCGCTTGGCCTCCCCGGCCTCAACGGCTTCCCCGGCGAGTTCCTCATCTTCAAAGGCGTATTCCCGCTCGCCCCGCGCGCCAGCTCCTTCGCCACGCTTGGCCTGTTGCTCACCGCCATCTTCATCCTCACCGTCATCCAGCGCGTCTTCACCGGCCCGCTCAACCCGGAACGATCCACCTTCCCTGATCTCACCCGCGGCGAGCGGCTTGCCCTCGCTCCGGCCATCGCTCTGATGTTCGCCCTCGGCCTCTTCCCGCAGATCATCCTCGGGGTCGTCAACCCAACCGTCGTCGCCTACGTGCAACACCTGTTCTGAAATGCTCGCCTGGACGATCTACATCTCGTACCTCACCGCCGCCGCGCTCTTCCTTCTGCCGCGCAGCGCCAAGCCCGTCCTCGCGCGTGTCATCGCTCTTGCCTCTGCCATCGCCGGATTCGCCATCGCCCTCATCGCCTTCTGCACCCACCGCGACGGCCTTGCCTTCATCATCGCCGACTGCAACTGGATTCCCCTCGGCCCCCAAATCTCCGGCTTCCACGGCATACACTACGCACTCTCCGCCGACGGCATCTCGCTCTCGCTCACCCTCCTTACCGGCATCATCGCCATCGCCGGCGTCCTCTTCTCCTGGGACATCGCCGACCGCACCAGCGAGTTCTTCGCCTTCTACCTGCTCCTCATCGGTTCCGTCTACGGCGTCTTCCTCGCGTCGGACGCCTTCCTCCTCTTCGTCTTCTACGAGATCGTCATCATCCCCAAGTACTTCCTGATCGCCATCTGGGGCTCCACCCGCCGCGAGTACGGCGCCATGAAGCTCGCCATCTACTCCTTCGTCGGCTCCGCCATGGTCCTCATTGGACTCATCGCCGCCGTCGCCGTCTCCGGCGTGCACTCCACTCTGCTCTCCGATCTCGCCGCCGCGCACTTCTCCTCCGGCTTCGAGTTCGCCGTCTTCCCTCTGGTCTTCCTCGGGTTCGCCATCCTCGCCGGCCTCTGGCCCTTCCATACCTGGGCGCCCACCGGACACGTCGCCGCGCCCACCGCCGCTTCCATGCTCCTCGCCGGAGTCGTCATGAAGCTCGGCGCCTATGGCTGCCTGCGCGTCGCCATGGCGCTCTTCCCACTCGGCCTCGCCCCCTGGGCACACCACCACCTCGGCCTCGCCTCCTGGCGCGACGTCTTCGCGCTGCTCGCCGCCGTCGGCATTGTCTATGGCGCGCTCGTCGCGCTCGTCCAGCGCGACTTCAAGTTCGTCATCGGCTACTCCTCGGTCTCGCACATGGGCTTTATCCTGCTCGGCCTGATGACACTCAACCTCACCGGGCTTTCAGGAGCAGTCTTGCAGATGGTCTCCCACGGCCTGCTCGCCGGACTCCTCTTCGCAGTCGTCGGCCGCATGGTCTACGCACGTACCCACACCCGCGAGCTCTCCGCGCTCGGCCCCATGAACCTCAACCGCGCGCTGCCCTTCGCCGCCGCCACCTTCGTCATAGCCGCCGTTGCTGCCATGGGACTGCCCGGCTTCTCCGGTTTCATCGCCGAGCTCATGATCCTCCTCGGGGCCTGGCGCGCCTACCCATTGCTCGCCTATTCCACCGGCCTGGGAATCCTCATCGGCGTCGCCTACATCTGGCGCGCGATGCAGAAGGCCTTCTTTTCCGGCACGCGTTCGGAAGATGCACCCACCGCCGCAGCAGCCTCCGACTCCCACGCCTCGCACCACACGCTCGCACCCATCACCCTGCCGGAGAAACTCGCCTCCATCCTTCTCATCGCCTCCAGTATCACTGTCGGGCTCTTCCCGCACATTCTCCTCAACATCATTCAGCCGGCCCTCAACTCACCGCTGTTTGACGGACTGCGCCGCGGAGGTACCTGGCAATGATCCCCGCGCGCCCCTTCGACTTCGGCCAGCTCCTCTACCTCCTCGCGCCCGAGATCCTCCTCGTCCTCACCGCGCTCTGCGTCATGGCTGCGGACATGTTCGCCTTCCGCCGCTACACCACTCCGCGCGCCCGCTCCACCACCGCCGCGCTCCTCGCCTCCTTCGGCTGCATCGCAGCCATCGTGCAGATCGCCGCCTCGCCCGCGCCCTCCACTCTCCTCGACGGCCTGCTCCTCACCAACCCGCTCGTCCATACCGTCCAGATCTCCATCCTCTGTGTCACCATCGCCGTGCTGCTGCTCTCCGCAGGCTCGCGCTTCACGTCCCATGTCGGTGAATACACGCTGCTCATCCTCGCCGCCACCTGCGGCATGCTGCTCCTCGCCGGCACGCAGGACCTCCTCGTCATCTTCCTCTCGCTCGAACTGCTCTCGCTCTCGCTCTACATCCTCGCCGCCTTCGACAAGTCCGCCCGCGCCTCCGAGGCCGCCCTCAAATACTTCCTCTTCGGCGGAATGTCCGCCGGCTTCCTCCTCTTCGGCTTCAGCCTCCTCTACGGACTCGCCGACTCCACTTCGCTCTCCGCCATCGCCACGGCCCTCGCCGCGTCTCACTCGCTCAATCCCCTCGCCGCAGTCGCCATCGTCACCATCGCCATCGGCCTTGGCTTCAAGATCGCCGCCGCCCCGCTCCACTTCTGGGCGCCGGACGCCTACCAGGGCGCCCCCGCTCCCTCTGCCGCACTCATCGCCTCCGGCTCCAAGGTCGCCAGCTTCTTCCTTCTCTTCCAGATCGCCGCCCTCGTCCTTGCCCCTATCGCCGGCTCCGCGGCCCTGCGCCATCCCGCGCGCGGATGGGTCCCCGTCCTCGCCATCCTCGCGACAGCCTCCATGCTCGTCGGCAACCTCGGCGCCCTCCGCCAGACCAGCCTCCGCCGCCTCGTCGCCTACTCCGCCGTCGCCCACGCCGGATACATGCTCGTCGCCATCTGCGCCGGAACCGCCGCCTCACTCTCCGCGCTGCTCTACTACGTGGTTACCTACGCCCTCGCGACCGTCGGCATCTTCGCCGTCATCTCCGCGCTGGAAGACTCCTCCGGCTCCGACTCTCTCGCCTCGCTCGCCGGCCTCTCTCGCCGCTCGCCTCTGCTTGCAGGCTCGCTCGCCATCTTCATCCTCTCGCTCGCCGGAATCCCGCCCCTCTCCGGCTTCTTCGGCAAGTTCTACCTCTTCGTCGCCGCGCTCGAGTCTTCACCCGGCTCCACGCCGCTGCTCTGGCTCGTCGTGCTCGCCATCGGCATGAGCGCCGTCTCGCTCTTCTACTACCTCCAGGTCCTCAAGCGCGCCTACGTCGCACCGCCCGCGCCCGACGCCACTGCCGTCCGCGCTCCCTTCCTCACCACATCGCTCGCAGTCCTCCTCGCCGGCGCCACCATCCTCTTCGGATGCCTGCCCCACCTGCTGCTCAACTGCTTCAACGCAGCAATCGCCGCCTCCGGCCTCTAATCGCTCTTGTTTCCCCTTCTGAGCCCCCGCTCCTTCCCCTGTCATCGTGAGTAGGAGTGACCACACTCGTGCAGGACTTCACAAAATTCCAGCTATGGCCTTTGAAAAAGTGAGGGGCATAGATCGAGAAATCGATTTTCATCGGGTGAAGTCCCGAACGGGTCCGGCCTCGATAAGGAAATGAGATGCCGTCAGACCTCGTAAACCCGCCACAGCTCGGCGTAGGCCACCAGCCGCACCACATGAAAGAAGTCCGACGCAAGGATGTAGAGCACCGCGCCTATCACGTACCAGTACTGCATAAAGGTCGGTGTCGCAATCGCCTCAAACGGCAGCGGACACGCCGAGAAAACCATCGTCAGCACCACCAGCGAGATCTTCACAATACCCATCACCAGGTTGATCTCTACCAGTTTCGCCTTCAGGTCCTCCAGGTGTAACGACGCCCGCAGTGCTGCAAAAGGCCCGAGTTCCTTCAGCATCGCCATCAACGGCGCCACTCCGAATACCCAGCTCACGATCGCCCAAAGCGAGAACATGCCCAGCGTCGCCACAATCGCAATCGAGCACAACAGCACAACGCTCGGCTCTCGGCCCTCCGCAATAGGCCGGCTCACCGCAACCGCGGACGCCATGCGCAGGCACGCAAACCACGCAGCGAAACTTGCGCCCAGGGCGATCATGCGCAGGGCCTGCAGTACCATCAGCGTCATCGGCCGCGCGCGCATCGAAGCGTCCAGCCGCTTCATCACTACCGTCCGCCCCAGCGACGACACAATCACCCAGGCCACAACCAGCAGCGGCCCAAGCCACTCCGCCACATGCAGCACCGGAGGCCACAGCACATTCGCTGTCTTACCCAGCGTCTCTGCCGAGCTTAACGGATCCAGAAAGGTCATCTTGCCCAGCGCTGCAGTGTCCACATGCGCGCCGTTCCAGATACGCAGCGCTTCCCATATCACCAGCGCTCCCGCCGGAATCCCATAGCTCCAGCGCCACAGGATCTCGAGTCCTGTCAGTTTCGGCCGCTTCCAGCACCACGACAGCGTATGAACAAATGACTGTGTTCCGCGGACCTCTCCGCTCGCTCCGCGTACAGGAATCGCCTCGGCAGCACTCCCCTGCAAACTCAAATTCATCGCATCATCGCCTGCTCTGCCCTGCTCGCCAGTTTCCGTCTCTCGCCTCACTTCACTACCAGATTCACCAACTTGCCCTGCACCACAATCGTCTTCACTACGGTCTTGCCTTCAATCCGTGCCTGCACCTTTGCATCCGCCATGGCCGCGGCCTTCACCGCCGCCTCATCGCTGCCCGCCGGAAGCTTCACCACGACGACCAGTTTGCCGTTCGCCTGCACCGGAATCTCGATCTCGTTCTCGCGCGCCAGTTCTGCATCCGCCTCGGGCCAGGCTGCGCGAAACACCGCGCCTTCACCTCCCAATTCCGCCCAAAGCTCCTGTGCGAGGAACGGAGCGAACGGCGCCAGCAACAGCGTTAACCCGCGGAAGATCTCCCCCATCGCCGCAGGCGAAACCTCGCCCGCATCCATCGCCGCCTCCGCCCCGGCAATCTCGTTCACCAGGATCATCACTGCCGCAATCGACGTATTGAAGTGCCAGCGACCACTGAAGTCCTCTGTGACCTTCGCAATCGTCTGGTGCAGCGCACGGAGCAGCTTCTCTTCTGTAGCACTCCGTTGACTCGCTGGCGCGCTGACCTGCTGACTCGCCGCCTCACTGTACTTCGTCGCCAGCCGGTGCACCCGCCCCAGGAAGCGGCTGATGCCTGCAACGCCGTCCTCCTGCCAGTCGAGGTCGCGGTCCGGCGGCGCGGCAAACAGCGCATACATGCGCGTCGCGTCGGCGCCATAGCGCGCAATCATATCGTCCGGGCTCACTACGTTGCCCTTCGACTTCGACATCTTCGCGCCGTCCTTGATCACCATGCCCTGCGTGAAAAGCCGCGCCGCAGGCTCACTGTTCGCAATCATCCCCAGATCGCGCATCACTTTCGTCCAGAAGCGCGAGTAGATCAGGTGCAGGATCGCGTGCTCCACGCCGCCGATGTACTGGTCGATCGGGAACCAGTAGTTCACCTTGTCGGTCGCGAACGGCGCCGCCGCATCCTTCGCATCGGCGTAGCGGTAGAAGTACCAGCTCGAGTCGACAAAGGTGTCCATCGTGTCCGTCTCACGCCGCGCCGGGCCGCCGCATGCCGGGCACGTCGTGTTCACGAACTCCGCCACCCTGCCCAGCGGCGAGCCGCCCTGCTGCGTAATCTCAATCTGCTCCGGCAGCACCACCGGCAACAAGGTCACCGGCAGAGGCACTACGCCTCCTGCCTCCACTGCCGGCGATCCATGCATCGCCGCGTGGCCGTTCTCGCAATACACCATCGGGATCGGCGTGCCCCAGTAGCGCTGGCGGCTCACTCCCCAGTCCTTCAGCCGATATGTAACCGTCGCTGCGCCAAATCCATTCGCCTTCGCAAACGCCGCCATCTCGCGCTGCGCCTCAACGCAGCTCTTGCCCGTCCACTGCCCCGACTCGGCAAGCACCGCGCCCTCCTCGGCCGTGTACGGTAACTCCGGCAGTTCATCGGCTGCGTTCGCCGGCACAATCACTCGCTTTACCGGGATGCTGTACTTCTGCGCAAACTCGAAGTCGCGCTCGTCATGCGCAGGCACGCTCATGATCGCGCCCGTTCCATAGTCCGCGAGAATGTAATTCGCAATCCAGATCGGCACCTGCTCGCCGCTGTACGGATTTACCGCAAAGCGGCCCGTGTCGACGCCATGCTTCTCGATCGCACCCACGTCACCGGCCTCGCGCGCTGCCTTCTGCTCCTCGATCATCTCCTCGATCTCGGCCGCAAGCTCCAGATCACACGCCGCCAGCGCGCGTGCCACCGCGTGCTCCGGCGCAAGCTGCACGCTGGTCGCGCCGAAGATCGTATCCACGCGTGTCGTAAACACCGTGATCTTCTGCTGTTCCCCTGACTCGCTGACTTGCGGACTCGCTGATTCGCTCACCTTGAAATCGACCAGCGTGCCTTCGCTGCGGCCGATCCAGTTGCGCTGCATGGTGCGCACCTTCTCCGGCCAGCCGTCCATCGTGTCCAGGCACTGCAGCAGCTCGTCGGCATACTCGGTAATGCGGAAGAACCACTGCGTCAAGTCGCGCTGCTCGACGATCGTGTCCTCGTGCCGCCAGCAGCGCCCGTCGATCACCTGCTCGTTCGCCAGCACCGTCTGGCACTCAGGACACCAGTTCACCTTGCTCTTCTTGCGAAAGGCCAGCCCGCGCTCGTACATCTTCAGGAAGAACCACTGGTTCCAGCGGTAATACTCCGGCAGGCAGGTTGTTACCTCGGTCGCCCAGTCATAGCTGAAGCCCATGCGCCGCATCTGCTCCCGCATGGCGGCGATGTTGGCCAGTGTCCACTCCTTCGGCGGTGTATTGTTCTTCAGCGCGGCGTTCTCCGCCGGCAGGCCGAAGGCGTCCCAGCCCATCGGATGCAGCACGTTATAGCCGCGCATCCACATAAAGCGCGCCAGCGCATCGCCAATGGAATAGTTACGCACATGCCCCATGTGCAGCTTGCCGCTGGGATAGGGCAGCATCTCCAGGCAATAAAATTTTTTCTTCGCCGAGTCATGCCCTTCGGCAGCGTACAGGGCTGCATCCGCGTCCCATAACGCCTGCCATTTGGGTTCTATCTGCGCCGGATTATAGCGCTCCGGCCTCTCGCTTTCGTTCTTCGCAAGTTCGGGCATATGCCTTCATTGTAAAGAACGGAGCGAACAGAGCTGCCTCGTGGGTCCCGGACACACAAAGGCCCCGCGAATATTCCCGCGGGGCCTTGGAACGTCGTGGCTGGCTTTCCTTGGGCTACTTGGTAAACATCGTGTCCGCCGGGACCCTTTCCTCGTTGCTTACAATGCGGTTCTCGGCGCGTTTAGCTGCCTTCATGGCTGTCTGATCGATTCGTTCCTGTGCTGTCTTGCCGGCAACAGTACTCGAACCCACCTTGTCCTCAACAGCATTATGTGACGGCCGCGCCGGTGTCTTGTTCGAGTTCAGATTTTGCTCCATCTGCCACCTCCAGCAACGTAAGAGCCTGCCCCCGCAGCTTTGGGTTGCCCTCGTTCGAGGGGCTCTGCGAACTCCAGCAAAACAAAGCAGCTACACTGGTCATGACTCGGATACAGAACCGCTAGGTCCTCCGATTGAAGCAAGATGCCTCTCCCGACAGACAATCCGGCCACGCAGGCTTTGGCAGCCGGCGACATCCATACGTCCACCTTGGTCATCGATACCCACGCCGATACGCCGCAGCGCTTCGTGGATGAAGGCTGGGATTTCCTCGGGCCACTTGCTACGCCCGAAAATCCGGCGGGCATGCTCAACCTTGCGTCTGCCCGGGCCGGCAACCTTGCAGCGGAGTTCTTCGCCATCTGGCCGGAACCCACGGAGTGGGTCGGCCGTTACGCCCATCGCACGCTCAGCCTCATTGACGCCGTGCGTGAGCAGGTGCGGCGCCACCCCGCGGAGCTTGAGCTCTGCGTCTCGCCTCAGGAGATTCTCGCTGCTCACGCCGCGGGCCGCTTCGCCGTGCTCATGGGTATCGAGGGAGGCCATGCCATCGAGAACTCTCTCGCATTGCTGCGCAATTACTATGCGCTTGGTGTGCGCTACATGACGCTCACCTGGGCCAATTCCAATGACTGGGCCGAGTCCTCGACGGACCTCCGCGACGAGTCCGATCTCACCGTGCCGCATCGCACTGCGGGCCTCACTCCGTTCGGCATTCAGGTCGTTGAGGAGATGAACCGCCTCGGCATGATGGTCGATGTTTCGCACTCATCGGACCGCACCTTTGCCGACGTTCTCACTGCCACGCGCGCGCCCATCCTGGCGACGCACTCCTCCGCGCGGGCACTTACCAACTCGCCGCGCAACCTCACCGATGACCAGCTCCGTGCACTTGCCGCGAACGGAGGCGTCTGTATGGTCAACTTCTATTCGGCCTTTATCGATGAGGACTACCGCCGCGCCTGGGGCGCGCAGCGTCAGGAACGGTCCGCCGCGCATGCAGCCCTGGCCGAGAGCTATGCGGAGCGCAACCAGCCGGTCCCGTTCCACGTAGCCAACCGGCTGGATCGCGAATTCGCCGCGCGCATTCCGCGGCCGCCGCTGGCGTCGCTGATCGACCACTTCGACCACATCCTTCGTGTGGCCGGGGCCGATCACGTCGGCATCGGAACAGACTTCGACGGCATCTCCTCACTTCCCCAGGAGATCGATTCTGCTGCAGACCTTCCGAAAATCTCCGCGGCGCTTCTCGCACGCGGCCACTCGGTCGAGGATCTGCGCAAAGTCCTGGGCGGCAATTTGATGCGCGTCTTTGCAGCCGCCCGATCTTTCGCGGACAGCGAATAACTCTATTTATCCGCCAGAATGTCCATCTTTTCGATGCGCAGTTCGGCTGCATTGGAGAAGAGCTCTGCTGCGTTCGCCATCAGTGCCTTGGCGATCTCGCCCTGCATATGCGCCTCGCGACCCGCCTCGTCGTCGAAAGTGTCGAATACGCCGTAGACGCCCGGGGCGACTTTGACGCCGTACCAGTTCACGGTCAGCGGCTCGTCCTTGCTCATCGTCGCGCCCTGCTTCAGGAATGCCTCTACCTCAGCCTCTTTGCCGGGCTTCGCCTTCAGCATCACCCAGATCGCCTTCGTCGCCATCGCAAACTCCTTCTCTTCTCTTCAAAAATATCTTGCTGGTATAGGCTTTGGATGCAGAGCATCGCGTTTAGTAGCGCGCCATCTCCAGCATGGCGTTGTACAGGCCCTCCGGCTGCGGCAGAATCACATCCTCCAGCGCCGGCTGATACGCAACAAACGTGTCCATCGCAGCCACACGCCGTACAGGAGCATCCAGCCAGTCGAAAAGTTCCTCGCCGATGCGCGCCGCGATCTCTGCGCCGTAGCCCCAGCTGAGTGTGTCCTCATGCGCGACGATCGCCTTGCTTGTCTTCTTTACAGACTCTGCGATTGTCTCCCAGTCATACGGACTCAACGTGCGCAGGTCGATCAGCTCCACGTCGACGCCCGTCTCGCGGTGCAGCCTCTCCGCCGCCTGCACTGCCCGCGGCACAATCGCTCCGTACGTGATCACCGTAACGTCCTTGCCGGCACGCACGACCTTCGCCTTTCCAAACGGGATTGCATACTCCGGCCCGGGATAGACGCCGCGGCCGAAGGTCTCGCGGTACAGACGTTTGTGCTCCAGGAACATCACCGGATCGTCACAGCGGATCGCCGTGCGCAGCAGGCCCAGCGCGTCCACTGCGTTCGAAGGAAACACCACGCGAATTCCCGGCGTGTGCGTGAAGATGCTCTCTCCCGACTGCGAGTGATAGATGGACCCACCCGTCAGGTAGCCGCCGATCGGCACGCGGATCACCATCGGGCAGCTCCAGTTGCCGTTCGAACGCCACCGCAGCACAGAGATTTCGTTGCGCAGCTGGTGCATCGCCGGCCAGATGTAGTCGAAGAACTGGATCTCCACCACCGGCTTCAGCCCACGCACGGCCATGCCCAGTGCGCGGCCCACAATGTTCGCCTCCGCCAGCGGCGAGTTGAAGCAGCGGTCGTTGCCGAACTCCGTCTGCAGGCCCGCCGTCAGCTTGAAGACTCCTCCCTTGCCCTTCAACTTGCCGGCGCGCAATGCCTCATCGCGTGTGGCGTCGGCCACATCTTCGCCAAATACCACAATGCGCTCATCGCGCCGCATCTCGTCCTTCAGGCAGAGGTTTTCCAGCTCCGCCATCGTGCGCTCACTTCCGTCTGCTGTGGCCGCGGGCTCCGTCGCAAACCGCGTGTCGGTCGGCTTCAGTTCCTCGGAATACTGGTGCCGCAGAATCTCCTCAGGCTTCGTGCTCGGCAGCACTGCCTGCAGCGCACGATCCGCTGCCCGCTGGACCTCCTCATCGACCTTCCGCTCCAGCCGGTTAATGCCCTCGGCATCCAGAATCCCTTCCCGCAGCAGCCACATCTGCATCTTGGCAATAGGATCGCGGGCGGTCTCCGCCTGCACCTCCGCTTCGCTGCGGTACTGCCGCTCGTCGTCGCTCAACGAATGGCTGTAGGGCCGGGTCACATGCCCATGCACCATCGCGGGGCCGCGCCCCGCGCGCGCATACGCTACTGCGTCCACCATCGCCGCGTAGCTGGCGATCGGGTCTGTGCCATCCACCTCGGCAAAGTGGAAGTTCGGGAAATTTGCCACCAGCCGCGAGATGTTCCCGCCCGGCGTATTCGCCTCCACCGGCGTCGAGATCGCGTACTCGTTGTCCTCAATCACATATACGACCGGCAGCTTCTCATTGCTGGCAGTGTTCAGGGACTCCCAGAACTCGCCCTGGCTGGTCGAGCCTTCCCCGATCGACGTATAAACCACCTCGTCACTGTGGAAGCTCACGTTTTTGTAGTCGCGGTAGTCGTTATAGGCCCCTCCCTCGGCTTTTACCGCCGCCTTCGGATGACGCGCGAAGTAGCGGCCCGCCTCCGCCGCTCCGATGGCATGCAGACACTGCGTCGCCGTCGCGGAGCTGGGAGAAACAATATGCAGCTTGGTGCTGGACCAGTGCGACGGCATCTGCCTTCCACCGCTCGCCGGATCGTCCGCCGCGCCCACCGACTGCAGCAGCTGATCTTCTACCGTGTTGCCTAGTGCCAGGCACAACGCCCGGTCGCGGTAGTAGGGGAAGAACCAGTCATAACCCGGCTTCATCGCCATGGCCGCGGCCACCAGCAGCGCCTCATGTCCGGCGCATGAGATCTGGAAGAAGATCTTCTGCTGCCGCTTCAAAACAATCTCGCGGTCGTCCGTGCGTCGCGAGAGATACATCAGCCGGTAAAACTCCACCAGCTGTTCGCGGGTCAATCCACTCCAGCGGTCCTTTCGGGACTCGGTCACGGCAGTCTCAGTTTCAGGCGAAGCTCCTGCAATCGCGGGCTCGGCCCGCAGCTCCGCAACGCCGCCCACGCCATTCCCATTGCCCGCGTGGCCCGGCCTGCGCCCACTGCCATTCGATCCATTGCGTCGCGCCATGCCAGCTTTTCCTCTGGACGGAAAACGAATCCGCCAACAGGATTTTACGCCTTCTCACCCGTTGTCCGAATGCCTCCGCTCACAGCGTGCGCTCTACTTCTTCACGACCTTTACCACCAGATAGGTGATCTGGGTTCCGGGCTCCAGCAGAAACTGGTGCGGTACCCCTGCGGGAATTTCGATGATGTCTCCCGGCTCAACCTCGCGCTTCACGCCCCCTTTGATCGAGGAGCCTGCAACCTCGTTCGGACCGCTCTCTTTCGCGCCGACGATCTCGCCCCCCGTAACAAGCGTCGCATGCCCGGTCTGGATCACCATCACATCGGCCTTCACCTTATGCAACTCTACATGCCCGCTGACTTCACGATGCGATATCTCGAGCAGATGGTCGCCGAAGTCTTTCTTCTCCGTGATCCCGCCCGGCGGGACCCCGCCCTTCCATACCGTGATTCCGCCGTCTGCGGTGCCACTGCCTTGCCCCATCGCCACTGTGGCAAAGCCGACCACGGCCGCCAGCAAAATACCGCTTCGCATCATCGTTCGCTTCCTCCTGGGCTTCTGTTGCGGCTGCCAGTCTATCTGAACCGCAAGGCCTTCGGCTCCTGCCCAGGCATTAGTTTGCATTCTTCATCTTTTCGCGAACGCTGTGCGCCAGCTTCTCAATCTCGTCTGCCTTGCGAATGACATCGAGAGACAACATATCTTTATTGGACTTGCTCACATCAGTCTGCAGTTCATTGACCAGGGCCACAAGCTTCTGCGTGTCGGACACCAGCTCCTTCTGCCGCTGGATGTTCCTCATCTTCGCCTGGTTCCGCTGCATCTGCGGATTCAGCGGAGCGTCTTCCGTCCCCATGTTATCTACCGTCGCAGGAGTTACCTGCCCCAACCCGCCGCGACCCATGCCGCTGCCATAGCTTCCGTTCGAGAGACCGCCCGACCCCGCACCGTAGGGACCGCTCGAGCTACTGGCGGCCGGCTGAGTGCTCTGCGCGCCCGCCACCGCACCCACACCCATCGCTATCCCAGCCGTCAACACCCATCCTCCAAAGCTCCGAAGCACACGCATCGCATCCTCCTTCGCCCCGCATAAAAGCCCCGCCGCTCAGCTGTAGTTCACTCAGGTGCCGGCCGGGAGATACTGATTATGGAGAAACAGCCCCGGACCGATCCATCTCGCGGAGACATCCAACATCATGTTCCTTCCTGTAGTTCCTGCGCAAGAAGAGTCTACGTTCCTCGATGTTCTTCGAGACTGGCACCATGACAGCCTGGACTTTCTCCATCGGGACCTGCCGCGCCTTCTCGTTATCCTGCTGATTGCGTTTATCCTGTCCCGCTTCGTGGCGCTCTTCGTCAACCGGCTTCGTCGTCTCGCCGCGCGACAGGCCCCAACCAATCCCCAGCGCGCCTCCGAGCTTCGTACCCTCGCCTCCATCCTCCGGGCCACCGCCTACAGCATTCTCAGCTTCATTGTGCTGCTCCACACCCTGTCGATCTTCGGCTTCAACCTCGTTCCTCTGCTCGCATCGGCCAGCGTAGTCGGCGTCGGAATCGGACTTGGAGCGCAGTCCCTCTTCAAGGACATGATTAACGGCATCTTCATCCTCATCGAAAACCAGTACAACGTCGGTGACTCCGTTACTCTGGCCTCTCTCTCCGGTACGGTCGAGGACCTCTCTCTGCGTCTGACCACCCTGCGCGATGCCAACGGCACCCTCTACTTCATTCCCAACTCGCAGATTGCCACCGTCTCCAACCTCTCCCGTGACTTCTCCGTCGCTACGCTCTCTCTTACCGTGGACGCTACCGCCGATCCCGACAGGGTTATACGGATTGTTCGCGAGACCGCGGCCGGCCTCCGCGGCGATCCAGCCTTCAAGGACAGCATCGTCACTGATCCCGATGTGCCCGGCGTCGACGCGATCAATGGCAGGGTCGTCACATATCCCGTCACCATGCGCGTCCGCATTGCACGCAAGGATGTCGTCCTTCGCGAGCTGCGCCGCCGCATTCTGCATGCCTTTGAAGAGAATGGGATTCCGCTGGGAACCGATCCCACCAATATGCTGCTCATGAAGCACAGCGATCCCACCGCACCGCCCGCCCAGCAACCGCTCACAGGCCCCTAAAAAAAATCGGACGCCCGGCTTTCAAGGCGCCCTCCCGTAAAACGATTGATCCGGTTACACGCTGCGTGTCAGCAGCGTCTCCAGCTCCGCTGCGCTCGTCACCGGAGGCTGGCAGGTCTGATGGCTGCATACGACCGCAAAGCTGCCTTCTATCCTGGGCAGCCGCGGCAGGGTCATATCCAGCACCGGCGGCAACTGCCCGGCCTCGATCTTCTCGAATCGCACCACGCTCTTGTTGACCGCGAAACCCTTCAGCGCCGTCTGTTCCAGCTCGCGGGCCACGGTGTCCGTTCCGATCACGCAAATCTGTACCGGCTCACGGACCAGCCGCTCCAGCACCAGCGCATACGTTGCCGCATATAGACCGAAATGTTCTACAACTCCGGCAAAGGTTTCGAGCGTCTCCTGTGCCTTTTCCGCGTAGTCCAGCCTGCCGTTCAACTCGCTGAGCCGCATCAATAGAGCTGCAGCCATCGGGTTTCCGGCCGGTGTCGGCGAATCCTGCAACGGCTTGCGCCGGGTCGCCAGTGCGCCCAGCCGCCGCTCGCCCTCCGCGGGACGTTCCGTGTCGAAGAAGGCATCGCCCTCCTCGTCATAGAACCGCTCCACTGCCGTCTTGGCCAGCCGCTCTGCCGCGTCGTAGTAACGCCGTTCGCCCGTGGCTTGCCATGCATCCAGCGTCGCATGTCCCAGGAAGACATAATCATCCAGCACGCCTGCAACACGCGCCGCCGGGCCGCTGCTCTCTCCGTAGGACACCACATGGCCAAGGCCTGTGCCGTCGGTCCAGGCTTCGGCCAGCACCCGATCCAGTGACCTCAGCGCAAAATCCCTGGTGGCGTCGAGGCCCAGCACCCGGGCAGCTTCAAGGTAAGCCGAGATGCACATCGCGTTCCACGCCACGTACATCGTCTTGTCGACGTAAGGCGTCGGCCGCTGCAACCGTGCCGCGTATAGCTTCTTCTCTGCCCTCGCGAGCAGCGCGCGCGCCTGCTCTTCACTCACGCCGGCGCTCTTCGCAACTGCGCTCAGCGGCTGCTTGGCGTGCAGCACGTTCTTGCGAACGTTGTGGTGCATGTCGCCGATCTCGCCTATGTCGTAATACGGCGCGACGATGCTCAACTCCTCTGCGGTCAGCACCTCGGCTGCTTCGTCGCGGGTCCAGGTAAAGTAGTCGCCATCGTCGTCCAGAGAAAAGTCCGCATCCTGAGATGCATAGAAGCCGCCCCGCTCACGGTCACTCAACCACTCGTCCATCCAACGCAATATGTCCTTGGCGACCGCGGCAGAATCTTCGTTCCCGAACGCCTGGTACGCATGCACATAGTTCTTCAGCAGCTCGCTGTTGTCATACGCCATCTTCTCGAAGTGCGGCACGATCCAGTGCTCATCTACTGAATAGCGATGGAAGCCGCCTGCCAGATGGTCATAGATGCCGCCCATCGCCATCTTCTCAAGCGTTACCTCGGCTACCTTGCGCGCCGCCTCCGGCAAAGGCGCCGTCCCGGCGCCGCCCATCTTGACAACCGTGGCTGAATCCCGCCCCGCGACCTCGATCAGTAGATCGATTGCACCGGAATGCGGAAACTTCGGCTGCGATCCGAACCCGCCATGGCGCAGGTCTGCGCTCTTCAGCGCGCCCAAGGCCATCTTCTCCACCAGCTCCGGCGACAGGTTCGCCGAGCGCCCCGAAAAGGACTCGTTGTGCTCGATCGCGTTCATCACGCTCGCCGCCGACTCATCCACCTCGGTCCGCCGGCTTGTGAAGGCATCCGCCATCGTCAACAGCACGCGCTGGAAGCTGGGCCGCCCGTGGCGGTCCTCCGGCGGAAAATATGTGCCGCCGTAATATGGCTTGCCATCGGGAGTCAGAAATGCCGTCAGAGGCCATCCGCCCTGCCCGCTGATCGCCGACACTGCCGCCTGATAGCGCGTGTCTACGTCCGGACGCTCGTCGCGGTCCACCTTGATCGCTACAAAATTTTCGTTGATAACACGCGCTGTCTCAGGATCTTCGTAGCTCTCCCGGTCGATCACATGGCACCAGTGGCACCACACCGCGCCAATGTCCAGCAGCACCGGCTTGTCTTCCTTCGCCGCGCGCTCAAACGCCGCCTCGCCCCATTCCATCCAGTCCACGGGCTGATGCATAGCCGAGCGCAGATACGCCGACGCTGCGTTCGCTAAAGCGTTCGTCCGGCCCTTTTCGTTCTCTCCGGCATGATTTGCTTGCTCCACACTCGCTGTCCCGCTCAACACTTCATCCATACAATCCTGCAATTTCCCGGGCCCTTTGCGGTTCCTGTTGCGGTTGTCCGTCGGAAAGCTACGCTCGTCTTCATCACACCCCTGAAGCCGCGTACACGCTTCCCACCTGAATGCAAGTCTAGCCCTTTGGCCTGCGGTTCTCTATCCCACGCAAGTTCCAGCAGACCTCCCCCGCGGGTAACCGCAATCTTCCCATCTTCTTGAGCTGCTATAGCTTAGGCGGCTGCCCGACTTACCGCCATCGATTACAGCCTGAAGAAATCCGCCCGCGCGACGCCACCTGCATCCTTGACGGCTCTCTCGGTGGTTTAGACGCCCAGCCCGCCATGCACGAAGGCCCGCCCCGGGACGAATTCCTGGAGCGGGCCTTCGCATGCCGCCGTCTAGCGCGGCGTCGGTCCTATCTCAATCGGCTTCGGCCCTTCCGGCTGCGTCGGTGCTGTCAGCCCCGGAATCAGCGGGCTCCTGGTCACAGTTCCCGTCGCGGCATCCTCAATGTTAATGCCGTAACGGTCCAGCGTCTTGGAGAGCAGTTCCAGCAACCCGGCCCGGTCCCGCGCATAGGCCGCCTTCGCTGAGATCAGGGTCGCATCGGAGTTGGCCATGTTCCGCTCCTGTTGCAGAACATTCGCCGAGGTAGAAGCGCCCAGTTTGTACTTCTTCTGTTCGGCGTCCAGCGACTGTGATGCATAATCCCGCCCAGCCTGCGCCGCGCTCACCTGTGCGCGGTCATTGGTCAGCGCATACAGCGCATTCACTACCTGGATCCGGATCTGTGTATACAGCTGCTGCAGCCGCATCTGCGCCTGCCTGTACTCCATCTGTGAGCGGGCCTGGTCCGCCTGGGCAACCCGGTTGCGCAGCGGAATCGTGATGTTCACGCCCACGCCTTTGTCCGGCGCGGAACTGTTAAACAGATTTCCCACCGCAGAGCCGTAGCTGATTGAGGGAAACTGCCCCGGAGGATAGTTCTCTCCGGTCGCAAAGTTCAATGCATTCGGGCTCTGCGCGCCCGCCAATTGGCTGGCGCCGTAGAACGCATACGCGTCCACCGTAGGCAGCATGCCGTTCCGCTCCGCCTTCATGGTGATCTCGTTGTTCTTCATGCTGAGCACGGCCTGCTCAATCTGGGGATTATTCGCGTATGCCTCCTGCACCAGCTGGTCCTGGGACTCATCCTCCTCCGGCAGCTTGTCCAGCGCGATACGGTCCGTCGGGATGATCGGCGCATTGGTCAGTGCGGGGTCCTCCAGGTTCCGCGCAATTGCCTGCTTCATCAACAGCTGCTGATACTCAAGGTTCGATTTCGACGCCGTCAGCGCCTGCTTGTCGGAGGCCACCGCTGCATCCGAATTCACCACATCCAGTGGAGCCAGCGTACCGATCTGCAGCTGCCGCCGGTTATCTTCCGTCAGTTGGGTCGACTGCGCCAGCGCACGCTCCTTGGCCTGCTCATCTTCGTACGCACTCACCAGTCCCCAGTAGATGTTCTCTACCTGGTTTACCGTGTAAAGCACCTGCTGCCGGAACGCCGCGTCTGTAATGCGGCGGTCGTTCTTCGCCTGGACAACAAACCGCTGGTTCAGCGCCAGCCCGAAACCCTGCAGCAGATGCTGCGTCGCGGTTGCGCGGAACGTCGTCGTGATGTCGGGGCTGTAATCGGTGAATGGATTGTTTGTCGTTACGCGTGAGTTGTTGAAGGTCACGTTCAACTGGGTGCCCGTCACAAAGCCCTGCTGGTAGCCGAAGTTATAGGTTGCCGTGTCCGTGTACAGGATCGGCTTGCCACCGGAAAACAGCAGGTTCGACTGCTGCTGGTTTAGCGACTCGTACTGCATATTCGCCGTCAGCACAGGGTCCAGGGTCTCAGGCGCAGGCCCTCCGCCGTTGGTGCTTAGGACCAGCCCATTCGCGCCTGTGCCGCCGCCGCCCGCGCCGCTGCTTGTCCCGCCTGGGCCGCCGCCGCCAGTCACCGCGGTGCCGACACCGCCCAGCGTCCCGGTGACCAGTCCTGTAGACACGCCACGCAGCCCCGCTCCCGCCTTCGCCCGCAGCAGATCCGTATCGGCAATGTCCAGGTTGATGCGCGCAATCGCGATGTCGAAGTTGTTCTCAAGCGCCAGCAGCACCGCATCGGAGAGGCTCAGGTAGATCTTGCCGTCCTGCATCAGCTGGTCCAGCCGAGGAGTGTTCCCCAGCCGCGCCGGAGGCACGCTGGTCGGCGCGTAGATCTTCAGCGGATTCGGGAACCAGCTCTTGCCCTGGCTATAGTCGATGCCGGTATCCCGCAGGTACAGCGGCCCTACGGTACGCGGCTGCGGCATCTGCGGCAGATTATTTCCCTGGTCCGCTCCTGTAGGAGCCTTGGCCCCGGCCTGCGTCGGATCGGGCGCCGTTGGCGTCTGTTCCTGCACCTGCGTGGCGGGCGCCTGCTGCACCCCCTGGGCCAACCCCGGTTCAACTGTCCCGCTCAACACCATCAGCAGCACTGCCGCTGTAGCCTGCAAATTCCTCAGTGTCACTCGTCCCCTCTCAGTACTTCCCCGGGAAAACACGCGAAGGGCACCCCGCGTGTCCGGATCGCCAGACCAATACCCGCGCCCTCACCCTGCGGCGCACACAACTTCCACTCGTGTGGTTCCTTTAAGACGTACCGCAGCGCGCGCACGATTCTTAAAACGCAACCCAAATCATCATCTTGCACAGAAAAGTCTGCCAGGGCCACGCATCAGGTCGCTACGAATCCCAGCGCAGTCCGGTTCCCTTCAACCTCCTCCGCCGCGCCTTCAGGAATGCCCAAGTATATCAACCGGCACCCTCTCGCCGTCGTTCATGCCAACCCTAGTAACTTGTACTTAGAAACCAGCTTCAGGCCCATGCCCCACTTCAAGATCATTCTCGCGTATGACGGCACACCCTATCATGGCTGGCAGATTCAGCCCGGCCTGTCCACCGTTCAGGGTGCGCTCGCCGAGGCCCTCCGCCGCATTACGCACGAGATTGTGCTTCCCCAGGGTTCCGGCCGCACGGACACGGGTGTGCACGCCCTGGCCCAGGTCGCCAGCGTCACCCTCGCCGCGCCTATCCCCGCCGATCGCCTCCACCGCGCGTTGAATCACGCGCTCCCCAACTCGATCCGGGCAATATCCGTTGAAAACGCTCCACCCTCCTTCCATGCGCGCCACTCTGCAGTCTCAAAAATCTACGAATACAGAATCTTCCCGCTTCGCCTGCCCTTTGAGTCGCAGCCAGTCGATGGCGAGTCGGATTTCGACACTGCAGGCGAGCTCTTCGAAACCACAGCCGCCATCTGCCCCCCAACGCTTGCGCCCTTTGTCTGGCCTTGTCCCTGGCCCCTCTCGCTCGACGCGCTCAACGCGGCCGCGTCAAACGTACTCGGCACCCATGACTTCACCACCTTCGCCGCGGCTCCATCCACGGAAGAAAATGCCCCCGCAACATACGTCCGCACCATCACCCACTCCCACTGGTTCCACAAAGATGGCCTGATTTACTATCGGGTCGCGGCCAACGGCTTCCTGCACCACATGGTTCGCAACCTGGTCGGCACCTTTGTGCAGTGCGGGGCAAGACGGCGTGCCCCGTCCTCCATCCCTGACATCCTCCAGGCCCGCAACCGCGCGCGCTCCGGCCCTACCGCCCCCGCCAGCGGGCTGTTTTTAGTCTCCGTCGACTATCCGCCATTCGATCCCCGTTCCATCTCCCCACCGGACTAACATCCAACTGATACATGATCGACGCTGCACCCACCGAGACCCCCTTGCCAACCTCCTCCCAAGCACGCATAACGCGCCTCGCTGCAAACACCTCGATCCATCGCGCCTTCCAGTGGCTGCATCTGCATCAGCCCCAGCTGCGCCGCTGGATGCACGAACTGCTCGTCATCCCCGCGCCCCCCTTCGGCGAGGCTGCGCGTGCCGCCTGGTTTCTTGAGCGCTTCGACGCTCTCGGCCTCTCCGACCCTCACATCGACGACGCCGGCAACGCCCTCGCCCTGCTTCCCGCCGCAGCAGCCATCGACGACAACGCCGTCGATCCATCTTCGCCTGTCATCCTCCTCTCTGCCCATCTCGATACCGTCTTTCCCCTGGGCACTCCGCTTCAGCCCACGGAGCATCCGCCGCGTATCCTCGCCCCCGGCGTATGCGACAACGCCGCCGGCCTCACCGGACTGCTGGCCATCGCTGCCGCTCTGCGCTATGCCCAGTTCGCTCCGGCCGTGCCCATCCTGTTCGCCGCCAACGTCGGCGAAGAGGGCGAAGGTGACCTGCGCGGTATGCGCCATCTCTTCACGGCAAGTCCCTTCGCCTCGCGCATCCGGGCCGCTATCGCGCTTGAAGGAGCCGGCACCTCCGCCGTCGTCACCCGCGCCCTCGCCAGCCGGAGATTCCGGGTCACCGTCACCGGCCCCGGAGGCCACGCGTGGGCCGACGCCGGCGCTCCGAACCCCATCCTCGCCCTTGCCCGCGCTCTGCTGGCCCTCGAGGCCATCCCGCAAAGTGCTCAGGACTCCACTGGCGCCTATCCCCGCACTACGCTCAACATCGGGCAGATCGCCGGCGGCTCCGCGATCAACTCCATCCCGGCCTCAGCCACTGCCTGGATCGATCTGCGCTCCACAGATCCCGCCCATCTCGCCTCCGCCGAAACCGCCATGCGCCACTCCCTCGACCTCTGGATCCTTCATCCGCCGACACGCTCCTCCATCGCTCCCTTCACCACCCGCCCTCGGCCGGCAGACCCCTCTCACGTCCTGGCCATTCATGTCATCGGCGATCGCCCCGGCGGCTCTCTCCCGCAACACTCCCCACTCCTCGCCACGCTCCAGGCCGTCGACCGTCACCTCCAGATCCGCACCGATCCGGGCCTCGGCTCCACCGATGCCAACATCCCGCTCTCGCTCGGCATCCCCGCCATTGCCATCGGAGCCGGAGGCATTGGTGGAGGTATTCACACCCTTCAGGAGTGGTACGACCCCACCGGCCGCGAAACCGCTCTCCGCCGTATCCTGCTCACACTGGTGGATACGGCCGCCATCGCCGCTGATATCCATTGAAGTGCTTTGCATGCTTGGCGATGAACCTCAAGTCGGCCGCCCGCGTCTAACTCCCAAAACGCGCCGTGCTCCGCGCAAGCGTCTATACTCATACCGAACCTCTGCGCCGCGCGCATCGTGAGTCGTTTCAGGGCCATCGCGCGCACAGGTCTAAGGACTGATCGCAATGACCACACCTTCCCGTTCTTCGCGCGAGCTCTTCGCCCGCATTCGCAACCACCGTCTCTCGGCTACATTTGCCCTGCTGGCGGCCCTCTCCGTGGGCATCGTCGCCGGCTCGTTGCTTACCCGCACCGTGTCCGGTAAGGAACAGGTGGACTCCTCGGACGCCCGGCCTCTCACGATTCCGAGCCCTGTCGCGCTCTCCAATGAGTTCTCTCACATCGTCAAAAGCATCAGCCCCGCGGTGGTCAACATCAACACCGTTACCATCCCCAAGCAGTCGCTCAACAACCGGCGCAACGGCCGCGGTCCTCTCCAGCTCAATCCTCCTGACGGCAGCGACCAGGGCGACATGCAGGACTTCTTCAACCGCTTCTTCGGCGGCGGCAACGGAGACGACGGAGGCGGCGGTGGCGGTAAGCGCGAGGCCCTCGGCTCAGGCTTCATCGTCGACCCGCGCGGGTACATCATCACCAACAATCACGTCGTCGACAAGGCCGACAAGATCTACGTCAAGCTCTCAACCGACCCCGACAACCCTACGGAGAACGGCAGGCCCGCCCATGTTGTCGGTACGGATCCTGAAACCGACATCGCCGTCATTAAGATCGACAGCCCGCAGCCTCTTCCCACCGTCAAGCTCGGCAACTCCGATGGAGCACAGGTCGGCGATTGGGTCCTGGCCATCGGCAGCCCGTTTTCTCTCTCCGAGACCGTTACCGCCGGCATCGTCTCCGCCAAGAACCGTTCCATCGATGAGCCCGGCCCCAACGGCACCGCCAACCAGTTTCAGAAGTTCATCCAGACCGACGCAGCGATCAATCCCGGCAACTCCGGCGGCCCGCTCGTTGACATGGCAGGTCAGGTCATCGGTATGAACACCGCCATCTACACCCAGTCCATGGGCTCGCAGGGCGTCGGCTTCGCTATGCCCTCCAACATCATCGCCAAGGTCTACAACGACCTCATCAGCCCGGCGCACGCCGTCGTGCGCGGCTCCATCGGCATCAGCTTCCAAGGCAGCGTTGCTCCCGCGGTCACTCGCGTCTACGGCTTCGCCAATGGCGGGGTTCTCGTAGAGGAGGTTCGCCCGTCCAGCGGTCCCGCGGCTAAGGCCGGGATCAAGGCCGGGGACGTCATCGTCTCTCTCGATGGCAAGCCGGTGAAGGATGGTGACCAGCTCGTTGCCGACATCTCCGCACGCAAGGTCGGCTCCACGGTCCAGATCGGAGTCCTCCGGGACGGCAAGAATATGACCCTGCCCGTCGTCATCGCAGACCGCGCCAAGCTCTTTGCCGATAACGGCAGCGAGTCTGACGACAACTCCGGCCCCACCCAGTCGGATGTCGGCCAGGGCAAGCTCGGCATCACCGTCAGTGCTCTGCCGGCGAACATCGCCTCGCGCATCGGGGTCAAGGGCGGCGTCGTCGTCAATACCGTACGGCCCGGCTCCTTCGCAGACGAGCTGAACATCACCCAGGGCACGATCATCACTGCTATCAACCGCCACCCCGTCACCGATGAGGCCTCCTACCGCGCCATCGTCTCGGATCTTAAGTCCGGGCAGGACGTCGCCTTTGAGGTCCGTTCGGCCGATGCGGGCGCGGGCGGCGGTCCGGCCGTGATCGGCGGAACGCTGCCGTAAATCTGTTCTTCTAAACCACAGGCCCACCCGGATAACTGGGTGGGCTTTCTGTTCTTCGCCCAAATCACTGATCTGCCGAGTCTTATGTTCATTGCCCTAAAAGGGGCAGATTGCAAACGATTGCAGTCCGGTAAAATGACGATGTAGTCTACGTCAACCGGCGGCGAGTACCCTTCGTCTATCTGTTCATATGAGGTTCTTGATGCGCCCTGGCCGCGCCCTAATCGTTATCTCCGTCATCGCCAGCCTTAGTCTGCCCGCCTTCGCTGCGGGCCATAAACGTCACACCACTCGGGCGACTGCACACCGCGCCTCGCGCTCTCACGCTACCGCCCAGCGCAGTATTGACGACGCCCGCGCCTCGGAAATCCAGCAGGCCCTGATCAAGGCTGGATACCTCTCAGGAACCCCTTCCGGCCACTGGGACTCCGCCTCCGTCGCCGCTATGACCAAGCTGCAGGCTGATAACGGATGGCAGACCAAACTCGTTCCCGACTCGCGTGCTCTCATTAAGCTCGGCCTCGGCCCGGTGTCCAGGCCTGAGCCCCCCACCGGGGATGCCTCAACCGCTTCGATTGAAGCCCCTGGCTCCAGAGCTGCCGTCCAGTAATTCACCTGTTCAGCAATCAAAAAGAGCCCTCGGCTTTGCCCGCCGAGGGCTTTCGTTTCCCCTTGCCCTTTGCTGCATCACTGTCCGTGGCCCGGATCAGATCTGTTTGTATTTAGGAACCATGAACCCGTCGGCTCAAACGTAAACCGCCCTGCGCCTTAAAGGTTCTGCACCGGTAGCGGCTCGCACCACCGGACTGGGCGTCATCTGCGCCGTCGGCATCTTCTTCGCCGCCTGTCCCTGCCGCAGGCCCGCCAGCGCAGCCCGCAGCCGTACTACCGCCGAGGAATGGATCTGCGATACCCGCGACTCCACCACACCCAGCGTCACACCGATCTCCTTCATCGTCAGCTCTTCGTAGTAGTAGAGCGTCAGCACCAGCCGCTCCTTCTCCGGCAGCTCTTCTATCGCGTCCGCCAGCCGCTGCTTCATCTCTCCCTGTAAACAACGGAACAGCGGGTCTTCGTCCGGCGAACCCGGGATATACGCCAGCTCCTCGTCGCCGGAGTCCTCACTCCGCTCCATGTGCAGGCTGCCGATCTCAAGGCCCTTCAACTCGCCCAGCAGTTGCTGATAGTCGCCGAGGCCCAGCCCCATGTCACCGGCAATCTCTTGTTCGGTAGGCACACGGCCCAGCCGTTGCGTCACCGCACGGATTGCCTCTTCAACCGCGCGCCCTTTGCGGCGCAACTCGCGCGGACTCCAGTCCAGCATGCGCAGGGAATCCAGAATCGCGCCGCGGATCCGGAACTGCGCATAGCTCTTGAACTGCACCTTCTTCGTGTGGTCGAACTTCGAAAAAGCGTCAATCAACCCCACCACTCCGGCCGAAACCAGGTCGTCCAGCTCAACGTGCTGCGGCAGCCTTTCATGGATCCGGCGCGCGATATAACGCACCGTGGGCAGATGCTCCAGCAGCAGAGCGTCTCGCTCAGCCACCGTCGGGCCTGCCGGCGTCACGCTCTCCAGCAGGTCGTTGTCACGCATGCGCGAGGAAAACCCCAGCCCGGCAACCGGCTCAAAACCGGCGCGCCCTCTGTTTGACCCTTGTTGTGCCATCGCCCGACTCCCCATAGCCGCATCTCCTGTGCGGGAGAGCGTCCGGAGGCGGTCTGACCCACCCCGCCGGACGCGATCTCCTGATGACATGCACAGGAGCACGACCGGGGCCACCCCGGGGCCGGGCTCCATTAGCTTTCTCTCAAACTGTCTGTCCCATCTCCATGGAGTTCCTCTCTTCCGACCGCACAATCTCCCGCATCGCCGCCACGGAGTCCAGCAAGCGCGAGCATTCCAGCAGGCCCTGCTCCACAGCCTCGCGATAAGCCTCCATGGAACCCACGACCCCGGCCATCTCCAACCGGCACTGCAATGTAGTCAGCGGCTGGCAGAAGTCATGGAGTGCCTGGCTCAACTTCTCTGTTGCGTGCTCCTCTGGAAGATTCCTGCCGGGTCCCGGTAGCTCGATCATGTCCGCATGTCCCTCTCTTTTAGGAATCTGAGATTTCTCTTATCGGCCGCGGCGGCCATTGCCTTGAGTGCCCAAAGCAAGGACCGGCTCGTGTGTGTGTCCACGCGCGGGCTCCTATCCACTGTCCATCCGCCTCCGAGCTGCGCGCAATTGAGTGCGCAAGATATCTCACATCCCGTTCCCGATTCAGGACCGCGCGTTGTCATCTTCCCCTCAGGCGTCTACCATGGACGCTGCCGAAACTCGTATTCCCCCTAAACCGACGGAGATTGCAAAACTCATGTCCAGCAACACCGCCGCAGTTACTGAACCCGGTCAGACCATGTCGGCTCCGGGGAACTCCAATACCCGCTGGTTCGTCTGCTTCCTCCTCTTCGCTGCTACCACCATCAACTACATGGACCGCTCGGTCTTCTCGTTCATCGAGCCGATGCTCCATAACGTGGCGTTTATGGGCTGGAACTTCTCCGCAGACCGTTTCCATCAGCCGGTGTTCGACAACAACTACGGCAATGTCATCATCTGCTTTCAGATCGCTTACGGCGTCGGCTTCCTTATCGCCGGCCGCGTGATCGACAAACTGGGCACCAAAACCGGCTATGCCATCGCGATCCTCATCTGGGCATTGGCCTCCATGAGCCACTCCCTCGTCACCTCGGTGGCAGGCTTCTGCGTCGCCCGCATCTTCCTTGGCCTCGGCGAATCCGGCAACTTCCCCGCGGCCATCAAGGCCACCACGGAGTGGTTCCCCACAGAAGAGCGCGGCAAGGCGGTCGGCCTCTTCAACTCCGGCTCCAACGTCAGCTTCTTCATCGCCCCGCTTCTCATCGGTTTTGCCACGGACCATTTCGGCTGGCGCGCATCCTTTATCGCCACCGGCTCGCTCGGGATGCTCTGGCTGATCTCCTGGTTGCTCTTCCCATACAACCGCCTGCGCCGCGGCAGCACCCAGACCCAGGCCAATCTCCTCGCGGACTTTGCCTCCCAGACCAAGTACGGCGGCAATATTCCTCTCTCGGCCTTGCTCAAGCGCCCCGGCACTTACGCGTTCGCTATCGGCAAGGGGCTTACCGATGGTGTCTGGTGGTTTTACCTCTTCTATCTCCCGCAGTTTCTCAATCGCAACTACGGTCTCGACCTCGAAGGGGCCTACTGGGAGATCGTTACTGTCTATGTCATCTCGTCCGTTGGCTCCATCTTCGGTGGCTCGCTCTCCGGCTGGCTCATGGATCGCGGCTATTCCATCAACGGTGGGCGCAAGCTGGCCATGCTCGCCATGGCCGTCCTCGTATTGCCGCTGGTTCTCGTCCCGCACATGGGGGCGCTCTTTCACACCAACCCATGGCCCGCGACATTGCTGATTGCACTGGCCGCCGCCGCGCATCAGGGCTGGTCGGCAAACCTCTTCTCGACACCCGGAGACATGTTCCCCTCCACGGCCATCTCCACCATCGTCGGCATCGGTGGAGCAGCAGGAGCTGTCGGCGGGGCCGCCTTTACCTGGATCGTGAAGCGCAACCTGTCCCTGCATCCGCTCTTTGTCTTTTCCGTGGCCGCTGCGGCGTATCTTGTCTCTCTGGCCTTCTTTCAACTTCTGGTCCCGCGCCTCGGCCTCGCCCGTCCGCAGAACAAGGCGGCCTGACCAATTTCCCGTGATACGCTTCACTCGTCACTAACTGCTGTATCTTCTGCAACGCCAACTTCACTGACGGACTGACAGGGACCTTGAAAGATTCCACCTCCCGAACGCCACGCCGCACCACCAGAAAACGGCCCAGTGAGGAGCAGAGCGGCCACAGCCAGCTCACCCTGCAGGTAGTCGAGCACGTCCGCGGACTCATCTCCTCCGGCGCGCTCCGCTCCGGCGATCGCCTTCCACCCGAGCGCGAGCTGGCCCGCGAGCTCAAGATCAGCCGTTCCTCTCTCCGCGCCGGCATCGGCTTCCTCTCCGCCATGGGTGTGCTCAAGAGCCGCCACGGCGCCGGCACCTTCGTCTCCTCCGGCCCGCCCGCGCTGGACTCCAGCTCCCTCACCGTCCTCGGCGCGCTGCACGGCTTCCTGCCCTGGCAGATGTTTGAGGCCCGCCAGGTCATCGAATCCTCCGTCGCCTCCCTCGCCGCAGAGCGTGCCACCGACGAGCACATCGCCGAGCTCGCCGAAGAGGTCGCCGAGATGTACGCCTCCCTCGCCGACCCCCACGAGTACCTCATCCACGACATCCGTTTCCATCGCACCATCGCCCGCGCCGCCGGCAACCCCATCCTCGCCGCGCTCATGGAGACCATCACCTCCAATCTCTACGACACCCGCCGCCTCACCGTCGCCAACTCCAAGGACCTCAAAGAGTCCGCCGAGATGCACCGCGAGATCTACCGCGCCATCCGCTCTCACAACCCACAGCACGCCAAGCTCACCATGGACCAGCACCTCAACGCCGCGCGCACCGCGCAGGCCGCCGAGGCCAACACCCCGCAGACCCTCACCCACACCCCCGCCGACCCAGCCAGGTCCCGCTAGCCCACGTTTCAACGCCGTCATCCTGAGCGCAGCGAAGGATCTCTGTAGTTGTCTTGCCTGTCATTCTGAGCGGCACGCGAAGAATTCCCGCATTTGCGCAGCCCCAACATTACCGCATCGCCCCCGAACCGGAAGGGCACGCGATCGCCTCGCACCGCGAACCTTGCCCCTCGAACCTTGGTAAACTGGCCTTTCGCCATGCCGGACCAGCCCAACAAGTTCTACCTCACCACGCCGATCTACTACGTCAACGCGCGCCCGCACATCGGCCACGCCTACACCACCATCGCCGCCGACGTGCTCGCCCGCCGCCACCGCCTCCTCGGCGAGGACGTCTTCTTCCTCACCGGCACCGACGAGCACGGCCAGAAGATCGAGCGCTCCGCCGCCGCCGCCGGCATCCCCCCGCAGCAGTTCGCCGACGAGGTCTCTGCCAGCTTCGCCGCCCTCTGGCAGCGCATGGGCATCACCCACAACAAGTTCATCCGCACCACCAGCGCAGAACACAAGCGCGGCGTGCAGAAGCTCTTCCGCAAGCTCCAGGAAACCGGCGCCATCTACCTCGACTCCTACACCGGCGCCTACTGCGTCTCCGACGAGACCTTCGTCGACCTCCCCGCCGGCACCCCCTGCCCCGACTGCGGCCGCCCCCTCGAGATCGTCACCGAAGAGAACTACTTCTTCCGCCTCGCGCAGTACCAGCAGCAGCTTATCGACCTCATCGAGTCCGGCACACTCGCCGTCGAGCCCGAGGCCCGCCGCAACGAGGTCCTCAGCTTCGTGCGCGGAGGCCTCAAAGACCTCTCCATCTCCCGCACCAGCTTCCAGTGGGGCATCCCGGTTCCGGACAACGAGAAGCACGTCATCTACGTCTGGCTCGATGCCCTCGCCAACTACATCACCGCCGTCGGCTACGGAAGCGACGCGCCCGAAGACATCGCCAGCTTCGAGAAATACTGGCCCGCCGACCTCCACCTCGTCGGCAAGGAGATCATCCGCTTCCACTGCGTCTACTGGCCGGCCTTCCTGCTCGCCGCCGGAATCCCGCTGCCCAAGAAGATTCAAGCCCACGGCTGGCTGCTCTTTGAAGAGTCGAAGATGTCCAAGTCGCGCGGCAACATCGTCCGCACCGAAACCATCCTCGACGCCTTCGGCGACCACTACCGCGCCTCCCTCGCCGCCCACAACGCCAAGCTTGCTGCCAATTTCGAAAAGCTGGCCAAGGATCAAGAGCATCCAGCGGAAGCCGCGAATGCTGAACAGATAAAGAATGCTGTCATCCTGAGCGAAGCCGCGGGCGATAAGCGCGCGGCGCAGTCGAAGGACCTGCATGTCGATGAAACCGACACAGCAGCTCAACCCTCTCAAACCAGGCAGCCCGCGGCATCTGTCTTGCTTAAGGGCACGGCTTCAGCCGTGCCGTCAGACGCCGCTGAGCCGGGAGGGGCTTTAGCCCCTGAGGTCACGCCTCTCGCAGAACCCACCAAAGAAGACTGCGACCTCTTCGCCGCCGACGTCCTCCGCTACTTCCTGCTTCGCGAGATCCCCTTCGGCCAGGACGGCAGCTTCTCCTTCGACGCCCTCATCACCCGCTATAACGCCGACCTCGCCAACGGCTATGGCAACCTCGTCTCCCGCACGCTGTCGATGATCAACTCCTATTGCTCATCCGAGATTCCGGTTCCACCTTCTCAAGATTCGGCGTTAGAAACTCTGCTCTCGGAGTGGACACCGCGTGAAAGAGATGAAGAAGAACAAGCCGCCGAAGAAGCTCGACTCAAAGCACATCTGGAAGAACTCGAGGAGATCGAATCGAAGGAAGGCTACTATCTACGGCACGAGCTTCGAGGAATAGCAGTCGAAGTGGCGCAGTCGGATAAGTATTTGACCTCCGAGCAACCCTGGAAGCTTGCAAAAAACGGTGATGACCGCGGCCTTGAAAAGATGCGACTCGTACTATACGAAGTCGCACAGTCGATTCAACTGATGACCGCACGTCTTCATCCCGTCATGCCGCACACCACCGCCAAGGTCTGGGCGCAGCTCGGCCTCGGTGATATCGAAGCCGCCGCGCGCAACGGCGAACTCAAAAATCTCCAATGGGGTGGATTGAAGCCCGGCACCAAGCTCGGTCCGCTCGCGCCCATCTTCCCCCGCGCGCCCAAGGAGCTCGCACAGGTCATGTCCGACATCGAATCCCAAAACAACCCACCCAAACCCGCCGCCGAATCCGCCGTGCCTGGACCGTCCGCTGCAGCACCGACACCATCCCAAAAATCGGTGTCATCGGTGGAATCGGTGTTAAGCAGTTCGCCCGAAGCTGCACAAACTTCTCCCCTCATCTCCATCGACGACTTCGCCAAGGTCGACCTCCGCGTCGCCCGCGTCCTCGTCGCCGAGCGCATCCCCAAGGCCGACAAGCTCCTCCGCCTCGAGGTCGACCTCGGCTACGAGAAGCGCCAGATCCTCGCCGGCATCGCCCAGTTCTACGAGCCCGAGCAGCTCGTCGGCCGCAAGGTCGTCATCGTCGCCAACCTCGCCCCGCGCAAGATGCGCGGTCTCGAGTCCCAGGGCATGGTCGTCGCCGCCTCCGTCGGAGACGGCCCGCCCGCCCTCGCCAGCTTCCTCGAAGACATCGAAATCGGCGCCCGCCTGCGCTAGGCTCTTCAGAATGGGGGTGCCCCATCCAAGCTCTGCTTGGGTGGGCTTGCGCCTGGCATCTTCATTCACCCTGCCATCCTGAGCGAGCACACAGCGCGACCGAAGGGACCCCGCATTTGTTTTTCGCCGTCATCCTGAGCGCAGCGAAGGACCCCTGTATTTGCCTTTCCTTCTAGCTTGTCCTTCTGGGCCACTGCCGCTTCCGCCCCACCGGAACTTCGTGCCGTTCATCACCTGTACAAATCCCGCCCGCGGCGTATGATAATAAGGACTGGATTGGTCGCAGATATATCGGGCCACTCCAGTCGGATTTAAAGTCCCTCAGTTCCTCTGAGATACGCGGGGAAGGCAGGCCAGGGTGAGCACCACAGCAGCGGTCACGGCACTCAATCAGGCGAAGGTCGGCGACGCTGGTGTCGTCGAAGCCATCGACCTGCCCGAGGAGGTCGCCAACTACCTGGCGCACCTCGGCTTCCTGCCCGGGACCTCCGTCGAGGTCCTCCGCCGCGCCCCCGCCGGCGACCCCACCGTCTACCGCATCGATGGCGTCGAGGTCGGCCTGCGCAACGAGACCGCGCGCCACATCTACCTCCGCATCACCGCCAATCCCGCACCGAAGCCCCGCCCTGCGGCATCCAAAGGCCGCGCATGAGCTGCCACACCACAGCGACGCTCGACCCCGAGCTTCTCGAGTCTCACCCCCCCGGCACGCGCCCGCGCATCCGCACCGTCGCCCTTATCGGCCCGCCCAACTCCGGCAAGTCCACTCTCTTCAACCGCCTCACCGGCATGCGCCAGAAGGTCGCTAACTATCCCGGCGTCACCGTCGACTACCACTCCGGCAAGATGAAGTCCATCGGCCGCAGCGACCTCACGCTCATTGACCTGCCCGGCATCTACTCCCTCGCCACTTACTCTGAGGATGCGCGCGTCGCCGTTGAGGTCCTCACCGGCCGCATGCCCGGCGTGCCCCGCCCGGACCTCGTCCTCCTCGTCCTCGACGCCACGCACATCAACCGCCAGCTCATGCTCGCCGCGCCGGTCTTCTCCATCGGCCTTCCTACGCTCGTCCTTTTGAATATGTCCGACGAGCTCGCAAAACGCGGCGGCCAGATCGACACCCTCGCCCTCGCCAAGGAGCTTGGTCATCCCGTCGCCCTCATCAGCGCCGCGCGCAACCAGGGCCTCGACGTCATCCCAGAATTCCTCGCCCGCGAGAGCGCCGCGCCGGACACCGGCACCCGTCCCGTGCAGCTTCCCATTCTGCAGTCCCCCGCCATCACCCGCGGCTGGGCCACGCAGGTCACCAGCCGCACGAACTACGTCACGCCCGCCACGGCCCGCTGGACCCAGCGCCTCGACTCCATTCTGCTCCACCGCATCGCCGGCCCGCTCATCTTCCTCGCCGTCGTCTTCCTCGTCTTCCAGGTCGTCTTCACCCTCGGCCAGCCTCTCTCCGACGCCCTGGGCAACGCACTCACTTCGCTCGGCGCGCACGCCGCCCTGCTCGTTCCCGATGGCTGGCTGCGCCTGCTCCTCCGCGACGGCCTCTGGAACGGCGTGCAGTCCGTCCTCGTCTTCCTGCCGCAGATCCTGCTGCTCTTCCTCTTCATCGGAATCCTCGAAGACTCCGGCTACCTCGCTCGCGCCGCCCTCATCGCCGACCGCCTCATGCGCTCCATCGGCCTCAATGGAAAGGCCTTCATCCCGCTGCTCTCCGCCTACGCCTGCGCCGTGCCCGCCATCATGGCCACGCGCACCATTGAGAACAAGCGCGAGCGCATCGCCACCATCCTGGTCGCTCCCTTCATGACCTGCTCGGCGCGCCTGCCCGTCTACACCCTCATCATCGCCGCCTTCATCCCCAACAAGCTCTTCCTCGGCGGCGTGGTCGGCCTCCGCGCGCTGGTCATGCTCAGCCTGTACGTCATCGGCTTTCTCGCCGCGCTCGTTACCGCCAAAATACTGCACGCCTCCGTGCTCAAGGCCTCGCCTGCGCCCTTCATCCTGGAGCTGCCGCAGTACCGCTGGCCCACCGTGCGCTCCCTCGCCCTGCGCCTCTATGACCGCGGCACGCTCTTCGTCAAAAAGGTCGGCACCATCATCCTCAGCGTCTCCTTCGTCGTCTGGGTGCTCAGCGTCCTCCCCGTTCACTTTGTCAACGGAGCAGCCCAGCTCTCCGCGCTCACCTCCAGCATCATCGGCCACGTCGGCCACGCCATCGAGCCCATCATCCGCCCGCTGGGCTTCAACTGGAAGATCGGCATCGGCCTGCTCGGCTCGCTCATGGCCCGCGAGGTCATCGTCGGCACCCTCGGCACCCTCTACGGGGCCGACCCCGCCACGCACTCCCTCGCGCTCGAGACCGCCCTCCGCCACGACATCACCCTCGCCGGAGCCCTCGCCCTCGTCGTCTTCTATGCCTTCGCGATGCAGTGCATGTCTACTCTGGCCGTCGTCAAGCGCGAAACCAACTCCTGGAAGTACCCCGCACTCCAGTTCGCCTATATGACCGGCGTCGCCTACATCGCCGCATTCATCACGTTCCAGGTCGTCTCCCGCTTCTTCTGATCCACTTACGGCTGACCACTTCCTCCTGCCGCGCCATACACCTGCCCATTTGCGTAACTCGCATCGTCCGCCGCCAGCTGGACGTAGATCGACGCCAGCTCCGCCGGCTGTCCTGCTCTCGCCAGCGGAGTCGTCTGGCCAAAGTGCATCAGTTTCTCCTGCGTCGCTCCTCCTGAAACCTGCAGCGGCGTCCAGATGGGTCCGGGCGCTACGCCGTTTACCCGGATCCCCTTCGGCCCCAGCTGCTTCGCCAGCGACTTTACGAAATTCATCGTCGCCGCCTTCGTCTGCGCATAGTCGTACAGGTTCGGCGACGGGTCATACGCCTGCTCCGAGGTCGTCGCGACAATCACCGATCCTGGCTGCAGATGCGGCAGCGCCGCCTTGATGATCCAGAACGGCGCATAGATGTTCGTCTTCATCGTCGCGTCAAAATCCTCGGTCGTCAGCTCCAGAATTGATTCCTTCTGCTGCTGCCGTCCCGCGTTGCTCACCACGATATCCAGGCCGCCCAATCCCTCCACCGCCTTCTGCACCAGGCTCCTGCAGAACGCCTCATCGCGCAGGTCTCCGGGAATCGGCACGATCTTCCGTCCCTCTGCCTGGATCAGCTCCACGACCTCGCGCGCATCCGGCTCCTCCGTCGGAAAGTAGTTGATCGCCACATCCGCGCCCTCGCGCGCGTATGCAATGGCCGCGGCGCGCCCCATCCCGGAATCGCCTCCCGTGATCAGCGCCTTGCGCCCCTGCAGCCTACCCGAGCCCTTGTACGTCTTCTCGCCGTGGTCCGGCCGCGGATTCATCTTGCTCGCCAGGCCCGGCCACGGCTGCTCCTGAGAGGGATATGGCGGCTTCGGATACTTCTCCCGCGGATCGCTCACTTCGACCGGGCGATCCCGCCTGCCGTTCGTGGAACCCGATGATCCAATGCCTGTCGCGCCGGCGCCCATCGAAACCGCGCCCTGCCCTGCCGCCGACATCGCGTACCCTGCAAACCCGGCTGCGCCAATGCCAACAACATCTCTGCGCGAAAACTCGCTCATGCCACCCTCCCATGCGAAATGATTCGCGTACAACAGAGGGCCCGCTCCTCCACTGTTAGCAGCTATGGAGTCCGTTTGTATGAGTCAAGGTTGCCTGCGCCAACAGGCAACCATCAAATGACAAACATCAACTATCGCTCGCCCCACTTCAGTTTCTGGCGCAGCACGTTGAACAGCCCGTTCGGCTTCAGCCGCAATAATCGCACACGATATTCGCTGCGGCAGCAGCGCACCTCGTCGCCCACGTGCATCGGCACTGCCTCCTGCCCGTCGACCGTCAGATAAATCTCGTTCGCCACGCCCGTCACCCGCACCGTAATCGCCGACTCGCCCGGCACCACGATCGGCCGCAGTGTCAGCAGGTGCGGGCAGATCGGCGTCAGCAGCATGCAGTTCACCGTCGGCATCACGATCGGCCCGTCCGCCGCCAGGTTGTATGCAGTCGAGCCCGTCGGCGTCGCCGCAATCACACCGTCCGCGCGAAACGCCGCCACCGGCGCGCCATCGATCTCCAGCTGAAAGTCTGCCATGCGCGCGATTGTGCCCTTGGCCACCACAACGTCGTTCAGCGCGTCCCACCTCCTGCGCGTGCCGTCGGAGCACACCATCTCCGCGCGGATCATGCTGCGCTCGTCGATCTCCGCGCAACCGTCGCACCACGCCTCCAGCGTCGCGTACAGGTCCGTCAGTGGCACCTCGGTCAAAAATCCCAGTGAACCCAGGTTTACGCTCAGCAGTGGGACCTTCGTGTGCGCAAACGCCCGTGCCGCGGCCAGCAGCGTTCCGTCGCCGCCCAGCACCACCACCATGTCGGGACTCCGCGCCGCCAGCTCCTCGCGTCCCAGCCCCTGCTCGCCGAGATACTCCGCGCTCTCCCGGTCCAGCACCCACGTCCACCCGCGCGCGTCCAGCCATGCGCGCAGCTCCGGCAGGATGGTTCCCAGCTCGGCCTTCTGGGGCTTCGAAATAATGGCAGCTAAAGGCATTGCCATCAGTGTACCCGCCAGAACCCGAACTCTTCAGGGATTTGCCGTGTCGAACCGGGCGTGCAGCAGATACTCCACATTCCCCTCGGCACCCGTAATCGGCGACTCGATCACCTCAATCCCCTCGCCGCCCAGCTCCGACACGCACTCCCTCACCCGCGCAACCGCAAGCTGCCTCGCCGCCTCCTCGCGCACGATCCCGCCCTTGCCCACATGCTCGCGTCCCGCCTCGAACTGCGGCTTCACCAGCACCACCGCTTCGCCGCGCCACCTCTCCCCCTCCGGCACGAGGGCACCCAGCACCGCCGGCAGTACCAGCGTCGCAGAGATGAAGCTCACATCCATCGCCAGAAAATCGATCGCCTTTGCCTTTGCCTCTCCTGACAACTGCGAACTGACAACTGACAACTCTGCTTTACCCAGCAGCCGCGCATTGCACCGCTCCATCAGCGTCACGCGTTCGTCCGTGCGCAGCTTGTGCGCGATCTGCCCGTATCCTGTGTCCACTGCCAGCACGCTCGCCGCACCATGCTGCAGCATGCAGTCGGTAAAACCGCCGGTCGACGCGCCAACATCCACGCACGCGCGTCCCTCCAGCCCGATGCCCCAGTGCTCCAGCGCTCGCTCCAGCTTCAGCCCGCCGCGGCTCACATAGCGCAGGTCCTCGCCGATCACCCGTACCGCAGCGTCTTCCGCCACCGCCGCGCCCGGCTTGTCCACCTTCTGCTCCGCCACCAGCACGCGCCCGGCAAGAATCAGTGCCTGCGCCCGCTCTCGTGACGCCGCCAGCCCGCGCTCCACAAGTATCTTGTCCAGCCGCAACTTCATGCACATCCAAGACTAGCTGCTCCGGCATCCTTCGCAGAATCAAGTACACTGGAACCCGCCCCGGATTTGAGCCGCACGCCGCTCAAGAGCCCAACCGCTGATCCTGCAGATGCCTCGCTGGCCGGCAATCCAAACTCCGCACCCTTCCGTTCTATGAGCAGAGAGACCGGCGCCGTGAATTCGACTGCCATCCCCACCGAGGACGACGTAGCTCTTCTCGCCCGGGTGCAGGCCGGCGAAGAGGGTGCCATGGCATCCCTCTATGACCGCTACTCACGGCTCATCTACTCCGTGGCGCTTCGCGTGCTTCGAGACGCCGCCTCCGCCGAGGATGTCATGCAGGAAGTCCTGATGCAGGTCTGGCGCAGTCCCGCAGGCTTCGCCTCTGCCCGCGGTTCGCTCGGCGGATGGCTCGCCGTCGTCGCCCGCAACCGGGCCATCGATCTGCTGCGCCGCCGCCGCCCCACCGACTCCGTCGACGACGTTCCCCTCGCCTCCTCTTTCAACCTCGCCGACGAGGCCGAGCGCTCCTCCCTCATGCAGCGCGCGCGCGGCGTCATCCTGGAGCTTCCCCGCGACCAGCGCAAGGCCCTTGAAATGGCCTTCTTCGATGGCCTCACGCATAACGAGATCGCCGAACTCACCGGTACTCCGCTCGGCACAGTCAAGACCCGTATCCGCAGCGCGCTCCTCTCGCTCAGAAAGGCGTTCCCGTCATGATGCCTCCTGACCAGACACTTACCTTCGTGGGCGGTACGCATCATCCTGACCCCGCCGATCTCTCGCTCTTCGCCATGCGGCTCCTGCCCGGCGATCAGGCCAACGCCATCCGCGAGCACCTGCCTGCCTGCGCCGACTGCCGGGCCGAGCTGGCTCGCATTCAGGGCGACCTCACCCTTACCTCGCTCACCGTCGACCTCGACGCCCCATCCCCGGACGCCCGCCAGCGCCTGCTCAACCAAGTCGCTCGCGAGAAGAAGATCGTTCCGCCGCCTGCGGCTCCGGTCGCATCGGTTCAGCCCAGCGCTGCCCAGCCCGTCGCTGCCCAGCCCAGGCCGGTCGTCGAGTTCGGCCGCTCCGGCTCCATCCTCCAGATGGAGGAGAGCAAGCCCAAAGGCCGCGCCGGCATCGCCGTGCTCGCAGGGCTCGGATGGGCCGCAGCCGCCGGCATCTCCCTCTTCGCAGGTTCGCTCCTGCGCGACCGCCAGACCCTGCACAGCGATCTCGTCGCCCGCACCGGCCAGGTCCAGCGGCTCACCGCGGACGCTGCCGCTGCCCATCGCCTCATGGATGCCCTCACCGACCCCGGCGCACAGCGTGTCAGCATGTCATTGGTCGCTCAGCCGCGTCCCAAGGGCCAGCCCTCAGCCGGCGTCACCTATAACCCGGACAAGGGCTCACTCATCTTCCTCGCCAGCAACCTCAATCCGCTGGAGCAGTACAAGGCCTACGAGCTCTGGATCATCCCTTCAGACAACTCGGCGCCCATCCCCGTCGGCACCTTCCACCCGGACCGCCAGGGCAACGCCTCCATCGTCATGCCGGATCTCCCCAAAGAGGTCCCCGCCAAGGCATTCGCCGTTACGGTCGAGCCCGACGGCGGCTCGCAGATCCCCACCATGCCGCTGGTCATGTTTGGCAACTGATTCTGCAGTTGTCAGTTGTCAGTTAGAAACACTGACTGCGAGGCACACCCGCGCATTCTCGATCAGTCACAACTGAGAACTGGGAACTGACAACTGAGAACTCGTCTTTACGGCGCCGTCGTACGCACGCTCACGCCATATCCCTGCAGCGGAATCGTCGTGTCCACGCTGTCCGTGTCGGTCTCGATCACCGTCATCACCTGGGAGTCTTTGCACACCACATAGATCTTCCCGGTCGGCGATGCATTCGACGAGGCGATCCACGCCGGATGCCCCTGGATCGGGATAGTCGCCGTTACCGTGTTCGTCGTCAGGTTAACCACGGACACCGTGCACGTCGTCGTCACGCCCGGCACCGCCACGCCCGTCGAAGAGCACGGCAGTCCCGCCTGTCCCGCATTGGCCACATAGGCCCGCGAGTAGTCCGAGAGCACCGTCACCATAATCGGATTGATCCCCACCGGCACCGTCGCCAGTACCTGCCCGAATGTCGTCGCGTCGATCGGGTTGGAAGGGTTGCAGTTCGGATTCGTCGGCAGCGTCGTCGCCGTGCACAGAGGCACGTTCACAATCGTCACCGAGCCCGGTGACGTCCCATCGCCCTGGTTGGCCACTACCAGCTCGTTCAGTCCGGAGGCCATGTCTCCCCACACCGGCTTTGTGCCCACCGGGATCGTCGGCGTGCTGTCCAGCGCATTGGTCTGCGAGTTGATCACCGAGACCGTGTTGCTGCCCTGGTTCATTACAAACACGCGCCTGCCGTCCGCGCTCATCACGCCATAGATCGGTGCGCTACCCATCGGCAGGTGGGCGGAGATCGTATTGCCGTTCGTCTCGATCGCAAGCGCCTCGCCCGGCCCATTGTTCGTCGCCTGCGTCAGTGCATAGATGCGCGCGGAGCTCTGCGCTCCCACCACATACACCGGCGTGTAGCCCGGCGTCACCGGCAGCTCCTGCTTCAGTGCCGCAGGCGTGCCCGTAAGCTGGTCGATCGCATTCACGCCCGAGTCGGGAATGTACGTGTTCGTCGTCGTCGAAAACAGCGTCACCGGCTTTGACCCAGTCGGCAGCGTGGACTGCAATACGTTGCTCGAGAGCAGCGATGGGCTGATGTCGAACGACGTCACCGTGTCGTCACTGTTCAGCGTAAAACCCGTTGTACCCGAGGTGCTGAGTGCCAGGTAATAGGGATTCACCCCCATCGTCGCCGTCACCAGCACCGTGTCCCCGGAGAAGTCCACCATCGTCATCAATCCCGGTGAGGCAGGGCTCGGGCTTGCCACCGCGATCGCGTACTTCTGCGGCTGGCCCGCCGGGCCAACCAGACCCACTGTCGCCACCACCGGACGATAGGCGTTGCCACAGCTCGTCAGAGCCGCAATGCAACCGGTCAAACCTGCCGTCGCCGCCATCCGCAAAGCCCACCGGCGGCCACTGCGCCGGGCCGGACCCACTGCCTGCTGCATCTGCGCTGAATGCAAAACCTCTCCTGCAATACCACTGGAACTTGCTGTGCTCAAAGCCTGATTGTAAATCAATCCCGGCAATCCCGGCCCCGCCGCAGATCCCCGCATACCGCCCCGGGCGACCTGCCCCTTCATGGAAGAATCGCTGTCATTCGGTAGACTCGCCTCGACGGGGAAAGTTGGCCCCCCCGCCCCCATTCCATGCCGCCTCTTCCCAAAGCCATTCCGCCCGCCCGCGACCGCCTCCAGTCCCGTCTCCTGGTTGCGATCGTGATGATTCCGCTCCTGGTGTATCCCATCGACTTCATGCTCGACCTCGGAATCGATTTCGATGTTTACCGCACCTTCCATGGACATGCCGCCGTCTTTGGGGAAATCACGCGGTATCGTCTTCAGGCGCTCGCCGTCAGTATCGGCTTTGCGGTCCTCGCCCGTCTGCTGAAAGCAGCCACACTCCCAGCCGCACTCTGCGGCGGCCTCATCTGCTTTGAGCTCGCCGATCTCGCCGTCGGCTACCCGCTAAATCTTCTGCGTTCACCCATTCCTGCGCTCGCGCTCCTCTTTCTACTCACCTCGCTCGCTACCCGCTTCCGCCGGGCAAAGAAGGAGTCCGCCGGCATAGCCGAAGCCCGTACCGGGCGCCGCGCCTCGCAGGTCGTCGCCAACCTCGGCATTCTGGCATTCCTGGGCATCTTGAAGCATTTTCATGCTCTCGAACTGCCCTACATCGCCGCCATCGCCGCACTTGCCGAGGCCACCGCCGACACCCTCTCCTCCGAGATCGGCCAGGGCCTCGCCGGCCCGGCCTTCCTCGTCACCTCGCTCCGCCGCGTGCCACCCGGAACTGACGGAGCTGTCTCGCTCACCGGCACGATCGCTGGCCTCGCCGGAGCAGCGCTCGTCGTCCTCATCGGCCTGCCGCGCCCCTTCTGGGGCCTCACCCCGCTGCTCTTCGCTGCGATCTTTCTTGCGGCCACCGCCGGCCTCTTCTTCGACTCACTTCTCGGGGCCACCCTCGAGCGCCGCGGCTGGATCGGCAACGACCTCGTCAACTTCAGCTCCACCGCCTTCGCCGCGCTCGCCTCCTGGCCGCTCCTACTCCTCGCCCTGAAGCTCCTTCGTGTCTAGCACCTTATGCCACTGGTGCCCAGGAACTGATAGCTAGCCCCTCGCCCTCACAGATCCACCTTCCCGTGCAGCCAGGAGAAGTTCAGGTGCAGCCGCAGCAACGTGTACCCCAGCATCTCGTGCACATACCGCATCGCCAGGTCCCAGTGGTCCACACGTCCCACCGTTGCCCGCGGCGACGTATACACCGTCAGCCCCACTGCCTTGCACTCCTCGCCAATCCGGAACAGGTGGGTCCCGTCGCTCACCACCACAATGCTCCGCAGGTTCCTCTGCCGCGCGATCTCCGCCAGGCTCTCCACCTGTTGCTCCGTATCGATCGACTGCGTCTCCGCCACGATCTGGTCGTACGGCACCCCGTTCGCCAGCAGATAGTCCCGCCCTACTGCCCCTTCCGTGTTACCTCCGTCGCCCGTGTTGCCTCCGCCCAGTGTGATCATCAGCGGCGCCATATGCTCCCGGTAGAGCTCCACGGCATGGTCCAGCCGCGCATGCAGCACCGGCGAAGGCCGTCCCACATACTCCGCCGCGCCAAACACCGCAATCGCATCCGCCGGCCGGGCATCGTCCCGCTCCGCCACTGCCTTGATCTGGAAATACAGCCACCCGAACCACACCGCCGCCACTGCCAGCAGCAGTCCCAGCACCCGCCGCAGCACATGCCGCGGTGGCCTCCGCTCTCGCGCAGCCCTCATCCTCCCCGCACTGGCCACAAAACCATGCATCATCGCGAGATTAAAACCTACACCCTCGCATCCCCAAACCCCACCTGACTCACTATGTTCCCGCCGCTCCCTCCTCGCCCGTCAGAGGTATGCTAGGGACTGCAGTCCCGCGCGTTGCCGCGCAGATCATCCCTCCGCATCTGAGGTGAACGTTTTTTGACGGCTGAGATCCTCCCCATCCACCCCCAGGAACCCGAACCCGACCGCATCGCGCAGGTCGTCGATTCCATCTCCTCCGGAGCCGTCGCCGCGCTGCCGACGGACACCTTCTACGGCCTCGCCGTCGACCCCGTAAATCTCCGCGCCGTCGACCGCATCTACGAGATCAAGACCCGCGCCCGCCATAAGCCCCTCTCCCTCCTCATCGGCGAAACCGCGCAGGCCTACGGCATCGCCCGCGACATCGACACAGCCTTTGACCGCCTCGCCGAGCGCTTCTGGCCCGGCCCCCTCACCATCGTCGTCAAGGCCGGCGCGCGGCTTCCGCTCCGCGTCACCGCCAACACCGGCAACGTCGCCCTCCGCGTCCCCGAGGCTCCCATCGCTCGCGCCGTCGTCCACAAACTCGGCCTGCCCATCACCGCTACCTCGGCCAACCTCGCCGGCATGCCCGAGTGCACCGACGCCCACTACGTCCGCGCCCAACTCGCCGGCATGATCCCCCTCATCGTCGACGGCGGCCCCACCCCGCGCTCGCTCCCCACCACCATCGTCGACCTCTCCGGCGGCGGCAACTCCTGGATGATCCTCCGCGAAGGCGCCATCCCCACCCACGAGATCGCCCTCACCCTCCAGCACTAAGCTCCGGAAGGCCACGGCTTCAGCCGTGCCGCAGACACCCGCATTCGATTGTCATTCCGCAGCGTTCGACGCCCCCGTCGAATGCGGAGGAATCTGCTTCTAACCTTTCACGCCATCCTCGCCGGGTGCCCCACCCAAGCGTTCTTCGCGCCAACGGCGCGAGCTATACCAGCCTGGGTCGGAGCGACATCGGCCAGCAAAGCTGGACGGCAAGCACAGGCCCAGGAAAAACACAGCGCCGAAGGCGCATCCTTGCTGCCGCAGGCTCCAGCGGAGTGCAAAGCTTCAGCTGCTGAGACATATTTTCATTACCGTTCGTTCAGTTCTCGGTCGGTCGTTCAACGTGGTCGACGACCAGCAGTTGGACCGGTGCGTGCGTCCCCTCCAGCCTCAGCCCAAGCTGTTCCTGGATCGCCGTAAAGATCGACGGTCCCGAATCCACATCTGGCGCGTTCGGCGCGGAGGCCGAGTCAGGAGTCCAGCTCAGCTTGAATGTGTAGCGTCCGGTTAGCCCGGTGCGATCGACCACCGGCCGGCCCAGCCGTTGCTGGAGCTCGGCCATCAATAGCGAAATCGGCGCTGCAGTCGCTGTAATCCCATTGCGGCTCGTGCTGATCCCGCCAGGGTCCTTCATCCCGTTCGGCAGCATCTTTGGTTCTGCCTCGGTCAGCTTGTGGCCGTCTTTCGCGATGACCAGTGCGTAGGCGGCCAGGATGCGTGTCTCAAAATGACAGGTCAGATGAAAACGATCGCTCAGCACGGACCGAAGGATTGGATTGCGCTGCATCGGCAGCAGCCTGCGGAACGCTGGCGCGTTCGTCTCGGACACCTTCGCTTCCATATCGTAGGTCTCAACGTCCGCCCATTTCGGCAGACCAATGATCTGATTATGCAAAGGAAGGGTGTAGGCAGCGGCAATCATCATGTGAAGCGACATATTCTTGAGTGTCATCGCATCACTGTTCAGTGCGGAGTAAATGATCGCCGGTCCCATGTGATCGGTCCTGTCCCGCCTGATCGACACCACATCGAATCGCATCGCCACTGCATCCGGCGTGCCTCCCGTGGTCGTGGCCGCGCAGGCCTGGGCCTTAAGCGGCAAGATGGAGATCAGTGCGAGCCCAACTCCGCAGACAATCCTCAAGCCGCGCAAATGCCTCCTCTCCAGCTTGAACCTCACGGTTGCATCTTCGCGACGCTCGTCGCCGCCAGCGTTACGCCCAGACCCATCGAGTCGATCGCCGACGACGGCACAATCACCATCGATCCCTTGTCGCGCATCGCCTCATACAGCATGTTCATGCCGCGCAGGTGCAGCGCGCCCGGATTGTCCTCATACACCCGCGACGCCTCGGCAAACTTCTCCGATACCTGCACCTCGGCGTCGCCCAGAATCACGCGCGCCTGGCGTTCGCGCTCCGCCTGGGCCTGCTGAGACATCGCATTCTCCAGCGTCTGCGGAATCCGCACGTCCCGGATCTCCACCGACTGCACCGTGATGCCCCACGGAGTAGTCTTCTCGTCCAGGATCTTCTGCAGCTCGCGGCCCATTGTCTCGCGCTCGGTAATCATCTGCGCCAGCTGGTGGCGCCCGATGGACTCACGCAGCGCGGTCTGCGCGCTCAGCGTGATCGCCGCGGTAAAGTCCTCCACCTCCAGGATCGACTTCTCCGCATTCCATACCAGCCAGAAGACGATCGCATCCACGCTCACCGGCACCGTATCTCGCGTCAGCGTAGACTCTGCGCTCACCGTGCTCACGCGCACCCGCTGGTCGACATACCGGCTTAGCGTCTCCAGAATGGGGAGAATCACCACCAGCCCCGGTCCGCGCAGTCCGCGATATCGGCCGAAGCGTAGCACCGCCACCTTCTCCCACTGGTCGACGATCTTGATTGCCAGCAGAAAGTACACGCCCAGCAGTGCGCCTGCTAGCGCCGGAACGGGTGAACTGGCAAATTTGCTGGCCACGCCTCCCGCCAGCACGCAGACGGCGAAGACCAGCAGCGCAACCTGATTGAACTGTTTCACTCGTAACACCGATGCCTCCTCGTTCTTTCCGCTATTCATGCGAAACATTGCGGGATAGTTCATGCAGCGCCTCCAGAAGATCGCCTACGGCAAATCCTGCAGCTCCGGCGCGTGCGACAAATTCAGTCACAAGCTGTGTGATCTGCCGCTGCCGTTCCGGCTCGCTGCGCTCCACAGGGCTCTCCGCAACAAAAGTGCCGGTCCCCTGCTGCGTGTCGAGAATGCCTCGCAGCTCCATCTCGCGGTAGGCGCGGGAGACTGTATTGGGATTGATCGCCAGATCTACAGCAACGCCGCGTATGGTCGGGAGCTGGTCGCCGGGACGCAGCAGTCCGGTTGCAGTCGCAGCCTGCACTTGGTCGATCAGCTGCCGGTAGACCGGCACGCCGCTGTGCGGATCGAGACGGAAGGCAAAGACGGCGGCTTGAGCAGTGGGTTTCACTTCGAAGAGCAATGTACTAGTCAACTAGTACATTGTCAAGAAAAACTTGATATCCTCACGCTGTCAAGCCCCCTGCCTGTCTTAAATCCCTCCAACCTATTCCATGCAAATGAGATATTTGCCAAAGAAAGTTGGCATACCAGTTTCCCTCCATCCGCTAAAATAGAGCTATAGCAGATAAACCCAAAGTCCCTTGATCCACGCTAAGGGCCTTTTCGACTCTTAAGCCGTTTGTTTTCAATGAGCCTGGAGAACTGCTTTGTTTTCATAGATCAACCAGTATTTTCAAGATCTTAGCCAATTCAGTAGGGGGAGGGCCTGGGCCCGAACCCACAGAAAAACGGGTATGCTGGACGGCGACTTCCCGGAGATCGCCTTGCACCTTCTAAAGTCTCTCGCCGCCACCGTTCTCACCGTCACCCTAGCCGCCGCCGCCCAGCCGCCCGCGCAAGCCACACCCGGCGACGCGCAAGCCACACCCGGACAAAAGATGGCCGCCACCGTCATTGCAAAGTGGCCCGCCGGCTCCTCCTCGCAGTCCGGCCCCGGCAAATGGGCCTACGAGGAGGGTGTCCTGCTCGACGGCATCGCCGGCATGTGGCACGTCACCGGCGACGGCCGTGACTTCGCCTACATCAAGGCCTCCGTTGACAAATACGTCGAACCCGACGGCGCCATCCGCGGCTACAACGACCAGCACACCCTCGACGACATCGAGATGGGCCGCGCCGATCTGCTCGTCTACCGCGTCACGCAGGACCCCAAGTACGCCAAGGCCGCTGAGTTCCTGCACGAGCGCCTCGCCGCCCAGCCCCGCACCGCCTCCGGCGGCTACTGGCACAAGCAGGTCTATCCCAACCAGATGTGGCTCGACGGCGCCTACATGGCCGAGCCCTTCCGCGCAGCCTACGCCGCCACCTTCGGCGAGAGCGCCGACTTTGACGACATCGCCCACCAGCTCCTGCTGATGGACCAGCACATGCGCGACACCAAAACCGGCCTGCTCCGCCACGGCTGGGACGAGTCCAAAGCCATGCCCTGGGCCGACAAGGCCACCGGCCTCAGCCCCGAGGTCTGGGGCCGCGCCATGGGCTGGTACGCCATGGCTCTCGTCGACGTCCTCGACTGGTTCCCCAAAGACCACCCGCAGCACGCCGCCCTGGTCGCCGCACTCCAGCGCAACATGGCCGCCATCGTGAAAGCTCAGGATCCCGCCTCCGGCCTGTGGTGGCAGGTCATGACGCATCCCGGCGAAAAGGGCAACTACTTTGAGGCCTCCGCCAGTTGCATGTTCACCTACGCGCTCGCCAAGGGGGTCCGCCAGGGATACCTGCCCGTCACGGACGAAGCCGCCGCCCGCAGGGGCTGGGACGGCATCAACGCAAAGTTCATTACCACCGACGCCGACGGCACGGAAACACTCCACGGCACCGTTCGTGTCGGCGGCCTTGGCGGCAAGCCCTACCGCTCCGGCACCTTCGACTACTACCTCTCCGAGAAGGTCGCTGACGATGACTCCAAAGGCGTCGGTGCCTACATGCTCGCCGCCTCCGAGATGCAGCAGGCCTCCACTGCAACTCTCGCCCGCGGCAAGACCGTCCTGATGGATGCCTGGTTCAACTCGCAGACGCGCAAGACCGCCCTCGGCAACACGGAGCTCTTCCACTACAAGTGGACTGACGATTCCAACAACGGCTACTCGCTCTTTGGCCGCGCCTTCCGCCGCTATGGTGCCACACTCGCCACCCTGCCCGCCGCGCCCACCGCCGCAGCGCTCGCCAAGGCGCAGGTCTACATCATCGCCTCGCCCGACAACCCATCCAAGAATCCGAATCCGCACTACATGGACAAGGCCTCCGCCGACACTATCGTCACCTGGGTACGCAACGGCGGCAACCTGCTGCTCTTTTCGAACGACCGCGACAACACCGACTTCAACCACTTCAATCTGCTCGCAGATCAGCTCGGCATCCACTTCAATCCTGTCCTCTCGCACCACGTCGTCGGTGACGACCACACCGCTGGTGAGGTGGCAATCCCCGCAATCCCCGGCCTCTTCCCACACGCCTTCACCGCCTACATGAAGGACACCTCGACCATCACTGTCAGCAAAGGCGCCAAAGCTATCGTCACGGACCACGGCGACGTGATGCTCGCCATCGCGCACTTCGGCAAAGGCCGCGTCCTCGCAGTCGTCGATCCCTGGTTTTACAACGAATACGCCGATGGCAGGAAGCTGGGCCAGTACCACGGCTTTGAGGCTGCGCGGGACGTCGCCGCATGGGCGCTCGGCCATCCTTTGCTGAACCGTCCCTAATCCGACGCCGGGCTGCCCTCTGGGAACACCGCGGCCCGCAGTTCGGCGATCAGTGACGCCAGCTTCGCTGCGCCAGGCAGTTCGTTCGACAACAGCGCGTCGATCTCACGTGCAATCCTCGTGCCGTCCTCATAGCCGTACATCCCCAGCGAGCCGGCAAGATTATGCGCCGCCCGGGCACCCTCTCTGCGCAACTCCTCGTTCAAGCCGCCGGATGCGGCGGCCGCAGAGGCGCGCTCGAGCATCTCCAGCCGCTGTTCCACGATTGGCCGGTTCTTCTCCCACAGCTTCACGAGCAGCCCCGCAGTCTTGTCCTCGACCTGGCTCATATCGACCTCAGATGGCGAACGACTCCAGAAAGGTTACGTCGGGACTCCCGGCACATGCCTATGGCCTCAATCGTTCCAGCCCAGCGTCTGGGAGATCTGTAAGGCCAGAGTCAAGGGATCGAACGGCTTGAAGAGCACACCAGCCACTCCCAGGTCTGCAAACCTACGCTGGTCTACGCCTTGCACCTTGGCTGTCAGCAGAAGTACCGGAATTCCGGCGGTCTCGGGATTCAACTGCATCTGCCGAAAGGTGGTCGGGCCGTCCATCCCCGGCATCATCACATCCATCAGGATCGCGTGAGGTTTACCATTCGCGGCTGCCTGAATGCCGTCCGCGCCCGAGCTGGCGGTCATGATCTCCCATCCGGCAGTTGCCTCAAGCGACAGTGCCGCCACTTCGCGGATATCGTCTTCGTCGTCGATGATCAGGATACGGCGCATGAATCGATCGCAGAGCTGCAGTTCCTCAGGCCACTGCAGCTGTTTCAGGACGGCGCTGCACCATCATAAGCACCATGTCCTCGACCTGCTTGGGGCGGACCTTGGCCTTGTTCAGAAGCTGCGTCGGGCCAAGGCGCAGCCTTTGTATCTCGGCATCAGTTAGTTCACGGCCGGAGTAAACAACCATAGGGACATCACTGAGTGTCGGTTGACGTTTCATCCAGTCTACCAGCGAAAAGCCATCGCCGTCGGGCAGGTTCATGTCCAGCACCATCAGCTCAGGGGCCCCCAAAAGACAGCGGTCGACAGCCTGCTGCAGCGTGGCCGCATGGTCCACGCGCACACCGGCCTCCCGCAACCCGGAGAGTAGAACGTTGGCGGTCTGCTGGTCCTGCTCCACCAGCAGCACCTGTCCCGCGCCGCTGCTGGAGATCAAAACCCGGTGTAGTTCTGCCAGCAGCAGCTTCTCATTAAAGGGCTTCTGCACCCAGCCCTGCGCCAGTCCCTGAGGCTGCATGCGCTCCGAGGGCGGGCTGACGCTGAGAATGATGACTGGAATCGCCGCCGTTGTGGGCGACTCGCGCAGCCGCTCCAGAGTCTCCCAGCCGGTCAGTCCCGGCATATGAAGATCCAGCAGAATGGCCGCGATGGGCCGCGCGGAACGGTCGTCATTTACCAGGCCGGCCGCACGCGCGATCTGCTGCCGCGCAATGGAGATCGCTTCTTCGCCACTGCCCGCCTGCAGAATGTCGTAGCCCTGTTGTCGAAGCTGCTCGGCGACTACTTCGCGGATACTGCCGTCATCGTCACAAACCAGCACCAGGCCGTCGCCGCGCTCTGTAACCGGCATCGTCGTCTGCTCCGGCGACGTACTGTCGGAGGACCGCGCTGACCGCGAGAGTTGCACCCATAGCGTGGTTCCGGGGCCTCCGCGGTTCGGCTGCGCCCAGATGGCGCCGCCGTGCTGCTGTACGATGCTGCGGCAGATGGCGAGTCCCAGCCCTGTGCCGCCCTTCTTGCTGGAATCGGCGGCCTCCACCTGCTGGAACCGGCCAAAGACCGTCTCCAGCTTGTCCGGCGGGATGCCACGTCCCTGGTCAATCACCTTCAGTAGCAATGAGTTCACATCGGAGTGGATCTGCACCCATACCGTGGAGCCCGATGGCGAAAATTTGATGGCGTTGGACAGCAGATTCGTGAGCACCTGAAGAATGCGGTCCGGATCTGCGTCGAAGTAAATCGCATCCCGGGGGGCGGCGCAGTTGAGATCCAGTCGAATCCCTGCATTGTCCGCCATCGGAGTTATCGTATCGATCGCTTCGCGCGCCAGATCCAGGATGGAGCTGCGGCGCAGCTTCAGCGAGTCACGTCCGGACTCCATCCGCTCCAGGTCCAGAATGTCATTGATCAGCCGGATCAGCCGCTCGGTATTGCTGCTGGCAATGCGCAGCAGATTCTGCGCCTTGGGTTCGATTTCGCCCAGCATCCCCGAGGTCAGCAGGCCCAGCGCGCCGCGAATGCTCGTCAGCGGGGTGCGAAGCTCATGCGAGACGGTAGAGATGAACTCATCCTTCACCGTATCCAGCGTGGATCGCTGCGCCAGCTTGGTCTGTTGCTGTTCCGCCAACTCGCGGCTGCGGCGCAAAGCGTCGTTCAGCCGTTCAAGTTCCCGTTGCTGGTCACGCGTCCGCGATGCCAGCCTGAGAGTCAACACACCGAGCAGGAAGACACTCAACAGCAGCAGGCTAAACGCGATCGATGGTAATGCTGTCATCGCCGTTGCCCTATCGTACAGTGGGACTGATGACCGGGAGAATAAGGCGAACCACTAGAAGCACCTACAACTATACCCCAGCTCCCCCGGCCGTCCCTCAGGCAGATACCGGCTCGGCAACACGCGCGAGCACTTCGGTCCAGTTCTTTCCTGTGCGCCCCTCCGCGGCACCCTTGTGCAGCGCATAGCCGGCGATCAGCGGAAGCGCCATCGTCGCCTCCGCGTAGACCATCTGCTCGTAGGTTGTGTCGACCTTGCCCCAGGAGCTTGCCTCCTTCAGCGTCGAACCCGACAACGCTCCGTCGCGCGAATCCGCCACCGTAACCTGCACAGCATACTTGTGCATTGGTGCGTCCACGCCCAGAATCTCGGCGGCTACGACGATGTCCTGTGCAAAGTTCTTCGGCACGCCGCCGCCAATCATGAGCAATCCGGTGGTCGGATTGGCGATCTTCAGTTGCGTCAGCTCATAAAAGTCCTTTGCGGAGTCGATCGACACCATCGGCTTGCCTCGCCGCGCGTGCTGGTGCGCCACAAAGCCGAAGCCTGCCGAGCAATCCGAGAATGCCGGGCAGAAGATCGGAACCCCCTTCTCGTAGGCCGCAAAGACGATCGAGTCCGCGTTGCCATTGGCCGGCGTGCGCCCCTCGCGTTCCAGGTAGGCCCCCATCTCGCGGATGATCTCGCGCGAGCTATAGGCCCTCGGCTCCATGGAGTTGATGATCTTCTCCGTCGTCTCGTCGCAGATGCGCAACTCTTCCTCGTCGATGAAGGTGTCGTAGATGCGGTCGATCATCAGCTCACGCAGGTCGCCGTCGCCCTGCCCGTACTTGTACTCGTCGCCGGCAATGTAGTGCCGGAAGCCCAGTGCCTCGAAGAAATCCTGGTCCACGATGTTCGCGCCGGTGGAGACGACGGCATCCACCATGTTGTTGCGGATCATGTCCACAAACACCTTCTGCAGGCCCGCCGAGATCAGCGAACCCGCCAGGCACAGGATGACGCCGCAGTCGCGGTCGCGAAGCATCATCTCGTAGATCGAGGCCGCGCGCGCCGTATCGCGCGAGCTATAGGCCATCGAGGCCATCGCGTCCACCAGAGGGACCACGTTGTGCTTGGTAAGGTCAATGTGCCGGATCGGCGTTGTCAGCAGTTCGCTCTTGGTAGGCATGGCTTAAGAATATCGCGTTCGGCCAGACTCCATGCGGGTTATCTGTGAATTTCAGGTAGCGGCCAAAGTAGAATTTAAACGTGGCTACAACCACCCAGCTCGCGCTGCCGGTCCGCGCCGCCAGCCCGCTTGCGCTGTGGCATCTGCTCTCGCTGGATGCGCCAACTGTTGCCGCCCTCTGGACCCTTTTCATCGCCCGAACAGCAGACGTCCGCCTGCCGCTTATAGCCCCGCTTGCCATGGCCCTGGGAGTCTGGATTCTCTATGCAGCGGATCGGCTTCTCGATGCCCGCCGCGAGCACCGTTCCATCCGGCCAGCCAACCTCGAGGCACGCCACCTCTTCCACCATAAACATCGCCGGCGATTTCTCGCCGCCATCTGCACAGCAACCGCGGCACTCGGCGCCATGCTTCCTCTGCTGGATCGCGCCGCTATCGCTCTTTATCTGATTGAAGGAGCGTTGCTGGCAGTATGGTTCGGCGTGCTGCACGCGACACGAAATGCTGATCGCCTCCCGAAGGAGATAGCTGTCGGCCTGTTCTTCTCCGCTGCGGTGTTTATTCCCACCGTGGCGCGAGAGCCGGCCCAGCGCCCCGCTCTCGCTCCGGCAGCCGTCCTATTTGCTGTGCTATGTGCCCTTAACTGCCTCTTCATCTATCGCTGGGAGCACACCGTGGAGGTCCGTCTGCACTCCGCCACGCAACCGCCGCACCTGACGACCAGGCTTGCTCTCAGCCGCCTGCACCCTCTCACGCTGGCCACAATCGCCGCGGCGATTCTCCTTACAGGGCTCATGCCTGCCGCCGAGCGCCTTATCTCCGCAGCATGTGTGCTGTCTGCCGCGCTCCTACTTGCGCTGGATAGCCGCCGTGATCACCTCTCCCGGGTCCACCTGCGCGCTGCTGCAGATGCCGCACTGCTGACTCCACTTCTCCTGATGCCTCTAATTCTGCTCCTTCGCTGATGATCACCTCCTCCGTCTCGGACTCCCTTCCACCCGGCGTAGCTCCCTCCATGCCCAGCTTTGACCTCGTCGCCCGTCCCTATCGCTGGATGGAGTACCTCACCTTCGGCCCAGCGCTGCACCGCTGCCGGCTCCGATTCATATCCCGGCTTTCCGACCGCCGCAGAGCCCTCATCCTCGGCGATGGAGACGGCCGTTTTGCCTCCGCTTTGTTCGCGGCCAATCCGCAGATTCGCGCCGACGCCGTCGACCTGAGCCCAATGATGCTCCGCCTGCTGACCCGGCGCTGCCGCGCCGCAACACCAAACGTCATGGAACGCCTGAGCACACACCAGGCCGATTCGCTTAACTTTGTGCGTAGCCTGCCGGGCAATGCCCGTTACGACCTGGTGGTCACCCACTTCTTCCTCGATTGCCTCACCCAGTCTGAGCTCGAATCCCTGACGCAGGCCATCGCCCCGCACCTCTCCGATGGCGCTACCTGGCTGATCTCCGACTTCCGCATCCCCGCGGGCCGCATGCGATTCCCCGCTCGTGTGCTGGTCCGTTCGCTTTACCTCGCCTTCCGCGCTCTCACCGGGCTGCGGACGGCCACCCTGCCGGACCACATCTCCGCGCTCTCCGCTGCAGGACTCGCCCGCACCGCACAGCAGCTCTCCCTTGGCGGAATCCTGACCTCCGAGCTGTGGGTCTCCCCCTCCAACACGGAACGGGCGTACACTCCCTCCATGCTGCTTCCACCGCAACGTCATCGCATGGAGCAGGTCGACGATCCGGTTCCAGACCCCGAGCCGGCCAGCCCATCACTGCCGGCCCCAGACCCCGGCATCTTCCATCCTGAGCCGGCTGCAGAACCTGAAAAAGGCCGGCCTGAGGTCTAAGTTTCTTCGTCTCTGTCACATGCCCGCAACGCGCAGAGGCTAAACTGGAATCCAATCATTCATGAACCTCTATATCCTGCGCCATGCCAGTGCCGGCGTGAAGCGCCCCAACCCCATCCTCGACCGCAAACGTCCACTTGATAAGGACGGCAAACGGCACTGCCTGCAACTGGCGCATGTGCTGAATGCGATGAATCTGCATTTTGACCTCATTGTCTCCAGCCCGCTGAAGCGCGCCATGCAGACGGCCTCCTTTGTCGGCACCGAGATGGGCTATGAGGCCCCCGTCATGGCCGCAGCCTCGCTCGCGCCGGACGCCACGTTCACCCAGTTCCAGAAGCTTCTGCACGAATGCTCGGGATACGAAGATATTCTCTTTGTGGGCCATAACCCTAATCTCACCGGCTTCGTGGCCTCGCTGCTGATGCCTGCCTCTATCCGTCCGTCCATGGGTGCGGACGGCAGAAGCAGCTTCGTCCCGGTGCGTCTGCGCAAAGGTTCGATCGCACGCATCAACCTTGCCCGCGGCCCTGCCACACTGCAATGGCTGCTGGATCCTCGCACCGTGCGTGCGCTTTACGCCACGTCTACTGCCAAATCCCGCCCAAAGACCTCGCGGAAGTAGGCCGCTTCCTTCTTCAGCGACCACTCCTCCAGCTCAGCGCCCCCGCGTCCCGGCACCAGCTCCAGCAATATGCGCTTGGGATACACATGCGTCCTGAGGCGGACTACGGCGCTCGCACGGTCCTGATTCAACGCCACTGCCAGCCGCAGCAGCACGATGGCACGCATGACGTGCCCATGCTCGTCGATGGGGACCGCGCGCATGGGTCTGTCCATCGGGTCGGGACGGCTTTTGCCCAGATAGCGGGCAATCGCGCTTACGATCGCCCGCTGTTCCGGCGAGAAGCCGAATATCTCCGAGTTCGCCAGAATGTACTGCGTATGCCTGTGGTGGCCCTGGTGGTTCATGAACTTGCCCACGTCGGCCATCATGGCCGCAGCTTCCAGCCACAGACGGTACTCCTCCGGAAGGTCATGCACCCGTGCCAGGTCGTCGTAGAGCTGCACTACATGCTCTCGCACCGGCTCCGCCTTGCGCTGGTCGACGTTATAGCGCCGGCACACCTCAAGCACGCCGGCCCAGCGTTCGCTCTCCATCTTGCGATGGACTGAGGCCCGTGCGTCGGTCTCCGCGAGCATCTGCTCCAGAATTCCGTTTCCGAGCCCCAGTGGAGAATAACGGAATCCCTTCAGCGCCAACCGCTCCATCATGTGCGCATACACTACAGCGCCGCCGATGATGATCTCGGACCGCTTGGTCCCTATCCCGGGGATCGACGAGCGCTGCACATTCGACATCTTTGCCAGCTTCTCCGCCAGCCGCCGCACATCATCCACGCCGGTAATGCGCGCCCGTCCGCGTGTGGCGCGCCCGCGGCCATTTTTCTTCGCCAGCGCCGCACTGGCTTCACTCAGAGCCGCAGCCGTGCCGGACGTCGCGATCACCAGGCTTACCCGCGGCGCTCCCAGCTTGCGCTCCGCCCGCTTCAGCTCGCGATCTATAAACTGCCGCAGACGCGCGATCTCCTGTTTCTCCGGCGGGTCGTTGCGCAGGAACTCCTGCTGCAGCCGTACAGCGCCCAGCGGCAGACTCACCATCTCCTTGATCCGTCCCTGATCGCTCAGGATCACCTCACAGCTGCCGCCGCCAAGGTCGATCAGCAAGCAGCGGCCCTTCGCTCCCGGTTCCAGCGTGACGATCCCCAGATGGATCAGCCGGCCCTCTTCCAGCCCCGAGATCACCTCCACCTGCCAGCCCGTCGCCGACTTGACCCATGCCGTAAAGGCAGCCGCATTGCGCGCATCGCGCATCGCGCTCGTCGCCACGACGCGGACACGGTCCGCCACATGCATCTGGACGGCCTTCTGGAAGCGTTTCAGCGCGCGAATCGTATTCGCCATGGCATCCGGCGAAATCACCCCCGTCTGGAAGACGCTCTCGCCTAGCCGCACCACCTCGCGGTCTTCATGCAGAGTTTTCAGCTTGTGCTGCTCTACTGCGGCGATCTTCAGCCGGACAGAATTTGACCCGATGTCGATCGCCGCAAACGTAGGCATAGGTAAAACGATACATCCGCGCCCCGCTGGCGAAACCACCATTCGCCTGCAGTTTTCTTCGACGAATCTTTCGCCGCACCCTTAGGCCTTCGCCATAGGCTGACTTGTACGCTCAATCGCCGCGAATCTCGTTCCAGGCGTCCCTCGCCCGTCCGAACCTGCTGTGCCCCAGTTCGCAGTTCAGGGTATCTCCGTCCATGCGCACAGGCTGGTTCGGCGCCCGATCGCCGAGCCACAGGTCCGCGTAGCGCGCGATAAGGTCCACGTCGTTCTGCTCAATCGCATCCATCTCCATCTCGCACAGTGTCTGGAAATCTTCGGGAAGCATCTCCGCCGGGGGCACCCACTTTTCGTTATGGCCTCGAGCCGGGCTGATCATCGGGCTCATACGAACAATCCGGCTGTCTGCTGTGCCGCCCGGCGGCAGGCCGTCGCTGCCCCCGGTCATCACGTGCGCCACGTAACTGGCCATATCCGGCGGATCGTCCAGAATCGCGCCCGCAAGCTTCTTGAGATCCTTCATCAATCCCCTGTCGCCTGGTTGCCGCACATACGGAGATCCCTCCTCGCCCGTCGTGGGCCACGGCAGCGCCACCGTTCCTGTGCCCAGGCTCAGTGCAACAATCTCCATCGTTCCTTTCGTCAACGCCGCGGCCTCGGTCACACCCGCCAGCACCGGATTATTGCATCCGGTGATCGCGCCGTCCCAGTAGCGGCCCGGATTTCCCGGAAACGACGCAGGACCGTCAAAGTAATTCACCGGGGCGTTGGTCGAAGCGTGAATGGCCTCCGCCAGAGTGACATTCGCCTGAGCGCCACTGCCATAGCCCTCGCCTCCGCTCGCCTGCGAACGGAAAAACCGCGCCCTCAGCCGGTCATAATCGAAGCCGGCAATCAGCACCTGGATGTCCTGCCCGTTGTGCCCCGCAATGCCCTTCACTGCATCCGGTAGGGCATGGTCGCCGCATCGGGCCAGTACATGGCGCAGAGCCTTAAGCTTCTTCTCCGCACTGTACTTCGGTCCAAAGCCTGCAATCTCCTCGGTAAGCTGATAGCCGATGTTGCCCGTCGCAGCAAAGATAGAACGCCGCTCCTGCTCATCACGGAACAACGACAAAATCTCGCCCAGCGGATGATTGTCTATCAGACATCCCAGCACAATGCTGCCGCCTGAGTTCGCCGCTACCAGGTCGAACTCCTTCAGCACGTCCCGCCCAGAGGTATTCGCCCCTCCGGGAAATAACTGCATCAACGCCTTTACCTGGATCAGCGCCCAACTGCCACCCCCATCCAGGGACAAAACACGATACTTCCTGCCCATTGGCCCGATCTCCTTCAACTTCTCTGCGTGGAGGTCTTCAATATGAAGCCTATGTCGTTCACCTTACAAAACGGCTGCATGGTGGAGTCTACCCGACACGCCGACTACAACCAACAAGTCTCTTCGGAAAACAGCGGACCCCTCAGCCCTCATCCTGATTTACTCCGCGATCCCTCGTAAACTGTTAAGAACAAAGTGAGCCACATGACCTTCACCACAGCTGAGCCTGCTCACCCCCCTCTGCCCCTCTCGTACAGATTGTGCGGCCCCAACCGCAGCTATGCCATCGGCCTTCTGCTTTGTCTATGGGGGATTCTCTTCTTTGCCGCGCTCTTCTCTCCGCCGGTACTAGACGACGCCGACGGCACGCACGCCAACGCGGCCCGACAGGTGCTCCTCTCCGGCGATCTCGTGACGTTGCGTGTGAACAACGTTCGTTATCTCGAGAAGGCCCCGCTTCCTTACTGGATCGCTGCGGCCTCAATGAGAATTTTCGGCATCAATACCTTTGCCGTCCATCTGCCGCAGTCTATCGCCGTCCTGCTGCTGGCACTGCTTGCCTTTCACTGGGCGGGTGAGGCCTTCGGCCCACGGGCGGCGCTCTATGCAGGACTCGCCATTCTTACGTCGGCGGGAGTTTTTCTCTTCACCCGCGTCTTCATCCCGGATGTCCTTCTTTCACTGCTGCTTGCTCTGTCTCTGTATTGCCTGCTCAAATCGCTTGAGCGCGGCGCGCGTCCCGGCTATTCCTACGCCATGTGGACGGCTCTCGCTCTTGCGGTCCTCACCAAAGGCCTCGTGGCGATCGTCTTCCTGCTCGGCGCGGCAATACCCTACCTTGTCCTTGCCGACGAGTTCCGCAACTGGCGCCGGCTGCGCATCTTCTCCGGTATAGCGCTCTTCCTCGCCATAGCTGCTCCATGGCACATCCTTGCCGGGCTTCGCAATACCCACGGCATGGACGGCCACGGTTTCTTCTGGTTCTACTTCATCAACGAGCATGTTCTCCGGTTCCTCGGCCGCCGCATACCGCGCGATTACAACAAGCTTCCCGGATACCTCTACTGGAGCCTTCACCTTGTCTGGCTCTTTCCCTGGAGCCTCTTCCTCCCCCTTGCCATTGCCTCTGCATGGCGGCGGCGAACCTGGGGCCGCATTCATGACCTTCGCGACAGTCTCGACTCCTTCGCTCCCCGAACGACGCTCCTGCTGGCTATCTTCTCCGCTCTCGTTGTCGTCTTCTTTTCCTTGTCAACCAACCAGGAGTACTACACCTTTCCGGCGTATCTTCCGCTACTGGTCCTGCTTGCAGCCTCGCTCGCGCGCGCTGAAGTCAAAGTGCAGTCCCGCGCGCCTGATCTGGTCGAACAGGCGCACCTCACGCGCCGCTGGCTCACCTTCGCCCACGCATCCTTTACGCTGCTTGGATTTCTCATCGCGGCTGCCCTCGCCTGGGGGCTCTGGCTCTCCCGCAGCCTTCCCAGCCTGCCGAATGTGGGCGACCTCCTCGCGCACCGGGGTGTCGGTGATTACACCTTGTCGATGTCCTCTCTGTTCGACCTCACCGGCCCCAGCTTCGCAGCTCTTCGGCTGCCTGCCCTGCTCGCTCTCGCTGCCTTCGCGATCGGTCCTGCCGTCGCGTGGGGATTTCGCAGCCGCCGCCTTCCGAGCGCCAACCACCATGTTGCCTCCACCATTACGGTGGCTTTCACTTCAGCCGTCTTCCTTATCGCTGCGCATATCGCCTTTGCGCGCTTTGCGCCGATGCTCTCTTCCCATGACTTCGCACACACCATCAAGCGCCTGGAGGCCTCCGGCAGCGTCTCTCCAAACTCGACTGTGCTTCTCTACGGCGACCAGTCCTATGGTTCCTCGATGCCTTTCTATCTGGACCATCCCCTCTCGCATCCAGTGCGCCTGGTCGACGGGCGCTCCTCATCGATGCTGTTCGGCTCCTATTTCCCGGACTCGCAATCTCTCTTCCTCACGCCCCAGCAGCTTGTAGCACAATGGGGAACAGGTCCGCGAAAGATCCTCTTCGTTCCTCTCGAGTACCGCGACGACGTAGATCGGCTCCTTGGCGCTCGCCAGATTGTGCTCGCCGAGACCGCGGGCAAGGCTCTTGTAACGGATCGTCCCCTCGATTCACCGGCCCGCCTTCCCTGATTTCTCTATCCTCGAAAGGCTTCCGCCTCTGCTTTGACTCCGACCGCCCAGATCGCCTCCGCTCGTACCGAGCCTCTCGTTCAAGCTCCTGCTTCCCGCGGCCGCTGGCGGCCGCAATCTGTCGCGATCATCGTCCTCGCGTGGCTGCTCCTGCACATCGGCTGCCTCTTCACCCCGGGCCTTCTCGACGACGTCGACTCTGTCTATCTTGAGATTGCGCGAGAGATGCTTCTGCGCCATGACTACGTCACTCCGTACATCGACGGTATCCGCTTCTTCGACAAGCCGCCTCTGATGTACTGGCTCGCCGCCGGATCCATGCATCTCTTCGGACCGCAGGACTGGGCCGGGCGCCTTCCGCTTGCGCTGCTTACCCTTGCGCTGCTGCTGGCCACCTACGCTCTGGGCCTGCGTCTCTTCTCCGGCATCTCACCAACGCACGCACCGGACCGCGCCGCACTTTACTCCGCGCTTGCGCTGGCCACCTGCATCGGCCCCTTTCTTTACACGCGCTTTTACATTCCGGATGTTGTAGTCGCGCTCTGGATCACCGTCGCCATCCACGCCTTCCTGATTGCGCTGGATCGCATTCGAACCTACAAAGCTGGCGAATCAACGCCATCTGCACTGCTCCCCTGTCTTCTCTTCGCCGCTGCTACAGCGCTCAATGTCCTCACCAAGGGATTCATCGGCCTCGTCTTTCCACTGGGATTTGCCTTCTTCTATCTCACCTTCACACGGCAGCTCCGACTGTTGACGAAGCTCTACCTTGTCCCCTCCGCACTCGTCTTTCTTCTTATCGCTGCCCCGTGGCACATCCTCGCCGCGCTGCGCAATCCGCCCATCGCCATGCCTTCCGGCCTTGGCCTGCCGGCGCACGCCGGATGGGCCTGGTTCTATCTCTACAACGAGCACGTCGCCCGCTTTCTCTCCCGTCGCATTCCTCATGACTATGGCCAGGTCCCCATTCCGCTCTTCTGGTTCCTCGCTGCCATCTGGATCTTCCCCTGGATCGCTTTCGTGCCTGCGGCTCTTCGCGATCACATCCGCACCCTTCGCCGCCGCGCCACCGCCTCGCCGCAGCAGCTGGAGGCAGCCCTCACCCTTCTCCTCTGGACCGCGCTCGTTCTCGGTTTCTTCACCCTCTCCGCGCGCCAGGAATACTACTCTCTGCCCTGCCTGCCCGCTCTTGCCCTGATGGCCGGTGGACTACTGGCCTCCGCCGACCGCGAGCACTCAAGCCTGGATCCCGCCTCCGCGCACAAGAATGGCTCGCCCTCGCGCGCCGCTCTCTTCGGACACCAGTGGTTTCTGGTCCCGCTTGGCGCATTCGCTGCAGCGGTTGCTTTCTTTTTTGTCATCACGGCGCCGCATATTGATCCCCACACCGATATCGCCACGCTGCTCTCCCACACCGGCGAATACGATCTCTCCCTCGGCCATCTCTTCGATCTCACCGGCCGCGCCATGGGTCTCTTCCGGCTCCCACTTCTGTGCTTTGGACTCAGTATGGCTGCCATCGGCCCCGGTTCCTGGCTGCTGCGACGCGCGGCTGGCTCAGGCAAGGCGCATCCCTATGCCGCCAACCTCGCCCTTGCGACCGCCTCCGCCTGCCTGCTGCTATGCATGCACGCCGGACTCGTGCGCTTCTATCCCACCCTTGGCTCGAAGGGCCTGGCCGAGTCCATCCTTGCCGACCAGGCCGCTCATCCAGAGCCCGGAGACATGATCCTGATTGATGGAGAGCTTACTGCCGGCTCAACGCTTCTTTTTTACGCCCGTGAACCTGTGCATCTCGTTAACGGCCGCATCAATGGCCCCTGGTTCGGCAGCTTCTGGCCCGACGCTCCTCACGTCTTCGAGACCGACTCCTCTCTCCGTCAACTCTGGTCCGGCTCTCGGCGCCTATTCCTGCTGACCTATCATCCCGACCAGCGCATTCCAGATCTCGCTCGCTTCGGTCCCGTCTACATCCTGGCCTCTTCCGGTGGAAAAACAATCCTCACGAACCAGCCGGCTTCCGAAGCAAACAGCGAAGGGACGAGATAAGATTTCAGCCGCCTGTTAGATTCTTCGGTAGAAACTCTGTCTTCGATCGAGCTTCAATTCAACGAGCCCAGTATGCTCGAACCAACCCGTCCCTGGCCCATGAGCTCTCCAGTCTCCCATTCCCGTCGTGCCGCAAAATTCGCAGTGACTCTCCTTCTGCTTTGCGTCCCCTTCTACGCGCAGGGCCGGACGAGCCCGGCAACTCCGGCACCAGTTGCACCGCAGACACAGCCTGCACCAACGGCTCCGGTTGTCGTCAACGGCAGCGCTCTCTTTTCTGTGCCGGGTGTACTCTCATTCACGCCACAGGCCAGAGCGGACGCCATCAGGGAAAGGATCGAATCTCTCTCCAGGGATGTGTCATTCAAACCGGGCTCTCTCACGGTCGCGGACGCAGAGGGAAGCTCAGACATAGTGGCCGGGGATCTGGTCGTCATGAGCGTCACGGACATGGATGCGCGAGCAGCCGGCGAGACCAGGCAGGCCCTCGCAAAGGACTACGCACACAGAATTGCCACGGCATTGACGGGCTATCGCAAGACCTACAGCGTCAAGACGCTGACCCTCGGCGGCGCCTATGCTTTGATCGCAACGGCATTACTGATTCTGCTCTTTCGCCTCTTTGGCGTTTTTTTTCGGGGCTTGTATGCCAAAATCCACTCCTGGCGTGGGACTCGAATCCCATCCCTGCGCGTTCAGAGATTCGAGTTGCTGCCCGCTGACCGGATCGCCGATTTCATCCTCGGCATCGCCAGGCTCGTCCGTCTGGCAGCTACCGTAGTCCTGACGTACTTTTACATGTCACTCGTTCTGGGGCTCTTCCCCTGGACACGCGGCTATGCCAGGATCCTCGTCGGCTATGTGCTCTCGCCGTTGCAGATTGCCGGGGCCACGGTGCGCTCCTACCTGCCCAATGTTTTTTTCATCGGCGTCATCGCCCTCATCTCGTTTTATGTGATCAAGATCATCCGAATCTTTTTTACCGAGATCCGGAAGCAGACCATTACCTTTCCGAACTTCTACCCGGAGTGGGCCGAACCGACTTACAAGATCGTCCGCCTCCTGATCCTCGCGCTCACCGCAGTCGTCATCTTTCCTTACCTGCCCGGCTCGGAATCCCCCGCCTTCCGCGGCATCTCCATCTTCCTCGGAGTCTTGTTCTCCCTCGGCTCCACCTCCGCGGTGGCCAATGTCGTCGCGGGAGTCATTCTGACCTACATGCGCGCCTTCCAGCTGGGAGACCGGGTCAAGATTGCCGACACAACCGGCGACGTGATCGAAAAGACGCTGCTGGTCACCCGTCTTCGCACCATCAAGAATGTCGAGGTCACAATCGCGAACGCGATGGTCCTGAGCAGCCATATCGTCAACTTCAGTGCATCGGCCAATCTGGGAGGGTTGATCCTGCATACCACAGTCACCATCGGCTATGACGCGCCGTGGCGCACCGTGCATCAATTGCTCATCAACGCCGCACTCGGCACCGAGAGCATCCTGAAAGATCCTACGCCCTTCATCTACCAGACAGCCTTAGACGACTTCTACGTGCATTACGAGCTGAACGCCTACACCGACGATCCCCGGCGAATGGCCCGTACCTACTCCGATCTGCACGAACACATTCAGGACTGCTTCAACCAGGCCGGCGTGGAGATCATGTCTTCCCACTACACCTCTGTTCGAGAAGGAAACTGGACCACCATTCCCGAACAGCACAGACCCGCCGGCTACGCTCCGCCACCCTTCCGTGTCGAACTGGACGATTCCCCTGGTCGGCGCAACACCCCGACCCCGCCGGCTACCTAACTTCTGGCCGCCGCCACCCGTTCGAACCGGCCATCGCGCCCGATTGAATACGCGCCTCCGTGGTACTGCATGCGGTCGCCCATATAGCTCGCCACCCACACTACAAATCCCAACAGGTCGCGCAGCGGATAGATCGCCGTCGGCTTTGTCATCTGCTCGTCTTCGAGCGCCCACAGCACCGTCCCCGCCATCGCCCAGCGATTCGCGCACAGAGCCAGCAGCCACGCCACTCCGACCACTGGATGCCCCGCCAGCAGTCCCCAAAGCAGCCCAAGAATCCCGAACGGAACCGCATAAGTCAGTCCCGTGCCCAGGTGTCCCGCCGGACGCGACCGGCGTGTACTCTTCATCCATCGCAGCTGGTCGCGGAACGACTCCCGCAGCCCCTGCGGCAGCACCATTAGCCGCACTACATAGTTGGCCATGCGTACGCCGCGGCCTTTTGCCGACAGCCTCTGCCCCAGCACGAAGTCCTCGGCGTAATACTGCCCGAGGTCCTCATACCCGCCTGCCAGCGCAAATGCCTCCCGCCGCAGCACCATGCTAACGCCCAGCGCAAAGTGCGTACCTCGCTCCACCATGTCCGCCACAAAGATCCCGCCGGACATCTCTACACTCTTGCCTACCGCATCCAGTTGTGCCGCAAATCCGCCGTTCGTTCGCCCTACATACAGACAACTCGCCAGCTCGCGCTCCGGGTCTTTCATCTCCTGCACCATGCGTCGCAGATAGTCCGGTGTCACGCGCGCGTCGGCATCGCTGGTCACCAGAGTCTCGTACGCCGCCGCCTGGCTCATGACCGCGAGCGACCACATCTTGGCATTGGGAAACTTCGGCTCGCCACACGTCAAAAAACGCGCCTGTACTGTGGGATGCTCGGCCGCAATACGTCTGGCCATCTGAAGGCCCACGTCGCCCTCATGACGCGCACAGAACAGAAGCTCATACACCGGATAGTCCAGCGCAAAAAAGCGCCGCAGATTATCTTCAAGATCCGGCTCAGCTCCATGCAGCGGTTTCAGCACGCTCACCGGCGGCAGAAAGTCCGCTGGCCCCTGCTCCTCGCGCCGTTTGCGCAGCGCAAAACGCAGCGCCCCCACCAGCACCATTCCACAATAGATCGTCGACGTCACCGTACCGGCGAGCGCAATCCAGAACACGGTACGCACAAGAAAGTTCATCGCAACTTCACTAAGTTTACTAAAGTAGCCGCTTCAACTTACAGCAAATCCAGTGCAGCGGACTACCTGCGGCCACTCTTCGCAGGCCCCGGCTCTTTGCTCCCGGTCCCTTGCTCCCGCCCTCCGGCCCCTGGCTTCGGCACCATCACCGGCCGCGGCATGTGTACGAGCCCCGCCTGTTGTGTCTGCTGCTGCATGCGCGTCAGCATCTCCGTCCGCACATAATCCACAAAACCCTGCATCTGGCGGTTCATCTCCTCCATCCGCTCCCGCATCTGCAGCACAATCGCGATCCCCGCGATGTTCACGCCCAGGTCACGCGCCAGGTTCAGGATGAATTCCAGCCGCTCCAGGTCCTCATCCGTATACAGTCGCGTGTTGCCCTCGGACCGGCTGGGCTTCAACAAGCCTTCGCGCTCATACAGCCGCAGCGTCTGCGGATGGATGTCGTACATCTCGGCCACCGCCGAGATCATGTATGCGCCTTTTGATCTTCGCTTCGTCGCCATCGGACCTCATTCCTTCGCGGCCTTCGGCCTGCATCCGCCAAAAGGATACCGCGCGCCGCGGCTTGCACGCATCCTACTTTTCTGTGCGAACCTAATCCATGAAAGGCTGCTCCATGCGATTCACCCGCAAACCGATCTTTCTCGCCTCGGCCGCCGTCGCCGGGGCGGCCACCGGCATCGCCGTCGCAGGCACCGTTGCGACGGTCGGCACTGCGGTGCTCCTCGCCCGCGCACTGCGCACAAAGCCGGTGCCGGACAATGCTGTCGTCCTCATCACCGGCGGTTCCCGCGGACTTGGCCTCGCCATCGCCTCCCGCTTCGCGCAAAAGCCAGTCCGCCTGGTCCTTGCCTCCCGCAATCGCGGCGAGCTGGAGCGCGCACAGGGTGAGCTGATCGCCCAGCATCCACATCTCGCTCCGGGCAACTTCTATCTCGTCGCTGCCGATCTCGCCGACCCCTCCGAATGCGATCGTCTTGTCCGCGAGGCCATCGCCCACTTCGGCCGCATCGACGTCCTGGTCAACAACGCCGGCATCATGGAGGTCGGGCCTGCCGAATTGCAGTCCGCAGACGCCTTTGAGCGTGCCATGCGCGTCAACTTCTTCGCCGCTCTCTACACTACGTGGGCCGCGCTACCCCATCTTCTTACCCAGGCGCCGCTCCCTGGTTGGAGCCGGCGCGCCTCCATCGTCAACATCGCATCGATCGGCGGCAAAGTTGCGGTACCCCACATGCTGCCCTACACCGCCAGCAAGTTCGCGCTCGTTGGCTTCTCCGAGGGCCTGCATGCCGAACTCCGGCACAAAGGCATTCGCGTCACCACTGTCTGCCCCGGCCTGATGCGTACCGGCGGCGAGGCTCACGTGAAGTTTCTTGGCAACGTCGAGGCCGAGCAGCGCTGGTTCAGGTTTGCGGCCAACATGCCCATCATCTCTGTCAGCGCGCGCCATGCCGCATGCCGCATCTACTCCGCGGTCGCCTCGGGCCGCACAGAGATTACCATCTCTCCCCAGGCCTGGGTGCTCGCCCGCAAAGCCGGCCTCATGCCAGAGACCATGCAATTCGCCGGCAGCCTCGCCAATCGCTACATCCTGCCGCAACCACCCATGGCCGGCAGCCTGGACACCGATCCATCGGTCCCCGGCGAGAGCGTCGAAGATTAGCCGCGCCCATCCCGCTTCGGTCGATTGCTACTGGCCTCCGGCATTCGCTGCCATTACATCTTCTGTGGCAACCACGCTCCGTCGACTCTCTATAACTGAGTACCTGCCGTAATCGATCGTCAGCTTTGCATCGCCGCCCATCCTCACATGGCTCACGGATGTGTTCTTCGCCGGCAGCCACAGGCCTCCCCGCCGCGCATACACGGTTGTAAAGCTGGCATGACTGATCCACCATGACGGGTTCTTCGCCGGTTCCCCCTCGATGCGCACTACAGCATCGTCCTGCTCGCTCACCCATACCAGGCCGCGATACGTAAATTTACTCTCAGCCCTTGGTGTCACCTCAAGCACCCACGCGCGCACTGTGCCGGAGGGCGTTCCGATCTTCTCTTCTCCCAGCAGTTCGGCAGAGTAATTCTCAGGTGTCAGCGCGATCTGCGCATGGTTCTCTTTCTCGGCTGCCTCTTCTTCACTCTCCACCAGCCGGCGCAGCACCTTGCCGCACAGGAACTTCGATCCCGACTCCGACATCACTGTCAGCCGTTTGCCGTCCAGCTCGGAGAACTCCGCGCGCACGTCGATCTCCGCGTGGTGCTCCCTGCCGGTGCCCGCATACTCCACCGTGTACGTGCGCTCGGACTCATAGCGCTCGAGCTCCGCCTCGCGCTCGCGGCTCCTTCTGGCCACACGTGCCAAAATGTCAGCCGCACGCATTCGGCGGTCGGACGATGACGGCATTCCCTGACCCGTCGAGCTCATGCCCTGCCGAGCAATATCTGCGCCAGCAAAGCTCTGCCCCACCGCCGCAACTCCACCACAGGCGCAGAAAGAGACGATCAGGCCCGCCGTCCACCATCCTGAGATCCACCGCATGGAATCACCTCCGGCTGAGGTCATTCCATCACTTCTGCACCAGAGGATGTGCAAACCGCCGGTAGCCATTCCAACATTTTTCGGTGAATGGTTGGCGACTCTGGTACAGGCTCAGATGTCTTTCAGCATCTCCGCCCGCGGGTCTTCAGGGTTCAGCTTCGCCAGCTCGCGCAGAATCTCCTTCGACCGCTCATCCTGCACCTTCGGCACGACGATCTTCACCTCGACGATTTCATCGCCGCGCACGCCATCCCGCACTGCGCTGGGCACGCCCTTCTCGCGCAGTCGCAGCTTCTGCCCTGTCTGCGTCCCCGGTGGGATCTTCAGCTGCGTGCGTCCGCCGCCATCATGCGTATCGATCGTCGGCACGTCAATCTTCGCCCCAAGAGCCGCCTCCGCCACCGTCACCGGTACCGTTACGTGAATATCGTCCCCCACGCGCGTAAACACCGGGTGGGTGCCAACCTTGATCGTGAGGTACAGATCGCCTGGCGCGCCGCCTCCAATCCCCGCATTTCCTCTGCCCGCCAGCCGGATCCTTTGTCCGTCACGCGTTCCGGCTTTAATGCGGAACTCTAGCGGCTCCCGTTTCATCACCACTCCGTCGCCGTCGCAATTGGCGCACGCGTTCTGGATCTTGCCCGTCCCGCCGCAGCGCGGGCACTGAATATTGAACTTCATCCGCCCGCCCATCTGCGTCACCTGGCCCGTACCATGGCACTCGGGACACTCCACGCTGCCTCCGGAACTGGCCTTGCCTTTGCACGTCGGGCATATCTCCTGCCGCTGGATCTCCAACCGGGCCACGCCTCCGCGCACCGCCGCCCAGAAGTCCACGCTCACCTGGTATTCCAGGTCGGTGCCCGGCTGCGGCCCCTGCGCTTTCTGCTCGCGCGAAAACATGCCGCTGAAGATATCGCGAAAACTTCCCCCAAAGCCGCTAGCCTCCGAGCCTCCCCGCGCCCGTGTACTGCCGCCGGAAAACCCCGAGAAGTCGAACCCGCTGAAATCGAACGGGACCTCACCGCCTGCCGGATTCGCTCCTGCCGCATATCCGCCGGTGAACCCTCCGGGCCCATAACCGCCCTTCGCCGCAGCCTCAGCCGCCGCCGGGTCGATATTGTCCGAGTAGAAACCGAACTGATCGTAGACCTTGCGCTTCTTCTCATCGCTTAGAACATCATTGGCCTCGGAGATCTCCTTGAACTTCTCCTCTGCCTTCTTGTCGCCGGGGTTTACGTCCGGGTGATACTTGCGCGCGAGTTTGCGGAACGACTTGCGGATCTCGTCCGCCGTCGCCGTCTTCTTCACCCCCAGCGTTCCGTAATAGTCCTTTGTCTGTGTCGCCATCGTTGAAAACTTCCCGCTTACCTAAGCTTGTTCCATTCTAAGAAAAAGGCACGGCCGAAGCCGCACCCTGTTTCTTCCTTCCTTAATTCCGCCTGCACTCGGGCGCTCTCAGTTCCAGATCTTCCTCGCGTCCACCGCCTCAATTGAAATCGATTGGTCGGGCTCGATCTGCCGCATGCGGTTCATAAACTGCTCTGCCTCTTCTCGCGTGTCGAAGATCATCCGGTTATACAGTCGGCCGGCGCGTACCTGATCACACCGCCACAGGGTCTCCATCGTCATCGTCGTTGCCCTCCGATCCATCCGATTGAGTTCCGCTCGATTCGTGCTGTCTGGTGCCGCCTTTCCGGTCTGCCTGCTCATGCTGCGTGCCTTACCAGCCGTTCCGTTCTACCGTACTGCATCTTGTACCACGTCGTACTTCGAACCAATCTCTCACGTCCGTGGAAAATCCGGTCTTTATTCCTGACGCCTTTTACGCAAGAGGAACCACGCCGGTTCACCCCAACCTCCTGTCCTCTAAAACTTCAGTTCCAAACATGCCGAATCGGCATAGGCTCGATGCGCAGCACCAGGTCCGGTGCGACGCCTGCCATATGACGCGCAAACTCCCGCGCCTGCTCCTCGCTGAGAAAAACCTTCTGTTCCTTGATCTGCCCGCCCAGCCACTGCTCGCACTTCCACACCGTCTGATCCTGCTGTCCCTGTGTCATTGCTCCACCTCCGCGTCCACCACTCTGAAGCGGTGGACCATCAAACCTGAAAAGCAAGAGCGCTCACCACCGCGAGCGCTCTTCCTGTTCTGCTATTTACTTAGATGTGCCGGCGGCGATTTCGATACCATCCGTCTGCAACCCTTCGGTAACCGCCCGGTCATCCTTTCGTCTGCGTTACTTCTCCACGTCCACGTACTCTGCGTCGATAACGCCTTCGTCCTTCCTGGGCTCCTCGGCGCCGGCCGCAGCCGTACCTTCCGCTGTGCCCCCCGCCGGAGGATTCTCCGAAGCCGCCTTGTACATCGCCTCGGCCAGCTTGTGGCTCGCCGTGGTCAGCGTCTCGCGCGCGGAATTCAGTTCGTTCGCGCTCGCGTCACCTGCCAGCGTCTTCTTCGCCTCTTCCATCGCGCTTTCGACGTCCTTCTTGTCGGACTCGGTCACCTTGTCTCCGGCGTCCTTCAGCATCTTCTCCACGTTATAGACCATGGAGTCCAGCTGATTGCGCGCCTCTACCTTGTCGCGCTGCTCCTTGTCCTCGGCCGCATGCGCCTCCGCGTCCTTCGCCATCCGCTCTACCTCGTCCTTGCTCAGTCCTGAGGAACTCGTAATGGTGATCTTCGCGTCCTTGTTGGTGGCCTTGTCCTTCGCCGTCACGTTCAGGATGCCGTTGGCGTCAATGTCAAACGTCACCTCGATCTGCGGCATGCCGCGCGGGGCCGGCGGAATCCCGCCCAGCTTGAACTTGCCCAGCGTCCGGTTCTGCGCCGCCATCGGGCGCTCGCCCTGCATCACGTGCACCTCGACCTCGGTCTGATTATCCGCCGCCGTCGAAAACGTCTCCGTCTTCTTCGTCGGAATTGTCGTGTTGCGCGCGATCATACTCGTCGCCACGCCGCCCATCGTCTCGATCGACAGCGTCAGCGGAGTCACGTCCAGCAGCAGCAGGTCCTTCACATCGCCTGCCAGCACGCCTGCCTGCACTGCCGCGCCAATCGCGACCACCTCATCCGGGTTCACACCCTTGTGCGGCTCCTTGCCAAACAGCTTCTTCACCAGTTCCTGGATCGCCGGCATACGCGTCTGCCCGCCGACGAGAACTACCTCATCGATCTTGCTCGCATCCACGCCGGCATCCTTCATGGCCTGCTTGCACGGTCCGACCGACTTCTGCAGCAGATCGTCGACGAGCGCCTCCAGCTTTGCGCGCGTCAGCTTCCGCACCAGGTGCTTGGGTCCGCTCGCATCTGCCGTGATAAACGGCAGATTGATCTCCGTCTCCTGGGCCGTCGACAGCTCGATCTTCGCGCGCTCCGCCGCGTCCTTCAGGCGCTGCAGAGCCATCTCATTGCCCTTCGAGGTCAGGTCGAGCCCGGTCTCCGTCTTGAACTCGGCAATCAGCCAGTCCACGATCCGCTGGTCCAGGTTGTCGCCGCCCAGGTGGGTGTCGCCATTGGTCGACTTCACCTCGATCACGCCCTCACCCACCTCAAGGATGGAGATATCGAAGGTTCCGCCGCCGAAGTCGTACACGGCGATCGTCTCGTCCTTCTTCTTGTCCAGCCCATAGGCCAGCGCGGCCGCGGTCGGCTCGTTCACAATGCGCTTCACGTCCAGCCCGGCGATCTTGCCTGCATCCTTCGTCGCCTGCCGCTGAGCGTCGTTGAAGTACGCCGGAACCGTAATGACCGCCTCGGTCACTGAGCTACCCAGATAGTCCTCCGCCGCCTTCTTCAGCTTCTGAAGGATCATCGCCGAGACCTCAGGCGCCGTATACTCCTTGCCCTGCGCGACCACCGCAACGTTGTCGCCCTTGGCTACAACCTTGTACGGGACCATCTTCATCTCGTCGGTCACCTCATTCAGCCGGCGACCCATAAACCGCTTGATGGAGTAAATCGTGTTCTCCGGGTTGGTAATCGCCTGGCGCTTCGCCACCTGGCCCACCAGCCGCTCACCGGACTTCGTAAACGCCACAATCGATGGTGTAGTCCGACCGCCCTCTTCATTCGGGATCACCTTCGGCTCGCCACCTTCCATCACCGCAACGCAGCTGTTGGTCGTTCCCAGATCAATTCCAATAATCTTGCCCATACTCTTCCTCCAAGTCCCCTCTTGAATCCAGCTTCTAAACCTTTTAGGTTCTGCGATTAAACCCTCAGAATCACAGCCCGCCGCTTCGCCTGACTCCATCAGTCTCACATATGAGTGACTTACTGTCAATCTATCTGATGCGCTATATGTAGCCCGGGATGCGGCTATTTCAATCTACGGCTGTAAAGCCATCCTCAATCAAGACCAAGCCGTAAGTATGATTCCCTTCCGAATCCCGAAAGTAGCCTCCCGGATCCAGGTTCCCTTTCTCCAGTGGAACAATTTCCCGTTGTCCGTGGTGTCTCCACCGCGTACCATGGCCGTCATGCGTTCCAGCCTGCGTCCCTCCCTGGTCTCGGCCCCGGTGTGTTCCGGTCTCCTCGCCAGCCTGCTTGCCTTTGCTCTTTTCGCCGGATGCGGTGCCTCTTCACCCACCAGCACCAGCCTCTCAGTGGCACCCACCTTCACCACTGGCGACTATATCTTCACCTTCAACGCCGGCACTTCCACCGCGTTCCAAGTCCCCGGAGCTCTCACCATCGGCACGGCGAACGCCGTATCCGGCGCACTCGTATATAACAATCCCCAAAATTCCGCCTGCGGCCAGCAGACAATTTTCGTCTCCGGCAATATCAACAACAACACCAGCATCCTCAAGCTCACCTCGGCGGCCTTCGCCAATTCCACCGCCACCGTGACTCTGCAGCTTCCGCTCGCCGCCAATACGTCTGGCGCAACCGTAGGCGCTGGAACCGCCGTCATCACTGGAGGCAGCTGCGCACTGGATTCCGGCGCCGTCCAAGCCCAGTTCATCCCCAATTTCAGCGGCACCTGGTCCGGCACCCTCGGCTCTACCTCCGTCTCTGTCCTCCTCACAGAACAGGCCGCTAACCCGGCAGGTCAGTTTCCAATCACCGCCAGCGGTTCTGGCCTCTGCAACCTCTCCCAGCCCTTTACCGCCACGGGCCTGGTCACCGGGGCCAATGCCCAGATCTTTGCTTCAGGCATCAGCATCGCCACATCCCTCGGGTCCGCCCCTAATTCTCTCAACGTCTCCATCACCTGCGACACCGGAGACCCCCTCACCGGTATCCTCACCCACTAAGCGCTCGTACCTCTTGAAAATCTGACAAGCCAGCAACCAGCTTTAGCTCACTCCACCTCATTTCATGAGGTGGGCTGGTTGGCAGGCGCAGCCGCAGAGTCCGCTCCTTTCGGAAGCGAGTCCCCCGCCGGACTAGCATCGTTGTCCGGTTCCGGCGCCGCTGGAGGCGCAGGTCCCTGAGTTGCATTCACCGGCACGTCAAGCTGTTTCTTCGGTTCGTCGCCCGACGGAAACTGCTCGTCCGGCTTGTTCGCAATTGCCGCTCGCATAAAGTCCATCCAGATCGGGAGCGCAGCTCGCGCACCTGTCTCCTTCTCCCCCAGCGACTGACGATTGTCGAAGCCAACCCACGTCCCGCAGGTCACCGATGGCGAGAAACCAAGAAACCATGCATCCGTGAAGTCATTCGTCGTCCCTGTCTTGCCGCCCAGCGGATGTTTGAGCGATGCGGCCGCCACCCCTGTACCGTAGCGCGTCACCGCCTGCAGCAGTTGCATCATGGTCCGCGCCGTTTCCACCGAGATTACCTCGTTCACCTGCGGCCGGGGCTCGTCGAGCGGCAGACCGTCGGCCTGGGTCACCTTGCGGATATAGTGCGGCTCAATGCGGATCCCGTCGTTCGGAAAGACGCTGTACGACTGCACCTGCTCAAACAGCGAGATATCCGCCGAACCGATCGCCACCGGCAGAAATGCCGGGATGTTGCTCGTCACCCCGAAGCGGTGCGTCGTCTCGATCACCTTGCGGATACCCGCGCGGTCGGCCAGCTTCAGCGCCGGTATGTTGCGCGACTCCGCAAATGCGTCGATCAGTGTCATCGGCCCTTTGTAGTCGGCCTCGTAGTTGTGCGGCGTATACGGGCCATTCGGTGTGGGAAAGCTCACCGGCCCATCGACGATGATGTCATCCGGCTTCGCGCCTGCCTCGATTGCCGTCGTGTACACGTAAGGCTTGAACGACGAACCCACCTCGCGCAGCGACTGAGTTGCCCGGTTGAACTGTGACAGCGCAAAGTCACGGCCGCCGACCAGCGCCAGCACCTCACCACTCGCATTGTCCACTGCCATCAGTGAGGCCTGCGCGCCGGAGTCCTGCTCGAGCGCCGCATGCAGCATCCCGTCCGACGCCCCCGCAGACCCGTCGAGAAGGTGTACATACACGATGTCGCCAACCGCCAGAAATGCATTGCCTGCGGTCTCTCCGGTCCACTTCCAGTCGACCGGTGTCATTACAGCCTCTGCAGGGCCGATCTTCACTACCACACGGGAAGGCGTCGCCTCCGTCACCATCGCGTGATAATAGCCTCCGCTCTGCACGGCAAGCCCCCAATCCGGATGCTGATACTTCGCCGGATCGATGCCTTCACGGATCACATTTTCCAGATGTCCCTTCCAGCCGTGGCGACGCTCATACGCCGCAACACCGTCCAGAATGGCCTTGTTAGCCACGCGCTGCAGGTCCAGATCCAGCGTCGTGTAGACTCGCAAGCCTGCGCCGTGGACCTCTTCGGTGCCGAACTGCTCCTCCAGTTGCCGCCGCACCTCTTCCACGAAGTACGGCGCCTCGGAGTTCGGCGCCGGCTGAATGCGCAGCCCCAGAGGCATCGCAGCGGCGGCCTGCTCCTGCGCGCGCGTGATCTTGCCGTCCTGACGCATCTCAGCCAGAACCAGGTTGCGCCGCCGCAGCGCGCGGTCAGGATGGTTCAGTGGCGAGTAATATTCTGCGCCCTTAGGCAGCGCTGCCAGAAGCGCAGCCTCAGGCAGTGTCAGGTCACGCACATGTTTGGAGAAGTAGAACTCGCTCGCCGCCTCAAAACCGTATCGGCCATGGCCAAGATAGATCTGGTTCGCATACATCGCGAATATCTGGTCCTTAGTAAAGACCCGCTCGATCTGCATCGCCAGCAGAATCTCCTGAAACTTGCGCCCATAGGTCTTCTCGTTGGAGAGGAACAGATTGCGCGCCAGTTGCATCGTCAGCGTGGAGGAACCCTGCGCGCGGCTGCGCGAATGCAGATCGCGCCAGGCGGCCCCTACAGCGCGAAACAGGTTGACGCCCCAGTTGCGCTCGAACGTCTTGTCTTCGATCGAGATAAGCGCCTGCCGCAGAACCGGCGGAAAATCGCTATACGGAACCACCACTCGCCGCTCCAGGGCAAACGACCCGATCTGACGGCCGTGGATGTCCAGCAGCTGCGTCGTCGTGTCCGGCCGATAGCGCATCAGATCGTCGATCTGCGGCAGATCGACGGAGTACACCAGCATCAGTCCACAAAGGGATCCGAACAGAGCGGAGAGCAGAAGCAGGGTGATGAACGTGGCTCGCACCGCGATGCGGCGGGTGGGATATGCAGGACCGTAGAGCAGGTCAAAGTCCCGCCAGGGGAACAGTCTGCGCCACCAGCGGGGCTGCTGTCTCGCTCTGGCGCGCTCCTGCTCGTCACGGAAGAGAGTAGGCACCGCCCCTTCACCTTAGCACGGCAATACGCCGCCCTTCCCGGGGGCGGCGCATATACTGCGACCTGTTCTCTCTTCGGGAACTACGCTGGCTTGGCCTTAAGCAGGTCCAGGGCCTTGGTCAGCTGCTGATCCACCTGGATGCTGGGCTTCTTCACCGGCGCCGGGGTAGCCCCATTGGCCGGCGGAAGGTTCTCGTCTTCTACATCCGCTTGATCGTCCAGGCCTGAAGAGACAGGGACATTTGGTGTGACGCCATCATCCTGCAACTTGATGCCGGAGGGGGACTCATACTTCGCGACGGTCAGAATCAGCGCACCACCGTCCGGCAACTGGAAGGTCTTCTCGCGAGAGCCTTCTCCGAAGGTCTTCTCGCCCACAACGTCCGCACGCTTGTCGTCCAACAACGCTGCGGCCACCAGCTCCGCCGGCCCTGCTGTTCCACGATTCACAAGAACCACCACGGGAGCGCTGGTATTGATCGCTTTGGAGGGTTCCGCTGTGAAAGTCTCCTTGGGATACTTCTGCCCCTCAAGCGACCCGATCGTCTGGCCACTAAGCAAAAAGTTTGCCAGCCGGATGGCCTGCCCCATGTCGCCTGCGGCCACATCGCGCAGGTCGAGGAGGATCTTCTTGTTGCCGTCTTTGGACATCTGCTTCAGCCTGGACTGAACCTCGTCCACATGCTGGACGTCGAGTATCTCCGGCTTCAGGTAAAGGATGGACGCGTTCTCATACTGGTCTTCCTTCACGGGAGGCTCGTTGACCAGGACCCGTGTCATCGTAATCGTGTCCGGCTCGGCCTTGTTCGGCCTGACGACACCAACAGATACTGTGGTGCCGGGGGCGCCCGCCAGCATGCGCTGGATCATCGCCAGGGAGATATTGCGCGTGTCCTTGCCGTCAATGGCCTCCAAAATGTCGCCATCGTTCAGGCCTGCCTTGTCAGCCGGGCTGTCTTCAACGACCGAAACCACTGCGGCGTAACCGAAGCGTTTGGAGACATTGATGCCGACCTGCGCCTTGCCGCCCTGGTCTGCCGAGTACGCTTTGTAATCGGCCGGGGTCAGGTAGCTTGAATCCGCGTCAAGGGACTCGAGAAGTCCGCGCAACGCGCCGTTGGTCACGGCAGGAATGTTGGGTTCCGTAACGTATTGATCCTGAATGTGCTGCAGCACTTCACTGTAAACGTTGATCTGCCGGTACGCACCCTGCTGGCCATCCGTGGCGGCGCGGACACCGCTCGAATTGACGCCAAGAAATACGCCGAGCACCAGTACAACAGAGGCTGCAAGCAAAAGGATTTTAGAGGTTTTTGGCATTCGAGGGAGACGCTCCCGTCCGGGGACGTACGGCGGACTTTCAATTTTAGACGTGCCACACCTGCGGCCCGATAGCCATAATGATACTCCCGGGATGGAGGGTAGGAGAATATCCTGCAGGCCGGTGTGAGAATTGGCCGCTCGGAACAGAATGACTGGTGGCGGCGGGCAGAATCGAACTGCCGACCTACGGGTTATGAGTCCGTCGCTCTAACCATCTGAGCTACGCCGCCGGGTGGGAATACTGCACAGGCAGGATCTGCACGGAGCCACCCTGTCAAGGGGCACAACCGTGCAACTCTTCAATGATACGTGAAACACCGAAACGAGTGAAGCCGCCTTTGCTCTACCCGGTATACTTCTCGGCGATGCCATTGGATTCAAAACTACCCGTCTACCGACTCGCACTCTGTGCGGCTCTGCTTCCAGCCTGTGCCGGGGCGCAATCGCTGCTGGTCGTCAATCAGGGAGATGCCACGCTCAGCATCGTTGATCCCACATCTGGAAAACAGGTTGCCGTCATCGCCGAGAATACGCCTGGAATCCATGGCCACGAGATTGTTGCCTCCGCCGACGGACATACCGCCTGGATGCCCATTTACGGCAGCTCCGGAGTGGGCAAACCCGGCGTCGACGGACACGAGATGCTCGTGATCGATCTGCCGTCGCACAAGGTAACCGGTAAGGTCGATTTCGGCCACGGTGTCCGCCCGCACATGCCCCTGCTCGATCCCGCGAGCGGCAATCTCTACGTCACCACCGAGCTAGACAGAAGCGTGACCATCCTCGATCCGCTGACGGGAAAGATCGTCGGCTCAGTTCCTACCGGCCAGGATCAGTCGCACATGCTGGTCCTTTCACATGATGGAAGGCGCGGCTATACGGCCAACGTCGGGCCCGGCACGATCTCTGTACTGGATATGGCGGGGCGCAAAACGATTGCGGTCATCCCCATCTCAGGTGAGGTGCAACGCATCTCGATCTCCAACGATGACCGCTGGGTCTTTACCTCGGACCAGACGAAGCCACAGCTCGCGGTAATCGACACGACAACCAATGCCGTGAAGAAGTGGATTCCGCTGCCGGGCCTGGGTTACGGCGCTGCGCCGACACCGGACGGCCACTGGCTGGTGCTCGCCGTGCCAACGGTGAACAAGCTCGCCATTATCGATCTGAAGACGATGCGGATGGCGCGCACCATCGACGTCCCCGCCGCGCCGCAGGAGGTGCTGATTGCTCCCGGAAGCCGGACGGCATACGTCTCCTGCAACACCAGCGGCAAAGTTGCGCAGATTAATCTCGTCACTTGGAAGGTTGATCGCCTCATAACGGCCGGCCCAGGCGCAGACGGCCTTGCATGGGTGAAATGAAGGCCGCCATATGAGCGCCCAAATACGCACGCTCGGTGTTATTCCCGCCCGACTGGCCTCCACGCGGCTACCACGCAAGGTGCTGCGCGAGGTCGCAGGCAAGCCCCTGCTCGCCTGGGTGGTAGAAGCCGCACGCGCCTGCCCGCAACTTGACCAGGTGCTGGTGGCCACGGACTCAGACGAGGTTGCTGCGCTCTGTATTGAGCGGGGCTATCGGGTCGAGCTGACCTCGCCGGAGCTGCCCAGCGGCACCGATCGCGTGCATGCCATTGCACAGCAGATCGATGCCGAGATTTACGTGAATATTCAGGGCGACGAGCCGCTGCTCAAACCGGAACATATCTCCTCGCTGCTGCGACCGTTCGCCATGGCGCATGTAGATGTCTCGACGCTAAAGGTGCTCTGCACGCCGGAGAACGTTGCCAACCCGAACGCTGTAAAGGTGGTGACGGCAGCCGATGGTCGTGCGCTCTACTTCTCCCGCGCGACGATTCCGTATGATCGCGACGGAGTTGTACCCGACTACTGGAAGCACATCGGGCTCTACGCCTACCGCAAGACGGCACTCCAACGCTTTCCCATACTGCCGCCGAGCGCGCTGGAGCGCATCGAACGCCTGGAGCAGTTGCGCTTTCTGGAGAATGGCCTGCATGTATATGTAGAGGCAACCGAGCACGACACCATCGGAGTAGATACCGAGGCCGATCTGCTGTTGGTGGATCGGCTGTTGCGCGTACGCTCTGATCGCTAGCATCCTATGGCCCTACGGCACCACGCAGGAGAAGTTTGCCGCGTCGTCCGTGCTTCCACTGCCTTTGTAGCGTGCCACCTGCGGATACGGGCAGAGTGGCCGCGTGCGATCGACCTTGCCCGCGGTGGAATGAGAGGCGAGAATCTCAGCCGGAGCGTTGCCGTCAACGCGCCAGGCATCCAGAGCACCCAGCATATCGAAGGTGTTGGGGCCGTCGCCTCCGCCACAGTGGTTCATTCCCGGCGCCATAAAGAGCCGGTAGGATTCGTCGACCTGCGCTGCGCCAACAGCAGCGACGACCCTCTTGTAATAGTTGATCGAGTTCTCCGGCATTACCTGCTGGTCGGTCCAGCCGTGATACTGGATAAGCTTGCCGCCGCGAGAGAAAAACGGTCGCAGATCGGGGTTCGTCGCGCTCAGTGTCCCGCCATCACGCTGCATGGCCTTGGCAAAGTCGCCATCGAAGTTCAGCGTCCGGAAGTCCCATTGGGGATCCTCAAAGATCACGTACTTAAAGTAATCATCCGCCAGCTGGATCGGCTGCGGCCCTCCTGCAAGGCGTCCCCACACCAGCTCGCTCCCTCGCTCCATTGGCGGAAAGATGACGGCGCCTGTGCGTGGATTTGTGGCCGGCGCATAGATGCGCTTTGCCGCTGCCACCTGTGCCGCAGTCAGGCAATCCGGACCATCGGCCTTATCTTTACAGGCCAGAACAGCAGGATCGAAGGTACACCTCATCGGATCGCCGATTACGCCGTCTCTGACGCCGTCCATCGCGTCGCATGCCTTCAAAACAGCGGCGTGAATCATGGGATACTTCGCCGGGGGAATATAACGCGCTGGATCGCTGAGCGTGGCCTGCGCAACCCAGATTCTGCCGAACATCATCGGCGTCCAGTTGTTGGTGGCCGAGCCGGCGATGATGCCGTCATAGTCGTCCGGGAAGCGCTGCGCCTCCATCAGTGCCTGGCGTCCTCCGGAGGAGCAACCCTGGAAATAAGCGAGCTTCGGCCCTGCGCCATAGTAAGCCGAGATCAGCGTCTTCGCGGTGAGTGTCATCAGGTGGATCGACCGGTAGCCAAAATCGATCAGCTTCTCCGGGTGTCCCATCGCGAAGCTCGCACTACCGCCGGTATGCCCCGTATCCGTGGAGGCTGCTGCGTAGCCGCGTTCCACGGCTGCAGCCAGCTCTCCCTGCGAGATTGCGCCGCCCCAGCCGCCGTTGCCGGTGCCTTCATATTTGCCGTTCCAGGCGGAGCCTTCCGGCATCCAGACTTCGATTTTGATCTCCGAGTCGCTGGTCGGTCGCAGGGTAGCCGCGACACGGCAAAATGCAGGCAGCCTGGAATATTTAGGCTCAGCGCCGGCGGCAATGCGTTCAGCCGCGGTGACGTTTCCACGTTCCAGGTTCAGCGAACGCAGATTCTCACAGCGCTGTGGCACAGCCGCATAGGCAACGATCGAGAGTGCGGAACACAGAATCGCGGCAGAGGTAAGCTGCGTTATTATCCGCTGCATGCTGAATGGCGGCACAACTTCCCTGGATTTGCCGATAAGCGAAAACCGCTTCATCGTCGAGTCTCCTTTTGCCGGCGCAACACGTAGCCCATTCAGCCCTGAGCTCCGCCGGATCCATGCTACCTCGCAAGGAAAGCTCATGGCCCGGGACCAGCCAGGGAAGATATCTCTACGATAGAGTTACGCAGTCGTGACAGATGGGAAGGTCAAAGTAAGCACATCGGGCGCGGGATGGAACTCAACTGACGCCAGAGACCAGGTGATCCATGTCGCTTCGTGCAGATCGGCAGTCTCGTGCGTTCCCAGCACACCAAGCACCCGGCAACCTGCGGCAATGCCCGCCCCAACTCCCGACGGCGCGTCCTCAACGACAATGCACTCCAGCGGAGTGAAGCCCAGCAACGCCGCCCCACGGCGATAAGGTTCGGGGTCCGGCTTGCCGCGCTCGACCATATCTCCGGAGATGATGCGCGCCGGGATGGGCAGCCCGGCGGCGGCGAGGCGTCCAAGCATCAGCCGGTGTGTCGCCGAGGTCACAATCGCCCACCGCTCCGGAGGAAGCTTTTGCAGCAAGTCTTTCGCGCCAGGCAGCACTTTCAGGTCTGCCGTATCGGCGATCTCGAGGTCCTCGATCACGCGGAGTCCTTCAGCGACCTGTGCCTCATCAAACTCCGGCTTCAGCATGCGTACGATGTCGACTGCACGTTTTCCGTGCGGCACCTCGAAGCTCTCAGGATTCGGCACGCCATACATGGCGCACCACTGCATCCAGCAGCGTTCCACGGCGCCAATCGAACTGACCAGAACGCCATCCATGTCGAATAGTATTCCCTTCGCCTGGATCGATATCTGGTGCGCCACCTCGATCATCGATGGCCCTGGATTCACAGGTACACACTCACGCAGCGCGCCCAGCCAGCACAAACTGGCGCGCGCTTTCCAGGATGGCCGTGACGGACTCTGTCGAGCAGCTTTCGCAGTAGACACGCAGCAATGGCTCCGTTCCCGAAGCACGCAGCAGCAGCCAGGTCTCTGCTGCATTCGGCTTGCCAGCGCACGCCGGATTTTCCAGGAAGAACTTGATGCCGTCGAGTGTTTCAGTGCGCAGAACCTTCGTTCCCGCCATTGTGTCGCCCGGCTGGATAGCACGCGCCCGAGTAATAGCCGCCTGCTTCAGTTCCTCGTCGATGTGCATATCGATACGGCCATACTGATGCTCGCCATATTCCGCCTGTAGTGCAGCAACAAGTTGGCCCAGGGTCTTCTTTTCGTCGGCCATCACGTTGGCGATCAACAGAGCATTCAGCAGCCCGTCACGTTCCGGCAGATGCTTGCTGATGCCAACGCCGCCGGACTCCTCACCACCGATCAGGATCTCGCGCTCCAGCATCAGATCCACGACATACTTAAAGCCGATGCCGTGCTCATGCAACTGCCGCCCATGCTTAGCGGCGATGCGGTCGATCATCTTGGTCGTATTGAACGCGCGCGTTACATCGCCCGGCCACTTTTTACGCACCAGCAGCCAGTTCAGCAGCACGGCAAAGATCTTGTGGGCATCCACCACGTTGCCGTGCTCGTCTACCGCTCCAATGCGGTCGGCATCGCCATCAGTGATCAGGCCGGCATCGCACTTTTCACGTACTACGGCCTCCTGTGCCGCCTTGATGTGAGGCAGGATCGGCTCCGGGTTGATACCCGGAAACAGTGGATTGAGTTCGCTGCGGATCTCGGCAAAGGGGATCCCGGCATGAGAAAAGATCGATGCGATCACGCCGCGCCCGCAGCCATACATGCAGTCAATCAGGAACTTATAGCCAGACTCGCGGATTGCGTCGAGATCGACAAAGCGCGCCAGCGCCGCAATGTACTCAGGATTGAAGTTTACTTCTTCAATACGCGCCTTCTTTGGCGCTTCCGGCAGAGGCAGATTCAGATAGCTCTCGATCGCCGACATGATCACCGGCCTGCCTGACCCGCCATAGCTGGCCTTGTATTTCACGCCATTCCACTGCGCAGGATTGTGACTCGACGTAATCATCACCCCACCTGCAGCCTTCTGCTCGCGTACAGTGTACGAAAGAGCCGGAGTCGGCGTGATCTCACTCGCCAGCTTCACAGGAATACCTGCTGTCGCCAGAACCTCCGCAACAACTCCGGCAAAGGCGCGGGAACCGAAGCGCGTGTCCCACCCGATACAAACGCCGTGGCCTGGGTCTTCCTGCTTCTGAACGTAATGCGCGATCGCACGCGCAGCCACCCGCACATTGGCATAGGTGAAGTCATCGGCGATGATGCCACGCCATCCGTCCGTGCCAAACTTCACCACAGTGGTCTCCGCCATTTCAGTTCAGCTCTCCCGTTGCGCCTGGACGTCGCCTGCTCCACGGCATCTTATCGCGCGCGCCCTTAATCTTCAGACTAAATCCTGCCGTCCCCGCGCCTTCAGTTCTCCCACGATCTTGCCCACGTCCTGTGAGTGACCCAGCGTCGTCACGAGCAACGCATCGTCCGTCTCCACCACTACCAGGTCCTTCACGCCCAGCAGCGCTACTATCTTTCCAGGCGCATAGACGTAGTTTCCGGAGGCGTCGATCGTAACGGGATTATCTGAGGCGCGATCCGTGACGTTTGCAGTGTCGGGATCTTCTCCGCTGCTCTGCGCAAGATGCTCGTGCAAAGCGGCCCAGGAACCGAGATCGTTCCATTCGAAATCAGCCGGAAGGCAATAAATCTCCGAAGCGGCCTCGCCTTTTGCGGAACGCGGCTCCAGCACGGCGTAATCCACGGAGATATCTTCGCACTGCGGATAAAGCTCCGCGAAGGTTCGCTCGAAGTCCGCAGTGCCCGCAGCTGCAGCGATCTCTTCAAGCAGCGGGGCCAGCGCAGGCTTGTGCTCACGGATCGCATTCGCGAGGGTCCGCGCGCTCCAGAGAAAAATGCCGCCGTTCCAGGCATAGTTGCCGGAGGCAACAAACTGCTCAGCCCGCATCCGGTCTGGCTTCTCAGTGAAACGCTTGACGTGCCGAGCAGGGACTGCCGCTCCCGTCTCAAAGGTGGCTCCCAATTCGATATAGCCGTAACCAGTCTCGGGGCGGGTGGGTGGAACTCCCAGCACAACGATCCGCTCCCCGCCGGCTGCCAACTCGATGCCCGCGCGAATGACCTCGGCAAAACGCGAGACATTTCCGACAACATGGTCGGACGGGAAGATGCCGATCACGGCGTCGGGCGAAACCGGCTCCAGCAGAAAGGCAGCAAGTGCACAGGCCGGCGCCGTATTACGAGCAGCGGGTTCGCTAAGGATGTTGGCCCTGGGCAGCTGCGGCAATTGTTCGGCAATCGTTTCGTCCAGCAGCAGGTTTGTGATTACGCGGATATCGGCAGGCTGTGCCAGCGGAAGCAGCCGGTCCAGGGTCTGCTGGATCATCGTACGCTCGCCATCGAGGGCCAGCACCTGCTTCGCCCGCGATCTCCGGCTTCGCGGCCAGAAGCGCGTTCCGCTGCCACCCGCAAGAATTACCGGTGCGAAGCGTGGCCCCGCATTCTGTGCAACAGTCATATCGTTCCAATGCTAATGGGAGATCCGGCGGTTCGGCAGATCGGGCAGGCCTGATGAACTACCCGGCCTGCCACTTGATCTTACGCCAGCTTGGTCAGGTATTCGCGCATGCGGACAATACCCTTGTCGATCACATCACCAGCAACCGCGTAGCACAGCCGGATATGGTCGCTGGTACCGAAGGCCTCGCCCGGAACTGTCACCACATGCGCTTCGGTCAACAGCTTCGATGCCAGCTCCGAGGCCGTCTTGATGCCTCCCTTGCCCAGGAACGCGGTGATGTTCGGGTATACGTAGAACGCGCCCTGCGGGACCGTGCAGGTAAGTCCGGGGATGGTCGCAAAGCCGTCCAGCATCCGGTCGCGCAGTTTTTTATAGTCCGCGCGCATCTCGGCAACGCACTCCTGCGGACCGGACAGCGCCGCGATGGACGCCTTCTGCACCACGCTTGCCGTGTTCGATGTCGACTGCGACTGCAGCTTGCTCATCGCCGAAATAATCTGCTTCGGCCCCAGAGCGAAGCCGGCGCGCCAGCCGGTCATTGCGTAGGTCTTCGAGAGCGACCCCAGCACCAGCACATGGTCCTTTGCCTCCAGCACCGAAGCGCCGGAGAAAATCTTGCCGGAGTAGTCCAGGTACACGTAGCACTCATCCAGCAGCACGTAGATGCCGAGTTTGTGGGCCAGATTCACGATTGCAAAGAGGTCTTCCTGCGGAATCACAGCGCCCGACGGGTTCGACGGGAAGTTCAGGATGATCGCCTTGGTCTTCGGAGTGATCGCTGCTTCGATCATCTTCGCCGTTACGCGGAAGTTGTCCGCCTCCGAGCTCTCGACGAACACAGCCTTTCCGCCGGCGAACTCGATGATGTCCTTGTAGGAAACCCAGAACGGCACCGGTACGATCACCTCGTCGCCGTGTTCGATCAACACCTCGACTGCGTTGAAGATCGCAAGCTTGCCACCGGTGGTGAAGACGCACTCCTCAACCGTATAGTTCGTTCCGAAGTCGGCTGCGTGGCGCTCCACCACGGCCTTGCGCACCTCGGGCACGCCGGCCACGTTGGTGTAGCGCGAGAAGTTTTTCTCAATCGCATCGATCGCCGCATCTTTAATATGCCGTGGCGTAGAGAAATGCGGTTCGCCCGCGCCGAAGTTGGCGAGGTCGATGCCTGAGCTCTGCATCTTCAGCGCCTCGGCGGTAATGGCCATGGTGGCCGAAACTTCAATCCGGTTGATCCGGTCGGTGAGGATCTTGGTTGCCACTGCGGTCATGCTCCTGCTCCCTGCTTGCTGAAAACCTGATGATTTACGGTCCTTCAACAGTTTCTCAGATTCACACAGGGAGATAAAGCGCGACGAGCTGCCCGGGCGAACACCGAACTTCACTCACCGAAAAAGCCGGCTAGGCCTTCGCCATCCCTTTGGCCTTCAGTCTCTCCATCACCAGCGGCGGCACCAACCCAGTCACATCGCCGCCCAGCTTGAAGACACCTTTGATCAGCCGGGAGCTGACGTAGGTGTACTTCTCGGCTGGCATCATAAACAGTGTCTCCAGGTCGGGATCCAGCTTGCGGTTCATCATCGCCATCTGGAACTCGTATTCATAGTCGGAGATTGCCCGGATGCCGCGTAACACCGCCTTTGCCCCCTGTGCCCGGGCAAAGTCCACCAGCAGGCCATCGAAGGTGGCAACGGAGACGTTCTTGAAGCCGGACTCCGCTGTCGCCTCCCGGATCATCTCCACGCGCTCCTCTACCGTGAACAGCGGGGCGCCCTTATCCGCGTTGCGCAGGATTGCAACGACGAGTTCATCAACAAAGCGGGAGCCCCGCGAAATCAGGTCCAGATGCCCGTTGGTCAAAGGATCAAAGGTGCCTGGATAGATGGCCTTGATGAATTGCATGGCTTGAGCAGGATATCGCAAACCGATCTCGCGCCCGGTTTTGGCTGATCACGAGAGGCAAGGCGACCCGCTCATCCTTGTGGCGCAAATATTCCCCTGTTTGTGTAGACTTCCGGCGAACGGGCTCCGTCTGTCCAGTTGTGAGCCGCAGAAAAGCAGGCCATCGCGGGTAAAACATGAGTGACAACCCGCAAGATCTGAAGATTGCTGAAGGAATGCCCATGGCGCCAGAAGACATTCAGACCTTTCCGTCCGGCATCGCAATCGGAGCCCAGCCCTGCAGTACCCCACTGGACGACCTGGAAAACGTCGTCGCTCTCTACCAGCCAAGGGTCTTCCGCTTCCTTCTGGCCAACCTGCGTGACCGCGACGCCGCCGAAACCCTCACTCAGGAGACCTTTCTGCGCGCATGGACTGCTCGGTCCAGCTTCCGCGAGGACTGCTCGGTCGGAACATGGCTCATTCGCATCGCTCTGAACCTTGCTCGTGACCATACGCGTACCGGCCGTTTCCGTTTCTGGAAGAACATCGCCTCGCACGCGGTAGATGTAGCGGACGTCGCTGCAAGCGTACCCAGCGCGGAGGTTTCTTCGGAAACCCGGCTCATCGCGCAGCAACAGGTGGCGCACATTTGGGAGACGGTGGCCAACCTCTCCCATCGCCAGCGCACCGTATTTCTTCTGCGCTTTCTGGAAGAGATGGACATTCCCGAGATCGCCGAAGCGACTGGACTGCCACTGGGCACCGTCAAAAGTCATCTGTACCGAGCGCTCAACGTTATACGTGCACGGCATGCCGTGCCGGAAAAGGAGGACCGGTGATTCCCGAGACTTATAAGCCCGTTCCATCCACTCACCTTACGGAAGACCAGTTCAGCGAACTTCTCACAGGTGCCGCGCCGCCGGATGGCTCCGTTCTCTCTATGGCAGAGGAACATGTTCTTCACTGCGAACAGTGCGCCGCCGAGCTCGACAGCCTGCGTGAGTCGCTCTCTCTGTTTCGTGAAGCCAGCACCGCCTATGCCAATGAACAATTGCGCCGGATGCCCCTGGTCCATGTGCGTGTGACCCAGGTGCACAGACCGCTGCTCCGGCCCATGTTGCTGGCCGCCGCGGCCGCTCTTCTGCTGGCGGCCTTTGTGCCCATGCAGATGCTGCTGCGCAGCGCCTCTCCCGCGCCGGTACAGACGGTCAGGCATACGCTTCCGGCAGAAAGTGTCCAGAGATACGCGGTTGAATCGAACGAAGCTCTGCTGGAAGACGTCCGCCGGGCGACCTCCAGCTCTGTGCCTGATGCCATGCAGGCGCTGGCGGATCCTACAGCCGGTGTCGATCTGGTTCAGCAGAACTCCAGCCAAAGGAAAGACTAACCATGCTCGCACTATCTCCCCGCAATCTCACCGCTTCTTTTGCTGCCCTGGCCCTCTGCGGTTCGCTGGCGCTCGCCCAGGCCCCTCCAACCCAGCCTGCGTCCCCCGGTACGCCGGCCCCTGCAGCTGCTCCTCAGCCACCTCGTCCTCCTATGCGGCCACATATGTCTGAGCGCGGCGAGATGCGCGGCCCTCGGCCGGAGCGAGGAGATTTTCGAGGCGGCTCTGCCGGCCGCTTTAACGGTGACGGCGGACCGATGGCGATGGGAGGCGGCTTTCACATGGGTCCTGCCGGCATGTGGTGGAAGAACTCCCGCATCGTCGAGCGGCTGAACCTTTCCGCCGATCAGACCAAGAAGATGGATGACATCGTAGAGCAAAGTCGGCTGCAACTGATCGACCTGCGTGCCACTCTGGAAAAGCAGCAGGTCCTGCTCGGTCCCATCCTGGACGCTAATCCCGTAGACATGGCTAAGGCCTCGGCCCAGATCGACAAAGTGGCCAACGCTCGTGCCGACCTGGAGAAGGCCAACGCCAAGATGCTGCTTAGCATCCGCAGTGTGCTCACACCGGACCAGTGGACCAAACTCCACCAACGGCATATGGGCGCTCCCGATTCTCAGGCCGCGCCGCCACCTGCGGGCGGTTCCGGCGCCGCAGCCGACGGTCCGGGCGGAGGCCGCTGGCACGGCCGCACCGGCGGTCCGCACGGCGATGGTATGGACACGGCAGCACCGCCCATCGATCCCCAGTAGCTGCTTACTGTCTCTTCCTGGCGGGCGCCCTTCGCGGGCGCCCGTTTTGCTGCTGGCAATCCGTCTGCGCTTCTTCGCCTGCAAAGGCTGAAGAAGCCGGGAATATTTCACCCACCGGCGGTGTTCCGTGCCATCTTCCGATGCGTATGATGGGTGCGCACTTTTCACCCACTCTCTCAGGAGTCCCCCTCGGATGCCCGACTCACCTGCACCTGCTGCCAGCCTAAAACTCGCTAACCCTGCCCCGCTGGGCCTCGCCGGGTTCGGCCTCACGACGATTGTCCTCTGCTGTGTGAACGCCGGGCTTATCCCGCCGGAATCGGTCCCGGCCATCGTGCCGCTGGCCTTTGCCTACGGCGGAGTCGCGCAGATCATCGCAGGCATCCTTGAGTTCCGCGCCGGCAACACCTTCGGCATGGTCGCCTTTACCTCTTACGGGCTCTTCTGGTGGTGGTTTGCGTTGCTCAACTGGACGATCGGCGCCGGCTGGCTGAAAGCGCCTCCTGCGGTTGCCGGCGGAACAGTGCTGCTGATGTGGGGTTTCTTTACGCTGCTGATGTGGATTGTCAGCTTCCGCCTCAGCAAGGCCGTCTGGAGCATCTTTCTACTGCTCACCATCACGTTCTTCCTGCTGGCCTGTGGCGACTTCGGCTATACCACAGGGAAGCTCGGTGGCTGGTTCGGGCTGTTTACGGGAATCGACGCTCTGCTGGTTGCCTTCCTCGAAGTTCTGAACGCTACTGCGGGCCGAGAGGTCGTCTCCCTCGGAAAGCCGATCCTGAGCTGACTCCAAGTGCCGCAGCCGAAATGAAAGAGCCGGAGATTAGTCTCCGGCTCTATATCTTTCAGTCTCGATATTTACTTACTTCTTCGCCTTGACTGCTTCCTGGGCGACGGCCGCTCCATTCGCCGGCACAGCCGGAACATCTGTTCCCGCGGCGGCTGCGATGCCCATCTTCTTGCGCAGTTCACTGTCGATTCGACCGAAGACATCGCGGTTCTCCTTCAGGAAAGAGCGCACATTTTCCCGCCCCTGACCGATGCGCTCGCCCGCAAAGCTGTACCAGGCGCCGCTCTTGTCCACGATGCCGTGGGTTACGGCCAAATCCAGCGTGTCGCCTTCGCGCGAGATGCCCTCACCATACAGGATGTCGAACTCGGCATCGCGGAACGGCGCCGCCACCTTGTTCTTCACCACCTTGACCTTGGTGCGGGAGCCGACGACAACATCGCCCTCCTTCACCGCGCCGATGCGGCGGATGTCGATGCGCATCGACGAGTAGAACTTCAGCGCCTTGCCGCCCGTCGTCGTCTCCGGGTTGCCGAACATCACGCCGATCTTCTCGCGGATCTGGTTGATAAAGATCAGGCAGGTCCGCGACTTCGAAACTGCGCCGGTAAGCTTACGCAGCGCCTGGCTCATCAGCCTCGCCTGCAGGCCCATCTGGGCCTCGCCCATCTCACCATCCAGTTCCGCTTTGGGAACCAGTGCTGCAACCGAGTCCACCACCAGCACGTCGATCGCGCCCGAACGGACCAAAGCCTCAACGATCTCCAGCGCCTGCTCACCATAATCCGGCTGCGATACCAGCAGATTGTCTACATCGACGCCCAGCTTCTTCGCGTAAATCGGATCCAGCGCATGCTCGGCGTCTACAAAGGCTGCCAGGCCACCCGCCTTCTGGGCCTCGGCGATGATCTGCAGGGTCACAGTCGTCTTGCCTGAGGACTCAGGCCCGTAGATCTCGATCACCCGCCCGCGCGGCACGCCGCCGACACCCAGAGCCGCGTCAAAAGAGATCGATCCGGTCGAGATCACCGAGATCGGCACCACGGCCTCTTTTGAGCCGAGGCGCATGACTGACCCTTTGCCAAACTGCTTATCTAGTGCTGAAAGAGCTGCTTCTATCGCGCGATTGCGGTCATCGGCCACGGTACGAGTCTCCTCGGTGGGAAGTCATCCAAGGGATCATAGCACCGATTCTATAAATGGCGAAGAAAAATCGAAATTATGGCTTTTTAGTTTTGCCGCCTGCCCGCCAGCCCTCGCAATTCTGGCGGCTTGTGGACTTCTCTAGTTGGCCGGCGAGACGCGGAAGCCGGTCTCTGCCACCTGCGGCGACTTCGATTCGAAGTAGTCAGAGTCCCATAACGCGCGGTAGAACTTTCCTGTCAGCTCGGCTGCATGCGGACCAAAGCTCGGCCGTCCGCCCTCGATAAAGATCACCGTCACGATGCTGCCGTTCGGCGTATTGGCGTAAGAAGCGAACCAGCCGAAGCGCGTACCGTCATTGGAGCAGGTGCCTGTCTTGCCCATCACCGGGAACTCATGGAACGTGGCGCGTAGAGAGCGTGCCGTGCCATAGTTCACGGCTCCTTCCATGCCGTCGCGCATCTCCGGAACCAGAGGAGCAATATCCAGAGTGCGCTTCACCATCGGCCGGAAGTCCGCAACCTCTTCCGGAGTCTCCGGATGCTGCAGATAGTAAAGCGTGCCGCCGTTGGCCATCGCTGTCACCAGCGCGCCCAGCTGCAGCGGCGTCATGGAGATGCTCTCGCCGAAGGAACACATACGGCCTACGCCACCCTTGGAGTCAGGCAGTGGCTGGTCAGGATAGACCCCCAGCTGCTCTCCCTCGATGTTGTAGCCTGCCAACTCTCCCAGGCCGAACTCATTGGCATAATGCTTCACTCGCTCGAAGCCCAACTCGCGGCCCAGCGTCTCGAAGTACGGATTGATGGACTTCGCAAGCGCTGTGGTCAGCGTCATCATGGTATGGCCGCCAATGTTGACCGGAGTGTCTTTGGTGATCAGGCCCTCATCCAGAGCTGCAAGACTTACGGCCAGCTTGATCGTCGAGCACGGCTCGGCGCCGCTGGAGAGGGCAAGCTTCTGGTTCACCATTGCCAGAATGCGGCCATTTGAAGGATCGATTGCCAGCGCAGTCCCGTTCATGTTGCCCAGCGCCTCAATCGCCGCCTGACGAACCACTGGATCTTCACCTGCGGTGACATCACCCTGCGTCAGGTCGCTGGTGAACGAGTTGCCTGTAAAGCGCTCGTAGTAGCGGTGCCGCGTGCGATGTACTGTCAGCACGGCATGGGTGGCGCGGACCCGGCTGCGGGAAGAGATGCTGGTGCGGGTCGTGCGGATAGTCTTGGTGGAAGCAGCCGCACTGTGCGAACGAGTGCTGACAGTCCGGACCGTAGCTTTGCCCGCAGCTGTTTTATGAGCAGATGTCTTCTTGTGCGGCGCGGCAGATCCCGCAGCGCGGGCTGTCGCGGAACCAGGCCCAGCCAGCAGCAGTGAAAGAACAAGGCAGAGGAGCGATCCAGTCTTCCAGTGGTGGTTCCGGCCCATGAAGGTCTACTTCTCCCAAGGGGATTTTTGCTGCAATTCCGTGCTGCGGCTGCTTTCTTTTGTTGCCGCTCCGGCGCCGCCGCCGATCGATTATGTCTGGACTTATTCAAAGCCAGCCGGCACCTTTCAGCCATAGCCCGGAGGTGCTATCTCACCTGGCAAAAGGAACCAGAAAGCCTGCCACGCATCCGCGAGGACGCCAAGCCACATAGAATCAGCTACTGATGCACACCTGGCCTTATCCAAAAACACTAGGCCATTCTCTTGAACCCGGACTTTTGCCGGGAGTCTTCACAGCATACCCGGAACAATCTTCTTTTGCAGCAGCTTAGTGCCCACGCCGCAGAAAGGCCGGGATGTCCAGTTCATCGGCATCGCTCTGCTCCACTTGAGCAACTCCGAGCGGTTCGCGCGTAATGTTTGCCGAAGCGGAAACAGGCGTCTCTTCGCCGCGTGCCACGGCGCGCCCTGCGGTACGGAAGAAATCGTCATCGAACACCGACGCCGATACAGGCACCAGCTCAGGCTCGACAGCCACAGCCGGCACTGCCTGCATCTCCTCGGCGCCGATCTCGTCGTCCGCCGCTGTCTCTTCCGCTGCGGCGACGGAGTCTTCCATCTCCTCGGCGCTCACCCAGATACGCCCCACGCGCAGCTTGCCGTCATTCTCTCGACCTTCCAGTGCTGCCGTCTCGGCGACGCGTGCAGCCGAAGCCTGCGTGATCTTCAGCTCTCGCTCTTCGCTCGCAAACAGTGCCCCGGATTCGGCCTTCGCTCCGCGCCCACGGATTGGAACCTGGTAGTCAGACATGGGCATGGTCGCCTCGGAGAGCATCCGCGCTCGCCGGTCCGGCAGTTCCTGCTTGAAACCCGTCGCAATTACGGTGACCTTCACCTCGTCGCCCATGCGCTCGTCCTGCACCGCGCCGAAGATGATATTGCAATCCTCGTGCGCCGCGTTCTGGATCAGCGTGGAAGCTTCGTTCACCTCGCTCAGCTTCAGGTTGCTGGAGCCGGTGATGTTGATCAGAATGCCGCGCGCCCCATCAATCGCACCCGACTCCAGCAGCGGGCTTGCCATCGCCGCGATCGCTGCATCCACAGCGCGATTCTGACCCCGTCCCATGGCCGTGCCCATCACCGCATAGCCCATACCCGCCATCGTCGTCTTCACGTCGGCAAAGTCGCGGTTAATCACACCCGGAATCGTGATGATGTCCGAGATCCCCTGCACGCCCTGCCGCAGCACGTCGTCGGCGATGCGGAAGCTCTCGAAGAATCCCGCGTCCTTGGCGACGGCCAGCAGCTTCTCGTTCGGTATCACGATCAACGTGTCAACCGACTCCAGCAGCTCCTGCATGCCGCGCTCGGCCTGCATCATGCGGCGTTTGCCCTCGAAGGCGAACGGCCGCGTCACCACCGCCACCGTCAGCGCGCCCATCTCGCTCGCCAGACTGGCAATCACCGGCGCCGCGCCCGTGCCCGTGCCTCCGCCCAGGCCCGCAGTCACGAAGACCATGTCCGCGCCTTCGAGCGCCTCAATGATCTTGTCCGAATCCTCCAGTGCCGCCCGCCGGCCCACATCGGGATTCGCACCTGCGCCTAACCCACTCGTCAGTTTCACTCCCAGCTGCAGCTTCACCGGAGCATTCGAGAGCTGCAGGGCCTGCGCATCCGTGTTGGCGGAGATAAACTCGACACCCTCCACGCCCGCCGCAATCATGCGGTTCACGGCATTATTGCCACCACCGCCAACGCCGATCACCTTGATCTTCGCCCCTGCCGGCGTCTCATCCTGATACTGAATGCGGAGGTCGTCTCCCATCTCGCCCATCGTGTGCAGCTCCCTCAACTGAATCTTTGCCTTGCGCGTTTCCCAATCCTGAATCGGATTCTCGAAGCCCCATTTCGAAATCGCAGACTCCAAGCCTCCACATTCGGCCCTGGTTAACTCATCTTGCACCGCTGTTTGCTGTGAAGAAACATGCCCGTGTGTGAATGAACCACATTCGATACGGCTTTTCTCCGCAAGCCTGGGATGAAGCCAGTCTGCCGGTTTTTCGTTCGCCGCGATGGACAAGCGATGGTATGCTTCCGCCATTCCAGGGACTTTTCACGATGAGTCGTATCTTCTATCGCTTCTGTATACCCTTTCTACTGCTTCTGCTCCATCTATTCGCCCAAGCCGAACCCCCGGCCGCCTGTGGTGCTCCACCAACGGTCCTGCTTTCCAGCCAGCCGAATATCTTCAATGAGCAGCAGGAGCAATGGCTCGGCGATGCCATGGCCGACATGGTGGAGCGCGACAACACGCCGGTACAGGACGCTGCCGAGAATGAATACCTGGACCACATCGCAAAACGCCTTCTGGATGTATTGCCTCCAACCAAAATTCGCTTTCGTGTGATTCTTGTGGATTCACCTGAAGTCAATGGTTTCTCACTCGCGGGCGGCCGCGTTTATCTCACTCGCAAGCTGGTGGCAAACGCGAGAAGCGAAGACGAAGTTGCCTCGGTAATTGCCCATGAAATGGGACACATCCTGTCTCATCAGTTTGCGATCGAAACCACTGCTGACCTTAAGCGTCTGTTGAACGTCACCAGCGTCACGGATAAAGCAGATATCTACGCAAAATTTCAACACCTGATCGACGCCAGCCTGAAAGATAAGCACCCTGGCCAAGGGGGTGACAGCGACGATAAGCAGAACGAGGCGGATCTCGTTGCGGTATACGCAACAGCCGCGGCTGGGTACAGGCCGCAGGCTTACGCGGAATTCTGGGATCGTATGTTTTTTGTCAAGGGGAAAGTCGGCGGTCCGCTGTCAGACTTTTTCGGTGTTACCAAGCCTGAGTCAAAACGCCTCCGCGCGATCCAGAAACTCGTCGCTGCCCTGCCTCCTGGATGTGGTGCTTCAGATTCCAACGACAACCCCGCCTTCGAAGAGTGGCGGTCACTGGTAATTGCAAACCAGCCCGGCACGCTGACGACCGACATCAAGCCTATATCTCAGTCAGTACTCACTCCACCTCTTCGCATGGATCTGGAGCAGCTTCGCTTCAGCCGCGATGGCCGATACATCCTGGCACAGGATGAAACATCGATCTTCGTACTCAATCGCGAGCCATACTATCCAATCTTCCGCTTCGATGCGGAAAACGCACTGCCGGCTGAATTCAGCCCTGATTCAAAACACGTCGTCTTTCTTACTCGAGGGCTGCACACGGAAGAATGGAGCATAGCCGACCAGAAGCTGGTCACTTCCCATGAGCCGCTGAGCCAGCACGACTGTATCCAATCCAAGCTCTCCCCTGACGGCCGCACTATCTTCTGCATCGCTCTGCGAGAGGACGATCCCTATGTCTATCTCGACCTGTTCGTCCTGAACGTCGCGGACGGCAGCGTTATTTTTCAAAAGAAAGGCTTCTTTGAGCCCACCTTTAACTTTTTGGTTCAGCTTGCTATCAGTGCATACTCGCCGGTGCCAACAGAACTGATGTACAGCAGCCTGTCCTCCGATGGGAACTTTCTGCTGATCGGCCCTAGCGAGTCCAAGCTCGCATTTGACCTGCGCAATCGCACGCTGGTCCCGGTTAAGGGAGACCTAAAGCACGATGTAACCGGTGCGTATGCTTTCATCGGAAGCGACAAGGTTCTGGGAGTCGCGTCCGGCGTTCCGGACCGGTCAGGCTTATTCAGCTTTCCGGAAGGCCGAAGGCTGCAGGCTGCACCATTTGAGCTTGCCGACCTTGAGTCTGTAACGGATGGGAATTACGTGCTGAGCCATGACGTCAAGGACTACGCCATCGGCCTCGCAGATGTATCGCAGTCACAATTCATCGCTGCGTCAAAGGCTCCGGCGATGGATGTCTGGAACGGCGTGGTCGTCAACGAAACGGTGGATGGCGCCGTATTAATGCGCAAAATCGTGAAGACGGAGAATAGCGTTACACAGTCCGCAACTTTGGCGCTGAGCCCGCTGGGTGGGGCGGTACGTACTGCGCTCTCGGACGACGGCCGTCTGCTGGCAATCTCCACCCGCACACGTGGCGGCATATGGGATGCGAATACGGGTCAGCGTCTCGTGCTGACCCATTCCTTCAACTCGGCTTTCTTCGCGCCGGACGACTCTCTCTACGCCGAGTTCGCTAAATTTGGCAATACCGATCGAGCGATCGCCAAACTTTCCTTCGGATCCGGACCGGCGCAGGCCAAAGCGATGAACTATAAGGAAGAAGACGATACACGCCTGACCTTCGGCATGCTGCAGCAATGGAAACACATTGATCGGAAACATACAGAGTTGATCGTCCATAAAGTGGACGACAATAGCGTGCTTTGGAGCCGCACCTTCGAAGGCGGTGAGCCTGCCCACACCTACAATCTAGTCCCCGGAGAGACCATCCTCAGCTTTCCGCTGAAGACAGATTTCGCTAGAAATCGGATGAATGAGATCTCACAACTTGGCGCCGAGGCGGCTGGCCTGAAGGAGAAAGATTCTGGCCGTCTCATCCAGGTATTGGACAACTCGACCGGGAAGATTCTGCACGAACTGGTGCTTTTAGTGCCCCAGACCTATACAGGGGTCGGTGGCGTCAATGTTGTCGGCAATCAGCTTTACCTATCCAGCGGCGACAACCGAACGATGGTCTACGACCTGGGCACGCGCACCCAGCTTCGCCAGCTTTTCGGATACGTGATCGCCGTCGATCCCACGTCGAACCGCGTCTGCACTGTAAACCGCCGCGATGAAGCGGTCGTCTACGACGCCGAAGGTCACCAGGTCGCCAGCTATCACACAGGTGCGCCGCTTCGTTTCGCCCACTTTGAGCAGAGTGGCGGCCGGTTGATGTTGTTCACTGCCGATCAGAAAATACGGGTAGTGCAGATCGAAGCCGGCGCAACCAATTGAGGAACACCGCTCCTCCGGCTGATTCATTCCAACTGTGCCCATCGCCAAGCTCACTATCGAGATCTCAATTCCGCACGCGCAATCCATCAAGGACCGGCGGCAGGTCATACGTTCTCTTAAAGACAAGCTGCGCCATGGCTTCAATGTCTCTATCGCCGAACTGGATGATGCCGCGCTTTGGAACCGAGCTACGCTCGGCATCGTCGCTATCTCCAACTCAACGGATTACCTTACGGGCCAGGTGCGGGAGATCGACGATGCGCTCAATCGCCTCGCCGTCCCTCTCGGAGCTGAGATCGCCGATTCGTGGGTTGAAATCCTCGATGATTGACCCATTCTCGAGGCGCAATTTCTGCGGACACACCTCCGTTTTTGATATCCTTGAGTGTTTGAGGAAATGATTCGCAATGCCTGAACCACGAGGTCGAACTCATCACCGCCAGCGTGTTGCCAGCACCTTTTCTGAAGAGATTGGGGCAATGCTCGAAGGCGAGCTCTCCGACCCGCGCATCGCGCCCAGCTATGTGACGGACGTCGTGCTTGCCCCGGGCGGCAAGAGCGCACGCATCTTCGTCGCTGTGCACGGCAATGAGGCCGAGGAAGCATCGACGCTTGCCGGACTGATGACAGCCCGCGGCTTTATCCGTTCCCAGTTGCGGGAGCGTATGGGCGTCCGGCATGTGCCGGAGCTGACCTTTGCCATCGACCGCTCAGAGAAATTGACTGGCCGCATGGAAGAGTTGCTGGCGCGCACACGCAAGCGTGAGCGCCATCGCACAGAACAATCTGAGGCATCCAATTCTGCTCCCACGCTCGAAACAACGGAGCGTCGCAGCTGAACCGAGTGCCGACCACAATAAACTCGCGAGGCCCGATTCGAGGTTCGTCCTGCGACTCTGTTAGCCTTGTCTCGCCCGCCACTCTGGCAGGCGTGCGGCCGGCCATCCAATGTCACCCATGCAATTCCTGACCGAACCCGCAGAACCAATCGTCGCGGCAGAAAAGCAGCGTCGCAGTTTCGCCACCATCGCAACCGCCTGGCTACGGGCAAAACTCCTCAGCCTGCACGGCGGCAAGCCCTGGGAGTTCGTAACTCTGGTGGTGATGACCAGCATCCTTCTTTTCTACGGCCTGGTACCCATCTTCGGCGGAGACCAGGTCGGACTGGTCGGCGCCGACGAACCTCGCTACGCACAGATCGCACGCGAGATGTTGACCGCACATAATACGGTCTGCACCGAGTATCACGCGGAGATTGTGCCGCGCAGCCTCGGCCTTACCGACATCAAGAACTCCATCCGCTGCCTTGACGGCGGCACCGTCACGCCGATCCTCTACGGTCATCCCTGGCTGGAGAAGCCGGCGCTTTATTACTGGCGCGCTATGGGCTTCTTCAGAGAGTTCGGCATCTCCGACTGGTCGGCCCGCCTGCCTTCCGCTACCGGCGCCTTTCTGCTGATCGCAATGATCTTTTTGCACATGCGGCGATTCCGGCCCGGAGGTCAGCTCGATGCGGCCCTGATCACCGCAAGCTGCGTGGCGATGATCGGCTTCTCACGCGGCGCCTCCACGGACATGCAACTCGCCGCGCCTTTCTGTATCGGGATGCTCGGCTGGTATGCCTGGTATGAGACCGGTAAAAAATTCTGGCTGTTCGACCTCTATTTCTTCGGTGCCGCCGCCACCCTGGCCAAAGGCCCGGTAGCTCCCTTCCTGGCGCTGGGAATCATCTGCCTCTTCCTTGGACTGCGCCGCGAGTGGTCCGCACTGCGCCGCACCATCTGGATCCCCGGCATCCTGCTCTACCTGGTCATGGTGCTGCCCTGGTACATCGCGGTGCAGCGCGAGAACCCTACCTTCATCGAGCAGTTCATCGTTCAGCACAACCTCAAGCGCTTTGCCACGGACCTCTACCAGCACGAGCAGCCGGTCTGGTACTTTCTTGTCGTCGCCATTGTTGGCCTGATGCCCTGGACCATCATTGCCATTCGCGCGCTGGGGGCCGCCATCAGCGATTCCATCGCCGAATGGAAGGTGCGGCTTAATCCCAAGCACTACCTCGGGAACCCACGCGCAGGCGACGCCTTCCCCGAGTTTCTGGTTCTCTGGGCCCTGTTCCCTGTCGTCTTCTTCTCCTTCTCCAAATCCAAACTACCCGGCTATATCCTGCCTGCGATTCCGCCCATCACCATCCTTACAGGCGACTACTTGAACCGCATCCGTCGCGTGGGCCTGCCCAGATGGCTGCTCTGGTCGCATGCCGGCATGTGCGCTCTTGTCACCTTTGTCATCATCCTTGCGCCGCAGCATATGGTTTACAACACCCTGGTGCCGTCCAGGACATGGCTGTTATCGGCTTCGGCCGCGGCCCTGCTCGTCTTCTTTGCCGTCGCACAGACCATCCGCCTTGGCGGCATTGCTCATGTGCGTAACGCCACGCTCTTCCCCGTTATCGCGGCAATGGTCTTCCTGCTGGGCTTCCACGGCCATGATCTGGATGTGAATTACTCGGCACGGCCGCTCGCTCGTGAGATGCAGGCCAAAGCGCCAAACGTCCACCCTGTCGTCGTGCACGACGTCCGCCGCGATATCGTGTATGGACTCGCTTTCTATCGCAACGAAGAGCCGTTGGATTACGAAAAGGATGGCGTGCCATACGGCGCCCATCTGCTCGTCATTCCCTCACGCGAATCGTCGCAGCTGCAAACCTGGCTCGCCGGCCGGGTCTATGAACCTCTCTTCCTCTATCCCGAACAGGGCCTCGAGGTCTATCGTGTTTACGCGAAGGAATTCGGCAATTCGGAACAGGCTCCCCAGGGCGGCTAGTCCCTGTGTTCTGTTCTGAAGCCGGGTGCCTGACGAGATCCCCTCGACGGTGGATCGTTGCGGCAGGTACTTTAGATCGAAACCAAGAAATTCGCAGCCAGGGTCGTCGTCCATGTCGAGTCTGCCGGTCGCCCCACAAATCGAGGTGTTGGACCTGAGGCATTTCTCCGCCCGGCAGATGCGCCCTCTGCTGGAGCGCGAGGCCGACCTGTGGTGCGAGCGCCTGCGCTGGGACTATCGCAGCTCCATCGAGTTGCTGCTTCAGTATCTCGATTCCCGCATCCTCAGCGGATACGTTGCCATTGACCAGGGCCGGGTCTGCGGATACACCTTCTGTGTCTACGAGGGCCGCAAGGCGGTCATCGGAGACGCATTCGCAGCTGGGGGCCGTTCCCAGCCCGATGGCGCAACCACGCGGATACTGCTGCAGCATATGCTGGAGATGCTGCGCCACACGCCAACGCTCGATCGCGTGGAGTCCCAGCTGCTGCTCTTTGACTCAGGTGAGTTTGCCGATCTTTTCCGCGGTCCGGAGTTCACGCTGCATCCTCGGCTTTTTCTGGAACGGGAGCTGTTGCGCCCGATAGAAGTCGGGCCTGCGCCGCATGAGCTTCCCGCCGAGCTGGAACTGGTGCAGTGGAGCGCACCGGACTACCAGTCAGCCGGCGAGTTGATTTACGCCTGTTATGCGGGCCACTCCGATGCGCTTATCAACGATCAATACCGCTCGCTGCACGGCTCGCTGCGCTTCCTGCACAACATCGTGCGCTTTCCGGGCTGCGGTACCTTTGAGCCCAGCTTCTCCTGGCTGCTGCGGGACCGCAGAACGCGCTCGCTGGTCGGGATGGCACTCTGCTCGCGCGTCATGCAGGATGTGGCGCACATCACCCAGCTCTGCGTGCTGCCTGCGTATCGCGGACGAGGCCTTGGCCGAGCGCTGCTGGACCACGCTGCGCAAACGCTTCTGCGCTCCGGCTTTTCCGCCATCACACTGACCGTCACCGAAGCCAATACTGAGGCCGTCAATCTCTATCGCAGCGTCGGCTTCATGCCGAAGCATCGCTTCGATGCGATGGTCATGGATACGCGCCATCCGGCTCGCTAAGCATCGGCGGGCACGGGCGGAGGAACATCTGAGCGGCTGCGGAATCGCATCAGCCAGACCAGAAGACACAACGTGGTAGCTCCACAGGTGTCCAGAACCACATCGACAGGCGTTCCGGTGCGTCCCGGCAAAAACGTCTGATGGAACTCGTCACAGCTCGCAATTACGGCCGTAGAAGCGATGGCAAGCAACATGGAGCGGACACGCCACGACCGCACCGAAGCCCAGGCCTGGCCGCCCAGCGTGTAGAGCCACGCGCGCAGGAACGTGAGGCCGACGGTTCCATAGCCCACAAAGTGCCCGCTCTTGCGAATGTAGTGGTGCAGAATGTCCCAGTTTGCGTCCTGGAAGCGCCCGAAGATGTGCTCAAAGAGCGGTCGGAGCCAGCCGCTGGTGTTTTCGGCGGAGAGGGTTTCGGTGGATTCTGCGCAGATCACCAGAACGGCGATCAGCGCCGGTGCCCACACAGCGAGCCACCAGCGCCAATGCCGCGTCGATAGGGTTTGATCTGGGCGGCTGGGGAAGAGAACGCGCATCTTCTTAAGCTACCAGCCAAGGAACCGCGAGGGCACCGGGATCCAAACCGGCCGCCTGCGGAAGCTGCCGCACTCAGGCGGCGATCGATTCGTACGCAGACTCGCACTGTTCGTCTGCCGTCTGACGCTCTTCGCTCGCTCGCTGATTCTGTTTCCGGGAGCGATAGGCCAATACACAAAGATTCAGGCAGATTGCGCCGCACGTGTCCAGCAGCACGTCGTGCACGCTCCCCACTCGTCCTGGAAGGAAGCACTGGTGCCACTCATCGAGGGAGGCCAGAGTCGCGGTGGAGAGGATGCCGAGTGTTGTGGCCATAAGCACAAGGTTTCCGCCCAGGGCGCGGGCGCGGGTGCGTAAAGAACTGGTCCATGCACGCGCGAAGATGATGCCGATCATTCCGTAGCCGAAGAAGTGCCCGACCTTGCGGCCGTCGCCGTTGACCTTGCCTGTCAGATCCCAGTGCCACTTGCCGAACAACGCATGCCAGACGTCGTTGACGACGACCTGCGTATGCATTCCTCCCATGAAAGCAGTGGAGGTGAAGCACACGAAACCGATCGCGCAGAGAACAGGAATCCAGGCGCTCCGCAGGCCGGAATGCGACGGGCGCGAAGGTGAAATGGAACGAGGCGCACGGTCCAGAACTGGAGAGGGATTGAGCAGAACAGGTGAAGCAGCCATGTTTATTGCGCTCCTGGCGAGTGTCACGAGCGAACCACCGACGGTTCACTTGCTTGATTAGCAAGCTGGGTGCCAAACCTGTCCGGTTTTGATTTCAGGTATTTACAAGTGGAACAGAGGGCTTTTGTCGGGAAGAGCACGAAAGAATTCCCCAGTACCCTGCAGAGAGAGCAGTCGAGGACGAAAAGCGATCCGAAATGGTTGCTTATTTTTCGCGGCCTTGTCGCAAGATTTTTGTAATTACTCGGCGTGGTAGTTGGGGGCCTCGCGGGTGATGATGACGTCGTGGACGTGGCTCTCTCGCAGCCCTGCGCCGGAGATGCGGATGAAGCGGGCGTTCTTCTGCAGCTCCTCGATGGAGCCGCAGCCGAGATAGCCCATGCCGCTGCGCAGTCCACCGACCAACTGATAGACCATGGCCTCGAGCGGGCCGCGATGGGGGACGCGCCCCTCAATGCCCTCGGGGACGAACTTGGCGAGGCGGTTGGAGGCGGGGGTCTCGCGCGACGTGAGCGAGGTGCGTTCGGGTGCGGCAGCGATGTCCTCGGTGGACTGGAAGTAGCGCTCGCCGGAGCCCTGGGCCATGGCGGAGAGCGAGCCCATGCCGCGATAGGCCTTGAAGCTGCGGCCCTGGTAGAGGATGGTCTCGCCGGGGGACTCATCGACGCCGGCGAAGAGCGAACCGATCATGACGACGCCGGCACCGGCGGCGATGGCCTTGGTGAGATCGCCGGAGTATTTGATACCGCCGTCGGCGATGATGGGGATTCCGCGCTGGACTGCGGCGCGCGAGGCCTCGGCGATGGCGGTGATCTGCGGCATGCCCGCGCCGGTGACCATGCGCGTGGTGCAGATGGAGCCCGGGCCGATGCCGACCTTGATGGCGTCGGCGCCGGCGTCGATGAGGGCCATCGCGCCATCGTAGGTGGCGATGTTGCCGGCGAGCAGGTCGACCTCCGGGAAGCGCTTCTTGACCTCAGCGACGGCCTCGAGCACGCGCGAGGAGTGGCCGTGCGCGGAGTCGATGGCGAGGGCGTCGACGCGGGCCTTAACCAGCTCGGCGGCGCGCTCGAGAAAATCTCCGGTGGCACCGATAGCGCCGGCAACACGCAGCCGCCCCTGCGAGTCCTTGCAGGCGTTGGGGTACTTGAGCTTCTTCTGGATGTCTTTGACGGTGATGAGGCCCTTCAGCTCGTAGGCATCGTTGACGACGAGGAGTTTTTCCACACGGTGCTGGTGGAGGATCTCCTCGGCCTGCTCGAGCGTGGTCCCGACGGGGACGGTGATGAGGTTCTTCTTGGTCATCACGTCGTCGATGGGGATGTCGGTGCGGGAGACGAAGCGGAGGTCGCGGTTGGTGAGGATGCCGACGAGCTTCTTGTTGCGCGTGACCGGGACGCCGGAGATCTTGTAGCGGCGCATGAGCTCGAGCGCGGCGGCGATGGGCTGCTCGGGGGCGATGGTGACCGGGTCAACGATCATGCCGGACTCGGAGCGCTTGACCTTGTCGATCTCGCCGGCTTGCTGCTCAATGGTGAGGTTGCGGTGGACGACGCCCATGCCGCCCTGCTGCGCCATGGCAATGGCCAGGCGCGACTCGGTGACGGTGTCCATGGCGGCGGACATCAGGGGCGTGTTGAGGGTGATGTTACGTGTGAGCTGCGTCTGGGTGCTGACCTGGGTGGGAACCACCTCGGAGAAGGCGGGCACAAGGAGGACGTCGTCGAAGGTCAGGGCTTCCGGAACTGGCGTGATGATCATCTTGGATGTGCTGCTCTCTTTCAGGGGCGCCGGTTGAGCGCTCTGCGTTGGAGTACATGGGCTTGTTGACCGCGGGTTGAGAGGAGCGCCGAATGGCGGGGGTTTGCTTGATTGTAGGAGGATGGCTGGGCGAGAGCAAATGGTCCTCGTCGCGCCCGCTGCGATGGAGGGCCGCGGAGGCGAGCTGAACGCGATGCAGGTAGCGCGAGGCGCGGTGGAGCGGCAGGGTCTCCGCGAAGAGAAGCTGCACGATACGGCCCAGGGTGCGCTGGATAGAGGAGCGCGAAGCCAGCGGGCCGAGGCGGATGTAGCGGCCGCGATCGGCTGCGCGCCGGGCGCAGCGCTCGCGCTGACGGGAGCGGCAGGCGGCGGTTTTATGAGCACGACAGAGGGTAGAGCCTGAGACCGCGACGGCGCGGCATGGGCGTCCATTGGCGTGCAGGCTGCGGCAGAGACGTGCGGCCATTTTTTATCTCCCCAAGGTATCTACTTTCGATTCTGTTAGTTGCAGGTATATTAGTGCAAATTATTCAATCTAAACCTCTTGAATGCTATGTGTATGAAAAGACGAACCCCCGGCGGCGGCCGGGGGTGTATGGCATATCTCTTCTTCCATTGTAGCGGGCAGAGCGAAACTGTTATGCCAACTTTCTGCGGGAGATTTCTCAAACGGAATGAGTGGTTTACGGGGATTTTGAGGGCGGATGGGGCTTGACAGGATTCGGGGGGAGGGAAACCTAGAGCTGGATGTCAGTACCGCAGCTTGACCTGAAGGATATGACCGGGGGCGAGGTAGAGGACGGAGTCGGGTATATCGTCGCCGATTGCGTGATGAGACAGGAGCAGGCGCATATGGTGGGGCGTGGGTGGGACAGTTTTGCGAGTGTCCCAGGGCGGAGGGTTCGAGGCATGAGAGGAATTCGGTTGCAAATTGCCCTCAGGGGCTGAAGCCCCACCGGCAAATCACGCTGCTTACGGCACGGCTGAAGCCGTGCCCTTAAGCAGGACAGTGCGGGGTTCTTCGCCGACAGCGCAGAATGACAGCGGATGTTTTGAGCTGCGGCTCGAACTTCCTCCTTCGCGTTGCGAAAGAGGCCAGAGAACTTTGTCAGGGTTCGAGGGCGTAGAAGGTGAGGGCGGCGTCTCCCTGGCGGAGGGTGCGGGTCTGGGTGAGGGTCCCGAAGCGGGAGGGGAGCGGCAGTTTGCTGGAGTGCTCAGCGATGACAAGGGCGGCGGGCGCGAGCAGCGCGGGGGCGGAGGGGCCGCCGAGCAGCGAGAGGGTGGAGGTGTAGTCGCGGGCGGCATCCCAGGGTGGATCGAGGAAGACGAGGTCGAGCGGAGGGTTGAGGGGACCTGCGGAGCGGGCGAGGCGGTCGAGGAGGGAGGCGGCTCCGCGGGGCTCGATATCGAAGGCTGAGTCAACGCCAAGAGAGCGGAGGTTGGCGCGGAGGACGGCGAGGGCGGGGGCGGCGTTTTCGGCGAAGAAGACGTGGGAGGCCCCGCGGCTGAGTGCCTCGATGCCGACGGCTCCGGTGCCGGCGTAGAGATCGGCGAAGCGGGCGGAGGCGATGCGCGGAGCAAGGATGTTGAAGAGGGTCTCGCGGAGGCGGTCGGAGGTGGGGCGGGTGCCGGCGCCGCGCGGGGCGGTGAGCGGACGCGAGCGATAGGTCCCGGCGATGACGCGCATGAGGGCCATTATCGCCGGGCCGAAGGCGAAGTGGAGCGCATACAATTACGGGTATGCGGGCATGGAGCTTCCCGATCGGACGAGTGTTTGGGGTAGAGGTGCGGATCCATGCCTTCTTCCTGCTGCTGCTGGCGATGGCTGTGGTGTTTGGCGCGGCGGCGGGCAGCAGTACGGCGCGGGTGCTGGGGCTTTGGCTGCTGCTGCTGATGGCCGTGGCAGTGCGGGAGATTGTGCGCGGGATTGCGGGCGTATACCTGGGGCTGGAGATGCGCGGCCTGTTGCTGCTGCCGACGGGCGGAGTGACGACGTATGCGTCACTGGATTCGGCCGAGCGCGCGGTGACGCCGGAGGTGGAGCGCAAGCTGACGGCGGCGGGGTCGCTGGCGAACATCGGGTTCGGCGTACTGATGGGCGGGATGATTCTGGCGTCGGCCCCGGGCGTGGACCTGATGGCGCGGCCATGGATTGCGCCTTCGCACCTGCTGCGCGGGATGGTGTGGCTGAATATTCTGCTGGGCGTGGTGAATGCGCTGCCGGTGGTGCCGCTGAGCTCCGGCGGCGCGGCGCGGACACGATACGTCAAAGGCGCTCCGGGGGGCAGAGACCGCAGGCAGAGCGGAGCGCCCGCAGCGATCAGCGGCTTCAGCCGGGTGCTGGGATCCGGAGTGGGACAGTGGCTGGCGGTGGGGCTGGTACTGGCGGGCCTGCTGATGGCGAACCTGTGGCTGGTGATTCTGGGGGCGTTTGTGCTGCTGGGTTCGCGGATGGACGGCGCAGGCGCGATGGCGCATGAAGAGGCCGACCAGGTCAGGATGCGGGACATCATGCTGACGCAGTTCAGCACGCTCTCGGCCTCGGACACGCTGGAGGATGCGCTGCAGCGGGCGGTGCATACGATGCAGGACGTGTTTCCGGTGGTGCGGGGGGCGACGCTGGTGGGGTCGGTCTCCAAGCAGAACCTGCTGGAGGCGCTGGCGGCGAGCGGCAACAGCTATGTGCAGGGCGTGATGACGCGGAGCTTTCCGACGGCGCAGCCGGACGACTCGCTGGTGAAGACGCTGCGGCGGATCATGGGCGAACAGGGGGCGCAGCTGGTCCCGGTGATGGAGGGCGAGCGGATCGTGGGGATCGTGACGCCGCAGAATTTGTCACAGTCGATGGGCCTGCTGAGCCAGAGCCGCAGGGTGATCCAGGCGAACGAGGACGAGTAGGCCTGGTTGGGTGTGGCAGGGCAGAAAAGATTTTCGATGCGATGGATCGGCCTGTAAAAAACAGGGGGGGCAGTGTCGGCTACCGAACCTACTTTGCATCTCACTAAGGAGTAGCGTCTAGGCAAATTACCAGAGCGCGAATTCCGTCGGGCGAGGACATCTCCATGAAGGCAAATCCAACTTCCATCCTGCTCTTCGGGCACAGCGAGGAGCTACTGGCGATGCGACAGTGGGTGCTCGAGACCCGCGGGTATCGCGTGGTGAAGGCGACCACATTCACGGAGCTGGCGTCGGCGCCGGACAAGCCGCGGGTACAGCTGGTGCTGCTGTGCCATACGCTCTCGGCCGAGGAACGCGATTCGGTGGCGGTGGTGGCGGAGTCGCGGTGGCCGGGAGTGCTTTGCCATGCGATGGCGATGGACCGCTCGCGGGCACCGTCGGGGATTCTGGGGCGTCTGATGCATACCCAGGAGGGCCCGGCGCAGCTGGTGGCCATGGTGACCAGGCTGCTGGAGTCGATGCCGGCGGCTGACGAAGGCGCAGCGGCGTAGGGCCAGGCCGACGCGGGATTTTCGAGCGCGGGCGGCTATACTCTCTCGGACGTGAGAGAGACGATTTCAACTGAGAGCGATGCGAGGGAGCACGAGCCGCTGGCCCCGGGGCTGTACCTTGTCGCGACGCCGATCGGCAATCTTGAAGACATGACCCTGCGAGGGCTGCGAGTGCTGCGCGGCGTGGACAGGATTGCCTGCGAGGACACGCGGCAGACGCAGAAGCTGCTGAACCACTTCCAGATCCGGACGCCGACGGTGAGCTATCACCGGCACAACGAGGTGGGGCGGGCGGCGGAGCTGGTGGAGGAGTTGAAGGCCGGGGCGCGGATCGCGGTGGTAAGCGATGCGGGGACTCCGGGAATCGCCGATCCGGGGGCGGAGATCGCGGAGGCGGCGATTGCGGCGGGGGTCGTGGTGTATCCGATTCCAGGGGCGAATGCGGCGCTGAGCGCGCTGGTGGCGAGCGGGCTGGCAGGCGGCGAGGATGAGCTGGGTGCGTTCGCGTTCCGGGGATTTCTGCCGGCGAAGGAGGGCCAGCGGCGGACGGCCCTGGATGCACTGCGCGCGGAGGCGGCAGGCGGCGGGGTGGCGGCAGGACCGCAGATCTTCTACGAGGCTCCGCACCGGATCGTGGCGACGCTGGAGGATGTGGAGGCGGTCTTCGGGGCAGAGCAGCATGTGGTGCTGGCGCGGGAGCTGACGAAGCTGCATGAGGAGTTTCTGCGCGGGCCGGTGGGCGACGTGCGGAAGGAGCTGGCGGAGCGAGCGGCGGTGCGCGGAGAGTTTGTGCTGGTGATGCGGCCGCGGGTCGGCGGAGGCCATGCAATTAGCGGCGCGGCGACACTGGCGGAGGAGGTCCGCGCCGTGATGAAGGGCGAGGGGCTGGACGAGAAGGACGCGCTGAAGCGGGTGGCGAAGGCCAGAGGGATGGGGAAGAGCGAGGCGTACCGCGAGTGGCAGCGGACGAAGTAGGTTCTACTTGACGTGTGCCGCAGGCGAAAACAAAACCTCAGGGGCTAAAGCCCCTTTGTTTACGGCAGGCTGTATGGCGGGGCTGAAGCCGCGCCCCTTCAAAGCATAGCCTCATGGTGCGGCTCAACCTGTGCTCTCAAGCCCAAATGGCTTTTATGCAGGTCAGCCTCTCGGCTCATCGGCGTCCCGTGAAATAAATACTGAGCTATTCCCTGCCCTTGACGCGGTCGTAGAGGTAGCGGTCGCTGGTGGTGCCGAGGGATTCGTTGTAGAGGCTGGTGGCTCCGGCGGCCTCCTTGAGCTCCTCGGTGAAGTCGTGGATGGCGTGGAGGTGGTCGGCGGTGGCGGGGACCTCGATCTTCGGGGTCTTGAAGAACTTCTGGTAGCCGCGATCGACGAGGCGGGCGATCTGGCCGCCGAGCAGCCAGCCGGGGCGGCTGAGGACCATGGTGGTGCCGTCGGGTGCGGGGGCGATCTCAGCGGCGACGCCGTATTTGCGGACCTGATAGGCGCGAGGGGCAGAGGCCGCGGCCCGGGAGATGCCGGGAGCTGAACCTTCGCGGACGGCTGAGACATCAAACTGATGACCGGCCAGGGCCGAAAGGGCGTCGTCAAAGCTGGGGATCGTGATCTTCTTTGCCATATGTTTGGAAGCGTTTAGACTTGATTTTAACTCTCGCACATCGGACCGGAGGCTTCAAACCCCGAGTGCCGGCGCGGGGCAGATTCTGAGCAGGTGAGCGGAGAATGCCCTGAACGGGCGGATTGTGCGGCTGAAGGGCGCGGCGGAAAGGGCCGTGGACCTTCAAGGAACAGAGAACAAGACATTTCATGGATACAAGTGCCAGTTCAACGATAGCCACGACCCGCACGCTGGGCGTTTCTCTGCTGGAGCGGATCGGCAACACACCGCTGCTGAGCCTGGACCGGCTGACGGCCCACCTGCCGGGAATCCAGATCCTGGGCAAGGCGGAGTGGGTGAACCCGGGAGGCTCGATCAAGGACCGCGCGGCGGCCTCGATTGTGCTGGACGCGGAGAAGCGCGGCCTGCTGAAGTTCCACCAGTCCGAGAGCGGGCGCGGGCGTGGACTGCTGGATGCGACCAGCGGCAACACGGGCATTGCCTACGCGATGCTGGGCGCAGCGCTGGATTTTCCGGTGACGCTGTGCGTGCCGTCGAACGTGTCGCAGGAGCGGAAGAACATTCTGGCGGCGTACGGCGCCGAGGTGGTCTGGACGGACCCGGCGGACGGCTCCGACGGGGCGATCCGCAAGGCGCGCGAGATGGCGGCCGCGGCGCCGGACAAGTACATGTACGCCGACCAGTACGGCAACGACCAGAACTGGAAGGCGCACTATCGCACGACGGCCAACGAGATATGGCGGCAGACCGAAGGGCTGGTGACGCACTTTATCGCGGGGCTGGGGACGAGCGGAACGTTTACGGGCACGACGCGGCGGCTGCGCGAGCTGAATCCGGCGATCCAGTGCATCTCCATGCAGCCGGACTCGCCGTTCAACGGCTTTGAGGGGCTGAAGCATATGGCCACGGCGATCGTGCCGGCGATCTACGATCCGGAGCTGGCGGACGAGAACATCTTTATGGAGACGGAGCGCGCGTACGACATGGCGCGGCAGCTGGGCCGCAGGAGCGGGCTGCTGGTGGGCGTTTCGGCGGCGGGCGCAGTGGCGACGGCGGTGCAGATTGCGGAGCGCGAAGCCCGTGCGGGACGCGAGGCGGTGATTGTGACGATCCTTTCGGATTCGGCAGACAAGTATTTGAGCGAACGCTTCTGGCGGGAGGAGTAAACGACGATGCTGCTGCTCTCGCAAGCAGACTACGCGGCGCTGCGCGCGCATGGCGAAGAGACGTATCCGCATGAGTGCTGCGGGGTGATGCTGGGCAAGGCGGAGCCGCACGGCAACCACGTGCACCAGATCGTCCGTGCGGGCAATACGCGGACGGACCGGGCGCACGACCGCTACAACATTGCGCCGGAGGAGCTGATCAAGATCCAGCGGCAGGCGCGCGGGCTGGGGCTGGACATTGTGGGCTTCTACCACTCGCACCCGGACCACCCGGCGCAGTGGTCGCAGACGGACTTTAACGAGGCGCACTGGGTGGGCTGTAGCTACGTCATCACGGCGATCGAGCAGGGCAAGGCCGCGGTGACGAACTCGTTCCTGCTGACCGGCACCAGCGAAGAGGACAAGCAGTTTCTGGATGAGCCGGTGGAGATTGTGACCGAGGCCGGCGGACCGAAGCCGGCGGCGTAGCGGAATGGTTGTGTTGGATCGAGACTGACCTCAGGGGCTGAAGCCCCGATGCAAAGAGGAGCGGATTACGGCACGGCTGAAGCCGTGCCCTTAACAAGACAAGGCGTTCCGAGGTTGCCGTAGCAGACCGAAGTATGGAAATGCCTGATTGAAAGATTCGAGTTTCCGAAAACAGAAAGGCATGCGATGAAGATCAATATTCCAACGCCGCTGCGCTCCTCGACCGGAGGCCAGGCGACGGTGACTGTGGCGGGCGCCACGGTGGGCGAGGCGCTGACGGCGCTGACGACAGACTTTCCCGAGCTGCGCAACCATCTGTACACGGGTGAGGGCAAGCTGCGGAGCTTTGTGAACATCTACCTGAACGACGACGACATCCGCTACCTGCCGGAGAAGGAAGCGACAGCGACCGGCGAAAAGGACGAGCTGACGATCATTCCGTCGATTGCCGGCGGGTGTTTGGCGCGGCTATTGGGATAGATCGCGGGAAGCGATGATTCATCTAATCCGTAAAGCCTGAATACTCGGCGGCCCGCATGGCGGGCAAAAGGACAAGACAATGGCAACTGCGACTCTGGAACCGACGAAGACGGAACTGCCGAAGCTGACGAATGAGGAGATCTCGCGCTACTCGCGGCACCTGATCCTGCCCGAGGTGGGCATGGAGGGCCAGCAAAAATTAAAGGCCGCAAAAGTCCTGTGCGTGGGCACGGGCGGGCTGGGCGCTCCGCTGGCGATGTACCTGGCGGCGGCGGGCATCGGCACGCTGGGGCTGGTGGACTTCGATGTGGTGGACGCGAGCAACCTGCAGCGGCAGATCATCCACTCGACCTCGACGGTGGGCAAGCTGAAGGTGGACTCGGCGGAGATCATGCTGAAGGGGCTGAATCCGTACCTGAATGTGGTGAAGCACAACACGATGCTGACGAGCGCCAATGCGCTTGAGATCTTCAAGGACTACGACGTCATCGCGGACGGGACGGACAACTTCCAGACCCGCTACCTGGTGAACGATGCCTGCGTGCTGACGGGCAAGCCGAATGCGTATGGGTCGATCTTCCGGTTCGAGGGGCAGGCGTCGGTGTTCGCGACGGAGGAGGGGCCGTGCTACAGGTGCCTGTATCCGGAGCCGCCGCCGCCGGGACTGGTGCCTTCGTGCGCAGAGGGCGGCGTGCTGGGGATTCTGCCTGGACTGGTGGGCGTGATCCAGGCAACTGAGGTGATCAAGCTAATTTTGGGGATTGGCGAGCCGCTGGTCGGGCGGCTGCTGCTGGTCGACGCGCTGGGGATGAACTTCCGCACGCTGAAGCTGCGCAAGAACCCCGACTGCCCTGCCTGCGGCACGCACGAGATTAAGGAGCTGATCGACTACGACCAGTTCTGTGGCGTGCCCAAGCCGAAGGAGGCCGGACCGCTGGAGGTGGCGCGCGACAAGGCCGTCGCGGAGGCGCCGGTGGTGGATGGGATCCCGCAGATGACGGTGGAGGAGTTGAAGCGCAAGCGCGATGCGGGCGAGAGCTTCTTCCTGCTGGATGTGCGCGAGCCGCACGAGGTGCCGATTGCGAACCTGGGCGCGCCGCTGATCCCGGTGGGCGAGCTGGAGAAGCGCGTGGGCGAGATTGCCGCGCACAAGAACGACGAGGTGGTGGTGCACTGCCGGTCGGGGGCGCGCAGCCAGAAGGCGGCGCTGATCCTGAAGAATGCAGGGTTCACGAATGTGACGAACCTGGCGGGCGGCGTGCTGGCATGGGCGGACAAGATCGACCCGACGATGCCGAAGTATTAAAACCTGGCTGGAATGTAAAAAGGCGCACCCTAAGCGGTGCGCCTTTGTTTTGCGGTGCGCAGATGCGCTTGCGATCAGCTCGGTTGCTGGTAGATGCCGAGGATGTTGCCGCCGGGGTCGCGGAAGCGGGCCGTAATCTCGGGAGCGTCGGCGCCGATGGGCTGGACGATCTCGCCGCCGTTTGCAGAGATGGCGACAATGGTGGCCTCGGCGTCATCGACCATGATGTAGACCATAAGGCCCGGCGAGGTCATCGGCGGCAGGCGCTTGGTCCACGTGCCACTGACCTGGCTGACGCCGTCATCGAAGGCGAGTGAGCCGTCGCCCCGCGTGCGCGTCTGCCAGCCGAAGACGGCGGTATAGAAGGCGGCGGAGGCGGCGATGTCGGTGGCGGGAAGTTCGATGTAGCAGATCTTGCCGTTACCGTAGGTGGGTGGCATAGTGCGCTCCTTGCTGCTCAGCGTGGATGGTTGGTTTCTCCCGCACAGTGTGCGGTTGAAGAGACTTGCTCCTGGTCCTGCCGGCGCGTGAGTTTTTTCGCGGCCTGGCGCTCGCTTTTCCAGAAGGCGCGCTTCTTTGTACGAAGGTGCTTCCACCACTCGCCGGTGGCGGTGAGCATGCCTTTCTTCACGGTGGCCACAGTTATTCCTTGTCGTCGGGGGTGAGGATCTGGAGGCAGAGGGGCGGCTCCAGCATGCAGTCCATCTTTGCCATGGCGGCGACGGCCTTCTCGATGGTGGAGGTGGCGCAGGGCTCGGTGGTGATGACGAAGGGCAGGCGGTCCTTGGGGTGGCCGGGGTGCTGCAGCAGCGAGTCGATGTTGGCTCCCACTTTAGCCAGCGCGGTGGCGATGCCGGCGACGATGCCGGGGCGGTCATCCACGACGAAGCGGAGGTAGAAGGGGGCGAGGAACTCGCCGGTGACCTGGCGGCGGCGCACGGGCAGGTCGACGGCAACAGATTTCTGGGCAACCGCAAGGATGTCCGAGACGACGGCGACGGCCGTGGGCTCGCCGCCTGCGCCGTGGCCGGAGAAGACGACGTCGCCGCCGAACTTGCCGCTGGTGACGACCATGTTCTGCGTGCCGTGCGACCAGGCGATGGGCGAGCTGAGCGGCACCAGCATGGGCGCGACGCGGGCGTGGACGGCTTTGCCGTCCAACTGCGCGCGGGAGACCTGGCGAATGGTGCAGTTGAGCTCCTTGGCGTAGGCGAAGTCGATGGCCTCGACCGAGGAGATGGACTGGGTGGAGACGTCGTCGGGGTTGAGCTCGGCGCGCATGGCGACGCGGGAGAGGATGCAGAGCTTGGCACGGGCGTCGAAGCCGTCGACGTCGGCGGAGGGGTTGGCTTCGGCGTAGCCGAGGGCCTGCGCGTCGGCGAGGACGGCAGAGTAGGAGGCGCCGGACTCCATACGGCTGAGGATGTAGTTGCAGGTGCCGTTGACGATGCCGGAGATGCGGGTGATCTCGTCGCCCGAAAGGCCCTGCAGGATGCCGGCGATGACGGGAACTCCGCCGGCGACGGCTGCGCCGTGCATGAGCTGGACGTTGTTCTGCGCGGCCAGTTTTGCGAGAGATGCGCCGCGGTAAGCGATGAGCTGCTTGTTGGCAGTGACGACGGATTTACCGGCGGCGAAGGACTTGCGCAGCCAGGACTCGGCGGGGTTGAGGCCGCCGACGAGCTCGACGACGATCTGTGCGTCGGAGTTGAGGATGTCGTCGAAGCTCTCGGTCCAGACGACGGAGGCGGGGACGCACTTCGCCTTGTCCGAGGCGCGCTTGCGGGCGACGTCGCGGTTGTAGATGTGGGTGAGCTCGATGCCGGAGAATCTGCGGTCGGCGAGGACTTTGGCGACGGAGCTGCCGACAGTGCCGAAGCCGACAAGGGCGACTTTTACCGGGGCGGCGGGCTTTGCGACGGTCTTTGCGGCAGGCTTCTTTGCGGATTTCTGGGTGGGCATCTCAGTACTCGATCTTATGGGTGGAGGCGCGCCAGCGGTCGAAGCTCTCGATGGCCTCGTCGCCGAGGAGTCTCGCGGTGGGAATGCTGCGCTGGTCGATGGGCTTGGCGACCTCGGTATAGAGGAAGGAGTCGTCGAAGCCGGCGGCTGCGGCGTCGGCGGCGGTGTTGCCGAAGTAGATGGCGTCGCAGCGCGACCAGTAGAGCGCGGCGAGGCACATGGGGCAGGGCTCGCAGCTGGTGTATACGGTGCAGCCGGTGAGCTGGAAGCTGCCGAGGGCCTTGCAGGCGGCGCGGATGGCGACGACCTCCGCGTGTGCGGTGGGGTCGTTGGCGGCGGTGACCTGATTGACGCCGGTGGCGATGATCTGGCCGTCGCGCACGACGACGCAGCCGAAGGGGCCGCCCGCGCCGGATTCGACGTTCCGGGTGGCGAGCGCGATGGCCTGGCGCATGAACTGTGGATCGCCCTGAATGGTCAGCCCTCCCTGAAGCGATGCCGGGCGCGCGAGTTCGGCGCGACCGCATATATCCGTTATACCTGCGTGGCGCGGCGGAAGATAATAGCCAGCATGGCACAGGCATTTGTGAGCGAGCGGGTGGTGACGGCGGAGGGAGTTCGGCGGGCGGCGCTGCTGGTGGAGGATGGCGTGATCCGCGCGGTATGCGCGCCGGAGGAGCTGCCTGCAGGGGTGCCGGCGACGGACTTCGGGCGGCGGGCGATTCTTCCCGGGCTGGTGGACTCGCACGTCCACATCAACGAGCCGGGGCGCACGGAGTGGGAGGGCTTTGCAACGGCGACGCGGGCGGCGGCGGCGGGGGGCTACACGCTGCTGGTGGACATGCCGCTGAACTGCCTGCCGGAGACCACGACGGTCGAAGCGCTGGAGGCGAAGCGCGAGGCGGCACAGGGCAAGACGCTGGTGGACTGGGCGGCGTGGGGCGGCGCGGTGGCCGACAACCAGGCCGATATTCTGCCGCTGGCGCGGGCGGGGGTGCCGGGATACAAGTGCTTCCTGATCTATCCGGGGTGCGACGGGTTCACGATGATCGACCGCGAGCAGCTGGAGCGCGCATTGCCGGCGATTGCGGCGGGCGGGCGTCCGCTGCTGGTGCATGCGGAGCTGGCGGAGCCGATCGACCGCGCGATTGCGCAGTTGAATGCGGAGTGCGCGGACTGGCGGCGGTATGCGACCTACCTGGCGTCGCGGCCGGACGAGGCGGAGCTGGAGGCGATCCGCATGATGATCGGGCTGTGCCGGCGATACGGCTTTCGGCTGCACATCGTGCATCTGGCGACGGCCGAGGCAGTGGAAGAGCTGCGCGCGGCGAAGGCGGAGGGTCTGCCGATCACGGTAGAGACGTGTCCGCACTACCTCTACTTTGCGGCGGAGGAGATTGCGGACGGCGCGACGACGCTGAAGTGCGCGCCGCCGATTCGCGGGCGGGAGAACCGCGAGGCGCTGTGGCGGGCGCTTGGCGAGGGCGTGATCGACATGGTGGTGACGGACCACTCGCCGTGCCCGCCGGAGATGAAGCGCGAGGCGGATGGGCGGTTCGACACGGCGTGGGGCGGGATTGCGAGCCTCTCCGTGGCGCTGCCGGCGGTATGGACGGGGGCGGCGGTGCGTGGATTTGGGCTGGAGGAGGTGGCGTGGTGGATGTCGACTGCGCCGGCGAGGCTGGCGGGACTGGGCGAGATTGCGGGAGCGCTGACGGCGGGGCGTGAGGCGAGCTTTGTGGTCTTCGATCCGGAGGCTGAGCAGGAGGTGCGCGCCGAAGATCTGCACACGCGGCATGCGATCTCGCCCTATGTGGGCCAGCGGCTGCGAGGCCGGGTGGAGGCGACGTATCTGCGGGGCGAGGCGGTGTTCCGGCGGGAGGGCGACGCGAAGTTTGCGGAGGCGGTGCGCGGGCGCGAGTGGACGCATGAAGGCCTGAACGAGACGCTGGCGGCATGGAACGGAATGACGGCGGAGGCAGCGGCGGAGGCGGTGCTTCCCTGCTGCGGATCAAGGGTGTGGGCGGCGGGACTGGCGGCGCGGCGGCCGTTTGCGCGGCCGGCAGAGCTGTTTGCGGCGAGCGACGAGGTCTGGCTGGGGCTGGGCGAGCAGGAGTGGCAGGAGGCGTTCGACAGCCATCCGAGGATCGGACAGCGGCATGCGCAGGCGGCGACGGCGAGGTCACTGAGCTGGTCGGAGGGCGAGCAGAGCGCGGCGATGGCAAGCCAGGACGACGCGGCGAAGGCGGCGCTGGCCGAGGGCAATCGCGAGTATGAGGCCCGTTTCGGTAGGATCTTCCTGGTGTGCGCGTCGGGCAAGAGCACGGAGGAGATCCTGGCTATTCTGCGGGCGAGGATGGGCAATACGGCGGAGGCTGAGCTGCGCGAGGCAGTGGAGCAGCAGAGGCAGATTACGCGGCTGCGGCTGGGGCGGTGGCTGGACATTCCCACCTAGCAAAGAACGATGCTTGCGATCACACGGACTCTTTCACTGGCTCGCGTACAATAAGACTCCTTCAACAGGGACAGAGCATGGGACTTTCGACACACATCCTGGACACGCATCTGGGGCGCCCGGCGGCCGGAGTGCCGATTGCGCTGTCGCAACTGTGCGATGGGGCATGGCAGCCGATCGGCTCGGCGAAGACGGACGCGGATGGGCGCGCGAAGACACTGTTGGGCGAGCGGGGGCTGGAGACGGGCGAATACAGGCTGCGCTTCGAGACGGCGGAATACTTCAAGAGGCTGGGAACGGCGACGCTCTATCCCTATGTGGAGATCGTCTTCCGCGTGGCGGACCCGGCGCAGCATTACCACATCCCGCTGCTGCTGGCGGCGAACGGGTATGCGACGTATCGCGGGAGTTGAGAGCACGAACCTGCAATTTGTAATCACTTTTGAGCTTTATAAAACTGCCGCTGGAGTTTGTGACGGAGGAGAAAGCAGAATGATCGAGCTGGGGGAGAATCGATACGGCAAATCGCGCGTTCGGCTGATGAAGGTGGTGCGCGGCCCGGCAGGCAACGACCTGCGGGAGTGGACGGTGCAGGTGCTGCTGACGGGGGATTTCGATTCGGCGCACTACGACGGCGACAACAGCAGGATTCTGCCTACAGACACGATGAAGAACACGGTGTACTCGGTGGCGAAACGGTCCAGCGCTGCCTCCATGGAGGACTACGCGAAGGATCTGGTGGACTTTCTGCTGGGCCGCAATCCGCAGGTGAGCTCTGTGACGGTGTCGGTGGAGGGACATATGTGGAAGCGGCTGACGGTGGACGGCAAGCCGCATCCGACGAGCTTTATTCGCGGCTCGGGAGAGATTGCGACGACAGTGGTGTCGAAGCCGCAGGGCGGCAAGTTTGCGCTGACGTCGGGCCTGAAGAACATGGTGGTAATGAAGACGGCGGACTCGGGCTTCGAGGGGTACATCCAGGACGACCTGACGACGTTGAAGGAGACCAGCGACCGGCTGTTCTGCACGGCGGTGACGGCGGAGTGGCGATACACCACATGCAAACTGAACTTCGAGGCGGCCCGGATAGCGATGCGGGACGCGATGCTGGCGACGTTCGCCAAGCACAAGAGCAAGTCCGTTCAGGAGACGCTGTACGCGATGGGCAAGGCGGCGCTGGAGCGGCTGGAAGAGGCCGACCAGGTGGACATCGTGATGCCGAACAAACACTGCCTGCTGGTAGACCTGGAGCGGTTTGGGCAGCAGAACGCAAACGAGATTTTTGTGCCGACGGACGAACCGGCAGGACACATTGAGGCGCGGGTGAGGCGCAAGGCGTGAATGAAGGAAGCGAGCGGGCGCGCAAGGCAATTGCGCGATGCCGTGAGATCGCCGAGTGCACGGAGATCGCCGGCGAGACGACGCGGACGTTTCTTGCGCCTTCGATGCAGCGCGTGCACGAACTGCTCAGCGGCTGGATGCACGCGGCGGATATGGCGGTGCGGGTGGACGCCGCAGGCAATCTGCGCGGCGTGCTGCCCGCCACAGAGGTAAATGCTCCGCGGCTCGTCATCGGATCGCATCTGGACACAGTGGCGAATGCGGGCGCGTTTGATGGCGTGCTGGGCGTGATGATGGGTCTGGCGCTGGCGGAGGAGATCGGCGCCGGGCGGCTGCCGTTTGCGGTGGAGGTCGTGGGCTTCTCTGAAGAAGAGGGCGTGCGCTTTGCAACGCCGTTTCTGGGCAGCCTGGCGCTGACGGGCGAACTGGATGCGTCGCTGCTGGCGCGGAAGGATGCGGATGGCGTGAGCGTGGCGGAGGCGATCCGCGGGTTTGGGCTCGATCCGGCGGAGATGACGGATGCGCAGCTGGATGCAGCGACGTTTGCGTATCTCGAGTTCCACATCGAACAGGGGCCTGTGCTGGAGAGCGAGGGCTGTGCGCTGGCGGTGGTAGATGCGATCGCCGGGCAGACGCGGATGCAGCTGCGCTTTACCGGGCATGCGAACCACGCGGGCACGACACCGATGGGACCGCTGCGTCAGGATGCGCTGGCGGCGGCGGCGGAGTGGGTGTGCGAGGTGGAGCGATACGCGGGGAAGACGCGCGGGCTGGTGGCGACGGTGGGCAAGATCGAAGTGCCGTCAGGCGCGGGGAATGTGGTGCCGGGGATGTGCGCAGCAACGCTCGATGTACGGCACGCGCAGGACGCGGTGCGCGCAAAGGCTATACAGCATCTGCTGGAGTTTGCTGCGGCGGCAGCGGCGCACCGTGGTGTGCGGCTGGATCATACGACAACGCTGGACCAGGCGGCGGTGGCGATGGATGCGGAGCTAGCGAAGGTACTGATCGAGAACACCGGACACGCAACGAACGGTGAGGCGCGCGTGCTGACCAGCGGCGCGGGACACGATGCGATGATTCTGGCGCGCAGAGTACCGAGCGCGATGGTATTTCTGCGCACACCGGGCGGGCTGAGCCATCACCCGGACGAGTCCGTAATAGAAGAGGATGTGGAGGCGGCGCTGGCCGCGGGGCTGGAGTTCCTATGGCTGCTGGGGGATGATAGGGAGATGCTGAACAGGCTCGTCAAGAACGCGCGCGTGTACGCTGGAGGCGCGCATGCATAACCTGGGACAGACGCGCAGCTCGAACCAGCGCGACCACCTGCTGCACACGCCGGATGCTTTCGTGCGTTCGCCGCTGCCGGGGCTGGCGCGGGGCAACGCAATCGTACACATCTCGCCGGCCGCGGGTGCGGCATTTACGCAGTACACGGCGGAGCTGGAGCCGGGCGGCTCGCTGGAACCGGCGAGCGTGCAGCGCTTTGTGTATGTGCTTGAAGGCGAGATCGACCTGTCGACTGAGTTTGTGCTGCACTCGCTGGGCGCGGGCGGATATGCCTACCTGCCGGTGCGGTCGACTTACCTGATTGCCGCGAAGACGGCGGCGCGGGTGGCGGTGATCGAGAAGCCTTACCAGGCGCTGGAGGAGACACCGGCGCCGGAGATGATCGTCGGCAGGGAGGCGGAGATTGCGCCAACGGCCCTGAACGGGGACCCGGACCTGGAGGTGCGCGCCCTGCTGCCCGGAGAGGCGGGCTTCGACTTCGCGGTGAATACGATGACCTACCAACCGGGCGCGGCGCTGAGCCAGGTGGAGGTGCATGTGATGGAACATGGACTGCTGATGCTGGAGGGCGGCGGCATCTACCGGCTGGGAGACGCATGGTATCCGGTGACGGCGGGGGATTTTATCTGGATGGGGCCGTACTGCCCGCAGTGGTTCGGCGCGCTGGGCAAGCAGCCGGCGAAGTATCTAATCTATAAGGACTGGAACCGGCATCCGCTGGGCTCCGCGATGGCAGGGCCGCGGTAAGGCAAGCACGCGCCTGCATGTGCGGCGCGATACGGGCCGGCTGCTGGTTTCGGAGAGGAGACACTCGATGCAGACTGCTACCGTGGCGCAGACTCCGATTGCAGTGGATTCGGGCCGCCTGCTCGACGACCTGAAGACGCTGGCGACGTTCACCTCGGTGGAGCCGTCGCCGCTGGGCACGGCTGTGACGCGCATTGTGTTCTCGTCCGATGACCTGAAGGCGCGCGCGTGGCTGAAGGGGCTCGCGGCGGATGCAGGTCTGCAGGTGCGCGAGGATGCAGTGGGCAACACGTTCTTCCGTTGGGCGGGCACGGAGCCGGAGCTGCCGGCAGTGGCGACCGGCTCGCACATCGACGCCATCCCGCATGCGGGAATGTATGACGGCACTGTCGGCGTCATCGGCGGGCTCGAGGCGATCCGCGCGCTGCAGCGTGCGGGAGTGCGGCCCAGGCGGTCGATCGAGCTGGTGCTGCTGACCTCCGAGGAGCCGACGCGGTTCGGAATTGGGTGTATCGGGAGCCGGCTGCTGGGCGGGGTGATCGACGCGGCCAAGGCGGATGCGCTGCACGGCGCGCAACGCGGACACGAAGAGGAGACGCTGGCGGAGGTGCGCAGGGCGGCCGGGTTCGCGGGTCCGCTCGAGAGCGTAGCGCTGGGCAAGGGCTACTACCACTCCTGGGTGGAGTTGCACATTGAGCAGGGGCCGCTGCTGGAGCGCGAGGGGATTCCGCTGGGGATCGTGACGGCGATTGCCGCGCCGGCGAGCTATCGCTACACGATCGAGGGTGTAGGCGGACATGCGGGCGCGCTGCTGATGCCGGACCGTCGCGATGCGCTGTGCGCCGCGGCGGAGGTGATTCTGTCACTGGAGCGGCATGCGCTGGCGACCAAGGCGATCGATACCGTGGCGACGGTGGGCACCTGCGATGTGTTTCCGGGAGCAGTGAACAGCGTGCCCAGCAAGGTGACACTGCAGGTGGACATCCGCGACATCGACCCAGCGCGGCGCGAGGGCGTGATGCAGGCGGTGCGCGGGGACGTGAAGGAGATTGCGGCGCGGCGCGAGGTGAAGATCAGCGAGGCGCTGGTGAACGCCGACGAGCCGGCGATGTCGTCCGGTCACATTGTGGATGTGATCGACGAGGCATGCCGGGCGGGCGGCGTTGTTGCGAAAAAGATGGTGAGCCGGGCGTATCACGACTCGCTGTTCATGGCGCAGGTGGCGCCGATCGCGATGATCTTTATCCCCTGCCGCGGCGGGGTGAGCCACCGCCCGGACGAGTTTGCCAAGCCGGAGGACATTGCCAACGGCACACAGGTTCTGGCGGCGTCGCTGGCGCGGCTGGCATCGGAGTAGAGATGGCGATCCGGTCAATCAATCCTGCGAATGGCGAGCTGCTGAAGAGCTTTGAGCCGCTGACGCACGAGGCCCTGCTCAACAAGATGGCGGTGGCGCGGGCGGCGTTCGAGAGCTACCGCGAGGTACCGCTGCGGCAACGCGAGTTGTGGATGAACAAGCTGGCAAGCCTGCTGGACGGCGAGCAGGAGGAGCTGGCGCAGCTGATCACGGCGGAGATGGGCAAGCCGATCACGCAGGCGCGGGCCGAGGTGGCCAAGTGCGCGCTGGGCTGCCGATACTACGCCGAACATGCGGCGCGCATCCTGACGCCGGAGCCGGTGGACATCGGTGCGAACGAGGCCTATGTGCGCTGGGACCCGCTGGGCGTGGTGCTGGCGGTGATGCCGTGGAACTTTCCGCTGTGGCAGGTGTTTCGGTTTCTGGCACCGGCGCTGATGGCAGGCAACGCCGGGCTGCTGAAGCATGCCTCGAATGTGCCGCAGTGCGCGCTGGCGATCGAGCAACTGGCGCGGAGGGCGGGATTTCCGCGCGGCATCTTTCAGACGCTGTTGATCGAATCGAGCCAGGTGGAGCACGTCCTTGCGGACGAACGCGTGGCGGCCGCGACGGTGACGGGGAGCGAGGGCGCGGGGCGCGCGGTGGCGGCGCAGGCCGGATGGTTCCTCAAAAAGACCGTGCTGGAGCTGGGCGGCAGCGATCCGTTCATCGTGATGCCGTCGGCGAACGTAGAGGCCGCGGCAAGGGCTGCAGCGAAGGCGCGCACGATCAACAGCGGACAGTCGTGCATCTGCGCCAAGCGGTTCCTGGTGGCGGAGGAGATCTACGACGAGTTTGAGACGCACTTTGTGGAGGCGATGGACGCACTGAAGGTCGGCGATCCGATGCAGGACGCGACCGAGGTGGGTCCGCTGGCGACGGAAGCTCAGGTGCGCGAACTGGATGCGCAAGTGCAAGCGGCGGTGAGGGCGGGCTCGCGCGTGCTGACAGGCGGCTCGCCGATGGTGGGCAAAGGAAACTACTACGAGCCGACGGTGCTGGCAGACGTGCCGGAGAGCTGCACAGCGTATCGCGAGGAGCTTTTTGGGCCGGTGGCGATGCTGTTCCGCGTAAAGGACGCCGAGGAGGCGGTCCGCGTGGCGAACGATACGCCGTTTGGACTGGCGGCTTCGGTATGGACTGCGAACGACGCAGAACAGAGGAGGTTCGCGGAGCAGCTCGAGTGCGGCGCGGTCTTCTTCAACGAGATTTCGGCGAGCGATCCGCGGCTACCCTTTGGCGGGGTGAAGCGCTCCGGCTATGGACGCGAGCTGTCGGCTGCGGGGATGCGTGAGTTCCTGAACGCAAAGACGGTGGTTGTCGCCGAACCGGCGAAGACTGGGAACGCCGACGGCCCAGGCCAGGACAATGCAAAGCGGGCGAGCCCGGTCGATCTCGAGTCTTTCCGCGAACACCTGCTGGCAAAAGCCGGGAACGGGAAGTAGAGCGCGAGGGCGGGCGAAGGGCGCTTGCCCTTCTCATGGATTGCCCTGAAAAAAGAAGCGCGGCCAGTTGGCCGCGCCTCCGGTTCTCTCGCAAATGCGAATTAGAAGCTGAAGTTCATCTGCAGCGTGATGCGGCGAACAGCGTTCGCTGAAGCAAACGGGCTTCCATAGCTACCACCACCGCCGGAGAGCGAGATCTGCTTTCCGAACTGCGCGCTGGAGAGGTTGGAGACCGGCGTGCCGTAGGGAATCTGGTTGAAGAGATTCTGCGCCTGCGCTCCGATGGTCAGGTTGTACTTGCGTCCGGTGTTGGAGCCCCGGCCGCCAAATCGGCCGCCGCCACCGCCGAAGCCACCGCGGCCGCCACGACCGCCGCCACCGCCGGGTCCGACCGCGCCAAAGTTACCGCCCTGTGGGCCGCCGCCGCGCCCGTTGTTCACGGGCTCGGTGCGAGGACCAAAGCCGAAGGTGCGGGTCAGACGCAGGTTGAGCGCCATATTGGCCGGACCGGTGCAGTAGTTGATGGGAACCTCGGTATAGGTCTCGCCCTGCACGGGAGTGACGGACGGGGTGGGAATGCTGAAGTCGGCGGAGTTGCGGCAGCTTGCTGCGCCGGTCCCAATGCCGGAGGCGAAGGCCGGACGGTCATTGATCACACCGTCGGCGTTGTTGTCCACGCCGGTGGTGATGTTGTACGGGCTTCCCGACTGGGCAAAGAGCATCGGACTGGCGGTGATCTGGAAGGGCAATGGTATGGTGCCGCCGATGGTAATGCGGTTGCGGACAGCGAAGCTGGCGCGACCGTAGTCGGTGGAGGAGTTATAGGGGTTCGTAATACTGGTCAGGTTGGAATCGGCCCAGTTGGCAGAGTAATAGCCAAAGATATTGGTGCCCTTCGGAGTGCGCACATTGATGTTGGTGTTGATCTGATTCTGCCGGAAGACACCTTCGGACTGGTTGCACTGGATGTAGGAGTTGTTGGGGTTGGTGATAGATGCGCTTCCGGTGTATGCGCAAGGTGCAGATGCGTAGGGAAAGATGCGGGTGAGGAACTGGTGCACGCCGCGCGCATTCAGATAGGTCACGGAGACGCTGGCGTAGTTGCCGATCTGCTGCTCGATAGTTGCGGCCGACTCAAAGATATATGCACTGCGCGTATCCGAGGCCGTTACAGGAATCTGGACACGGCCGCTGCTGGTCCCTCCGACGGGGGTGCAGGCAGAGGTGTTGGTCGGGGTGCAGGCGGTGCCCGGGTAGAAGTACACCTTGGTGGACTGATTGGCCGGGTCACCCTGGATGATGCTCTGGATCTGCGAGAGGGTGAAGCGATTGAAGAAGATGCCGGCGCCGGCACGGAGCACCGTGGTGGTGCGGCCGTTCTTGCGCGGGATCCCCCAGGCCAGCGAAGTGCGCGGACCGAAGTCATGCGTACTGTTGATGAAGTTCTGTGTCTCCAGCCTGAGGCCGTAGCTCCAGGTAAAGTTGGGCGTCACCTTCCAGTCGTCCTCGGCGTAGAACTCACCGTCCGTCTGGCGGGCATTGGTGGTCAGGTTATTCACCGTGGTCTGCGAGAAGGTATACGGCGTGCCGCACTGGTAGGAGGAAATTGTCGCGACGATGGTCTGACAGGGAGTGGTTTCATTGAGGCTGGCGCAACCGCTTGGCTTGTTGGTGATACTGGGATCGGTGCAGGGATCCAGCAGGTACGAGTAAGCAAGAGTGCCGTTGACGCCGCCGTTGGAGCTTCTGGCCTCGCCATCGGTGCGCAGACGGCCGCCAAGCCGGACGAAGTTTTTGGCGAGCTGGATAGAGGTGTAGTTCTGCACCTCATAGTGGGTCTGGTTGAAGCTGTTGATGCTGCCGCCGCCGGTGCCCAGGGCGTTGAAGTTACCGGAGACGCTGACTCCGGTGGCGGTGTTCAGCGGCGTCTGGTGATTGGTCTCGTGTTCCCACTCAAAGCGTGTCTCATTGATGACCTTGTCGCTCAACACCTGCGTGTCGCTCAGTTGCAGCGTCTCGTCACCGCTGGTCGAGGTGTACCCCTGCGTGGGCAGCGAAAGATTACCGCCGTTGTTGGCGTTGGAGCCGTGCTCGGACTCAAAACGGACGGTCAGCGTGTTCTTGCCGCCGATCATGGTGTCGAAGCGCGGGTTGATGTCCCAGCGCTTCTGTGGCGCGGGCGCCGCGCGGAAGGCCGAGGGATAGGGATTGCTGGAGCAGGTCGTCAGCGTGGCCTGGCCGGGCTGACAGATGTCCGTGGAATCCGACGATGTGCTGTAAATGGCCGGGGGGTTGATGACGTTGTTGTTGGCCATATCGCGATAGGAGCCGCCAAGGGTGAAGGACATTCCCGGGCGAATCGGTCCTGTAATGTTCGCGAAGGAGAAGATGGTGTGGTAGTCAGGCTGGCCGGCCGGTCCCAGGAAGGGGCTCGCGGTATTGAAGACCTTGTCCATCCCCTGCACGCTGGCGTTGCCGTGGAACTTGTCCGTGCCGGGCTTGGTAAGGATCTCGATGCGGCCGTAGCCGAGCTGGTCATACTGCGCGGAGAACGGATTGGAGTTGATGCGAATGGCGAGGATGGAGGACTTGGGGGGAAGCTGGCCGCCGGTAAAGCCGTCAATGTAGATCTGGCCGCCGCTGGGGCCGGCTGAGGGGCCGGCCAGGGCCTGCAGTTCACTCTCAAGCTCGTCAGGGTCGTCGGAGAGCGCATTGAGGGCATCGCCCTGGATGACTGTGGAGCTGGCATTGCTCTCGGGATCGACGGAGAGCTGTGCGGTATCGGTGGTGACGTTGACGGTCTGCGCCGCGGTGGCGAGGTCCATATGGAGGTCGGAGGCCAGATTGCCGCCCGCCGCCACGGTGACCGGCTGCGAGGAGTAGGCAGCAAAGCCGGGCGCCGTCGCCGTAATGGTATAGGTGCCCGCGGCCAGTCCCTTGAAGCTGTAGGTGCCATCGTCCTTGGACGTGGCGGTCTGCGCCTTGCCCGAAGCGGAGGTGATGGTGATCGTAGCGCCAGGGATCAGCGCGTTGTCGGGATCGACGACGGTGCCGTGAACGGAACCGGTGGAGGCCTGCGCCAGGGCCCGATGCGGCACGGAAAATGCCAACAGGGCAACCAGAAGGAACGAAATGGACTGAAAGAATCTGCGAACAGACATCCTTAACTCCTAAGAAAGAACCAAAACCGTAAAGAACTACACCAATTCAGAAAATCCGGCAGGAAATACACGACTTCCCCGTACTTCCCTGCCTGGAAAAAGTCCGCGCCCATCCGAGAGGCTCAGGCTGCGATCACGCTATTGATCGCCTCCACCACCGCCGCCTTCGCCGCCCAGACTCCACGACGAGAGATCCATTCCGCCGTTGGGGTTGGCGGTGAGGATCGGGTCAACTCCGGTGAGAACGGTGACCGCCGATACCTCGTTCGCTCCGGGCGTCGGCTCAAGAGCCACGATCATGACGGCGTCTCCCTTCTGCAGATCCGCGATCTTCTGCGCGGGGAACTGGGAGATCATCTGGGCGATATCGCCGCCAGCGGAACGCCTGCCGGCAAATCCGCCCTGCGCGCCGCCGGGCCCGGAGACGGGTGCCGCTCCCTCGCCGCCTGCGCCGCCCATGCCGCCGCCGCGCCTGCCCTCACGGCCGTTTCCTCCGCCATTGGCGGTTGCCGCGAAGCGGCGCGCGACCATGGGAGGCATCTGGCGGATGTTGGTCTGGTTCGTGACGTCGACCGTCATGTTCTTCTTGGTCGCGAGGTCCTTGAGCGTGATTGTGCCGGCCGCCGGATCCACGTTGGTCAGCAGTCCGGAGAGGTCCTTGAAGGAGCCGCTGACCACCTCAACCGCCTGGACGCTGAGCCCGTCGGGCGACTTGACGCCGCGCGCATGGATCTGGTCTTTCGGCTGGATGGCAGCGAAGGTGCTCGGCTTGGCGTCCTGATACTCCACCGACTCACCGGCGAAGCGCTTGAAGGCCGTCTTGTCCGAGGTGTGGACCGTGATCTTACGCGTGCCGGAGGTCACGGTCAGGGTGCCGGTGGCAGGGTCCACATCGCTTACGATTCCGCCGATGCCGTTGGCCTTCCAGTCGGCCTGCTGCTCGGCCTGCATCTTGGCGATGTCGGCCGACTTCATGATGATGACCTGGCGAGCGATAAAGCTGTCAGCCTTGTCCCCGGCCTTGACGGCGGCCAGCAGCCGGTCGCCGATGGCGATGTCGGAGAGCTGGCTGGGAGTGGCGGCCTTCAGGTCCGTGCTGCCCACGGGAAGCTGCGAAATCTTGATGCCGTCCGGCACGGAGAGAGTGACGGTAGGACCGCCGTCCGTAACGAGGGTGACTACATTTCCGGCGATCGATTTTACGGTGCCGCGCTGCGGCGGAGGCGCTGCCGGGGCCTGCGCCCGGGCCGAGGTTGCGGCCGGACCGGCGAACACACAGACCGTCCCCAAAGCGAGCGGGGCAAGCAGCCTTAAGATCCGCTGAATGGAGAAGGTCCGGAAGGTGATATTTCGTGCCATCTGCTTCCTTTTTCTGATGGATTACGCAGTCTGTCTCAATCTATCTAGGATACGGTCAGCCGAGGCAAAAGTTTCGAGCGAACGGAACTTTCGCGCTGTGGAACCGCACTCGAAAAGAGCGAAAGCACGGCGAATCCGAGTGCTGCCTCTACACAGTCCTGTTCGAGAGGATGGTCAGACTGTCAGGAGGAAGCACGACCCTGCCGGATTCGATGCCGATACCGGCGCGTGAGGCAAGCTCTACTCTCATGGACGGATCAACTTCAAAAGAGGCTTCATCGCCGCCGAGATTCGCCAGGACACGCACGCATCCCTGCCCAAGCCCCGGCCGTTCGACTTCGATCCAGCGGGCCTTCTCGTCGAAGCGAACCCGCAGATGGCCGAGGTCTCCGTCGTTGAACGCGGGCGAGCGCCGCCGAAGCTGGATGAGCGCGCGGTACCAGGCCAGCATCTCCCTGTGCCTGTCCTGCTCCACCTCTTCCCAGTTCAGCCGGGATCGCTCAAAGGTCTCGCGGACCTCAGGATCGGGCACGTCTTTCTCCGCGAAGCCGAAGGCTGCGAACTCGCGCTTGCGGCCTTCGCTTACGGCGCGCGCCATCTCCGGCTCTTCGTGGTCGGCAAAGTAGAGAAACGGGGTGGAGGCGGCGAACTCCTCTCCGGCAAAGAGCAGCGGCACATACGGCGCAGTCAGCACCAGTCCGGCGGCGACCTTGGCGCGCTCCATACCCACCAGATGCTCAATGCGCTCCCCCTGAGCACGGTTCCCTACCTGATCGTGGTTCTGCAGAAAGCAGAGGAAGCGCTGTGCGGAGAGACCCTCCATCGGCCGACCATGACTGCGGTTGCGGTACTGCGAATAGCAGCCGTCATAGACGAAGACCTCACGCATGGCCTTGGCCAGCAGCTCGACGGTGCCGAAGTCGGCATAGTAGCCGCCCGGCTCCGAGTGCAACACGGTGAAGAGCGCATGATGAAAGTCATCGCTCCACTGAGCGTCAATGCCGTATCCCCAGGCCTCGCGGGGGCGCACGATGCGCGGATCGTTCAGGTCGCTCTCGGCGACCAGAATCAGGCGGCGATCGAGTGTGGCCGAAAGCACCGCAGTCTCGGCGGCCAGCTGCTCCAGAAAATGCAACGCGGAGCGGTCGACGATCTCATGCACGGCGTCCAGCCGGAGGCCGTCGACATGGAAGTCTCGCATCCACATCAGCGCGTTGTCGCAGAAGAAGCGCCGCACCTGGTCGCTGCCCGGGCCTTCGAAGTTGATGGCGTCGCCCCAGGGCGTGCAATGCCTGTTGGTGGTGTAAGGTCCGAATTTGCCGGTGTAGTTGCCCACCGGGCCGAAGTGGTTGTAGACCACGTCCAGCATCACGGCCAGTCCGCGTCCGTGGCAGGCGTTCACGAAGCGCTTGAGGGCGTCCGGGCCGCCGTAGTCCTCCGACACGGCGAACAGATCCACTCCGTCATAGCCCCAGCCGCGGTCGCCGGCGAACTCCGCCACAGGCATCAGCTCAATGTGCGTAATGCCGAGTTCGGCCAGGTAGTCGAGCTTCTCTATGGCAGAGTCCAGAGTGCCGCCGGGGGTAAAGGTCCCAAGGTGCAGCTCGTAGTGGACGGAGCCGGCCAGCGAAGGCCCCTGCCATCCCTGATCGCTCCATGCAAAGGCGCTCTGGTCATAGATGCGCGATGGCGCATGCACGCGTCCGGGCTGCCACAAGCTGCGAGGATCCGGGTAAAGCTTGGGGTCGTCGTCCAGCAGAAAGCCGTAATCCATGCCGGGACACGCTTCCTCCACACGCACGCGCCACCAGCCGCGATCGTCCGGCCCCTGCATTGCATGGACGGCATCGCCGACCTTTACCCGCAGCTGCTTTACCCTGGGCGCCCATACCTCAAACTCATGCATCCGACTGCTCCACTTCTCGGTTGACTACCGTTACTCCCGGACCAGCAGCGCGACAGGAAAGTCGCGCAGCAGGTCTTCCAGCAGCGTCTTTCCTCCGCTTATGCGCGCCCCGGTCAGGCGGTTGATCCACTTGCGCTGCGGCAACTCTACCGCCGTTCCCTGCCATGCATCACCAAGCAGGTGCGAAAGCCTTGGCACAACCGTGACCACATCTCCGCCCCGCAGAAATGCGATTGCGTGCTCGCGCTTCGGCCCCTGCACGGTGAGCGGCATATAGCCCGCCTCCGCGCCGAAGCTTTGCGGACGCTCCCGCCGCAGCTTAAGTGCGGTGTGGATGGTCCACAGCTTCGGCAGCCCTTCGTCCGCTCGCCGCAGCGACTCCGCCGCTGCATCGGGCAGCTGCAGTTCCACGAGCTCCTGCAGCAGGCGCGCGCGCAGTTTGTAATCCACCGGCCGGCGATTGTCCGGGTCCACCAGGCTCAGGTCCCACAACTCCGCGCCCTGATAGAGGTCCGGCACCCCCGGCGCAGTATGCTTCATGAGCGTCTGGGCGAGCGAGTTGCTGCGCCCCGCCGGTTGAATCGCTGCCACAAACTGCTCAAGACCAGTTACAAATTTACGGTCCTCCATCACGCCGGCGATAAAGCGCCCGAGCGCCTCCTCAAATTCAGCGTTCTGCTGCGTCCAGGAGGTGCGCTGCTTGGCCTCGCGCACCGCCTTCAACATGTACTCCTGCACGCGATCGAGGGAGATGGGCCAGGCCCCGATCAGCGTCTGGTAGAAGAGATACTCGGTATTGCGATCGGGATGCTCGCCCAGCTTCAGTTCCGCACGCAGCTCATTGTTGGCGCGCGACCAGCGCAGGAGGACCTCCCTGAACTCGCCGGGCGCCTCGCTCAAGACGGCCAGCCGCGCGCGCACATCGTCGCTGCGCTTGGTGTCGTGCGTGCTCAGGGTGGTCATGGTGAGCGGATGCGTCGCCTGCATGTGCGCGTTATAGGCGTGGAATTCCGCCACGCCGACACCGTCGGGGCCGGGGTCGCCGCCCACCTCACACATCGCCACCAGCCGGTTGTAGCAATAAAAGGCCGTGTCCTCTACGCCCTTGGCCATGACCGGCGGCGTGAACTGCTGAAAGCGGAGCACGAACTCGGCCTCGTTCTTGCCGGTCACCTTCAGCGACAGGATGTCCCGGATGAAGTCGAACAGGCCGGGGCCGATGTCCTGCCGCGCCTGGCGCGCCTGCTCGACCGCCTGCTCGATTACGGCGCGGTCTTCGCCGGTTATATGGCCGCGGATGGGATCGATGTAAGTGCGATAGGTCGCAAAGTATGCGGCGATCTCACGGATGGCGCGACGCATCTCCGCGCGCGTGTAGTCGCGGTAGTCGCGGTTGGCCTCGCAGATCTCCACCAGCAGCGATGCCAAGCGGTTCACGTCACTGCCCAGCGCCTCCTGCTCCACGGCCAGCTTCTTGTCGTGCGCGATCGCGGCGAAATCCGTCGGCTCGCCGGTGAACTCTTCGTAGATATCGCGCAGCGCTCGCATGCCGTCAGGGTCAACGAGCACGCCCAGCACCATGTTGAGGAAGTCGTAGCCGCTGGTGCCCTGGATGGGCCACTCCTGACGCAGGCACTCGCCGCGCGCGAGGATCTTCTCTCCGACGATCCACGCGTTCGGCGCGTGATCGCGCAGCCGCTGGTAATACTCGAGCGGATTCAACAGGCCGTCGGGATGGTCCACGCGCACCCCGTCAATCACTCCGCGGCGCAGCCAGTCCAGAACCAGTGCGTGGGTCTCTTCAAAGACATGCTCCCGCTCCACGCGCAGCCCGATCAGCGAGTTCACATCGAAGAAGCGGCGATAGCCGAGCTGCTGGTCCGCAGCCTTCCAGTAAGCGAGGCGATAGTTCTGCTGGTTCAGGAATTCGTCGAGGCGGTCCTTCTGCTCGTTCAGCTCGGCCACTGCCCCGTAGAGACCGTCCACCACGGCGGGCTCCTCCAGGCAAAGTCGCGCCAGCAGCCCCTTCAGCACCATCTTGTCGCGATGCCGCTCCAGCACCGTAGAGCGATCGAAGTAATCCGGCGCGGGCAGCCGGCCGAACGAAGCAGCCAGAAAACGCAGCGTGTCGGAGCCGGCGATCTCCGCGGCGCGCCTCAGCAGCGGCGTCAGCGACTGCGGGGAGACCGGCAGCACCTGGCCGGAGCACTCCACCGTGAACTCGGTGCCGTGCCGCACGACCAGAATTCCGCCGGCCTGCAACACGCGGCCGTACTGGTCCGGCAGGACCGGCACCAGCACCTTGTCGCGCAGGCGCTCCTCATGCGGCTGCCAATCGATATCGAAGAATGAGGCATAGCGGCTGGAGACGCCATTCTCCAGGATGTCCCACCAATAGCGGTTCTCACGGCCCAGCGACATGTGGTTGGGCACGACATCCAGCACCTGGCCCAGGCCGATCTTCCCCAGATAGTCGCAGAAGCGCTCATGCGCCGGCGCTCCGCCCAGCTCCTCGTTGACTCGCGTCGGATCCACAACGTCGTAGCCGTGCTTGCTTCCTGGCGCCGCCTGAAGGTACGGCGAAGAGTAGACGTGCGTGATGCCAAGCCGGTGCAAGTACGCAGCAACGGCTGCTGCGTCGTCAAAGGTGAAGCCCGCGTGCAGTTGCAATCGGTAAGTTGAGGACGGAGTCCCAGGCATGGAGTCGCTCTCTGGAGGGTAGAGGGGCGTGCAGTCTCAAATGACTCCAGCAGCCACGTTGCCAATTAATCGTCGTGTGTCCGAACCTGTCTTATTGGACGGACAACCCAGACGCAGGAGTTGCCCCCCTTCTGAATGATACCCCTGCGCCTCCCCAGCATTTTCAGCGACCGAAATCGCCAGTGGAATGGCACTCTACTTTTCTCGCAATCCAGTGCGTATTCAGCATTATTTAAGGTTTCAAATGCCATATAAAGCATTTGTTATCTGCCATTTGATGGCAGATAAATATGGCGGCTGAATTGCTTCTTTCCGGGCGGGGCCCCCTCACGACAAAAAAACTCAGTTCTGGAGACAAGAAGATGAAACTCTTCTCGAAACTCGCTGCAGTTTTTGCGGCTGCAGTTGCCTTTTCATTGGCCGGAATCGCGCACGCTTCGACCATTTGCCCAACCACCCCCTACACCAATAGTGACTGCGCTTTCATCCTGACAATCGGCCCGGGCGGGGTCGTAACCGGCTCGACCGTGGCCGGTGCCAACCCCTATGACGGCTCGGACGATTCCCTCGTCGGCGTCATCAACAACTCCGGCTCAACGTTCACCGGCTCCATCGCACTCTCCGGCTCCGGAGACGGGGGTGGTATCTTCGCCTTCGAAGGCGATGGCATCTGCACCTATACCGGCGACGCGTACTGCTCTACCGCGGCGACCGGTTATGAAGGCCCGCTCAACACGTTCAGCAACATCAATGGACCGGGAACCATGGGAGACGTCGATATTGTCGGCCTGCTCGACGGCGGGACGACGTTCTTCTCTCTTGAGTCGTCGCCCTCCAGCATCACTCACCGGAGGACTGGGACTGCCCTCCGCAACTCCGGAGCCAAGCGCGCTGCTTCTGATGGCTACCGGAGCCCTGGGGTTTGCGGGCATGATGCGGCGACGCATCCTGGCCCGGTAACTCTTCCCGTCCGTCAGGTGTGCACAATGCAGGGCCGTCCGGAAAGATGGGCGGCCCTGAATTTCCCTCCGCGCGAGCGGCTTCATCGCTTTGAAGACGGACGGGAAGTGGCTCCGTTTGCCTGCCGTGGACTCCACTCTCCTGAGACCGTGAACGCCGCATGCACCAGCGAGATGTGCGAGAGCGCTTGGGGAAAGTTCCCTACCATGCGCCTGCGCTGGGAGTCGTACTCCTCGGAGAGCAGGCCCACGTCGTTGCACAGGCCCAGCAGGCGCTCGAACATGGCTCGCGCCTCGCGCGTGCGTCCGATGAGCCACAGGTTCGACACCATCCAGAAGCTGCAGGCCAGGAACTCGCCCTCGCCGCCCTTCAGTCCGTCCTTCGCCACGCGAGGGTTGTAGCGCTGCACCAGGCCCTTGCGCATCAGCTTCGCCTCAATCGCCTCCACGGTGCCGCGGATGCGCGGGTCGTCCGGCGGCAGAAAGCCCACCAGCGCGATGCGCAGGCAGGAGGCATCCAGAGCGGTGGAGCCGTACGACTGAACGAAGCTGTTCAGCCTGCGGTTGAACCCCTTCTCGCACACCTCGCGATGGATCGCATCGCGCTCCTTCCTCCACCGCGCTATCTGCCGGGCGCGGTCGGGACTCCACCGCCTGCCGCCCGCACGCTCGTGCTCCAGATTCGCCATGCCGATGGCGCGATCCAGCGCGACCCATGCCATCACCTTGGAATGCACAAAGTGCCGCTCACGGCCGCGCACCTCCCAGATGCCGCGGTCCGGCTGTCGCCACACATCGCATAGCCGGTCCGAGAGGGCGGCCAGCACCGCGGAGGAGGACATGCGGATGTCCTCCTCCGCCTCGGGCATGCGAGCCAGCGCCGAGGCCACCTCGCCGAACACATCCAGCTGGAACTGCTCCGATGCTCCGTTGCCGATGCGCACCGGCTGGGACTTCTCGTAGCCGGGCAGCCAGCTTGCTTCCCACTCCACCAGGTCACGTTCGCCGGAGAGGCCATAGATGGTCTGCACCTGGTCCGGCGCGCCCGCCACCGCGCGCAGCAGCCATCGCCGCCACGCCAGCGCCTCTTCACGATAGCCCGCACGCAGGAGCACCAGCAGCGTGAAGGCCGTGTCGCGCAGCCAGCAGAAGCGATAGTCCCAGTTGCGCGAGCCGCCGATCTGCTCCGGCAGCGATGTGGTCACCGCAGCCACAATGCCGCCGGTAGGCTTGTAGGTCAACGCCTTGAGGGTCATCAGCGACCGGGACACCTGTTCGGCATAGTGACCGCGATAGGTGTTCTGCTTTACCCAGCGGCGCCAGAACTTTTCTGTGTCCTTGAGCGCCTTGTCCGCCGAAGTGCGCGGAGGAATTTTCTCCAGTGAAGAGCTGTAGGTCAGAACGAAGCGCTCGCTCTGCCCTTTCCGCACCGTGAAATTGCTGGAGGTTGTGTGGTCCTGGCCGATCAGCTTCGCCCGGGTCTCCAGCACCACCATATCGGAGCCCGCAACTGCGCGAAGTTCTCCGTTGGAGGTAACCCAGGGCACGGTGCGGCCATAATCAAAGCGAATGGCGAGATCCATACGCATGCGGACCGCGCCACGCAACCCGCGCACGATACGCACCAGCTGCGAGTGCTTGCGGCGTGGAGGCATAAAATCCGTCACGCAGACCTCGCCGCGCGCCGTCCTGAAGTACGTGTCCACCACCAGCGTGCCTTTGCGATACTGGCGCCGGACCTCCTTTACCGCGCCTGCAGGGGCGATCTTCCAGAAGCCGTGATCGCGCGTGCCCAGCAGCGAAGCGAAGCACGCCGGGGCTGAAAAGCTGGGCCAGCAAAGCCAGTCGATGGAGCCCGAGCGCGAGACCAGCGCCGCCGTTTCGCAGTCGCCGATCAGCGCGTAATCTTCAATACGCGCCGCATGCGCATGCCCCTGATCGCGCTTAGCTTTGCGCGCTCCTCCCTGTGCCGGACCTGGCCCCTTTGCCTTGACTGATGTCCCGCTCTCGTGCGACTTTCCCGATGCTCTTTTTGCCATGCGTGCTCTGCGCTCCTTCCGCGGATGGCTGTCCACTGTTCCTATTAACGTCTCTTCGGTAAGATGCATCGAGCAGAGTTCGAAGCGCATCGGAAGGATTCAAATGGATCTTCCGCCACCATGCGACGCCAACAACGTTGCCGGTCCGTTGCAACCAAGTCAAACGAGAGGCAGATGAAACCAGCCGAAGGCCGCCAGCGCGTCGTTATCGAAGAGATCCAGCCCCAGGTGAACTGCGGCCGATATTCCGCCCGCCGTTTTCTGGGCGACCAGGTCGAAGTCACCGCCGCGATCTTCTCCGACGGGCACGACCATGTTGCGGCGCAGCTGCTTTACAAACGGGAGAATGAGCACGACTGGCGCGTGACGCCGATGACCGCGCTGGTGAACGATATGTGGACCGCCAGCTTCACTGCGGACGCACTGGGGCCCTGGCGCTTCACCGTGCGCGCCTGGGTTGACCACTTCGACACGTGGTGCTCCGACCTGCGCAAGCGCCTGGATGCGCAAAGCGGAGCCACTCCATCGCGAGACCCTGCCGTCTCCACCGCCGCCAGCCCGGATGCGGCGAATCCCGGTTCGCCGGTGGCGAACGCATCTGCGGTGCAGCTCGACATCCCGGTCGCGCTGACCATCGGCAGCAATATGCTGGACCAGATCGCGGCCCGCGCCACAGGCGAGGATGTAAAGACGCTGAAGACTGCCGCGCGTAATCTGCGCACGCTTGTGGAGCAGAAGCTGCCCTTCTACGAAGATCCCATCACACCGGAGCTTGAAGCGCTGGCCGCGCGCTATCCCGATCTGAGCTTCGCCTCACTCGCCGGCAGAGAATATCCACTGTGGATCGACCGCGAGCGCGCGCGCTTTTCCTCCTGGTATGAGGTCTTCCCGCGTTCGACGTCGCCCGATGCCGCGCGCCACGGCACACTCGCGGACGTTGCCGCGCTGGTGCCGGAGATCGCGGGCATGGGCTTCAGCATTCTGTATCTGCCGCCGATCCATCCTATCGGCCGCGCCTTCCGCAAGGGAAAGAACAATTCCGTCACCGCGGCGCCGGACGAGGAAGGCAGCCCATGGGCCATCGGCGATGCGAAGGCGGGCGTGCCCGGAGGCGGCGGCCACAAGTCCATCCATCCGAAGCTCGGCACCTACGCCGACTTCGACGCGCTGGTGGCCACGCTGCGCGAGAACGGCATGGAGCTGGCCATGGACATCGCCTTTCAGTGCTCGCCCGACCATCCCTGGGTCACCGAGCACCCGGAGTGGTTCATCCATCGGCCGGACGGCACCATCCAGTACGCGGAGAATCCGCCCAAGAAGTACCAGGACATCTATCCGCTGAACTTCGAGTCCTCCGACTGGCAGGGGCTGTGGGAGGAGTTGCGCTCCGTCTTCCAGTTCTGGATCGACCGCGGCGTCAAGGTCTTCCGTGTCGACAACCCGCACACCAAGGCTCTCCCGTTCTGGGAGTGGTGCATCGCGGAGCTGCGCGCCGCCGCACCGGACGCCATCTTCCTCGCCGAGGCCTTCACCCGGCCGCACGTGATGTATTCGCTGGCCAAGGGCGGCTTCACGCAGTCCTACACCTATTTCACCTGGCGCACGGAGAAGCCGGAGATCCAGGCGTACTTCGAGGAGATCACGCGCCCGCCGGTCTCGGACTTCTTTACTCCCAACGTCTGGCCCAACACGCCGGACATCCTGCACGCCTCGCTGCAGCAGGGAGGCCGCGCGGCGTTTATGTCGCGGCTCATCCTGGCGACGACGCTGGCCTCCAGCTACGGCATCTACGGCCCGGCATATGAGCTTGGGGAGAATGTTCCGGTAAAAGAGGGAAGCGAGGAATACCTGAACAGCGAGAAGTACGAGCAGCGGCATTGGAACCGCCGCGCTCCGCAGTCTCTCGCGCCGCTGGTCGCCCTGCTCAACAAGATCCGCAATGAGAACCCCGCGCTGCAGTCGGACCGCTCGCTGCACTTCCACACTGTGGATAACCCGTGGATCGTGTGCTATTCGAAGACGACGATCCCGCCGCCGGCGCCGATGACGCTCGAGGAGGCCAATGCGCTCTCCGGTGGAGGACATGGGGCCCATCGCGGCGTCGCGCCGCCCTCCGGCCCAAGCGCCAGCCAGCGCACAAGCGCCGCGCCGCCCAACGTGATCCTCGTCGCCGTCAACCTCGACCCGCAGAACGACCAGGCAGGCTGGGTGGACCTGGACCTCGACCTGCTGGGCCTTGGGCCCGACGAGACCTACGACGTGGAAGACCTGCTGACCGGCGCGCATTACCAATGGCGCGGCCGATCGAACTACGTCGCCCTGCACCCCAGCGCCATCCCGGCACACGTCCTGCGGGTGACAAGGCGCTGAGGTTGCCAGACCACGCGGATCTTGCATCCAACTAACTTGCGGAGAACGCACGCGTGAAGAAAGCCGGAAGCGCCACCGACCCACTCTGGTACAAAGACGCCGTAATCTATGAGCTGCACGTCCGGGCCTTTCAGGACTCGAACGGCGACGGCATCGGTGACTTTCCAGGGCTGCTCTCCCGCCTGGACTATCTTCAGGACCTTGGCGTCACCTGCCTGTGGATTCTTCCCTTCTTCCCCTCTCCGCTGCGCGACGACGGCTACGACATTGCGAACTACACGGATGTAAACCCCTCGTACGGCACGCTGGACGATTTCAAACTGTTCCTGGACGCCGCCCACGAACGGGGCATGCAGGTGATGATCGAGCTGGTCATCAACCATACCTCGGACCAGCACCCATGGTTCAAGGCCGCCGTGCGTGCGCCCAAAGGCTCGCCGGAACGCGAGATGTACGTGTGGAGCGACACCGACAAGCTCTACGACGGCGTGCGCATCATCTTCACCGATACCGAGAAGTCCAACTGGACGTGGGACGAGACGGCGCAGCAGTACTACTGGCACCGCTTCTTCGCGCACCAGCCGGACCTGAACTTCGACAACCCGCGCGTGATGCAGGAGGTCCTGACCGCGATGCGGTTCTGGCTGGACCTGGGCGTGGATGCGCTGCGTCTGGACGCCATTCCCTACCTGGTCGAGCGCGACGGCACCTCCTGCGAGAACGTGCCCGAGACGCACGACAAGATCAAGGAGATCCGCGCCGTCATCGACGCGGAATACTCCAACCGGCTGATCCTCGCCGAGGCCAATATGTGGCCGGCCGATGTGCGCCCCTACTTCGGCGAGGGCGACGAGTGCCACATGGCCTTCCATTTCCCGCTGATGCCGCGCATCTACATGGCGCTGCGCCAGGAGGACCGGCTGCCGATCACCGACATCATGGCGCAGACGCCGGAGATACCCGACAACTGCCAGTGGGGCCTTTTCCTCCGCAATCATGACGAGCTGACGCTGGAGATGGTGACCAACGACGAGCGCGACTACATGTACCTGGCCTACTCGGCGGACCCGCGCATGAGGATCAACGTAGGCATCCGCCGCCGCCTGGCGCCGTTGCTGGACAATAACCGCCGCCGGGTGGAGCTGCTGAACTCGCTCCTGTTCAGCTTTCCCGGCACGCCGATTCTCTACTACGGCGACGAGATCGGCATGGGCGACAACATCTACCTTGGCGACCGCAACGGCGTGCGCACGCCGATGCAGTGGACCCCGGACCGCAATGCCGGCTTCTCCCGCGCCACGCCTGCGCGCCTTTACGCCCCGGTGATCATGGACCCCATCTGGGGCTACCAGGCCATCAACGTGGAGGCACAGCAGTCGGACCAGTCCTCGCTGCTGCACTGGTCGCGCAATATGATCGCGCTGCGCAAGCTCTTCAAGGTCTTCGGGCGCGGCACGCTCGAGTTTCTTGCCCCGGAGAACCGCAAGGTGCTGGCCTACCTGCGCGAGTACAAGCACGAGTACGGCGGGTCGGAGACAGTGCTCTGCGTGGCCAATCTCTCCCGCTTCAACCAGCCTGTCGCGCTCGACCTCTCACGCTTTGCGGGCATGGTCCCGGTGGAGCTGCTGGGCTATGTTCCCTTCCCGCAGATCGGCAATCAGCCTTACGCACTCTCCCTCGCGCCTTATTCGTTTATCTGGCTGGAGCTGCAGCCCGCGCCTGAGGCGCCGGAACCGCCCACGGTCGACTCCACTGAGTCCGCACTCGATCTTGTCGCCTCTTCACCGGACGCACTCTGGCGCGAACTGCTCGCGGGCCCAGGTCTCTCCCTGCTGCAGGAGCTGTTGCCCGGCTATCTGCCACGCCAGCGCTGGTTCGGCGGCAAGTCCAGGGCCATCTCGACGGTACGCATCCTGGACTGGGTGGAGCTGCCGGGCACGCCGGCCGCCATCCTGTTCCTCTCCATTCACTACTCGGACGCGGAGAACCACGGCGCACCGGATCTCTACCAGGTGCCGCTCGCGCTCTCCACCGGCCCGGACGTCGACACCATCCGGGCCACCGCGCCCGGTGCCGTGCTCGCTACGCTCAACACCGCGGACGGCCCCGCCGTAATGCACGACGCCACCACTCGCGAAGATGTGCGCCAGGCCCTGCTCGCGCTGATCGAGGACAACGCCACCCTGATCGCCTCCGGCCGCGCGGCGCAGACGGCTGGGCCGGAAGGCGATACTCCCGAGACCGAAGACTCCCATATCTCCCTCACCGGCATCCCATCTTCGGCCTTCGCCGAGGCGCGCGGCGACGGCGAACCTCTGCCCTCGCGCACCGGGTCCGCCGAACAGTCCAACACCTCACTGATCTACGGGCAGCGGCTGATCCTCAAGCTCTTTCGCCGCCTGCAGTCCGGCGAGAATCCGGATACCGAGATCGGCCGCTTCCTTACCGAGGTCGCGCACTTCCCGCGCATTGCTCCCTTCCTCGGCGAGATCCGCGAAAGCCACAACGGAGCGAAGACGCCCGCACCGGAGCAGACTACCCTGGCCATGTTGCAGGGCCTGATCGAAAATGAGGGCGACGGCTGGCAGTTCACGCTGGACGAGCTGGCCCGCTACTACGAGTCCGTGGTACGGCTGCCGCTGCCCTCAGACCTCGGCGCACCGGCATCCTTTCTTGACGAGTTGCCGCCCCATGGCAACCAGGTGCCAGTGCCACCCGAAGCGCGCGAGCACGCATGGCTCTACCTGGACGCCGCTGCACTGCTGGGCCGGCGAACCGCGGAGATGCATCTCGCGCTGGCCACGCCGACCGACGATCCGGCCTTCTCCGCAGAGCCGTTCACCGCCGACGCGCTGGCTACCGACGTCGCCCGCATCCGCGCGCAGATCGGCAGCACGCTCGACGCGCTCAAGCGGTCCTTCAATACTCTGCCTGACGAGCTCACCACCGACTCCGCCGCGCTGATCCTTTCGCGGCGCGCGCAGCTGTTCGCCCGCGCCCACGCCATCGCGGAGATACCGCCTGGCGAGGCCGGCATGCGCACCCGCATCCACGGCGACTATCACCTGGGGCAGTTGCTGCGCTCGCGCGGCGATTACGTGATCCTCGACTTTGAAGGCGAACCCGCACGCACTCTCGTCGAGCGCCGCGCCAAGCAGTCGCCGCTGAAGGACGTCGCCGGCATGCTGCGCTCTTTCAGCTATGCCGCCTATGCCGGGCTGGAAGCTTACGCGCAGCGCCATCCTGCCGCGGCACGCACGCTGGAGCCCTGGGCGCAGCTCTGGCAGAACGCCGTCTCCGCCGAGTTTCTCGCCGCCTGGCGTGTGGTTGTCGCCACCCAGCCACTGCTGGCGCCGAGCTCCAGGCAGGCGCATCGCCTGCTCAATGCCTACCTGCTGGAGAAAGCCCTCTACGAGCTGCTTTACGAGCTCAACAATCGTCCTGCCTGGGTCCGCATTCCCCTGGCTGGAATTCTCAGCCTGCCCGAGTAAGCTGGATAGGGAACGCCGATGGCCACCACCCCCAACATCGCCGATCGCGCCCCAATGGCTACTGCACCGGAGCCAGGTCCTGGTCCCGGTCTGCTGGTCAGCCTGAGCCCGCACGCTCCCGAGTCGCTCACCCCCATGCTGGGCCGCCTTGCTGAGGCCTTCCCTGCCCAGACTGTCCTTGTCGCCACGCCGGATCCTGCTCCGGCCAATGCAGCCCCCGCGGCCAACATCCAGGTCCTGCCTTACGCTCCGCCCGCGCCGGCCTCATCCAGCTGGCTGCTCACCGCGGCCGACTTCCTGAACACTTACAAGCTCGCCGGAGAGCACAACGCGTCAGCGTGCCTGCTGCTGGGTCCGGAGGCGCACACGCTCACCCCGGAGGCGATCCGGGGCCTGGCGAATGCGGTGCTGATGCAGAAGGCCGACCTTGCGATGCCGCATTACGAGCTCACTCCGCACGACGGCCTGGTGAACTCCGCCATTCTTTATCCCGTCAGCCGCGCTCTGTTCGCCGCGCGCCCGCGCTTTCCGCTGGCCGTCGACCTCGCCTACTCCATGCGCATGGCGGAACGCCTTGCCGCCTGCG
>DASZPF010000034.1:0-66451 GCA_035550395.1 Acidobacteriaceae bacterium
GCATCTGCCCAACAACCAGAGCGACTATTACGTCTACACGCCGCCCGGCTATGACCCGAAGGGCAAGACGACGTATCCGGTGCTCTACCTGCTGCACGGCTTCAACGAAGGGCCGTACAGCTGGACGCAGGTAGGCCGCGCCAATTACATCCTGGACAACCTGATCGCGCAGGGTAAGGCCAGGCCGATGATCGTGGTGATGCCGCTGGGCTACGGCGACCTGGACTACGTGACGACCAACGAGGGCCGCCGCGACCCTGCACGCGCTGCCGATCACTACAAACGCTTCCAGGATGCACTCCTCACAGAGATTCGGCCGCAGGTGGAGGCGCAATATCATGTGCTGCGCGACCGCGACCACCGCGCCATCGCCGGCCTCTCCATGGGCGGCCAGGAGGCGCTGACGATCGGGCTGACCCATACGAACGAGTTCGCCTATGTACTGGGACTCAGTGCCGCAGCGCAGGGCATCCCGAACAATCCGGCATTGGCCGGCCTGAATCCGAAGTCGGCGGACCTGAAGCTACTGTGGATCTCCTGCGGCACAGAGGATTCGCTCTCGGAGCCCAACCACCGGCTAATGGAGTGGCTGAAGTCGAAGGGCATGGATGTCCACTATGTGCAGACGCCGGGCGTACACTCCTGGATCGTCTGGCAGGACAACCTGGCGCACTTTGCACCTCTGCTCTTCCAGACAAAGTAGCTCGGCCCGTACTCCTAACCGGCCTCTGCGTTCGCCTGCTCGCTCACCTGCCGCAGGCTAACGCGCACGCGCTCCACCTTGCGCTCGGTTGAGGCCAGCACCTCCAGGCGCAGACCGTCCTCTTCCACAACCTCGCCGGGCATGGGAATATGGCCGGCCATCTCGCTGACGAGGCCGCCGAGTGTGGTCGCCTCATAGTGCGGGGGAAGCGGCAGTGTGTGCCGCCCTGAGCCGTTCCGCAGGGCGGAGTCGGCTTGTTCTTCCACCTCTGCCTCCACCGATTCGCTCTCTTCATCCTCGTGAGAGGCAGGCCCCAGTTGCTCACTGAACAGTTCCCGCAGCCGCGAGACCTCAAAGCTGCCGGGAACGACGAAGCTGCCATCCGCTTCACGCACCGGCTCGTTGCTCTCTTCCCCCTCATCATGCTCATCATCGATGGAGCCGACGATCGCCTCCAGCAGGTCCTCAATCGTCACCAGGCCGGCGACTCCGCCATACTCATCGATGACGATACGCAGGTGCTGCTTTTCCAGCTGCATCTCACGCAACAACTCGGAGACGTTCTTGGTCTCCGGAACAAATTCCGCCTCCCGCTGCAGGTCTTTCACCGTCGAGTGCATGGCCTCCGTCCCGATGGCCTGCAGAAGATCGCGCGCGAAGGCGATGCCGGTGATCTGGTCCAGCGATCCGGCATAGACGGGGACCCGTGAGAAACCATTCTCCTTAAGCTGATCGAGAAACTCCGCGAGGGTCAGCGTCTCTCGCACAGCAAAGATCTCCGGCCGAGGAGTCATCACCTCACGCACGACCTTATCGCCAAACTCAACCACCGACCGCACCAGCTCGCGGTCACTCTCCTCCAGGATGCCCTCTTCTTCCCCCGCCTCCAGCAACGCCTCAACCGCCTCGGAGGGACGTTCCTCCTCGGCCGAGTCCTCGGGCTCAGCCAGCGCCACGATCGAGAGCAGCAAGCCCAGCATCAGGGTGACAGGCAGAATCAGGTAGAAGAGCGCCTGCATCGGATAGCGGATGCGCGCGATCCAGAGCCCGCGCGTGCGCGTAAAGAGGAGCTGCGGCACCAGCCGGTCGAAGAAGAGGATCAGGAGCACCAGCAGGCCCGCTGTCAGCGCCGTCTCCTCGACGCTGGGGGCGCGGGCCAGGGCAGGCATCGCCTTTACGTGGGTGTACAGGCGCAGTCCGGCGATCAGCGCAATGGCCGCAAGCGCAAGCTGCCGCAGCACGGAGGCGGAGAGCGCGACACTCTCTCTGCCCAGGTGCAGCTTCGGCTCCACGGCGCGTGTCCAGGCCTCAATATTGTCCTCATACTCCCGGGCCAGAAATCGACCCATCTCCGTGTAGATCCGGTCGACATAGGAGGCGAGCGACAACAGCAGAAGCAGGCCCGCGATGAGGACGTCCTGGGAGGAGATTGCGTTCATGCCCGCGCTCGCTTCCGCGGTGGAGCAAGCGTCCGCTCGATCAGTCCTCCGGGCAGTCCCAGTTCGCTGCGCAGCTCGGCCTCGCGCGCTTCCATCTGCCCCTGGTCCTGCTCATGGTCGAATCCGGCGAGGTGCAGCAGCCCATGGAGGATCAGTACGCGCACCTCGTCATGCAGGGTGTGGTCGAAACGCTTCGCCTGCCGCGCCGCCGCTTCAAGCGAAATTGCAAGATCTCCGGCGATCCGCCGCTCACCCGGAAATACCGTGGAGACTGCGGCCGGAAAGGAAAGCACGTCGGTAGCCTTGTCTTTTCCGCGGAACTGGCGATTCAAGCGGCGCAGCGTCACGTCGTCGGCCATCAGCACGTGCACCTCGCCTTCGAGGCCGATGGCGGCGCGCGCCAGCCTGAGGAAGCGCATAATTCTCGCCCTGGTCAGGCCTTCGTCGGCCAGCTGGCCCATTCCTCGCGGAGGTTCGATAGTAATCATGCGCGCAAAACGTCAATAGAGGGCACGGGGCCCTCTATTGAGATTCTAGTGCATCGGTCGAACTACTGCGGCTTGGCCATCCTCTGCACGGGGGTTGCAGGCTCGTCCGGCGTCTGCATCCCGACAGCGGGCATCTCCTCGCCCAGCCCCAGCGGAAGCTGCTGCTGCGCCCGCCCATAACTGTCATACGCGCGCACAATGCGCTGCACCAGATGATGACGGACCACGTCGACGTCCTCGAAGTGGCAGATGCGGATGCCCTCCACGCCGTCCAGTACACTCATGGCCTCCAGCAGCCCCGAACGCCTCGGATTGGGCAGGTCGATCTGCGTCAGGTCGCCGGTGATGACGACCTTGGAGCCGTTTCCCATGCGGGTGAGGAACATCTTCATCTGCTCATTGGTGGTGTTCTGCGCTTCGTCCATGATGATGAAGGCGTCCGACAGGGTGCGCCCGCGCATAAAGGCCAGTGGCGCGACCTCGATCACATTCGTCTCCAGCATCTTGTCCACTTTGGCCGGATCGAGCAGGTCGTACAGAGCGTCGTACAGAGGCCGCAGGTAAGGATCCACTTTTTCCTGCAGGCTGCCTGGCAGAAAGCCGAGCCGCTCCCCCGCCTCCACCGCAGGGCGTACGAGGACGATGCGGCTCACTCGTTTGGCCATCAGTGAGGACACAGCCATGGCGACAGCGAGATATGTCTTGCCTGTTCCGGCCGGTCCCAGGCCAAAGATCATGTCACTTTGCTCGATCGCCTCGACGTACTTCCGCTGATTGGGCGAGCGCGGCTGCACCATGCGCTTGACGCCGGCCGAGCGCTGCCGCCCGGAATCTACCAGCGACTTCAGCGTCACCGCAGGGTCCGCGATCACCAGCCGCAGCATTCCCTTCAACTCGCCGTTCTGCAGCGTAATCCCATTGCGCCGCAGCGCCTCATAGTCTGTGAAGATACGCTCCACCTGTGCCACGCCCTCTTCCGGACCAGTCACTTCGATCTCATCGGAGCGAAGATCGATTGTGACTTGCAGAGAGTCTTCCATCAGCCGAAGGTTTTCATCGCGGGTCCCATACAGGGGCTCAATGCCGGGCGTAATCTCCAGAGATTTTTTAATCAAGCGCTTGTCTGACCTCCGTCAGGAAATTCGGGGTGATTTACGAATGTAGGTTGAGAGTTGCTCAGCGACGGCCTGCTGTGCCCGCCCGCAGCACAAATCGCAAACGGCACAAAATAGTTCTTTGTCTGGGGGACAGGGGCCGGATTGGCGTAAGTTGCCAAAATTCGCCGAAGTTGGGCACAGACTAGACCGCAGTCCGCACACAGTCAAGCCAATTTTTGGATGATTACCGTACTCTGCAGGATGCACGCGGCAGTCCAACGGTAGAAGCATGACTCCTGTAACATTCTTCGCTATGAAAGAGCCCCTGCGCCGCGGCGTCCTCTTCGCGCCTGCTCTCCTCGCCGCATTCACCTTCACTGCGCGCAGTCAAGCTCCAGCACCCCAACCCGCCGCACCCTCATTTGAAGTCGCCATTGTGCGCCTCGGCGATCCCAACCCGGCTCCATTCGGTCCGAACGATGAGCCTCTGAGCCACTTCCCGACGAACCACTTCTATGCCCGCAATCTTCCGCTGAAACTCATCCTCGGTATCGCCTTCGGCGTCGATCAACGTTATGTCGACGGAGGCCCGAGCTGGCTCGACACGCAAAACTATTGGATCGACGCTAAAGTCGAAGGCGATCAGCAACTCCCCGGCGATCAAATGAAGCCTCTGCTTCAGAATCTGCTCGTACAGCGCCTCGGGCTGAAAGTCCATCACGAATCCAGACTCGTTGCCGGGTACGAGATGGTCCTAGCGAAAGGCGGCACAAAGCTCCAGCCGGCCAAAGGAGAAAGGAGCTGGGGATCGATCGGCCCCGACCAGCTCTCGGGTGCGAAGGTAAGCGCCTCCACCATCGCCCAGTTTCTCTCCTACTCCGTTCGCCAGCCCGTTATCGACAAGACCGGCCTGACCGGCTCCTATGACATCAAGCTCTCCTACGCACCGCTCAACGACCCCAACGCAACCTCCAACAACCCCGATATCTTCACCGCCGTCCAGGAACAGCTTGGCCTCAAGCTCGTCCCGGCCAAAGTCCCCGTCGACTATCTCGTTATCGACCACGTGAATCGTGTGCCCGCGGAAAATTAGCCGCACCTTTCAACCAATGGGGAACTCATCCGTCCAATCGGACGTACCTTCCGTTAGTTCCGGCCCCTGAAATTCGATCCCGAAAGTCCAAGGCGGTCCCGCATGACGCTGCAGCGTGCAGTCCTGAGCCTCGCGCCAGTCGCTCTCCTCGCTATTCTGCCCATCTCGCTCCCCGCCCAAGCTGCGGCGACCGATAAGCCACAGGCGCCCAATACGACCGTCCCAGCCCAGCCGTCCTTCGAAATCGCCGACGTTCATCCCAGTCCCTATACATTCCAGTCCAACTACTTTCACTGGAACCCGCAGGGTACTGACCGCTTCCTTCTTCACCAGGCCTCCCTCGTCGACCTCATCGCCTTTGCCTACAAGCTTGAGAACGATCACATCTTCGGCGGCCCCACCTGGCTGACCTTCGACCACTTTGACATCGTCGCAAAACAGCCACCGGGAACTCCGGTCGATACCAGTCGGCTGATGTTGCGAGCTCTGCTCGCGGAGCGCTTCCATCTGGTATCGCACAACGACACCAAGCCGCTGCCCGCGCAGTTGCTGACCGTAGCCAAGGGCGGCCTGAAGATGAAACCCGCCGCAGACACAACTGTTCCTTCAGACTGCCAGTTCCATCCGCCGGATCCGCCGCCCGCCCCGGACGCTCCGCCGCCCAGCAGCTTCTTCCTCACCTGCCGCAACATGACGATGGAGCAGTTTGCCAATCAGATTCCTCGCTGGGGACCGACAGAGCGATATCCCATCATCGATCAAACCGGAGTGAAGGGTGCGTGGGACTTTGACATCACCTACCACATGCTGCCGTCGCGCACCGGCCTCGATGTCGCCAACGACCTCGAAAAGCTCGGCCTCAAGCTCGCCATCGGCGAGACTCCCCAGCCGGTGCTTGACGTCGACAGCCTGATCGAAACTCCGACTCCAAACGCACCGAACCTGGCCGAGTTGCTGCCGCCACCACCGCCGCCCGCCTTCGAGGTTGCTGTGGTGCGCCCCAGCCCGCCGGATGCCACTGGCGACATGAACCTCTTCTTCAATCCCTCCGGCGACGTTCGGATCACCCACGCTACTCTGCAGCGCATGATCGGCGAGGCCTACGACATCTCCGGAGCAGGCATCGACAACATCCCCGACTTCCTGGCGAAAGACCATTGGGACGTCGTCGCCAAGATCCCGCAGGACGTCTACCCGAAAAACAAGAACGGATCACCGGACATTCCGTACGATGACATTCAGCTCATGCTGCGCTCACTGCTCGCGGAGCGCTTCGGCATGAAGGCCCACTTTGAAGACCGCCCGAACGACACCGCATGGATCCTGACCGCGGCCAATCCAAAGCTGAAGAAAGCGGCGGATCCCACCATGCGGACCTCCTGTGACAACATGCCTCCGCCTGGCGAAAAGGACCCGCGCGCCGCCAACCCCATCCGCAATCGCGCCATGTGGTGCCACAACGTCACCATGGACCAGTTGGCCAATCAGCTGATGTACTTCGCGCTGGACTACATCAAGTCGCCGGTGCTGAACGCCACCCATATCGAAGGCTCCTATGACATCGAGCTCAACTGGAGCACCTCGCGTGTCGCCCGCGGTGTGGAAGGCATCGATGGCCGTCCGGTCCGCAATGACCCCGGAGGCGACCCATCGCAGCCGGCCGAGCCTACGGGCGCTATCTCGCTGCCGGATGCGATCTCAAAACAGCTCGGGCTCAAGCTCGAACAGCAGAAGCGCGACATCCCCATGCTGGTGCTCGACCACATTGAGCGCAACCCTACCGAGAACTGACAGTCTTACGGCTTCGGCCGCAGCTTATCCAGCAACGACTCCGCCGTCAGCGACGTGTTCAGCACATCCCCCGCCGTCAGCCAGGCGCGCCGCAGCTGCGTGATGCCATAGCGCATCTGGTCCAGCTCCTCGGTTGCGTGCGCGTCGGTGTTGACGACGATCTTGCAGCCAAGCTCCCGCGCGCGACGCAGGTGCAGATCACTCAGGTCCGCACGCGAGGGGCTGGCATTGTGTTCCACGGCGACTCCCAGCTCCGCAGCCTTGGTGAGCACGCAGTCCAGGTTCAGCGCATAGGCCTCACGCGCAAGAATCTTGCGGCCCGTCGGATGCCCCAGAATGCGCACCTGCGGGTTCTCCAGCGCGCGCACCACGCGCGCCGTCATCTCTTCGATCGGCTGATTGAAATGCGAGTGTACGCTGGCGATCACGATGTCCATCTCGGCCAGCGTCGCGTCGCTCAAGTCCAGCGCACCATCGGCCAGGATGTCCACCTCAATCCCCGCCAGCACGCGGATGCGCCCGCCATGCTCCTTCTTTAACTCCGCGTCCACCTCACGAATTCTCTTCACGTGCGCGAGCGCCCGCTCATCGTCCAGGCCGTTGGTCATCGCAAGATTCTTCGAGTGGTCGGTAATCGCAACGTATGCCAACCCACGCGCCATAGCGGCCTCGGCCATGGCGCGGATCGTGTCGCGGCCATCGGTTGCCTCGGTATGCATGTGCAGATCGCCGCGAATGTCCGCCAGTTCGATCAGATGCGGCAGGCCGCCTTCCTTCGCCTTTGCAAAGCTCGCCGCCGCCGCTTCAATCTCGCCGCCGTTCTCGCGCAGCTCCGGCGGGATGAACTCCAGCTCCAGCGCGTGATAGATATCTTCCTCCGTCGCCGCCGCAACAATGGAGTTGTCCTCCAACCGCAGCAGTGCATACTCGTTCAGCGTGAGCCCGCGTTTGATTGCGCGCTGCCGCAGTGCGACGTTGTGGTGCTTGGAGCCGGTGAAGTACTGCAGAGCCGCTCCGTAGCTCGCTCGCGGCAGCAGGCGCACGTCCACCTGCAGGCCGTTGCGCAGCGTAAAGCTCACCTTGTTTTGTCCGCGGGCCAGCAGCTTGTCGATCAGCGGCAGTGTCGCCACGTGTTCCACCGCAGCTGCGACAACATCGGGCTCACAGGCTGGCCCAGTCACCAGCAGGTCCAGGTCGCCGACGCTCTCACGGCCGCGCCGCAGCGAGCCTGCGGGCGCAATCTCCTCGATGCCGGGAAACTGAAAGATAAGCGCCGAGATGCGCTCGGCCTGTTGTCGCGCCTGATCGATGCGAAAGCGGCCCGTATTGCGGCGATAATCCTCAATACCCTTGAGGAGTTTGGTGGCAAACTTCTCTCCCATGCGCGGCAGGCCGGCCAGCTTCCCTTCACGCGCAGCGGCCTCCAGGGCATCGATGTCAGCGACGCCAAGGGCCGACCACACCAGCGCGACCGTCTTGGGCCCCATGCCCGGCAGACGCAGCAGCTCCAGCATGGTGGGCTTGTACTTGGTCAGCAACTCCGCGCGGATCGGCATGGTGCCCGTGGACACCAGCTCGCAGATGTTGGCTGCCATGCCTTTGCCGATACCTGGGATTGTGAGAAGTTGCTTCGGGTCGCTGTTGGCCAGCGCGGACAGCTGAGTAGTCTGCTGCTCCACGGCCTCGGCCGCACGACGGTAGGAACGGATGCGGAATGGATCCGCTGCATCGATTTCCAGCAGCGCCGCGGTCTCATCCAGCAGCCGGGCGATGGTGATGTTGTCCATAGGCATGAGTCGCGTTCAGGCCCCACGGGCATCTTTCTCCCGTGGGATTCCCAGACTCAAACCATGCTACGCGAGACAGACAATGAAATTACGCTGCGGCGTCGTTCTTGATGCTGTCGCGTACGCGGACGACTTGATCGGCCTGCGGCCCCTTTGTCCCCTGGATGATGTCGAACTCTACCTCGTCACCTTCCTTCAGGCTCTTGTATCCGTCGGCCTGGATCGAGCTGTAATGCACAAAAACGTCCGGTCCGCCCTCGCGTCCGAGAAAGCCGTAACCTTTCGCGTTGTTAAACCACTTCACGGTACCCCTGTATTGCGCCAAGTGAACTCTCCCTTGCTGGATGGCTGATCCGGTTATTCCGGTCTCAGCTGTACGACGCCGGATAGTGGCTGGATGGTTTTCTGGATAGGTTGCCCGATCGAAAACAAAAAAAATGTTTCCCATGTCACAGAACGGGAACCTTGTCCGATTCTCAGCGGGAAGATGCAGAAGCTTGCATGTATTCTTCTGGAGGATCATGAAACGAGTTCTGACCGCAGCCCTGCTCATCGCAGTCGTAGTTGCGCTTATCTTCTTCGGGCATCAATGGATGCTGGCGCTGGCCGCATGTGTAGTGGCGGAATTTGCCGCATACGAATATGTGTCACTGGCCAACACGGGCGGTGCACGTGTGCCCGCCTGGTGGATGGCGATTGCCGTCGCTCTGTTCTTTTACTTCACTTCCTACCGCCCAATCGAAGCGCAGTTGCCGGTATTGAGTCTGCTCGCGCTTGCCCTTCTGGCGTGGACCGGCTTTCACGGGGCCCTGGAGCGTGTGCTACCCGACGCAGCGATCGGTCTCTTCGGTCTCGTCTATGTCGCCTATCCGCTGCTGCTGATTCCTCTCATCTGGAACCGCGACGATGGGAAGGCCCTCATTCTGTTCCTCATGGTCTGCGTCTGGGCAGGAGACATCGCAGCTCTCTACGTCGGACGCAGTTTCGGCCGCCGCAAACTTACGCGCCTGAGCCCCAACAAGACCTGGGAAGGCTCCATAGCTTCTGTATTGGGCAGCCTCGTGGCCGGTCTGGCGGTCGTTTACCTGGGTGACCTGCTCTCCATGCGTGGCAATACTGTGCTCCACATTCTCGCCCCGGTTTGGGAGTCCGCGCTGATGGCCGTGGTGCTCAACATTGCTGCTCAGGTGGGCGACCTGCTGGAGTCGGCCATCAAGCGCGGCGCCGGCGTCAAGGACTCGGGCACGATCCTTCCCGGTCACGGCGGCATTCTGGATCGTATCGACGCCCTGCTTCTCGCCGCACCTGTCCTGTGGTGCATGCTCCTGCTCAAAGACGCATTCGGCCTGGGCAGATTTTGATCACCTGAGAGAGTGCATGATAGCCTCCACGCCATGAACGCCTTTTGGACGAATACACTCGTTAGCATCGCTCCGTTCGTGGCACTATTGGCACTCTGGGGATTTCTGCTCCGGCAAATGCGCAAGGGAAAGGGCCAGACTCAACAAACCCTCATCGAGCCGATGCGCAAGGTTCTTCAGGATGAGATCGTTACGGAAATGCGAGCTTTGCGGGAATCGATCGACGGCTTGCGCAAAGACCTGAACGAACGCCGATGAATTCACCCTTATATCTGAGAAAATAGACCTGTGAAGAAGCTCGCCATCCTAGGCTCGACGGGATCGATCGGCCAGAGCACCCTTTCCATCTGCGAATCCTTTCCCGACCGCTATCAGGTCCTCTCTCTCGCCGCCGGACACAACCTGGATGAAGCCTTCGCGCAATGCTTGCGCTGGAAGCCCACGGTCATGTCCATGGCAACAGAGGAGTTGGCCGCCGGCCTGGCGGACCGCCTCCGCAAGGCCGGTCATGCCGGAACCGAGATCGTCTGGGGCGCGTCCGGCACGGTGCAGGTCGCCACCCTGCCGGAAGTTGACTTCGTCGTCTCCGCTATCGTCGGCGTTGCGGGCCTGGAAGCAACCTACGCCGCGGTGCGCGCCGGCAAGACCATCGGCCTTGCCAACAAGGAGTGCCTCGTAGCCGCCGGTGAACTCATCCTCACCGCCGCACGCGAGCACAACGTGGCCCTGCTCCCCATCGACTCCGAGCACAACGCTGTGCACCAGTGCATGCGCGGCGGCCGCCCCGCTGAGGTCCGGCAGATCTGGCTGACGGCATCCGGCGGCCCCTTCCGTTCTACCCCGCTCGCTGAGTTCGAGCACATCACGCCCGCGCAGGCCCTCAAGCACCCCACCTGGGTGATGGGCCGCCGCATCACCATCGACTCCGCCACCATGATGAACAAGGGCTTCGAGATCATCGAGGCCTGCCGCCTCTTCGACCTCCCGCCGGCCCAGGTCCGCGTGACCATCCATCCTCAGTCGACAGTCCACTCATTCGTCGAGTTCATCGACGGTTCGATCCTCGCGCAGATCTCCGTAACCGACATGCGCCTGCCCATCCTCTATGCACTGGCCTATCCGGAGCGCCCCGCTGCCCCGCAGCTTTCCTTCGATATGACCGCACTGAGCCGTCTGGACTTTTCCCAGCCCGATCCCGAGCGGTTCCCCTGCCTTCGTCTCGCCTATGAGGCAGCCGAGGCCGGTCCTGCCGCCTGCATCGCACTCAACGCGGCAGATGAGATTGCAGTTGCGGCATTCCTCGAAGGTCGCATTCCATTCACTGCTATCCCACGTACAATCGAGGACGTGCTGGCCGCAACGCCGTCGGAAGCTCCAACATCTATTGAAGATGTGCTGGCCGGCGACAGAGCGGCCCGGGAGCGCGCCGCCGAGATGACCAGCCGTTATGCAGTGCAGGCGGTTCGCGCATGAGGATTCAGGCAGTCTGCCAAGAGCGCATTTTCGTCAAAGGCAGGGCTTCAGAGCCTGTCCTGAGCGAAGTCGAAGGGTGCCGTAGAGTTCTAAATTTGACGGTGGCTTCGGCCCTTGAAGTCAAACTATTAGCTGTGCCGGTTGATGGCCATCGCAGCCGCGCCGTGAGGACCTCCTTTCTCCCATGATCACTGTCATTCAATTGCTTCTGGTGCTCGGCCTGATGGTGCTTGTGCACGAACTTGGCCACTTCGTCCTCGCCAAGTGGTGCGGCGTGCGCGTGGAGGCCTTCGCCATCGGCTTCGGCAAGCGCTTGTGGGGCTTTCATCGCGGCGGCACGGACTACCGCATCAATATCCTGCCCTTCGGCGGCTACGTTAAGATGGCCGGCGAGATCCCGGGCGAAGAGGTTTCCGATGATCCCGGCGACCTCAATAACCATCCCCGCTGGCAGCGCATGCTCATCGCCGTCGCCGGCCCCGCGGCCAACTTCCTGCTGGCCTTCTGCCTCATGACCGCCGTCTACATGCTCCACAATGAGGTCAGCGCCTACGAATCCGGCCCCGCCGTCACCGACTACATCTCCCCGCAGACCGCCGTAGCTAAAACCGGCATTCAGCCCGGCGATACCATCGTCCACTTCGACAACGTCGAGAAGCCAACCTGGGACGATGTGATTCAGCATGCGGCACTGAATCTGAACCAGACGATTCCCTTCTCATACATCCACGACGGCAAGCGGGTCGATACCAGGGTGTCGCTTCCCTTTGCGCAGAGCTCCGACCAGTTCAGCGTTGAGTCCGCAATTGATCTCGGCCTCGTGCCCAAGATGCAGGACACTCCCATCAAGGTCGAAACGCCTACCGCCGGAGGTCCTGCAGACCGCGCCGGCCTTAAGACCAACGACCAGATTGAGAGCATCGACGGTCTCCATATCCGCTCCGTACAAGCTCTGCTCGCCTATCTAGCTGACCAGAAGGGCAAGCCCGCGCATCTCGACGTACTGCGCAACGGCAAGCACCTTCAGATCACCGTCACCCCGGAGCTCACCGACTCCGGCGACGGCTCCGGCACCAAGGAATACCACCTCGGCTTCCTTGCCTTTGAGCCGCCCACCAAAATCGAGCAGCTCTCCTTCTCGAAATCTCTGGTTGCATCCTGGCACTACACCAAGAAGAATTCACTGCTCATTGTCGATGTAATCAAGGGAATGTTTGAGCGTCATGTCTCCGTCAAGCAGCTCTCCGGCCCCATCGGCATCGGACAGGTGGTGCATGAGGCCGCCGAGGCGCCCGGCTGGATGCCGCTGATCGGGACCATCTCCATGATCTCGATCAATCTCGCCATGTTCAATCTGCTGCCGTTCCCCATTCTGGACGGCGGCATGATCTTCCTGCTGCTGGTGGAGAGCGCCTTTCAGCGCGATCTGCCCATGGCCGTCAAAGAGCGTATCTTCCAGGTGGCCTTCGTCTGCATCCTGCTCTTCGCCGCGATGGTCATCTACAACGACATCTCCAAACTGCCCTTCATCGTCCGCATGAGGTCGTAACCGGCCCGCTGTATCCTAATGCTTCCGCGTACGTGGAGAGGTGTCTATGAATGCCGCCGTCGTTCAGAGCTTCGATGCGCCGCCGCGCTATCAGCCTTTTGAAGAGCCCGTGCCACGCGCAGGGGAGCGGCTCGTCACAGTCACTGCGGCCGGCCTTCACCCGATCGTAAAGGCGTTGGCCTCCGGCGCCCACTACGGCAGCACGGCCGCGCCTCCCTTCGTCGCCGGCGTCGATGGAGTCGGGCGGCTTGACGACAATTCCCGCGTCTACTTCGGCATCGTGCGGGCCCCTTACGGCAGCTTTGCCGAACGCGCCCTCGCACCGGACTCGATGTGCATTCCCCTGCCGGAGGGCCTCGACGACGCCACCGCCGCGGGCACCGCAAATCCTGCTATGTCCTCCTGGGTCGCGCTCAAAACGAGGGCGCGGTTTGTGCCTGGCGAAAGCGTGTTAGTCCTTGGCGCCACCGGCATAGCCGGACACCTTGCAGTGCAGATCGCCAAACAGATGGGCGCGCATCGCGTCATCGCCTGCGGTCGCAACCCGCAGGCTCTGGAAGAGGTCAGGGACCTCGGCGCCGATGCCATCGTCTCGCTCGACCAGCAACACGATGCTCTGGTGGCTGCCCTGCGCAGCGAGATCGCCTCAGGCGGCGTCGACGTTGTCCTCGATTACCTGTGGGGGCCGCCTGCGCAGGCCACGCTGGAGGCACTCGCGCAGAAAAGCCTCAGCGCCACCGCACCGCGTGTGCGCTATGTGCAGATCGGCTCAAGTGCCGGCGGAACGATTCCCCTGCCTGCCGCGACACTGCGCAGCTCCGGACTGGAGCTGCTGGGCAGCGGATTCGGCAGCGCATCGCTCGAACAGATCCGGACAGCTATCGCGGAGTTCTTCGCCGTGGCTGCTGTCCACCCTCTCCGCACATCGGTGACGACAGCCCCCCTGCGCGAGGTGGAGTCTCTCTGGAATGCTCGCGAGTCGGCTCGACTGGTCTTTCTGCCCTAGCTGCCCTCAATCGCCCAGTTCGGCCTAAGCCCTTGCCCGCAGCTCTGTGGCAATCTCCGCCGCTGCCTTGCGCGCCTCGTCTTCCCGGTCGGGCGGGAAGCTTACCGCGCCGACACGGGCGTGCCCACCACCTCCGTAGCGCTCGCAGATGGCTGCCAGGTTTGCCAACTCCGCTACCGGCACCTTCGTCCACGGATTGGTACCCACCGCCACTTTCGTTCGGAAGCTCGACCGGCTGAGTCCGACGTTATACGTCGCCGCTGGAAAGAGGTAATACGGAATGAATTTGTTGTAGCCCTCGGTCAGCCGGTCCGTAATGTCGAAGGTCACAACCCCGCGGTCCAGCGCTGCGCGCTCGCGCAGCAGCTCGATGCCCGCCAGATGCCGCTCCATCAGAGGACCTAATTCGGCCTGAATAAACGGCTGGTCCAGAACATCCTGCAGACTCATCTCGGTCAGCAGCGGAATCACCTGCGGCACAAAACCCTCGCCGGAACTCTCAATCACCATCGTCAGCTTCATAGCCGGCGCCGCCATCTCCACAGCCGCCTCGGCGCTCTCGTAGCGGGCTCCGTCCACAATGTCCGCCCAGTAGATCAGTTCCTTGAGAGGGGCCGTGTCGAAGCCGAACTTCTCGCGCGCCACATCCGCGATCAGGCTGGTGCAGGAGACATAGTGCGGATCGTAAAACCTGCCCCCACTGACGGCCGCGCCCGGAGCCGCCGCACGTGCCTGCCATGCCAGAAAATCCTGCTGGTCTTCCGGCGTCAGAAACGCGCTTTGGTGATGATCGAACCACCAGGTGACACGTGGTGAGGGGGAATATTTGAAGTCGACGATCGCATTCTCGCCATCGACGAACGCGGTCTCGTCAAAGAGAGAGCCCGCCCGGTGCATCAGGCCATAGTAGGAATATTCCCGCGCCGTGCCGATGCACTCACGATGGAAGCGCGTAAAGACAGACGCCGAACAGGCGCCGTCGAAGCAGTGGTCGTGATAAAACACGCGACACCTCAAAGCGGCAAGCCCTCCGCCGTGTCGCTGATCGCTGTCATTGATTTGCCCTGAGCCCACACCATGCCAAGCTCCTAGGATTGATGGCGCATGCGCCGCGTGTCAAGCCTGACTGCGCATAAGCGCGGTTTCGCACGCACGTTTCGTCGTCGGCAGAAGAAAAATTACCCCGCGGCACTGCTAGTGTGGGGCTACACTGATGTGCAATGAAGCCACCCGCACCCGAGGCGCCAGACGCGCCAAAGCACGACGGCGATGCGATGCTGCCTCCCGCCGAGCATTGGCTGACTGCATTCCCGCTGAGCATCTTCTGGGGGCGCGATGGACTGCGCGCTGTCTGGGGAGTCATTGTCTTTCTGCTGGCCTTTGCCGGGCTCAGCTCCTGCTTCGCGCCGCTGGCTCATTTCTTCTACCCCAAAGGGACCATTATTCTGCCAATGGCGCCTGGCAGGCTGTTCCTCGTGGAGGGCATAAGCCTGTTCTGCGCTGCGATCGCCACGCTCACCATGGCCCGGCTGGAGCGGCGGCCGGTTGCGGCATACGGCTTTCAATCGCGATCGTGTCTGCGGAACTTCGCCCTTGGACTGATCACCGGTCTGGTGTTGCTGTCCCTGCTGGTGCTTCTGTTGCATACGCTGGGGCTGCTTGCGTTCGATGCGCGGCTGCTCTCCGCGGGTGCTGCCCTTTGCTATGCCGCAGTATGGCTCTTCGGCTTCCTTCTGGTGGGACTGCTGGAAGAGGTTCTAGGCCGCGGATATCTCCAGTTCACGCTCACCCGCGGCCTCATCGCGGTCTATCGTTGGCTCTTCGGACCGCGATATGCAAATGCACTCGGCTTCTGGACCGCCGCAACGGCTCTCTCCTACTGCTTCGGAGCAGGCCACGGCAGCAACTCCGGCGAATCGCCTCTGGGTCTGCTCGCCGCGGGGCTCGCCGGCTTTCTTTTCTGCTTCAGCCTCTGGCGTACCGGATCGCTTTGGTGGGCCATCGGCTTCCATACCAGCTGGGACTGGGCGCAGTCGTTCCTCTACGGCGTACCGGACAGCGGCCTGCTGGTGCAGCACCGCTTGTTCGCGACCCATGCACTGGGAACGACATGGCTTTCCGGCGGCCTCACAGGGCCCGAGGGCAGCATCCTGTTCCTGCCCGTCGCCCTGGCCGGCGCGGCAATCATAGTTATTACCCTGCCGGCCACGCATCATGGGTATATTGCTGCAGACAACCCCGAGCCCGCTGCCGAGCAGCGAAGGCACACCTCCGTTTTGCCGTAGACTGACCGGGAGAGCTATGAGCAGCGAAGAGCCTGATCTCCCCGTATCCGACGATCCGCATCGCGCCACCTTTGCCACTCCTGCACCGCAGCCTCCCAGGCGGCGCTGGGGCCGGATCCTTGGCCTGCTGCTGTTGATCTTGGCCATCCTTGCCGCCGGCGCATGGATCTTCGGCCGCATTTATTTTGGCCGCGCCATGCGGGCCAATCTGCCTCAGCTCGATGGCAGCCAGGTCGTCTATGGACTCGCCGCACCGGTGACCGTAACGCGCGACGCCCACGGCGTGCCTCACATCAATGCCGCTTCCATGGACGACCTCATCTTCGCCCAGGGATACATCACCGCGCAGGACCGCCTGTGGCAGATGGAGCTGATGCGGCGGGAGGCCGCCGGTGAGCTGGCTGCCGTCATGGGACGCACCGTCCTGCAGCACGACGTGATGGAGCGCGCGCTGCAGTTGCGCGCCGCGGCGGACCGGGCCGTGGCCGCACTGCCTGCGGACCAGAAGCACTGGCTCGCCGTATACGCCCGCGGAGTCAATGCCTCCATCGTCGCGCAGCATTCGCATCTGCCGGTGGAATTCCGCCTGTTGGGATACAGCCCTGCTGCGTGGACTCCGCGCGACTCCATCCTGGTTGAGCTCGCCATGTATCAGGAGCTCACCAATGAGTTCTCGACCAAACTGGTCCGCGAGCAGCTCACTGCGCATCTCCCTGCGGACCTCATCGCGGATCTGTACCCGGTAGGGTCCTGGCGCGATCATGTTCCCGGCGCTCAGGCCCCTGATCTGAGCGCGCCACAGGCCGCCTCTGCTCCGCTCGACGAATCGCAGTCCCGTGTCGTTCCGCCGGTAAATCTTTTGCCGCTCGAGCAAACGCAGGCAATCTTCAACCCTCGTTGCGCATCCTGCGTTGCCGGGTCGAACGGATGGGCCGTCGCCGGCTCGCGCACCGCCTCCGGCAAGCCTCTGCTCTCCAACGATATGCACCTGAATCTGATGGTGCCGGGCACCTGGTATGAAGCTGACCTGCAGGCAGCACTGCCCCCGCCCCTCGCTGCATTCCATGTAGCCGGCGTAACACTGCCGGGTGTTCCTTTTGTGGTCGTCGGCCATAATGACCATGTCGCCTGGGGCTTTACGAATCTTGGCGCGGATGTGCAGGACCTCTACATCGAGCACACACGCGGTACTCCCTCCGGCGCGCAGTACCAGACTGCCACCGGCGAGTGGCTCCCGATGAAGTACAGCCGGGAGACGATTCACGTGCGCAGCAACAAGGACGTCGTAATCGACATCCCGCTCACTCATCACGGAGACGTGGATACCCCGGTCATCTCTGCGCTGATGCCAGGTGAGACGCGCAGCCTCAGCCTTCGCTGGAGTGTCTATGACCCCGCCGCGCTCGCCGTGCCGCTCTTTGCCATCAACAGTGCCGGGGACTGGGCCTCGATGCTCTCCGCCTTCTCTACATGGGGACCGCCGCTGAACATGATGTACGCCGACGACCAGGGCCACATCGGCTATCATGCGGTCGGAAAAATCCCGGTCCGCGGGGACATCAATAATCCCGGCGCACTTGCTCCAGTGCCTACGGACGTGGCTGCCTCCGACGCCTCGATGCATGAGTGGGCCGGATACATTCCCTTTGACCAGCTTCCCCAATCCCTCGATCCCACAGACGGCGTGCTCGCTACGGCCAACTCGCGCGTCACGCCGGATGGCTATCGTTATCCCATCACGCTCGACTGGATGGCTCCATATCGCACCGAGCGAATCTACAAAGTGCTTGAGTCGAGCCCTGCTCGGACCGCCGAGGGCGCCGTCTCAGGCAATGGGCATCTGCTGACCTCCTCCGACATGCTTGCGCTGCAGACCGACGTCTATTCGGAGCTCGATCAGGAGATCGCGCACCGCCTGGCCTATGCCATCGATCACGCCACAGGCCCGCTGAAGGGCGACGCCGAACTCCATCAGGCAGCCGACCTGCTGCGCAGCTGGAACGGCAGTGTCGATGCCACAGCCGCGGCACCAGCCATCGTCAACGCCTCGCGTGATGCCTTCTGGCCTCTGCTGCTCATCCCCCGGCTGCTGCCCCAGGTTGCGGATCAGCTGGCCCATGGCGCGGACATGAGCAAGCTCAAGCTTCCTTCCGATCAGGCCGCGCTGGGTAATCTCGGGCAGCAATACACTTGGGGCGAGCGAGGCTATGTCGAGGAGCAGCTCTTGTCCAGCACGCCGGCCCGCTGGCTGCCGAAGGGTTACGCGACCTGGGATGACTTTCTCGCCGCCGTGGTCAAACGCGGCCTCGCAAATGCCAAGGCGCCGCGCAACCTTGGCTCATGGCAACAGGGCGAGGCCTCTCCGGTCGATATCGAGCATCCGCTCTTTTCGCACTTTCTTCTCGCGCAAATGCTGCTCGGTGTTCCTACCGGCACCGGTCCGCAGCCTAAGAGCGGTGACGAAACCACGGTGAAACAAATCAGCCGCAGCTTCGGCCCCTCGGAGCGCTTTACAGCCGACCTCTCGAATCTCGACAACACAACCCTCAACATCGTGCTGGGCCAGTCAGGCAATCCCGCCAGCCCGTGGTTCATGGATCAGTTTCAGGACTGGCTCAACGGCCGCACTTATACCTTGCCTTTCTCTACCGCGGCCACGCAGCCCACCATCACGCACACCCTGACGCTGAACCCGCGATGAGCCCGCCGCGCGCTCCATGGTGCAGCCCGGTGGGCGATACCTCAGTGGACCGCGGCGCGCGTCTTCTCATTCCGCTGTTGGCGCTATTGCTCATCGCACCGCTCCTTGTGCGCGGATGCTCCTGTGGACATGACTTCGACTTCCATCTGCTGAGCTGGATCGAGGCCGCCCAGCAGATCTCGCATGGCAATCTGCATCCGCACTGGGCTTATACTCCCGCCTACAACGCCGGCGAACCGCGATTCGTCTTCTATCCCCCCGTCTCCTGGTATCTCGGGGCGGGAATTGGCCTCGGGCTCGAGCATCTGCCACGGATGACCGAAGCCGCTGCATGGACCGCCGCGCCGATCCTCTTCACATGGATCGCGCTGACGCTCTCCGGGCTTTCCATGTTTCGTCTGGCTCGCCGCTTCGCGGGCGCAAACGCAGCGCTTCTCGCCTCCGCCGTTTACCTGGCGAGCCCCTACATGCTCTTCACCGCATTCGAGCGTACCGCCTATGCCGAGCTGCTGGCGGCGGCATGGATCCCTTTATTGCTCGAGGCCGTCCTGCGCGAAAGACCCACGATACCGGGCGTCGCCATCCCGGTCGCTCTGCTCTGGCTCACCAACGCCCCTGCCGCCGTAATGGGTTGCTATGCGCTGGCATTGCTGACGGCAGTGCGACTCTGTGTCGAGATCTTTGCCTCAGGCGCGATCATAGTTGAGCGCGACGCGGCTTTACGTCTTTCTGCGCAAATCTCCGGCGGTGCCACGCTCGGCCTCGCGCTCGCAGCGTTCTACATCGTGCCCGCGGCCTGGGAACGCCGCTATGTGCAAGCAGCGATGGCAACCGTCGGCGGCATGAGCATCGGAGAGAACTTCCTCTTTGAGCACACCGGTTCGTCGCCCGATGATCTGCTGCACGATCAGGTGCTCCACACCGCATCTGTCATCGCGGTGATGACGCTTGTGGTGACCTTCACCGCGCTCGTCCTGCTTGCATTGCGCCGCATGAAGGCTGCTTCTCGCCAGACTCGCCTCCTTCTCCCACTGCTGGTCCTCACGGCGGCCATCAGTTTTGCTCTAACACCCGCCAGCGCGGCGATATGGCGCATTACTCCAGAAGCAATCTATCTGCAATTTCCGTGGCGGCTGCTGGCAGTGCTCGCCCCGGCCGGCGCGCTCGCCATCGCAATCCATCTCGTGCAGATTGAACGGGGGCTTCGCCACGCCCATGTTGCTTTAACGGCCATCATCCTCGTCGCGGCCCTTGGCCTTCCGGCGTGGCATCTCTTCCGTCAATCCTGCGACCCCGAGGACACCGCTGCCGCCCGCGTTGCGCTCTTCCACTCCCACGCCGGCACCGATCCAACCGATGAATACACGCCCACTGCCGCGGATAACGACGCGCTCCAGCCCGGCAATGCCCCTTTCTGGATTGGGAACTCGCCCACCGCGCCTCCGCCCCCAGGTCACCCTGCCGGCCCGGCGCCCATGCATCTCCGGGTGGATGCGCCTCGCGCCGAATCTCTCGTCCTCAACCTGCGCAACTATCCGGCATGGCGCATCACGCGGACCACCGACGGCTCCACAGCGCAGATCATCGCCGCACGTGAGCCCCGGCCGGACGGCCTCGTTGCAATTGAAGTCCCCGCCGGCAACTCCATCATTGATATCCACTACGCCCACACGTTCGATGAAACGCTCGGTGACCTCATCTCGCTGTGTGCACTGGTCATCGCTGCGCTCCTTCTGCGAGCGCGCTATCCCAGCGCTGCTACACGCCCCTAGGCCTTTACCGTCTCATTCTCGGTCTTTGGCACAAGGGAGACAAAGCTCTTTGTCTCCGGCGAGTAGGCCAGCAGGTCTCCCGCGTCAATGTCGAAGTACCAGCCATGCAGGTCCATCTCGCCGCGCTCGACGCGCTCGCGGATCCACGGGAACGTCATCAGGTTCTGGAGCGAAAGCTCGATCGCGCCCTGCTCGCACGCACGGACCTGCTCCGGCTGTGGCCGATCGGCCAGTTCCCGCAGCACACGCTCCCGCACCGGCCGCGCGATGCTCACCCACGTCCCGATGAACTCGTAGTTGCTCGCTGAAATCCCCTCGCCATCCATCAGCGCCCGGATACCGCCACAACTGGAGTGGCCCAGAATGACGATATGCGAGACGTTCAGCCCTCTGATCGCGAACTCGATGTCCGCGCGGATGCCAGGCATCTGCGCGTCGTTGCGGTATACCGGCACCAGGTTGGCCACGTTGCGCACCACGAAGATGTCCCCGGGACCCGCGCCCATCAGCATTCCGGGATCGGCGCGCGAGTCGCAGCAGGAGATCACCAGAGTGCTTGGGCTCTGCCCCTGCCGCAAGCGCGCAAACAGGCTGGCGTCCCCTTCAAAGTACTTCGACTGGAAGCGTTCGAACCCAGCGACAAAATCGGAAATATCGGCCACGTTTTCCTCCCTCTGGTCCGGGCGAAAGTCGCCTCCACCAGCATCGCATGAACGGCCTGTTTTGTGCCGCCCCCCGGCCTCTCCGCCGGCCTGCCCTCGTATATCATCGTAGGCTGATGGAACCCCCTGTACGATCTCTGCTCTCTTCCGGCGTCACTCTCACGGACGCTGCTCTCGAACGCCTTCTGCCATCGCCCGAAACTCCGCCTCACTCCATCCATCGCGCCATGCGGCACAGCACCTTCGCCGGCGGCAAACGCCTGCGGCCCATCCTTGCGATGGAGGCTGCACGCATGACGGCGGGGGCCGGCGAGTTGCCTCCAGGCGTGGAAGACCTCGGCGCGGCCCTCGAGATGCTCCACACCTACTCGCTCATCCACGATGATCTCCCCGCTCTCGACAACGACGACCTGCGCCGAGGCAAGCCCACCTGCCATGTCGCTTTTGGGGAAGCCATCGCCATCCTCGCCGGCGATGCCCTGCAGACCCTCGCCTTCCAGACTGTCGCGCGTCTGCGCACGTCGCCAGAACTTGTGGTCGCGATTCTGCGCGAGATCTCAACCGCTGTCGGTACTGGCGTTGGCCGGGCCGCAGGCATTGACACCGGCCTCGCACCCGGAATGATCGGCGGCCAGGTCGTCGACATCGAATCCGAGGGCATCACTCCAACCCCTGACCTCGTCGAGACCATCCATCGCGCAAAAACCGGCGCGCTGATCACCACCAGCATCGTCTCCGGCGCAATCTTTGGATCAGCCACCCGTCCCCTCTCCGCTGAGAATCTCGCCCGCATTCGCGAGTTCGGCGAGAAGGCCGGCCTCGCCTTCCAGATCGTCGACGACGTGCTCGACATGACGCAGACCTCCGCCGAGCTGGGCAAGACCGCCGGCAAGGATACCGCCAGCGTCAAAGCTACGTGGCCGGCTGTCTTCGGAATTGAGCAATCCCGTCACGACGCCGCGGAGTTGATCGCCGACGCCTTCGCTGCCCTCGAACCCTTCGGCACGGCGGCTGTTCCGCTCAAGTCGCTGGCGCAGTATCTCGTCGATCGCACTTACTGACGCCCACCAAGTCCGCGTTATACAGTCTCGGTGATCTTTTCTGTCTCTTTGGACATCGTCGCTGTGCGCTCCAGCTTGTCCCAGTTGAACGGCTTGCCGTCGATCGCCCGCTTTACCGTCTTGAACAGCACCACCGAGAACACCTGCCGATAAGTGAAGCGCTGGATCCAGATATGGAAGAGCAGCCAGCCGTCGCCTTTGCTCGCAGGATGCCGGCGCTCCAGCATAAAGGCCAGCGCCGATGCAGTGAAGTCGATGATCAGGAACGCCAGGAAGAAGGCCAGCAGCTTTTCGAAGCTCTGGGCCGAGGCGGCCTCAGGGTGGAAGTGCCGGTCATAGAAATAATTCGCCACGCCGGCGACAAACATCAGGTCAATCAGCGGCGAAACCAGCGGCAGCAGGATCTGGAATACGATCGTATTGGGCAGCGCAAACAATCCCATCGCGCGCCGCTTGGTCACAGCCCCCAGGTGTTTGAACACCGCCTGCAGAATGCCGAAAGACCAGCGGAACCTCTGGCGCATCAGGCCGTTTACGTTCACCGGAGCCTCGGTAAATGCAAGCGCGCGGTCCTCATAAATCACTGAATAGCCCTGCTGCAGAAGATTCATCGTCAGGTCTGCGTCCTCCGCCACCGTGTTGGTGTGGTAACAGCCTCCTGCCTTCACGGCTGCAGTACGCCATGCGCCAATCGCTCCCGGCACCACCATTACCACATCGAAGAGATCCAGCGCTCGGCGCTCGAAGTTCTGGCTCGTGATGTACTCCAGCGCCTGCCATCGCGTCCACAGATTGACGCGGTTGCCTACCTTCGCATTTCCCGCCACCGCTCCAATCTTCGGATTGGCGAAGTGGGGAACCAGATTTGTGATGGCATCGTGGGCCACAACGCCGTCCGCGTCGATGCCGATATAGATCTCCTCGTCGACATGCTCCAGCCCAAAGTTCAGAGCGTCGGCCTTGCCGCCGTTCGGCTTGGTCAGCACGGTCAGCCGGCCCGAGGCAATCTCCGCCGGATAGGCCTCCATTGCCGCTCGATATGTGTTGTCGGTCGATCCATCGTCGATCACCACAATGCGCAGATTCTTGTAGTTCGACATCATGACGGATCGGATGGTGCGGATAATCACCTTCTCCTCGTTATATGCGGGAATCAGGACCGCAACCCGCGGAGCATAATCCGGCGTGGCGTAGTTCTTGCGCTTCCGCAACCGGTCGATGATCGCGAAGACGCCGATGATAATCAACCGCGCGCTCATCAGGATGTCGCCGACAAAGAACACCGCAACCACAAAGTGGTTGAAGAAGGCCCACACCGCAAACGCAACCGAATCTACCCGCGCCTGCCAGATCTGCTTCTTCTTAAGCGGCGGCATCACCTCGGCACGGGTCTTTCCCATCAGCTCGGAGACCGGCACGATCTTGTAGCCGTGCGCCCGCAGCGCATCAATCAGCACCGGCAGCGCCCGCACCGTGGCCGAGCGGTCCCCGCCACCGTCATGCAGCAGAATGATCGAGCCCTTCATCCACGGCTTGGACTGCGACATCGCAATCTGCTCGAAAACGCTGTCGACGATCTCCTGAGGGCTCTTCGGAGGGTTCTCGTCCCAGTCGTCGGTATCGATCTTATTGCCGATAATGATGTAGCCAAGGTTCTGGATGCGATCGGCCGGGGCCGCCTGGTCGTTGGTGTCCGGCTCCTGGTCGATCGAATACGGCGGCCGGAAGTACAGCGGCTCCACGCCCAGCTCCGCCGCAAACAGCCGCTCCGTCAGGTTCAGCTCAAGGTCCACCGCCGGCCGGGAGATTTCGCTGATGTCCGGGTGGCTCCAGGTGTGGTTCCCGATCTCATGTCCGTCGCGGTACACCCGCTGCATCAGCCCTATGTTATTTTGCGCCTCCTCGCCGATCATGAAGAAGACCCCCGTGACATGCTTTTCATCCAGTATCTTCAGGATCTGCGGCGTCCATGTCGGGTCCGGGCCATCGTCAAAGCTGAGCGCGACCTCGTTGGGGTGATAGCCGGTCTGCGTCACGGTATAGGAAAGCGGGTACTTGTCCATCGTCTCGTCCGTAATCGAGCGATAGCCGGGCAGAATCGAGTCATCGTCGTCCATCGTTACCGTGCGGTGGCCCGTCTGCATCTTGCGCGTGATGTTCAGAATGTCCCCATAGCCCTCTGTATCGACGTCGTAGCCGGGCACGACCTGCGCCAGGTCCTTCACCGGATCGGCCTGGATCGGCCGGTCCCAGATGTTCCACAGCGAATTGTCCTCCTGCCCCAGGCGCCACAGCGCGAAGGTCTCAATGCCCAGGGCGCGCGCCGCACGCATCTCGTTCAGCACGGTCACCGCATCCAGAAACCAGACCTGATGGCGCACATGCGCATCATCGTCGTCATAGGCAAAATGCGCATTGAGCGAATCGGAGTCCAGTTGCACCTCCGCTTCGGAATCCACCGCGGCCTGCCATGCCTCCTGCGTGGAGATCTCCTGCACGTTTAGCGTCTTGGGCTCCTGCTGTTTTCTTCCTCTCTTCACCGGCGGAGGAATCGTCGTCGTCCAGTCGTATCCGTAGCTGCCTATGGCGCAGATCGCCTTCTCCTTGGGAACCACCTTCAATACGTTCTTCAGGTTCTCGACAAACCAGTCCTGGGCCGCAATGGGTCCGGGACCGCTTCCTGTCTGGTGCTGGTCGTAGTTCATCAGCAGCAGGCCGTCGGAGTGGTCGGCCATGTACTTCAGGTCGAAGTCGTCATCGCCTACAGGCGTATTCACCCAAAGCTTTAGATCTCGCCCAGGCGCATGAAAGTCCCCATAGATCTCGGCCAGCAGCGCCATGTAGCCCTGTTGCGCCTCGCTCGGAATCTCCTCGAAGTCCAGAGAGATGCCCCGGTAGCTGGGATTGGCCGCAAGAAAACGGTCCAGCTGGCGGATAAAATTCGCGCGCGCCGTTGGGTCGGTCAGAAATGCCCCGATCGACGGCAACCACTCGTTCTTGACCGGATCGTAGTTGTTCACCAGCGGAAAGATCTCCGCCGGCGTCGGATCGTCCGCCACAGACTGGATAACCCCGGCCACCCGGTTCTCGTGGTCCACGGGACGCACGGTGCCTCCGTCCACCACGTCGAACGGCCGGTTATCCAGGCTGTAGGAGGTCAATGTGCCGTCCGCCGTCACCACATGAAGCCATTCGGGAAAGAGCAGGTCAATCTGCCGGATGTGCTGGCGCAGCGAGGAATAACTTGCCGGGTCATCCTCCACGTAATACGCCGCGCGTAGCCCCTCGCCTGAATTCAGGATCACGTCGGACGGCTTCAGGTCCGTCCTGCGATGTCCTGTCCGGCTTGGCTTCTTCGCATTCCGTACAGTGCTGCGCTCTACCGGCAGCGGACTATATCGCCGCTTCGGAGAGTTCAGCAGCAGTTCCGGCAACGGCGTCATCTTTACCAGACTGACCGCAAAAATAACCCCAACCACCACGCCGACGATGGCAAGCACGTCAAAAACGCGCCGCAGTCGCTTCCAGCGCTTGCGTTGAGGATCGTAAAAGACCTGCTTGGTCATATCTGTCTCAGGGTGCCGCGCTCCGCGGCATCTCTTCACCGCCGCGCACTCTCAGTAGTGAGCACGCCCCGCAAAAGGCCGCTCTGCGCCATGTCTATCGTAATGCAGTCGGCACAGCGCGAGTCAACGGACCTGCTGTCTGTCAGACTCCCGGTAAACGCATTTCGTTTTTGCCACGTCCCAAGCCGGTATGATGCTGCATGATGAACCTGCGGAAGCGCTTCTGGCTTATGGCCGGTGTGGCAATCACAATCGGACTTGCGCTGCGCCTGTGGTTCATTCACCACTACGCCCTCATCACCGGCGACAGCCTGCTCTACGGTGACATCGCCAAAAACTGGCTCCAGCACGGCGTCTACGGCTTCAGTGATATCAATGCCGCCGGCATTGCCACCGTACGCCCCACCCTCATCCGCCTTCCCGGCTATCCGCTCTTCCTTGCCGCCTGCTTCCGCCTCTTTGGCCTGGAGCACTACACCGCGGTCCTGTATGTGCAGGCGGCGATTGACCTGGCCACCTGTTGCCTGCTCGCCGCGCTGGCAGGAAGGCTCTTCGGACACCGTGCTGCCATGGCCGTCCTGTGGCTCGCGGCGCTCTGCCCCTTCACCGCCGGCTACACTGCCGCACCTCTCACGGAGACGCTCACCCTCAGCGCAATGGCGCTGGCCTTCTACGCCTTCGTGCGCTGGTGGCAATCTGGATGCGGCATTAACCGCTGGATATGGCTCCTCGGCTTGGTCCTGGGCTGGTCTGTTCTCCTGCGTCCGGAACAGGGCCTTCTCTGGATCGCACTTCTTCCCGCTGCATGGCTGGCCGCAGGCAAAATACGCGGCCAGCCACTCTCCACACCATCGGCCGCCTCACCTGTTCTCATCACCGCGCTCTGCGCCGTCCTTCCGCTCGTCCCTTGGACCGCTCGCAACTGGCACACCTTCCATATCCTCCAGCCGCTCGCGCCGCGCAATGCCGTCGACCCCGGCGAGCTCGACCCTGTTGGCTTCAACCGCTGGTTCCGAACCTGGGGAATCGAGTTCCAATCCACAGAGCAGATCTACTGGAACTACAGCGGCTTCCCCATTCAACTCAACGACCTTCCTCTACGCGCCTTTGACGCCGGCTCGCCCGGTGCCACCGCCGCGCTTCACGCCCAAACTGCCGCCCTCCTCGCCGACTACAACAAAACCACCCTCGTCACGCCGCAGATCGACGCGCGCTTCGCCGCCCTCGCCCGCATCCGCATCAGCGCGCATCCAGTGCTCTACTACATTGGTCTCCCCCTCGCCCGGCTGCTCGACATGGCCCTGCGCCCTCGCACCGAACTCCTGCCCACTCCCCTCGACTGGTGGCGCTGGCGCATCTATCACGGTCAGACCGTCTTTGCTGCCACCTATGCCGCACTGAATCTCATTTACCTCGCGCTTGGCGTTGGCGGCTTTCTCGTCTGGCAGCGCCGCCGCTGGCGCGCCGCAGACTCAGCTGCGCATAATATGCGCCCTTTTGCGCTGGCCCTGGCTGCAACTGTCCTGCTCCGCGCTCTTCTCCTCCTCGCACTCGACAACTCTGAGCCCCGCTATACGCTCGAGTTCTTTCCCGTTGCGCTCATCTTCGCAGGCGCCCTCTTCGCTTCTCCGCGAACAACCTCAGTCCGTTCCGGCACATCAGGCACCCCCGCGAGATAATAGGCCGATGCCCTTTCGCTCCGGATTCGTCTCTATCATCGGTCGGCCCAACGCCGGCAAATCCACACTGTTGAACGCGCTGCTCGGCCAGAAGCTCGCCATCGTCACGCACAAGCCTCAGACAACACGCACCCGCATCCACGGTGTACTCGAGGTTCCGGCAAGAAAGAAGACGAAGACCACGCTCGGCCATCCTGCCGCCCAGGTCGTGCTCGTTGACACGCCTGGCGTGCACAAGCCTTCGACACAGCTGGACCGCCGCATGATGCAGGAGGTCACCGACGCATTGGAATCGCGCGACGTCGTGCTCTTCATCGTGGACGTCACCCACAGGCTGCCGCAGTCCGACAAAGCTGCTTCTACGCCGCATCGAATCACCGGGCGCATGGCGCTCAGCGCCGCCGAGGACGACTTCGCCCTCTCGCTCGTCAGGCGCCTGGATTGCCCCGTCATCCTTGTGCTCAACAAGATCGATGCCGTGCGCAAAGAGGAACTGCTCCCTCTCATCGCTCACTGGAGCGCCCAGCACACCTTCGCAGAGGTGGTCCCTATCTCCGCGCGAAAGAAGGAGGGCCTCAATCTTCTGCTCGAAAAGATCGTCGCGCTGCTCCCCGAAGGGGAGCGCTACTTCCCGCGCGATCAGGTCACCGATCAGCCGGAGCGTTTCCTTGCCGCTGAACTGGTCCGCGAAAAGATCCTCCTGCTCACAGGAGAAGAAGTGCCTTACGCCTCAGCGGTGGTCATTGAGCGCTTCGAGGAGCCGGGGGCAAGAACGAAGAAGACCTCCGGCGGAAAGCTGCCCGTCACAAAGATCTCGGCGGCGATCTTCTGCGAGCGCGCAGGGCAGAAGGCGATCCTCATCGGCAAGCAGGGCGCCATGCTCAAGCAGATCGGCACCGCTGCCCGCAAGGAGATCGAGTCTCTTCTCGGCACCCGCGTCTTCCTCGAACTCTTCGTCAAGGTGCAGGCGGAGTGGCGCTCCAGCCGCGGCTTCGTCGAAGAACTCGATTGGCGCCGCCAGCTCGAAGAACTCGCAACAAGGCAGCAGAACAAGGAAACCTAGAGGCCCGCACGGTTGGGCGTCAGATCTCGATGGCCAGCGGCTCGGGAGTGCCCAGCGGGCACCGCGGATCGACCGTGAGCCAGGACAGCGCACCGAGCACGGCCAGCCCCGCCGCAGCTCCAAACGATGCTCCCCAGCCGAAATGTGCCGCCAGTAATGGCGTCAGCGAGGCGGTCACGGCACCGCCGATCTGTCCTCCCATGTTCACAATGCCCGTCACCACGCTGGTGAACTCGCCGGCAACGTCCGCGCACACGGCCCAGTAGCTGGACTGCGCCAGATAGAGTGCGCCGGCTCCGCCCGCCAGCAGTACAGCAGCAGCGCCCGGTTTGTGCGCAGCCGATCCCGCAAGCAGCAACGCCGCTGTTAGCGCAAACGCGACCGTCGGCAATCCACAACGCCCGGCACGCAACCCGAACCGCACCGCAATCCAGTCGCAGATGGCTCCGCCTGACAGAGAGCCGATGGTCATCCCTAGAAATGGCAGCATGGTGTACAGAGCGCTCGCCTTCAGGTTCACCCCGCGCACCTGCGCCATATAGGTGTACATCCATGCGAAAAAGATCCACGCCACGTATCCGTAGCTGAAGTAGCTGGCAAGCATCGCCAGCACCGAACGACTGCGCACGATCTGCGCCCAGGGTACCGACCATCGATGACCTGCTGGGCCGTTCTCGCTTGCGTGCATCGCGCGTCGCTCGCGCAGAATGAGGGTGCGCTCTCTTTCGCCGGCCAATGGATGCTGCTCCGGCGTATCACGCGCAGCGATGTACCAGACAAGCCCTGCAATCGCTCCGGCCGCAGCGCTCAGCAGGAACGACACGCGCCAGCCGTGATGCAGAAGAATCGCAGTGACCACAGGCGGCGTCAGCATCGAACCCAGGCCGACTCCCGCAAAGATGATGCCGTTGGCGCGCCCCCGCTCCTGGATCGGAAACCAGCGCTCTACAAACTGGCTGGTAGCGGGATACATCACCGCCTCTCCCACGCCGAGGGTGAAGCGGATCAGCACCAGCAGCACCAGAGCATTCGTGGCATGGACCCCGATTGCCGCGGTAAGCGCAATGAACACGCCCCACCACGCGCCCAGCAGCGCCAGGGAGCGGCGCGGACCGAGCCTCCGTGCCAGCAGGCCCGCGGGAATCTGGAACGCCGCGTAGCCGACAAGGAATGCGCTGAAGACCCACCCCATGCGCACGTTGTCGATCGAAAACTCGCGGCCTATCGCAATTCGCGCAATGGAGATGTTCGTGCGATCCACATAAGCCAGCGCGCTCAGCCCTGCCAGCCATAGCACCAGCAGATAGCGCATCGCCACGCCGCGCGGCTTGTCGCCCTCAACCTCCATCAGCGATCGATCCGCTTCGTAACTTTATCCAGCTCCGCCCGGTTGATCGGGTAGCCGAGCCCCGGCTCCGTCGGCGCGTGCACATATCCGTCCTTGTCCGGCCGGAACTTGTAGTCGAAGTATGGATGGTCGCTCAGGCTCGGCGGATATGGCATCTCGAACCACATGGCGTTGGGCAGCGCCAGTTCCAGGTGGAAGTGCAGCGCAAGGTCCAGTGTGTTCCCCCAGTTGTGCGGCGTGCACTCCAGTCCAAAGGCATCCGCCAACAGCCCCACGCGCATCGATCCGCTGATGCCGCCGGTATTGTCCGCGATCAGCCGCACCACGTCCAGCGCCCCGCGCGAGATGTATCCCGCGAAGTCCGAGATGGAGTAGAGAAACTCGCCCACGTGCAGCGGCAGGTCCAGCGCCGCAGCCAGCTCGATCAGTCCCTCTTCGTCCGTTGTGCGGATGGGGTCCTCAAACCACGCGTAGTCCAGCTCGTCCAGCAGCCGGCCAACTTTCACCGCCTCATAGCGGTTGTACTGCTGCACCGGATCGTGCGCCAGCATGAACTCATCTCCCGCCGCCGCGCGCACCTGCTTGATGATCTCCATGTGCCCGATGTAGCCCTGGATCGCAACCTTTGAGTCGCGATGCTCCCCTGGCCCGGGATGGATCTTGTATCCCTTGAAGCCGTCGGCCTTTACCTTCACCACCTCCGGCGCGTAGTCCTCAATCGCCGGGTGGTGTGTGGAACTCGCATACGCCATGATCTTGTCCTTGGTGCCGCCGCAGCCGCCGCTCAGCAGCTTGTACACCGGCTGGTTCACGACCTTGCCCAGGATGTCCCACAGGCAGACGTCCGCGGCCGCTGCGTACCAGTTTGGCCAGGAACCGCCCGCTTCTGTCATCAGCCCGCTGCCGTTCAGCGCATCCGTATCGAATGCCGACCCGTGGCCCACACCCGGCGCACGATGGAACGTCTGCCCACCATTCCACCGCGGCCCTGTCTGTCCCGGCGGAACATAAGGCTCGCCGTTGAATCCATATGTCCCGCGCAGCCCGGAGGTAGAACAAAGCGTCGGCAGCACATCCATCACGTTCTTGCCCACCAGCGTCGGCTTGGCCCATTCCAGCCAGTTTGGGGTCGCATTGCGATTGCCCAGCGTGTAGTTCCCCTCAAGGCCGCCCTCCGTCACGATGCCCACTAACTCGCCACGCTCTCCATTCAAGCTGTGGTAGCTGCCCAGATCGGTGTGATATACACGCACCTCTCGGATCGTGAGGTTGGGAAGGTCCGCAGGCTTCACTCCAACCGCCTGCGCAGCCGCACGCCCGGGATTTGCAATGGCCGCCAGCCCGGCCGCCGCCGTTACCGACCCGCTCAGGAACTCGCGCCGCGATGGTCTCTTCCTCTGCATCTTTCCTTCTCCCTTATCGTTGCTCGTGCTCTGGTAGCGCGAACGCAAAGATGTTCGCCCCGGATGCAATCGCTATATACTGCCGTCCATCCACCTCATACGTCATCGGTGAGGCCTTCATCGTGTGGCCCGTTTCAAAATGCCACAGATACTTCCCCGTCGCGGCATCCACCGCGGCAAAGCCCCCACTGCTCTCCCCGAAAAACACCAGCCCGCCGGCTGTTGAAAGCACGCCGGAGTAGTTCATCTGCACTAAACCCGGCAGATCGATCTGCCACACAACTTTACCTGTTTCGATATCGAACGCGCGAAGCACCTTTCTCGCCGGATGAGCCGGATCGTTGTATCGCCCGTAGCCGCCGTCCGCGGCCTTGCGATACACCGTGCAATCCTCCACCGTCATCACGTAATACAGCCGCGTCGCCGGACTGTACGCCGTCGAATACCAGTTCGTCGCGCCCCGCACCGCCGGACATCCCACCGCGCCCGCCGCCGTCGTCTCGTTCGCCGGCAGCAATTCCGGCAACCATGTCCTGGGATCGATGCCGCTCGCCCAGTTCAGCGAGTCCACCATGCGCGTCGCGCTCAACGGCTTCCCTGTCGTCCGGTCCAGCACATAAAGAAACCCGTTGCGGTTGGCATGCAGCAGCAGCTTGCGCGGCTGGCCATGCCATGGCGCATCCACCAGCACCAGCGGCTGGTTCGCGTCCCAGTCATGCAGATCGTGCGGCGTGTACTGGAAATACCACAGCAGCTTGCCCGTCTTCGCATCCAGGGCAAGGTCGCTGTTGGTGTATAGATTCGCTCCCGCGCGCTCGTCGCCGTCCGTATCCGGATGCGGATTCCCCACCGGCCAGTACACGATGCCCGCATCCGCATCGGCGCTTCCCGTCGTCCATGTCGCGCCGCCGCCCAACGACAGCGCTGTGCCCTTCCACGTATCAGCGATCGGTCCCGTATCGCCCGGCGCGGGAATCGTCAGAAACTTCCAGACCTTCTCCCCTGTCTCTGCCTTGTACGCCGCCACAAACCCGCGGATGCCGTTGTCTCCGCCGCTCACGCCCGTCACCACCAGGTCGCCCACCACCAGCGGCGCCGCCGTTCCGCCGAACTTCCCCGGCGCCCCCTCGGGAGTATTCACCTCCCACTCCAGCCCACCGGTCAGGCGGTTCAGCGCGATCAGATGCGCATTGTCTGTCAGATAAAACACCCGGTCGCCCAGCACCGCAACACCGCGGTTCACGCCAATCGCCGCGTCGCCGGAGATCGTCGACCCCGCACTCTTCGGGCGCTCATACCGCCATATCTCGCGACCCGTCCTTGCGCTCAGCGCAATCACTTCATTGTTGCCCGTCACATACATCACCCCGTCAGCTACTACCGGAGTCGTCTCCAGGCCGTTGTAGTTGGTCGGATAAATCCACGCCGCCTGCAGCCTGCCCACGTTCCTGCGATTGATCTGCTCCAGCGTACTGTTGCGATTCCCGCTCAGCACGCCGTTATACGTCGGCCACTCGCCCTTCGCCGGATGCTCTACAGCCTCAATCGCCGCCGTCTGGGTCTCCGTCTCCGCACGCCGCAGCGCGCCCGGCTTCACACCGTCCAGCGTAGCCAGATATGCCAGCAGTTCACTCCGCTCCTCATCGGTCCCCGCAAACACCGGCATCAGTGGCTTCGCATCCGGTGCGATCGATCTGTATTCGGAATCCACCAACGTCCGCAGCTCGCCATCTTCCGTCTCGAGCACCACGTCATGACTACCCTGCGCGCGCGCCAGCCCATGCAGAGCCTTGCCGTCATTCATCGTCACCGTCACGCCTTCGTAGCCCGAAGTCATCCGCGACGACGGATCCCGCAGCTCCTGCTCCATCTGCGGCAGCCGCATGCGCAGCGCAATGTCGGACAGGTCCGGCCCGAGCGAGCCGCCCCATCCGCGCACCATGTGGCAACCATTGCACCCCCCGGAGCCAAAGAAGATTCGCTCGCCCGCCTCAGCGTCCTGCCCCGTCGCGGCCCTCCCCGCCATGCCCGCGGCTGCTGCGTTCAGCGAGCGGATATACCGCACCAGCGCGTCCACCTCTGGCTGCGGCAGTGGAAACGCCGGCATCTTGTTCCGTCCCTTCTGGATGATCGCCGCAATCCCTGCATCCGGCATCGCACGCAGTTCGGCAGACGACGCCAGACTCGGCGCACGATCCGTCCCGCGGCCGTCATTGCCGTGGCAAAGCGAACAAGTCTGCTGAAATACCGGCGGAGCCGCAGGCGTTCCCTGCGCCTGCACCCTGCCGATGCCAACCAGCAGCAGCGCAGCACACAATCTCATAGCATTCCGCAGTATCACGCTGACCCTCAGCGCCCTCATCCGCGCAGATACGGCTTCAGATAAGCGTCTAGCGCATCGCGGACCACCTTCTTTTCCGCATCTGTCAGCGGCTCCTGCTTGCCTGAATTGCCCATCCCCGGCGTCGGTCTGGAGGCCGTATCTTCCTTGAAGATGCCGCGCGCCACCAGCACATAACGATCAGCGTTCAGGATGCTCGAGAACGCCTGCGTCCGGCCGAACATATCGAACGACTCCCGCTTCTTCCCCGCCTCCCACAGCTCCCATGCCTGCTGAAAGATGTCCGCCTGCCCCATCGTCGGGCAGAAGCCGGTAAAGCCCAGCCGCATCTCGTCCATCATCTGGCGTACGCCTTTTCCAGCGAAGATCGCCAGCTTGCCATCCGTCTTTGCGCGCAGATCGGTGACTCGCGCCAGCGGATCTCCCGCTTCGTCCTTCACTACACGCATCGTCGGGATCGTCCGGAATAGCTGTGCCACCAGGTCTACCGACATGTTCCCGGAGGTCTGCACAAACAGCGGCAGGTCCGTCGCCGAGCCGATCGCCTTGTAGTACTCCATCACCGCCGCGTCCCCGCCCGTCGGCGGCAGCGAGCAGATCGCATTCGCGCCATGCTGTGCCGCATGCTTCGCAAAGGCAATCGCTCCCGGCAGGTCGTCGCCCTTCGTCTGCACGCCGATCACTACGGCCGCCTTGCCGCCCTTTCCCGCCGCGCACATCGCCTCAGCTCCGGCAAAACGCTCTTCTTTGGAAAGCGTCGTCCACCCGCTCGCAATCTGCGGCCAGATCAACCCCGGCACCCTCGCCCGGTCGCAGAACTTCACCTCCGCCGCCAGGCAGTCCAGGTCCAGTTTGTCGTCAGGAGTAAACGGGGATGCCGCGATGGGAAACAATCCTTGGAACGTCTTGCTCCCCGCCGGAGCAGCCGCAAAAAGCGACCGCGGCAGCGCCGCACTCACCGCAACGGCTCCCGCGGCCTTCACAAAGCTGCGACGGTCCAGTACAAGGCCGTCCTTCAAATTCAATCTTGTTGTCATGGAGTGCGCCTCGCCGGAGTTCCGTACCGTATTACACGCGACGCATTTCCCATGTCAAACCGTTTCCAGCCGGGCAGCGAACTAAGTCACCGGTGCCGGATTGAACAGCGCCATGTCGTTATGCAGTCCCCAGTGGTCGGCCCATGTCTGCCGTCGCCCGCTCGCCACGTCAAGGATCATCTCGAACAGCCGCGTTCCCACCTCCTCGATGGTCGCCTCGCCCGTGGCAATCGGTCCGGCATCCAGGTCAATCAGGTCCTTCCATCGCGCCGCCAGCGACGACCGGGTCGCCACCTTGATCACCGGGACCATCGCCAGTCCATACGGTGTCCCTCGTCCCGTTGTGAAGACGTGCATGTTCATCCCCGCCGCCAGCTGCAGCGTTCCGCACACAAAGTCGCTCGCCGGCGTCGCGGCAAACAGCAGACCCTTCGTCTTCGCGCGCTCGCCCGGAGGCACCACACCCGCAATCGCGCTCGTTCCGGCCTTGGCTGCAGACCCCATCGCCTTCTCTACGATGTTCGTCAGGCCGCCGCGCTTGTTTCCCGGCGAAGGATTCGCGCTGCGATCCACTCCGCCCTTCGCCAGATACGCGTCATACCACGCCATCTCCCGCACCAGGTCGTGCGCCACCTGCTCGTTCGCCGCTCGAGAAGTCAGCAGGTGGATCGCGTCGCGCACCTCGCTTACCTCGCTGAACATCACTGTCGCCCCCGTGCGGACCAGCAGGTCCGTCGCATAACCCACCGCCGGGTTCGCCGTCACGCCGGAGAACGCATCGCTGCCCCCGCACTGCATCCCAACCACCAGGTCGGCGGCCGGCCGCGTTACCCTGCGCCGCCGATTCAGTTGCTCCAGCCGCGTCTCCGCCAGCTCCACAATCGCAGCAACAATCTCTTCAAAGCTGTGCAGGGCTTCATCCTGCATCCGCACTACGTCCGGGTTCGACATCAGCACCGGCAGCTCGCTCGCCGGCATCAGCCTCACCGGCTGCAGCTTCTCGCACCCCAGGCTCACCACCATCGGCGCCCCGCCCAGGTTCGGATTCAGCGCCAGGTTGCGCAGCGTCCGGATCGGTATCTCCGCCCCCGGCGCGTCGATTGCCACCCCGCATCCATAGTGGTGTGTCAACGCAATCACGTCATCCACATTCGGAAACTTCGGCAGCAGCTCCGCCTTGATCCTCCGTACTGCGAAATCCACCGTCGGCGCAACGCACTGCACTGTAGTCGTGATGCCCAGAATGTTCCGTGTGCCCACCGAACCGTCTTCGTTGACGTAGCCCTCGAAAGTGTAGCCTTCCAGCAGCGGCGCGGGCTTCGGTGTCTCTGTCGCCAGGGGCACATCCTCCAGATGCGGCGGCTCCGGCATCCGCATCCGCTCATCGTGCACCCAGCTCCCTCGCGGAATCGCCGCCAGCGCGTAGCCAATCGTCGCGCCATAGCGCACGATCGGCGCGCAGGCCGCAATGTCCTCCAACGCCACCTTGTGCGCCTCCGGGACATCCTCCAGCAGCGTCAGACCATCGTCAAAGCGGGTGCCTGCCTTCAGTCCGCCTTCATTCACCACAATCGCCACTGTGTCACGAGGATCGAGCTTCACATACAGGGGCCGTGTTGTCGTCGCCGTCGCCATTCGCTTACGCCTGCCCCGGTTTCCCTTCCACCAGCCGCCACAACCCCAGCGGATTGCCCTCCTGTAACCCCTCCGGCAACAAATCCGCCGGCAGGTCCTGGTAGCACACCGGCCGCAACCACCGTTCAATTGCCATCGACCCCACCGAGGTCACTCGGCTGTCCGAGGTCGAAGGTGACGGCCCACCATGCACCATCGCATGACACACCTCCACGCCCGTCGGAAACCCGTTCACGATGATCCGCCCCGCTTTGCGCTCAAGAATCGGCAGCAGCCTGCGCGCCATCGCATGATCGGCATCCGCCAGCTGCATCGTCGCCGTCAGCTGCCCGTCAAAGTGCTTCGCCACCGCCAGCATCTCCGCCTCGTCCACGCACTCCACCAGCAGCGCTGCCGGGCCAAACACCTCTTCCAGCAGCCTCGGCGTCGCCAGAAAATGCTTCGCCGTTGTCGCAAATACCATCGCACGCCCGGCATACGGAGCATCAGTGGCCGCAGCCCCGCCGGCCACCTCCTGCACGCCGGAGTCATGCACCCACGCCGCCGCTCCTTCGCAATACGCTCCGTGGATTCCCGGGTTCAGCATCGTTGTCGCCGCCTTTGCCTCAATAGCCGCCTTCGCCGTCGTTCGCAGTCGCTCAAAGTCCGCGCTCGCGATCCCGATCGCAATCCCAGGCTTCGTGCAGAACTGCCCCGTCCCCAGCGTCACCGAATCCGCCCAGCCTTGCGCAATCTTCTCTGCCCGTTCCGCAAGTGCACCCGGCAGCAGGAACACCGGATTCACGCTGCTCATCTCGGCATACACCGGAATCGGCTCGTCACGCGCCGCCGCAAGCGCCACCAGCGCACGCCCCACGCGCCGCGAGCCTGTAAAACCCACCGCCTGCATCGCCGGGTGCTTCACCAGCGCCTCGCCCACCGCCGCGCCGCCCACCAGCAGCGAGAACACGCCCTCCGGCAGACCGCACTCCGCCACAGCCTTCTGGATCACGCGCCCCGCCAGCTCCGATGTGCCCGGATGCGACGGATGCGCCTTTGCCACCACCGGACATCCCGCTGCCAGCGCCGACGCCGTATCGCCGCCCGCCACTGAAAACGCCAGTGGAAAGTTGCTCGCCCCAAACACCGCAACCGGCCCCAGCGGAATCCGCTGCGCCCGCAGGTCCGCCCGGGGCAGCGGCTTGCGCTCCGGCATCGCGCGGTCGATCGTCGCCTGCAGCCATCGTCCCTCGCGCACCAGCGTCGCAAACAATCGCAGTTGCCCCGCCGTTCGCGCACGCTCACCCTCCACTCGGGGCCGCGGCAGCCCGGACTCCTCCATCACCCGCTCCACCAGTACATCGCCCAGATCGATCAGCCCCTGCGCAATCGTCTCCAGCAGCTTTGCTCTCTGCTCCAGCGGGGCCGCGCGAAATGCGTCGAACGCCTCCTCCGCCAGCTCGCACGCCGCATCCACATCGGCCGCCGTGCCCTCGCAGAACGTGGGCTCCATCACCTTGCCGTTGGCAGGATTCACCGCCTGCATCGCCCCGCCCGAGCCACGCACGGCCCGCGCGCCAATCAGCATCTCACCCGAAATCTCAATTGTGCTTGGCATTTCCGTCATCCCGACTTCAGTCTCGCCCCTCTCCCCGCCTCTGCGCAAACCGCTCGTCACGACCTGCGCGCCGTCCTACACCGGCCTCAACTCCACTCGCTTGATCTCACCCACAATCACCAGATAGCTGAAGATCGCCACCAGCGCCGTGCCGCCCACAAAGATCAGCGCATCGTTGAACGAACCCGTCTTTGCCACCAGAATCCCGATGATCGCCGGCGTCGTAATCGTCGAGAGATTGCCAAACAGGTTGAAGACTCCGCCGTTCACGCCCACAAGCTCCTTCGGCGAGGTATCGGCAATTACCGTCCAGCCCAGCGCGCCAAAGCCCTTGCCGAAGAACGCCAGCGTCATCAGAGCCATCACCATTGCCTGCTGGTTCGTATAGTTGCAACCGATCATCGTCACCGAAAGCAGCATGCCCGCAATGATCGGCGCCTTGCGCGCGAAGGTCAGCGAATAGCCGCGCCGCAGCAGCCAGTCCGAGCAAACGCCGCCCAGGATGCCGCCCGCACAGCCGGAAAGCGCCGGCAGCGCCGCCGCAAACCCCGCCTGCAGAATGCTCATGTGCCGCGCATGCACCAGGTACGACGGAAACCACGTCAGGAAGAACGTCGTCAGCGTGTTGATGCAGAACTGCCCGATGTAAATTCCCACCAGCATGCGCTGCCCCAGCAGCATGCGAAACGCGCTCCACGTCAGCGGATTCTTCCGCACCACCTTGCCGCGGTCCATGTGCACCAGGCCGCCGCCCTGCTCAATGCAGTCGATCTCCTGCCGCGAGATATGCGGATGCTCCGGCACGCTGTAGATCGTGCGTGTCCACACAAAAGCCAGCAGCAGGCCGAACATGCCCATAAACCAGAAGCAGCTCTGCCAGCCGTAGCGCTGCGTCAGCCACCCGAAGAGTGGCGCAAACGCCCCCAGCGCGAAGTATTGCGACGCATTGAAGATCGCCGATGCGCGTCCCCGCTCCGCCGTGGGAAACCACGCCGCCACGATGCGTCCGTTGCCCGGAAACACCGGGCTCTGCGCCACTCCGGAGAAAAGCCGCAGCACAAAGATCGCCGTAAAGGCCCATGCCGCCGGAGCATATCCCGCCAGTCCGATCAGAAAGGCGCAGATCGACCACGCAACAATGCTGATTCCGTAAACCCGCTTCGATCCGAAACGGTCCAGCAGCCCTCCGGAAGGAAGCTGCCCGCATACATACGACCAGCCGAACCCCGACAGCAGCAGCCCGAACTTTGCGGCATTGATACCAAGCGCCTTCTGCATCGCTACGCCGCCCACGGAAAGCGCCGCGCGGTCGCCGTAGCTCGTGGCGCTCGCAATAAACAGCATCGCCACGATCAGGTAGCGGATGTGCGTCTCGCGGTCAACCGAATCGGTGCGGCTCACGAGCGCCCTGCGATCAGCTTCGTCAGCGCGGCCATCTCATCGTCGCTCAGGTCCACCAGCGGCGTCCGCACCGGCCCCGCCGGCCGCCCGATCGCCCGCATCCCCGCCTTCACAATCGACACCGCATACCCCTTCTTCCGGTTGCGGATCTCCAGATACGGAATCACCAGCTCGCGCAGCTGCTTGTATACCTCAGTGTGATCGCGCCTGCGCACCGCCGCGTAGAAGCTCTGCGCCCACTGCGGCAGAAAGTTGAAGATCGCCGACGAGTAGGTCGTCACGCCCATCTCCAGATACGGCAGCGCGAACGTCTCCGCCGTCGGCAGACCGCCTACATAGGTCAGCCGGTCGCCCAGCCGCGCATAGATGCGCGTCATCAGCTCGATATCGCCGTGCCCATCCTTGAATCCGATCAGGTTCGCGCACTTGTCCGCCAGCTTCTCCAGCCACACATCGTTCAGGATCGCGTTGTCGCGGTTGTAGAAGATCACGCCCAGCTTCGTAGCCGCGCACACCGCCTCCACGTGCGCTGCCAGTCCAGCGGGGTCGGAGTTCAACAGATATGGCGGCAGCAGCAGAATGCTGTCCGCGCCGGCCTTCTCCGCCGCCTGCGCAAACTGCTTCGCCATCGCCGTCCCGTAACCGCAGCCCGCCAGCACCGGTACGCGCCCGTTCGTCTGTTCTACCGCCGCCGCCACCACGCGCGAAAACTCCTCCAGCGTCAGCGAAAAGAACTCGCCCGTGCCGCCTGCAGCAAACAGCCCCGCCGGCTCGTACTCCAGCAGCCACTCAATGTGCTCACGATACTTCGCCTCTTCAAACGCGCTTCCGTCCGCACTGAAGTGCGTCACCGGAAACGACAGCAGCCCGGCGCCAATCTTCTGCGCGCACTCTTTTGGAGTCATTCGGCTCATTGGTCTTCCTTGCTCTCGCAAATTGCGCACACTTCATTCCGCGAGCGCCCGACCAGACTATAGAAGCCGCCGCGCAGGAAACAAGCGTCGCCCCTGCCGAAACTATTTCCCCGCCGCAACCCCTCTAGTCCGACTGCAACTCGTAATGCCCTGCATGCTCCAGAGTGACCACCCCGCGAGCGCCATTCTCCGCCGCCTCCGTCCGCGCAATGCCGCCGTTCAGCATCACGTGCAGCGTCGGCGACGACATCGGCATCGCCACCCGCGCCGTCACGCCCTCCGGCACATCCACCGTCACATGCGTTCCATGTCCATTGGCGCCTTTGCGCACATCCACCTTCAGCAGTCCATGCGGAGTCGGCTCCGCCCCCCGCGCCCAGTCCAGGTCCACCAGGTCCGGCCGGATATCCACCGTCGCAAACCCCTGCCCCGTCGGCTGGATCCCCAGCACCTGCTCCATCAGCCATGCCGTCGGCCCCGCGGACCATCCATGCGCCAGGCTCACAAAGTAGCCGCTCCGGTTGTCCGCCTGCAGTGACGAGTGGAAGTCCTCGTGGTACCAGCTCGGGTCGTACGCCTCCCAGAAGCTCGTCGCTCCCTCATCCACCATCCCGCCCCAGTACTGCCGGATCCACTTCAGCGCCTGCTCGCGATGTCCCATCTCCGCCATCGCGCGGATCACGTAGTAGTTGTAGTACGGCGTAATGATCCTGCCGTTCGTCGGCCCCTCGCCCACCTGTGACAGCACGTTCTTCCAGATCGTCCCGTACTCGCTCTTGTCTACCGCGCCGCCGATCACCGCCGCCGCATTCGTCTGCCACCGCGGCCCGAAGTCCCCCTGCGCCGGATCGAGCAGATACTTCTGCGCGGCCGTCTTCAGTGCCTCTGCTCGCGCCTGGTATTTGTCCGCATTCGTCGTGTCGCCCAGCTCGCGCAGCATCCACACCGCGTCGCGATACGCGCGATAGAACTCCAGCGTCGTCGCCTTCCTTGTCTCCGGCGTATCGCCGTTTAGCTCCGGCGACCAGTCCACATACAGCCACACGTTACTTTTGTTCGCGTAGACGTTCCGCTCATCGAACTCCTTGTCCACATACGCCAGCAGCTGCAGCATCCGCGTATGTTCGCGCTCCAGAAACGCCTTGTCGCCCGTATGCCGGTAGTAGTCCGCTACGCCAGTGAACCAGAACGACGAGTACCCCGGAATCCCGTTCACATGCTGGTCCACAGGCGCCGGCCCGATCAGCCGGTCCAGCGTGTCCTCCATCAGCATCCGGTCGCCGAACACATCCTCGATCACCCTGCCGCTCACGTCCGTATCGCCCATCCAGCGGCCGCGGTCGCGTTTGCTCGCATCCCACACATCGTCCTGCATGCAAAGATGCGCCGTGTACGCGCCCATCTCCCAGATGCGGTTCAGCAGCTTGTCGGAGCTCTCAAACGATCCCTCATACTTCACCGGGTAATAAATGTCGTCCACCCGGATCGCCTTGAACCTCACCTCCGGCGCGCCATCCACAAACCGGATCTTTACGTACCGGAACGCCGACTTCGGCCCATGTCCAGTCCCGTCTGCCGCAATCGTCAGCAGATTCGTCCCCAGATAAGGCGCCTTCATCGCCTCCGAATCCGACTCGCCCATCTGCACCGTCACCGTCACCGGCGTGTCGGAGTCCGACACCAGCTCCACCCGCCCTGTAAGCTCGCGCCCAAAATCCAGCACCACGCTCGGCGCATCCTCATCGCTCAACCTCGCGCCCGGCATCTTCACCGCGAACTCGCCCGCCCCGCCCGTCAGCGCGTCCATGTCCTCCAGCGCGCCGCGTCCCGCGTAGTGCGCCAGGATTCCGCGCGCCGCAATCGGCATATGCGCCAGGAACTGCGAGATACCGTCATACCCCGGCCAGTTGTACAGCCCTGCATCCGCGTTCCACTGGAACATCTCAATCGAGCTCTCGATGCTGCCAATGCTCTGCACCGGCTTCCAGCCGGTATCGTTGAACCTTGCCTGCTCCCACCCGCCTGCTGCAGCGCTCGAACTCTTCCACTGCTTATCGCTGATCACTAAATCCTCGCCGTTCACCCACTCCGGCGCCGCCACAATCTTCGCCACCACCACCTGCCCGAAGGTCTGCTGTCGCACCAGCGCGCTGTTGGCCCAGCCGGAGACTCCGCGTCCGCGTACCGCCTCCAGCGCAATCGTGTTCTCGCCTGTGTGCAGAAACTTCGCCACGGGCGCCGCGAACACGTGCATCCCCAGCGGCGAGGTCACGTCGCTCTCCACCTGCTCGGCAAGCGTGCCGTTGATCCATACCTTCAGGCTTCTCGGCCCCGCAACGTACAGTGTCGCTTCCTGCGGCACTGCGCTCACAGTAAATTTTCGGCGAAAATAATGCGGCTCAATCCGCTCGTTCGCCTTCGGCCGTTTGTATAAAACTTTGTCGCTGGAATTCGCGTCATTCGCCGTCCAGATGTACTCCTCCTTCAGCGGAGTGTGGACCGCGCTCTCCATCGCCGGTTGCGTCACCGCCTTCGTCGGATCAAGCGGCGTAACAGTGCTGGGCACAAGCTCCTGCGTCAACGGCAGGTCCTGCGCCCGCGTCGCAACCGCCCCCAGCATCAGCGCCAGTCCTATACCAACCGCAGTCCTCATCGCGTCTCCTTCTGCACATCGCCCACACCCTGCGGGCCATCGCCCTGTGTCCATTCCGCGTCTTACAAACACGCGCCGGGCCTTCCTTGACCCGCCTAACAACCTACCTCAACCCGTGCCCTTCCGGTAAAATCAAACCTGTCGCGTACGCAGCAAAGGAGCCTCCATGGCCACAATTCTTGAGCAGCTTCGCACCATGACCACCGTCGTCGCCGACTCCGGCGACATCAACTCCATCAAGGAGTTCAAGCCCACCGATTCCACCACCAACCCCTCCCTCATCGCCGCCGCCGCCACCATGCCCGCCTACGCGCCCATCGTGGACAGTGTCCTGATGGAGGCGCGCGAGCAGGCAGGCCCCTCTGCCAGCGATAAGGACGTCGCTGCACTGGCCTTCAAGTCCCTCGCCGTCGCCTTCGGCAAAAAAATCCTCGAGATCGTCCCCGGCCGCGTCTCCACCGAGGTCGACGCGCGCCTCTCCTACGACTCCGAGAAGACCATGGCCCAGGCCCGCGACATCATCGCGCAGTACGACCAGGCCGGTATCGGTCGCGAGCGCGTCCTCATCAAGGTCGCCTCCACCTGGGAGGGCATCAAAGCCGCCGAGCAGCTCGAAAAGGAAGGCATCCACTGCAATCTCACCCTCCTCTTCGGCCTGCACCAGGCCATCGCCTGCGCCGAGGCCAAGGTCACCCTCATCTCGCCCTTCGTCGGCCGCATCCTCGACTGGTACAAGAAAGACACCGGTAAGGACTACGTCGGCGCCGACGATCCCGGCGTCAAGTCCGTCACCACCATCTACAACTATTACAAGCACTTCGGCTACAAAACGCAGGTCATGGGAGCCAGCTTCCGCAACATCGGAGAGATCGAAGAGCTCGCCGGCTGCGACCTCCTCACCATCGCACCCAAGCTCCTCGCTGAGCTCGAAGCCAAGCAGGGCGACCTGCCCCGCAAGCTTGACCCCGCAAAGGCGCAGTCGATGTCCATCGACAAGATCCCGATGGATAAGGACACCTTTGAGAAGATGCACGCTGCCGACCGCATGGCCCACGACAAGCTGAAGGAGGGCATCGAAGGCTTCTCCAAAGCACTCGAAGACCTCGAGCAGCTCCTCGCCAAACGTCTCAGCGAGATCAGCGAAAAGCAGACTGTCGGCGCCCACTAAAACTCAGATACGCCCAGATGGCCCGTCCTTCGCGCAGCGAAGGATGGGCGCTTCTTTTATCCACCATTTCCGCATCTAACTCCCAATGGCCCGCGCAGCCAGTCCGACGCGTCCCATTCAAGCCCTCTACGAAGCCATCCAGTCGCTCGAGGCCGCCGCCCTCGTCTGCCTCGCCACCCCGAAGAAGCGCCCCGTCCACCGTTTGCGCACCTTCACCCGGCGCATCGAAGCCCAGCTTCACCTCATCGCTCTGCTGCCGGACACGCCTCGTCACGCAAAGCAGCGTACCAAAACCCTGGCTCTGCTCCGGAAGCTTCGCCGCGCCGCCGGCGCCGTCCGTGACCTCGACGTCGAACGCGACCTCATCGCCCACGATGCTGCCCGCATCCGCGGCCGCTCTCATCGGGCCGTCGCACTTCGTGACGAAGCCGCCACCCTCGACGACGCCCTGAAGCACCGCCGCACCGCCGAGGCAGAGAAGCTCGTGCGCCTCCTCCGCAAGGAGCGCAAAAAGCTTCCACTGGCCTTTGAATCGCTCCGCGAAGCTCTCGCCCCGGCAAAGAAAGCCGTCCTCACCGAAGATCAGCTCATTGCTCTCACCCGCGATTGGTTCGCCCGCGGCAATCCGCCGCAATCGCCTGCGGCGAACGACGACGCCGGCACCCTGCACGACATTCGCAAGCGAGCCAAGCTCGCCCGCTACATGGCCGAGTCTCCGCCTCGATCCGGCCAGCCCGCCGCACGCGCCCGGCGCCTCGCCGCCCATTTCGAGGCGCTTCAGGAGGCCGGAGGCCACTGGCACGACTGGCTCCAACTCGCCGGCTTCGCGCGCAAACAACTCGGCAAATCAGCCCAACTCCCGGAGCGCTTCTCAACTCACGCCAACAGCGCCCTCAGGACCTACAAACACAAGCTCGCGTCGCACCTGGCACCTAGCACCTAGCACCTAGCACCTAGCACCTAGCACCTAGCACCTAGCACCTAGCACCTAGCACCTAGAGTATGTACCGGCTCAGGTCCTGGTCCTTCACAATCGAAGCCACCTGCTGCTTCACGTACTCCGGGTCCACCACAATCACCTTCTCCGCTGTGCCATCCTCGCGCCGTCGCTCGATCACCGGCAGCGGAGGAGCAGTCTCCGCGCTTGCCACCACCTTCGCCACCACGCCCTCTTCGGTCGCCTCCGACCGTGGGCTCTTGAGCAGGTCCGGCGCCTGGAAGCTGATCTCGTCCAGTACCCGCTCCATGATCGTGTGCAGCCGCCGCGCCCCGATATTCTCCGTCGTCTCATTCACGCGAAACGCAAAGCTCGCCATCTCCGCCAGCGCCTCCGGCGTAAACTCCAGCTTCAGCCCTTCGGTCTCCAGCAGCGCCGTCGACTGCTTCACCAGCGACGACTTCGGCTCTGTCAGTATCTTCACGAAATCTTCCACCGTCAGGCTCTTCAGCTCCACGCGGATCGGAAACCTTCCCTGCAGCTCCGGAATCAGATCGCTCGGCTTGGACACATGGAACGCGCCCGCCGCGATAAACAGGATGTGGTCCGTCGACACCATCCCATACTTCGTGTTCACCGTCGTCCCTTCCACGATCGGCAGAATGTCCCTCTGCACTCCCTCGCGGCTCACATCCGGCCCATGACCGCCCTCGCGCCCCGCGATCTTATCGATCTCGTCCAGGAACACGATCCCCGAATCCTCCACGCGCTCCACCGCAAGCCGGGTCACGTGGTCCATATCGATCAGGCGGCCCTCTTCCTCCTGCACCAGATAGTCGAACGCCTCCACCACCTTCATCTTGCGCCGCTTCGTCCGGCTGCCGAACAACCCGGGAAGCATCTCCCGCAGGTTCGACTCCATCTCTTCGGGCGCCTGCGTCGACAGAAACTCGAAGCTCGGCTGGTTGCGGTCGCGCACATCCAGCTCGACCATCCGCTCATCCAGCTTGCCTTCGCGGAACTGCTGTCGCAGCTTCTCCCGGCTCTTCTCCCAGCCGGCCCGCTCTTCACCCGCCTCTGCAGCGCTCGACGCCATCGGCGGGACTGCACTCGCATCGATCGTCTGTCCGCCGGACTCAGCCTGCAGCGGGATCTGCATCACCTGCATCCCGCGCGGCGTCATCACCACCGCCGCCGGCCCGGCGCCCGCTCCCGTCTTCGGCGCCTGTTGCGCCGCCTGCGAAGGCGGCGGCAGCAGCAGGTCCAGCAGCCGCTCCTCGGCGCTCAGCTCCGCCTTGTCCTCCACCTCCTCCATCTTTTCTTCGCGCACCATGTCGATCGCGATCTCCACCAGATCGCGCACAATCGACTCCACGTCTCGCCCCACATATCCCACCTCGGTAAACTTCGAGGCCTCCACCTTCAGGAACGGCGAATTCGTCAGCTTTGCCAGCCGCCGCGCAATCTCCGTCTTGCCCACGCCCGTCGGCCCGATCATGATAATGTTCTTCGGCATGATGTCTTCGGCCAGCTCCGGAGCCAGCTTCTGCCGCCGCATCCGGTTGCGCAGCGCAATCGCCACCGCGCGCTTCGCTGCGCCCTGCCCCACCACGTACTTGTCCAGCTCCGCCACAATCTCGCGTGGAGTCATCACATCCAGCGCCAGCGCCTGGTCCTCTGCCGTTCCCGGTAAATAAATCGCCATCGTTTACGCCTTCTTCAACTCTTCAATCGTCAGCTCGTCGTTCGTATAAATGCAGATCTGTCCGGCGATCTTCAGACTCTTCTCCGCGATCTCCCGCGCCCCCAGCTCCGTGTTCTCCATCAGCGCCCGCGCCGCGGCCAGCGCGAAGCTGCCGCCCGACCCGATCGCAACAATCCCCTCGTCCGGCTCGATCACGTCACCATTCCCGCTCAGCACAAACGTAGCCGTCAGGTCGCTCACAATCAGCAGCGCCTCCAGGTGCCGCAGCATCCGGTCCGTCCGCCAGTCCTTCGCCAGTTCCACCGCCGACCGGCTCAGGTTCCCCGCATACTGCTCCAGCTTCGTTTCAAACCGGCTGAACAGCGAGAACGCGTCCGCCGTCGAGCCGGCGAACCCCGCCAGCACCTTGTCCTGATACAGGCGCCGGATCTTCTTCGCCGAGTGCTTCATCACGTTCGCGCCCAGCGTTACCTGCCCGTCGGCGGCCATCACCACGCTGTCGCCGCGCCGCACCGCCAGCACCGTGGTCGAGCGAATGCGCCGCCCGTCCCCCAAATCCAGTGGATGCCCCGGTGAGTGATGCGCCTCCGGCCCAACGCTGCGCCCGCGTTGCAAACCAGTCCGTTTGTTCTTTTTCGAGGTGTCGGTAGAAGAGAGAAAATTTGCTGTCATGTGCAACTTCCAGTATATCGCTGCCCGCTTTACGGCTTGCTCAAGGGCTCGGCTTTAGCCGTGCCCTTAACCAGCCAAAACAAGAGCGGAGGGCGCCAGTACTCCTCTCGCCGTACCCTCGTACCCTCCTCAACCTTGTACCTTGCCCCTTGAACCTCTATCCTTCAACCATGCACATGGTGGCCACATCGTCCGGCCGCATGCAGCGCGTGCTGGTCTTCTCGCTGGCCGCGACCTTCTGCTACGTCCTCGCCACTCTTTACTTCGGCATCCGCGCGCACTCCCTCGCCCTCATCTCCGAGGCCGGCCACAACGTCTCGGACATGCTCGCCATCGCGCTCTCTTTCGTCGCCGTCTACTTCCAGCGCCGTCCCGCCACCGCGGAAAAGACCTTCGGCTACCAGCGCGCAGGCGTCCTCGCCGCCTTCGTCAACGCCCTCACCCTCATCGTCCTCTCCGCATGGATCGCCATCTCCGCCATCCACCGCCTCTATGAGCCCGTCACCGTCCATCCCCGCCTCATGATCTTCGTCGCCGCCGCCGGCGTCCTCATGAACGGCGTCATCGCTGCGCTCCTCTGGAGCTCCGCACGCGACGTCAACATCCGGTCCGTCTTTCTCCACATGCTCGGCGACACCCTCTCCACCGCCGCCGTCATCGCCGGCGGAGCCGGCATCCTCTACTTCGGCGTCATGTGGATCGACCCCGCCCTCTCGCTCCTCATCGCTGGCATGATTCTCTGGAGCTCCGTCTCCATCGTCCGTGAAACCCTCCACATCCTCCTCGAAGGCACGCCCCGCGCCCACGCCCTCGCGGACATCCGCGCCTCCATCGCCCAGGTCCCCGGCGTCCTCGATGTCCACGACCTCCACGTCTGGTCGCTCGGCTCCTCATCCCACGCGCTGGCCAGCCATGTGCTCATCCCGGAGATGCCCCTCTCCGAGTGTTCCTCGATCCTCGACGCCATCAACTGCGCCCTGCGCGACCGCTTCCACATCGCGCACACCACCATCCAGTTTGAGATTCGAGGCTGCGAGACCACGCACGGCTGCTCCGCCCCGCCTGAAGTGGAACAAGTCTCAGGCCACGCCCACCATCACCACCACCACCACGGCCATGCGCATTGACCGTTTGCTGGCTGCGCTCATACTCCTGACGGCTGCAGTCGCTATGTCTCAGGATTTCTCCATCACGCTTATCAAACAGACGCCCGACTATCTGACATTCACGGTGAACAATACATCGAAGTCGGACCTCACCGTCTGCATGTCGAACATCTGGGCAATCTCACGACATCAAGTACCCGACGGCGGATTGAGCCCCTTCGGCGTACAGTCCTACTTCAGACATCATTGGGGCTACATCGTCGGTTCAGATGTGGCATACCGCTTCACTGCTTCAATACCCGCCGGCGAGTCGGACAAATTCTCTATCGCCGCCCTTCAACACGGCACCTACCGCGTGTTCATTGATTATTCCCCGCGAAGCGGCGCAACAACATGCGAGGATCTGGAGGCTTTACATCCACGTCGAGCAAAATCGGATAGTTTCACCATCCCGTAGCCAACACTAAACGCGAGAGCGCCCGCTCATGGCGGGCGCTCTCAGCTTGTTCCGCGCGACAGCCTACTCCAGCGTCGCGTCCAGCGTGATCTCCGCCGCCGGGGCCAGCAGCCGCGAGACCGGGCAGCCGGCCTTCGCCACGCCGGCCAGCTCATCGAACTTCGCCTTGTCGATGCCCGGCACCTTCGCCTTCGTCGTCAGGTGGATCTTGGTGATGGTCGGCTTGTCATGCATGTCCAGCGTCAGCCGCGCCGAGGTCTCAATCGTGTCTGGCGTAAAGCCCGCGTTCGTCAGCTGCCCGCTGAACGCCATTGTGAAGCATCCGGCATGCGCCGCTGCAATCAGCTCCTCGGGGTTCGTGCCCACACCCTCGGCAAACCGCGCCGCAAAGCTGTACTGCGTGTCCTTGAGCGTGCCGCTCTGGGTCGAAATCGTGCCTTTGCCTTCCTTGATCGTGCCGTGCCAGACGGCGCTTGCAGTGCGGTCCATATCGCTTCTCCTCATGAATTCGCAAGCGAAGTCGGGTTCGCTCGCGGTGAAATCGCTGAAGTCTTGAACGTCTATCGTCCTTAACCACGGTAACCCATTCGATGCGTCCGCGCTCTTCGCCCCGCAAAACCCGGATGAAAATCCGCTCTGCTGCGCTACTCTTTTCTTCATGTCATCGCAAACGGCCCCGCAGCAGCCGGCGGCGGAATCCTGTCCCATCGCTACCGGGGAACACCACTCCGTCTTTTGTCCCAACTGCTCCTCGCGTCTCTCTGACCACCGCTGCAAGCTCATCTGCCGCAACTGCGGCTACTTCCTCAGCTGTGCGGACTTCTACTGAAACCTGAGCTTCCCTCACTTGCAGGCCATCGAAAGCCGCATCTAACCTGTGGAGCACCAGGAAACTCGAGGTCGCGAAATGACCGCTCGTCTGCGCCGCCGCGCCACCGCAGGAATCTCTGTTTCTCTCGCCGCCGCCCTGCTTCTGCTTCCTCTCACGGGCTGTCATTCCGGAACAGATCCGACCCCGGAGAACTTCATCGCCGGCCTCAACGCCTACTTCGCGGAACACCCGGACTGCCTCTTCCCCGACCCGCCCAGCTTTCCCTATGAGACCGCCGACGCGGAGAAGACCAGACAGATGGATGCTCTCGTCACCTCGAAGCTCCTCACCGTTGCCCGGGCGCCTAAACTCCACGTGAGCCGCTACATGCTCACCGACGCCGGAACGCGGTTGGCCCCGCGCTTCTGCTTCGGCCATCGGGTCGTGACCGGCATCGACAGCTCAACCCCGCCCACCAAAGGCCAGGGCTATCCTTCGACCCATGTCGCGTATCACTACACCATGCAGGACGTGCCCGTCTGGGCCAGGACCGACCAGATGCGCGCCGCCTTCCCCACAATGGCCCATGAGATCGGCGGGACCTCCTCAGCTACCGCAACCCTTGGAGCCACACTGCAAAACTGGCAGGTCCTGACGGCTGACTGACGACGCTGTCCTTACGCCGCGGTCGCCTCCGCCTTCAGCTTCTCCGCCGTGTAGTACGCGATCAGAGCGTCGATCGTCGGCTGCAGCTCGCCTTCCATGATCGCCCCCAGTTGGTGGCTGGTCAGCCCGATCCTGTGGTCCGTCATGCGGTTCTGGGGAAAGTTATAGGTGCGGATCTTCTCGCTACGGTCGCCCGATCCGATCTGCTGCTTGCGGTCCTTCGCCTGCTCCTGGTGAATCCGCTCCGCCTCCACCTCATACAGCCGCGCGCGCAGCACGCGCATCGCCTTCTCGCGGTTCTTGATCTGCGACTTCTCGTCCTGGCAGCTCACCACCGTGTTCGTCGGCAGATGCGTAATCCGTACCGCTGAGTAGGTCGTATTCACGCTCTGTCCGCCCGGCCCGGACGAGCAGAACGTATCGATCCGCAGGTCTTTCTGCTCGATCTTGATGTCCACCTCTTCGGCCTCCGGCAGCACCGCCACCGTAATTGCCGAGGTATGCACCCGCCCCTGCGTCTCGGTCGCCGGCACGCGCTGCACGCGATGCACCCCGCTCTCGTACTTCAGTTGCGAGTACACCTTGTCGCCTTCGATGATCGCCGTCACGTCCTTCAGCCCATTGCCGATACCCGACGGCGTCTCCGACAGCACCTCCACCTTCCAGCGCTTGCTCTCGGCAAAGCGCATGTACATGCGGAAGATCTCGGCCACAAACAGGGCGGCCTCGTCGCCGCCGGTCCCGGCGCGCAGCTCCAGCACCACATTCTTCTCGTCGTTGGGGTCCTTCGGCAGCAGCAGCACCTTTAGCTGCTCCTCGACCGGTCCCACCTTCGGCTCCAGCTCTTCCAGCTCCGCTTGGGCCATCTCGCGGATGCCTGCGTCGGAGTCGCCCAGCATCGCCTTGGCCTCTGCAATCCCGTCCTGGATCCTGCGGTACTCGCGATACTTCTCCACCACCGGCTCCAGGTCGCGATGCTGCTTCGCCGTCGCCTGGAACTTCTTCTGGTCGCTCAGCAGCGCTGGATCGCCCAGCTGCTGGCCCAGTTCCTCATAGCGCTCTTCGAGTTGGCCGAGACGCTCAAACATGGTTCCCTCTCCTTACTCTCTTCGACCGGATTCCTGCTCCAGCATTCCACGCAAAGCTGCAGAAGTTTGCTTCGCATTCCGGTCTTGTTAAGGGCACGGCTTGAGCCGTGCCGTAAAGCTGTTCTCTTTCAACGGGGCTTTAGCCCCTGGGGTCGTTCCTGATTGGTCAATTTGGAAATGCGCGCACAGCGGCGGAAAACACGCAGGCGCAGCTAGGCAAAATCGTGGCGGTGGGGTACCGCCCGGCGGCTGAGGCTCGAAGCTCGAAGCACGCAGGCCATGTCCTTAAGATGATACCGCGCCCCAAAGGACGCGGCATCAGAACAAGCGCTGCGAATCCGCCCCGCAAACATCAATACGGGTGCGGATTGGCCGAGCGCGGGACATCGTCTGCGCCCGCGGTTCCGGAGCTTGGCGTCTGCCTGGGGTGTCTCCCCAGAAACTCCTGTGGACTCTCCGTGTCCAGTAGGCCATTGTGCCGATAGTAGACAAAGGACTTCTCCGCGATCTTGAAGTCGCAGGCATGGAACTTGTCCGGGTTTTCTCCGATCTCCCCGAAGATCACCTCAATCTCCTGGCCCTGCTTTTTCCACTTCGCCGGATACGCCTCCTCGCCGCTGGAGGCCATCAGGTGGTCCGCGCAGTCATACGTGTACTCCACGCCATGCGGGGTTCCCTGCTCATCAAACAGGTTCGCTCGCCCGAATCCGTGGTAACCCCAGCCATTGTGGCTCCAGTTGGTGCCGTAAATGTGCAGTCTGAGCGTGTAGTCGGCCAGGTTTCTCTTGGCCCCTGCAACGGCTGGAAGGCAAAGAACTACGGCAATTATTGCCAGGAGCGGAGCAAACCGCTTAACTTTCGTGGCGAGCATCGTAACCTCTTGGTCAGGCAGATATATAGAAATTCGGGGACCATCGATGAGGACGCCGCATTTCGGAAAAAGTTGCAGCGTTTTTACCAAAAGTTCCTGAGAACAGTGGGAGCCGGCTTTTGGCCCAGTTCGCCCAGCTCGCCGCACTTGCGGAACAGATGGCTGCCACCTCCAGCCGCCTCAAGAAGCGCGCCGCCATCGCCGAGGCCCTCCGCGCCGTCCATGCCGCCGCTCCGGATTCCCCCGACGCCGGTCTTCTAGCCCTCTACCTCTCCGGCTCGCCCTTCCCTCAGGCCGATCCCCGCAAGCTCTCTGCCGGAGGTGCCCTCCTCACAAAGGCAGTCCTCGCCGTCTCCGGCGCCACTCAACCCGCCCTGACCGCCGCTTACCGTCGCCACGGCGACCTCGGCGCCGCCGCCTTCGACCTCTTCCAGGAGAGGCCCGCCCGCGAACCCGCGCCCTCCAACGCTCCCCTCACCCTCGCCGACATCGCCGAAGTCTTCGCCGCCATGGCCGCCGCCCGCACCACCGCTACCCGCGCCGCGCTGGTCGAAGGCCTCCTCAGCCGTGCCACCCCGCTTGAGGCAAAATACCTCCTCAAGCTCATGCTCGGAGACATGCGCATCGGCGTAAAGCAATCTCTCGTCGAGGAAGCCATCGCCGAAGCCGCCTCAACGCCGGATCATCCAGTACCCCCTGCATCCATCCGCCACGCCGTCATGCTCGAGGCCGACCTCGCCTCCGCCGTCCGCCGCGCCTTCGCCGGTACCCTCGACCAGGCCCGCCTCACGCTCTTCCACCCGCTCGGCTTCATGCTCGCCTCGCCCGTCGACTCTCCCGAAGAAGCGGTCGTGCGCTTCACCGCCGCCGCGCAGCCGCAAGCCAAAGACCATCGACCATCAACTAACAGCTCGCCTCACATCCACGCCTTCCTTGAAGACAAGTACGACGGCATGCGCATTCAGCTCCACTGCTGCGATCCCGCGCACTCCGGCCGCGTCGCTCTCTACTCGCGCAACCGCGAGGACGTCACCGAAAGCTTCCCGGAGCTCGCCGAAGCCTTTGCCGCAGCCGCCGCCGAAATCTCCAACCTCCCCGGCCCGCTGATTTTTGACGGCGAGGTCCTCGGCTGGAACTACAGCTCCGGTACAGAGGACGAGGAGGAGACAGCCCACGCCTTGCCCTTCGCCGTCCTTGGCCAGCGTATCGGTCGCAAGCGCGTCGAGAACGACTGGCGCGCTCGCGTCCCTGTCATCTTCATGGCCTTCGACCTCCTCTGCGACCGCGGAGAGCTCATCCTTCATCTCCCCCTGCGCGAACGCCGCTCCCGCCTTGAGGCCACCGTCGAATCCCTCGCCTCGCATGCTCTCGCTCCGCTCGAACTCGATCCGCATGCCAACGCACCGCAAGCCTCCCTCTTCGGCACCAATATGGGTGCCCCACATCTCGATTCTGAGATGTGGGATCGCAATCCCCTCCCCCGCCTCTTCCTCTCGCCCTCGCGTCTCGTCGTGAGTGCCGAGGACATCGACCTCGCCTATGCCGCCGCGCGTGCTCGTGGCAACGAGGGCGTCATGATCAAGGCCGCTGACTCCACCTACCAGCCCGGCCGCCGCGGCCTCGCCTGGCTCAAGCTCAAGCGCGAGCTTGCCACCCTCGATGTCGTCATCACCGGCGCTGAGTTCGGCCATGGCAAGCGCGCCGGCATCCTCAGCGACTACACCTTCGCCGTGCGCGGTCCAAACTTCGCACGCACCGGTGAGCTCCTCAACGTCGGCAAAGCCTACTCCGGCCTCACCGACGCAGAGATCGCCGAGCTCACCATCTTCCTCAAAGAGCACACCCTTGAGGACCACGGCCACTTCCGCACCGTCGAACCGCTCATCGTTCTCGAGGTCGCCTTCAACAACATCATGCGCAGCGGCCGCCACTCCTCCGGCTTCGCCCTTCGCTTCCCGCGCATCGTGCGCCTGCGCCCGGACAAGCCCATCGCCGAGATCGACACTCTCTCCCGCGTTGAAGAGGTCTACCAGTCGCAGGTCGACAAACCGAACTCCGCCACGGACGAGCCATCAGAGTCTTCCAAGCTCTAAGCTGAGCAGCTTTCAGCTTAGAGCTCGAGAAACATGCCTTCTGCGAAACTCATCGCATCGCCGCCGCCGTAATGTTCACGCTGACCGAAAGCTGCTGCTCGCCCGATGCTGCCTGCATTGCAACCGGAGCAGCCGCCTTCATTGCAAGTCCACCCATAAATCCGCCCGCCCGCACCGGCTGAAACACCCCGTTGTCGACATTGATGTCCCGCACCGACACCACGTGCATCCCTGCCGCCTGCGCAATCGCATTCGCCTGCGCCACCGCCGTCTTCGTCGCCTCCTGCGACAGCCTCTGCCTCGCCTCGCTGATCTCCTGCTCCGTCGGCGTAAACGTCGTCCCTTCGATCTCGTTCGCCCCGTTCGTCAACACGCCCGCCAGAATGTCCGGGGCCTTCTCCGGCGTCGTCCGGAAGCTCACCTGCTCGCTGCCGTTGTAACCCACCGTCTTGTCGGGCCCGTTCTTCTGCGAGCGGATGTCCGGCGAAAAATTGATGTTCGTCGTAATCAGCCGCTCGGCCTTCTGTCCCTTCAAATACGCCAGAAGCCCATTTGCCTGCGTCGCCAGCACGCGCTGCACATCGGCCAGGTCCTTGCCGGAGGCATTCACCGCCACCGTCACATCCACTGCCGTATTCGGAATCCGCGTCTCGCTCGTCGCGCGCGTTGTAATCAGCGTGGCACAGCTCGCCGGCATCGTCGCACACGGATCCGCAGTCTGAGCAGCAGCAGCAGCCATTGGCACAGAACACACCAGCATAGCGATAACAATTCGAGCGTTCATCATCTCCCTCGCACTATGAAGTTCAGGTTAAACACCCTCACCCGCCTCCACCCTACAATAGACACTCAGGCGTTGGACGTTGTTCCCAAAATTTCGCTCTAACCTGTTCACGGAGATCCGATGGAATACAGATATCTTGGCAAATCCGGCCTGCGCGTGCCCGAGCTCTGCTTCGGCTGCGGCACCTTCGGCGGCAACGATGAGTTCTTCGACGCCTGGGGCGCGACCCAGGACATTAACGCGGCCCGCAAGATGGTCGACATCTGCATGGAAGCCGGCCTCAACTTCTTTGACACCGCCGACATCTACTCCTTCGGCCGCAGCGAGACCGTCCTTGGCAAGGCCATCGATCATCTCAAGCGCGAAGATGTCCTCATCTCCACCAAGGCCACCTTCCGCTATGGCCAGGGCATCAACGACGTCGGCTCCTCCCGCCACCACCTCATCCGCGCGCTTGAGGGCTCGCTTCAGCGCCTCGGTACGGACTACGTCGACGTCTACCACATGCATGAGATCGATTCCATGACCCCCGTCGAGGAGACGTTATCCACCCTCGACACCTTCGTCCGCTCCGGCAAGGTCCGTTACATCGCCTGCTCCAACTACACCGGCTGGCTTTTGATGAAGTCCCTCTCCGTCAGCGAGCGCTATGGCTGGAGCCGCTTCGTCGGTCACCAGGTCTATTACTCTCTCGTCGGCCGCGAATACGAGTGGGAGCTGATGCCGCTCGCACTTGACCAGGGCGTCGGCGCGCTCATCTGGTCGCCCCTCGGCTGGGGCCGCCTCACCGGCAAGATCCGCCGCTCCACCGGCATCCCCGCGGAGAGCCGCCTCAACTCCAAGCTCGTTGTGGACAGCGGCCCCCAGGTGCCGGAAGAGTACCTCTACAAGGTCGTCGATGCCCTCGATGAGGTCGCCGCCGAGACCGGCAAGACCGTCCCGCAGATCGCGCTCAACTGGCTGCTCCGCCGGCCCACCGTCTCTACCCTCGTCATCGGCGCGCGCAACGAGCAGCAGCTACGCCAGAACCTCGGGGCCACTGGCTGGTCGCTCACGCCGCAGCAGGTCGCCAGACTCGACGCCGCCAGCGATCTGCCCCTCGGCTACCCCTACTGGCATAACCGCCAGTTTGAGGAGCGCAACCCGAAGCTGTTTTAAACAGGATGCCGCCGGGTACCATTCCCGGCGGCCGCTCCGCCCGTCTCCGTCCTTTTTTCTCTGCGCGGGCATCTCACAATGAGAAGATGGGTGGCGCGGACATCCTCTGCGCTGCAAACCAGAGTTCACGCATCATGGATGCAAGGGACCAACTTAGAATGAATTACCGTAAGCTCTCTGCGGCGCTTCTCTTCGCCGCTTCTCTCCCGGCCACAACGGCTCTTTCGCAGCAGGCGCTGCCCACCGCCACGCGAACGCTGCAGCTATCGGCCTTTGGCGCGGTCGCTGGCGTGTACACCGGCCTCAGCGGCGGTAAGAACTTCGCCGTCGTCGCCGGCGTCGACCTCGGCCTGCCTCCCTGGCGCATGATGCGCCCCGTGATTGAGGTCCGGGGCCTCTACCCCACCGATCACGGCGTCATCGACTCGCAGAAATCGATCCTCGCCGGGTTGCGCACGGACTTCCTGCTCAACCACCGCCTGCGCCCCTACGGCGACTTCCTGCTCGGCCGCGGCCAGATGAACTACGACGGCGGATATCTCTTCGGCAATGCCATCTATCTGCAGACCACCACTCCCGTCTACTCCCCGGGAGGCGGCTTCGACTACGATCTCAGCCAGCATCTCTCCGTCAAAGTTGACGCGCAGGTCCAGCACTGGGGCTTCGCCCCCACGCCCTCTGGACACATCTGGTCCAAGGTCGGCACCGTCGGCCTCGTCTACCGCTTCACCTTCGGCCCACGCAACCTGCCCTAGCTGCCTAGCACCTAGCACCTAGCACCTAGCACCTACAGATTGAACAGCTCCCGCAATCTCTTCGTCTGGGCCCGGCTCACCGGAATCTCCGTCTTCTTCGGATCGTCCATCCGCAGTTGATAGCTGCTCTTAAACCAAGGCACCACCTCGCGGATGTGCTGGATGTTCACCACGAACGACCGGTGCGCCCGCCAGAACGCCTCCGGATCGAGCTGATCCATCAGCTCCTCCAGCGTCCTGCAGTTCGACTGCCCCTCTACCCCGCGCGTCGCCACCGTAATCGCCCCACCCTCGATCGAGGCATAGCAGATCTCTTTCTGGTCCACCAGCAGCAGCCGCCCCGCCGCCCGCACCACTACCTTGCCCGAGTTCGTCTTCGCCGGCGTCGTCCGCTCCTCCACCAGCTTCAGCAGCGCATCCAGCTTGGCCTCGCCTGCCGCCTCGCCGCCGTTGCCCGCCAGCCGCGCCCGCACCTTGTCCAGGGTCTTCAGCACTCGCTTCCGGTCGAAGGGCTTCAGCAGGTAGTCCACCGCGTTCACCTCGAACGCGCGCACCGCGTACTGGTCGAACGCCGTCGCAAACACCACCTGCGGCGTCTCAGCCTTCTTGTCCAGCAGCTTTTTCAGCACCGCAAAGCCGTCCAGCCCCGGCATCTGCACATCCAGAAACACCACATCCGGCCGGTGCTCGCGGATCAGCTCCACGGCCTCAATGCCGTTCGAGCCCTGCGCAACCACCTCCACGCCCTCCGCCGACTGCAGTTGGTACAACAGCTCCTGCCGGGCCAGCGGCTCATCATCGACGATGACAGCGGTAAGTGCCACAAAAGCGATGCTATCGCATTTCGCGCTTCTTCGGCCTTACCTGCTCATGTCGGAGGATCGGCCGTCTCGGCCGTACGTATCGGAAGCCTACGAATCGCGTCGCTGGACTGCAGACCTGCTGATCTGACTGGCTGACCTGGCGTGCTAGTCGCTGTAGGCCCGCAGCCGCGCCGGCACTGAGTCCTCGGCGATATTGTGGCCGCACTGCGTGCAGTAGGCATCCGTAATCTGAACGCCGCGGAAGCACTGTCCGCACACCGGCGCCATCTGGAAGCGGCACTGCGGGCAGAAGTGAACGCCGGCCATCAGCTCTGTAGTGCAGTTCGGGCAGCGGACCATGATCGGCTGCCGCAGCAGGAAGTACACAACTCCCCCGATACCGCCGGGCATTACCGCCACAATCAGCATCCACAACGCCACCGGCATTCCGCGCCGGCGCACATCGCGGCTCACGTACCCAAGCAGCAGAATGTAGCTGGCCAGCGCCGTGACCATGGTGTAGATGAAGATCCAGTGCGACGTCATCCAGCCCGGACGGCGATGGCTCGGCGGCGGTAGATGCTGATTGAAGTAGACCAGTGCGCCGGCCGAAACGATCACAGCCAGCACCACGGACCACAGCGGAATCATCTTCAGCCCGTCGCGGTCACGATGCGGCTGTCCCTCCGGCGCGCTGCCGGACTGCGCGCCGCCGGACTGTAGATTCCATGCGCTCATCTTGTGCTCTCACTCTCGCGGCTGCGTATGTGCCGCACCCACACGGCAACCAGTACGATCAGCGTCAGCGGCACAAACCAGAGCATCGCCACCACAAGATGATTGTTCGTGTCCGAGCTCGCCAGCGAGGCCACGTCCTGGATCGCTTCGGCGGCGTCCGTGCTCTGGTACATCCCGCTCCAGATCGCGAAAACCGCCAGCGTCAGCAGGATGGAGCAAAGGCCCATCGGCAGCAGCAGGCTGCGCATATAGCTGCGCTGCGCCTGCATTACGCTGGCCCGGTGACGCACCACGCGGTGGGTGCGGTTCACCAGCGCCGCAGGGGCCGCCGCATCCATCGCAAATGCCGCGCGGGTCATCGTCGCCTGCTCTTCGATTCCTGTGTTGCAGTGGGAGCGGTAGGGGCTCATCGCGCCTCCGCAGCGCGCGCGGCGCGCAGATGCTCGATCTCCGGCTTCAGTGCCGCCAGCCCGCGGTAGAGCCTCGATTTCACGGTCGAGAGCGGTGCGCGCGTCACACCTGCAATCTCCTCCAGGGATAGCTCCTCGTGAAAGCGGAGCAGAAGCACCTCGCGATAGCTCGGCTCCAGCTTCAGCAATACCTCGGCCACCTCGGCACGGTCTTCGCCCAGCTGGAACTGCTCATGCGGCGAAGGTCCATCGGTGGCAATCTCAAATGCGCGGCCGTCCTCGGCCACCTCGCTCATCTCGTCCAGCGAGGCCATCGTCCGCTTGCGCGAGAGGTCGATCACCAGATTGCGGGCGATGGTAAACAGCCAGGTGTCGAAGCGCGCCTTGCCGTTGTACTGGCTGCCCCGCAGCAGAACCCGCATCCAGGTCTCCTGGAAGAGGTCCTCGGCCACCTCGCGCTTGCCGGTCAGGAACAACAGGTAGCGCAACAGCCGGTGCTGGTACAGCTCGATCAGGTGGTCCAGCAGCTCCGGATCCTGGTTCTTCAGGCCACGGGCAATTGCTGCGTTCTCCCGCTGGTTCTGCTCCGCCTGCTCTAAAGGAATCGCGATCGCTGCGCCACGCATACCGGTAAAGACGGCACCTTGGCCGGAAAAGTCTCGGTCTGGGCCACTTATTTCACTTCGACGCCAGAAACCCATCCGCAGCTCCCTCCAGGGAGAAGAAGATCGCGACCAGAATGCCAGGGGAAATCGCTCTACAGCCATTCTACGGGCACCTCTTGGCTTTTTGCCAGAAGATTCAGCAACGTACACTCTCTTTATGGAAGTCCTTTACGGCCTGCACCCGGTCGAAGAAGCCGTCCGCTCCAGCTCCCGAAGACTGGACTCTGTGATGCTCGCGCGCGACCGAAAGGACGCACGCCTCGATCAGATCGCCCAGGCCTGCCGCGCCGCCGGCGTCCGCCTTCGCCTTGAGCCCCGCGAGCAGCTCACACGTCTTGCTCACACCGACGCCCACCAGGGAGCCGTCGCCCTCGTCCGCGAGCGCAGCTTCCTCGCCGTCGAAGATCTCCTTGCCGACCTCGCCGCCTCCCGTTCGTCTAACTCCAGGTTGAGCCCGCAGTCCCAGTCCCGCCACCACTTTTACCTCGCCCTCGACGGCGTCGAAGACCCCCACAACCTCGGCGCTCTGCTCCGCACCGCCGACGGAGCCGGTGTCGACGGCGTCCTCCTCCCGGAGCGCCGATCCGCGCCTGTCTCCGCAACCGTCGCCAAAACCTCCGCCGGGGCCAGCGAGCACGTCCGCATCGCCCGCGTCACCAACCTCGTCCGCGCCCTCGAACAGATGAAGCAGGCCAACGTCTGGGTCGTTGGACTCGACGAGCGCGGCTCCCCCGACTACTCCGACTTCGACTTCCGCACCGACTGCGTCCTCGTGCTCGGCCGCGAGGGCGCCGGGCTGCACGACCTCGTCAAGCGGACCTGCGACCACCTCCTCCGCATCCCCATGGCCGGTCAGGTCTCCTCGCTCAACGTCTCCGTCGCCGGCGCCGTCGTCATGTATGAGGCCATGCGTCAGCGCCGCGCTCCCGCACAGCCGGCCACCCCCAAACCCGCCAAGCCGCGTAAAGGCCTCGGCTCGTGAAGCTCGGGAACACATCGGGTGCCGCACATCTCGAAGAGATGTGGGAAAGAAAAAAGATCGCCCTCCACTTGATGCTCAGGCAGATCGTCTTGAAGGGGCGCGGCTTCAGCCGCGCCGTTACCCCGCAAACACCGCGTGCGGCTTCAGCCGCAGAAGGAGCGCTCTTCCCAACGGGCACCCCACAACCCGCGGGGATCTGGGAACAGAACAATCGACGAATCCAGACGGACGCGATCAATTCCTATTTAGCCGCCATCCCGAGCGAGCGCGCGAAACGCCGCAGCCGAGGGACCCCCGCATTTGTCTTTCTCTCGCTCTTCATCCTTATCCTTCTTCCCACCTCCGCCCAGACCACCTCGCCACCCGCCCCAAAAACTCCTGCGGCTTCCGCTCCGCAATCTACCCCACCTCCACCCCCCGCAGGTGGCGACATCCTCTTCTCCCGCGGCTCTGGAACCCAATCCGCCACCGAGCCCGAATCCGCCCCATCCGCCTCGCAGCCTGCTGCCCCATCCCTCCAAAGCCGCTCTCCCTCCTCTCCGCAGTTCGCCCCGCCGATTCCCTCTGCAGCCCATCTCGGCCCCGGCGACGCCGACCCTCTCCACGTCACCAACGCCGAGCGCACCGCCCTCACCTTCACCGCCTACGACCTCGATCTGCACCTCACTCCTGCCTCCGCCGGCCTCTCTGCTCATGCTCTGCTCACCGTGCGCAACGACGGCACCGCGCCAATCTCCCGCCTCATCCTGCAGCTCTCTTCCACCCTCCACTGGGACTCGATCTCCCTGCGTCCCGCTCCCACTGCCACACCCGCCGCTGCCCGGTTCACCTCTCGCCTCGTCGACACCGACACCGACCACACCGGCACCATGTCCGAAGCCGTCGTCACCCTCCCTGAGCCCCTTGGCCCCGGAGCTTCCCTCTCTCTCATCGCCCTCTATTCCGGTTCCATCCCGCAGTCCGCCAACCGTCTCACCCGCATCGGCGCCCCCGGTCCCCAGGCCGCCGCGCAGGACTGGGACGCCATCGCCCCCGCCGACCCCATGGCCGCCGATGAGGTCGGCACCGCCCTCCGCGGCTTCGGCAACGTCCTCTGGTACCCCGTCTCCGCACCGCCGGCCTTCCTCGGCGACGGCGCAAAGCTCTTCGCGCTCGTCGGCCGCACCCGCCTGCGTGAGGCCGACGCCACATTCCGGCTCCGTCTCGCCATCGAGTACTCCGGCGAACCTCCGGACGCAGCCTACCTCTGCGGCCGCCGTGCCCAGCTTCAGGCCATCAGTGACAACCCCGACCTCCCCATCGCCGACGCCCCCGGCATCGCCACCGCCGCCTTTGACGCCCGGCCCATCGGCTTCCGCACCCCCAGCCTCTTTGTCACGGCACGTGCAGCTACCCTCACCGGTCCGCCGGACCACGGCGACCTCATCGCCGCCATCACCGGCCACGATGCCAATCCCTCCCTCACCCTCGCTCCATGGAACGCCGCCGCCGCACAGCTCGTGCCCATGCTCTCCGGCTGGCTCGGCCCGCAGCCCTCCTCCATGCTCACCATCCTCGACCATCCCGGCGATCCCTACGAGGACGATGCCCTCCTCGTCCACTCCCTCATCCGGCCCCTCCGTCCCGCAGACACCAGAGAGTCCGAGCTCATCGAAGCCGAGCTCGTCCGTCCCCTCACCCACGCCTGGATCCAATCCACCCATCCCTGGATCGACCAGGGCCTCCCCGAGTTCATGTCTCTCCTCTGGACCGAGCGCACCGACGGCCGCACGGCTGCACTCTCCCAGCTCGCCGAGCTCGTCCGCCCGCTCGCTCTCACCGAGCCCGACTTCACCACTCCCGACACACCGCCCAGTCCCGACGGTGCATCCCTCGCCCAGGCCACCGGAGAGACCTTCTATCGCAACAAGGCCGCCGCCGTCTGGTGGATGCTCCGCTCCATCACCGGCGACGACATGCTCAAGCAGGCCCTCCAGGCCTACCGCGGCAATCCCCATCTCGACCGTGACCCACACGGCCTCCAGCAGGCTGTCGAAGCCGCCTCCCACATGGACCTCGCCTGGTTCTTCCGCGACTGGATCTATCAGGACCGTGGCCTGCCCGACCTCAGCATCGTCAACGTCACCCCCAGCCAGCTCGGCCCCTCAGGCTCCCCCGCCAACACCTGGCTGGTCGCCGTCGAGGTCCGCAACGACGGCTCCGCCGAAGCTCAGGTCCCCGTCACCGTCCGGTCCGCCGATGCCACAGAGACCCGCCCCCTCCGCGTCCCCGGCCACGCCAGCGCCTCCGTCCGCATTGTCTTTACAGGCCGGCCCGATCAGGTCCAGGTCAACGACGGCACCGTACCCGAAACCCAGACCAGCGTCCACACCCGCCAGCTCGTCATGCCCACCCAGTAAAGCCCATAAGCAAAACAACACTCGCCGTCACCCCGCCGGTTCCCGCGGCCGGACGAATCGCCCCTCTCAAATCCCCGCACCCCTTCTCAAAGCAGTCACTCCTGTAACCACCCGGTTACATGCTGCCAACGGGGGATGCACTCCGCGCCAAGGTGGAATGTTCGACGTCCCGTTACGGTAGCAATAATCAGTCTCGGATCAGGCCACACCCCCCTCTCCCAGGTCTGGTCCAAACTCTGCAGTTGTACTACCCCCCAAACTGACCGCAAGTACGGAGCGGGAGGCGCGCGATGAGAATCACTCTCACTGGGCACTCCCCTCCACCCACCTTCTTCCTTGTCGTTCCGCAGCATCTGCTCTCTGGCGCTTTTTTGGCTTGTCATTCCGCAGCGTTCGCGCTTGAGCGCGAATGCGGAGGAATCCGCTTCTCTGCGACTGAGAACTGGCAACTGGCCTTTATGCGAGAATCCTTGAGCCGGACATTTATGTCCTTGAAGGGTCTCCGAATGTCATCTCTCCGCCGTATCGCACTCTGCTCGCTCGCTCTCGCCGTCACCTCTCTTGCGCCTGCATTCACCCGTGCGCAGGGCGACGACCGCATGCCCCCCGAGACAAAAGCCCCCGCCGCCTCCCCCGTCATGAACGGCATCGCCCACATCGCCATTCGCGTCAAGGACGTCGCCGCCTCCGAAGACTTCTACCACAAGCTCGGCTTTGACGCCCCCTTCTCCATGAAGCGCGGCGACGTCGTCACCCAGGCCTTCCTCAAGGTCAACGACCGCCAGTTCATGGAACTCTATCCCGTCACCCCGCGCGACTCCCAGACCGGCTTCCTCCACCTCTGCTTCGAGGGCGCCGATCTCAACGCCCTCCACGATTTCTATGTCTCTGAGGGCCTCACCCCCATCGCCGTCCGCACCGCCGGCGCAGGCAACCTGCTCTTCACCATGAAAGGCCCCCAGCAGTACGCCGATCCCCAGAACATCGAATACACCCAGTACATGCCCGGCTCCATGCACTCCAAGGACTTCGGCCAGCACCTCGGCCCCGACCGCGTCGGCGACAAGATGACCGTCGTCGCCCTCGCCATGCAGGACCCCGCCGCCGCCCGCAGCTACTACCTCGACAAGCTCGGCTTCCACCCCTCCGCGACCAACCCCAAACTCCTCGACCTCCCCGGCTCCTCCGGCGAGGCCGTCGAGATCGTCCCCGTCTCCGAGCTCGGCTCCCGCTCCTCCATCGTCCTCACCACTCCCGACCTCGACAAGTCCGCCGCCCAGCTCACCCGCCAGCAGGTACCCTTCAAGCGCGCCTCTGCCGGCATCACCAACGCCGCCGGCAAGACCCGCACCGTCGACATGATCTCCGTCACCGACCCCGACGGCAACATCATCCGCATCGAGCAGGCGAAATAGACGGCTTTGAAGGGGCGTGGCTTGAGCCTCTCCGCAAGCGACCATCATCCCGAACCTGTCATTCTGGCACGGCACCCACTGCGGCGCAGCACAGCTCGGAGCCTGCGGGAATCTGGTCCTGCTTAAGGGCACGGCTTCAGCCGTGCCGTAAACTGTCCTCTCGGAAGGGGGCTTTAGCCCCTGAGGTCATGCTTTCGTTCAATCGGCGCAAAATTCCTTTCCACTCCATCCGTCTGCGCTCGCCAATCCGCACATGACCAGGAACTGACACCCGAGACCCGCCCTGACACCCCCATCCCTAGCCCGCGCTCTCTCCCAGGCCCTCTCTCAGGGGGTTGACCGGCTCGAGGCCTTGCCTCACCTGCGCGAAACCGCCGCCCGCGACGCCCTCACCCTTCTGCTCAACACCCTCAGCATCAACCGCGCCCAGTTCTACGCCAACTCGCACCGCATCCTCACACCGGAGCAGCAATCCACCTACGACGCCGCCATCGCCCGCCGCCTCACCCACGAACCCATCCAGTACATCACCGGCGAGCAGGAGTTCTTCGGCCTCCCCCTTCGCGTCACTCCCGCCGTCCTCATCCCCCGCCCCGAAACCGAGCACCTCGTCGAAGCCGTCCTCGCCGAACTCAGGAGCACCGCAAATGATTTTGATTGTCATTCCGCAGCTCCTCCGGCGGAATCGACGGAGGAGCAAAGGAAGCTGCTTCTCTCGCGGAGTGGGCCGCACATCCTCGACGTCGGCACCGGCTCCGGAGCCATCGCTATCGCGCTCGCGCATCATCTACCCCACGCGCACGTCACCGCCACCGACATCTCTCCCGCCGCGCTCACCCTCGCCCGCGAAAACGCCATCCGCAACAACGTCCGCATCAAACTCGTCGAATCGGACCTTTTAAATAACCCGGAGACTGTCATCCCAAGCGAAGCTGCACTCAACGCGGGCAGCGAAATCGAGGGACCTGCAGCTGCTTTAGCTATCACCGGCCTCTTCGACGCCATAGTCTCCAACCCGCCCTACGTCCCCGAAGCCGACCGCCCCACCCTGCACCCCCAGGTCCGCGACTTCGAGCCCTCCACCGCTCTCTTCGCCGGCCCCGACGGCCTCGCCATCTACCGCCGCCTCATCCCGCAGGCCCGCGCCGCCCTCACCCCCAATGGCCTCCTTGCCCTCGAGATCGGCCACGGCCAGCGCGACGCTATCGCAGGACTCCTCTCCGGCTGGCACTCCGTCCGCTTCGTCCCCGACCTCCAGGGCATCCCCCGCGTCGCCCTCGCCCGCAGGCCTTAAGCTGTCTGCCGGGTGCCCCATTCATGGAGCGGCATCGGCCGCGACATGAGTGGGAACCCACAGCCACGCCGCGCCCCGCACTCCGCTCGCGTCGCCATGCTTCGCCCGCAGCACCGGAGTCGCCAGCCTTCCGCCGCCAAACAGATATCGCTCCATCACCGGCGGCACATTCTGATAAATCCGCTCAATCTTCGACAACCCGCCGCCGATCACGATCGCGTCCGGGTCCAGCAGATTCACTACGCTCGCCAGCGCCCGCCCGATGCGGTCCTCCAGCCGCGCCAGGCTCGCCTCCGCCGCCGCGTCTCCCATCTCCGCCGCGCGCACAATCTCCTCACCCGTCATCCTGCGTCCGTCCGGCGGATGCAGCGTCGCATGGTCCAGCGCAAGCCCGGTCCCTGAGATCCACGTCTCTATGCAGCCATGCCGCCCGCAGTAGCACAGCGGCCCAGGCAGTTCTTCCTCCACCCGCGCCCACGGCAGCGGATTGTGCCCCCATTCGCCCGCCACGCCGTTCGGCCCAATGTGCACCTTACCGTTAATCGCGATGCCCCCGCCGCAGCCAGTTC
>DASZPF010000035.1:0-95542 GCA_035550395.1 Acidobacteriaceae bacterium
TGCTGGCATTGTTGCTACAGTCGCCATGTAGAGCAGTGGCCATAGCGCCACGTTCACCAGCGGCCCCGCCGCAATGGCCCACAGCGTCGCCCCCGGCCGCTGCGGCGGATCCACATACGCCACGCCGCCCAGCGGCCACAGCATGATCCTGTCCGCATGGCCGCCCACCTGCCGCGTTGCCAGCGCATGCCCGAACTCATGCGTCAGCACAATCCCGAAAAGCGCAAGCAGCTCCGCCACGTTCCAGCCGATCGAGCTGTACGACCCGCGCCGGCTCTGAATCTCATACACCGCCAGCAGGAACCACCACCAGCTCAGATAAACCTGAATCCCTGCCACTCGGAAAAGCTTGATCGGCTTCATGCCTAACCAGCCTACCGCAGCCCCACATCCGGTCCCCAAAAGAAAGAGGCCTCTGCCCGGGCCTGGAACTTCCACCCGCGCAGAGGCCGAAAAGAAAGCAGCGAAAATCCCTAGCGGTCTTTCGCGCGGCCGCGGTTCTCCGGCTCACCCGTATTCGGGTTCAGGAACAGCACATGGCCGCCCGCATCATGCCCGCTGAAGTCGAACATCCCGTCCAGCGTGCCCGCAATCGTGTCCGTCGATCCGTTTCCGATCCGTCCCAGGCTCCAGTTGTCCTCAATAAACCGGATGATCGAAGACTGGTCCGTCACCGTGTGGTCCACAAAGTTCTCCTTCGCATACGGTGAGATCACCAGCAGCGGCAGCCGCGGACCATAGCCACACCGTCCCTGCTGTGTCAGCCCGGCTACCTGGGTCGCGCTCGGTGTCCCGCAGTCGCCCGGCCCCAACAGCTGGTCCTCTGCAATATGCGACTGGTTCACAATCGGCCCCATCGCATGGTCATACCAGCCATCCGAGTCGTCCCACGAGATGACTACCGCCGTGTCCTTCCAATCGCCGGACTCCTCCAGCGCATTGATCGTCTTCACCAGGAAGTACTGCTCATCGATCGGGTCTGAATAGCCCGCATGCGCATCCTCGATCGCCGGAGCCTTGATGAAGCTCACCGCCGGCAGATTGCCCGCGGCCAGCGCAGCGAAGAAGTCCGTCACGTCATACTCGTGGTTGGCCGCATCGCCCTGGTGCCCGATCATCGCCACCGAAGTCGGCTTCACATGGTTCGGGTTCGCCGTCGATGCCCAGTACTGGAAGAACGCGTGGTGTGGAATATAGTCCGCCGTCGTCAGCCCCGTAATGCCCGTCGAGTTGTGCGCGCAGTCGTCGAAGCCGCCCATGAACGAGCCCCACGTGATGTTCTTCTCGTTCAGCAGGTCGCCGATGTTCTGCCCCGTCATGCGGATCTGCGTACGCGATGGACTGGAGCACTTGTCGTCCGCCGGATCGGCATCGCCGATCACCGTGCCGGCCGTCAATCCGCCCGCAATATACCCGTTCGGCGAGAGCCCGTTCATCACCATGCCCTCATACGTGTTGCCTGCAACGAGGTTCAGCAGCCCCGGCGTCGAAGGCCCGAAGGTCGTGCCGTAGGAGTTGTCGCTCATCGCGAAGTTCTGCGCATAGTTCCACAGCGCCGTCACTGTATTGCCGTCGTAGTAGCCCATGTTGCTGTGCGGTCCCAGGTTCGGATCGTTGCACGTCGTCTTGGCAAACCGGTCCATCAACCCGCCGTGGAAGGCATACTGCTCGTCGTTGTAGTTATGGTCCTCATCGCAAGTATTCGGAACGCTGCGGTCGATCCGGAACGGATTCACTCCATTCGGATTGTTCGTCAGCAGCCCCGAGCTCACCAGGTTGTTCACCGTCGGCGTGCCTTTGGCCGCCTGGAAGTACACCGAGCCGTCCTTGTTCTTCATCGCATCCGGATACGTGCCGAAGTAGTGATCGAACGAGACGTTCTCCTGGAAGATCACCACCACATGCTTGATCGGTGTCTGGGTCGTAAGGTCATCGTGGCCGTGCTGGGCGTGGGCCGAAGGGCTGGCCAACCCAAGCGCGAGCGCCGGAGCCAGCAGGACGCATGCCTGCGCAACTGCAAGTCGCATACAGAATCTCCTTTAGTTTTCTGACAAATGAGGACAAACCGCTGCACCGCTGGGAGGGCGAGGCAGGGGACAACGAACACCCGACTCAAGGAACTATCTGTCCTCTATTGCCGCCCGTTAAAGGCCGGATGAAATCTTCGCTTTCCATAGGGTCGCGGCTCGGCGCCGGCCTCTCCCATCGGGTCGGGAACCTTCGTTATTGCCCCGTCACCCCATCCCTGCTACACTTTTTAAGTTTGGCGATGCAGCGGCTTTTGCCGGACTGCGCCCGGCACCTGTTTCAGCAATGCGGGTGCCTCATCCGGAAGGTTCAGGATGGAAGGGCAGGTCCCGCAGCCGCGCCCCGGCACAACAAGTTCCAATCTCAGCGCGGACTACGCTTTGCCGTCCCTGCGCCAGTTTGAGGGTTCCACCATGTATGCAGTCATTCGCACCGGCGGTAAGCAGTATCTGGTCTCTCCCGGTGAGGTCCTGAAGATCGAGCGCACCGCCCACACCGACGGCGCCGTCGAGTTCTCTGATGTCCTCGCCGTCTCCCCGGAGGCAGGCAAGTTTGAGTCATCCCTCTCCGGAGCCAAGGTCACCGGCACCGTCGTCGGCGAAGGCAAGGGCGACAAGGTCCTCGTCTTCAAGCTCAAGCGCAAGAAGCAGTACAAGAAGCGCTTCGGACACCGCCAGAACTTCGTCCAGGTCCGCATCAACGAGATCACCGTCAACGGCCAGTCCTTCAAGGCCGAATAAGTTTTGCTTACTTAAAGGCACGGCTTTAGAGCCTGTCCTGAGTGCAGCGAAGGATGTCGCAGGAAACAAGGAAATTCGCGGGGCTTTAGCCCCTGAGGTCACAGCAATGGCACATAAAAAAGGTCTGGGTTCTTCCAAAAACGGCCGCGACTCCAACGCGCAGCGGCTGGGCGTCAAGGCATTCGGCGGACAGGTCGTCCCCGGCGGCTCCATCATCGTTCGCCAGCGCGGCACGAAGCTCAAGCCCGGCGCCAACGTCGGCCGCGGCAAAGACGACACCCTCTTCGCCAAGGTCTCCGGTATCGTCCGCTTTCAGAACCGTGGCCAGCACGGCCGCTTCGTCTCCATCGAGGCCGCCGAAGTCACCTCTGTCCCCGCCTGAGAACGACCCGGCGCAGCTTCTCCAACCCACGTCTCTTCGCGAGACGTGGGCTTTGTATTTAAGCCAATTCTCCGCTTCTGCCTCGCACGTGATTTCCGTCACATACCCCTCTCCCTCAGGCGCCTACACTCGGCACTGAGAGGGTTGAAGGAGGTCCGTATGTTCAGGGATGCGCTCCTCAGTGCGCTGATGGCGGTCATCGTAATCGGAAGCGTCTTCGGCGCAGGCCACATCCGGCGGCTGTATCGCTGGATGCGGCACCACTCTCACCACGGCAGCGTCCTGCGATAGCACAGGGTCGCTGCCACCTCTCCCAGGTCGTTAAAGATCGAACTGCGCTCCCCCTGTTCCAGTTGCGGAGGGGGAGCGCAGTCTTTGTACCTCGCGGACCTGCCTGCCGTTGTGCTGGCCGGCCCGCGGAACCTTGTTCAATTTATCGTTAGGGCTTGGCGATCTTCACCGAGATCGTCACGGCAGCATCGACCGGCCGGTTGTCCAGGGTCGCCGGCTTAAAGCGGTACTGTCCCACCGCAGCCAGCACGCGCTGGTCGACCAGGCTCCCTGCCGACTTCGTCACCGTCAGATTGCGCGGATACCCATAGGAGTCCACCGTCGCATGGACCACCACGTTGGTCACGGCAGGCTGTGCCGCCAGCTCCTCCGGAGTCAGGCCAACCTCTACCGCCCGGGTCACTGCCGGGGCGCTGGTCTCCGTCGGAATGCTGCCGTACATCGCATACTCCAGCGATCCGGCGTTGTGCAGTGCCGCGCTCAGGAAGCTGTCATCTACCTGCGTGTGCACCATCTCGCGCACAGCCGCATGGCTGTTCGCACTTACGGCCATCAGAGAGGCCGCGGCTGGGGCCTTCAGCTCGGCGGCGACTCTTACCGAGGATGAAGACGGCTGAGGTTCAGCCGAGGTGGCGGCATAAGCCATGCCCGTCACCGGGAGCAGAACAAGAGTGGTCAGGATCATTCGGCGCATCGAGAATCTCCTTGGAGCGTAAAGTGCTCATCACCACCTTAAATTCATTCGCATACGATTGTCAAACATAATTTCAAAAAAATTATAACCAGCTTATTTTTCAATGCATATAGGCTGTGTCGGCTGGGTTCAGGTCCTGCTTTTCAAGAATCCGTGCGAAAAACGCGCACCTCACCGGCCCCCAGTCTGCCGCGCCCCCATTGCATCGCTCTCGCGCCGTTTCGGATGAACAAAGACGGCTCCCGTCAGCGTCTCCTGCCTCTCCGGCCCATAAAATCCTGCGGTGTAGAATCGACCCTGAATGGCACAGGAAAAATTACGAATGATCCCGCTCGGCGGTCTTGGCGAGTTCGGGATGAACTGCACCGCGCTCCGCTGGCAGGACGACATCATCGTCATCGACGCCGGCCTCATGTTCCCCGAAGAAGAGCTCCTCGGCGTCGACATCGTCGTCCCCGACATCAGCTACCTCACCGAGAACCGCGACAAGGTCCGCGCCATCGTCCTCACCCACGGCCATGAGGACCACATCGGCGGCCTCCCCTGGATCCTCTCCGAGCTCAACGTCCCCGTCTACGGCACCGAGTTCACCCTGGCCCTGGCCGAGGGCAAGCTCGACGAGCACCGCCTCCTCGACGACGCCGACCTCATTGAGATCACTCCCGGCGCCCGCGTCACCATCGGCCCGTTCACCATCCTGCCCATCCGCGTCACCCACTCTCTCGTCGACTGCGTCGCCCTCGCCATCTACACGCCCGCCGGCCTCATCGTCCACACCGGCGACTTCAAGATCGATCTCTCCTCACCCGACGGCCGCCCCTTCGACCTCCACGCCTTCGCCGAGCTCGGCAAGCAGGGCGTCCTCTGCCTCCTCCAGGACTCCACCAACGTCGACCGCCGCGGCTACACGCCCTCCGAGCGCGCCGTGCGCCCGCGCCTCGACGAGATCTTCGCGCAGTCCAAAAAGAAGCTCTTCTTCAGCTGCTTCTCCTCCTCCATCCATCGCATCCGCATCGCCATGGAGCTCGCCCACGACCACGGCCGCAAGGTCGCCGTCGTCGGCCGCTCGCTGGACAACTCCACCGAGATCGCCCAGGACCTCGGCTACCTCGAGCTTCCCGCCGGCCTCATCATCAACCCCGGCCAGGTCCGCGAGATGCCTGCAAACAAGGTCATGGTGCTCATCTCCGGCACCCAGGGCGAGCCCATGTCCGCCCTCTCGCGCGCCGCCGTCAACAATCACAAGCATGCCCGCATCGACGCCGGCGACACCGTCCTCCTCAGCTCACGCGTCATTCCCGGCAACGAGAAGGCCATCTATCGCATGATCGACCACCTCGAGCGCCGCGACGCCCGCGTCATCCACGACGACGGCACCCAGGGCCTCATCCATGTCTCAGGCCACGGCTCGCAGGAAGAGCTGCGCCTCATGATCAACCTTCTGCGTCCCAAGTTCTTCGTGCCCATCCACGGCGACTACCGCCACCTCAAGCGACACGCCGAGCTCGCCGCCGGCATGGACCTCGTCGAGAAGGTCATGCTGCTTGAAGACGGCGACGTCCTCGAACTCACCCCCAACTCCGCCGAGAAGAACGGCAAGGTAACCGTCGGCCGCGTCTGCATCGACTCCGGCGGCACCATTGACGTCGTCGAAGACATCGTCGTCCGCGACCGCCAGCACCTCTCCGAAGGCGGCATCGTCCTGCCCATCATCACCATCAACAAGCGCACCGGCAACGTCGAGAACGCGCCCGAGATCGTCATGCGCGGCTTCGCCGTCGACGACCCCGAGATGATCTCCGAATCACGCGCCGTCGTCGTCCGCACCCTCGAAGCATCCTCCGATGAGGAGAAGCGCGACTACGGTGTCATCAAGGAAAAGATCCGCACCGACCTCAAGCGCTACATCCAGAAGTCCACCTCGCGCCGCCCCCTCATCATGCCCGTCATCCTCGAAATCTGATCCCCGCACAATTTCCCCGCCACCGCCGGCCATCCCTGCATCCAAGCCATGCAGGAGAACGACTGCATGTTCACGTCCGGACTCGTCGGCATCATCATCACCCTCGTTGTCATCGGGCTGCTGCTCTATCTCGTGGATCTCATCCCCATGGACAGCGCCATCAAGCAGATCATCCGCATCATCGTCATCATCGCGGTAGTCATCTGGCTGCTGGAGGCGTTTGGCCTCATCGGATCCATCAACCAGATCTTCCATCCGGCGCCTGTACATCCATCGACGACACACTAGCCGCGCTTGCCTGCGCCGCTGCGTCAGTCTCCGCCGTGCGTTCCGCGTGCTCCACCTGTCTTCGTGCGCACGTAACGCCGTCCCACAAGCTCGTACTCCTCGCTCAGCACCCGTGCAATCGCATCCGGATATGCAAGGTGCTCCTGCTCCAGGATGCGTGCCGCCAGGTTCTGCGCCGTATCGCCGTCCTGCACCGCCACCGTCCGTTGCACGATGATCGCGCCGTGGTCCACCGCCTCGTCCACAAAGTGCACCGTGCACCCGGCCACCTTCGCGCCATACTCCAGCGCCTGCCTCTGTGCCTCCAGCCCCGGAAACGACGGCAGCAGCGACGGATGCACATTCAGGATCCGGTTCGGAAACGCGCGTACAAACTCCGGCCCCAGCACGCGCATGTAGCCCGCCAGGCACACCAGGTCCACCCGATGCTGGTGCAGCCGCGCCATCATCTCCGCATCGTGTTCGGTCCGTTTGCGCCCCGCAGAAGGCACTGCGATCGCCGTCAGCCCCATCTCCGCGGCGGTCTTCAGCCCCGGAGCCTCGCCCACATTCGACAGCACCACGGCAATCTCAGCGCCCAGCAGCCGGTGCGTCCGGATCGCCTCTGCAATCGCCACAAAGTTCGAGCCGCGTCCGGAGAGCAGGATGCCAAGCCGCTTCACTCGCCCTGTCCTCCGCGCCTCTCGCCCGTTTCTAGTGCTTCTTTGCGCTCGTGTGCTTTACCGTCGGCTTGGACGATCCGCCCACCGTCGCCAGCAACTGGTCAATCGTCTGGTAGAGATCGTTGGTGTCCGTCACCTGTACCCACTCATGCGCCGTACACACAATGATCGTCGGCGTATGCTGCAGCCCGATCTTCTCGCCCAGCGTCCGCTCCGCCACTACTTCCTTGGTCAGAGCGCCTGTCGGATCGATCACAAACGGCGCCTGAATCCCGTGCGACGAGAAGAACCGCCGCGTGAACGCCAGCATGTCGTCCTTGCTAGCGATACCCTGCTGCGCCGCAAAGATGGCGCCCCGATACTCGTCGGCCACCTTCAGCGAAACCTTGTCCTGCAGATATCGCGCCCAGATCGCCGCGTCGAAGCTCCAGATATGTTGCCGCAGCGGAAAGTCCTTCTCATACAGCGGGATCCCGTAATGCGCCACCGCCGCATGCACGATGGGAAACGCATGCGCGCAAGCCGGGCACTCCAGGTCCTGGAACTCGATGATTGCGATCTTCTCCCCCGCCGGAGGATGGAAGTAAGCAGTGTCCTTGAACGGGTCGCCCGTCCCTGGAGGCGCAGCCTTCTGCGCAACCGCGGGAAGCGAAACAAGAGGCAACAGGAGCGCCAGCGCTCCCAGACGGCGGAGGGTGTTCATATTGGTCAGACGCATACGGCTCACACTTAGTATGCTACCGCAATCCCGGCCTTTCTTTCCTTGCCGCGTCCCCTCGCGACCACCGGAGGCCAGGGTGAAAGTAGTAACACCTCGGGTGGCCCATCCTTCGCAGCGCGAAGGGTGGGTTAAATTCTGGCTCGTCATTCTGGACCCCGTAACGCATCCACCCGGTGAGACACGGGTGACCCATCCTTCGCAGCGCGAAGGGTGGGTTAAATTCTGGCTCGTCACTCAAAGAACTCAACCGCGGATTTGCGTCATCCGCGCGAAAGCCCTCTCAGTTCGCCGCCGGCTGTCAAGCCCTTCACTCCTTCCAATCTTCCCTAACCCGCTCCATCCAGGAAGCTTGCAGTCGAAAAAGAGTTGGCATGGGAGTTTTGTCTCATCCGCTATACTGGAAGCAGTACACAAAAAGGCGCGGCCATTCGGCAGCGCCTTTTGTTTTTGCGAACCTGCTTTCCGGCTAAGCCTCCCATCTGGAGGAATTTAGACCGATCTCTTTTGCATCGGCGAATTTGCAGCTCGCCTGGCAGCCCAAAGCCAACAAAACCCTTGGGTTGCCCCCAGGATAAGTCACCCTGGGGGACTACACCTTCTCCACCACCACCGCCGTGCCGTACGCCAGCACCTCCGTCACGCCCTGCATCAGCTCGTTGGCGTCGTAGCGAGCAGCGATCACCGCATTCGCGCCATGCTGCGCCGCGTGCTGCATCATCATCGCGAAGGCGTCCTGCCGCGTCTTCTCGCACAGGTCGCTGTAGATCGTGATGTTGCCGCCCAGCATCGTCTGCAGCCCCGCGCCGAAGCTGGCAAACACGTTGCGCGACCGCACGATGATCCCGCGCACCACGCCGCAGTTGCGTACGATGCGGTAGCCCGGCAGCTCCAGCGCGGTGGTCACCATCGCAGGATCGAGAAAGCCTTGCGGTTGGTTCGGATAGGCAGACATAATTCTCCTTGCGAAGAAGTGTACGCGTTATCGGCACCGCTGGTTCCATGCCTGCAGAGCTCACTCGCCACCGCGAACTGAGAACCGCGAACTGAGAACTGAGAACTGAGAACTGAGAACTGAGAACTGAGAACGCTAACTCGCCGAAGCGATCAGGTCCGCCAGCAGCGCCGATACCGCGCCCGAGTCGATCGCCTCAGCCGCCAGCTTCACCCCTTCGCGCAGCGCCTCGTCCAACCTGCCCGGCGCGGATTCGACCGCACCCGCCGTCACCAGCACCGCCGCCGCGTTCAGCAGCACCACATCGCGCCGTGGCCCCTGCTCGCCGGAGAAGACCGCCCGCAGGATCGCTGCATTCCCCTGTGCGTCGCCGCCGCGCAGGAAGGAGATCGGCGCCGTCTTCAGCCCCACATCCTCCGGCCGGATCTCGGTCAGCGTAATCACGCCGCCCTTCACCTCCGCCAGCTGGCTCGGCCCCGAGATGGAGATCTCGTCCATGCCCTTTACCGACTTCGGCGCCACCGCCCCATGCACCACAAACGCATGCCGCACGCCCAGCAGCCGCATCGCCTCCGCCACAATCGGCACCAGGTGCGCGGAGTAGACGCCCATCACCTGCGCCCGCGCACCCGCCGGATTCGTCAGCGGCCCCAGCACGTTGAACACGGTGCGCACGCCCAGCGCGCGCCGCACCGGCATCACCGCCTTCATCGCCGGCTGCAGCGACGGCGCATGCAGAAACGCGAACCGGTGCTCGCGCAGCGCCCACGCGGCCTCGTCCGGAGGCAGCGCCACCGGAACCCCCAGCGCCTCCAGCACATCGGCCGAGCCGCACGCCGAGGTCACCGCACGATTGCCGTGCTTGGCCACCATCGTCCGTGGCTCACCGGCTGACTCCGCCGCGGCCGCCACCAGCGCCGCCGCCGTGGAGATGTTGAACGTCCCGCTCGAGTCACCGCCCGTGCCGCAGGTATCCACCAGCGCCGCGCGTTCTGCATCCTCAAGCGGGACAGGAGTCGCCGCCCCGCGCATCGCATCGACAAAGCCGGCAAGCTCCGTTGCATGCTCGCCCCGCGCGGTGATCGCGCCCAGCAGCGCCGCCAGTTCCACGTCGGCAAAGCGCCCTCCCAGCACCATCTGCATCAGCTCGGACGACTCCCCGCGCGCCAGCACGGCACGGTCTTCAATAATCCGTTTCAGATACGGTTGGCCTGGCATATGTCAGTTCACAGTGTTGAAGTTGTTAGTTGTCAGTTGCTGAAAATCACTCTCAAGCCTAGCAAAGCTTGCCATAAACGCCGATCTATCCGAGCCTCGGACGATATATCCTTGCCACGCAGCCACAGACAACTGTGAACTGTGAACTGACAACTCTCTTATGCGCCTCTGGTTCGCCCACTCCAGCGAGGTACCCATCTACCGCCAGCTGGTCACGCAGATCGTGCTGGCCATCCACTCGGGCGACCTGAAGCCCGGCGACCGGCTGCCCAGCACGCGCGAACTCGCGCGCCGCTTCGCGCTGCATCCCAACACCGTCAGCGCCGGATACCGCCAGCTGGAGAAGGAAGGCTGGACCGAACGCCGCCGCGGCAGCGGCATCACTATTCGCGGAGGCGCCGAGCCGCCACACACCGCGGAGCAGCAGATCGACCACCACATCGCCGGCTTCTTCCGCGCCGCCCGCGAACTTGGCCTGCCCGCCGAGGCCGTGCGCGCCCGCGTCCGCGAGTGGCTGGACGCTCCGCCGCCCGACCACTTCCTGCTGGTCGATCCGGATGCGGAGCTGCGCCGCATCCTCATCACCGAACTCGCCGCCTGCACCTCGTGGCGCATCGCCGAATCCACGCCACAGGCCTGCTGCGACGACGAATCGCTGACCGCCGCCATCGTGCTCTGCCGGCCCAGCCAGCAGAAGACGGTGCGCGCCGCTCTTCCCAAGGGCGTGGAGGTGGTGACGCTGCCTATCCGCTCGCCCAACACCTGGCTCAGCCCGTGGCTCCCTGCACCCAAAGGCCATCTGGTCGGCATCGTCTCGCACTGGCCGGAGTTCCTGGACCGCGCACAGACCATGCTCATCGCCGCCGGCCTCTCCACGGACACGCTGCTCTTCCGCGACGCACGTAAGAGAGGCTGGCCGCGCGGCCTCGAACAGGCCACCGTGATCCTCTACGACAGCTACACTGCATCCCTGCCCACGCTGCCGCAGAAGCCGTTCCACATCGTCTTCCCACTGCTGGCCGACTCCGCCGCAGCCGAGCTCTGCCAGTTCACACGCGAACCCGTGCAGATGCCGAAGAAGCCGACGAGATCGAAACGCCTTACTTGAGGGCGCGGCTTCAGCCGCGCCGTAAAGGACGCTCAAACACCAGGGGCTTTAGCCCACGAGGACAGTTTCTCCCTGCTGTGACACTTCACAAACTGTCCTGAACCGCCGTTTCTTCTGCCACCGCCCGCACTACGCTCCTCCCATAGCAGTCAAGGGAGGCAGGCGATGAACAAGATCAGGCAGATGATTCCATGGACGATGGCAGCAGGCCGCGCGCTGTTGGGGCCTATGGTCATCCTTGGCGACCGTTGCGGCTGGAGCGGGCTGACGCTGGCCGCCATGGTTGTCGCGGCGCTGCTCTCGGACATCTTCGACGGCATCCTCGCCCGGCGCTGGCACGTGGACACCGCCGCCGTCCGCCTATTCGACTCCATCTGCGACACCGTCTTCTACTTCTCGACCGGCGCGGCGCTCTTCCTCTTCCAGCCCCACCTGCTGCGCGGCAATCTCGCCCTCCTCTACGTTCTGCTGGCGGCTGAAGCGGCCAACTACGCCCTCAACATCGCCAAGTTCGGCCGCCCGGCCAGCTACCACTCGTATCTCGCCAAGGCCTGGGGCCTCGTGCTGGCGGCTGCCATCGTTACCGGCCTCGCCGCCGGACATGCCTTCTGGCTCCTGCGCATCGCGCTGCTGATGGGCATCGCAAGCAATGCCGAGACGATTGCGATGTCGCTGCTGTTGCCCGCATGGCATCGCGACGTAAAGCACCTGGGCCACGCGCTGCGCCTGCGCAAAGATCTCCAGGCCAAATGCGGAGAAGCTGCCGCCAGGCCCGCCGGCGTCATGGAAACGATGTGGCGATCGACCGTCGTCGCGCTGTGCGCGGCTGGCCGCACTGCCGTCTGAGCACTTGTTCGATTTCGGACGACATGGGCCGATAATCGCCGCGCGCGTTGCCGCCTCTCCGCCCATGCGCTAGCATCGATGGTGCGCGCAGAGCGCTCATTTTCGCGCGCGCCGAGACAATCACCATGAAGATTCATGAGTACCAGGCGAAAGAAATCCTGCGGAAGTACGGCGTGCCCGTACCCGACGGCGAGATGGCCACCACACTCGAGGAGGCCGACACTGCCGCCAAAGCGCTCTTCGGCAAAGGCAACAAGGCCGTTGTAGTGAAGGCGCAGATCCACGCCGGCGGCCGCGGCAAGGGCGGCGGCGTCAAGGTGACCAAGTCCATCGAGGACGCCGATGCGGCATCGAAGGCCATCCTCGGCATGCAGCTTGTGACCCACCAAACAGGTCCAAGCGGACAAAAGGTCCAGCGACTGCTCATCGAGGCCGGCTCGGCCATCGACCGCGAGCTCTACCTGGGCCTGGTCCTCGATCGCGCCTCCGGCAAGGTCGTCTTCATGGCCTCGCAGGCCGGCGGCATGGAGATCGAGCAGGTCGCGCACGACACCCCGGAGAAGATCTACAAGGAGACCATCGAGCCCGCGCTTGGCCTGCAGCCCTGGCAGGCGCGCCAGCTCGCCTTCAAGCTCGGCCTCGAGGCGAAGCAGGTCGGACCTGCTGTCTCCTTCATGACCGGCCTCTACAAGGCCTTCATCGAGAACGACTGCTCGCTGATGGAGATTAATCCCTTCATCACCACCAAGGACGGCGACCTCCTTGCGCTGGACTGCAAGATCAACTTCGACGACAACGCGATGTTCCGCCACAAGGACCTGAAGGAGCTGCGCGACCTGAGCGAAGAAGACCCGCTCGAGGTAGAGGCGTCGAAGTTCGCGCTCAACTACATCAAGCTGGACGGCTCCATCGCCTGCATGGTGAACGGCGCGGGCCTGGCCATGGCCACGATGGACATCATCCAGTACGCCGGCGGCAAGGCCGCGAACTTCCTGGATGTGGGTGGCGGCGCCAATCAGGAGCAGATCGAGAACGCCTTCGGCATCCTGCTGAGTGATCCCAACGTGAAGGCGATCTTCATCAACATCTTCGGCGGCATCCTGCGCGTGGATGTGCTGGCGACGGCAGTAGTCGCGGCGGCAAAGAAGCTGAACGTGCAGATCCCCATCATCCTTCGCCTCGAGGGCACCAACGTGGAAGAGGGCCGCAAGATCCTGAAGGAGTCCGGCCTGAAGTTTGAAGTCGGCGCCACCATGAAGGAAGCGGCAGATTTGGCAGTAGCAGCAGCAAAGTAGGGAAACAGGGATTAGGGAACAGGGAACAGTCGAGTGGGTGATTCCTATCGTGACCTCATTGTCTGGCAACGCGCGATTCAGATGTCGGTCGCGATTTACAAATTGACCTCCAGCTTTCCGAGGGAGGAGCTTTACGGACTCACAAGCCAGCTGCGGCGTGCTGGCGTGTCAGTAGCGAGCAACATTGCAGAGGGTTATGGTCGAGCGACCACGGGAGAGTACAAGCATTTTCTCGGCATGGCGCGCGGATCGAACATGGAAGCACAAACGCAGTTGGTGATTGTTCGAGAGTTGGGCATCGGAGATGCGGAAATGCTGAATCGGGCGGAAGGCTTATCAAACGAGGTCGGAAAGATGCTCGTCGCGATTATGGATAAGCTGTCATGACTGCGGGCATTCTGTTCCCTGTTCCCTGTTCCCTGATCCCTCTGCCGAGGAGAGAACAATGGCAGTTCTAGTCGATAACAACACGCGCCTCATCGTGCAGGGCATCACCGGCCGCGAAGGTACCTTCCACGCCAAAGGCTGTGCCGAATACGGCACCAAAGTCGTCGGTGGAGTAACGCCCGGCAAGGGCGGCACCACGCACGAGGGCTGGCCTGTCTTCAACACTGTGGAAGAGGCCGTCAAAGAGACCGGCGCGAACGCGACCATGATCTTCGTGCCGCCCCCGTTCGCCGCCGACGGAATCCTCGAAGCCGCCGCAGCCGGTCTGCCGCTGATCGTCTGCATCACCGAGGGCATCCCCACGCTGGACATGGTGAAGGCCTGGGAGATCGTAAAGCGCTCCAAGTCGCGCCTGATCGGGCCGAACTGCCCCGGCGTCATCTCGCCCGGCAAGGCGAAGATCGGCATCATGCCCGGCCGCATTCACAAGGAGGGCTCGGTCGGCATCGTGTCGAAGTCCGGCACGCTGACCTATGAGGCCGTGTACCAGCTCACCACGCGCGGCATCGGCCAGTCGACCGCGATCGGCATCGGCGGCGATCCCATCATCGGCACCACGCACATCGATGCGCTGAAGCTGCTGAACGAAGACCCGCAGACCGAGGCGATCATCATGATCGGCGAGATCGGCGGCTCCGCCGAAGAGGCTGCAGCCGAGTACATCAAGGCCAATGTAAAGAAGCCGGTCGTGGGCTTCATCGCCGGGCAGACCGCGCCTCCGGGCCGCCGCATGGGCCACGCCGGAGCGATCATCTCCGGCGGCGAGGGCACAGCCGCCAGCAAGATGGCAGCGATGTCCGCTGCCGGCATTCACGTCGTCAAGTCGCCTGCAGAGATGGGCGAGACCATGGCCAAGGTGCTGGGCAAGGCGTAAGCAGATCTCCATTCAACGGGAAGCGTGGCGCATCTCTGCGTCACGCTTTTGTTTGCCGGATCAACGCCGCTGCGCACTGTAAAACAATCCCGCCACGAGGAACACGCCGGCGACCATCAGCGCAAGTTTCGCGTGCGCCACGGCGTGCAGATGCACACTGACCGCGGCGTCCACCACCCACGCCGCGCAGCCGATAAACCAGATCCACCGTGTCCAGCGCATGCATGATTGGACGTGCCCGGACTGCGATTCGACGCGAGCTAGTACACTGGAACCAGCGCGCGCTTCGCGCCACAGGAGAAAGTTTTGTCACAGCGCACATTCAGCATCATCAAGCCGGACGCGGTCCGCAAAGGGCACGCCGCCGCCATTCTCGCCGAGATCGAGAAGGCCGGCTTCAAGATCGTCGCCATCAAGCGCATGTCCATCTCAAAGGCGCAGGCCGAAGGCTTCTACCACGTGCACGCCGCACGTCCATTCTTCGGCGAGCTGACCGAATTCATGAGCTCCGGCCCCATCTTCCCCATGGTCCTCGAGAAGGACAACGCCATTGCCGACCTGCGCAAGCTGATGGGCGCAACCGACCCCTCGAAGGCTGAGGAAGGCACCATCCGCAAGAAGTTTGCCGCCTCCATCGGCGAGAACGCCATCCACGGCTCCGACGCCGAAGACACCGCGGCCTTTGAGATCGGCTACTTCTTCGCCGGCATCGAGCTGAAGTAAGCCGGTGGCTGCTTCTCAATCGTCAGATACGGTCCTGCTCGAAATTCCGCAGGGTGAGTTCAAAGCCCTGCTCTTCGACTGCGACGGCACCATCGCCGACTCCATGCCGCTGCACTACGTGGCGTGGAATCGCGCGCTGGGTGAGCATGGCGCCGTCTTCCCTGAGGACACCTTCTACGCCTGGGGAGGCATGCCCGCGGCGGAGATCATCGCCATACTCGGCCGCCAGCAGGGTATAGTCATGCCCGTCGAAGACGTGGAACACCGCAAAGAGGCCCTCTACTACGAGATGCTGCACGAGCTGCGCGCCGTGCCCGAGGTTCTCGCCGAGATCGACCGCAACCACGCGCTCGGTGCGGCCCGCCTCCCCATGGCCGTCGTCTCCGGCTCCACGCGCGACTCCGTTACGCGCTCCCTCATCGCGCTCGGCCTGCTCGATCGTTTTGAGACGCTGGTCTGCGCCGGCGACTACGCGCGCTCCAAGCCCGACCCCGAACCCTTCCTCACCGCAGCCGCACGCCTCGGCGTCGAACCCTCTTCATGCCTCGTCTTCGAAGACACGGAGATGGGCATCCAGTCCGCCACAGCCGCAGGCATGGCCAGCGTAAAGATCCTGCAACCCTGGGAGAGGAAGAAGTAGTTCGAAGTTGTCAGTTCTCAGTTGTCAGTTCCCTCGATTTAATTTCGCGGGTAAGGTACCGACTAAGCGCGCTCAACATCCTGCCGATCTCCTCAGACAGATCCTCGAGTTCGTCGCATTGTGTACGATCGCCTAGTTCTAACTCCCGGGAGATCACGAGCTGGGTCTGCAGTTCGCAGTTGCTGCCGCGAGCAAGCTTTACAAATTGCCGAAACTCTCGCTTGGTACCCCGCGCTGATCCCTCGGCTATGTTGCTAGCAACCGAAACGGCTGCGCGCCTCATCTGCGAAGTGAGTCCGTAGACCTCCTCTTTCGGAAATGCGCCGGTGAACCGATAGACGAGGACCGTCAGCTGGACCGACTTCTTCCAGACTTTCAATTCGCGGAACGACTGCTTCATGCGGACACTCCTGCTCTGCTGCCGCAACTGAGAACTGTGAACTGACCACTGAGAACTTATTTCGTGAACAGTCCCAGGTCGATCGCATCGCCCATCGCCTTGTATCCCGGGTCGCTGGGATGCAGGTGATCGCCGTGGTCGTATGCCGGCAGGTAGGTATCCGGGTGCGCAGGATCGCGCGTGGCCTTGTCGAAGTCGATGTAGCCGTCGATCTTGTCGGTCGTGCGGATCCACTTGTTCAGCGCCTGCCGCACCTCCTCGCCCGCGGGCGACTCATATTTCGCGCCGACATACGGCGTCAGCGTCGCCATGTAGACCTTGATGCCGTGCATGTGGGCCCGGTCCACCATCTGGATATATCCGGTGATCAGGTCGTCCGCGCTGACCATGTCGTACGGGCGCACCGCGTCATACGCATGGCCGATGTCGTTGATGGCCTCCAGAATAATGACGTACTTCACCCCGGCCTGCGCGATCACGTCGCGGTCGAAGCGCGCAAGCGCGCTGGGCCCGGTGCCGTCATGCAGGATGCGGTTGCCGCCTATGCCCTCATTCAGCACCCCGATGTCCGCGGTGCGCTTGTCGGCGAGCAGCCGCCGGGCCAGTTCATCCGGCCAGCGGGCGTTCTCATTTGCCGCGGCAAATGCGCCGTCGGTAATGCTGTCGCCAAACGCCACGACGGCAGCGGATTTTGCGGGGGCCTTCACATCCACGGCCTTCACGAACGGCCACGAGCGAATCTCCGTGGAGGTATCGAAGGACTTCGCGCCGGCAACGTTGCCCTCGGCGACGTAGCTGATCTGGTCCGCCGAGGCATGCTGCGAGAGCTGCGAGATCTCCTGCTGCGGCAGAAAGAAGCTGATCGCCAGGTCCGCCTGCGCGGGCAGGGTGATATTTGCGGGATCGCTGACCACAAGCGCCCCGGGCGGAATCGTCACGCTCTCGCGGCCGCCGAAGGTAAGCCCCGTGGAGGATGCGCCCACCGTGTTGATGGTGCTGCCGCCCTGGCTGATGGCCGCGTGTGCCGCATTGATGGTCAGCGGCTCGGTTCCGAATTCGTTGGTAAACACAACTCGTATCTGCGAGCCACCGATGGAGACATGCACAATCTCGCGCAGCGTCATGTCGCTGGAGCCGTAGATGGGCGGCGGAGTGAACCGGCGCATCGCCGCTGGCGGTGGCGTGGGAGGAGCCGGAGGCGCCGCAGTCGCTGCCGTCGCAGACTCGCCCGCTGCGGGAGTAACGGGAGGAGGCACTCTCCGCTCCGGGCGCCCGTTGCGCGCTTCATAGGGCGCGGAGGCCCAGGTGCCGACCCAGTGCTCCGGCGCAGGAGGCGCAGCAGATGCGGAGAGGGCGGAGGCAGTGGCAAGAGAGAGAGCAAAGGCCGATGAGCGGACCAGGCGAAGATTCACTGGAGTTTGTACCTCAGGGGGATTTCGTCAGCGGCACCATCTTACGCCGATTCCGCAGCCGGCGTCGTTCTTGGCGCTGCGCCCACGGTCTGACGTATAGTGGCGATGCGAACCGATGCCTCCCGCTCTACGAAGGCAAAGAATCAACCTGGAGTTTCGATCACAATGCAATGGACGAGAGGGCTGGTACTGACGATGGCGATGGCGGCGGGAGCACAGGGAGCAAATGCAGCGGTAACCGTAACCAGGGCGGACTTCGGCAAGCTGCCCGATGGCCGCTCCGCCGAGGTCTATACGATCAAGGACGCTGACCTCGCCGTTCACATCACTACCTATGGAGCGCGCATCGTCGCACTGGACGCGAAGGACCGCGACGGAAAGACGGCTGACGTCGTCCTCGGCTACAACTCGGTGCAGGGCTATGTCGCCGAAGGCACGGCCAAGACCTACTTCGGCGCCATCGTGGGCCGCTACGGCAACCGCATCCGCGGCGGCAAGTTCGTCATTGACGGCCACGCCTATCAGGTGCCGCAGAACGATCACGGCAACGCGCTGCACGGCGGTCCGCACGGCTTTGACGAGAAGCTGTGGACCGCGAAGGAGATTCCCGGCGGCGTGGAGTTCACGCTGGTCTCGCCCGATGGCGACATGGGCTTCCCCGGCACGCTCACCGCGCATGTGCGCTACACGCTGGTGGGCGCCGCGCTGCACATCAACTACTCGGCGACGACAACCAAGCCGACGGTGCTGAACCTCACCAACCACTCCTACTTCAACCTCTCCGGCGCAGGCTCCGGCACTATCCTCGGTGAGGAGCTGATGATCAACGCCGACAAGTACACCCCCGTGGACAAGACGCTGATCCCCACCGGTGGCCCGCAGCCCGTCGCCGGAACACCCTTCGACTTCCGCAGGATGACGGCCATCGGGCAGCGCATCCACGACAACAACGAGCAGTTGAAGATCGCCGGCGGCTATGACCACAACTGGGTGCTGAACGGCGCCAATGGACAGATGAAGGTCGCGGCAAAGCTCTACGACCCGAAGTCCGGCCGCGTTCTCACCGTCTCCACCACGCAGCCCGGCGTGCAGTTCTACTCCGGCAACTTCCTCGACGGCAGCTACAAGAGCCCGGCCGGCGTGCCCTACGCAAAGAACACCGGCCTGTGCCTGGAGACGCAGCACTATCCGGACTCACCCAACCAGCCGGAGTTTCCCTCCACTCTGTTGAAGCCCGGCGAGACCATGCACTCGGAGACAATCTTCGCCTTCTCCACCCAGAAGTAAGAGAAGAGAGTTCCTGTATGAGGCGCGGAACAATCATCGCTCTTATCGCAGCGTGCGGAATGGCATTTGCAACATTTCAAGCAGGTGCCGTGACGTCGATCTCTGCAAATCGGATCGTTGCCGTCCCACAGACCGCGCTTTGTTACCTGTTGACTCCAGGACTGTTTGCATGCGCGATCAACGGATCGTTTTGGATCGGAGCGCTGATTAACGGAGCTCTGTATTTCTTGTTGACAAAGATGATTGTCTGGATCGCGACGCGTGGTAAACATATCGAGCCCGGCGCATAACAGAAATTACTACCCCAGCTTCCGCTTCAGATCTTCCGCGATGAGCTTGCCGTGGAAGCGGCCGTTCTCGATGAAGATCTCGTTCGTCCGTTCGCCGGCGACGATCACGCCCGCAAGATAGATCCCCGCCACATTCGACTCCAGCGTGCCCGGGTCGCACGCCGGGCAGCGGCCGTTGGCCTCGTCCAGCCGCACGCCCAGTTGCTCCAGAAAGCTGAAGTCGGGGTGGTAGCCGGTCAGCGCAAACACAAAGTGGTTCGGCAGCACCTTCTCGCCCGCAGGCGTGCCCAGCACCACTTCGTCCTCGGTGATCTTCACCACGCGCGAAGAGAAGTACGCCGTCACCTCGCCGTTCTTGATGCGATTGTTGATGTCCGGCAGGATCCAGTACTTCACGTGGCGATGCATCTCCGCGCCCCGGTGCACCAGCGTCACCTTCGCTCCATGCCGCCAAAGGTCCAGCGCCGCAATCGCCGCCGAATTCTTGCCGCCGATCACCACCACCTCCAGCCCGAAGTAGGGATGCGGCTCGTGATAGTAGTGCGCCACCTTGGGCAGGTCCTCGCCGGGGATATCCAGGTAGTTCGGCAGGTCATAGTAGCCGGTCGCCACGGCCAGCTTGCGTGCGCGGTGCGTCACCTCGCGGCCGAAGCGGTCGCGCGTCCGCACGGCGAAGTCGCCGTCAGAGCCCGTCACCTGCTCCACCGTCTCGTACTGGCGCACGTCCAGCGCATAGTGCTCCGCCACCTTGCGGTAGTACTCCAGCGCCTCGCTGCGCGTCGGCTTCTGGTTCGGGCTGGAGAACGGCATGTCGCCAATCTCCAGCAGCTCCGGCGTGGTGAAGAACGTCATGTTCGCCGGATAGTGAAACAGCGAGTTGCACAGGCAGCCCTTGTCCACCAGCACCGCGCGAAAGCCCGCGCGCTGCGCCTCAATCGCGCAGGCCATGCCGGTCGGCCCTGCGCCGATGACGAGAAAATCGTAGATTTCTGGAGAACCTGCACCCATAGATCGATTCTAGCGAATACCCAGATCACACGATCCGGACGCGCAAATGCCCGCGCAAGGCGGGCATTCGGCTAATCCTTCGGTCCTTGCTGTTATAGTTCCGAGCCGTTACAGTTCCACCAGCTTGTGCGCAATCGCGAACAGCGCAAGCTCCAGGCGCGTCGAAACGCCCGTCTTGTCGAATACGTTCGACAGATGCCGCTTCACTGTCTCCTCGCTGATGGAGAACTGCGTTGCGATGTCGCGATTGGAGCAGCCTTCCACGATGCAGGTCACCACCTCAAGCTCGCGCGGCGTAAGCCCATAGGTCTTGCGCTCCGGCACCGCAGCGGCCTGGGCCATCAGCTCCTGCAGCGCCTTCAGCAGGTTCACCACGCGCTCGCCGCCGATCCAGTAGTCGCCCTGCACGACTGCCCGTAGCGCATTGCCCAGATCGCCGGCGACAGCATCCTTCAGCACGATGCCCCGTGCGCCGATCTGCAGCGCCTCAATCACCTGCTGGGTGGAGATGGTGCTGGTCAGCAGCACAATCTTCACGCGCGGCGACTTGGTCATGATCGCGCGCATCGCTTCCAGGCCCGGCAGCCGCGGCATCGCCAGGTCCAGCAGCAGAATATCCGGCTCCAGTTCGAGCGTCTGTGTAATGGCGTCGTCGCCGTCCTCGGCCTCGCCCGCCACCTCAAAGCCGGGCTCGTTCACCAGCATATTCTTTACGCCGAAGCGCACGACAGGATGATCGTCGGCAACCACGATGCGGATGTTGGCTACACCTACCGGATGTGAGGTGGTTTTTTTCGCTGCTGGTTGACTCATTGCTGCTCCTGCAGTTGCGGATTCTCTATACGCAGAAAGGCTCAGACACGTGCACCCAGCATACGCTCCAGCCGGTCACACGCGGAGGCCAACTCATCTAAAGAGTTAACGCCGCCCTGCGCCATGTCAAGCCCGCACTTTTCCAGGGAAGACGCCATCTGGTGCAGCTCGGTCGCACCCAGCATGCCGCTGGCGCCCTTGATGGCATGCGCTTGCCGTATAAACAGCCCGGCGTCCTTGGCGGCCACCGAAGCCTGCATGGAAGCAATCCGCATGCGCGCATCGCTCAGGCACATCCGATACATCTCATGCAGCTGCTCGCGCGGCATGGAACCTGCCAGCTGCCCGTAGATTTCCTCATTCAAAGCCGGCGCAAACTGAACTTCTGCAGGGGTTGACGCGCCGGGACCAACGCCCGAAGTATTTCCAACGTCCATCTTTCGGTTAGATGCAGTTTCCTCCGCGGATGCGGCCAGCGTGAGGATTCCGCTGCGCGATGCGTGGGAATCCGGCGTTCGTTCGCGGCCCAGCTTCCCCGTCTCTCGGGCTGCTCTCCCCGCGGCGAGCGCGCCCGTGAACTCCGCCACCGTAAACGGCTTCAGCAGAAATCCGTCGAACCGGGCCAGCGTCGAAGCCGCAGGCAGGCTCCCGCTCATGGCCAGCAGCACAGTCTCTCTTCCGCATGCGTCGCGTAGCAGACCCGCAAGCGCCTCCGGCGTCATCCCCGGCATCTGCATGTCGGTCAGCACGGCGGCAGGCCGGAGCGACTGCGACTTGAGATGTTCAAGTGCATCTGCTCCAGATTCTGCGGCTTCCGCCGTCAGCCCCTCCGCCTCCAGCAGCATGCACAGCAGCTCACGGCTCATCTCGTCGTCATCGATGATCAGAACACGGAACGGGGAGGTCTGCTGCGGCATAGCTGCGGAAAAGACTATCAGGAGCGGCCATGGATTTCTTCCTCGCTTCGGCTGCGAATGCTCTAAAGTGGTGCCCATGGCAGAGGAGCGCGATCCAGCCCCAACCGGAGTGCCGGCCACCTCGGGCTCACTTGACCGTGACTCGCTGGAAGAGCGCATCGCGAAGCTGGAATACGCGCTGGCCGCGCTGCAACAGCAGATCGCGGCAACAGCCTCCCCACAGGGAATCGCGTCCGCACCACCGGCCGCTGCACCCCCTCCCCCGCCGCCTCGCCCGCCTGCACAGCCGATTCCCGAATCGGTGCATCCTCCCGCATCTGCGGCTCTCGCGCCCGATGCGAAACCGGCCGCACGTGCGGCGCCGCCACCGCGATTTACCTCTGCCGCTCACGTTGAAGGTTCCTCGGTCTCATTCGAAAGCCGGCTCGGCTCGCAGATCTTCAACCGCATCGCGATCGTGCTGTTGCTCATCGGCACTGCCTACGGCCTCAAGCTCGCCGTCGATCGCGGCTGGATCGGTCCGCTGCCGCGCATCCTCATCGGACTCATCGCCGGAGCCGCACTTGTTCTGTGGTCCGAACGATTTCGCGGCAAAGGCTTCGCAGCGTTTTCCTACTCGCTTAAGGCCGTCGGTTCCGGCGTACTCTATCTTTCGTTGTGGGCGGCCTTCCAGCTCTATCATCTCTTGCCGGCCTCGGCTGCACTCATCCTGATGATCGGCGTCACCGCCTGGAATGCATTCATGGCCTGGGTGCAGGACTCCGAGCTGCTCGCCGTCTATGCCCTTGCGGGAGGCTTTGCAACGCCCATCCTCCTCTCAACCGGCGGCAATCACGAGATCTTTCTCTTCGCCTATCTGCTCGCCATCGACCTCGCCACGATTGCTCTGGTTCGCCTGCGCGGCTGGCCGCGCCTTCTCCTCGGCGCATTTCCACTCACCGTCGTCTACTTCGCCGGCTGGTACCTGCAATTCTGGGCCGCGGACGAACTCGCCATCACTTCCGCTTTCATTGCACTCTTTGGCTTTGCCTTCGCCAGCGTTCCCCTGGGCCCGCACGCAGCAGACACCGCTATCGTCGCCACACGTTCGCTGCGGCGCAGCACACTGCTCGAAGATATCCTGCAACCGATCTGCGCAGCTGTGTTCCTTTCGCTAGCCCTCTACTCCGTGTTGCAGGACTCCGGTCACCACAGCCTGCTTCCCTGGCTGATGGTCGCGCTCGCGGCAGTCTACCTCGCCATCATGCGAGCTCCGCAGACGCCCACTGCCTCCGCCATCCACCTTTCGCTCGCCGTCGTCTTCCTCACCATCGCCATCCCGCTCAAGGCCAGCGGCCACTGGATCACCGTCGGCTGGCTGGTGGAAGGACTTGCGCTGATGTGGGTCGCCGTCCGGCTTGCCTCCTCCGGTTCCTCAGCCGATGCCGGCAGCGAGCACGCCTCGCTCGTCCTCCGCCCACTCGCCTCGGCATCGCTCGCGCTTGGCTTCTGCGGGATCGTCATCCACGTCTTCGGCCTGCTGGAGAGCCCCACATTCAACGTCTTCAATCACGGCACCGGTACCGCGCTCACCGGCATCGCCGTCTTCGCCGCCACCGCGTGGCTCACTCTCCGCGCCGATCACGACCAGCAGGGCCAGTGGCACTCCATCGCCGTCGGCTCCGTCCTGCTCATTGATTTCACGGCCGCCATCCTCACTCTGCGCGAACTCGGTTTCTCCTGGCAGTGGGAGACGACGCATCCCGCCTTCCGTTCCGCTGCCTTCCTTACCGCGCTCCTCGGCCTCGCCATCCTTGCAGGCGTCATTGCTGCTTCACTGTATCTGGCTCGCAGCCACGCCGGCGATCCTTTCTGGCTCGGCTGCGCCGCTTACACGACCATCGCTTTCAATCTCATCGCCGTGCTCATCGGCGTCCGCGAGGTGAGTGCCGCCTTCGCGCCGCCGCCCGGCGCATGGAACCAGGACGCGGCATTGCAGCAGGCCCTCGCTATCTCTGCCTGGCTCATGCTCTACGGAGCGCTGTTGCTAACCGCAGGGTTCTCCCGCCGCTCCAGCTTCCTGCGCTGGCAGGCCCTCGTCCTTCTGCTCTTCACCATCCTCAAAACCTTCCTGTATGACATGCGCAACCTCAGCCAGGGGTATCGCGTCGTCAGCTTCCTGGCGCTCGGCGCGCTACTGATGGCCATCAGCTTCGCCTACCAGAAGGACTGGCTGAACCTGCGTGGCCCGGCGCCCGAGGCACCCGCGCCTTCACCGCGTCCTGCCGGCCCCCCGTCCGCCGAATCGCGACCAGGTGGTGCCGCCGAATGAAGCTCGCCGTACTCCTCGCCGCCGCACTGCTTTTGCAGGCCGCGGCTCCTGACGCTCCGCCCGTCGCGCAGCCAAAATATCTGCGCTACATGCGCACGCTCACCGTCCCTGCCGGCTCCGGCCAGGCCTGCGCCGTGCTGGATGCCCCCATCTTCCCGCACGCCGCGCCATCGCTCATCGACCTCCGCATCTTCCCTGCGAACTCGCCCACCGCGCATGAGGTCCCCTACGCCATCACACTCAGCCAGGCCGCCACCGACGAGACCGCGCAGGCGCATCTCTTCAACCTCGGCGCTGGCCCCAACCACAGCATCGTCTTCGACCTCGAGATGCCCAGCCGCCCCTACTCCACCATCACGCTCGATCTCGACCCCGCGCTGCACAACTTCATCGGCACCGCTAACGTCACCGCCCACGACGCTCTCGGCAACCAGGGCCACTCCGTATTCTTCGGATCTTTCACCGTCTTCGACCTCGCGGCGCAGCATCTCTCACGCTCCACCACGCTGCCGCTGCCCGAATCCATCTTCCCGTACCTGCACGTCGAGCTCACTCTCTCCAATATCCCCGGCGGCCACGACCCCACTTCGCGCTTCGAGCCCGCCCTCGTCCAGGGCGCTACCGTGCCTCCCAGCCGCGAAGCGCAGACCATCTACACCACCGTCGCTGAGACCTCATCCTTCTCCACCTCGGGCCGCGAGTCCATCGCGAAGCTGGAACTGCCTCCGCGTGTGCCCGTGGAGCGTGTCGAGTTTGCCCTGCCGCCCAGCTACAACGGCAACTTCAGCCGCGACATCCGCGTGACCGCGACGGCACATCCGGCACCTGCCAAAGCCCCGGAAACCTCGGACCAGCCCGACAACATCGCCGAAACCGCCGCCGGCCTGGAGCAGGACAACCGGCCTCCCCTGCCGGAGATCGTCACAGGCTCTATCCTCCGCGTGCATACCACGCAGGCAGAACGCGAGATTGCCACCGACCGCCTTGCTGTCCCGGTCGTGCTCGGCGCCAACCTGCAGCGCCCCGCTACCGTCCAGATCGCCATCGAAAACGGCGACGACCAGCCGCTGCCCATCACCGCTGTCCGTCTCCAGATGCGGCAGCGCAGGCTCTGCTTCGACGCCGGCGCCGCCTCCGCCAGCCCGCTCGCGCTCTACTATGGTGACCCCGCACTCTCCGCCCCGGTCTACGACTACGAGCGCCTCTTCACGCCGTCGGAAAAGCCCCTCACCGTCTCCCTCGGGCCCGAGCGTCCCAACCCCGCCTACACACCGCGCCCCACCGCACCGCTCTCCTTCACTGAGCGCCACCCCCAGGTGCTCTGGATCGCTCTCCTCGCCGTCATTGCGGCACTCGGCTTCGTGGCCGTGCGCTCCGGCAAGAGCGTAGGCCGCTGAACCGTCCCGCCTAAAAAACCGTGGTATAACAGTTATACAATGCGTGTCGAGTTCGACGCTCGAGCGTCTACGCAAAAATCCAAAACGCGGCATTGGCTTCGAGGAGGCTCAGGAGATCTTTCTACGCCCCTACTACCAGGATCAACGGTCCGACCTGCCGGAGCAGTACCGTGCGATCGGCTGGGTTGCAGATAAGCTCTACACACTTATCTTCGAGGTGCGCGAAGACAGAGCCGGCGAGTTCTACCACCTCGTGACGTTATGGAAGGCAACCAGGGGAGAGCGGCAACTCTATGAAGAAAGTTCTTAAAAAGAAGTCCTCGGTAAAGGCCGAGACCATCGCACGTATGGCCGACGAAGGGAAGAACGTCGCGCATTTCTTTACCAACAGCGGCCGCATGATGCCGCCGATCCAACGGGTCAACGTGGACTTCGCCGCACCCATGTTGGAAGAACTGGACCGCCAGGCACGCAACCTGAATATTAGCCGGCAGGCCGTGATCAAAACTCTGCTCCGCACCGCGCTGGATTTACGGTACACCGCCGAGTCTAATACTGCGGCTACAAAGCTGAAGCGGGACCGTGTCGCCGGCTAGCGCATCGCCGCGTCAATTTCTTTGTAGTAATCCGGGGCCTTCAGAATCTCGCGCGGCTTGGACCCGTCCGCCGGGCCCACCAGCCCATCGCGTTCCATCAGGTCGATCAGGTGCGCAGCGCGTCCGTAGCCAATTCGTAACCGCCGCTGTAACAAACTCGTGCTCGCCTTGCCGAACTCGAAGACCAGGCGCACCGCATCGTCGAACAGCTCGTCGTGCTCTTCGCCCTCGCCGCCTTCCACAATCTCCTTGCCGCTCTCGTCCTTCGGCCCTTCCAGGAAGCCGTGCACATATTCCGCCTCGCCCTGCGCCTTCCAGAACTCGGTGACGGCAGAGATTTCCTTTTCGGTTACAAATGGCGCGTGCAGACGCTGCACCCGGCTCGTCCCCGGCGCCAGATACAACATATCGCCTTTGCCCAGCAGACTTTCGGCGCCGTTCGAGTCGATAATGGTGCGCGAGTCCACCTTGGTCGCCAGCCGGAAGCTCATGCGCGTCGGCACATTCGCCTTGATCAGGCCCGTGATCACATCCACCGACGGCCGCTGCGTCGCCAGCACCAGGTGAATGCCCACGGCGCGCGCCATCTGCGCCAGGCGCGTGATCGACTCCTCCACATTGGCGCGGTCCAGCATCATCAGGTCGGCCAGCTCATCGATGATGATGATGATGTAAGGCAGCGGCTCCTGGTTTACGTCCTCGAAGAGATACTCACTACCGTTATCGAACAGCTTGTTGAACTGGTCGATATTGCGCACGTGATTTGCCGCCAACAGCTTTAACCGCCGCTCCATCTCGCGCACCGCGTTGCGCAGCGCGTTGGCTGCCAGCTTTGCCTCGGTGATGATCGGCGTAAACAGGTGCGGGATGCCCTCGTACATCCCCAGCTCGACGCGCTTCGGGTCGACGAGAATCATGCGCACCTGCTCCGGCGTCGCCTTGAACAGCACGCTCATGATCATCGCGTTGATCGCCACCGACTTGCCCGAGCCCGTCGAGCCGGCGATCAGCACGTGCGGCATCGAGGCCAGGTCGGCAGTGACGATGCGCCCGTTGATGTCCTTGCCCAGCGCGATCGCCAGCCGCGACTTCGACTGCGCGAACGACTCGCACTCCACCACGTCACGCAGCCAGATCGTCTCCCGCTCCTGGTTCGGCACCTGGATGCCTACCGTCGACTTGCCCGGCATACGCTCGATCAGAATCGACTCCGCCGCCATCGCGAGGCACAGATCGTCGGCCAGGCCGGTGACGCGCGCATACTTCACCCCCGCATCCGGCCGGAACTCAAATGTCGTCACCACCGGGCCGGGATTGATCTGCGTCACCTGCCCATCCACGCCAAACTCGGCGCACTTGGCAACCAGCGTCTTCGCCTCGTCGCGCAGCGCCTGCTCGCGTACGATGTGCGCCTCCTCCGAGCGGAACAGCAGCGAGGACGACGGCAATTTGTAACCGCGGATGGACTTTGGTGTGATCGTCACCGGCTTGATGTCCGCATCCGCCCGCTTGCCGAAACTGATCGTCTGCGGCACCGGCTCCGCCTTGGCGGCCGGTTCCTCGGCCTTCTTCGGCCCTGCCACGGGCCGCATCGGGCTCTCTGCCATAGCTTTGGGAGCGCGTGCCGGGGGCATCTCCGGCAGGTCGAACAACTGCCCTTCGCGGGTCGGCGCTGCAGCCGCGGCAAGCGCCTCGGCGTATGGCGCAGCGGCCGCCGTCGCCGCGGCGATCGGCGTCACCGGCGGCGCATCCACATTCGTCCGCGGCATGGACTGCCACACTCGGGACTGCGCCTCCGCCGGTTGCTCCGCAGTCACATCCGTCTGTGCAACCCGCCGCTTCCGTCGTCCCAGCCAGCCGAACAGGCTGCCCAGCAACGTCGTGGGAGGCTGTTGCGCCTTGCGCTCGCGCTCCATCTCCGCCGCCGCGGCCGCCAACCCCTGTTCCCGCTTGCTGACAAAGACATTCCCGGCCACCGGCTCAGCCGTATCCTCCTGCGCCGCCAGTCCGCGCTTCTCCGCTTTCTTCTGGGCCCGCCTGGCCCGCCACGCCTGGAGCCGCTCCCGCATGCGCCACACAAACGCGAAGTGCCGCTCCGTCCAGTCGCGTGCCGTCAGGAAGGTAAACGTCGTTGCCAGGTACAGTGCCAGCGCTACCATCAGCGTCAGCACAATCGCCGCGCCCGGCAGGTTCAGGTAGTGCAGCATCGTGTCGGAGAGCAGCCGGCCCGTAACTCCTGCAATCGGCAGGGCGTGCCGCCAGTACAGCCCGTGTGGCAGCAGCCCAAGCGCGGCCGGGGCGAACACGACCCACATTCCCAGCCCCAGCATGCGCGCCCTGGCCGAGCCCGCTGCCCGCTGGCGCATCCAGCAGAAGCCCACTCGCCCGATGACGAACGGAAGAAAGAACGCCGCAATGCCAATCGTCTGCAGCAGCAGGTCTGCCACCCAGGCGCCTGCCAACCCCGCCCAGTTATGGGCATGCACGTGCGCTCCGGTTACCGTATCGGCCGAAGGATCGCCCGGCGAATAGGTCACCAGCGCAAGCAGCAGCAGCACAGCACAGACCATCACCACGAGGCCCAGGATCTCGTTGACGCGTCGATTGCGGGTTGGGGTCGGAACGAGCCTGAGTGGTTTCATCGGAACGCGGTTCGGGTTAGCCGGACGGTCGCCGGGACCGCGGTAACGCAGCAGACAGGGACCCGGACCGCCAGAGCTAGTCCGATTATCCCCCGCATGCCGCGTGGCCGGTCTACCCACCCGCCGGGGGAATCAGGATGCAAACCTGCCGCATCGGATCGCATCTACCTATGGAGGCACCTGCTGCGACATGGTTTTCCAGCTGGTGACCGGAGCAGGATTACTGGACGCGCTCCGTACAAATAACTGAATTTCCTCGAACGCAAGGCGGGTGAAGGGGAGTGGAGTTTTCGCGATTTCCTCTACCTGCTGCCGGCGAAGGAGAATCGCGCATCAGCCGGCAGACCCCTAGCCCGCCCGTGGGGAGCACTTTTTGCATTCGATCAGGGGAAAGCCCCTGAATTGTTCGTCTTGAGGTGAGTGCCATGGATTGGTCAGTACGCAGGAATAAGGAACTGGCAGGAACTCTTCGATCTCTGATTCAGGTGCTGGAAGATAGTCAGCGTGGTATGGCTACTATCGGGGAACATCTCCGCGAGCCCGCTCTTCGCAGGTACTTCCTGATGGAATCTCTTCGCCGGGCCAACTTCCGCGGCGAACTCGAAAACATCCTTCATCAGCATGGTGTTGCCGATGTCCATGAGTCTGGCACCGTAGTTGCAGCGCTCTACCGAGCCTGGACTGGCCTGCAGGCAGTACTTGGTGCGGGCGACAACGCAATGCTTGCTACAGCTGACGAAGCCGAACACGAAGCTCGCGACGCCTACCGGGCAGCGCTTAAGGCGGAGCTTCCCGTTCCGGTGCGGCAGACAATCGTTGAGCAGCAGAGCCACATCCTTATGGCCGCGGATTACCTCCGTGAGCAGCAGCAGGAGTTGAGCGCCGCCTAGGGCCAGTGATTCGCGATGTTCGCGTAAACCTGAGGCTGAGGTGCAGGTTGCCTCGCCTCTCGTTTCGCCGTACCATCGCCCTGAGTGAGCCCCACATCAAAATCCAACTCGCGCATCGATCTCAATCGTGCGGCGGATCGCGCCTCTGATCCGGAACGTCTCGTCTCCGCATCGCGCGTCGACGACGACTCCGCCTTCGAGCTCAAGCTGCGTCCCACGCGCCTCGCCGAGTTCATCGGCCAGGAAAAGGCCAAGACCCAGCTTGCCATCGCGCTGGAGGCCGCGCGCTCCCGTGGCGAAGCCCTCGACCACGTCCTTCTCTTCGGTCCCCCCGGCCTCGGCAAGACGACGCTCGCCACCATCATTGCCAACGAACTCGGCGTCGGTTTCCAGCAGACCTCCGGCCCGGCCCTCCAGATTCAGGGCGATCTCACCGCCATCCTCACCAACCTGCGCGAGAAGCAGGTGCTCTTTCTCGACGAGATCCACCGCCTCCAGCCCGTTCTTGAAGAGAAGCTCTATACCGCCCTCGAGGACTACAAGCTGGACATCATCATCGGCCAGGGTCCCGCCGCGCGCACCCACGTCATGGAGATCAAGCCCTTCACCTTCGTTGCCGCCACCACGCGCCCGGGCCTGCTCTCCTCTCCGCTGCGCAGTCGCTTCGGCATCCTGCTGCGGCTTGAGTTCTACACGGATGACGAGCTGCGCATCGTCGTCCAGCGCTCGGCCGATGTCCTCAATGTCCCCATCGACGCCGACGGCGCCGCCGAGATCGCCATGCGTTCGCGCGGCACTCCGAGAATCGCCAACCGCCTCCTCCGTCGCGTCCGCGACTACGCCCAGGTGCGCGCCGCCGGCTCGATCGACCGCGCCACCGCCCAGGCCGCCCTCGAACTCCTCGAAGTCGACGCCCACGGCTTCGACGAACTCGACCGCCGCCTCCTCCGCACCATCATCGAGAAGTATGACGGCGGCCCCGTCGGCCTCAACACCCTCGCCGCCGCTCTCGCTGAAGAGCAGGATGCGCTCGAAGAGGTCTACGAGCCCTTCCTCATCCAGATCGGCTTCCTCGACCGCACCCCGCGCGGTCGCGTCGCCACCAGGCTGGCCTATGAGCACCTCGGCATCCCGCTACCGCGCAAGTACACGTTGTTTTAAGCTTGAAGAAAACGGGTATTTACCATGTTTACATCCCCATCTGGGCCACAGGACTTATAGCAGATGTAAGCGCGGAGATAATAGTTTGTTGCGCCCTGAATGAACCAAAGGTACTATGATCACTCGGTAGGAATCCCTTCGCGGTTCGCGTCGTAATGGCACACCTGCGCGTCTAATGACTAGCAGAGAAAGAGACGAGGAGGGGCTATGAATGGGACACAGATCGAAAACCTCCTAAGCCTGATGGAAGAGAGCATTCCTCTCGATAAAGAGAAAGCTCGTAGAGAGCTCGCGGAATACTTAACCAACAACATGGCTGATGTTGCGGCAGAACTGCTAAAAAGCGGTGAGGTCGTAATTCGCACGGAGTCTGGTACATTTCGCCTGACCAAAGAGGACTTGGTAGCAGCATAACCCGCGTAAGACGAAGAGATGCTGACGCTACTTGTTACAGTTCTTGCTACCGCCTATTTCCTTGTTCCCGAATTGCTGGCGCGCTTCTTTATTGGGTTACGTCTGTCGCGCAGGCCGGCTACAGGCAGCAGAAGCGAAGAAGTACTTCGTGCAGCATTCTGGGCTATCGTTCCTCTTATTATTGCTTGGTGTACACGCCACTTGCGACCTTTTGCTGTCCCCTCAGGCATATCCACCAATTCAATAAAGGTCTTCACCGCTCTATACAGCGATAAAGCCTTCGAGGCCGACCCTGCTGGGTTTTACGCGGCGCTTGGACAGTTCGCTCGATTCAATCTCTATCTGTTAAGTAGGACTTACCTACTCGTAATTTTGGGTGCGCTTTCATTCTCATGGATTGCATTAAGGCTGGGCACATTACGCGCACGCCTTAAATCTCCCAGAATTAATAGCCTGCTTCATTGGATATTTATCCCCAGAATCTCTGAGTGGGACGTGGCACTTTCGCCGATGTTAGTTCACGCTCGGAAAGAACTCATTGTTCGGATAGATGTCATGACGAAGGGCGGAATCCTTTACCGAGGAACGGTCTTCGAGAAACGTGTCACATCCGACGGCGATCTTGCAACACTTGTGATCAAGAACGCCCAGCGAATGGTGCGAGCTGATTTTCTCAAGGATCGTGCCGAATATGAGCAGAAGAAAGAACAGCAGCCGGAACTCAAGAAGCCTGATACAGAGAATTATTGGCGCGACATTCCAGGAGAGTTGTTCTTGCTGAATGGCTCAGAGATCGCGACTATAAATGTTCGCCACGTCCGATCGGTCGCTGTACTGAAACCGTCCGAGGATGAAAGATTGCGGGCGATATTGGCCGCAATTCGAGAACAACTGGACCGCGACGCTAAAGAGACCGCCCGAAAGCTAGAAGAAAGCCGCAAAAAGCCGACCGACAAGCCCACCCAAGAAGGCTAAATATTGTTTCTATTGTTAGACCTACACATGACGACAGAAATCTCCTCCGCAACCACCCACTGCGGATAAATGCATGTATGGCAGGCCATACAGTGACCGCACCCCGCGCGGCCGCGTCGCCACCAGGCTTGCCTACGAGCACCTCGGCATCCCCCTACCGCGCAAGTACACTCTCTTCTGAGTTCCGACGGGTCGTGTGACAAACATCACTGCCCATCCCGCCCTCCGGCCGCATACTCAGATCATTCAAGCGGCGGTTGCAGCCGCGGGGCATCAGGTAGCACAAGAATCTGCAACACAAGGCATGCAGGAAGGGCCGGAGCGGACTCTGGGGAGAGAGAGACGCACCGGCCCGTTTTGTCTTTGCTTCGGGACTTTCCCCTATGTCGTCCTTTTTTTGCGCGCATTTTTGCCTCTTTCCCGCCGCACAGTGTGGCAAATTTACCACACTGCAAATCCCCGCATCTCAGCGTAGTCTTTTCTGGCACTCCCCGGATTGGAGAACGGAGTCCTGTCCCAAGCCGCCCACCCCGAACAGACCATCCGCGATGCCATCGACCTTCGCGGCATAGGCCTGCACTCCGGTGCTCCTGTCTCCATGCGGCTGGTCCCCGCGCCCGCCGGCTCCGGCATCGTCTTTCGCCGCACGGACCTCGACAACTTCGAGATCCCCGCCAACGGTCGCAACGTCGCTAAAGTCAGCTACGCCACCAGCCTGATGCGCGGCTCCGTCCTCATCTCCACCACGGAGCATCTCCTCTCCGCGCTCATCGGCTACGGTGTCGACAACGTTATCGTTGAACTCGACAACCTCGAACTCCCCATCCTTGACGGCTCCGCCCTGCCCTACGTCGAGGCCTTCGACGCCGTCGGTCTCAAGCAGCAGCGCCGCCGCCGCGAGTACCTCCGCATCCTCAAGCCCGTCGAGGTCCGCGAGGGCACCAAGTTCATCGGCGTCTATCCCGGCACCGGCTACGGCATCGACTACACAATCGACTTCCCGCGGCCCATCGGCTACGAGGCCTTCTCCATCGACCTTGAAACCGGCGACTACGCCCGCCACATCGCTCCCGCCCGCACCTTCGGCTTCCGCGAGGATGAGGCGACCCTCCGCGATATGGGTCTCATCCGCGGCGCCTCGCCCGAGTGCGCCATCATCCTCACTGCCGAGGGCGTGCAGAATCCGCCCCTCCGCTTCCCCGACGAGTTTGTCCGCCACAAGGTCCTCGACCTGATCGGCGACCTCGCCCTCGCCGGCCGCCGCATTCAGGGCCGCGTCATCGCGGAGCGCGCCGGACACGCCATGCACACCGCCCTCGTCCAGCGCCTGCTCAAAGACCGCTCCGCCTGGGAGCTCGCGCCGGGCTTCGACCCCGTCCCCGAGGCGGCCGCAGCCCATACCGCCGCCTCGACCCTCCACCACGCCACCCTCCCCGCCCACGCCTGACCCTGCTCTCTCCCGCCGTCATTCTGATCGAGTCCAATCGGGTGCACCATTCATGGAGCGCAGCGGCATGGGTGGGGTCGGGTCTCCGATCGGTGTCATCGGTGCAAATCGCTGTTAAGCCTTACCCGCGTCTCCCCACCCCCTGCAAACGTCTCTACAATGTTCCCAAGGAGATCCGTTGACCACCCTCAATCGCCGCCGCTTCACGTCCATGATGCTCGCCGCCCCCTTCGCCGCCAGCCCAGCGCTGCGGGCCTTCGCCGCCGCCCCCCACGAGGCTGACATCTCGAAGTTCGGCGCAGTGGCGGACGCCTCCACTGTGAACACCAAGGCGATCCAGGCGGCCATCGATCAACTCGCCGCGCACGGCGGCGGGACCGTCGTCGTCCCCAAAGGCACCTTCGTCAGCGGCGCGCTCTTCTTCAAGCCGAAGGTGAACCTGCGCCTTGAGGCCGATGGAGTGCTGCAGTGCTCCACCGACCTCAGCAACTTCCCCGTACAGCGCACCCGCATCGAGGGCCACTTCGTCGACAACTTCAATCCCGCGCTGATCAACGCGAAGGCCTGCGACGGCCTCCAGATCACCGGTGAAGGTACGCTCGACGGCGCGGGCATGCCCATCTGGGAGGCGTTCTGGAAGGCGCGCAGCGCCTCGCCCAAGGGCAGCAACTTTGCCAACATCGGCATCCCGCGTGCCCGCCTCGCGCTCATCGAAGGCTCGCACAACGTAAAGATCGAAGGCATCACCTTCAAGGATTCGCAGTTCTGGAACCTGCACCTCTACAACAACGACGGCGTCACCGTGCAGAACGTCCACTTCCACGTGCCCGACGACTATCGCCAGGCGCCCAGCACCGACGGCATCGACGTCGACAGCTCGCGCAACGTCACCATCGACGGCTGCTTCTTCTCCGTCACCGACGACTGCATCGCCCTCAAAGGCTCCAAGGGCCCGCACGCCGACCAGGACACCAGCAGCCCGCCCGTCGAGAACATTCACGTCCGCAACTGCACCTACAAGCGCGGCGGCGGCGTGCTCACGCTGGGCAGCGAGGCCACCATCGTCCGCAACGTCGTCGTCGAAGACTGCAAAATCGTGGGCCGCGTGCGCATCGCCACGCTGAAGCTCCGCCCCGACACACCGCAGCACTACGAGAACATTGCCATCCGCAACATCACCGCCGAGACCGAGGCCGCCGGCATCATCGCCATCCAGCCCTGGCTGCAATACAAGGACCTGCAGGGCGCCGCGCCGCCGCACTCCGTTGTCCGCAACGTCAGCCTCACCGGCGTCAAGGGCCCCTTCCAGTCCTTCGGTGTCATCCGTCCCAACCCCGGCCAGACCGACATCAGCGACATTGTGTTCAAGGACTTCGACGTGCAGTTGAAGCAGGAGAAGCTCATGGCCTCCGGCGTCACCGATCTCAAGTTCGAAAATGTAATCGTCAACGGCCAGCCGCAGCAGCCTGAGCAAAGTGAGCCGTCGCCTGCGAAGTAGGACCGGGCCTGCAATCTCCGCCACGTCGCCGCAGGATGCAACCCATGCCCTTCGCCGCCATCGCACTCGGTTCCAACTTAGGTGACCGCGACGCCCATCTCCGTCACGCCATCGGCCGCATCGGCGGACTAGGCAGCGTCCGCGCCGTCTCCACCTTCCATGACACCGCGCCCGTCGGCAACACCGCGCAGCCCCGCTTCCTCAACGCCGCTCTGTTGCTCGAAACCGCGCCGGCCTCGCAGCAGAGCGCTCTGGCCCTGATGTCCGCCCTGCTCGCCATCGAGCGCGACCTCGGCCGCGACCGTGCCGCTGCCCCGCCCAAAGGCCCGCGCACCCTCGACCTCGACCTGCTCCTCTACGGCGCGCTTGTCCTCGATCTCCCTGCCACCGCCGCGCATCCGGCGCTCACCCTCCCCCACCCGGAGATGCATCTGCGCCGCTTCGTCCTCGCTCCGCTCGCCGAGATCGCTCCCGGCCTGGTCCACCCCACTACGGGCCGCACCATCGCCCAGCTCCTCGCCGCCCTCTCATAGGCGCCAATGTCCTGCGCTCGGCAAGCGCAGCCTCTATCCTGCGCCTGGTCCACTTGTGCTGGCGGTAGCCTCAGATCTGCGGGCCAGCCAGAAAAACATGCCGCCCAGCAGCACGCAGGCAACAATTCCCGCAATCGCATCGATAGCGAAGCTGCCTGCGATTCCACCGCGGGTGAAGCCGTACGCATCCAGATACAGCATGTAGGAGATCGGCACGCCGTAGGCCGAGATGACGAAGCAGAACGTAGTGGACGCGAGCGGATTGTCCCTGCCGATCGTCTCGAAGGTGATCGCCGTTCCGGTCGTGATGGCCAGGGCCTGGAACAGGTTCTCCGTGATCAGCGCAATGGCGAAGGATGAGGGAACTCGCGGCAGCAGGATCAGGCTGAGGGTCGCCAGCGCACCCACCAGACCAACACAAAGGTAAAGCGCGCGCGCCGGCATCAGGCGGCTCAGCGGCTTGAACAGCAGGCAGCCGCAGATGCCTCCCGCTGCAACACCCGCGCCGCCGACCAGGCCGACAAAGCTCGGCGTGGCATGAAAGTCGCCGCCGCGGCTGCCCAGAAAGTTGGTCAGCGAAAAAGTAGCGGCGGGAGCAAGAAACAGCACTACCGCCGTCAACACCTCGCGCCGCTTCACCAGCAGCAGCAGGTCGCCGAAGAACTGCCGGAACGACTCCCCTGCCAGCCGTCGGTCCGGGCCCGGAGCCTGCATCATGGGAAACACCGCCGTAGGCAGCAACACGGAGCCGGCCAGCAGCGCCGCCACTGCAACCGTGGGAAGATGGCTCACCATCTGGTTGCAACAGACTGCCATCGTGCCGAATCCGCCTACGTTCGCAACGGTGATCCACACGCTGACGCTCTTCTCCTCCTCGGCGCTCGTGATCGTCGAAAGCCAGCCGCCTAAAGCACTCTGATAAAGGTAGGCGGCGAAGAAGCCAACGGTAAGCAAGCACTCCAGCAGTACCAGATGGTCCAGGTTCAGAAACGCGATAAACAGCGTCGCCGCTGCAAGGAAGGCCAGCACAACGACATACCAGCGGCGGCTGAAACGCACATCCAGGATGGGGCTGAAGAGGAAGGCCCAGAAGCTGGGCGAGAAGCTCACCGCCGTCAGTGAGGCGATCGCCGTCTCAGCCACATGCCGGTCGCTCAGCAGCTGGGGCACGGCAAAGGCAACGATGCCGCCGTACAGGCCATAGGTGATGTTCGTCAGCCCCATCAGCCAGAGGGGGACGCGCCTTCGGCTCACCATCTCTTCAGTTCTCTCCGATACGGGATAAGGACTGGTTCATCCTCGTTCGGGTCGTATGGGAAGACCTGGCAGACGCCCGAAGTGGCTTGAGTGTACCGCAGGCCATTCGCTTCGCTTCAGCCAGGTCGCGGATAGCTACGCGGGATCACCCTCCGCAGGTATCTCCGTCACCCGCAGCCGCTCCTCCGGCCGCAGATATCCCTTCCGCCGGAACCAGTCCTCCATCGCTGCCTGTAGCCGGTCGAGCGGCACCCGGTTCCCCGCCTCCAGCAGCCCGTCGCCTGCCGGCAGCGTATCGTCGAAGATCGCGTCGTTGGTGAAGTTGCGCATCGCGAAGTTGTCGATCTGCGCAATCGGACACGCGTGCGTCTCGCCCGCCGCGTCCACCCGCTCGATCTGCATCCGTCGCGCAAACATCAGTTCGCCGTCGGCATCTCTGCGTGGTCGATCACCATCACGTCCACCGGTCCCTTCTCCGAAGTGAGCTTCAGCCCCAGCTCCTCCTCCACCGCCGCGGGAATGGACGGATAGGCATCTGCGGGCGTATCGCCCAGGGTGTCACGCGCGAATTGGAACGCAAAATCGTAGTAACCCTGGTCTCCGGTCTTGTCGATCACCGGCACGTGCAGCTGTGTCGAGAGCATCAGAGCGATCGCGCGCATCGAAAACCGTTCGCCGTCGATCTCGATCCCCTGCGGGCCGCCATGCGCATGCACAACCGTCGTCGGTGTTGTCGGGGCCATGCTGGGATCGCCCTCCGGCACCGGCAGCTTCGTCGGCTGCATCTTCAGGCCGCTCTTCGCAATCGTCATCACGAAGACCGGCGCCTGCCGCGTCTCCCAGTGTGCGCGCAGCCCGAACCGGTCCGCCAGCATCGCCTGCACCATGTGCAGTTTTTCCAGCCGGCCATCGTCGTCGCTCATCTTCGCCAGCTCCGCATCCACCGAGGGATCGGACTTGGCCTGCACCGTGAAGTACCGGTCGTTCATCCAGTCCGGCCCGCCAACAATCTGGAACGGCCCGAAGCTGTACGCCAGCTGGATCAGGATGTGCAGGCTCACCGTGCTCGCGCTGAACTCGCTCTTGTGCGAAGGGTTCACGATGCCCATGTCGATCTGCCTGCCGCGCTCGGTCTCGCGCACCGACGATATATCGAACGTCAGCGCCGGCTTGTATGTTGGAGCATCCACATCCGGCGGCGTCGCAGGAAGCGGGAGCACCGCACCTGCCTGTGGCCCGGCCTGCACACCGGCCGGCGCGCCACTCGCCGCCTGAGCCATCAATGGCCCGCCCACCGCAACCAGCGCCGCGCACACCGCGGCACACAACAGACTTTTCGGGGAGATTTCTCTGCTACGCATACCCAGATGGTACGTGAGCGCGCCCAGGAAAGTTCGTAAGGAAATGTCGGCCTAGGCGAACAGCGTGAACATCACCGAATCCAGTGGAACAGTCTGCACCGGCCCTCCGATCTTCCCCGTGCCGCCGTCACGCCGGAAGACGGTCACCGTCGCCGAATCCTCGTTGCCGCACAGCAGCCACTTCTCCGTCGGGTCCAGCGTAAAGTGCCGCGGCGTCCTGCCGCCGCAGGGGATCCGCTCCACGAACTTCAGCTCGCCCTCGTCGTCGATCGAGAACACCACCAGCGTGTCCTCGCCGCGGTTCGACGCATACAAGTAATTGCCGTCCGAGGAGATCGCCACCTCGGCCGCCGTATTCTTCGCCGCTGGAAACCCCGGAGCGATCGTCTTCACAAACCGGCCCGTATTAATCAGCAGGCCCTTGGGGTCCGTACGCGAGCTCGTCGTCGTCCACAAAAACTGGTCGATCGTCGAATCGATCTCGTTGATCGAATACACCCACCGCCCGTTGGGATGGAAGGCGATGTGCCGCGGTCCGCACCCCTCTCGTCCATTGTTGAAGAGTGCAGGCTCACCCAGCCGCGCCGTCGCCGGATCCACCGCAAATACTGAGATCGCATCCGAGCCCAGATCGTTCACCAGCAGAAAGCGATTGTCCGGCGAGAGATGCACCGAATGCGGATGCGGTACGTCCTGCCGTGCCGTCACCGGCCCGCGCTTGCCGAACTTCGGCTCCTTGTAGTCAAGCCGTTCGACAGGCTCGCTCAGCCGCCCGTCCGGGTGCACATGATAGGTCGTGATCGAAGATCCCACGAAGTTCGCCACAAACGCTGCCACGCCCGTCGCGTCCAGCGACACGTAACAGGGTCCGGCGCCCGCGGAACTCACGCGGTTCAGCTCGCGCAACGATCCCGTGGCCTGGTCCATCAGATAACTCGTCACCGTAGCGGAATCGTTTGCCACCGCATTCACCGCGTAGACCCGGCGATGCCCCCCTGTCGGCGCGGAGATAGCAAGATACGAGGGCCGCAGCGTCTCTGCAGCGAGTACCGGCTCGCTCAGCCTGCCGTTGGTCGAATCAAACTTCGCTCGGTAGATCCCCCGCGACACTCCCTTAGCCGTATCCGTCCCGAAATATACCCACGCAGGTGCCGGAGGCGGAGGCGGCTTTCTGCGGAAGCGCGACGAGAAACTCTGCGCCTCCGTGTCTTTCAACGCAGCGTGGGGCAGCGCGGCCAGCGCGGGAAGTTGCAGCAAAAATCGGCGGCGGTTCAGCATGGCAAAGGTGCCTTCATCGATAGTTCGCCTCAACTGGATCGGTCTTGCTTGGTCTTCACGGAATCGCCAGCTTGCGCGGCTCAATCTCCGGCATCGGCGGCTCGCCCGGAAGAGCCATCTGCATCTCCTGCTCCGGCTGAACATCTTCGTTGATCACCGGCAGCGACGGAAGGTTCAGCGTGCTTCCCGCCTCACGCACCACGGCCTCGGCATGCTCCAGCACCTCGTCCACGGTCATGGTGTACATCTCGCGGCCATTGTCGTAGCCGCTCTCGATCGCTTGCTTCAGGTACCGTCCGGCAATCTGCGCGGCCAGGTAATCCGTGATCACCTTCCCATTGCGCCGCTTCTGCTCGATCCAGGCAACATTCGGCAGCGCAATCCACACCGGCCGCCCATTCACCGCAAAGCGGATGTCCGTGGCGTCGGCGTGCCGCGTTGCAATGGCAACGATGGTGCCCTTCCAGCTGCAGCGCAGCGTCTCGCTCGTCCAGCGATCGGTTGCCGTGAACTCTTCATACATATCTTTAGGTTAATGGACAGCCCCAAACCGGGCAACCATGCCGCCGCCCCGCGCGGGCTTCCCCTTCATTGTTTGCATCCTATGTGCGTGGTAGTGTCAGACTTGCGTCAACTCATCCCAGGGGGCACTCGATGACCGGAGGGCAGTCGCTGGAACTGCGCGGCCTGGTCGGCATCGCAGCGTCCCTGGCCTCGGCAGCCTCCTGGGGCTTCGCCCCGCGCCTCGGGATAGACCGGTCCCGCTTCCGCCGGATGGCCGTCGCCGCCTTCGCCCTCACGCGCGCCGGACTCTACTTCGCTGCATTCTTCCTCTTCCATATGCAGCCGCGCGGAGACATCGATCTCTACATGCAGGAGGCGATCCCCGCCTACCGCCACCAGCTCGTCTACCGCGACTTCATCACCCCTCACGCGCCGCTCAGCCCCTATCTCTTCTCCGCGATGCTGCACATCGCAATGTCGCCGCTCACCATCATCTTTTTCGCCGTCCTGTTTGACATCGGCGCTTTCACCCTGTGGATGCGCTACTCCGCCCGCCTGCCCGCGGCTCTCACGGAGCGCCGCGCCGCGCTGCTGATGATCTGCAGCCCGGTGTCGCTATTGACCGTCGCCATCGACGGCCAGATGAACTCCCTCATCGCGCTCAGCCTCGCCTGGTCCGCTGTAGCCGTCGTGGAATCGCGCGACGCGCTCTCCGGCTTCGCCGCAGCCATCCCCGGAGTGCTGGTGAAATTTCTGAGCTGGGTCTTCGTGCCCGGAATCTCCGCGGCCTCACGCCGCAAAGTGGCGTGGATCGCCGGGTTCGTTGGGCTCACGGTGCCGATCTACTGCGCCTTCGCCGCCGGCGGCGCCAACATCCTCGTCCCGCTCAGCGCCGAGGGCACGCACAAGACCACCAGCAATATCACCTTTCTCTGGGAGATCGTCACCGGCATCAGCCTCGGCGATCGCCTGCCTGACCTCATGCTCGCCACCGCATGGCTTGTCATCGTCGTGCTTACCCTCCGCGCCGCGAACCGCCGCACCGCGGACCGCGATGCCACAGCCCGAATCGTGCTCGCCAGCCTCATCTCCATCATGATGGTCATCCAGGTCTTCAGCAAAAACACCTGGGACCGCTACCTCGTGATGGCCATGTTCCCGCTCTGCTGGCTCGCAGCCGAGTTCACCGCCGCGCAGATCGCCGCCTATTGCGTCTGGCTCGTCGTCAACGTCACCTACCGCAGCTACTGGGCCATCGTTGCTCCCGTACCTGCGCTCGTAGCCCACGCAGCCGTCGCGCAGCATGATCCCCGCGCCTACACGCTGCTCCTGGGTGAAATCCTTCAGACCGGCGGCAATATCTTCATCCTCGTCCTCGCCGTCCGAAGCCTGCTGCGACTCTCCAATGCATCGCAGCCCCCGGACGCCCACGCCGCTTAAGCAGAAAAGCCCCACGCACCAGGTTCGATGCCAGAGCCGGTATCGCGATACACCTCTGAGCGCCATCGGCGCGACCACATAACAGCCTGGGAAGCATTCCCGCAGAACCGCGAGGGCTGCAAGCCGACACAAGAGAGCACGCCCCGTTTTGGGCCGTGCCTTTCCTGTGTTTCTCCGTGTTATGCATTTACCTCCGGCGCGCCCACCACCACATGCTCGCCTACCTCAAACGTAAGCGCGCTGCCTTTGCCCGCGTCCACGATCACGTGGTCGCCATGCCGCACAGTCCCGTCGAGGATCCGCACCGCCAGCGGGTCCTGCACCATGCGCTGGATCGCCCGCTTCAGCGGCCGTGCTCCGTACGCGCGGTCGTAGCCCGTCTTGAAGATCGCCTTCTTCGCGGCCTCCGTCAGCTCGATCGTGATCTTGCGGTCCGCCAGCAGCTTCTCCAGGTCCGCAAGCCGCAGGTCGATGATGTGCTCCAGCTGCTTCTCCTCCAGCGGATGGAAGACCACCACGTCGTCGATGCGGTTCAGGAACTCCGGCCGGAAGTGCTCGCGCAGCACGCCCATCGCCCGCTCGCTCGCCTCCTCAAAGCCGTCCTCGCTCTCCGCCCACGCCGACGAGAGCTGCGCCGACCCCAGGTTCGAGGTCATGATCAGCACCGTGTTCTTGAAGTCCACCGTCCGGCCCTTCGAGTCCGTCAGCCGTCCATCGTCCAGCACCTGCAGCAGCACGTTGAAGACATCCGCATGCGCCTTCTCGATCTCGTCGAACAGGATCACCGCATACGGCCGCCGCCGCACCGCCTCCGTCAGTTGCCCGCCCTCGTCGTAGCCCACATACCCCGGAGGCGCGCCGATCAGCCGCGCCACCGCGTGCTTCTCCATGTACTCGCTCATGTCGATGCGCACCATCGCGCTCTCGTCATCGAACAGGAACTCCGCCAGCGCACGGGCAGTCTCCGTCTTGCCTACGCCCGTTGGCCCCAGGAAGATGAAGCTGCCGATCGGCCGCTTCGGATCGCTCAGCCCAGCGCGCGACCGCCGGATCGCGTTGGCCACCACGTTCAGCGCGCGGTCCTGTCCGACGACCCGCTGCCGCAGGCGGTCCTCCATCTGCACCAGCTTCTGCATCTCGCCTTCGAGCATCTTCGCCACCGGGATCCCCGTCCAGCGCGACACCACCTTGGCGATGTCCTCCTCGTCGACCTCCTCCTTCAGCATCCGCTGGCTCGCGCCCTTTGCATCCGCATCGGCGATCGCCGTCAGCTGCCGCAGCTCATCCTCGGCCTGCGGAATCTCGCCGTACTGCAGCTCTGCTGCGCGCTGCAGGTTGCCCTTGCGCGTCTGCTCCTCCGCCTCAAAGCGCAGCCCCTCCAGCTTCGTCTTCAGCTCCGCAATCCGTCCGATGGCGCCCCGCTCCTTCTGCCAGCGTGCACGCAGCCCCTGCGCCTTCTCGCGGATCTCGGCCAGCTCTTTTTGCACCACGCCCAGCCGCTCGCGCGAGGCCTCGTCCTTCTCCCGCTTCAGCGCAGCCTGCTCAATCTCCAGCGACGTCGCCTGCCGCTCCAGGTCGTCGATCTCCGTCGGCACGCTGCCAATCTGGATCGCCAGCGCCGCCGCCGCCTCGTCCACAAGGTCAATCGCCTTGTCCGGCAGGAACCGGTCCGAGATGTAGCGGTGCGACAGCGTCGCCGCCGCCACAATCGCCGAGTCCTTGATGCGCACCTTATGGTGCGCCTCGTAACGCTCGCGCAGCCCGCGCAGAATCGCAATCGTGTCTTCGACGTTCGGCTCTCCGACGAAGACGATCTGGAACCGCCGCTCCAGCGCCGTGTCCTTCTCGATGTACTTGCGATACTCGTTCAGCGTGGTTGCGCCAATCGCCCGCAGTCCACCGCGCGCCAGCGCCGGCTTCAGCATGTTGCTCGCGTCCATCGCACCCTCGGCCGCACCTGCGCCGACGAGAGTATGTAACTCGTCGATGAACAAAATGATCTCGCCGTTCGAGTCCTCGATCTCCTTCAGCAGCGCCTTCAGCCGGTCCTCAAACTCGCCGCGGTACTTCGCCCCCGCGATCATGCTCGCCAGGTCCAGCGCCACTAGCCGTTTGTCCTTCAGCACCTCCGGCACATCGCCGTTCACAATGCGCCGCGCCAGCCCCTCGACGATGGCCGTTTTTCCAACGCCAGGCTCGCCGATTAAGACAGGGTTATTCTTCGTCCGCCGCGACAGCACCTGCACCACGCGCCGGATCTCCTCGTCGCGCCCGATCACCGGGTCCAGCTTGCCCTTGCGCGCCAGCTCCGTAAAGTCCTTGCCGTACTTCTCCAGCGCCTGGAACTTTGCCTCCGGATTCTGGTCCGTCACCCTCTGCGACCCCCGCACCGTGCCCAGCGCCTTCAGCACCGCATCGTGCGTCGCCCCCAGCGCCGCCAGCGCATCCCTCGCCGGGTCGCCCTTGGCCTCCGTCAACGCCAGCAGCAGGTGCTCCGTCGAGACATAGTCGTCTTTGAAGCCCTCGGCCTCCTTCGCCGCTCGCTCCAGCACCTTCTGCAGCGACGCGGCCATCCCTGGCTGCGCCCCGCCCTGCACCTTCGGCAGCTTGGCGATCGCCGCGTTCGCGTTCGCCAGCAACTGCTGCACTGGCACCCCGGCGCCCTCCAGCACCGGCAGCACCACGCCCTCCTTGTCCTCCAGCAGAGCCGCCAGCAGGTGCATCGGCTGCACCTCCGGATTTCCATGCTCGGCGGCAGCCGACGCAGCGGCCTGGATAGCCTCCTGCGATTTCACCGTCAACTTGTCCCATTTGAATGCCATAAACACCTCAATTCACGCGCGATACCGGCATCTTGCATCCGCCGGAACCTGCCGGCCTGGCGAGCCCATGCGTCCACTATACACCCGAACACTCATTGGATGTGACACAAACTCACTCAGATTCACGCTAGTCCCCCATAACTCTCTCGCCTTGGCTCCGTCAGCGAATACGGGCCAGCAAGCCCTTGCTGCGACAACTTTCTAAAAACTCGGCCGAAAGTCCAGGCCCAAAGAAGATCGCACTTGGATGGCAGCTGTCATACAAGCCAAGCTCGAGCTTGCCTGCCTTCTCAATCTGAATGTGCTCGATCCCGTTGGGTACAGTGCCTCCAAGAGCCGCGAGGATCGACTGAATGGAGTTCGCTTCCAACGGTAAAATGACGAACGCTAACTTTGGCCAGATCGTGCCGCGCTTCAGCGAGGCGGTCGTCTCGTTGCACCGCCCATCGAGTTCCGACAGCCGTGTCGCGCCCAAATCACCCTCGAAGGATATGCGGGCATTTCCAGCCAGCTGCTCCATCGCGGCTCGCAAAAACCCTCGCTTATCGCGTATGCGCCAGCGCTCGGTCGACGTCATCCGCCACATTATCTCCGATGGTAGGGTGCCCATTCATGAAGCGGCACACACCGCGACATAGATGGCGGGGTTAGGAGTAGCAGCGGGCTTCAGCCCGCCAGTAAAGGCACTCAACAAGCTTGGCTTCAGCCGCGGGCCTATTCCCCACCTCATCTGCCCCGTAGCCGCGACTGACAACTGAGAACTGACAACTAACAACTCCGCCCGCTCAATGCGGCAGCGAATCATTGAACTTCGTGAAGAACCCCACCTCATCGCCCTTCGCCGCATTCCTCAGAGGCAGCACATTCTTCACCAGGATCTCGTCGGCATCCGTCCCCAGCAGCTCCATCGTCTCGGCAATATACGCATCCAGCGGCATCGCCCGCGGATCGGTCGGCTTCGCCCCCATCAGCTCCGTCGCCACCCACGGCGGAATGATCTCCACCACGCGCACCTTCGTATCCTTCAGCTGATACCGCAGCGACTGCGAGTACGAATGGATCGCCGCCTTGGTCGCGCAATAGGTCGCCGTCAGCGCCATCGGCACAAACGCCAGCCCGGACGATACCGTCAGCACCGTTGCGCTCGGCTGCTTCAGAAGATGCGGCAGCAGCGCGGCCGTCAGCCGAATCGGCCCCAGCAGGTTCGTCGCGATCGTCGCCTCGGCCGTCGCAGTATCACCTTGCTTCAGGTCCTCCGGCCGCATGATGCCGGCGTTGTTAATGACGGCGTTCAGGGCAGGGAAGTCAGCCGTCAGCTTCGCCACGCCCGCCGCAATCGACGCTGCATCGCCGGTGTCCATCACCAGCGCATGCATCCCGGGATTCGCCTTCACCGTCTCATCCAGCGCGCTCTGCCGACGCCCTGCGATGATGACCGTGTTGCCGCGCTTGTGGAACTCCACCGCCAGCGCCTGCCCAATCCCCGAACCGCCGCCCGTAATCAGAATCGTATTTCCCGTCAGCTTCATCGCCATTCTCCGTCGCCCTGGTCTTGTCCTGCTCGCGTCGCCCTGGTCTTGTTAAGGGCACGGCTTCAGCCGTGCCGTACGCAGCCAACTTGATCATTGGGGCTTTAGCCCCTGAGGTCATTCTTCCGTAAAATAGATGCTGCACTCTCACCATACGCACCACAGGAAGCCGAGGAAGATTCACGCATGAGCACCGAAGTTCTCGCAGGTCAGGTCGAGCAGGCGGCAAAGGCCGCCGGCCTCGCAGTCGTCTCCACGGAAGCAGGCGAAAGGGCGACCGGCCCTACAGCCCGCTTCACCCTCGCCTCCGCCGCCGACTCCGCGAAGACCACCCAGCTCGAGCTCAGCGCCGGCTATGACGCCGCCCGCCCCGAGCTCGCCGCCGGCCTCAACTCCTGGCTCTCCGAGACCGCCACGCGCCTGCGCAATCCCCGCCCGGACTGCGCCCTCACTCTGCTCGGCCTGCCGCTCGCCTTCGGCAGTTTTGAGTGGCCCTTCCATCCCTCCAGCTCCGGCGCAGACACCTCGCTCGTCCACGGCGAAGTTCACCTCGCCGACGGCACCGACACGGCCCTCCACGCCAAAATCTCCGCCTCCATGACCGTTACCTTCCAGGAGGCCGTCGTCCCAGCGCCGGAGCAGCCCTTCGCCGAGGGCTTTGTTTACAATGCCATCCGCAAGACCATGGACCAGGGCCAGCTCGAGCTCGTCAAGAGCGGCAACCGCCAGCCCGTGCCGCTCACCACACGCTACTACTCCACTAAGCTCAAAAAATTCGTCTTCAACGACACCACGGAGACCCAGCGCAGAGAGTTTCTCGCCGCCAAGGCCTACTGGCTCTCCGGCGTACTCGGCGACGGCGCGCCCATCTGGCTCGCCGACCCCCGCGACGCCCAGTACCTGGACACTTCGCTTGAAGACCTCTCGCGCCTCTCCGCTCTGCTCGCCCTCGACGGCCTGGTACAGGCGGAAGATACCGGATTCGCCTCCGCCACCCCGAAGCTGATGGAACGCCGCGAATCCTTCCTCGCCCAGCAGGAGCGCATGCTCGCCTTCATCAAGCCGTCCTTCAATGAGGACATGCGCAGTGGATTGACCAACATGTAACAAACGGCCGCAAAAATGTAACCGAAATGGTGCAAATCCCGCCACCTAGGATGCATTTTTCCCGCGCCAGGCCGTATCCGAACAGTACATGTAACAATTTTTGAACTTTGTGCTTCCGGACATTGTCAAATACACGCGGGCGGGTGTATTCTCCCTGACGGCTTGGGGCAGTATGCCTGCCCGCTCGCAGAACAGAGGATATTGACATGAAGATGAACTTCACCCGAATCGCAACGCCGCTCATCGCAGTGGCAATGTTGGGCAGCGCCCCTTTTATGACGTTCGCCCAGAGTGCACAGAACAATGGCAACACCGTCAACGCCAAGGAAATGGCGCAGGACTGGAACACCCCGCCCGCCGGCACTGAGCAGGCGCAGCAGGGCTATCGTGACGGCGTACAGGCCGCCAAACTGGACACAGTGGCAAAGCGCAAGATCGATGCCAAGGCGTCGCATCTCTACGTTCACCCGCCCGTCAAGGGCACTGAGGCCGTCAACCAGTACCGCCAGGCCTTCCAGGCCGGTTACCAGGCAGCGCTGGAGCACGCAAAGTCGTAGTCCCGATTTCGCATCGGAATTGCCTTTCGCGAAGGGGTCCCGCACGGGACCCCTTTTCCGTGCCCAAAAGCCAGACAGGCAGCGGGCGATGTATCGTGGGCATGCCACTGAACTCACCGCCCTGGAGGCTGGATCCGGATGTTCCGATCTGTTTCGTTCGCTGCATTATTTGCCGTCGCGTCTGCCCTCTTTGCACAATCTGCCCCCTCCCCTTCGCTGGCCGTACGCGACACCGACACCGTCGCCCTCACACTGCCCCCCGCTCAGGAGCCTGTACCGGCTCCCGCAACGCCTCTGCCGTCCGAGATCCTTCTTCATCACTTCGAGTTCAATGGCGCGCCCGTCGCCTCGGACAAGCTCCACCTCGCCCAGCTCTCCCCCGGAGTCTTTGAGCTCACCGGCGCCGCGCCCCAGGTCGGCAACTGGCGCATTCACGTGCATGACACCGCAAGCTACTTCGGCCTCGGCGAGCGCTTCAACACCCTCGACCACTCGCACACCATCGTCCGCAATCTCTCCATGGATAACGAGGTGGTAAAAGGCTCCGCCACCTACAAGCCCATCCCCTTCTTCATGAGCACCTCCGGCTACGGCCTCTGGGTCGACACCCTCGGCGAGGCCACCTTTGACATGAACATCTCCGACCGCTACGACGTCGACATCGACGTCACCGCGGCGAAGCTCCGCCTCGTCCTCTTCACCGGCCCGCAGTTCCCCGTCATCCTCGACCACTTCACCGCACTCGCCGGCCGCGCCGTCGTCCCGCCGTACTGGGCCTTCGCCCCATGGAAGGCGCGCGACTACCACCAGAACGACGAGCAGGTCCGCGAAGACGTCGATCGCATGCGCGCACTCGGCCTGCCTGCCAGCGTCATCCTCATCGACTCGCCCTGGACCATCGCCTACAACGACTACAAGTTCAACCCGAAGCAGTTCGCCGACGCGCCCGGCACCATTAAGTACCTCCATTCGCAGGGCTACAAGCTCGTCCTCTGGCACACCGCGTGGATCAACTCCAAATCCAATCCGCCCAAGGAAGCAGGCTTCGCCGGCAAGATGGAGCTGCACTCCGATAACTACGACTACGCCGCATCGCACGGCTACTTCGTCCGCAACGCCGACGGGACGCCCTGGGTGGGTCAGTGGTGGAAGGGCGAAGGCTCCATCATCGACTTCACCAACCCCGCCGCCAAGGCTTGGTGGCAGGACCAGGTCCGCCAGGTCATCCGCCTCGGCGCCGACGGCTTCAAGGACGATGACGGCGAAGGTAACTTCCTCGGCGGCGCACACTTCGCCGACGGCACCGATCCGCGCCTTCTCCGCAACGGCTTCTCCAACCTCTATAACGAAGCCGTCGAAGAGCTCATCCAGAAGGACCTCAAAGGCAACGGCGTCCTCTTCACTCGCAGCGTCACCACCGGAGCCAATGGCATCGGATTTCTCTGGGGCGGCGACAACGAGGCCAGTTTCGCCACCGGCAACGGATTCCCCACCGTCGTCACCGCAGGTCTCAGCGCCGGCCTCAGCGGTATGCCGCTCTGGACCGCCGACCTCGGCGGCTACCTCGGCACCGCCACCACTCCCGACGCCAACCTCCTCATGCGCTGGACCGAGTACTCCGCCTTTTCGCCCGTCATGGAGGTGATGTCCACCAAAAATATTGGCCCCTGGGACTTCGACCGCAACGGGCCGCCCGGCTCCCATGCTGCGCTGGACGTCTACCGGCGCTACTCCGTCCTGCACATGAGCCTCTTCCCTTACCGCTACGCCGCCGCGCAGGAGGCCGCAAAGACCGGTATGCCCATCCTGCGCGCGCTGGTGCTCAACTACCAGAACGACCCCGCCGTCCGCACCATCAAAGATGAGTACCTCTTCGGCCCGGACCTCCTCGTCGCGCCCGTGATCACCGAAGGAACGCAGCGCCCCGTCTATCTCCCCGCCGGCAACTGGGTCGATCTCTGGACCGGCAAGCCCGCCGCCGGCGGCCGCACTCTCGTCGTCGACGCGCCGATGGACACCATCCCCGTCTGGGTCCGTGCCGGTGCCATTCTGCCCAAGATCCCCGAAGACGTCATGACCCTCGTCCCGTCGTCCGAGAGCGGCAACACCACCGTGCACTCCCTCGACGACCGCCGCATCTATGAGCTCATCGCCGGCCAGCCCTCCGCCGAGACCCGCATCACCGACTTCGAAGGCCGTACCCTGACTCGCACCGCCAGCTCGCTCAGCATCTCCGGTGGACCCACCGCGCGCATCACCCTGCGCTGGCCCTTCGGCGCCGCATCCGGAGTTACCGTCAACGGCTCGCCCGCCAAGGTGCAGTCCGGCCCCAGCGGCCCATCCATCGACTTCGCCTACTCCGGCAACGCCACCATCACCTGGAAGTAAGCGATCACAGAAACGGATTGCGAACTTTGACCGTACCGAAGACCTGCCCATGCTGCAGGTCTTCGGTATACAGCACGCCACACCCCGACTCCTGCGCCGCAGCCACAATCAGGCTGTCGTACCAGCTCAACAGATAACGCGCCTCCACCTGCAGAGCAGTGGAGATGAGCCTCAAAGTCGTCGGAGCATGCAGCAACGGCTGGAAGACGGATCGCAGAATCATCTCAGCATCCGGGATGGGGAGTGTCTTCTTAGCCTTAACCAGCGCAACGTTGAAGAACTCCTGCACCACCTGGTAGCTGATCACTGCCTCATCCGTATCCGATAGATCACGGATCAGATTCAGTGCAATGGACTGCTTCAGCGGATCCCGGGGGTCATAGGCGTAGACAAAGATATTGGTGTCCAGAAAAGATCTACCGCTCATTCATCTCTTCTCGCGTGTATTTCCGGTCCACAGTGAAATGTTTGGTGCGCTCCAGCGCTTCGTTCAGCCGTCGCATCCGCTCCGCGCGCCCGGAGTACATCTCCAGCCACTCACGGAACGCCGCGTTGAGCGTCGTATGCCGCTCGCTCGCAGCCTGACGCGCCTGCTCGATGAGTCTTTCGTCTGCGCTCAGCGTAATATTTTTCACTGGAAAAGTGTACACTATTCCAGTGCGATACTTCGCCAAACATTCCGCCTGCTGCCTCCAATCGGCAACATCCCCTTATTTCTGCATCTGATAGCCTGAAACCCGTGGTGACTCCAACCTCATCCACCTCTCCGGCCATCGCCGTCCTCATCCCCTGCTACAACGAGGAGGCCGCGATCCCCAAGGTCATCAGCGACTTCCGCGCCGCCTTGCCTCAGGCCGATATCTACGTCTACGACAACAACTCCCGCGACCGCACCGTCGAGCTCGCCCGCGCCGCCGGGGCCCGCGTCTTCACCGAGACCATGCAGGGCAAGGGCAACGTCGTCCGCCGCATGTTCTCCGACATCGAAGCCGACATCTACGTCCTCGTCGACGGTGACGACACCTATCTCGCCGACTCCGCCCCCGCCATGGTCCGGCGCCTCATCGACGAGCGCCTCGACATGCTCAACGGCACCCGCGTCACTGAGATCGAGGCCGCCTACCGCCGCGGCCACCGCATGGGCAACACCGTCCTCTCCGGCCTCGTCGCCCGCATGTTCGGCAACCGCATCGGCGACATGCTCTCCGGCTATCGCATCTTCAGCTACCGCTTCGTCAAATCCTTCCCGGCGCTCTCCTCCGGCTTCGAGATCGAGACCGAGCTCACCATCCACGCCCTCGAGCTCCGCATGCCGGTCGGCGAGATGGACACGCCCTACAAAGACCGCCCCGCCGGCAGCTCCTCCAAACTCCGCACCTACTCCGACGGCCTGCGCATCCTGCGCACCATCATCCTGCTCGTCAAAGATGAGCGCCCCATGCTCTTCTTCTCCATCGCGGCCGCGGTGCTCTTCGTCATCTCCGTCGCGTTGGCCGTCCCCATCTTCCTGGAGTTCCACCGTACCCATCTGGTGCCGCGCTTCCCCACGGCGATCCTCTCCACCGGCATCATGCTCCTCGCCTTTGTGGCGCTCACCTGTGGTCTCATCCTGGATTCGGTCGCGCGCGGCCGCAAAGAGGTCAAGCGCCTCACCTACCTCGCACTGCCTCTCTGGACCCGCGACTAGCTCTGCGGAATCACGTACGCGTAGAAGTTGGTCATTCCCAGTTGCTGCCAGCCCTCGGGAATGTGCGCCGACGGAGCAAAGCTCGCCACAATCGCATGGATCCCCTGCGCGCGCAGCGCCGCTACCACCTGTGCCTGGTCCGTCTGCGCCGCCCAGAACCGCCCCGGATCACCACCGTCCGGAACCTCCACCTCGGCACGCACCGGCGTCTCCGCCAGTCGCGCCCAGTAGGGGTCCAGGTAGCACGCTATGTCGCCAAAGCACGCCACCCCCTCATCGCCGCCGATCCCCAGCTTGTTCAACCCTTGGGCGGCGCCGTAGATCTCCGGGCTGTATGCTCCGCCATGATGCGTCGTCACGCTCAGCAGGCGCCTCCGCTCCCCCAGATCGCTCGCCGCATCGGCTACGGCCAGCAGCGCCAGCAGCACCACCAGCGCGGTCGCGGCCCGTCCTGCTCCAGCATCCCTCCGCCGCATTACGGCCAGCGCCGTCACCACCACAAACAGAAAGGCGCCCGTGAGGTATCGGTCCTGCAGATCGACCGGAAAGTAGATCCCCAGCATCAGCAGGCCCCAGACTGCGGCCGCAACCAGCGGCAGCCACATCACCCGCCGTTTCGGAAAGAAGCATCCTGCAGCCAGCAGGGCAGCCAGCAGCACAACCGGCTCCAGGTGCCCCACTACAAACCGGACCAGCAGCACAACGTTCCGCGCCATGCGCAACGCCTCGCCCTTGATCCAGATGTGCGGCTGGATCTCATCGGTCCAGTACGACGGATCGAACCACAGCGGGTACGTCCCCAGCGGATGACGCGCATAGGAGTACACCGGCGGCCATTCCAGCAGCAGTTGCTCCGGATGCTTGAAGTTCGCCGTCGCATGCCCCAGTTTGCCGGTGTGGAACTCGTGCCATCGCGCCGTCCCGTCCACAAAGAACGCGTAGTTCATTCGCGCCGACTCGCCCGTCGTCGGTCTACCTCTCTGCTTGGAGATCGCGATCACATACGGCGCCGCCAGCGCCGCAAAAACAATCCCTGCCGCAATCGTTCCGGCCACTACCCGGCCGCGGGTCAGCGTGCCCGACCCATCCTTCCGGCGCAGCCCCCATAGCAGCAGTCCCAGCAGCAGAGCTCCTGACGCCACAAACGCAAACGACTTCGTCAGGTACGCGCATCCCAGGGCCACGCCCAGCAGCGGATACAGCGCCCATCCTCCACCCGCCAGAATCCTTAGCAGAAGGCCCGCCGCCAGCAACAGAAAGAACAGCAGCAGCGAGTCTGACCGCACTGCCCCCAGGCTCAGCTCGCGCTGAAAGCTCCAGAACATAATTGCCAGCGCTGCCAGTTGCAGCGCCCGGCCACTCAAAGCCGGCTCAGTCCCGTCATCTGCAATCCGCCGGTCCCGCAACCGCGCCAGTGACCGCACAAAGAACAGGCACGCCGCAATGCATCCCAGAAACACCCAGAAGTTGGCCCAGTAGAACGTCCCGAGCTCTGTCCACCGCGTGGGATGCGCCACCATCTCAGCCAGCGCGAGCACCGCAGAGTAGGCAGGGTTCCAGTAGCCGTTCGCTACCAGTCCCCACTTGTGCGCGCGCATCGCATCCGCAATGTCCATGAAAGACACCGCATCGCCGTCCAGCAGATAGCTTGAGTACTTTGCATATCCAATGCCGCACAGCACCAGCAGCACTACATAGATCGGCAGCAGCCTCCGCACCCAGACGCCGCGTTCCTCCGCGCGAATCTCTCCCCGCGCTCCCCCCTGAGCCTGCTCCAGCCCCTCCGCCATGCCCTTGATTATCGCAGAGAGACTTGCGTCCCAGGCTTCAGCCCGTCCAGTTTGAAATTACCGCCACGTCAATATGTTTCCCATTTCTTTTCAGTTCGATCGGCGCTTCGGGAAAATTTGTGACCACAGTCACAGTCTCCGCGCGGCCTCCCTCGTTATGCTGGCAATGTCATGAAAATCGCACAGCAGCCCCGGGAAACCGTAGACGCGATCAGCACCATCGCGGATGCGCTCGGCAATCTTCTCTATCTCATTCGCACCGAAGTGAACAATCCGACAGCCGTACTTGACTACCTGGACTACGCCGATGGACGCGTCAACGCCCTGAATCAACTGATATCCAGCGCGGAAATCGCTAGCGGCCAGCGTCGTTATCCGGTTGCATAAAAACATTCGGCGCACAGACATGTTTCTCTTCTGCAACGCGAAGGTCTTCTTCGTTACGGGCTGAAGCCACCGTTCGGAAGCACCGTGTGCATATTGAGTCCCACGTTCCATCCCCGTTATGCCGATGGGGAAACCGCCACTGTTGCATACCCTGCCTGCTCTCCGGATGGCCTCCCGCCTTGCATGGCAGGCATTGCATGAGCGTAACACTGGTCTGTCCGCAATCGTCAGCCGCGTTGGCTTCAATTCTAATGTCGTCCATCCAACAACGCAGGCCCTGAGAGGCAGGAAAAGCCCCATGCCTTTTCAGGAATGGGGCTCGTCTTTCGGCTGCCGGGATGGCTTTAGATCTCCTTCACCCCGTCCACAAACGCCTTCAGCTTGCGGCTCCGGCTCGGATGCCGCAGCTTGCGCAGCGCCTTCGCCTCGATCTGCCGGATGCGCTCGCGCGTCACCTGGAAGCTCTGTCCTACTTCCTCCAGCGTATGCTCGCTGCCGTCCTCAAGGCCGAACCGCAGCTTGATCACCCGCTCCTCGCGCGGAGTTAAGGTTCGCAGCACCTGCGAGGTGTACTCCTTCAGGTTCACCGCAATCACCGCATCGGCCGGCGAAACCGCCATGCGGTCCTCGATGAAGTCGCCGAGGTGCGAATCTTCCTCTTCGCCGATCGGTGTCTCCAGCGAGATCGGCTCCTGCGCAATCTTCAGCACCTTGCGCACCTTCGCCACCGGGATGTCCATGCGCCGGGCAATCTCTTCGCTCGACGCCTCGCGCCCCAGCTCCTGCACCAGCTGCCGCGACGTGCGGATCAGCTTGTTGATCGTCTCGATCATGTGCACCGGGATGCGGATCGTCCTCGCCTGGTCTGCAATCGCGCGCGTGATCGCCTGCCGGATCCACCACGTCGCATACGTCGAGAACTTGTACCCGCGCCGGTACTCGAACTTGTCCACCGCCTTCATCAGGCCGATGTTGCCCTCCTGGATCAGGTCCAGGAACTGCAGGCCGCGGTTGGTGTACTTCTTCGCGATCGACACGACCAGCCGCAGGTTCGCCTCAATCAGCTCGCGCTTCGCCCGCTCGGCGTCCATGTCGCCCTGGATCATCTCCCGCTGCGTACGCTTTACGTCCGCGATCGATGTGCCCGAGTCGTGCTCCAGCCGCTCCAGGTCCGTCTTGCAGTTCTTCTGCTGCCGCTTGTACTCCTTGCGCAGCTCCTCGCTCTTGGACGCTTCGAACTTCGTCTCCAGCGACTTGATCTGACGCTCCAGCGTGCGCATCCCGTCCACGGTCTTGTTCACGCGGTCCAGCAGCCGCTTCTTCTCGCTGTTGGTGTACTTCAGCTCGCGTACGATGCGCGTGATGTACACCTGCTCCCGGCCCATCAGCCAGCGCGTCTTGCGCGTGTCCCGCGCCTTCGCCTTGGCGTCCTTGCCCTGTGGGGCGGCCAGCCGCTCTTCGAGGGCCGCCAGCTTCTTCTGGTGCTTCACGATCACGTCGATACGGCCCACAGTGGCCCGCACCCGCGACTGCAGGATCTCCTCGGTCAGCTCCTCCTCATCGAAGGTCACGACCTCCTTGATGTTGCGCACGCCGCGCCGCAGGTCCTCGCCCAGGCCTACAATCTCCCGGATCACGATCGGCGACCGCGAGATCGCCTTCATCACCCGGTTCTGCCCCCGCTCGATCCGCTTGGCGATCTCCACCTCGCCCTCGCGCGTCAGCAGCGGAACCGTACCCATCTCGCGCAGGTACATGCGCACCGGGTCGTTGGTCTTCTCCAGTTGCCCCGGAGAGAGGTCCAGTTCAACGTCCTCGGCCTCTTCGCCGGCCTCCGGCTCATACTTGTCCCGCTCGGGACGCTCGCCGGAAAGCACATCGATGCCCTGCGTGTTGATCGTCGTCAGCAGGTCATCCAGGTCATCGGGAGAGGTCATATCTCCCGGCAGCAGATCGTTCACCTCGCCGAAGGTCAGGTACCCCTTCTCCTTGCCGGTGTCGATCAGCTTCTCAATGTCGTCTTCATACTTGTCGATTTCTTCAGCCACGGCCATCCGCGCTCCCGCTCGCAAAATTTTCTTTCTTCGCCCTCCCATCCTGGGGCGAAGCCCTGCTCCGCATCGTCCTCGTGCGGATTGGTCCTCCGCAGTCTTTTCTTAAGAAAAAATCTGCGGATTCTTTTCTCCGCATCCACTTTGAGGCGGAGTATTCCCGGGTTGGTTCTGGATCGGCGGGGATTCATTTGCGGTCTTGGCCGCGGTGGCAAACCCAAGGACCTTTCTGGACAGGTCAGGGCGTCAGTGCACACGTCCCCAGCGGATACTAGAATACCACGCTTGTTAGATGGTTTTGCGCGCTAAAAAGACTCGTTCTAAGGCTCTTTGCCCAACCCCTCGGCCTTCCGCCATCCTCTCCTCGAAAATCGAATCCTCACTCCTCCGAATCTCACGGAGAAAATTGGGCATTCCTATCATTCAAAGGAACTTAGACGATCGGAAGGGCTACTCCGCCTCGAACTCCGGCCTGCTCCTCCGCAACCGCAGCAACAGCTCCGCAGGCTTCAGCGATGGCGGATAGTGCAGCATGCTCCGCAGAAATCCGCCCCAGGTATCGTGCGAGAGCCGCAGCGAGTACGGCAGCACGTAAGCGTTCATCATCAGTTCGCTCAGAATCAGAGAGGCGGCCGCACCGATCAGACCAACCGTCCTGGCCAGGAGATACGTGAGACCAACCGTCACCGCGGTTGCGAAGGTGTACCACGCCGCAAGCCGCTTGTGCTTGTTGGTCGCCTGCTGCAGTGTCGCGCTGGTCGACCACAGCGAATACACGATCACTACCGTCAGCAGGATCGCCAGCAACGGCCTGCTCGGGGGCACATGACCGCGCGTCCAGTGCGTCAGGAACCAGGGGCCGAAGGTCATCATCGCCAGCGCAACCGCCACGGCAAAGACCACCGCCACCTGGCAGGCGCGCCGATGCAGCGTCCGGATCACATCCAGCTTGCCCGCGCCGTAGGCGATCGAGAGCTCCGGCCAAAACGTATTGTTGACCATCTGCACCATCTGCAGGGCCACCCGCGACACCGTGCGCGCACTGGCAAAGATTGCCACCTCAACCGGCCCCAGCGCATAGCCCACCGCCATCAGCGTGCCTTGCAGGTTCAGCGCATTGCCGATTGGGAAGCCCATGAACGCCATGGCCATCGGAGCCAGCCGGCGGATCTCGCTGAGCCGCGCATGGCGCCACCCAAAGCGGATCCAGGGAAGGTTCCGCCGCACCAGCAGCGCCAGCGTCAGCGTGCCCAGCATGTTGGCCGCTGCAAAGACCTTCGCCGTCGTCCGCGGCCCATAGCCCAGAACCACGGGCACCATCGTCACCGCGAAGGTGATCAGCGTGATCAGGCTCTTCAGGAACTGGCCCAGGGAATACCTCGCTACGCAGGTATAGGCCGCGCCGATCAGCTGCTCCAGCTGGCCGAGCAGCACCGAAAGCCCCAGGTAGAAAACAATCCACTTCACGTCGTCCGGTGCGATCGCGTGGACGTTCAGCAGCGTGGACAGAGGAATAAAGTAGACCAGAGGCAGCAGCAGCAGTCCGATGCCTCCGCAGATCAGCGCAATCAGCCACCAGCAGCTCTGGAAGACGCGCAGCGCACCCTCGCGATCTCCCGCGGAGTTCAGCATCGTCATCTCGTTGGAGGCCACGTTGCCGAAGCCGATGCTGGAAAACGCCAGGTAGCTTGGGACCGCGTTCACGATCAGCCAGTCGCCGTAGACCTCGGTTGCCCAGAAGTGGAAGAACAGCGGCACCTGTACGAGCTGGACGATGGTATTGGCCAGCTTGGCGACCCAGTTGGTCGCAAACCCGATCAACAGGCGTCGTTTGGTTCGGCTGTCGATGACGATTTCTCCTGAAAGTCTGCCTTCTACGGAGGACAGCGGATGATTGCCCGCAGTTCTAGGAGCTCTTGCGAATCATGGCCGTGCCGGATTTGTCGGGCCACAGCGTGACGTTTTCGCCCGTGCTTTGGCAAAACTCATCGATGGCCCGCGTAGCACCGTCCCAGGTTCCCGAGGAGTAGTCATGGAGGATCAGCATGCCCCCTTTCGGCATGCGGGGATAGAAGAACTCGAGCGCAGATCGCATCGGCTGATACAGGTCGCAGTCGATATGTGCCAGCGCGAACCGGTGTTGCCGAATCTCGTCTGTGATGGTGTCCGGAAAGAACCCCTGGACATACGTCGTGACCTCCGGATGCCCCACGGTCTCCTTGACCCCCTCGAGCGAAGTGTCGGCAAAGGCAACGCCATGTTTCTCGTCGACGCCCTCCAGGTCGCGCTGGTCGAATCCGGAAAATGTGTCGAAGAGAAACAGCCGCCTCCCGGTCTGGGAGGCGAAATGGGCCAGGATCGCCGCCGAATTTCCCTTCCAGACGCCGAGCTCCGCGAAATCTCCGGCAATTCCTTCCTTCTGCAACTGACGGAGATTCAACATCAACGCCATAAAGCGCGTAGCATCTCCATTGTTGTTCGTCTTGTTGGCGCGGATCCAACGGCGATAGAGATCGGACAGATCGGGAAACGATCTCAACCCATCGGGATAATAGGCATGGAAGGCGGGCCACCGCCCTGTCGGCTCCCACGTCACCACATTAAAACGAAGCCAGGCGATCGTTTCCCGATTGAGGTTCCCTACGTTCCAGCGTATAGAAGCCAGCATCGCAGCAGGCCCCTTGCTGAAAAACCTCTTCAGGCGGCTTTCGCGGGCAGGTTGTATTCCCTCGATCTTCTTCTCTGAAGTTTGAGACGTCGCCATCCCTCCATCCTACTATTCCGGTATGACTTGGCTGTCGATCGCGCTCTCTCTGCCTCCAGCCGATTTCCTTGCATTCTCACAGCTGCATCCCGGGACAAGGCTGGAACGGATACCGGCGCCGTTTTGGCAATAGATCGAACTTGAGTCAGAAGTCCCGCAGCTTTACCTACTAACGGCCATGGCGTTTCCTGAACAAGATAAAGCTCTCCGCCTCGAGCTTCTCCACTAATTCAATATTGCCCACACGCTTAGCTTCTGCGACCAGCTTGTCTAGTTCGCGCAGACGCCGCATGATCCAATCTAGCTCCAGCGTATGCAAGGCGCCCTCCACACCGGTTTGCTCCGGAGGACCGGAGCTTTGGTCCAGCGTGTGCGCCAGGTGCGCGCGCATCTCGTCGGAGTGCGCCGCGTCAAGCGGATTCGTGGGAGCCGGCGCCTGAGCCAGCGTATCCAGAAGGTCCGCCGTCGCAAGGTCCGCGATCCACTCCGGATGCGCCGCCAGCGTCCCCGCCGCCAGCACGCGCACCGGATCTCCCTCCGGCAGCACCAGCGCGCGCAGCAGGATGCGCTCCGTCTCCGTCACCGGCTCGGCGCGATGCTGCGGAATGCTCTCCGTCCGCTGCGCCGCGGCCTGCTTCAGCTCCTGCCGCATCAGCACGCTGTCGATGCCAAGCTTGTTCGCGGCGTCATCGGCAAACTGGCTCCGCCGGATCGGATGCGCCATGCGCCGGATGTGCGGCAGCAGAAAGTTCAGCGCCTTCACCTTGGCCTCGCCGGTGTGGCCGGGGAAGAGCTGCCGCGCACGCTCGATCAAATAATCCGAATACCTCCGCGCTCCGCGCAGCGCCGCACCGTACGCCTGGATGCCATGCTCGCGCACGAAGCGGTCCGGATCGAGCCCGTCTTCGAGCGTGACCACCTTCACCTCGAAGTCCTCCTCCGTCAGCATCGCAATCGACTTCTCCGCCGCGGTCGCACCCGCCGTGTCGGGGTCGAAGTTCACGATGACGCGCTTGGTAAACCGGCCCAGCAGCCGCACCTGCGCCTCCGTAAATGCCGTGCCCGACACCGCGACCACATTGTGCACGCCCGCCATGTACACCGTGATGCAGTCCATCTGCCCTTCCACCAGCAGCGCAAAATCCGCAGACCGCATCTCTCCCTTGGCCTTGTCCAGGTTGAACAGCACGCTGCCCTTCGAGTACAGCGGGCCCTCCGGCGAATTGAGGTACTTCGGAATATCGCGGCCCTTCTCGTCCTTCGTGTCCAGCGCGCGCGCCGTAAACGCGATCACCCTGCCCGCCCCATTCGCAATCGGAAAGGTGATGCGCTTGCGGAAGCGCGCATACATCGGCCCGGGGGAGCCGTCAGCCTGGTCCTTCGCGCTGAACAGCCCGCTCTGCCGCAGTGAATCTTCACTGAAGTGCGCGCGCAGCGCATCCCGCATTGCGTTGAAGTCGTCCGGCGCATAGCCGATGCGAAAGGTCTTGATCGTCTCCGGCGAGACGCCGCGGCTCGTCAAATACTCCCTCGCCCGCGCCGCCTCCGGCGACTTCAGCTGCGCCTCGAAGTACTGCGTCGCCGCCTCATGGATATCGAGCAGCTGCCTCCGTACGCCTGCCTCGCGGGCCTCCTCGGGAGAAGAGAACTCGCGCTTCGGCAGCGCGATACCCGCTTTCGCGGCAACCGCCCGCACCGCCTCCGGAAAGCTCAGCCCGTCCATCTTCATCACAAAGGTGAAGACGTCGCCCTTCTCATGGCAGCCGAAGCAATAAAAATACCCATGCGTCGCATTCACTGAGAACGACCCCGTCTTCTCCTTGTGAAAAGGGCACAGCCCGGTGTAATTCTGCGCGCCTGTTTTGCGCAGCTTCACATACTCGCCCACGATGCGGACGATATCGGCCTGCTGCTTGACGAGTTGGGAGAAGTCATCCGGCATACAACATAGGCAGAACGTGGCCAGTACGCAAACTACGAGTGTAGAGGATGGCTGCGAAAAGATTTGCTCCGGGCGTCTTCTGCGCATGATACGGTGTTGTTCAATCTTCCTGTTTGCATTGCGACGGCAACAACCTGTCTCTTCAGGCCAGGCCGCGTATGGAGGCACGATGAGCCTGACCGCCCTTTTCAGTCTGGAAGGTCCGGACATCCTCGCGTTTGTGGTGTGCGCAGCCCTCGGCTTCTTCGCCGGATCGCTTGCGCCGCAGGCATCCGGCCTCTACATCACGGCGTTGGTCGCCTATCACCTGTTTCTCGCATGGCTCATCTTCTTCAGCGGCACCAGCTTCAGCTACGGAGGCGACGCGCAGAAAAGGGCCGCTATCTCATTGCCGATCGGGCATACGCTGCTGACGCATGCCGCCTGCCTCGCCGTAATCCTCGGGCCGGTCGCGGCCGCGGTGCACACGCTGGCTGCGGTCAACGCAAATGCAGACCCCGCGGCGGGAGCGCCGATGCGCGACGAGGAGATCTACACGGCGGCGCGGGCCATCTGCGGCCTCATGGCCAGCCTGGCGATCTTTGAACGCCGCTGGCTCTTCAGCGCCGACACCAGTCACGAGCCTGCTCCCGTCATCGCCGCTCCCCCACCCGAACTCAAGGTGGCCTCGGTGGAGGACATGCAGGAGTGGCAGAAATACCTGGCAACGCGCAAATCCGGCGCGCTGAAGCCCGGAACATCCTTGAAAACAGAGTTCGAGCAATGGCTGCTCGCCCGCCAGCGCACTGCCGCCGCGCCGCCGGACAACCCGTCCTCGCAGGCCTGAGCGGACCATCGCCGGCATCGGCGCACCCTCTACAATCAACAACGATGCTCAACCAACAGGAGCGCGAGGCCCTCTGCGTGGTGCTGGTCCGCGCGCGCAACTCTTCGAACATCGGCGCCGCCGCCCGCGCCATGCGCGACTTCGGCTTCCGCCATCTGCGTGTCGTCAACCAGTTCACGCCGCCCTTTGAGGCCGCGCGCTCCGCCGTCGACGCCTCCGAGATCATGACCTCCGCGCAGATCTTCCCCACAGTCGCCTCTGCCGTCGCCGACTGCACCCTCGCCATCGGCACCACCGCCGTGGGTGAGCGCAGCCTGCAGCATCAACTGCTCGAACTTCCCGCCGCCGCCGAAAGCATCCGCGCCGAGCTCGCGCACGCCGCATCCCCCACCCCGCGCGTGGCCCTCGTCTTCGGCTCGGAGAAGACCGGCCTCTCCAACGACGAGCTCAGCCACTGCCACTGGCTGCTCACCATCCCGCTGCACCAGGTCGAAGGCGAGCGTCACGTCTCCATGAACCTCGGCCAGGCGGTCGCAGTCTGCCTCTATGAGCTCTCGCGCAGCGCGCAGCACACCTCGCCATCGCCCGGCAGCACTGCGACGGAAACTCCCGCCAACGGCGAAGCCCTCGAGCGTATTACCCGCCTCATGTCCCGCGTCATGGAGGCCGCCGAGTACACCCGCCGCCACGCCGCCAACAGCGATCCCGACCAGGTCCGCAGGCTCGTCCGCCGCATCGGCGTCAGCGAGATCGATGCGCCCATCTGGATGGGCATTCTGCGTCAGATTCTGTGGAAGCTCGGCGTGCCTTCACGCGGCGACTGATCTCTATCCACTATCGCCCGGCAACTCTCGACTGGCTCTGCTACTTTGCGTCGTCCTTGAAGATCTGCTCGGCAAAGAAGTTCTCCACCTTGGCCTGGTTCCGCAGCATCTCCAGGTAGGCGGCCTTCAGCAGCTCGGTGCGGCCGTCATGCAGTTGCTGACGGATAAGCTGCTGAACGCGTGGATCGTCGATATCGCGCTGACCGGCTGGCTCGCGCGCGATCAGTTTGTAGATCTCATAGCCGACCGGCTTCTTGGTTTCGCCGTCCAGCAGCGGAAGCACCTCGGTCGTCTGGCCTGCCTTCAATTTTGAGACGGCATCGTAGACGGGAGGGTTCGTGCGAAGCTGCGACTCCGGCACAAATCCCATGTCTCCACCGTTCGACGCAGTCTCCGGATTCTCGGAGTAATTGGCCGCGAGATTGGCGAAGTCGTCGCCGGAATCGAGACGCACTTTTAGTGCTGCGATCTTCTTCCTGGCCTCGGCGTCGGTGGTCGCCTTGCTGCCCTGCAGGTTGCCGGGCTGTTGCGAGGGCACCGAGGTGACGCGGATCTCCGCCAGGTGGTACATGGGCTCCACAAAAGCAAACTCAGCCTTGTGCTCGTTGTAGTAGCTGGTCACGTTGGCGTCGGAGACGGAAACCTTGGAGTTGATCTCCTTGTTGATCAGCTTGTCGATCGTCAACTGCTGCCGCACCTCGCGCTTCAGGTCGTCCAGTGTGCGGTGCGAAGCCTTAAGCCGCTCGGAGAACTGCTCCTCCGTATAGGGCGCCTTGATGTCGGCGATCTTGGCGTCGACCTCCTCGGGGGTCGCGGTGAGGTTCATCTTCGCCGCACGCTGGTCGATGATCTCCTGTTCGATAAGGCCGTCGACAACCCGCAGGCGAAGCTGGTCGGCCTGCTCCGGCGTGGGCAGCTGCGTGGGCGCCTGGCCAAGCTGCTCCTCATAAAGCCGCTCCATATCGGCCTTCATGATGGCGTGGCCGTTCACCGTCGCCACCACGTCCTGGGACTGCTTGCGATTGCACCCCGCTAAAAAGGCCAGCGAGACGGCCGCGACGCCTGCAATCCACAGTCGCCGATCACGAGCACTCGTGGCCGGCAACCCTTGTCCTCTGCTGTTCGTATTCGTTCTCACGCCTGCATTCTCGCCATTCCGCATCCTACACTAGCTCCCCGGCTTTGACTCGGTGGACGCGACAGGGGCCGCCTGCGCTGGAGTCGGCTGCTGTGTCTGCTCTGCCGGGACCGGGGGCGGCGGCGTCTTGCCCTCCGCAATCAGCGCACGGTCAATCACTCGATAGATCGTCTCGATCGGCACAATGCCTTCAATCTTTTCCCCGTTGATGTAGAGCGTCGGCGTCGCTCCGATGTGGAGGGGATCGGCAAGACCCTCGGCGACAGATGCCTTCACATTGGTGTCGTCCTGCTTCAGTACGCAGGCCACCAGTTCAGGCTGGTTGACTCTTTGCTTGGTGCCCTCATCCAGGGCGACCTTGTCGAGTTCCTGCTCGGATTTCGCCAGGCTCTTCTGATCGGCGCCCATCTCCGCCGCGTGCTCGTGCACGTAGTCCACATAGTCCCAGTAGCCGGAGGGGCTGGAGGCGGCCAGGCAGTTTGCGTCAACCGCCGCCCGCATCGCCCAGGGGTGGATATCCAGAGGGAAGTCCCGGTAGACAATGCGCACCTGGTCCTTGTACCGCTTCAGGATGGCCGGGAACAGCTCCGCATGCATGCGCGCGCAGAAGGGGCACTCGAGATCGTCAAAGCTGATGATGAGCACCGGCGCATCCTCCGGGCCGCCGCGCGCCGGTCGACCGGCATCGGACAGGGCGTGGCGCGGGTCCTCGCTCATATCGAACTTGTTGAACTGTGCCAGCGTCTTGCCGTCGGCGGAGATCAGGAAGGGAAGCGGCTTGCTCGAGTGGCCATCGATCGTGAAATTGATCATGACCTGGTCGTAACCGGAGACCTCGCTCGCCGTCGGCACCCCGATATCGATCGTGTAGTCCGGCGTGACCTGCGAACGGTTGCGGATCATGACTTCAACCCGGCGGGCCAGGTCCGGGGAGAGTTTGACGCCGGGCTGTATCACGGTGGCGTTCTTCGAGGGGGTCTGCGCGTGGCAACCAAGCGCCACCAGCAGAGCGAAGAGCCCGAAGGAACGCAGGCGGCTGGCGCAATTCGGAAGAATCAACACAAATCTCATTATCTCACGCAAAAATCGGCCCGGTGGATGCAGTACTGCAGTGGCCGCCGGCGACCCGCCGGCCTGATTTCTGTCTAAAAGACTTGGTCGGAGTGGCGAAGGTTACCCGCGCTCCCGATATTGGCAAGCGTGAAGTTAAATTTGTAGCCGTTATCGTTGCGGGCAGAGCCCAGCTCGTACTTCCTGTACTCCACGCTGATGCCGCAGCAGTTCCAGTTATAGGAAGTCTGGATGGCGCCATACTGCACGGTGCCGAGGTCCAGATCGATTCCCGCGCTGGCCGCGGCGCTGAGGCCCGGGCGGGTAGGCTTGCCGAAGCCCAGCAGGACGCGCATCTGATTGAAATCCGCCACGGAAGACAGGGCGCCCTCTACATAGGACCGGGCCGGGGCGTTCAGGCGGGCGTAGCCGGCCCCCGCGAAGATGTATCCGCGCGCCCCATCGGCAGGATCGCCCCAGTGCACGTCGGCGTAGATATTATCCGCCGTAAACTTCTTTGCGCTCTCGTCGTAGTCCACGTCCCACTCCACGTCCAGCTTCTCCGAGGTGCGGACACGCAGGCGCGAGATCAGTGGCGAGATATTGCGTGGGCCGGTAAGAAAAGCGATGCCGGAGAAATCGAGTGTCGTACCCAGGACGCTGCGTGGCCCCGTGGCGGTCACGGCCCCGCCAAAATGCGAGTCGAAAAAGAACTTCTGTGCCACCCGCCAGCTGATCCATTCACGGTCCCCGCAGACGGGCGCCACTTCGTCGACCCGGCCCGCAGCCTCGCCCGGCGCCTCGATGGCGTCCCCGGAGGAGCCTGCAGAGCCGAGAATCTCCATGGCATCGGCAGCTGCTCCCGCCGCGCGGCAGGGACGATCGCCGTTCCGGCGTAGAAAAAGCCTCTGCGTCAGGCTGTATTCCATCTCGTTGGTGTCACTCGCAACGTCCGTGACGTCGAAGCGGAGCACATGAGGAAAGTTATCGATGCCATGGACATAGTGGTAGGCGAAGTCCGGCTCAATCGTGTGACGCACGTCCTCGCCCATCAGCCTGCGAAACCATCCTGAGGTGAACGTGCGCTCGACGACCGGCGGTCTGAGGTCGAAGCCCAGTTCTACATCGGCCCGATTGAGTGGGTCTGCGCTTTCCCTGGGAGGATTCGGCGGACCCGAAACCACAGCTACCGCAGGCAGCCGGCTGCGGCTGTAAAACGTCTCTCGCCCGGCCAGGGAAGGACGCGCCCTCCAGCCTGCGAACCCGAACGGCAATGCCAGCTCAGGATGGATATCCAGCCGCTCCACCATGCCGCTCGTGGCAAAACCCGGCTGGGTCCGCTTGAGCGCCGTGATCGAGCTGTCAAGGTTCCACTCCAGCGGGGTTTTACCGAACGGGTGGTCTGCGGCTGTAAATTCCAGCGCCGGAGCATGGAAGATGCGCACCTGCTGCTCGGGAGCAATCCTCTTCTCGCCCTCGTAGCGATCGCCCTCGAGTGAGACCGCCATATTTCGCCATTCCCGAGTGAAGTACATCGTGGAAAGGACGTCGCTCGAAACCGCCTGGTTGAAGTTCGAGGAGAAGGCCTCCCGATAGGGAAAGGAGCTCAGGTATTCCACCTCGGCCACCATGCGGGCCTGGCTCTGGGCCGGCGCCTTGTCCTTCGCCGGCGGCAGTTCCGCGCCCGGCTCAAAATCCTTTCGTCCGCTGAAGAGGACATCCGTGCCGCTCTGGTTGATGTACTTTCCGCCTGCGGGTGTGTAGCCGCGGTCCTGAAGCGCGGTGTAACTGGCGCGGGCGAAGTCCTGCCCGGGTCCGCGGTAACGGATCGCCGCCGTTCTCTCCCAGCCGCGTGCCGAGTAATAGATGGTGCCTACGGTCATGTCCGTGCTGCGATTGACCGCCCAATAGACCTGTTCGCCGACGGTGTCTCCCTTGCTGGCGGAATTAATGCCGATCTCCGGAATCAGAATGCCAGTCTGGCGGCTGTCGGCATCCACCGGATGCGTGGCATAGGGCAGCCACAGCAGGGGCACCCCCAGCAGCCGGAAGATGCTGTTCGTGGCATGGGCCTTGGCGCCCGTGACGTGGAACTCGCTGGCCGACAGCAGCCAGTCCGGATGCGGAAGCTGGCAGGAGGTGAACGTGCCATGGTCGAAGATGTACTCGTGCGGGCCGGCCTTCGTGAGAACTCGCGCTGTAAACAGGAATGGATTGCTGTTGGTGTAGCGGGTGTGCCCCGGCCCCGGCGCGGGGGGAGCGCGCCGGATACCGATCGATCCGGTCGCATCGTAGAAGCGCCCGGTTTCGGTTCGAACATTGAAGCTGCCATGGCTGGCCTCAAAGTGCTCTCCGTTCTCTGCTCCCTCCACAACGACATGACCGCTCAGCTCAGCCTCTTCTGTGTCGCTGTCAAACTCGACATGGTCCGCATGGAGCGTCCAGCCCCGATAAAGGAGCACGACGTCGCCATTCGCAGAGTAGACATTGCCGTGGATCTGCTGCTCCGCGGCATGGATGTCCGGGACACTGCTGGTCAGGCTCACGACGGGCTCGGCGTCGGGGTATTTCGAGTCAGCCGGGGGGACCGTTGCAGGAGGTGCCACAGTCGTCACCTCTTGTGCGGCCACATGCGCAAAACTCGCCGCGGACACCGTGATACTTATGAAGAGAAAGACGTGCCTCAACCTGCCGGCTGCAGCCCATCGCGCCACAATCGCTGCCCGCCACACGTTGCCGACCGTCATGCGCACCACATCTTGAGGGTATAGCAACTCGGCCTTCGCATAGCTGATTAGACGTATTCACCGGAGTGAGTTTGAGTTTGAGCACAATGGGCTCCGCACTGCTGGAAACCGATACTGAACCGCGACAGGAACCTTCGGCCGTAGCGCCTCTGCAGGCTGCAAGAACTGCGCTGCAGGATGCGGCGCTCTCCGCTTCGAATGGATCGGTGAGGCAGGAGGCCGCTGCAAGACTCGCGGCACACCGCAACCGCCGCACGCACTCCGAGGCTCAGGCGCAGCAGGCCGTCCCGAAGCAGAGATCCGGCAATACTCGTTCCACGCGCGTGGCCGCCGCCGTGGCGGAACGCTACGCACAGGCCCAGAGTTATCGCGCCTACCTGGCTGCCGAGGCGGAAAAGGCAGTCCGGCAGGCACAGGCTGCTGCGGAGATTGCGGCGCTGAACGCGCGCGCGCTGGCAGAGGCACAACAGAACCTGTTGACCGCGTTGAGCGAGCCCGTGACTGCGGCCGGAATGGAAACTCACGCAGGTATCGCCCTGGAGCAGGAGCCGGAGTGCACAGCACCGTCTCTCTGGCCGGAGTTGGACCAGCCGAAGCAGGAGGAGGCTGGGTCCGGCCCCCACGAAAATGCGGGACGTCGCCGGGCGAAAGCATTCCAGCCGCCGGCCTCCTCTCGCAGTCATCGCGAGACTGAGGCCGTGCCTCGGCCGGATGCGGCTGCGCAGGCATCCGCGCCCATGCCGCAGGCGCATGCAGTTCCTGCGGCAGACCTCGGATCGGGCGAAGGCACGTTGACGATTCGGCTCTACCGCGATGCCACGGGAACAACGCGGGTGGCGCTTGACCCGCTGCCGGCGCCGCACAGCGCGCCATCCCGGGCCGCGGCCTCAAGGCGAACCCAGCCGGAGGACGCCACTGCCCTCGAGGAAGCGCGCGCGCTCGACGAAGAGATTGAGTTCCGCCAGGCCCCTGTCTTCGAAGAGCCTGCCGGTCCGCCCATGCCTCTGCCCGCGAACCTGATCGCATTCCCACGCCAGCTGGTGGCCACCCGGAAGGCGCGGCCGCGGCTGGCTGAAGGGCCCTTGCGCGAGGAAGGGCAGGAGGCCCCCAGTGAGGGACAGCTCCGCATCTTCGAAGTCGATCCCTCCCAGATTGCGACCTCCCCGGCTGAGGAGGACAACACTGGCGAGGTTGCCGCGCAGTGGTCGTCCATCTGGCTGGATTCACGGCCGGCGGCAGGCGCCCCTCAAACGGCTGATGCAAAAACGCTCGCAGCCCGCGAAGACAATGCGGACTCCACCCAGAAGCTGCCCGACGTCGCCTCGGTCGGAAGGCGTGTCGCAGCCACCGCAATCAACGCGGGGATAGTTTCCGCCGCCGCGGCGGTGTTTGCCGCGGTATCTCTTCTGGTCGCCGGCCGCATCTCGGCCGCAGGCGCGGCGCATTCCTTCGCTACGTGGACCGCACTGCGGGCGGCATCACCTTACCTGGCATGTGTTCTTCTGCTGCTGGGACTGGTCTACGAGGCGCTCTTTTTCTCATTTTCAGCGGCAACCCCCGGCATGCGTTGCGTACGGATTGCCCTCTGCACCTTCAGTAATGAAAATCCCTGCCGCGGGGCCGCCCGTCGGCGGCTGCTGACGCTCTTGCTCTCCGCATGTCCGTTGGGACTCGGTTTTCTGTGGGCCGCCCTCGACGAAGATAAGCTGGCATGGCACGATCGCATCAGCCGCATCTATCAGCGCAGCTATTAGCCGGTCAGCAACGCGGAGAGCATCGCTTTGCTCTCCGCATCCCGGTTAGAAGGTCGTGCTTACCGTCAGACGGAAGGTCTTTCTCGGTTCGCGGAACTGATACGACGGCCCATAGAGTTGCAGCGCTTCCTGATAGCTGAAAAGGCCCGCGCCACTGTTTGGGAACAGGTTTCGGAAGCACAGGTTCGAACCCACCGTGCAGGTGTTGGGCAAGGCAAGCTGCTGCGGAACGTCCTTGTAAAGACGCAGCGGGTTATAGGCATAGTAGAGGCGGAAGGGTGCGTTGACGATGGGCAGAATCACCTGCAGCTCTGCGCCATTGGACATACGGGGCACGAAGTTCGTACCCGGCACCACCTTCAGTATCTCCGGCGAGAAGTTGGGGATCTCCTGCCCACCATAACAGGCGCCATTGACGAACTGCGGACAGCCATAAAGCGGGCTCTGCAGCACAGCAGCGCCGGCCACACTCTGCCGCAGCTGCGCCTTCTCGAGATCGCCCGTCAGGCCAAAATCTGTGAAGAAGGCAAATGTTACCTGATTGATGATGGGGATGCGGTACTCGACGTTGGCCGTCAGCTGCGTGTCGCCACCGACCGCGACCGGGCGATAGATCGGCAGCGGAATCTTGATGTTGCCAAGGTTCGGATTGGTTGGATCGCGCGGAACCGTGGTGCCGTCCGGATTCGTCAGGTCGAAGTTCACCTTGACCGGCACGAAGGTATAGGGAGTAGAGGCGCGGATATCGAAGCCGCGCACGTCGCTTTCGCCGCCGCCGTAGATGCGCTGCGTGGGCGGGGCCACCTCGCCACCGAAGCCGTTGATATGCGCCAGCTGCACGCGCAGGCCCAGCACATTGCGGCCGTCGCGGTCGATCTTCAGCCCCCTCATCGGATAGAACTGGCGGAAGCTCATCGCCGGTTCGATGTACTTTACATTTCCGCCTGCGCCGGCAATCTGCACGGACACGTTGAAGTCGCGCCCTCCGTGCGGGCCCACGGCGCGGTCCAGGCTGGAATAGCTCAGGCTGGGTGAGATCGTCGACGTGACGATCCCGTTCAGCTGGTTCAGGCCCTGGACGCCGCCGGAGCGGAACGCCAGCGACTCGAACACGTTGCGAGTATTGTCATTGAACGTCGTAATCGACTGACGCGACAGTGCATACGTGACGCCGATGCGCGTGACGCCGCGGCCTGCCCACAGGTGCTTCAGCGGCTCGCTGAGGGAGAAGGTGAAGCCGGTGGTCGCGGTGTTGTAGTTCGTCAGCAGCGACTGTTCCGCGGTCGAGATGTTTGCGCTGACTCCGTTGGCGATCGAGTAAGCCTTGGCCGGGTTATAGTCCGCCTTGCTCGAGCGGACCTCAAGCCCCAGAGAGATGGGCTTGTTGCGCAGGTACGGCTCACTGAACCCGAAGCTCAGGTTACGCGAGAGGTCGCCGACATTCGCATTCACCGAGAGCGTCTCGCCGAGCCCCAGGAAGTTGTTGGTCTCGTAATTCAGGCCGATAAACGTGCCGGACAGACCGCTGATGCCGCCGTTGACGCCAATGGAGTTCTTGCCCTTCTCCTTCAGCTTCAGCAGCAGGTCCACGGTGCCGTCGTCGGCATTCTGATGGGTTTCGGTGTCGTCATCCGCCTTCAGCGTATCGAAGTAACCCAGCTGGTTGAGGCGGAGGACCGAGAGGTTCCACAGGTCCTGGTTGTAGACCTGGCCCTCCTCCAGCAGCAGCTCACGGCGAATGACCTTGTCGCGCGTCACTGTGTTGCCGCTGAACTCGATGCGCGAGACGTAGAACTGCTTGCCCTGGTCAATGGAGATGTCCCAGTACACCAGGTGCTTGGCATCGTCACGCCGTGGGATCGGGTTGGCCACCATGTTGATGTAACCCTGGCTGCCGTACGCCGTGCGCAGGTTCTTCAGGCCCTTCTGCATCATGGTGGCGCTGAACCACTCGCCGTCCTTCTGCGGGAACTGCGCGCGCAGCGCACGCAGATTGAAGCCCGGAGCCACGCCGCTGAAGGTGATGCCGCCAAGACGATACCGTTCGCCCTCCTCCACCGGCATCAGGATGTCGATGCGCTTTCCGTGAGAAGGCCGCAGGGTAAACCAGTTCAGCCCTCCCGCATCCCGTACATGGGTCGTCGGCTCGCTGGTCTGCGCCATAAAGTAGCCGCGATCGAGATAAGCCTGGCGGACGCGCTCCGTATCCTCGTCCAGCTTGCTGGCGTCGAAGGTGCGGGCAAAGAGGTTCTCAAAGATGATGGAGTGCGGAATGCCGATGGGACGCGTATTCACCATCGCATTGCGCAACGTGCGGTTGCTGAGGTTGTAGTTGCCCTCGAAGGCGATCTTGCCTACCTTGACCGTCGGCCCTTCCTTGATGCGGAACGTGATCGTCACCGACGCCGGAGGGATCGTCTTCACCTCGGTCCGGATGGTCGCAAACTGGTGACCGTGCTCGGCCAGAAGGTCCTTCAGTACGTCTTCGGCCCGCTTGATGCGGGTATCGTCGTACTGGCTTTCGGCGGTCAGTCCCACCTTTGCCTTCTTGAAGCGCTCCTGAACGTCAGACTGCGTCACCGAGCTGAGCCCGATGTAATAGATGTCCCGCACCGTGGGCTTCTCACGGACATACACAGTCAGCAGAACGCACGCCGGGCCGCTGCTGCTTGCAGGCCGGGTCGAGCGCTCGATCCATACCTGGGTGAAGTAGCCCGTGTTCCAGATGGAGTTGAAGTCCCGCTCGACCGTCGCCGGGTCGTAGGGGTCGCCCTGATGGCTCGCCATCCTGGCCAGGATCGAGTCCTTGGGCACCCTGCGCCAACCCACCACCTGCGGCTCGCAAAGAGCTTGCGGGCCGGCAGTATTGGCATCGGCGCCTTCTCCGGCCGCCTGGGCCCGCGCCGCCTGTGGGGAAACACTAAGTCCGGCCGCTAGAAGGACCAACGCCACCACGGTGCGCATCACGCCGGGGTCGCCGAAGCGCCTCCGCGCAGACTGAAACCTAACGCCCGGAAGGCCTCCGCTCGTTCGCATTACGGTAAAGATACGCACACCCTCACTGCTCGGAAATCACTGCCCCGGAAGCTCCCTTGGGGGAAGTTTCGATTATATGGGAGCGGCACTGCCGGAGGCGAGTTCGCCGCCCAAAATGACCCGTGCAGGATGGACGTACGCCCGCCTGCTTCGTTTCGCGCAGATACGATTGAAAATCGTGCCGGTTCAGGACGGATTTGCCACCCGCCTTACCTCCACAAGCGTGGAGTAGAACGTCGCTCCCCCGCCAATGTCCGTCAGCCGCTCACTGGTCAGCGCATTAATGTTGCACAATTCCCGCTGATTGCCGGGGATTGAAGCCTCCAGTCGGTTCCAGCTTAGCCTCGCCGCCACAACGCCCTCAGGCACTGTGCCGTCTACCAGCGCCCGCAATCGCACTGAGCCCCGCCCGTTGAAAATCTCCACCGCGTCGCCGTCCTTCACCCCGCGCGCCGCCGCATCCCGCGGGTGCATCTCCAGGCGCCCCGCCGTCTTCCGCTCCATCTCCTCATGTCCGGGCAGGTTGGCAAAGGTGGAGTTCATATAGTTATCGGCCTTCCGCGGCAGAAATTCGAGCGGGTAGTGCCCGTCCGCCGCTGTCCCGCCACGCGACTCCGCCGGCGGCACAAAAACCGGCACTGGCGTCAGCTCTCCCCGGCCGCTCCTGGTGCGGAACCACTCCGCGGTCGAGAACGGCCGCAGCTGCCCGTCTGTGTCCCTCGGCATCGCCATCGGAATGTGCCCCTCGCGCTCCAGCCGCTCCCGCGTGGTCCCCGCAAACCACGGGTCCGCCTTCTCTCCCCCCAGCGCCTGGTCGATCATCTCATCGTCCGTATCTGCAAAACACGGCTCCGTAAAGCCCATCCGCCGCGCCAGCTCTCGAAAGACCCACGTGTTGTTGCGGGCCTCGCCCAGCGGCGAAATCGCCTGGTTCGACATCTGCACAAAGAGATGCCCATACGCGCCCTGCACATCCTTGGTCTCGAGAAACGTCGTCGCGGGCAACACGATATCGGCATACTGTGCCGTATCGGTCAAAAACTGCTCGTGCACCACCGTGAACAGGTCTGTCCGCGCCAGGCCGCGCAGCACTGCGTTCTGGTTCGGCGCAACCGCCGCCGGATTCGAGTTATACACAAAGATGGCCTTCACCGGCGGCCCATCCGGCGTAACGCCGTCATCCTGAGCGAGCGCATTAGGCGACCGAAGGACCCCTGTATTTGTATCTTCCCCCTTCACGACAGCCTCACCATCGTGAAGGGCCCCTCCCAGCTCCGTCAGCGCATGGCCCAGCCGGCTCATATTCACAGTCCGCGCCTCGCGCCCCAGCGGACTCGTCTGCATCAGCTCAGGCATCTCCAACGCATCACTGTCCCACGGAAACGCGCCGCTGGTGGAAAGCTGCAGACCGCCGCCGGCATACTTCCACGCACCCGTAATCAGCGGCAGCATAGCCACCGCACGAACGGCTGTTCCGCCGTTTTCACTGCGCTGTGTGCCGTAGTTCAGCCGGATCGCCGCCGGCCTGCGGCCCTCCCGCCCCGCCAGCGCATACTCCCGCGCCAGCCGCCGGATGGTCTCCGCCTCAATCCCCGTGATCTCCGCCGCCCGCTCCGGAGCGTGCTCCGCCTTCAGCGCATGCGCACGCAGCTCCTCGCCGCCCACCGTGCACTCCGCCATGTACGTGCGATCTTCCAGGCCCTCCGCGAAGATCACATGCATCATCGCCAGCGCCAGCAGGCCGTCCGTCCCCGGCCGAATCGCCAGATGCTCGTCCGCTGCCGCCGCCGTGCGCGTCCGATACGGATCGATCACCACCAGCCGCCCGCCCGCCCGCCGCGCCTTCTCGATAAAGGGCCACAGGTGGATATTGTTGCCGTGGATATTCGCCCCCCACGCGAAAATCAGCCCCGCGCGCTCAAAGTCCTCCGGCGCGGTGCCCAGCTTGATGCCGTAAACACTCTTCAGCGCCACGCCGCCCGCCTCCGAGCAGATCGTCCGCGCCAGCTGCGACGCACCCAGCCGGTGAAAGAACCGCCGGTCCATGGAGCCGAAGCCCAGCTTGCCGATCGTCCCCGCATAGCTGTACGGCAGAATGCTCTCCGGCCCCCACTCCGCCGCAGTCGCCTTCAGCCGCGCCGCAATCTCATCCAGCGCCTCGTCCCACGAGATCCGCTCAAAGTCCGGGTGCCCCATCCAAGCTCCGCTTGGGTGGGTTCGTACCGATCCCTTCCTTGCACCCTTCTTCCGCCGCATCGGATACAGCAGCCGGTCCGGCGAGTACACCCGGTCCAGATACTTCGCCACCTTGCCGCAAAGAAAGCCCTGCGTCACCGGGTGCGCCGGATCGCCCGCGATCTTCACCGCGCGCTCGCTCCTCGCGCCATCCGGCCCCGTCAGCGACTCCACTGTCACCAGCACGCCGCAGGAGTCCGGACAGTCATGCGAGCACACCGCATGCACAACGCGCGTCTCTTTCACCTCATCCAACGCCGCCATCCACCGATTCTAGCCTTTGCCTTTGCCTTTGCTCTTGCTCTTACCTGTGAACTGAGAACTGAGAACTGAGAACTGAGAACTGACTCTATCAACTAACAACCATCAACTCGCCCCTACCGCACCGCAGCCATCGCCGCGCGGAACAGTCCCTCGAACTCCTCGGCCAGTCCGGGCTGTTTCGCCAGCGCTGCCTCCAGCGCCTTCTCTGCAACCGGCCGCGCGTAGCCCAGGTTCACCATCGCGCTCAACACATCGTCCGCGGCCGCGCCGTGGGAGACTGCCCCTGTCACTGCCGGCGCGGCGGCCATATCGTCCAGCTTGTCCTTCAGCTCCAGCACCACACGCTCGGCCGTCTTCTTCCCGATCCCCGGGATCTTCGTCAGCGTCCCGTGATCTCCCGCGCGGATCGCCCCCACCAGCCGCCCCGCATCGATCCCGCTCAGCACCGTGATCGCCAGCTTTGGCCCGATCCCCGAAATCGTCAGCAGCTTCTCGAACAGCCGCTTCTCCTCCGCCTCCGCAAACCCGAACAGAGCGATCTGGTCCTCGCGCACATGCGTGTAGATGTGCAGCCGCACCTCAGTCCCATCCCCGGGCAGCGCCGTAAACGTCGCCACGCTGATCGTGGCCTCGTACCCCACGCCTCCGCACTCCACAATCACCCGGTTCGGCGACTTCTCGATCAACCGCCCGCGCAGCATCGCAATCATTCCGCTGATTGTAACTTTCCCGCCGCACGCCTCAGGAGGCCACCTTAAGCCTGTCTAAAGTTCGCCAACCTTAAGCCACGCTTAAACGCCAATAGAAACTCAATTTGTAACCACGCAGCAACTTTACTTTCATTTTCCTTTCATCGCGGCATAACAGACTCAAGACGGCTAAATCTCACCCCATAAAACAGATTCTTTCCGTTCACGAAGGGAACCTCCATGAACCACTCACTTCGCCTCCGTTCCGCGTGTGTAGCCATGGGTGCAATCTTGGCGCTGCCTGTCATCGCCACCGTTGCCACCCCGATTCTTCATGCGCAAACAGCCGCAACCGTCACCGGCACTGTTGCCGACAGCAGAGGCGCGGGCATCGCATACGCGAAGGTCACGGTCCACACGCCCGACAACAAGATCACTCGCAGCGCCGTCTCCGATCAGCTTGGCCACTTTACGCTCAGCAGCGTGCCCGCGGGAGACTATGTCCTCGACGCGGACGCCCCGGGCTTCGCCACCACGCACCAGGACAAGGTGGCCATCTCGGCCGACAAGCCCGCCGACCTCGCCGTCACGCTGCGCATCGGCAACCTGGAGCAGATGGTCGAAGTGCAGGCGGACGCGACTAGCTCGATTGCCGCGCAGCTCGCCCCCATGGACGCCCGTCTCGATGCCCGCTCCGCGCGCACCGAAATCACGCCACACTTCATCGCGAACTACACCTCGCCCACCGCCGACAACACCGAGATGATCTACTTCGCGCCGGGCACCTTCTCCGTGAACCCCAACGGCAGCGGCCTCGGTGACTCGAAGAACTTCTTCCGCGGCTTCTCCGACGGCAACTACGACATCACCTTCGACGGCATCCCCTACGAAGACACCAACTCGCCCACCCACCACTCCTGGGCCTTCTTCCCCGCGCCCTTCATCGGCAGCATCGACTTCGACCGCTCCCCCGGCTCCGCTTCCACCGTTGGGCCCACGCCCTTCGGCGGCTCCATCAACATGCTCTCCAAGACGCTGCGCAACGACGCGGACGTCATCGGATCGGTCAGCTACGGCTCCTGGAACACCATTCTCTCGGACTTCCAGGTCAACTCCGGCTCACTCGGCGCCAACAAGAAGACCCACTTCCTGGCGGACTTCAATCACCTCACCTCGGACGGATTCCAGACATGGAACGCGCAGATGCGCTCCGCCGGAGACATCAAGGTGGAATACCGCTTCAACGATGAGAAGATCCTGACCGGCTACAGCGGCGTCGGACTGCTCGACACCAACACCCCGAACACCAAGGGCCCGACCCGTACGCAGTATCAGAACCAGTACAACTATCTCCTGCAGAACACTGACCCGACGCGCTCGGACTACGCGGGCTACAACTACTACCACATCCCCTCGGACTTCGAGTACGTCGGCTTCATCATGCCCCTTGGCCACGGATGGCACGTCGACACCAAGCAGTACACCTTCAGCTACTACAACCAGCAGAACTACGCCTCCACTCCCAAGAGCGGCGTGGTCTCCGCGACCAACTGTCTGCCCGAAGGCACCCAGACCTGCGGCGTGGACAAGCTGAACAGCTATCGCAAGTACGGCGACATCACCACCGTCAGCCAGGTATCGAAGTTCGGCATCTTCCGCGCCGGCCTCTGGTATGAGTGGGCCACAACCTCACGCCATCAGATTCCGCAGGACCCCATCACCCACAAGGACACTGTGCTGCCGAACTTCAACGAGAAGTTCATCACCAACAGCTATCAGCCCTTTGCCGAATACGAGTGGCATCCCACCCTCAAGCTCACCGTCACCGGCGGCGCCAAGTTCTCCCGCTACACCTTCGCCCTGCAGCAGTTCTCCGATAACGGTGGCGCTGTCGGTACGCTCCCTGCAGGACAGACCGCCGTCTATCACAACGCCTCGTTCAACACCGTGCTGCCCTCCGCCGATGTCAACTACCGCTTCCGCGACAACTGGTCGGCCTATGCGCAGTTCGGCACCGGCAGCCTCATCCCTCCGTCCAGCGTGTTCGACGTCCCCAATGTGGTCGGAGGCGTGTTGGTCAATCCCATCACCGTGCTGCCCAAGCAGACCAAGGCCTACACCTACCAGACCGGCTCGGTGCTCAAGCTGCGCCGCCTGTCGCTCGACGGCGACTTCTACTACGTCCTCTTCGGCAACGGCTACACCGCATCTCCCGATCCCAACGCCGCCGGCGCCAACGAGTACCAGAGCTCGGGTAACTCGACTACCAAAGGCTTTGAAGGTGAGGCCAACATCTCGCTCACCCGCGGTCTGCTCATCTACCTCAACGGCACAGTCGGCTCAGCCCACTACACCAGCCAGACCATCCTCACCGGCACATCAACGGGTAACAAGTACTACATCAACCCCAACAACGGTAAGTGGGTCGCCAGCACACCGGCCAACACGGAGACCTGGGGTCTTACCTACACCGCGCACGGCCTGGACTTCGGCTTCCTGACCAAGCGCATCGGCCCCATGTGGAACGACAACAAGGCATCCCTGCTCCTCAGCTATACCGACGGCAGTGTCGATAAAAAGGCGACCAGCATCACCGCCAGCCAGGTCATCCCCATCAATCCCTTCACCCTCTCCAACCTCTTCCTGAACTACAACGTCCATAACGTTCCGCACTTCGGAGAGTCGAAGCTGCGCCTCAGCTTCAACAATCTGTTCAACGCGGAGGGGATCACCGGCCTGTCCGCTGCGACTGCAGGGACCACCTTTACCCCCGCCTCAGGCGACACGCTGACGCTGCTCCCCGGACGCAGCATCACGGCCTCCTTCCAGCTGGGCTTCACCCGCCGCAGGGAATAACTCTTCCTCGCGCCGAACCTGGGCAGGCCGGTCAACATCGGTCTGCCCCTTTTCTTTTTGGTCCCTCCCGCGTGGCCCATTCTTTCGCAGCTTCACCGCAAAAGAGCGTTGCCTCTATCTTTTGCCGTCATCCTGAGAGAGCGCACCGCGCGAACGAAGGACCCCTGTATTTGTCTTTGCCTGTTGTGATCCATGCCGATCCGGGTTGAGCCTTCGCCTCACTCCGCGATGTACCGCCGCCACTCCTCTGACTCCGCGATCCGCTTCAGCAGCGCAAACCGCCGCCGCATCAGCCCCCGGATATGCGGCGTCATCGGCACACGCCCCGCCACCCATCCCGCCACGCCCAGCGGCAGCGAAAACCGCACCGTATCCACCAGCCGCGTCCCGCCTTCCACCTCTTCAAACTCGTGCCCATGCGCGAACGTGCGAAAGCGCCCCGCCGCCATCCGGTCCTCAAAGAAGCTGCACGGCTCATACGCCGAGATCAGCGAAACATGGTGCTGCGGCAGTCCGAACTTCCAGCCCTCCCACCGCACCAGATCGCCCGCCTGCACCAGCCCGCTCGCCCGCGTCCTCCGCACGCCATCCGCGGTCGCAACCTCGGCCTCTACCGCCCGCATCCCGATCGTCTGCGCCACAATCTCAATCGACGTCGACAGCAGAAAGCACCGCTCCCGCGGCGCCGCAATCCCCACGCTCTCCCGCAGCTCAAACATCTGCTTCTGGACCTGTAAAGCGAAGCCACTCTGCCTCTGGTCCTTCAGCGGTAGTCCGTATTACATGATTTCTTGCGATCAGGAAGCGTTTAAGATATCGCCGCAATACAAGAACCTCGGCGACTCGCCCAACCAAGCCAAACGGCGCTTCGAAACGAAGTTCATCCCGCATCAACGTATGCTCGCCCTTGCCACGCTCAAAAAAGTGGTTATGCTCAAAGCTGCGAAACGCCCCGCGAACCATCACATCCTGGAAATAATGCGGCCGGTCATACTTTGTGATGCGCGATTCATGGGTAAGCATGCAGCCAAAGTGCCGCCCGCGCCAGGTAACAGTCTCTCCCGGTCCAATAATGCCGCGTGTCACCCCTGCGATTGCCCGTTCCGCAGTGGCAGCCGCACTTTCCATATGCAGATCGATGCTGAGCGACAAAAGAAAGCAGCGCTCTATAGGCGCTGCAATCTCTGTCACGACAATGATCGTCTCCACTACAGCTCCGTCGCGTGCTCATCCTTGAGCTTCTTCGCCCGCGCCACAAAATCCTCCAGCGTCGAGCTCCCCTGGTCGCCCTTGCCGCGCGTCCGCACGCTCACCGCGCCCGACTGCGCCTCCTTGTCGCCCAGCACCAGGATGAACGGCACCTTCTGCAGCCCGAAGTCGCGGATCTTCGCATTCATCTTCTCGTTGCGTTCGTCCAGTTCCACGCGCATTCCAGCCGCCTCGAGCTTCGCCTTCACCTGCTGCGCGTACTCCAGGTGCTTCTCGTTCGAGATCGGCACCAGCCCCACCTGCACCGGAGCCAGCCAGAACGGAAACGCCCCCGCGTAGTGCTCGATCAGCACGCCGAAGAACCGCTCCACCGACCCGAACAGCGCGCGATGCACCATCACCGGCTGATGCAGCTCGCCGTCCTCGCCCTTGTACTCCAGCTCGAACCGCGCCGGCAGGTTGAAGTCGAACTGCACCGTCGAGAGCTGCCACAGCCGCCCCAGCACGTCCACCAGCTTGATGTCGATCTTCGGCCCGTAGAACGCCGCCTCGCCCGGAATCGTCCGGTACGCAATCCCCCGCGCATCCAGCACGCTCTTCAGGCTGCTGATCGCCATCTCCCAGTTCTCGTCCGACCCCACAAAGCTCTTGCGGTCGTTCGGGTCCCACGTCGACAGCTCCACCTTGAACTCCGCAAACCCGAAGGTCCGCAGCACGCTCTCCGCGAAGTCGATGCACGCAATCACCTCGTCGCGGATCTGCCCCGGCGTGCAGAAGATGTGCGCATCGTCCTGCGTAAACCCGCGCACCCGCAGCAGCCCATGCATCGTCCCCGACCGCTCGTACCGGTACACATTGCCCAACTCCGCATACCGCACCGGCAGGTCGCGATAGCTCCGTGGCGACGACTTATAGATCAGGATGTGCCCCGGGCAGTTCATCGGCTTCAGCCGATACTCCGCGTCGTCCAGCTCCATCGGCGGATACATATTCGCCGAGTAGTAGCCCTCATGCCCGCTGATCTTCCACAGCTCCCGCCGCATGATGTGCGGCGTAAACACCATCTCGTAACCGCGGCGGATACACTCTTCCCGCATCCAGTCTTCCATCGTCTTGCGGATCAGCCCGCCCTTCGGATGCCAGAAGATCAGCCCCGCGCCCGCCACCTCCTGAATCGAGAACAGGTCCAGCTGCTTGCCCAGCACGCGATGGTCGCGCGCCTTGATCTCCTCCAGCCGCTTGAAGTGCGCCTCCAGGTCCTTCCCGTTGAAGAACGCAGTCCCATAGATCCGCTGCAGCTGCTGGTTCTTCTCGTCGCCCAGCCAGTACGCGCCCGCAATCGACGTAATCTTGAACGCCTTCACCCGTCCCGTCGACGGAACATGCGGCCCCCGGCAGAAGTCCGTGAACCCGCCGTTCTTATACAGCGAAATCGCCTCGCCCGGCTTGGTGAACCGCTCGATGAAGTGCACCTTCATAAAGTCGCCATGCGACTTGTAGTCCTCAAGGCCCTTGTCGCGCGGCTCCTCTACACGCTGGAACTTTTCGTCCCGCGCGACCACCTCCTGCATGCGCGCCTCGATCGCCGCCAGGTCCGCCTCGGTAAACGGCGTCTCGCGATACACGTCGTAGAAAAACCCTTGGTCCGTGGCCGGCCCGTGCCCCAGCTTCGTCTCCGGAAACAGCTCCAGGATCGCCGTCGCCATCACGTGCGCCGCCGAGTGCCGCAGCACCTTCAGCGCCGCCTCGTCCTGCTCCTTCAGCAGCGTCAGCTCCACGTCCTCATTCAGCGGAGCAGCCAGGTCCACCAGCCGCGACCCGTCCTCCGTCGCGCCCGCCCCATACATCGCCGCCTCCGACGTCGTCTCCGCATCGGGTGCCCCATTCATCGCAGTCTCATCGCGATGAGTGGGGGATGTCATCGGTCGAATGCGCGCCACCACCACCGCAGCAGCCAGCCGCGGAGAGATGCTGTTGGCAATGTCCAACGCAGTGGTCCCGCGCGCCACCTCGCGCACCGAACCGTCGGGAAGCTGAACCTTGATCTGCTCTTGACTCACGCTCTCCAGAATACCAACCGGGGGCCGAAATCCCCTCGCGGCTCGGCTCCGGAGCGTGCGATTGCTGAAGTCGCTTTGAAGGGGCCGGGTGCCCCATCCAAGCTCTGCTTGGGTGGGTTCGCGCCACCACCCTCCGCCCCGCCGTCATCCTGAGCGAAGCGAAGGATCCCTGTATTTTGTCTTTGCTCTTGGGATCCGTGCTTCTATCCGTGTTGATCCGTGTTAAGCCTTGCCTCTTGCTTCTGCCCTACGCCGTCTGCCGCTCAGCCGCGTCGTCCTGCCGCAGCCGCAGACCCTGCGACTTCGCCCACTTGTGCCCCCGCCAGATCCCGATCAGCGGAGCGCCCGCCACCACAACGATCGCGTAAACCACTGCCATCTGCATATCCGCCTCCTGGCCCGGGATCAGCCGACATACACCCGATCACCCCTCACTATCCCCCTCCGAACCAGCCTCACCAATGCCACATTCGGGGGAGCCGTTCCCGATTTGGCTCACCTGGCCGTCCGGGTAACCGCTTCCTTGCCCTTCGGGTTACCCGTCCGCCCCAGCCGCACGGAACCCCGGTTCGGCACGCCGGGCCACTAAAATGTCCCCATGTCCTTTACCGCCGCGGTCGAATCCCTCACCGCACTCGGCCTGGAGCTCGCCCCCGGAGCCCCCCGCCGCAAGTTCGACCTCGCCTACATGCGCACCCTCTGCGCCGCCCTCGGCGACCCCCAGGCCACCTTCCCCTCCGTGCTCATCGCCGGCACCAACGGCAAAGGCTCTACCGCCGCCACCCTCGCCTCCATCCTCGCCGCCGCCGGATACCGCACCGGCCTCTACACCTCGCCCCATCTCGAACGCGTCACCGAACGCATCCGAATCTCCACCCCCAACTCCCGGGGTGGCCCATTCATCGAGCACAGCGGGATGAGTGGGGAGCAACAAAATGCCGTCATCCCGACCCTGAGCAGAGCGAAGGGGAAGGACCCCTGTATTTGCTCTCCGTCTTTCTCGGAAATCCCCGAAGCCGAATTCGCCCGCCTCTACTTCCAGGTCGATGAGACCGGCCGCCGCCTCGTCGCGGAAGGCCGCCTCCCCTGGCAGCCCAGCTACTTTGAGACCCTCACCGCCCTCGCCTTCCTCTCCTTCGCCGAACAGCACATCGACATCGCCATCCTCGAGGTCGGCCTGGGCGGCCGCCTCGACGCCACCAACATCGTCGAGCCCCTCCTCTCCGTCATCACTGACATCGCCCTCGACCACCAGGAGTACCTCGGCCCCACCATCGCCGCCATCGCCCGCGAGAAGGCCGGCATCCTCCGCCCCGGCGGCACCCTCGTCACCCTCCCCCAGCACCCCGAGGCCAACCAGGCCATCGGCGAGGTCGCCCAGGAGATCGCCGCCAACAACGCCCTCGGCGTCCACGGCGTCAACGCCGCCCTCTACCTCCCCGGCCGCGACTTTCACCCCGGCACTCCGGGTGCCCCATTCATGGAGCGGAGCGACATGAGTGGGATGAAAAAAGATGCCGTCATCCCGAGCGAAGGCGCAGCCGTAGTCGAGGGCCCCCCGCATTTGTCTTGACCTGTCCTCCCCCCCAACCACTACACCCTCTCCCTCGACGGCGAACCCCTCCACGTCCGCTCGCCACTCTCCGGCGAGCACCAGCAGCGCAATCTGGCCCTCGCCATCGCTGCCGCCGTCGAATTACGCAACAAACATAGTTACAAATCTACCGCCGGCCCCGAATCACGTAACACGATTAGTTACAACATCACCAATTCCGCCATAGAAGCAGGAATCGCGCATACCTCCTGGCCCGGCCGCCTGGAACAGATCGCCCCCGATCTCCTCCTCGACGTCGCCCACAACCCCGCCGGCGCATGGACCCTCCGCGCCGCCATCGCCTCCCTCCCCGAGTCGCAGCCGCGCACCCTCCTCTTCTCCTGCCTGCGCGACAAGGACCTCCGCGAGATGGCCCAGATCCTCTTCCCCCTCTTCGACTCCACCGGGGGGCCCATTCATCGAGCGAAGCGAGATGAGTGGGGAACCAAGCAGACGGAACCGCACCCCCTCCACCACATCGTCCTCGCCCCCGTCGCCTCCCCCCGCGCAGCCTCGCTCGACGAGCTCCTCGCCGCCGCCCAGGCCCTCGATGTTCCCGCCGTCCCCGCCCAAACCGCCGCCGAAGCCCTCGCCCTCGCCCGCCAGCTCACTCCGCCCGGCGGCCTCATCATCGCCACCGGCTCCATCTACCTGGTCGGAGAACTCCGCACCCTCGCCGGATGACTCCGCCTTTGCTTGTCATTCCGAGCCGGGTGCCCCATTCATGCGCGGCCTCATCGCGCATGAGTGGGTCCAAGCCCACCCCTCCACATGCCGTCATCCTGGCCCTGAGCAAAGCGAAGGGGAAGGACCCCCTGTAGTTGTCTTTGCCTTTCGCGCCAACGGCGCGAGCTGCTCTAGCCTGGGGCGAATCGGGGTCCCCGGCGAGCGGTCTTTGCTCGCTGGGGTGAGAAGCCCCAGGGACCGTACTCCAACAACCTGCGGGCTGTAAGCCCGCGCTAGAAGTCAAATCCGCGAATTCACTGCAAATCCGCCCTTCTATCCGTGTCCATCCGCGTTAGGCCTTACCCTCACTCGATACAATCGACCTGACCCACATCATGCCCACGCCCGCCCCCATCGCCAACGCCCCGGCTCCGCCGCCCGTGCATGACATTCCGGCGCCGCTCTACTGGGTCACCAAGCTCATCCAGATCCCCCTCATGGCCGCCGCCACCGCCCTCTTCGGCTCCATCTCGCTGGTCTGCGGCCTCTGGGACCGCTCCGGCCGCCAGCAGCACGCCGTCGCTCACGCCTGGGCCGGAGTCATGGTCCGCATCGCCCTCTCCCCCGTCGAAGTCATCAATCTCAGCAGTTCGGGTGCCCCATTCATGGAGCGCAATTCGGGGGCCCCGGCGAGCGGTCTTGGCTCGCTGGGGTCGAGCGACATGAGTGGGAAGCAGAATCAGGCCGCCGTCTACGCCTCCAACCACCTCAGCTACATGGACACCCCCGTCCTCTTCTCCCGCCTCCCCTTCCAGTTCCGCATCCTAGCCAAACAGAGCCTCTGGAAGCTCCCCTTCGTCGGCTGGTATCTCAACCGCTCCGGCCAGGTCCCCATAGACGCCTCCAGCTCCCGCTCCGCCATCGCCGGCCTGCTCCGCGGAGTCGCCGCCCTCAAATCCGGCATGCCGCTCGTCGTCTTCCCCGAAGGCTCCCGCTCCCTCTCGGGCCGCCTCAACCCCATGGCCTCCGGAGCCGCCTTCATGGCCATCCGCGCCCAGGTTCCCCTCGTCCCCGTCGCCCTCGTCGGCACCTATGAGCTGCTGCCGATGCACGTCTACGCCCTGCGCCCCCGCCCGCTCAAGGTCGTCATCGGCGAACCCATCCCCACCACCGGCCTCACCACCCGCGACGCCGACGCCCTCACCACCCAGCTCTACGCCGCCATCGAGCGCATGTACTACTCCCACACTCAATAGACCCCCTGAGTGGGTTCCCACCACTCACCTTCAAGCCCTTGTCATTCTGAGCCGTAGGCGAAGAATCCCCGCATTTGCCTTTCCTGACTCACCCCAACCCTCTGTGTCCCATTCATCGCAAACCGCTTTGAAGAGGCGAGACTCAGCGTGCGCCCAAACATGCCCACCAACCTAGCGCGTTTCGCTTCGACGAGCTAGTTCGGCGTAGGGATGCGGTCAGCATGGTCAATCACCAGATATTCCACCGGCACCTTCGCCGGCTCCAGCCTCAGCCCAAGCTGCTCCTGGATGGCGGTAAACAGCGACGGCAGGTTTGACTTAGGATCATTGGCCGGAGCAAATCTGAGGCGGACATCATACGCACCGGAGAGGCCGGTTTTATCGACAACCGGCTGGCCCGCAGGACGCATGAGTATGCTGGCCAGCAAATTCATCGAGGCGCTCTGAGCATCGATCTCATTGGGAAGAATCTGGGCATGTATCTCCTCGCCGGCTTTGGCTGACTGAACTTTCGGACCGCCCTTGACCACGACCAGGTCGAAGCCGGAGACGGTCTTGCTCACCGGATGAAGCGCCAGGTGGAAGCGCTGCGCGAGGAGGTTCTGCAGCAACGGCTTCATCTCCTCCTTCGAGAGCGGCTTGTTGCCTGGGACAGTGGCCTCGACATCATAGAGCTGCTCATCCATCCACCCGGCATCCTTCTGGATATATGCCTCGTCGAGGCCGTAGGCAATGCCGATCAGGAAGTCGAGCGGAACGTAACGCGCGTAGAAGTGGGTGGTGGGATAGGTGCTGATCTCGGCCAGGCCAATACCGCGCTGGAGCTCGGCGGCGGTATGAGAATCGACCATGCGGATAGAGGCAACTTCGAAGGAAGGAGCGGCAGCAGCGGCCCCATTGCTCGCAGCGTTTGACTGCGCCGCATAGTGAGCCTGGACTTGCCTTGCGTATGCCTCGATCTGCTTGTGGTCGGCGTACCAGTTGGTGCCGTTGTCCTGCGCAACCTGCTCGATGAAATACAAGAAACCGAGAGCATCGGGACGGAAGGTTGCATGTTGCTCCGGCAGCCCGTAGGTTCCGTGCGGAGGCATCTCGTTGTAGGGGACGATCGTGTCGCCCACGTGGAATTCGAGCCCGGTGGGCAGCACGTAGGCCCAGCCCATGCGGAAGAACATGATGGGCTTGTCGATCCTGCTGTCGACACGTCCGCCGTCGAACTCGTCGCTGGTGCTGGTTCCAAACCCCGTGATCTGAAGCGGAGCATCGGCCTGCGGAACACCAATCGCCCCGAGATGATGGACCGGGACAGCAGTCATGCTCGCCGGCGGTTCGGCCTCCGCGATCTCGCCTGTGGACGGTGTCTCTTCCTCCGCAATCATCGTGTGCGTCAACCTCCGTAGCGGCGTCGGCGCCGCCTTCAACATCGCATCGGCGATCTGCCGCGCCGCCTTCGCCTGCCCCAGCACCACCGGAGCCGCCACCACACACACCGCCGCCCCTGCCAGCAGCAGCCTCTTCGGCCAGCTCATCCGCACCAGCGCACGCCCCGTCACGATCCCCAGCACGCGCTCTTTCAGGTCCGCCCCCGTCACCCCGGCAACGCAGGCCAGCGGCGACTCAATGCAGAAGCGGCAGGTGCTCAGCAGGCTCTCCGCGTACGCCTCCGCGTCGCCGCCCATCGCGACCACGGCCTCGTCGCAGGCCTGCTCGCGCTCGGCCACCATGCGGCGCTCCATCCACCACACCACCGGATGAAACCAGAACAGCGCCTCTACCAGCATGTGCAGCGCTGCGGTTAGGTTGTCGCGCCTCCGCACATGAGCCAGCTCATGCGCCATGATCGTCTCGATGTGCGCATCCTCCAGCCGCGCCGTCAGCTCCCGCGGCCACACCAGCACCGGACGCCACACCCCAAACATCCCCGGCTCCATCCGCTCTGCCGACAACCGCAGCTCCACCCCACCCACATCTGCCCGCCACAACCGGGTGGCCCACCCTTCGCTCCGCGAAGGATGGCTTGCCTTTGCCTCTGCCTTTGCCTCTGCTGTTGCTGTTGCTGTTGTCGTCATCCTGAGCGCAGCGAAGGACCCCTGTAGTTGCCGTTGCTCGTTTTGCGCATTTGCCTGTGTCTTCGCTCCTGCCGCTCCCTCCACCCGCCGCAGCACCTCCCACTCTCTTCCCTCGTGCACAGCTGCCGCATCGCGCAATACCCGACGCGCAATCCTCCACCCGCCGCCCCACCGCACCATCACCAGCCCCGCCCCCAACGCCCACAGCGCGAACAGCGCCACCGGCATCGCCGCCTCCACCCGCTCCCGCAGCGTCGGCACATGCACCACCGGCTCCGCAGCAACAAAATCAATCGGCCCAAACGGCTCCTCCACCACATCCATGGCCGAGTACACCACCGGCGCGACCGCTCGCTGCGGATGCGGAAGCAGATTGCCCGCCGCAATGAGCAGCGAGAAGGGAACGAGGAACTTGATCGACGCGGCCAGCCACACAGCGTAGCGCACCCGCGCATGGTTGCGGCGCAGGACGAGCGTCAGCAGCCAGGCCGCGGCGGCGAATGCCGTCGACTGCCACAGATGGTTCGCTACCTCCGGTCCCACTCCCGCAACCCACTCTGCAAAGTGCGTCATCGCTCCCCTCCTCTGCTCCTTTTCCCCGCTTACCTGCTGCCCTGCCGTCTTGCTCGCCTCTAATCCGTGCTTCTATCCGTGTTCTTCCGTGTTAAGCCTTTGCTTTTGTCGACCCCTGCCTTGCCGTCTTGCTCGCCTCTAATCCGTCTTAAGCTTTGCTTTTGCCGTTATCCGGTCTTGAATCGGTGTCATCGGTGAAAATCGGTGTTAAGCCTTTGCCTTTCGCTGACCCCTGACTTGCTGCCCTGCTGACCTGCTCGCCTCTAATCCGTGCTTCTATCCGTGTTCTTCCGTGTTAAGCCTTTGCTGTTGCCGTGCCCTTTTCCAATCGGTGTCATCGGTGAAAATCGGTGTTAAGCCTTTGCCTTTCGCTGACCCGCGGCCTTCTTCTTCGCATCCTCCAGCGCCTTCTCCGCAAACTCCACATCGTCCATCGTCAGCCTGCCGGTCTCGATCAGCCGCGCCACCACCGGCCGCGACTCGCCGCCCAGGATCGCCAGCAGCTCATCCACCACCGGCCTCTGCGCCGCCTCGCGCGTAATCGCCGGCTCAAACATGTGGAAGTTGCCCGACATGCGGATGCGTTTGACGGCGCCCTTGGCCTCCAGCCGGTACACCATCGTCTGCACGGTGCTGTAGGTGGGGCGCTTCTTGGCGGGGAAGCCCTCGAGCATGTCGCGGATGGAGGCCTGGCCCCCCGGACCTTTGCTCCAGAGCGTTTCCATAATCACGAACTCCTGCTTGCTGAGCCTCACGTTCTTCGTCATCCTGGTCTCCCATCCGCCGCCTTTTTTTGAACCGCCGTCATTTGCCTTTCCCAACTCACCTGCTCGCTCATCGCAAACCGCCTTGAAAGGGCGCGGCTTCAGCCGCGCCGCAAACAGCCTGCAACTAACTTGGGGCTTTAGCCCCTGAGGGACAGATCCCTGAGTAAGTAAGTCTTCACAACCACTGCTCGCACCTGAGCGCGCCCGTTCATCGCCTTTGAACTCCCGGATAATTACTCCTGTCACTCGTCTATGACAAGTGTAAGAGAAACTACCCCGGAGTCCGGGGAGGTGTCAAGCGGAAGTTGGGGCAAAGCAAATTGTAACCATTACAGGTACAAATTAACCGCCGCTTCCCTCCGTGCCTGTCCGTGTTCCTCTGTATTAAGCTTTGCCCTTTGCCTTTATCATCGAAAACGAGCATGAAGCCGCGCATTGCCATTCCGGTCCCTACCAGCACGGACGCCGAGTACAACCGGCGTTCCTGGCCGCAATACGCCGCCGCGGTGGAGAAGGCGGGCGGCGAGCCCGTCGAGGTCCCGCTCAACCAGCCGCCCGCCGCGACCGCAAAGCTCATCGCCGGCTGCCAGGGCATTCTGCTCCCCGGCTCCGGCGCCGATGTCAATCCGCAGAAGTACGGCCAGCCAACGGACCCCATGTCCGCTCCGGCCGATCCCGCTCGCGAAAACGTCGACGAACTGCTGCTGCAGGACGCGCACAACCTCCGCAAGCCGATTCTGACCATCTGCTTCGGGACGCAAATGCTGAATGTATGGCGCGGCGGCTCGCTGATCCAGCATCTGGATGCGGAGGCGCCGGGCGCGGTCAATCATCGCCAGCGCGGAGTGGCCGTCGCGCATGAGACTGCAGTCGCGGCGGACTCACTGCTCGCAGAGTCGATTGCGGGCGGCGAGGCAGAGTCGACGGGGAATGGCCAGCTGGACCTGCCCGTAAACTCGAGCCACCACCAGGCGATCGACGCTCCGGGCGATGGGCTGCGCGTATCGGCACGAAGTTCTGCGGACGGAGTAGTCGAGGCCGTGGAGAATGTGCCTGGCGCGCCGGGCGGCTTTGTGCTGGGCGTGCAGTGGCATCCGGAGCGGACGTATGACTCGAGTGCGGCCTCGCGGGCGATCTTCGCGCGCTTTCTCTCGGAGGCCTCAGCGTGGTCCCCAAAGCCGAATTCCGCAGCGTCCGAGTGAGCCCTGCACTGATTCCATGTCACTTACGCAACCGAACCCGCAGGAGATTCAAAGGCTTCTGAAGCCCTATCTTGGAGCAAAGGCTCCCGGACGGGCCGACGTTTCTGCCGATTGGGACAGGATCTGCGGGCAGCTGGCGGTCTATCTGGACCTCATTCTCAAGTGGAATGCAAGGATCAATCTGACCGCAATCCGCGATCCAGAAGAGATCGTCCGGCGGCACTTTGGGGAGAGCCTATTTGCAGGCCTGCATCTGGAGGCAGGAGGAAGCAATATGGAACCTTGCGATTCGCTGCTGGATCTTGGGTCAGGAGCGGGATTTCCGGGGATTCCGATCCAGCTTCTGCGGCCTGAGCTGAAGGTCACGCTGGCGGAGTCGCGCACCCGCAAGGCAGCGTTCCTGCGCGAGGCGGTGCGGACGCTGGGCCTGAGCACCGAGGTCTGGGCGGATCGGGCAGAGGCCATGGCGCCGGAGTGGCGCTTTCATACAGTTGCGCTTAGGGCCGTGGACGACATGAGCAGCGCAGTTGCGGAGGCGGCACGGCGCGCCTCCAGGCAGATCCTGATCCTGGGGACTGTGGACCAGCCCGAGTTTCTCTCGTTAGGCCGGGAGTTTGATTTGGGATTACCCACTCTATTGCCGAACAGCTCTCAGGGCGCTCTTTTGGTGGCCACACGCCGATAAGAATCACTCCGAGCAATGTTCCACGTGGAACATTGCCCTAAGAGGAGCGCTCTGGCCCAGTGTTCCACGTGGAACACTGCTCCGGGTCGGCCGAGATTTTCCACATTATTCATTTCGCGATCCTTGTGTTCCCAAAGGAGAATCCCCGCTTCCCACAACTTCTCCACAGGAGATGGGGCTTCTGCACAGGAGATAGCGTTTGCCTAAAACGATGCGACCTCGCTAACCTTGCTCCTGATCGTGTCCAACACTCCTGAGCAACCCAATTCCGTCTCCTCGAAGATCGACCCTGCCGATTCAACCCTTTCTCCGTCCCGGGCGAAGGTGATTGCTGTCGTGAACCAGAAGGGCGGCGTGGGCAAGACGACTACCGCCATCAATCTGGCGGCTGCGCTGGCGCTGGAAGAGCTTTCAACCCTCCTTATCGACTGCGACCCACAGGCTAATGCGACCGGCGGCCTGGGATTCGGGCGCAGCGATGAGCGGCTGACAACGTATGATGTACTTACCGGCGTCGCAACGCTGTCTGAAGCGGTTCAACCTACTGATATTGAGCGACTTAATCTTCTTCCAGGCAGCAAGAACATGATTGGCGCGAACCTGGAGCTTGTTTCGGCGGAGCGGAGAGAGTTCCGGCTGCGAGAGGCGATCGAGCCGATCCGCGGGGATTACAGCTTTATCCTGCTGGACTGCCCGCCGGCGCTCGACCTGCTGACGCTGAACGCGCTGGTCTCCGCCGATGGGCTGCTGGTGCCGATGCAGGCAGAGTATTTTGCGCTGGAGGGGATCTCGGAGCTGATGCAGACGCTGGATCGGGTCTCGGGCGCATTCAATCCCGGGCTCGCGCTTGAGGGTGTCCTGCTGACGATGTACGACGACCGTACCAATCTTTCGCAGCAGGTGACGGAAAACCTCCGGAGCTTCTTTGCCGACAAGCTGCTGAAGACGACGATCCCGCGCAATGTGCGGCTGGCGGAGGCGCCAAGCCACGGAAAGCCAGTGCAGCTCTATGATGGGCGTTCACGGGGGGCGGAGGCGTATATGCAACTGGCGCAGGAAGTTATGGAGCGCAATGGAGTGAAGAGCCGAAAGAAGAAGGCTGAGGCGGGCGAGCGGCCCGCGCCAAAGTTCTGGCCGTACCGTTGAAGACAAAAGGCTTAGCGCGGATGCATATGGATCTGCCCTCAGGGGCTGAAGCCCAGGTTATTTGCAAGTTGCTTATGGCGCGGCTGAAGCCGCGCCCCTTCAAAGCGGTTTGCAATGAACGGGGTACCGGCATGGTGGTGAGTGAGGCAAAGGCAAATACAGGGGTCCTTCCCCTTCGCTTTGCTCAGGGTCAGGATGACGGCGGTATAAGGCGGTGCAGGGATTGGAGGCAGGGATGAGTCAGGTGGATGCGAAGAAGCGGGTGGCGCTGGGTAAAGGGATTGAGTCGCTGCTGGGGCCGCGCCCGACGCCCGCTGCCCCGGCTACGGTAGCCGTATCAGCAGCGGCGGAGCCTGCAGGTAAGCCGCTGGAGATCGAGCTGGGTAGGATCGACCGGAACCCGAACCAGACGCGAACGAGCTTCGATGAGGCGAAGCTGGCGGAGCTAGCCCAGTCCATTGAGGCGACGGGCGTCGTGCAGCCGGTGGTGGTGCGCGAGCGGCCGGGCGGGCGGTATGAACTGATTATGGGCGAGCGGCGGTGGCGCGCCTCGCAGAAGGCCGGCAAGACGACGATCCCGGCGATCGTGCGGCAGGTGAGCGACGGACAGGCGATGGAGATGACCATCGTCGAGAACCTGCAGCGCGCGGACCTGAACCCAATGGAACAGGCGCGGGCGTATGAGCGGCTGAGCCGCGAGTTCAAGCTGACCCAGGAGCAGATGGCGCAGCGGACTGGAAAGGACCGCGCGAGCGTGGCGAACTTTCTGCGGCTGCTGAAGCTGCCGGAGGAGACGCAGGCGCTGGTGGAGTCGGGGCAGCTGAGCTTCGGGCACGCTCGTGCGCTGCTGGGACTGCAGACGCCGGGAACGATCGCCCATGTGACGGCGGTGATCCTGGCGAAGTCGATGTCGGTGCGGCAGACCGAGATATTCATTCAGGCGATGCTGAATCCGGAGGAAAAGCCGAAGAAGGAGACGGCGGCGAAGGAGCAGCAGGACCCCAACGTCCATGCGGCCGAAGAACAGCTGCAGCGGCGGCTCGGGCTGCGGGTGCATATCCACGACCGCAAGGGCAAAGGCACCGTGCAGATCGAATACTCCAATGTGGACGAGTTCGACGCGATCCTGAGCGCGCTGGGCGAAGCGTGATTATTTGTAATCCATTTAGTTACATATTTGCCTGAACACTCGGCAAGCCGCGTCCGTTGCCGACTGCTTCAGGCTGAAGCGCCGCCCAGGGACTGCAGGCCAAAGACCTTTTCTTCGGCCTGCTCTGTGTCATCTCCGGAGGAAGACTGACCGGACAGAGCAAAGAAGATGAGCGCGAGGGCCAGGATGACGGGGGCCATCTGGAAGGCCATCCAGTGATCAAGCCTCCAGTAGAGAAAGCTGGGCTCTGACGCGGTTCCGATAGAGATGGTGGCGGCAAAGAGCAGCACGAGCCGTACGGTGGATGTGCCGGCAACGAGCACCCGGCCCCAAAGCAGAGCGAGAAGAATGCCGCCGAGGATGTAGTTATCGAGCCATGCGATCGGCGTAACGCAGATCGACAGCAGCGCGAAGGCCGCGAGGACGCATGCCTGGCGCTGGGGAGCGGAATCCTTGCGCGTCCGGAAGGTGAGAGCGGCGGCGGCCAGGATGAGCAGCGCCGAGAGCGCCCTTCCGAGCAGGATTACGGTGTGCGATGTAATGCGGCCCTTGATGCCCCACAGAATCCCGATCATGGAGGAGACGGTCTTGTTGTCGATGTCAGCCACTCCGATCGACATGCGGGGCACGGTGTCTCTTACATACGAGAGAAGCAGGGCGGGGGAGTTGATCCAGCCCATGCAGAGGACGCCGAGGAGCATCCAGACCGTGAACCACCGCAGCCATCTCCAGTCGCGCCAGATGAGGATGGGAACGACGACCAGCAGAGGCGTCATCTTGAGGAGGACCGCCAACGCGAGCATAAGAGCGGAAGCGGAGGGCGTGCCGCGCACATAGAAGAGGATGCCTGCACACCACAGCAGGAACAGGACGGCCGTGATCTGACCGAAGTGCAGCCCGGAGTAGAAGGGCGCAATACACAATATGCCTGCCAGAACCGCCAGTCCGCGCAGGCTGAAGGGCGGATAGCCGAGCAGCAGGGTGATGCATGCGGAGCCGAGGAAAACGGCGGCAAGGCTGACGATTCGCCAGGCCCACTCCGCCTGCGTAACGCTAAGGGAGGTCACGGGCAGGAGGAGATCCGCCAGCAACGGCGGATAGTTGTAGAAGAGGACATGAGGGATGCCATAGCGACGCGCCATCTGCGCGAAGGCCGTGCCCTGGTCCATACTTCCGCGTCCGTAGAAGGCGTCCGAGCCGATACCGTCGTACAGGTCCGCATCGTCATGGGCGCGCACCAACTGGGAGGCGACGTAATAGATGCGGAAGTCGGCCTGGGAGGTGGGGGAAAGGTATTTGGCGTAGCCAAAATAGCCGGTGTCGCAGACCGCGGCCATGAAGCAGACCGCGAGCGCAGCTACAAGTGCGCAGATAGTCAGCTGTCGCATTCGAGTGTGCACAAGGCCCTCGTACTATGTCGGAAGGATCACGTACAGAGTAGCAGGCCGGCCGGCGAAGCCCTTGTGGGGCTGCGGCGCAGGCAGATGTGGATGCGGCGGAAGGGAAGGAAGGGCGGGGGCGGCGTCACGGCTTACACTGGAAGCTGACCGATGAAAGCTACTCCTTATGAATTCCGTGCCCGCTTCTGGATCCTCGTGGCAATCTTCGCGCTGGGCTTTGTCGCTCCGTGGGATTACTGGCTGCACCTTGACGGCACCGGGCCGAACACACACGTATGGGGACGGCTGGCGATCGAGCTTTCGCGGGCGGGAGTCAACATCTCGGTTGCCTTCAACCTGATACTGGCCTTCGGCATCGCATGCGCCTTTGCCGGGGCCGCGCTGCGGACATGGGCCTCGGCGTGTCTGGGGCCGGATGTGGTGCGGGGAGGCGATCTGCACGGAGAGCAGATGGTGGTGACGGGGCCCTATCGCTATGTGCGCAACCCGCTTTACCTGGGCTCATGGCTGAACGCGCTGGCGCTGGCATTGCTGATGCCACCGACGGGAGCGGTCCTGACGCTGGTGCTGGTGGTGGCGTTCGAGCTACGGCTGGTGCTGGCCGAAGAGGCCTACCTGGCGGCGAATCTGGGGCAGACCTACGCAGACTACCGCGCGCGGGTGCCGCAGCTGCTGCCGGCCTGGCGGCCCCGGGTCGCGGCGGCGGGCACCTCGCCACGATGGGGAATGGCCGCGCTGGCGGAGATTTTTCTGTGGGGAACGGCGGTGTCGTTCGCGGCGGTGGGCTGGCAGTACAACGCCCACCTGCTGATCCAGTGCGTGCTGGTGTCGCTGGGACTGTCGCTGGTGGTGCGGGGAGTTTCGATGCAGCCGCAGACGGCTTAAATCACGAAAGCAGCCCGCCGCAGCCGATGCCAGAGATTCACCGGGCCAGGACGGGAGCTCCTCCTAAAACTGCAAGTGGGAAGAGCTGCCCATCGTGCCGGTCTCATATCTCGCGTCACGCTGCGGCGTGACTGCTTCGTTGGTATTTCGGATGCAAGCCTTCGGCCCCGGTTTGCTTCCCCCTGGGAGGTTTGGGGAGGGCCCACGCACATCCCGCCGGTTGAGCCTGGGAACGGCCTGCGGGCTGGAATCAGCCACGACAGGCCTGCGGCTGCCGGAGGGGAGAGTTACTTCTTGGGCGGAGCGATGGTGTCCTTGGCGACCTTCGCGACGCGGAACTTGACCACGGTCTTGGCCTTGATCTTGATGGGCTCACCGGTCTGGGGATTGCGGCCCATGCGCGCCTTGCGCTCTGCCTTGACCAGCTTACCGATGCCGGGGATGGTGAACTCGCCGTTCTTCTTGGTTTCCTTGACAGCGAGGTCGGCGAGCAGTTCCAGGCCCGCGGCTGCCTGCTTGTTGGTGATCTCGAGCTTCTCCGCCATCGTACGGACCAGCGCGGTCTTGGTCATTCCTTTTGCCATAGTGTTGCTCCTTTTCGGTGAATCGTCTTACGGTCCGGATCCGCCCCTGCCCCGATTTGCCCAACGCGCTCGCGGGAAATTTGGTCCCAAATCGCGAAATCGCCAGTATTGATGCGGGTGCGGAAAAACGTACCGCAATTCACAATCAGC
>DASZPF010000036.1:0-1716 GCA_035550395.1 Acidobacteriaceae bacterium
TGCGTTTCATCGACGACGGCGCGTCCATGCAGAAGCCTGTGGTGGCCATATTCATGCGCAAGCGCAAAGAGCTCCATTGCAAATGCCATCTGCTCCAGATGTACGGATTCGTCCCGTGTGGATGGCTTGAACGGTGCCAGCACATGCGTTCCTGTCAGGGCGAATGAGATGAAGATGCGCCACCAATAGAGCAGAAGCTCAGGATTCTCGCGCAGACTGCGCGGACAGCGTGGCATCCGAGGGTTGCTCAGTAACTGTCTATGACTTGCCGCCCCACCGCGCGGGACGAGAAGCCGACCTTTTTGGATGACGCATGCCACGCGAGCGCCCTCAGATTATTCTGCTTTCGGGAGCAATTTGCTCGGGAAAATCTGAACTCGGGAAGCTGTTGGCCGAGAAGCATGGCGCACTGGTCGTCAAGACCAGGGACCTCGTGATTGACGTGAGCCCCGCAAACTCCTCCAGAATTGGGTAGAGTCCGCCCCGACCAGGGAGACGGACGATGAAGCGATCGAGGTTCACCGAGGAGCAGATTATCGGGATCCTGCGGGAGCAGGAGGCCGGTGTGGCGACGGCGGACGTGTGCCGCAAGCACGGGATCTCCGGGGCCACTTTTTACAAGTGGAAGGCCAAGTTCGGCGGCATGGATGTGTCGGAGGCGCGTCGGCTGAAGGTTCTCGAGGACGAGAATGCGAAGCTGAAGCGGCTGCTGGCGGAGGCGATGCTGGACAACGCCATGCTGAAGGACATCGCGACAAAAAAATTCTGACGCCCGCCGCACGGCGAGAAGCGGTGGCGCATCTGTGCCAGGGGCATGGGGTGAGTCAGCGTCGGGCGTGTTCGGTGCTTGCGGTGGACCGCAGCTCGGTCCGGTACCGGTCGTCGCGGCCGGATGATGCCGCGATCCGGGCCAGGCTGCGGGAGCTGGCCGGGATTCGTCGTCGGTTCGGCTATCGGCGGCTGCGGGTCCTGCTGGGGCGTGAGGGGATCAGAATGAACCACAAGAAGTTCCGGCGGCTCTACGCCGAGGAGCGGCTGCAGGTGCGCCGGCGCGGCGGTCGCAAGCGGGCGCTGGGGACCAGGCGGCCGATGGCGATCCCGCAGGGTGCCAACCAGCGCTGGTCGCTGGATTTCCTGAGCGACAGCTTCACGGACGGCCGACGGTTCCGCATTCTGGCGGTGGTCGATGACTTCACAAGGGAATGCCTCTGCCTGGTGGCCGATACCTCGCTCTCCGGCGCCAGGGTGGCGCGCGAACTCGACGCCGTCATCGCCCGGCGCGGCAAGCCCTCAAGCCTGGTCTCCGACAACGGCACGGAACTGACCAGCCTCGCGATCCTCAAGTGGTCGCAGCAGGTCGCGATCGACTGGCACTACATCGCCCCCGGCAAGCCGACGCAGAACGCCTTCATCGAGAGCTTCAACGGGCGGCTCCGGGACGAACTCTTGAACGAAGTGCTGTTCACCTCGCTCGCCCATGCCAGGGCGGAACTCGCGGCCTGGCTCGCCGACTACAACACCCAGCGGCCCCATTCTCAACTGGGCTGGCTGACGCCAGAGGAATTTGCTGTCTTCAGCACCCGGTCCATGCAACGGCCATCGGGCGCTGCGCTTGCGGAGGGCTCCGCGCCCATGGCCGTTGCCCCAACCGCCCAGATGGGCAAATCTAACGGCGAGACTCTACTTCCGGCTGGATGAGGTTTGGGGCTCACGTCA
>DASZPF010000037.1:0-42227 GCA_035550395.1 Acidobacteriaceae bacterium
TAAGCAGAGGTATGACCAATATTCGTGTTACTGCTCGTCAGACGATGGCCAGCTTGCCTGTCATGCTTATCGACGGGCAATCGTATTGTTCGGGCTTATCCTTGTCAAGACAAAGACGTTTTGAATTTTATGCCTGCAAACGCCCTCGTCAAACTACTAGTTCCGGTGTCTGTATTTGATTGATAATAGGTCGCACCTTATACAACAGACCATTCAATGTGGTAGGAACATTTTCACCCTGCGAGATTATTGCTTTTCAGAAATTTTCACTGGATGATCTGCGATATATCGGAGCGTCCTCAGTTATTCCGCCGAGACCTTTCCTGGATACCGCCTCAAGTCCTGCCTGCGGAGCCTGAAGAGGTCTGCCGCAGCTCGAATCGGACAACCCAGGCAAGGCGGCGCGAGAGTCTCAGCGCCCTAAAAAGAAAGCCCCCCGTGCCGTCTCCGGCACAGGGGGCTTTGGGTAGTAGCTGGTTCAGTTAGAAGGTGAACTTCACCGCGCCCTGGAAGATACGAGGCGCCTGCGCGCTACCGACTCTTCCAAAGGAAGTGGGGCTGTTCACGCTCGCGCTGGGATTGCCGAAGTTCGGATGGTTCAGCACGTTGAATGCCTCAAGACGGAGTTGCAGCGCAAGCTGCTCGTACAGCGGGAAACTCCGGCTCAAAGCAGCGTCGATGTTGAAGTACTTTGGTCCCACAAAGCCATTACGCGGTGAATTGCCATAAGTGCCCAGCGGATTTGCCGTGAACTTGGTAACGTCGAGCGAATTGGGGTTAAGGTTGGTATTCGACACCGGATGCGTGTGCAGGTAGATGTTCCCGCCGTTATAGTTCGGGCGGTCTGTCCCCAGCGCGGTCAGCGAGTTGTCGAGGCCGGTCGTCACGTTGAACGGCGCACCCGTCGTGGCCCGGATGATTGGGGCAATCTGCCAGTTGTTCACCGCCAGTGCTCTCCAGCCGGATACTCCGAAGTGGGTCGACGCAACAATCGAACTATTGAAGATGCCCCGCCGGTCGAATCCGCACGGGCCATAGTCCGCGTGGATGTTGTTCGGGTTCTGCACCGCAACCGTGTTGAATGCGCCCGGATTGTCCAGCAGGTCGAAGCAGTGCGACCAGGTGTAGTTCGCCAGGAACGTGAAGTACTGCGAGGCACGGTGCTGGATCGTCGCCACCAGTGCGTTGTAGCTGGCGTTGGATCCGGCCACCATCAGAGTCGAAGCGCCGCCGCCGCCGCCCGCCAGATAATACGGACCCTGTGAGGGATTGAGCAACGTCAGCATCGAACGCGCCTGCGAGTTGCCGGTGCTGGAGCACGGCTTGTTGTTGCCGGGCGAAGTGAGCAGAGGCCCATACGCCGACATACAGGTGCCTGCACCCGTCCAATTGCCCGGAATGTAGATCACCGGAGCGGTCGGATACCCATACGGCATGTGCGTCGTCTTGTTGCCGATGTACTGCAACTGCATCTGCCAGCCGTGCGACATCTGGTGCTGCATGCTTGCCGTCCACTGCATCACGTATGGAGTCGGGAACTCAAGAGGATACGTAATGAATTGCAGTCCGGTCTGGAACTGCTGTGTCGATGGCGGAACGAACGGCTGCGGGAAAGGATTTCCCGGCGAGGTTCCGCCCGTCCATGGATCGCTGAAGCTGATCGGGGCCGTCGTTGCCGTATTCGTCACCAGTGTCGCGAATGGCGGGTTCTGCGTCGTCTCCGTTGAGGCGAAGAAGTTCGTCTCGTCGTAGACCAGGCCGGCGCCGGCGCGGAACACGGTCTTGCCGTCGCCCACCGGGTCGAACGTCACGCCCAGGCGCGGCGTGAACTGCCAAACGTAGTTCTTGGTGAAGTTCTGCGGAATTCCGGGATCGCCGTAAAAGAAGCTGCCCGCGGGAGCATTGGGGAACCGTGTGCTGTGCTGGTTGGCCTTGAACGCGTCCAGGCTAAAGCTGGAACCGCGGCCGAAGTAATCATGCGGCGTAAACTGCGCCGACCAGCGCAGGCCCGCCGTGATCACCAGCCGCCGCGTTGCATGATATGTGTCCTGAATGTACAGACTCGGAATCGGCGCGCGCATCGCGTTCTGCTGCGGCTTCGACTGAGAGAACGTCGTCATCGATCCCGTCAGGAAGTCCAGCAGTGAATTGCCTGTCTGCACAGCATAGCCCGGCGCCGGCGTGTAGGTCTGGTTCTGGCCAGGCCCCTTCAGGCTGAAGTTGCTGCTGAAGTTGAATGTGCCGTTTGAGGAGAATGAGTTGTTTACATTCAACTGCGCGCGGATATACTCGCCGCCGAAAAGGATCTGATGCTTGCCGATCACGATATTCGCATCGTCGATGATCGACCAGCTGTTCACATTGAATGTGCCTAAGGCGCAGGTGCTGCAGTATGCATTGAAGCCTGCTCCCTGCACCCGCAATCCTCTTGCGATCGGTTGGTAGACGTTGATGTTCAGGCTAGATGCATTGATGCCGTCTGCTGCCGGTCCGCGCGCATTCGTGCGCCGAGTCCCGGTCAGATGCACCGTGTTGACAAAGTTGTTCGAGATCGTCCACGTCTCGCCCAGCGTCAGCGTCTTGGCATGCTCGGTGTTGCCGGGGTTCGCCGTGATCAGGATGTTCGTCGGCGAGTAGAGCGCCGGTGTCACGTAATCGTCCTGGAAGTAGCGGCCATACAGTGCATGCTTCGGTGTCAATACGGAATCGATACGCGTAATGTACTGGTTTTCCGTCTGGAAGGTCGGCACGGAGAAATGCACCAGCCCGCAGTCGTCTTCCGGCTGCGGCAGGTACTTCACCAGCGCCAGCGAGGCCGCGTTGTAGTAGGAGGGATTGATCTTATCGCCCGTCTGCGAAAGATCAGCTCCCGTGATCGGGTTCAACAGCGAATAGGAGTGCACTCCCGCGGACTTCTGGGCCGCTGTTGGCGTAATGCACGGCGCGCTCTCCGCCGCGGAAAAGTCTCCGTTCAGCATTGCGGCCGTCGGGACATGGGCTGTGCTTGCCGCGGATGCCGAAGAAGACCGCAGCCTCTGATAACCACCGAAGAAAAAGAGCTTGTCTTTGATGATTCTTCCGCCAAAAGTGCCGCCAAACTGGTTCTGGTGCAGCTGGTCCTTCTGCGCGGAAAAGAAATTCGTCGCGTTGATGTAGTTGTTGCGAATGAACTCGAACACGTCGCCATGCCACTGGTTCGAGCCCGACTTCGTCACCACGTTGATCGTACCGGCAGGATGCAGGCCCGTATCCGCGCTCTGCACAGAACTCTGTACACTGAACTGCGCCACCGCATCCGGAAACGGAAACGCGAAGCTCGTGTTGCTCTCGTAGTCGTTGTTGTCGCCGCCGTCCAGCCGATAGTCGCTCTGGTTGCCCTGTCCGCCCGCGATCTGCGGCGAAGTCGAGCTCCAGAAGCCCTTGTTGCCTTGTGTCAGCGAAGAGCTCGGCACCGAAGCGCCCGCCAGTGTGATCAGCGATGTTACCTGCCTCCCGTTCAGCGGCAACTCGGTGATCGTCTTTTCATCGATCGTCTGCTTGAAGGTCGCGTCCTCTGTCTGCAGTGCCAGGCCGCTTGCGGAAACGTTAACCTCTTCCGTCGCAGATCCCACCGTCAGCGTCACGTTCAGTCCAACGCTGCTGCCAACCTCCAGAATGATGTTGCTCTGGGTGTAGGTCTTGAAGCCCTGTTGCGTCACCGTCAGCGTGTAGGTTCCAATGTCGATATTTGGAAAGCTGTACAGACCCTGCTTTTCAGTGATCGCAGTGCGCTTCACCTGGGTCGCATTGTTCGTCAGCGTTACCGTCGCACCGGAGACGGTTGCACCTGTGCTGTCCTCAATTGTTCCCGAGATGCTGCCGGTACCTGAAATCTGCGCCGCCGCAACCATGCCCGAAAAACACAGTGCCAGCGTCAATATCATCGCGGACCAGCTCTTAAGCCATCCCGCACCCTTGATTCTCATAAATTCCACTCTCCAAAAATGCCAATGAGGCAAGGACAAGCCGAGGTCAGACCATTCCCGATCAACTCTGCGCATTGGGGAAGCCAATTAGCCTGTGTTGCTTGTCGACCGGCAATCGTATGTGTAGCAGGAATCCCTTGTCAAGACTGATGATTTCCGCCTCGACACACCACTGCCCGGCCAGCGGCACCCATGCGAAGCCACCCACCAACAGGTCCCACCCATATCGGACCTCTATCTCCTATCGGTTGGAACACTCACGCCACTTGATATAGCGTATTTCTGGAATTTCATGAGGTGATCACCATGCGTCTGCCGTCTATAGCGCTCATCGGCGCCCTGTTTTTCAGCTCTGCGGGCCTGCTTTCCCAACCCCCGGCGGCCCTCTCCGGCCGGCCTGCCGGAGCTGGCGCCCACCTCGGCGGCATCGGCGCAGCCGTCCCGCCGGAGAAGCCCGGCACGGACTTCTCCGCCAGGGCCAACACTGCCCGCCTCAACGCCTGGCGCATGCAGATCCGCCACATCCTCTACGTCCCCGACGTCCTCCCTGCCCTTGGCGCCAAAACATGGTCCACCTTCTCCCCCACCCTCGGCGTCCTCGCCGACCGCGTGACTTACCACACCATGGACGGCATGCTCGTCACCGCCATCGCCTATCACCCCGATCCCAAAACCGCCCACTGGAAGGGCAAGCTGCCCGGCATCCTCATGGTCAACGGCCATGGCTCGGACAAGTTCGGCTGGTACGCCATGTACACCGGCATGGAGTATGCCAAAGCCGGCGCCGTCGTCGTCACCTACGACATGATCGGCGAGGGCGAGCGCAACATCGACAAGAAGTCGCACGCCTCCTCGCACGACAAGCGCGTCACTCCGCCCGCCGGAGTTCCCGCCACCGACTGGGGCCAGCGAGTCGCGGGTCTCATGCAGGTCGACCTGATGCAGGGCGTCACCTATCTCTCGCAGCGCCCCGACGTCGATCCCAAACGCATCGCCGTCCTTGGCTACTCGATGGGCTCCTTCGTCACCGGCATCGCCGGCGCGATCGACACCCGCATCCACGCAGTCGTCCTCTCCGGTGGCGGCGTCTTTGACGGTCCCGGCGGCTACTTCGACTCCGGCCAGCTTCCCTGCCAGGGGCCGCCCTACCGCGCGCTCCAGATCATCGGTGACCGGTCCGCAATTCTCTACGCTCTCAATGCCCAGCGCGGGCCGATGTACATCATGAACGGCGACGTCGATACCGTCATGGACATTCCCCACCACCTCGCGCCCTGGTTCGACGAGATTCGCGAGCGTGCCCGAGCCGTCCTCGGCCCTAACAACCCCGCCGACAAGAACCTCTTCACCAACGTCTTCTATCCCGGCGTCAGCCATCGCCCGTCCTGGGAGGACCGCGACGCCGCGCTCTGGCTCAACGACCACATCCACTTCGCGCTCTGGACGGACGGGCAGATCAAGGCGCTGCCCACCATCAAGGTCTCCGACTGGGTCGCGAAGAACGGCGTTACCGCCGGCGCCTCCGAGATGCGCGAGCCTCGCGAGGGAGGAGTCGAGGCCCTCGACCTGAACCTGCCCAACATCCCCCGGGCCGACCTGATGGTCCTCCCCGACGCGGAGTGGAGCGCGATGAAGGATCAACTCATCTACGAGGCATGGGCCGCGAAGGCCTCGGCCGCGGAGGCGGCCATGGCGGCTTCCGCAGCCACCTCCACCTCTGCCCACCCCGGTGACTGAAACCCCTCCCCAGGATGTGATTCCGTGGGGAACTGCTGTTTTAAGAGAGGCTTAGGTGCAAGCATTGCCGGTAAGATTGTCTATCGACATATCTTCCTCCTAAATTCCTCTTATCTCAGCGCTTTCCGAAGTAAACGAAAAGCCCTGCCAGAGCAGGGCTTTTCCTTATGGGGCGCTACTTCTATTTTAACTAACTCAAGGTAACTCCCTGCCAACTATTTTACGGGACCAACCTATTGGTTCGATGAGTAGTTAGGCGGCCTTATGCAACAGCCGGGGCTTAACACGCTTTGTGCAAAGCACTGGAGACCGCCTTCCGCAGGTCTACTCCGTCTTCCCGATCCACGAGTTTCCCGGCAACGCATGCAGCTTGCGTGACTCCGCGTCCCCGCCTGTCTCGTCCTTATCGCGGTTCCACAGCAGCTCCCAGGTGGTGACGCCGCGGATCGACGCGTCCAGCAGTTCAACCATGTGGAACGTCGGCAGCGTCTTCAGCCCGCGCCTCCGCAGCCCGGCCATCAGCTGCAGCAGACAGCCCGGATTGGCAGACACGAGTGCCTCCGCGTTGGCAGCGAGCAGATTCTCCACCTTGCGGTCGCCCAGCTCCATCGCCGGCTCCGGATGCAGCAGGTTGTATACGCCCGCAGAGCCGCAGCACAGCGACGGCTCGGCGATCTCCGCGATCTCGAGGCCGGGAATCTTCCTGAGCGCCGCGCGCGGTTCCCGCCACACGCCCTGCGCATGCCGCAGATGGCACGCATCGTGGTAGGCCACGCGAAACCGCAAAGAGTAGCGCGGGGCCTGCGGCTCCAGCTCACACACGATCTCGCTGATGTCCCTGCACTTTGCCGAGAACGCACGCGCGCGCTCCGCCCACGCCGGATCGTCGCGCAGCAGATGTCCGTATTCCTTCATCGTCGAGCCGCAGCCGGCCGAATTGATCACGACAGTGTCCACCCCGGCGCGCTCGAAGATCTCGATGATGCGCCGGGCCATCGCCGCCGCCGGATCGTCCAGCCCGGAGTGCAGCATCAGCGCGCCGCAGCACGGCTGATCTTCCGGCACGATCACCTCGCAGCCCTCGGCCGCCAGCACCCGCGCCGTCGCCTCGTTCACGCGCGAGAAGAACACGCTCTGCACACAGCCGGTGAGCATGCCCACGCGGCGACGCGGCGCGCCCGCGGCCGGAATCACGCCGGGCAGCGGCTTCCGCTCCACCGGAACCACCGGCAGCAGCGCCTCCATCGCAGCCATGCGCTTCGGCAGCTTGTTCAGCACGCCCGAGGAACGCACCAGCTTCTGCAGCCCCTTCTGCTGATAGAACCTCAGCAGCGGCGCCAGCCTGCGCAGCCGCGCGGGGTGGGGAAACGTCGCGAACAGCATCCTGCGGAAGAGCGAATCGCCCAGGCCGCGCTTCACGTGGCGCTCCACCTGGCCGCGCGTGTCCTCAATCAGCTTGCTGTACTGCACTCCCGACGGACACGCCGTCATGCACGCCATGCAGCCGAGGCAGTTGTCCATGTGCCGCTGGAACGTCTCGTTCAGCGGCATCTCGCCTGCCGCTGCGCGGTCCATCATGTAGATGCGGCCGCGCGGAGAGTCCATCTCCTCGTTCCACATCATGTACGTCGGGCACGCAGGCAGGCAGAAGCCGCAGTGAACGCAGTCGGCCAGCAGCGACTTCTCCGGCGCGCGGTGCCCATCGAAGTTCGAAGGCCTGGGCTTCTCCGTCCCCTGGGCGTGCGTGTCGATCGTGGTCAGCTTTCCGCTCATATCCCTCCCATGAACCGGCCCGGATTGAGCGTCCGCCTGGGATCGAACTGCTGCTTCACCTGCTGCATCAGACGCAACCCCGTCTTCTCTCTGGCCGGCTGCGCAGGCCATGTGGGCCACTGCTGCTTGTTGCCCTTGAGCACAGCTACGGTGCCGCGCGCCCGGTCTATGTATTCATACAGGTGCGGCAAAGCATTGACAGCGGTGGTTTCGCGGAAGCCCGCCAGCATGATGCCCGATGCCTGCGTCACAGCCATACCGCCCAGCTGCACCACATCGCGCGCCAGATGCCCGATGGAGGCGGGCAGCATCGTGACCTTGAGCACATAGTCATAGCTGAAGAGGTGCTCTCTTGTGCGGAACAGATTGCTTGCGACATTCGGCTTCGTCGTGCAGGAGCCGCCGCTGCCCCGGGCCAACCCATTCAAGCGATCCATCTGCTGCGCCATTACCTCCGGCAGCGACGCAAGCTCTACGTCCAGCGAATATCCCTGGATACTTGCCCGCAGTTGCATCGCCCGTACGCTCAGGTTGGAGTCCAGCACTCTGGTCATCAGAAAGCCCAGCGCGTCTGCATCGGTCGAAGAGGCGCTCCATGCCTCGGTCTGCGCCGGCAGCGGATGCAGGCGGAAGGTCACCTCGGCGATTACACCCAACGTCCCGAACGCGCCTGTCATCAGCTTGTGCAGATCGTAGCCGGCGACATTCTTTACCACCTTGCCGCCGGACTTCGCGATCGTTCCGTCGGCCAGCACAATCGTCATGCCGATGATCAGGTCGCGCAGGCTGCCATATTGCATCCGCAGGACCCCCGAATCATTCGTAGCGATCACGCCGCCGACCGTCGCCATCTCAGGCCACAGCGGGTCCAGTGCGACGAACTGCCCGTGCTCCGCGAGCTCCTTCTGCATCGCCGCCCAGGTCGTTCCGGCTCCCACTGTCGCCGTCAGGTCCTGCCAGCGGTGCTCACGCACGCCTTCCAGCCGCGTGGTGTTGAGCACCAGGTCCGCACGGACCGGATTGCCCCAGCCGCGCTTCGTCCCGGCCCCTGTTATCTCGATTGCCAACCCGTGCCCGTCCACCGAGGCCGTGACGGCGGCGACCTGCTCCACGGTGGACGGCAGAGCCACCACGCGCCCATCCTTGTCGCGCGCTCCTTTTACGCCCGGCAGCGACGAGATGAGGGCCTCGATATCGATTACGCCAATCATTCTCTAAAAGAACTCCGCCACGCCGGCCTGCTCCAGTGGATGCGGCGTATAGGGGCCGGTCTTCTCGCCACAGAGCTTCGTCCGCGGAAACACCTTGTCCGGATTCGCGATGTTCTCGGGATCGAAGGCGCGGCGCACGCGCTGCATCGTCTCCAGGTCCGGCTCAGTGAACATGTAGCCCATCGCCTGCTGCTTCTCCTTGCCGACGCCATGCTCGCCGGTGATGGACCCGCCGTGGTCCACACAGAGGTGCAAAATGCGATAGGACAGGTCCAGAGCAATCTCCTCCTGCCCTGCAATCGCCTGGTCGTACAGCACCATCGGATGCAGGTTGCCGTCTCCGGCATGGAAGACGTTCGCCACACGCAGGCCGACCTCCGCGCTCATGTGCGTAATCTTCTCCAGCACCTCCGGCAACGCAGTGCGCGGAATCACGCCGTCCTGCACGATGTAGTTGGGCGAGATGCGCCCCATCGCCGCAAACGCCGCCTTGCGTCCCTTCCAGATCAGCGCGCGCTTCTCGGCCGTCTGGGCCACGCGAACCTCCCATGCACCGTTCTTCTCGCACAAGGCGCAGGCCTCGGACATCTGCGCCGCAACCTCCGGCGCCAGGCCGTCCAGTTCGATCAGCAGCAGCGCCTCGCACACCGGATAGTTCGGATGAGCAGCCGCTTCGCTGGCCTTCGCCGAGAGGCGGTCCATGATCTCCATCGCGGCGGGCAGCATCCCCGCCGCAATTACATCCGACACTGTCTGCCCCGCAGCCGCGATCGAATCGAAGGCCGCCAGCAGCACCTGCACCGTCTCCGGCCGCCTTACGATGCGCAGAATGATCTTCGTCGCTACACCGAGCGTTCCCTCGGAGCCGACGAAGACGCCCGTCAGATCGTAGCCGGGAACGTCCTGCACAGGGCCGCCCAGCATGGCCATCTCGCCGTTGGGCAGCACCACCTGCATGCCCAGCACATGCGTTGTGGTAAAGCCGTATTTGAGGCAGTGCGCGCCGCCCGCGTTCTCCGCCACGTTGCCGCCGATGGTGCACACGCTCTGCGACGACGGGTCGGGGGCATAGAAGTAGCCGTGCTCGGCCACGGCATCGGTTACATGCTGGTTGATCACGCCCGGCTCGACTACCACGCGCTGGTTGGGGATGTCGATCTCAAGGATGCGGTTCATGCGCGCAAAGCTGATGACTACGCCGCCCTCGGCGGGAAGCGCGCCGCCGCTCAGCCCGGTCCCGGAGCCGCGCGCGACAAACGGAACCTTATGTTTTGCGCAGATCTGCACCACGGCCTGCACCTGCTCGGCGCTGCGCGGCAGCACTACGGCCGAAGGCTCCACGCGGAAGTTGGTCAGTCCGTCGCACTCATAGGTCTTCAGCTGGCTGGGCTCGGTGATCAGGCCGCTGGACCGCTTTGCGGCCGAAGCGCCATCAGGGCCGTCCACCGCTGCGCGCAGCTCCTTCAAAATTGAAGCATCGACCATAGGTCTGATGATAGCCGCAGCCGGCTATCGCGCATGCCCCAAATACGCGTACAGCATCACTTCGACCCCCACTACGCAGGCCAGAAAGATGCTGTGCTTAAGGGTGAAGCGGAAGAGCCTGGCCTGGTCCGAGACCGTGAGCCCTGCCGCGGCCGCCGCAACCGCGATCGATTGCAGGCTGATCATCTTGCCCATCACGCCGCCCACGGAGTTTGCCGCCGCGATCAGGATCGGGTCAAAGCCCAGGCGGTTGGCGCTGACCACCTGCAATGGGCCGAACAGCGCGTTCGACGACGTATCCGACCCCGTGAGGAACACCCCCAGCCATCCCATAATCGGCGAGAAGAACGGGAACACCTTGCCCGTCGTTGCGAATGCCAGACCCAGCGTCCCCGTTGCGCCGGAGTAATTCATGGTGAAGGCCATCGCCAGCATCGCGGCCACGGTGATCGTGGGCGTGATCAGCTTCTTCGCCACGGAGATCAGCACTCCGAAGAAGTCGCGGGGCTTCATGCCACAGAAGATTGCCGAGAGGATCGCGGCCACCATCGCCGCCGTGCCTGAGGCCGAGGCCCATGTAAAGCTGTAGATCGCCGCATACTTCGTGGGGTGCGTCACCACCGGCGGCATTCGCAGAATCTCATTGTGCAGCCCAGGCCATGCGATCTTCAGGGTCACGCTGTCCAGTTTGGCCAGGATCGGCGGATAGCCCCACGCCAGCACGCAGACCACCAGCAGAGCATAGGGCACCCAGGCGCTCCATATCTCCCCGGCGGAGTAGTGGCGTGGAGTGCGCAGATCGTGCTCGCGCAGAGGCAGCTCATCGCGAGTCTCCTTCATCGCCCGGTCCGCCTCGCGGTCGCTCACTCCGGAGTGTTTGGGCTCCCAGAAGCGCAGCAGCACTACAAGCGCCACCATGGCCGCGATGGATGCGAGGATATCGGTCAGCTGCGGGCCAATCGAGTTGGAAACATAGAACTGAATCGATGCGAAGACAGCGCCACAGGTCAGCAACGCCGGCCAGACCTCCACCATCGCGCTGAATCCACTGGTTACCAGAATGATGTAGGCGGGCAGCAGAAACGACATCGGTGCAGTCAGCCTGCCCGCAACTGCACTCAGCCCCGCGACGCCATGCTCATGCAGCAAGGGAAGCCCGGTAACGCCGGCCAGCGTGATCACCGGAATCCCGATCGACCCGAAGACCACCGGCGCGGTATCGGCCAGCAGACAGATCGAGGTGGCATAAAGCGCCGAGTATCCGAGGCCGACCATCATCGCCGCGGCAACGGCCACCGGCGCGCCAAAGCCCGCGCAGCCCTCAATGAATGCGCCGAAGGCAAAAGCGATCAGCAGCGCCTGCATGCGTTTGTCAGATGTGATCGAACCGATCGAGTCCTTGATGACCTCGAACTTGCCAGTCACCACAGTCATCTCGTAGAGCACCAGCGCCCAGTACACGACCCACGAGATGGGGAATACGCCAAAGCTTGCGCCATCGGCCGCACTGCTCAGGGCATGCTTTACGCTCATGCCGTAGGCGCCCATCGCCAGAACCAATGTGGCCGCCATGCCCGCCAGCGCCGCAATCCAGGAAGCTGTGCGTTTAACAACCAGAAGATACAGCAACAGCAACGTAGGCAGCGCAGCCAGCAGGGCGGAGAATCCCAGGCCTCTGCCGAAGAGGGTGTAAGGCTGAGGCCAGGCACCGATCATCCAGTTTCACCACCGTCGTTTGTCAGATTGGTTTCCGACCAGCATCGTAGCCGCGCCAACACAAAGAATGCAATTGGCACGCGCGAGCCAATCGGTCAGACCAATTCCGTCCCCATGTATCATGCGTTCGATGGCAACCGATCTGGCCGAACGAATCTCCGACTGGGTCATTCAACGCGCGCTGCGCCCCTTCGCGGTTGCGGGGTTCTTTGTGCTGGTCGCGTTTCTCTGGACGCTCTACTTCCAGCACATCATCGCCTACCCGTTTCCTTTTCTTTTTCTCGGCGCGGTGATGGGCAGCGCGTGGTTCGGCGGTATCTTCTCCGGATTCATCGCCGCCACGCTTTCCACCGTTCTGGTGGACTACTTCCTGGTACCGCCGCTCTACTCGCTTGCCATCAAAAGCAGCTCGGAAAGCTTTCTCGCCGCGTTCATCCTCTGCGCGATCACTATGATTCTGCTGGTCTCGGCCCGGCGCCGCAGTGAGACCGCAATCCGAGAGGCGCGCGACCAGCTGGACGCACGCGTGCAAGAGCGCACCGCGGAGCTGCGACAGTCCAACCTGGAGCTGGAAGAGAGCGCCCGGCGCCTGCGCATGCTCACCGACGCCATCCCCCAGCAGATGTGGAGCGCAGACGCCCAGGGCAATCTCAACTACTGCAATCAGTACCTCGTCGACTCCCTGGGAGCGCCGCTCGCCGGCCAGTTCGCCGAGGCGTTCGATGCGGTGCTCCATCCAGCCGACGAGGCCTTCTTTCACCAGGCCCTCGAATCCTCACTGATCGCCGAAGCACCGTTTGAGATCGAGGCCCGCCTGCGATTGGCGGATGGATCGTATCGCTGGTTCCTGCTGCGCGCTATCCCCCAGCACTCCGTCGACGGGCGCCTGCTGCGCTGGTTCGGCATTCACGTGGACATCGAGCAGCAGCACCGCGAGCGCCAGGGCCTGATCGAGGCGCACGATGAACTCTCGCGCAGCTCCCGCACGCTCAGCATGGGAGAGATGGCCGCCTCCATCGCCCACGAACTCAACCAGCCCCTCACCGCCGTCGTCACCCATGCGTACGCCTGCCGGGAGTGGCTCTCCGCCACGCCTGCCAACCTAGAGAAGGCGTCCGCCACAGCGGAACGCATCGTGCAGGAGAGCACTCGCGCCGGTGCGGTGGTCGCCCGGGTGCGAGCCCTGTTTCGCAGCAACGCGGCCATTCGCCAGCCCACCGATATCAACCGCCTGGTCCTCGACTTTGTCCATCTGCTGCGCGACGATGTGGCGCGCCGCAACATGACGATACGGCTTTTACTGGCGGACGATCTTCCCGACGCCGAGCTGGACGCAATCCAGATCCAACAGGTGCTGCTCAACCTTGCCGGCAACGCGATGGACGCCATGGAGGGCGGCGCCGGGCCGCGTGAACTGACCATTCGCACGCAGCGGCAGGCACCAGGGCACATCTGCGTCTCCGTGGAAGACCAGGGGCCCGGGCTTGCCCCAGAGACCTCCGCCCGGCTGTTCGAACCCTTTTTCACCACCAAGCGCAGCGGCATGGGCATGGGGCTCGCCCTGTGCCGCAGTATCATCGAATCGCATGACGGCCGCATCTGGGCCGCGCCCTCTCAGTCCGGGGGCGCCGCCTTCCACTTCACTCTTCCTGTCCCTGCATGAGCGATTCTCCTGACATAATCCCGCCCCAGACCGTCTTTGTCGTTGACGATGACGATGCGATCCGTGAAGGTCTCGCCAATCTGCTGGAAGCAGTCGGCATCGCCTCGGAGCAGTTTGCCTCCGCCGAAGACTTCCTGCGCGGCTGGGACCCCTCCCGCCCCGGCTGCCTGGTGCTGGACGCCCGTCTGCCCGGCATGACCGGCGTCGAGTTTCAGGAAGAGCTGCGCGCTTCCTCGCTGTCCATCCCCATCATCTTCATGACCGCGCACGGCGACGTCCCCATGGTGCGCAAGGTGATGAAGGCCGGAGCGGTTGAGTTCCTTACCAAGCCGTTTGAGAAGCAGGAGCTGCTTACCGCGATCGAGCATGCCTTCGCGCTCGACCGCGAGCGGCGCGCCCAGAACGCCGAATCTTCTTCCCTCCGTGAGCGATATTCGACCCTCAGCCCACGCGAGCGCGAGGTTATGGAGCTGGTTACCGTCGGCATGCTCAACAAGCAGATCGCCGGAGAGCTGAACCTGAGTGAGATCACGGTCAAGCTGCATCGCCGTCATGTACTCGAGAAAATGGAGGCCGGATCGTTGGCCGATCTGGTGAAAATGGCCGAGAAGATCCGCGCTGCGAACATCGGGTAACAGTTACCGCGATTGTTATGTCTTTGCCCGTGCCCCGCCGCACAGTATGTCGCAATGACATTGCGATTTACCTATACCAAGGTATAGGTTGTCTTTGCCCAAAGCCCCACCTAACATCACCGACACGCTGACGCCTTCTCGGCAGGTGCACCGCCCTTGCAGCAGTCCCGCTGTAACTTGCAGGCTGCAAAGGTCAGAGACACGCAAGGTTCAGGACACGGGCAGGCAGGGTGTGAAGGACTTTTGTCAGATCGACAACGCAATAGAAACTTAGACACAGGACAACTCCAGTTGTCCCGGGCTCATCGAGGTAGCTGTGGAATCTGCGCTCATCTCTCCCCAATCGAGCGTTGCCACTCCCCGAAGTGGCACTGAAACGGTGGCGCCTCTCGCATGAGACCTGTGCGCAACATCCTCGATCTGCTTTACGCGTGGCGTGGACGGGTCGCGCTGGCGGAGTTCTCGCGCATGCGAATCCAGGTCGTCCGGCTCTGCATCACCGGCGACTCCGCTGAATGCGACTGGCTGATGCGCCCACCCGACCAATGGGACCATCGCCTGCCGCCGCCGGTGCGCGAGGAGCACCGCACGGGCCGCGCTCTCGACGATGCCCTGCAGGTCCGGGAGCTCATCTTCCGGGGATTCCCCGAGGTGCACCAGGCAAAGCTGCGCATGTATCGCGACATTGGCGGCTCCGAGCCCGAGCTGATGCTGGTCGGCCATGTGGAACGCGAGACCCACGGCGCGTGGCGGCCCGTAGCCTCGATTGTTGCCCGGGCCCGGCTCTTCGGCTTCCGCTTCTCCCTAATTGGCGGCGGCCTGGAGCGGATTGCCCCCAGCTAACCCCGTTCGTAACCCTTTTCGGGACTGTTCAGCCCTCGACGCGGCATCGTAGGATGAATGCTGTACCCGCGTGCCGACCCACTGCACATCCCTTCGCCGCGCTCTGACGGCCCTCGCTCTGACCGCGTTCGCCTGTGTGCCGCTACGCGCCGCCGAACAGATCACCCTGCGCAACGGCTCGCAGTTCCTCTGCACCCGCCAGGAGCAGAACGGCGACCGCGTCCGGCTCTATCTTTACCCGGCCTCTCGTGCCGACCTGGCCCAGGGCGAGGCCAATTACATTGAAATCTCGGCCGCGTCGGTCCTGAGCACTGAAACCGTGCCCAACCCTCCGCTGCCCGCTCCACCGGACCAGACGCCTGCGGCTCCGGCCTCTTCCGGCAGCAGCTCAACCTCCGCGTCCGCATCCGCGGCCCCACTCACGCCGCAGGAGATGCGCCAACTCCTCGCTCGCGCGGGCAGCGCACACCATATCGATGCCGACCTGCTCGCCGCCGTGGTCCATGCCGAATCGAACGGCAATCCACACGCCATCTCCCGCGTCGGCGCCCGCGGCCTGATGCAGCTGATGCCGGCCACCGCCGCAGCCCAGGGTGTGCACGACTCCTTCGCTCCGGACCAGAATGTCTCGGGCGGCACAGCCTACCTGGACCAGCTCCTCACCCACTACCACGACAACGTCGCCCTTGCGCTGGCCGCCTACAACGCCGGCCCCGAGGCCGTCGATCGCTACCACGGCATCCCGCCCTATGCCGAGACCCGTGCCTACGTCGCCCGCATTATCCGCGAGTTCAACCGTCGCAAGCTCGCAGAGGCCTCCACCGACCCTGCTGCGACCGCCGGCGGCAACTGAGCCCTCCGAGGAGCCATCATGAAATCCCGCAAGGGTCTCGTCCTCCTCGCGCTCGGCCTCATTCTTGCGGCCATCGTCTACCTCAATCGCGGCCGCATCCACTTTGACTGGGCCGTCTTCTGGCTGCAGTTGCGCCATATCTTCTGGCCGCACATCGTTGCGGGAGTCGCGCTGATCTATGCGACCTACTGGCTGCGTTCGGCGCGCTGGGCCGTGTTCCTCTCGGCGACAAAGAAGGTCTCCCCCTTCGCGCTCGTCGGCCCGCAGTTCATCGGCTTCACCGCTGTCGCGCTCATCGGCCGTCTGGCGGACATCACCCGCCCGGCGCTCGTCGCAAAGAAGGTCGGGCTGCCCGTCAGCTCCCAGCTCGCCGTGTACACCATCGAGCGCATGTTCGACCTCGGCGCCGCGGCGCTCATCTTTTCTTCCGCGCTGCTCTTCGTCCCGCGCGATCTGCCCCACCACGAGGTCTTCGTCCATACCGGCCTCTTCTCGCTGGCCGGCACCGCCGCCATCGCCATCTTCGCCGTCGTGCTGCGCGTCGCAGGCGAGGGCGTCGCGCGCATCGCGCACGGCATGCTGCATCCACTCTCCGCTTCCATCGCCGACTCCGTAGCCACCAAGATCCGTGGCTTCCGCGACGGCCTTAACGCCATCTCCTCCGCGCAAGACTTCGTCGTCACCGCGCTGATCTCGCTTGCCATGTGGGCGCTCATCGGGATGGCCTACGTTGAAACCCTGCATGCCTTCGTGGAAACGCCCCAACTCGCCACGATCCCCTTCTCGCGCACCATGCTGCTCATGGCCGCCTCGATCGGCGGGTCCCTGCTGCAGCTTCCCATCATCGGCTGGTTCACGCAGATCGCCGTTACTGCCGCCGCCATGAACGCCTTCTACGGCGCGCCCATTGAGGCCGCCACCGCCTGCGGCGCGCTGCTGCTGTTCGTCACCTTCCTGTCGATCATCCCCGCCGGCCTCATCGCGGCTCGCCTGAACCATGTCAGCCTCCGCCAGACCGCGGCAGAAGCAGAAGCCGTCGAAGCCACAACGGCCTCTGACGCTTCCACCAACTGAGTTCGCATAAACTGGTTGGGCTGAGCTCCAGCCAGCTGAAGGAATTTCTTTGTCTTCCATCCCTCGCTTCGATCAGCTTCCACACCGCCGCTACAACCCGCTGCTCCGCCAGTGGATCCTCGTCTCTCCTCAGCGCACCCAGCGCCCCTGGCAGGGTGAGACCACTCCGCCGGTTACCACACCCGGCCCTGCCTACGATCCCACCTGCTACCTCTGCCCCGGTAACGCGCGCTCCGGGGGCCAGCACAACCCCGCCTACACCCGCGTCTTCGCATTCAACAACGACTTCCCCGCCCTGCTGCCCGACGCCCAGCCAGCACCCCCACCCAGCTCCTCACCGCTCCTCGTCGCCGAGCCTGAGCGCGGCATCTGCCGCGTCCTCTGCTTCCATCCCAACCACTCCCTTACCCTGGCGCGCATGGCCGTGCCGGACATCGCCCGCGTCGTGGACGCCTGGGCCGACGAGACCGCTGCGCTCTCCGACCTTCCCTGGATCAACCACATCCAGATCTTCGAGAACCGCGGCGCCATGATGGGCGCGTCGAACCCGCACCCGCACTGCCAGATCTGGGCCACCGAGCACATCCCCGATGAGTCGCTCCGCGAACTCGCCGCACAGCAGGCCTACAAGGAGGAGCACCACTCCTGCCTGCTCTGTGACTACCTTGCCGCCGAGCTTGCCCAGACGGACGAAGCGCAGAACCGCATCATTACCTCCAACGACCACTTCGTTGCCCTCGTCCCCTACTGGGCCACCTGGCCGTTTGAGACGCTCATCCTGCCGCGCCGCCATCTCGGCAGCTTCCTCAACCTCACGCCTGCCGAGCGCACTGCCCTCGCCGCCATCCTCAAGGCCGTCACCACGCGCTACGACAACCTCTTCGAGGTCAGCTTCCCCTACACCATGGGCTTTCACCAGCGCCCCACGCACGGCCAGGCGCACGACGCCATGCACTTCCACGCCCACTTCTACCCGCCGCTGCTGCGCTCCGCGGAGATCCGCAAATTCATGGTCGGCTTCGAGATGCTCGGCATGCCCCAGCGCGACCTGACGCCGGAGACCGCCGCCGCCCGCCTCCGCGCCCTGCCGGAGAAGCACTACGCGGAGTAGTTACCACAGCTCGGGTGCCCCATTCATCGCGGCTTGATCGCGATGAGTGGGAATGTAAACTGCCCGAAGCATCGGCCTAAGAATGATGACACCCTCTGAACTCGCCGCCCTCCATCTCGCCTCCTACTCCCTGCCGGCGCAGCTCTACGCCGCGCCCGGCCGCGTCAACCTCATCGGCGAGCACACGGACTACTGCGACGGCTTCGTCATGCCTGCCGCCATCGACTTCTCCACCGTCGTCGCCATCTCGCTGCGCAACGACGGCCGCGTCCTCGCCCATTCCGTCAATTTCAATGAGCACATCGACAAGTCCATCTCCGAGCTTCTGGATGACGGCTTCGCCTCGCTCCGCGCCGGCCGCCATGTCCACTGGTCGGACTATCCCGCCGGCGTGCTCTGGGCACTGCGCGAGCACGGCGTGCCCATCGCCGATGGCTTCTCGCTCACCATCGCGGGCGACGTTCCCCTTGGCGCCGGCCTCAGCTCGTCGGCCTCGATTGAAGTCGCTACTGCCTTCGCGGTCCTCGGCGCCACCAGCTTCGAGATGCCGCTGCCGAAGATCGCGCAGCTCTGCCGCCGCGCGGAGAATGCGTTTGTCGGCGCCAACGTCGGCATCATGGACCAGTTCGTCTCCTGCTGCGGCGCGCAGGACTCCGCCGTGATGATCGACTGCCGCTCGCTCGACTACACCCTCGCGCCCATCCCGCCCGAGGTCCGCATCGTCATCTGCAACTCCATGGTCAAGCACTCCCACGCCGGCGGCGAGTACAACACCCGCCGCGCGGAGATCGAAGAGGGCACACAGATCCTCCGCGCGCATCGCCCGGAGATCAAGGCCCTGCGCGACGCCACCGTGGACGACCTCGCCCGCTGGGGCTCGGAGATGAAGCCTAATGTTCTGCGGCGATGCCGCCACGTCATCACCGAGGATGCCCGCGTGCTCGCCGCTGTTGAGGCCTTTCGCGCCTCGGACCTTACGCGCTTCGGCCAGCTGATGGCCGAGGCCCACGCCAGCTTTCGCGACGACTTCGAGGCCTCCTGCCCGGAGATCGACGTCCTCGTCGACCTCGCCACCCGGCAGCCCGGCTGCTACGGCGCGCGCCTCACCGGCGGCGGATTCGGCGGCTGCACGGTGAACCTCGTCGCCGCGGATCGCGTCCCCGCCTTCGTCGAGGCAATGCGCTCCGGCTACCTCACCGCCACCGGCATCACCGCCGAGATCTACACCTCACGCGCCTCCGCCGGCGCCCACCAGATCATTCTCTAAACGCAGAAAAGCCCGGCGCCTGGCCGGGCCTTTCCGTTGCTGCTGACGTTTTAGTGGGTCGCCTTGTGTGTCGCTGTGTGATGGACCGCAGGCGACGGCTTCGTCGCCGTTGGCAGAATCACCGCACCGTCGGTCATCGTGATCATGAACGGCTTCGGCGTGAAGGAGTCGAATGTGCCGCTCAGCGTCACCGTCTGTCCCGGTGCAATCGCAGCTGCGATCGCATCCTGCTTCTTCTGGTAGGCCTTCTTCTGCGCGAGGGTAGCGCGTGCCGGCAGTTCCTCGGGCGGAGTCATATTGAAGGTAAAGTCTGCTGTCTTCGATTGCTTGGCATCGTCGGAGGCAGCCACCTGGATCTGTTCCGGTGTGGACGAGATCACCAGTACATCCGGGAACTGGAAGGCCTTGCCCTTCATCGTGTCCCATACTGTCTGCACCTGGTCCGGAGTCCCGTTCTGCAGGATGTACTCCTTGTCCGAGGTTGCCAGCTGATCAGGCGTCGTGGTCTGCAGGATCCCTGCGATGATCTGTGCCGGAGTAGGAGCGGGAGTGATGGTCGTTGCCAGATTCGCCGGCGGATTCACGTTCGCCTGAGCAATGGGCATCAACTGGTCGTAGCCGTCATCCTTGCCGTGATATTTCCTGTAGCAGTACTTTGCCACGGGCGAGAACTGCGCCTTGAAATTGTCCGGGGCAAACGCCGCGGCGCGCGTCATGTAGAAGGTGCAGTCAAGATAATCGGGTGGCTCCGACCGGTAGTACGCCACACCCAGATAGTAGGTATCCAGCAGAACCTGCCCAGGCGTCTGCAGTTGCGGCGCCAGCTTCGGGTCACCCTGAACGAATGCCAGCTCTTTCTTGTAGAAGTCGATTGCAGTCGCCGTATCGTTCTTGTTGAGCGCGGCAGATGCGACCACGCTGTAGAACGTCGGGTACGCGGCTTCCTTGTAGGTTGTGAAATCCGCATCCGACATGGACGCGGGCTTTGCAGCCGCCAGCCCTTTCTGAGCATAGCTTGCAGCCTGGTCCAACTCCGGCTGCTTGGCAGCGGCAGCCTTCTTTGGATCGGCATCGGTGATGGCGTCCGCGGCAGCCTTGTGCAGATAGACCTCGTAGAACATCGCCTGCAGGTTGTTCGGGTCCAGCTGAAGCACGCGGTCCGCGGCACTGATCGCCTTCGCATTGTCGTTCGCCGCGTTGTAGGTCGTAATCAAGCCCATCAGCGCCGTCTCCTTCGCGCAGGAGTTCGGGAACTGGGTCAGATACGCCTCCAGCGCCGCGGCTTTGGCTGCCGGCTGGGTCTGCGTATTTGCGTTGTTGTACACCTGGAATTCGGCGTCCGGCATCTGGCACTGGCCGGCCGCAGCTGGCGCCTGCGCAAGAGAAACCACCGGCAGCAGTGCCGCTGCACACGTAACGAGAGCGGCTTTTACAATCCTCTTCATCGAAGACTCCTCAATCATTTTTTTCAAGAATGCCTGCCGCCGGAGTCCCTGGGATTGGGATTTGCTTCTCAAGGCCGCTCCCAATCCAGTCTGCCTGTGCGTGTGGCACCGCTGCGAGGCAATATTATTTGCCGATTATAGGAACGCCGCCGCCCGGCTTGCAAGTTTTCAGCAAAACATGCATCGTTACGACCTGACATTGGCAACTCCATCCGTCCCTTAGACGAAAGACACCGCGGAAAAGGCGAATGTTCCCGCAATCTTGAATTCAGGTTGAAAATTCGCCCTATTTCACATCTCTCGCTGGCGAAGGACTACACTATGTCTGTATCGGGCTGCATCCGCGCGCGCCTCTGCCGGAGCGGCACTGGAGAAAAGATATGAGTCTCACCGAACTTCGCCCAGGCGGAGCATCTCTGCAAGCCGGCCCCCGCATCACCGCCAACACCCTTCTCGACAAAAAGCGCACTGGTTCTCCTATCGTCGCGCTCACCGCGTACGACTATCCCACAGCTCGTCTCGCCGACGAAGCGGGCATCGATCTCATCCTGGTCGGCGACTCGCTTGCCATGGTCGTGCTCGGCTACGAGAACACCCTTCCTGTCACCCTCGATGAGATGCTGCATCATACCCGTGCCGCTGCTCGCGCCGTGCGCCATGCTCTGCTGGTCGCGGACATGCCCTTCGGCTCCTACCACGCTTCAGCCGATGAGGCGGTACGCAATGCCGTCCGCTTCCTCAAGGAGGCCGGCGCGCAGGCGGTCAAGCTCGAGGGTGGGGCCGCGCGCGCCGAGCTGGTGCGCCGCCTCACCGATGCTCAGGTCCCCGTCATCGGCCACGTCGGGCTTACACCGCAGTCGCTCCATGCCATGGGCGGCTACCGTGTGCAGGGCCGCACTCTGGCGGCCATCGACCGGCTCACCGCCGACGTCCATGCGTTGGAAGAGGCGGGCGCTATCGCCATCGTTCTCGAAGGCATCCCGCGAGAGGTCGCAGCCGACATTACCGCCCACTGCTCCATCCCTACCATCGGGATCGGCGCCGGGCCGGACTGCGATGGGCAGGTGCTCGTCTTCCATGACATCTTCAATCTGGCCTTCACCCCGTCCGCAAAGTTCACCCGCCAGTATGCGGATGCCCAGGGCATGTTCTCTACGGCCCTGCGCCGCTATCGCGAGGATGTCGTCACCCGCGTCTATCCCTCCGACCAGGAAAGCTACCATCTTCCGCGCGATGTCTATGCGGCGTACGCCGGACATCGGCACTTCCGCAAAGCCTAGATCGTAACCGACGATTCTCCACGGGCCGGCCGGGGCATTTCATACGGTGGAATGCCTGAGTCATGCACCGGAAACCTTAATCACAACTTAAGCTCCAGGGAAAATCATGGCAGAACCTCCATGCTGATCCTCCAAACACCAGAAAAAATGTTCGCGGCCTGTCGTGCTCTGCGTATTCTTGCGCAGGAGCACTCCGCCTCCCCGGTAACGTTCGGCCTCGTTCCAACCATGGGGGCGCTGCATGACGGACACCTTTCGCTGGTCGCCGCAGCGCGCGAGCAATGCAACCTCGTCGCCGCCTCAATCTTCATCAATCCCACGCAGTTCGGGCCCAACGAAGACCTCGCGTCTTATCCGCGTGACTTCGACTCCGACTGCGCCAAGCTGGAGGCTGCCGGCGTCCACGTTCTGTTCGCGCCGGACACTGCCACCATGTATCCGGCCGGCAATACGACCACGGTCGATCCCGGCCCTATCGGCGAGCGGCTCGACGGCGCCTCCCGCCCCGGCCACTTCCGCGGCGTGGCCACGATCGTCACCCGGCTCTTCGCCATCGCCGCGCCGGACAAGGCCTACTTCGGCCAGAAAGACGCGGCGCAGGTCGCCGTCCTGCGCAACATCACACGGGACCTCAACCTTCCGGTGGAGCTTGCTGTCTGCCCCATCGTCCGCGAACCGGACGGCCTCGCCATGAGCTCCCGCAATCGCTATCTCTCGGCTGCCGAGCGCAGCCGCGCTCTGGTCCTGTCGCGCTCTCTCACGGCCGCTAAGGACCTTGCCCGTTCCGGCGAGACCCGCGCCGAAGCCCTTACCGCCGCCATGCTCGCCGCTTTCGACCAGGATGATCCCGACCCCGGCGCCCGCTCCGTCTCGGTCCGTGTAGACTACGCGGCCGTCGTCGATCCTGAGACACTTCTGCCCGTCGGCGATACCTCCAACGGCGCTCTGCTTGCCGTGGCGGCCGTCGTCGGAACTACGCGTCTCATCGACAACCTCCTGTTGCCGCCGCGCTGACGCACTCTCGGCTCGGCTGCCCTGTACACTTGGCAGCGGAGTCTCCATGCGCTCATCAGCTCTGCATCGCGCCATCGTTTCCGGGATTTTTCTCGTCATCCTGACGCTTGCGCTGCTCAGTGCCCGGACCTCCACCGCGCAGGACGGCAAGCGCACTCCGCTGCCTCACAGCGTCCGCATCCAGAACGGCAAGCTGCAGGGTTACTTCACCGCCGATCGACAGGTGATCGCCTACAAAGGCATTCCCTACGCCCAGCCTCCGATCGAAGAACTGCGCTGGCGCCCGCCCATCCCACTTGGCAAATGGAAAGGGACCCTCTCCGCGCAGGAGTTCGGGCCGCATTGCCTGCAGTCCATCAGCTACCCGGACATGGTCTTCCACGATCCCGCCGCCAGCGAGGACTGCCTCACTCTCAACGTCTGGACGCCCGCCTCCACCGCTGCATCGCACCCCGCGCATAATCTTCCGGTCATGGTCTGGATCTACGGTGGCGGATTCCTCTCCGGTGGCACGTCGGAGAACCGCCAGGATGGCGAGTTCCTCGCCCAGCACGGCGTCATCGTCGTCAGCATGAACTACCGCCTCGGTATCTTCGGCTTCTTCGCCCTGCCGGAGCTCACCGGCGAGTCGCCCACCCACTCCTCCGGCAACTACGGCCTTATGGACCAGGCCGCCGCGCTTGCCTGGGTGCATCAGAACATCGCGGCCTTTGGCGGGGATCCGAACAACGTCACCCTCTTCGGCCAGTCCGCAGGATCGATGTCCGTCAGTGCGCAGATGGCCTCGCCTATTGCCAATACCCTCTTCGCTCGCGCCATCGGGCAGAGCGGGTCGGAGTTCCCCTCCGCCGGCCGCGCCATGCCCACCCTCACCCAGGCCGAGCAGGCCGACGACACATGGGCCACGCGCACCTTCGGCTCCGACCGCCTCTTCTACCTCCGCCAGCTGCCCGCCGAGGAGCTCCTCGAAGCCGCGGCCTCCCGCGACCACATCGCGCCGCGCTTCGGCCCCATCGTCGATGGCTACTTCCTGCCCGATTCCGTCGCGCACATCTTCGCCGATGGCAAGCAGGCGCACATCCCGCTGCTGGCCGGCTGGGTGGCCGATGAGCAGCACACCACCCGCCCTCCCACTCCGGAAGAGCTGACTGCGCACCTCCAGCATGACTTCGGCGCCGATGCCCAGCAGGCCCTCACCTTCTACCCTGCTTCCACTCCGGCAGAGGCCATCCGCTCCGCCAACGACTATGCCGGAGACCGCTTCATCGCCTACGCCACCTGGGCATGGATCGAGGCCCACTCCCGCACCGGCAATGCGCCCGTCTACCGCTACTTCTTCGATCTGCCCTCACCCGGCGACCGCAACCACCCAGCCTCGCTCGGGGCCTTCCACTCCGACGACATCGAGTACGTCTTCGGCACGCTGGATTCCCGCCCCGGCATCACCCTCCGCCCCGAAGACCATGCCCTCTCCACGCTGATGCAGCAGTACTGGATCAACTTCGCCCGCACCGGCAACCCCAACGGCCCAGGCCTTCAGCAGTGGCCTGTCTACAACCGCGCAGCCACTGCTCAAACAGACACTCACCCCGTCATGCACCTCGACGCCAACTCCGCCGCCTCGCCCGACACCCTCCGCCCCCGCTACCTTTTTCTGGACCAGTTCTGGGGCATGCAGACAAAATAAGGTGATGAGCGTCTAGCCGATATGAACCTGCGCGCAATCGTCATTTTTCCGTTCGTGGCGACTGTTACTTTCTGCCAGACCTCCGCGCGAGAGAATCCCTCGCCTGACGATGCACGAGTGTTTGTCAGTAACCTTTACACCCAAGTCGTGGCCCGAAAGCCGCTCGATGTTCCTTCTGGTGAGAATTGGAAGATCTTTGCAACCTACTTCAGTAAGACACTATCGCGCAGGTTGGATACGTATCGCGCGTGCATGGCCAATTGGGCTCGGCAATATCCGAACACTACAGACAAACCGCCTGGATTGATCGAATTCGACATATTCTCTGGAAGCAATGAGGAAGCTGACCCAATTTCTTTCGACGTTGAAAAGGCACAAACTGAAAGGGATGGTTCAATTCGCGTCTTTGTACGACTTCGTTGGCAGGAGGGAACCGACACCCTAATTTGGCGTGTTGCGGACCTCCTCACTCGAGAAAATGGCAGGCTGGTTCTGGACGATGTTGTCTTCCTTAAGGACCCAACGCGACCTAATGAGGTTGATACCTCGCTATCGAAGTTATTGAAAGACGGTTGCGACGGTACTCATTGGATCGGCTACCGCTGACCTGCTGACTCGCTACTAGCTGCTTTCCCACAGATCATGCAGGTGATTACCTCCGCCCTGCTACTTTTTCTTGGACCGGCTCTTTCTTGGACCGGCTCTGGTCCACGCAGACAACTGTGCCAACCGAATAACACCCACCGGCGCACGCATCCTCTGCAGCCCTATCCCGGCATCACGGACGCCAGCACATCTGCAGCGTGATAGCTCGCTCCGCCATTCAGCAGGCGACCCAGCCCTGTGAGATCGTCTCCTGCCGTCACCAGACCCTGTTCAGCCGAACCGGAGCGCACCTGCGCCAAACCTGCATTCGCCAGCAGGCAGTTGCAGAGGCACTTTCTGCCGCGCGTCTGCTCCTCCGTGCCTCCCTTCGCCACATACGTGGCCACAGGCTCCGCAGGGCATCGAAAGCCGATCCGGCCATCCTCCATGCGATATGCGCTGCGCAACAGCCCGATGTCGCATACCCGCGCGCGTCCCTCGCAAATCCTCGCTTCCGAGTTCGTTCCCGCCAGCATCGCCGTCTTGAACGGAAACCCCGTCGGCGAGCTGCAGGGGTCGGTAAAGATCATTGCCGTGCCTGCGGCGACCTGCTGCAGCAGTCCGCGCTTATAGTCGCTGCGCAGTCCGCTCTCCTCGCAAAAGGCAAACGCCGTGCCGATCTGCACGCCCGCCGCACCTGCATGCAGCGCCTCAGCCAGTTTCTCTGCCGTCGCAAACCCTCCGGCCAGCCAGAACGGCAGTCCCAGCTCGCGGATCTTCGCCAGGTCTACCTCATCCCGCACCCCGTAAACAGGCTCCCCTGCGGCGCTCAGCGGCTCCCTGCCCCTGGGCGGCGCGTTGTGCCCGCCTGCCGCCGGCCCTTCCACCACAAAACCGTCCACGCGGCCGTTGGCCTTCTTCGCCAGCGTTGCGGCCAGCGTGGCCGACGCCACGATTGCCAGGAACCCTGGCCGCTTCAACGGCGGCAGGTCGCACTCCATGTGCTCGCGCGGATCGAACGTCACGCGCGCATCCTCCTCCGCGCCCTCGCCGGCGACGGTGATCGGATACATCGCCGCTTCATGCCGCGAGAGCGCATCGAGCGCCCCGGGAATACGGATGGGAATGCCCGCCCCCATCAGCACGTAATCCACGCCGGCCAGCATGGCGCCGTACAACGAAGGCAGATGCGGAAGCTGGATCTTCTCCAGGTAGTTGATGCCCACTGCATTCGTATGGCCTTCGCGCGCCAGCCACACCTCGACAAAGTTGCCCACGATGCATAGCTCCACCAGTTCCACCGGACTGTGCATGCCGTGCATCGGCGTGGACCGGTAAGGCTCCTCCGGATGGCGTCCGCCGCGGATGAAGTACCTCTCCCACACGCGCTGCGCCATCGCAGGAAAAGGAAACGCATCCAGTGCACGGCGAGTATGTCCACCCTTGTCGCCGTCCTGCAGGCGACGCGCAAGAATCACATCCAGCGCTGTCCCGCTCACAACTCCCAGCTGTCCCAGCTCCGAAACCGCTCGCGCAAGACGCCAATCCGAGATACCTACACCCATGCCGCCCTGAATCACCGTGGGAAAACGTGCCATGTCGGCATTCTTTCAATCCGCGGCGTCGCCGATTGTCAGAGTTTTGTATTAGAGAGGCGGGGTGAGACCAGCTACAGACGCAAGATTTGTTGCAAACCTTGCCCAGCGTGTTACAGATGTTGCACCTGGTGCTACAGTTGAGATATGTTCGCGCACGCCGAGAAGTCACAGCGCGTTTTCAAATCCGCATGGTTCTCGAAAGCAGCGCGGAAGGCGCATATCTCCGACAACGAACTATGCGAGGCCATAAAGCAAGTAGCGCTTGGTCAGGCGGACAATCTTGGCGGCGGTGTATTCAAGAAGCGGCTGAAGAAAAACCAGTACCGCTCGATCATTTTGGCTCGATCGGGTCGTTACTGGATATATGAATACCTGTTCTCCAAGCAGGACCGAGTCAATATCGACGACGATGAGCTTGCCGAATTCCGCGAGCTGGTCAAGATTTACGGTGCGTTGACAGCGCAGCAGATTGAGTTGCTACTTCGTGACAACGACTGGATGGAGATTTGCCATGGCAAAGAAGCCTAAGTTCAAGAACAGCGCCTTCGAGGCCATCCATTCTTCCGCTTCGGCGATGTTGAAGGTGGGTGCAATCGACAAGGCTACGATGCGCAGCTTCGATGTGTCCTGCCTCATTGCACCTCCGGCCCTCAAGCCGAAGCAGATCAAAAAACTGCGCGAGCGATACAAGGTCAGCCAGCCGGTGTTCGCGCGCTACCTCAATACCAGTGAGTCCACCATCGAGAAATGGGAGACCGGCGCCAAGCAGCCCAGCGGCATGGCCCTCAAGCTTCTATCCGTCGTCGAGAAGCATGGCCTGGATGCGTTGGCGTAAGTTTGGATTACGCAGACCAAGTAGTCCGCAGAGCGCCTTGTACGACATGAATCTGCAAACGATCATCCTCGTTCCGTTGCTTACGATCTGGGCTATTGGGCAGGCTCCGTCGCAGAATAAGCCTCTGCCAAATAACCCAAAAGCATTCGTCCAGAGCCTCTATACCCAGGTGGTTGCTCGCCATCCATACGGCATCCTATCTGACGCCGCCGACAAGAAAACCTTTCATCCTTACCTCAGCGGGACGCTCCTTCATAAAATTGTCTTAGCCGGCGCTTGTTCAAAAGATTGGGTTCGGCAAAATCGAGGCCGAGTAATAAAGGCGCCATTCGGATGGTCTGAGTCCGGGCCGTTTTCAGGTGCTAACGAGCGGGGCGACCCAAGAGCTTTCGCAATTGAGAAAATCGAGCCCGAAAAAGATGGTTCCTACCGTGTGTATGTGAGCCTCAAATGGTGGGAGGCATCTGACAAAAATGCGGATATCTATCAGACCACGCCGAGCAGACCGGATGTATGGCGGGTTGCAGCCGTCGTGGTCCGGGAGAACGCTCATCTTGCAATCGATGATGTGATTTATCTGAAAGATAAGGATCTCGAGACTGAATACCGATTGACGGAAGTCCTATCGGAAGGGTGCGACGGCACTCACTGGGTCGGATATCGCGAGCACTGAATCATGCGGCTGCCGACGGCTCGCTGACTTGCTAAATTGCTGACTCGCTATCCGTTGCTCTCCCACAGATCATGCAGGTGCACCACGCCCAGCGCTTCCCCCTCCGCGCCTGTGACCACCAGCGATGTAATCTTGCGCTCCTCCATCAGTGCCAGAGCCTCGCCCGCGAACGCCTCCGGCCCGATCGTCACCGGGTGCACGTTCATGATCTCGCCCGCCGTGTGCGCCAGCGCGTTGGGCCCGTCGCGCTCCAGCAACCGGCGCAGGTCGCCGTCGGAGATCACGCCCTTCAGCCGCACGGCAGCATCGACCACCGTCGTCATGCCCAGCCGCTTGTGGCTCATCTCGTGGATCACCTGCGTCATTACGGTGTCTTCGGCCACCTGCGGCAGCGCCTCTCCTGTGTGCATCAGCGTCTTCACCCGCGCCAGCCGCCGTCCCAGCCTGCCCCCCGGATGCAACTCCGCGAAGTCCGCCTCGGCGAAACCCCGCCGCCGCGAGATCTCCAGCGCCAGCGCGTCGCCCAGCGCCAGCATCACCGTCGTCGATGCCGTCGGCGCGAGGTTCATGGCACACGCCTCGGCCGTTACGGCTGCGTTCAGCCACACTGCGCTCGCCTGCGCCAGCGTTGAACTGCCCTGACCGCAAAAACTCACCAACCTCGCGCCTGCACGCTCCAGCGCCAGCAGCAGCCCCAGCAGCTCTTCCGTCTCGCCGCTCGCGCTCAGCGCCAGCGCAATGTCCCCATCGGCCACCATGCCCAGGTCGCCATGCCGAGCCTCTGCGGGATGCAGAAAGTGCGCCCGCGTCCCGGTCGAGCATAGCGTCGCGGCAATCTTCCGGCCGATCAGCCCGCTCTTGCCCATGCCCAGGACGATCACGCGTCCGCCGCGCCCGGCCGCCTCGACGATCAGCTCCACTGCGCGCGCAAACGGCTCCGCCATCGGGCCGTCCAGACGCATCGCCAGCTCCAGCAGCGCGCGCGCCTCCGCCCGCACTACCTCAGAGGCCTGTGTCCGCTCTGTCTGTATACCTGTTCCCATTCGTTCACGATGCTAGCAGAGCCGATTTCGGTCCCTGACCGGATCCTGACAACCTCAGCCGCCCACGCGGTAAACTGGGAGGGTCGCGGCTGCCGCCCTCCGCGCTCAAAGGATCGCTCCATGCTTCGTAAAGCACTCCTCCTCCTCACGATGACAATCGGCCTCGCGCTGGTCGTTATCGCCGGCGTGCTCAATCATCGCGACCGCACGCGCGCCGCTCAGCGTGCCCGGGAGGCCCGCGTGGATCTCGTGAAGGACGACGCACCCGTCGTCTCCTCAGACGTCGACGAGTCTCTCCGCGGCAAGCCCGCGCCTAACTTCTCACTGATCGACCTTGCAGGCAACAAGGTCTCCCTCGCCGACTTCAGAGGCCACCCCCTCGTCCTCAACTTTTGGGGCACCTACTGCGACCCCTGCAAGATCGAGATGCCCTGGCTCGAGGAGTTCAGCAAGAAGTACGCATCTGAAGGCTTCGACGTCATCGGCGTCACTTATGACTCCGAGGTCGGCAAGGTCAAAATAGCCAGCGATACGAAAAAACTCGGCGTTACCTATCCCATCCTGCTCTCCGATCCCAAGATCGAAGACGCCTACCTTGCCAACACCGAGGTTTTGCCCGTCTCCTTCTGGGTGGATAAAAACGGCAAGGTCGTCAACGTCACCGCCGGCCTCAGCGGCAAGACCTTCGGCGACGCCAAGCAGGCCCTCGAGTCCCAGGTCCAGCAGACCATCGCAGCAAATTAAACCGCCGCAAAGTAATCTGAGGCCGTCATCCTGAGCGAAGGCCCCTGCATTCGGTTTTGAAAGAAGAATATGAAGCGAATCTACTCACTCCTCGTCACACTCGCGCTCGTAGCCCCACTCGCTGCCCCTGCACAGCTTGGCAACCTCAGCGAGCCGCACACGCCGAAGAGCTACATCGTCTACGCTGAATCGTCGCAGTCGGTCCCGGCGAAGCATCCTGCAATGCTCGAGCTGCACTTCCGCGTCCTTCCCGGCTATCACGTCAACTCGCACAAGCCCACGGAGAGCTTCCTCATCCCCACGGCGCTGACGCTGAAGCCGTCCACGGGCGTGAAGGCCGGCGAGCCTATCTATCCCGCCGGCTCGACCTACAGCTTCGCCTTCGACCCCAAGGAAAAGCTCTCCGTCTACGCCGGCGACTTCGTGGTCAAAATCCCCGTTACCGCATCCCCCGGCGGCCGCGTCATGGACGGCGAGCTGCGCTACCAGGCGTGCAACAATGCCGCCTGCTTCCCGCCCCGGACCCTGACGATCAAGGTTCCCTTTACCGCGAAATAGAATCCGGCGCACTCCGGCACTAGAATCAGAGAAACACCCAGGACCATGGCTGCCATCACAGAATCCGCGCCCCTTACGACAGAAGAGTTCCGCCGCCTCACGCGCCTGCCCAAGTACGTCTTCAACATCACCAGCGAGCTGAAGGCCGCGGCCCGCAAGCGCGGAGAAGACATCATCGACTTCGGCATGGGCAACCCCGACGGCGCCACGCCGCCGCACATCGTCGCCAAGCTCATCGAGTCCGCGCAGAAGACACCCACGCACCGCTACTCGCTTTCCCGCGGCCTGCCCCGTCTGCGCAAGGCCATCTGCGACTGGTACCAGCGCCGCTATGCCGTCTCGCTCGACCCCGAGTCCGAGGCCATCGTCACCATCGGCTCCAAGGAGGGCATCGCGCACCTCTGCCTCGCCACGCTCGATGAGCAGGACACCGTCGCCGTCTTCAACCCCAGCTATCCCATCCATATCTTCGGCCCGGTCATCGCCGGAGCGCGCGTGCAGTCCATCCCGCTCGACGACGGCTCCACCTCAGACGACCTCATCGCCACGCTCGAACGCGAGCTGCCGCGCATGTCCCCGCGCCCGCGCCTGCTGATCCTCAACTTTCCGGCCAACCCCACCACGCAGTGCGTTGACCTTAGCTTCTTCGAGCGGCTCGTGCCCTTGTGTAAGGAGCTAGGCATCCTCGTCGTGCACGACCTTGCCTACGCCGACATCGTCTTCGACGGCTACCGCGCGCCGTCTATTCTCGAGGTCCCCGGAGCCAAGGACATCGCCGTCGAGTTCTTCACACTCTCGAAGTCCTACAACATGCCCGGCTGGCGTGTCGGCTTCATGGTCGGCAACCCGCAGCTCGTCGCCGCGCTTGGCCGCATCAAGAGCTACTTCGACTACGGCACCTTCACGCCTATCCAGGTCGCCAGCATCGCGGCGCTCGATGGTCCGCAGCAGTGCGTCGCCGACATCGTCGCCAACTACAAGTCCCGCCGCGATGTGCTCGTTCCCGGCCTCAACAAGCTCGGCTGGAATGTCGCCATGCCGAAGGCCACCATGTTCGTCTGGGCGCGCATCCCGGAGCAGTACCGTCACCTGGGATCGATCGAGTTCTCCAAGAAGCTCCTCATCGACGCCAGGACAGCCGTCAGCCCCGGCGTCGGCTTCGGCGAGCACGGCGACTCCCACGTTCGCTTCTCCCTGATTGAAAATGAGGAGCGCACCCGCCAGGCCCTCCGCGGCATCCGCGCCATGTTCAAGGCCGGCTGATCCAAGTTGAACGCAATTCATCGATAGCGTTGGTTTGGCAACAGCCGTAGCTGCCCCAAACGTGTCATTTTTCAGCCGTATCCGCGCCGCGTACCATCGCGGAAGCTATGTCCGCCCCGCACGTCATTCCGTCGCCTTCGGAAAAGAAGGTCATCCCGGCCTGGCAGATCATCGCTGCGCTCGTTATCCTCACTGCCGCACCCCTTTGGCAGTTGCATACCATCAGCAAGAACATACCTTCTTCCAAGGCAGACATGGTCGCCGTCTGGAAGGCAGCCCAGGCAGCCTTTCACGGCCAGAACCCCTACCTCAACGCTACGACGCTTGATATCCAGCGGTTTTATTACGGCCATGCGCTGACAGCCGCGGAACCTTATAACCCCATGGCCTACGCTTACCCGATGCATACGGTGCTTCTGTTCGCGCCCATCGCGCCACTGCCATGGTCCATCGTGCGTCCACTCTTCCTCGTTCTTCTGCCGGTGCTCACTGCACTCAGCGTTCCCTTGTGGATCAAAGTCGCCGGCCTCCGCTTCACTCGCAACCAGACTCTCGTCGCCACTGCGCTCTGCCTCTGCAGTTGGCCTGCCATGTGGGCCGTCCATCAGATCCAGCCCACGTTGATCGTCGCCTTCCTCGCCGCAGCCGGATGCCGTCTGCTGCAGCGTGGTAATGCCGCCGCTGCCGGTGTTCTGTTTGCGCTCGCCACCATCAAGCCTCAGCTTGTCGGAATCCTGCTGCTCTGGATCTTCCTCTGGGCCGCGCTGCGCCGCCTCTGGAGCTTCTTCCTCTCCTTCGGCGCTACCCTCGCCGTTCTCCTCGCAGCCTCCTTCAAAATGCTTCCCGGCTGGGTTGCAAGCTGGCGTCACGCCTCCGCCGAACACGCTATCTACCGGCATCTGCAACTCGACCTCCAGGCAGTCTTTGGGCATCTCATCGGTCTTTTCATTGCTATTGCCCTGATCGCCATTGCGCTGCCGCTGCTCTGGAAGGGCCGTCGCTGTGCACCAGACTCACCCGCCTTCGGCGCCATGTGCGCCCTTACTCTTTCTCTCACTCTCTGCATTCTGCCCAGCGATAGTGCCATGACATATAACTACGTCCTGGTCTTTCCCGCCTGTCTCATCATCGTCGCCTCCGCTCCATTCCAGCGCTCCTACTCCGCACTTGCGCGATCCGTAGCGCTCGGCCTTATCGGCTGGAGCTACTTCACCGTCCTCATCGCTGCGCTCGCGCTTGCTCTCGGCGGTCTGCCCGGCATCTGGGAACTACTTCCCTTCGAAACCATGCTCCTGCCGGCCACCGTCCTGCTCGGCCTCATCGTCCCGCTGCTTGAATCCAATTTTTCGCGGCGCTCCGTGGTCACACTGGCGGAGCAGCTTGCGTCACAACCCTTCTAACCGCTTCACTGCCCTGCGGATCGTTCCCGAGCATCTCTCTCATTCGCATGGATCGGCACTTTAAGCCAACTCATCTTCCGCCTGACAATGGTAATGATCGCGGTGGTTCCAACCCGAAGGAGCTATTCCCAGGCAGCGTTCTTCAGGGGTAACAATCGAGTACAGCATAACAAGGCCTCGAAATCGTTCCTTCGCATCGCTCCGAGAAGAATCCCGATGAGCAGCCCTCACGAAGTTATGTCGCAGCCGATCTCAGGACAAGCCGCCCATTCTGTTCCCCGGGCCTCCATGCCCGTCTGGATACGGATCGTTCCCGCTATTGGCGCGTGCCTTGTATTGGTATGTCTCCGTGTGCGAACGGTGCGCTGGCCGCTGCCCCTCCACGATTTCATGACCTACTGGATCGCGGGAAAGCTCTTCCTCACCGGCGCGAATCCATACAGCACAACCGGGATGTTCGCTGTCGAACGCAGCCTTGGCTGGCAATCCGCCCCGCTCGTCCTGCTCAACCCTCCCTGGGCGCTTCCGTTTGTTGCGTTGCTTGCCGCTCTCCCCTTCAACATCGCGCATTGTCTTTGGTGGGGTTTGTCGTTGATTTTGGAAGTTGTATGTCTGACGGCGCTTTGGAAGTATTTCGGCGGAGAAGCCGGCAAACAGTGGATCGCAGTATTTCTCGCCCTCACATTTCTGCCTGCCGGAACTGCGGAATTGATGGGGCAAATCACGCCGCTGATGCTTGCCGCGCTCACCGCATTCCTTCTTCTGCTGCGCCGTCGCCGGGATATCCTTGCCGGCTTCTGCCTGATCGGTGTGGGCTTTAAGCCGCATCTTCTCTATCTCGTTTTGCTGGCGATCATCCTGTGGACCGTACAGTCCCGCCGCTGGAAGATCGCCGTTGCCACTGCCTCAACCTATGCAGTCGCCACACTCGGTACGATTGCCTTCAATCACAACGTCCTGGACTACCTCCATAACACTCAACAGGCCGCATTGGACACGGCATGCGGAGTGGGCGGGGAACTCCGTTCTCTTTTTGGCGTGCAGCTGGTCTGGCTACAATTTCTTCCCACACTGGTTGGGATCGTCTGGTTCGCCTTCTACTGGCGAAAGCACCGCAAGACCTGGATCTGGGAACAGCGCATCCCAACGCTGCTGCTGGTCTCGATCGCCACATCTCCATACTGCTGGGCTCACGACTACATACTCACTCTTCCTGCCTTCGTGTCGCTCGCCGTTGGTCTTTCAAAGACACGCACCAACTGGTTCGCCCCGTCGATCTGCTATCTCACCGTGCAGATCGTCATCTTTTCTCCACATCACACAAAAGCCGGGTTAGCTACCCTTAGCCTGCTCTGGCTTCTCTTTTATTGGGGCGTCGACCACTTTTTCTGCCGCAATCAGACGACCGGATCTGCCGCCTCTTCCCCTCTCACAGCGCCGGCGTATCGTTCCCAAGCATCGCCCGCCGCACAATCCTGATCGGCGCAAAGCCCTGCTTCATAAACGCGTCGTGGAAGCCCTCCAGCGTGTATGCCGCGCCCATCTTCTTCTTGTAGTCCGCGCGCAGCTTCATGATCTCCAGCTTGCCCAGCGTGTAGTACAGATACATCGGATCGCCCGTGCCGCGCTTCGTCTCCACCTCCGCAATCGCCTGCGTCTGGTAGCCCTCCTTCACAAAGAAGTCCTCGGCATTCTGGATCGTCCAGTTCGGGTCCGTATGCAGCTTGATCGAGTTCACATACCGCGCATCGCGCAGCAGCGCATCCATCAGCTGCCCAAGCCGGATCAGCCGCGCTCGCTTCACCTCTTCCGGCGTCGCATTCGCCGGCGGCGCGTCGTAGCCCTCGTCCAGCATCATCTGCTCGCAGTAGTGCGCCCAGCCTTCGATATTCGAGTTCGCGCCCAGCACCTTGCGGATCTTGCTCCCGAACTGCGGCATCCACAGGAACTGCACATAGTGCCCCGGGTAAGCCTCATGCACGCTCGTTGAAACGATCGTCCCTACATTGAACTGCGCCATGAATGACGCCGTGTGCTCCGCCGTCCAGTCTTTCTCCGGCAGCGTCACGTTGAAGTACGCCTTCTTCGAGTGTGTCTCAAACGGTCCCGGCGGGTCCATCGACGCAAACGTCGTCGCCCGCATAAACGGCGGCGTCTCCTCCAGCGTCGGCTCAACCGTGCTCGGGATCGTGATGATGTGGTGCGAATCGATAAACCCGATCAGCGAGTTGAACGTGTCGTGGAACCGGTTCAGCAACTGGTCCGGCGGCGGGTACATCTTCTGCAGCTCGTCCATCTCCTGCTGCAGTGTCTTGGTCGGATCGATCTCCTTCGCTACGCGCGCCGCCTCCGCCTGGTTCTTGTGCAGGTCGTCCATCCCGACCTGCAACAGCTTGTCCAGCGGCAGGTCTACCATCTCGTCATACGACAGCTTCTTTGCGTACGTGTCCGCGCCCAGCTTGTAGTCCCCGTTCGACCGCGGCAGCAGGTCCGTCTTCATCCACTCCGCATAGCTCTTCAGCGCGGCAATCACCGCAGCATTCGTCTTCTCAAACTCCGCCTTTACGGTCGCGTCCGTCGCCACCTGCTGCCCGTCCGCACCGCTGAAGAACGCTGCAGGCACATCATTCTCAAAGAAGCTGATATCCCCGTCGATCTGCTCGATCGCAATCTGGGTAAAGATCTTCGGCGGATTCTTCAGGTTCTTCCGCGCATCCTCCAGCGCGGCCGGCATCAGCTTCTCGCGCTCCACCAGCGCCCGCAGCCGCACATTCGCCGGAGCATACGGCCGCTCCATCAGCACAAACGCCGACACCGTAATCCCCGACGAGTAGTTGTCCGGGTTCTTCTCCCACCCGCGGATCACCTCCAGCGACAGCAGCTCGCTCTTGATGTTGTTCAGCAGAATCTCGCGGTCTGCCGCCATCGGAGCATCCAGCGCCGACGGATCTATCGCCTCCACCTTCTTCTCGATCTCGTGGAGCGCCGCCACATTCGCCTGCACCCCCTCGGCCGAGTAGTCCTCCAGCTGCGAGTCGTACTCGTGCAGCCCGTCCTCGGTCCCCGCCGTGGGAGAGAACTTGAAGTACACATCCTTGAAGAACTCATCCGACACATAGCGGAACGTCTGCGCCCCGCCATCCGCCGACATGCTCTGCGCCCGCGCCAGGCCCACACCCAGCCCCAGCACCATCGCCCCAACCGCCGCCGCCCGCACCACCGCCGTTTTTCTCTTCATCCACCTAATCTAAGCCAATCGGTTTACGAGCGTCCGCCGGAATAACTATTTGTGACCACGAAGTCGTAGCTCAAGTGCGGCAATCAAACCGTCTATCGCACCTCTCTTGTGAGAGTTCAGCGATGAAACAGGATCTGAGGCAGCGGCTTCAGCAACAAGCCCCTTGACATCGGCCTCAACTCGTTCATCCCACAATTTACCTTGGTGCTGAAATGTTTCCTTCATCCTATCCGACCACTTTTTATTCGTCCTGAACTTCGGTGTTTCCAATGTGACGCGGTATCGATTTTGAAGAGTCATGGAATACGCTCTGACTTCGAATAGATCTTCCAGTTCTGACTCAGGCATCCCTGGGCACATCACCCAATTAACATCTGCATCAGTAATCGCTCCTTGTAGCCTGGCTCTCTCAACAGCGTCTTTACCGGCTTTGTCATTGTCGATAAAGCAATGGCATGAACACAGTGACTCAATAATCAAGCCTGCTTTGTAGGCCAGGTTCGATCCGCCGTTAAGACTGTCAATCGTCAGCGCTCTGTTTTCGAAAGATTGTTTCAGAGCAGGAGAGAGTGCAGGAAGTAAGGCCTCAAGGTACAGCTTTTCTTCACCGCCCTCCACGAGCAGCACAAGTTCGGCGTGCCTTAGATTGTCGGCCGCTCTGACGCCCAAGATGTCCCGTATTTCTTGCACGCTCGAGGCGCTACGAGCCTTACTATCTTTCACGAGAATGTTCGCAGAGACATTTGATCGATCAACGAATAATGGACAGTGTGTCGTCAACACAATCTGCTGTCGGGTGGCTATATCAGCGAGAACGCCTCTAAGACTGTGAATAGCACTAGGGTGCAAGTGCGATTCGGGCTCTTCGATCGCGACTATCGTGTGAACGCTAGAATCACTTGTTTCCTGGTAGGTTCCCATAAGTGCTAAGGCAACTAAACTCTGAACGCCGTCGCCTTTATATTTGAGGTGCGTCGGAATACCGTCATCAATGATAATTTCGGAGGAACGCAGAGCCTCGGTTCGGGCTTCGCGGGCAATTCTCACCTTAACGTCTCTTACCGCAGGCAGAAATGTGATGAGCGTTGATTTTAGTTGTCGGGAAAGCGAACTCAGTACCGGCGCTTGGAGCTTTTCGATTTCCTTAAGAGCAGCAACGTACTTTTGGGAAGACTCGATCTCCTCAAGTGCAACCCTCAAAATATCGTCCACTACCGTATGGGCTGCTCTCTCAGTTCTTACTGCTGGTATGTATTGAATATTGACCCGTCGTGCGATGAACTGCGCAACAACACCAGACTTTTCTGTAAGCTCTCTTGCCGCCGGCCCTTGCTTTGAGACCATGATGTTCCCAAAGTCGCGGCCAAGAGCGATTTTGATAGTCAGACGACCGCTGATCTGTACACCAATTCTCCGTTTAAATTGAGCAATCTCGGCATCATCAAATTCAAACTCAAGAGCAAATTCTGATTTTCCATCTGGGCTACGATTCCTCTGTGGTATTGGAAAGTCAGACTCCCATGAATACTCGCGGCGATAAAAAATGCGAGAAAATGTTGGCACCTTAAATTTTGAAGAGGCCTCACCTCTATCGCGCAAGGCAGCCGATGCACGGCTCAAGACCCGCAAAGCAGTCACGAGCGCTCGTAGTATATTCGACTTGCCTTCGTTATTAGGACCAATCAGGACCGTCGAATCGCCGAAATGAAGCTTATGCGCGGCAGTGATGCTGCGAAAATTCTTTATCGTCAGGGAAACGAGTCTCATGGCCCAATAAGGCTACTCGGTTGTTAGGCTTGAGAACAAGGACACATTCCTCTAATTCCCCTGTATTTCCGCTCTTTTTCGCACACTTTGTCCCTTCCCGGCTGGCCCCAAATCCACCGCAAAACCACCTATAATAGAGCCATAGATCATGGCCGACGAACTCTTCCCAGACGATCCCAACAAGCCCTCTCCGCAGGACGCCAACTCCAATAACCCTCCCCCCGCTGGCTCCCCTCCGGACGGCCCTCCAGGCAGCTCTGTTCCCGGCCCCGGCGCCGCATTCCTCCTCCCCGTCAACATCGAGGACGAGATGCGCCGCTCGTATCTCGACTACTCCATGTCCGTCATCATCGGCCGCGCTCTGCCCGATGTCCGTGACGGCCTCAAGCCGGTCCATCGCCGCATCCTCTACGCCATGGACTCCGAGGGCCTGCAGCACAACAAGCGCTACTCCAAGTGCGCCGGCGTCGTAGGCGAGTGCCTGAAGAAGTACCACCCCCACGGCGACTCCGCCGTCTATGACGCCCTCGTGCGCCTCGCGCAGCCGTGGTCCATGCGCTACCCGCTGGTGGATGGCCAGGGCAACTTCGGCTCCGTGGACGGCGACCCGCCCGCCGCCTATCGCTACACCGAGTCGCGCATGATGCGCATCGCCGGCGAGATGCTCGCCGACATCGACATGGACACCGTCGACATGGTGCCCAACTTCGACGAGTCCACCGTCGAGCCCACCGTCCTGCCCACGCGCTTCCCGAACCTGATCGTCAACGGCAGCTCCGGCATCGCCGTCGGCATGGCCACCAACATCCCGCCGCACAACCTCACGGAGGTCGTCAACGCCGCCATCTCCCTCATCGAACGCGACGGCAAGCGCGATGCAGACGACAAGCGCTCCGACCTCGACGTCGTCCTCGAGCACGTCAAAGGCCCGGACTTCCCCACCGGCGGCTTCATCTTCGGTAAGGGCAACATCCGCAACGCCTACACTACCGGCCGCGGCCGCTTCCTCATGCGCTCCAAGTGCGCCGTCGAATCCCTCCCCGGCAACCGCCAGGCCATCATCGCCACCGAGATTCCCTACCAGGTCAACAAAGCCAACCTCGTCAAGCGCATCGCCGAGCTCGTCAACGAGAAGATCATCGACGACATCTCCGACGTGCGCGACGAGAGCGACCGCTCCGGCATGCGCATCGTCATCGAGCTCAAGCGCGGGGCCCAGCAGGAGATCGTCCTCAACCAGCTCTGGAAGCACACCCAGATGCAGGAGTCCTTCTCCATGATCTTCCTGGCCGTCCACAACGGCCAGCCCAAGGAGCTGCCGCTCGATCAGGCCATTCGCGCCTTCCTCGACCACCGCGTCGATGTCGTGCGCCGCCGCACCGCCTTCCTCCTCGGCCGCGCCCGCGAACGCGAGCACATCCTGCTCGGCCACCAGATCGCGCTCGACCATCTCGACCAGGTCATCCGCATCATCCGCCAGTCGGCATCCCGGCCTGAGGCCCGCGAGAACCTCTTCCAGTTCTTCTCCGGCAAGCGCATCAACCTCCGCGGCACGGAGCTCGCCGGCGTCACCCTCGACCCGTCGAAGTACTCCATCGACACTGCGCTGCTGCCGCTCAACGCCGCCGGCAACGCCACGCTCATCCTCAGCTACCGCCAGATCGACGCCATCCTCGAGCTGCAGCTCTATCGCCTTACCCAGCTCTCCATCGACGAGCTGCTCAACGAGCTGCGCCAGGTCCGCGACAACATCGCCGAGTACGAGTCCATCCTCGCCTCCCAGGCCAAGCTCCGCAAAGTCATCGTCAAGGAGCTCACCGAGATCCGCGACAAGTACGGCGACGCCCGCCGCACCCAGATCCTCGACGAGACCGCCGAGCTCGGCCTCGAAGACCTCATCGCCGACGAGCAGGTCGCCGTCACCGTCTCCAACACCGGCTACCTCAAGCGCACCCCCATCTCCACCTACCGCCAGCAGCGCCGCGGCGGCACCGGACGCCTCGGCATGAAGACCCGCGAAGAGGACTTCGTCGCCCAGCTCATCATCGAGTCCACCCACGCCTACCTGCTCTGCTTCACCAACTCCGGCCGCGTCTACTGGATCAAGGTCTACGAGATCCCCGACGTCGGCGCCGCCGGCAAGGGCAAGGCCATGGCCTCGCTGGTCGACCTCCAGCCCGGCGAGAAGGTCGTCACCATCCTCGGCGCCCGCGACCTCAACGAAGAGTCCCGCTACGTCCTCTTCGCCACCCGCAACGGCACCGTCAAGAAGACCGCGCTCAAGGACTTCTCCAACGTCATGGCCCGCGGCATCATCGCCATCAACATCGACAAGGAAGACGAGCTCGTCTGCGCCCGCCTCACCGACGGCCATCAGGTCATCTTCCTCGCCACCCACGACGGCCTCGCCATCCGCTTCTCCGAAGCCGACCTGCGCCCCATGGGCCGTCCCGCCACCGGCAACCGCGGCATCAACCTGCGCAAGGGCGACTACGTCATCGGCGCCGCAGTCACGCCCTCCGACGAGGCCCGCAACCGCACGCGCCTGGAGCGCGCCAAAGCCGCCGGGCTCACCAGGCAGGTCCAGTCTGCCATCGAGGAGGCCGCCGACTCCGCCGCCGCCCAGCCCCTCCAGCTCGCCGAATCCGACGACACCGCCGCCGCGCCCGAGGCCTCCGCCGAAGCCGCCGGCAAGCTCGCCGCGCTCGACGAGAAGCTCGGCCTCACCCCGTGCCTCATCCTCGCCGTCTCCGAAAACGGCTTCGGCAAGCGCACCGACGTCGACGCCTACCGCCTCCAGGCCCGCGGCGGCAAGGGCGTCATCTCCATGAAGACCACGCCCAAGATCGGCAAGGTCGCCGCCATCAACCTCGTCGACGACACCACCGAGATGATGCTCATCAGCCAGTTCGGCAAGATCATCCGCATCGACACCAAAACCATCCGCTCCGCCGGCCGCTCCACCTCCGGCGTCAAGCTCCTCAACCTCGACGCCGACGACAAGATCGCCGCCGCCGTCGTCATCCCCCCCGAGGACCCCAAAACCCCCTCCACCGACCCCACCACCCCCGTCCAGTAAGTCGGCTTTTGGGGCAGGGCATTAAGTCGTGCCGTCATCCTGAGCGCAGCGAAGGACCCCTGTAGTTGCTTTTTGGTTTGTCATCCCCGCAGGGGATCTGCTTCACCCAAAGGAGTCCATCCAAGGGCTCCTTTTCGTTTGTCATTCCGCAGCGCAGCGGAGGTATCTGCTTTTCGTTTTGGCTTAAGGGCACGGCTTCAGCCCGAGTGCTCATCCATCCTAAACGGAGGAGCAGCGGGCTTCAGCCCGCGGAAAAGCCCGCCCACAACCCTGTCATCCCGAACGAGCGGCGAGCATCAGCATGCCGCGAGCGAGGGACCTGCAGTTGCCTTTGCCGTCATCTGAGCGCAGCCGCTTCAGCGGCGGAGTCGAAGGACCTGCCACACGGCTCACGCCCACCCCACTGCCCGAACCTTTCTGCCACGACTTCCCTGTCATTCTGAGCCATCGGCGAAGAATCCCCGCATATGAGCCTTTGTTTGTTACTCCGCAGCGCAGGAATCTGCATTTACCTTCGTCTCTGAGAAAGGTCCGGACTTCAGCCCGGACACCCATACAGCCTAAACGGAGGAGCAGCGGGCTTCAGCCCGCTGAAAATCGCCCCGCCGCCGTCATCTTGAGCGGAGCAAAGAACCAACCCCATCGAGATGAAGCCCGGCAACCACATCGCCTGTCCGCCCCCCCA
>DASZPF010000038.1:0-1996 GCA_035550395.1 Acidobacteriaceae bacterium
TTCCACGGTCTGCAGTGGTATGCGCCCGACTCCGCCTACCGCGTCACCGCCCGCTGGATTCCCTACCACCCGCCCCAGATCGAAAAGATCGCCACCGTCCTCGGCACAACCCTCAACATGCCCGCCCCCGGCGTGGCCGAGTTCCTGCTCAAGGGCAAGGTCTATCTCCTTGAACCCGTCCTCGAAGGCGGCGACGCCACCCATCTCTTCTTCATCCTCCGCGACGAAACCGCATCCACCACCACCTACGGCGGAGGCCGCTTCCTCACCACCGGCCTGCCCGACCACGGCCTCGCCCACCCCGGCTCCCTCACCCTCGACTTCAACCAGCTCTACAACCCGCCCTGCGCCTACACCCCCTACGCCACCTGCCCCCTCCCACCCAACAAAAACCGCCTCCCCGTCCCCATCGAAGCCGGCGAGCAGCGCTACACAGAGTAAGGACCACATACGCAACGGGGTGCACCCGGTCCCCCGCATTTGGAGGCCGGGGTATCTCCAGCCGCTTCCGGTCTCCATAACCTCTTGAGGCGCTAAACTAGATACAGCACCATGCCCTCGACCATCGAAGATCTCCGCATCCAGCGCACCACCGTCGTGCTGCCCCCTGTCTTCCTTGAGGAAGACCGCCCCGTCAGCGAGGCCGCCGAGGCCACCATCTTCAACGCCCGCTTCGAGATCGCACGCATCCTCAACCGTGCCGATCCGCGCCTGCTCGTGGTCGTCGGACCCTGCTCCATCCACGACATCAACGCCGCCCGCGAGTACGCCGCGCTGCTCCAGTCCGCCATCCGCGAGTTCGGCCAGGACCTGCGCATCGTCATGCGCGTTTACTTTGAGAAGCCCCGCACCACCGTGGGCTGGAAGGGCCTCATCAACGATCCCCACCTCGACGGCACCTACCGCATCAACGATGGCCTGCGCCTGGCGCGCAACCTGCTGCTCGATCTGGCCGAGATGGGCGTGCCCACCGGCACCGAGTTCCTTGACATGATCTCGCCGCAGTACATCGCCGGCCTCGTCAGTTGGGGAGCCATCGGCGCGCGCACTACGGAAAGCCAGGTTCACCGCCAGCTTGCCAGCGGCGTCTCCTGCCCCGTCGGCTTCAAGAACGGCACCTCCGGCGATATCCAGGTCGCGGTCGACGCCATTCTCTCCGCATCCCACTCGCACACTTTCCTGGGTCACACCAAGCACGGTCAGTCGGCCATCTTTGTCACCACCGGCAACCCCGACTGCCACATCATCCTGCGCGGCGGCCGCAAGAGCGTGAACTACACCGCAGAGGCCGTTGCGGAAACCACCGCGCTTCTGCGCGCCTCCGGTGTCCAGCCCCGTGTCATGATCGACTTCTCCCACGCCAACAGCCTCAAGGACCACACCCGCCAGGCTCTCGTCTGCCGTGACGTAGCCGGGCAAATCGCCTCCGGCAACCGCGACATCATGGGTGTCATGATTGAGAGCAACCTCGTCGCCGGCGCGCAGAAGCTCGTCCCCGGCCAGCCCCTCGTCCATGGCCAAAGCATCACCGATGCCTGCGTCGACTGGCCCGCCACCCATGCCATGCTCGCCGAGCTGACCCAGGCCGTCCGTACCCGCCGCGCCGCCACCGCCGAGCCCGCGCTCTCCACTGCACGCTGAACGCTCCGCGCACAACATTCCTGCAAACAGCAGAAGGCCCGCTTGCGCGGGCCTTCTGCTTTCGCCAAATAATCTATCGATAAATTTTGTGAGACTGTAAGTTTCCGCCCTCTAAATATGGGACCACGCAAGCAGACTTTGAAGCATCCCGAACAATCCTCCCCCGAAGTTGCCCAGGACCCCCCTCCATTCCCAATCTCTTGCGTGATCGAGTCCAATGTAGGCCACAACTCCTTTACTCACAATGCGGCTTTCGTGGGACCCCCTGCCCCATAGGTTACTCTCTCCGGTACTGTAGCTGTCTCACCACACCAGCTTCATCGCAAACTGAAGCTCCCGGGACGGCCCCGCTGTC
>DASZPF010000039.1:0-118726 GCA_035550395.1 Acidobacteriaceae bacterium
CAAGAAGCCCCGGGTAGTTACCAAAGTTTATGCTACTCAGCCCATTCTGCCACTCAGTTTTGCAGTGGACGATTGCACTTTGGTTGCAATTTGAGTTATAGCAGGCGGGAAAAGGTAACCCCTTTTAGGGGTCACTCCATAGAAGTCAATCACTTCGCGGAACCGAGCGGGTAGCCAGGCTTCTATGAATAGGCAGGATGGGCCTTCAGAAAGGCCTCGATCTCCGCAATTTCATCTTTGGAGAGCTGAAAACTGGTCGCGGGCCATACCCCATCGACCTGTTCCGGGCTTCGAGCTCCTACAATTGCGGCTGTAATGGCCGGGTTGGCCAATGTCCACGCAATAGCGACTACACCCGCCGACACATTGTGCCGGCTGCCGATCTCCTTCAAAAACGTTGCGATAGCAAGATTGCGGCTTAGATGCGGCTCCTGATAATTCTTCGCATTGCGGCGAAAGTCGTCCGGCGGAAAGGCGGCAACACGCTCCCGGGTCATCGCGCCGGTTAATAGTCCGGAATGCTGAGGCGAATAATTGATGACGCCAATGTTGTGATCCCGGCAGAAGGGCAGGATCTCCTGCTCGATGGAGCGGTTGATCATGGAGTATGGAGGCTGGAGCGATGTAATGGGTGCTGCACTCAGCAATCTCTCCATCTCCGGAACGGGAAAGTTGGACAGGCCAATATAGCGAACCTTGCCTTCCTTCTTCAGGTCGGCCATGACCTCCCAGGCTTCATACATGTCCTCTCCATCTACTGGCCAGTGGATCTGATACAGATCAATGGTTTCCTTCTGCAACCGGCGAAGACTCTCCTCACACTCGCGGCGGATATGCCTCGTGGTTCGGGTAATCTCTCGCTTGTCGTTCCAAACCATCCCGCACTTTGTAAATACGAAAGGCTTAAAGGAGGATTCCTTCACCGCCCGGCCTACGATCTCCTCGGAATGACCTAGCCCGTATACAGCCGCCGTATCAATCCAGTTGATTCCCAACTCAAGCGCCCGATGGATTGCAGCAATAGAAACCTTGTCATCCTGTGGTCCCCAGGAATATGCCCAATTACTTCCACTGATAGCCCATGCTCCAAATCCAATGGGCGTGAGCCACAAATCCGACGTGCCAAGCTGGCTGATCCGCATAGATATCCCCCCTATATTTTACCGGAGCCATTTATCGCGGACTTTTCCCGGGTTACGCCTCAATCCGCGAACTCGTGGGCCGCGGATTGGAGCAGGCAGTCAATTTGAAAAAATTGATTTCCCGTCAAAATTGCCCATCTTAGGGTGCTGTAGTCTCATACATGCGCGTATGAACGAGGCTAGGGCAGCGGAGGCAGGGAAGATAACCACGATCGGCGCTGGCAGCAGCGATACCGGTAAGGCTGTCTCGCGCAGCAAACCTAAAAAAATAAATCTACGGACAAAAGATAAACACGTTAAACAGGGTGGCGGCAGCACGCGTTTGTCGGAGGAACCTCGTTATTTCGACCGCGACGAGTCGTGGATGCTTTTCAATCGTCGGGTGCTTGAAGAAGCCGAAAATGCGACAAATCCGTTGCTGGAACGGGTAAAGTTTCTGGCGATTACGGCCAGCAATCTGGATGAGTTTGTTGAAATTCGGGTAGCGAGCCTTCTGCAGCATGTCGAAGAGGGCATCATCGAGCCGCAGCGTGCAGATGACAGTGGAATAACGCTGGAACAGCGGCTCGCTCGTCTCAGTGGCATAATGCACGATTTCGTAGAGGCCCAGTATGTGTGCTGGAATGATCATCTGGTCCCGGGGCTTCGCGCACGAGGGATCCGCCTGCTGAACTGGCGGGAGCTCGATGAAAAGGCCCGTACGCATGCTCTCAACTATTACGAAGCCGAAGTTGACCCTCTTCTAACTCCGGTCACGATCGATCCATCCCATCCCTTCCCCCGAGTGCTTAATAAAGCGCTTTGCATTGCTCTGCTCCTTCGTTCTCGTCGATCGAATCGGTCGACGCTGCGCCAGCCTCCTGCGCTAGGCGTAGTGACTGTGCCGCGTGCACTTCCTCGACTGGTGCCTCTTCCTTCTGCTGATGGCAAGCATGACTTCATCATGTTGCATAAATTGATTGAGGCGCAGATCGCAAGAATGTTTCCCGGCTATGAGGTTCTGGCACGAGCCCCATTCCGTGTGACCCGCAACAGCAATCTTTATCTCCAGGAGGAAGAGGCGCGCAGCGTGTTGGAAAGCGTGCGTGAGGAACTCCATAATCGGCGCAAAGGCGATGCTGTTCGTATGGAGATCGAGCACAGTGCGCCCGAAGAGATAGTTGAGCGTTTACGGGTCAATTTTGAGCTTGAGCCGTCCCAGGTTTTCCGTACGAAGGGGCCGGTAAATCTGACGCGTATGATGAACTTGTACAGTGCGGTTTCGCGGGCAGAACTAAAGTTCCCTTCGTTCCATGGCCGCCGTTATGCACTCTCGCCCAAATCGGCCAACCTCTTCGACGAATTACGTTCGAGGGACATCCTGCTGCACCATCCATTTGACTCCTACTCCACGGTGGAAGCGTTTGTGGAATCGGCAGGCGAAGATCCTGCCGTCGTCTCAATGGAGCAGACTCTTTACCGGACAAATGCTGAGTCTCCACTGTTTACAGCCCTTGCTGAAGCGGCGCAAACCAAGGAAGTTACCGTCGTTGTCGAGCTGATGGCGCGTTTCGATGAAGCTTCCAACATCCGTTGGGCGCGCGAAATGGAGGATGCCGGCGTCGGAGTCTATCACGGTATCCTGGGCCTAAAAACCCATTGCAAACTTGCTCTGATGGTGCGGCGCGATCCGGATGGTGCCCTGCGACGTTACGCACACCTCGGCACGGGAAACTACAACTCAGTCACCGCACGGTTCTATACGGACGTTAGTCTGCTGACGTCTCGTCCGGAAATCACCTCTGCGGTGCATAAGGTTTTCCGCTATCTTACGGCGCAGGCGGATTCAGAAGACTATAACCCTCTCCTTGTGGCGCCTCTCACTCTCTCGCAAGAGATACTAAGGCTCATTAAAAGAGAGACTGAACATGCGCGCGACAAAAGGCCGGCTGCCATCGTGGCCAAGATGAACGCATTGCTCGATCGTCCCACTATCGAAGCTCTTTACGAGGCCTCCAGTGCCGGAGTGGAGATCGACCTGGTAGTGCGAGGAATGTGTGCATTACGTCCAGGCGTAAAAGGCATGAGCGAACGTATCCGCGTTCGCTCCATCGTGGGGCGTTTTCTGGAACACAGCCGCATCTTCAGCTTTGCCAACGGCGGAGAACCGGAAGTCTTCTGTGGCAGCGCAGATTGGATGCCTCGCAATCTTTACGAGCGCTGCGAAGTCGTTTTCCCGGTCAAAGATCCCGCGCTTGCGGAACGCTTGCGAGACGAAATTCTTGCCGTTTATCTCCGCGACAATGTCAAGGCACGGATTCTACAGTCGGATGGGCAATACCTGTTGGCGCCCCGTGACGGTGCCCCCGTGAGCGCGCAGGAGCAGCTAATGGAGATTGCGCGCATCGCTCCCGCTGAATACTCAGTAAAATCAACTAATTAATCGTGTAAGTGACGGTTGAACTGTGAGTGGTACTTTGCCCCGAGTTGGAATACGTGGCCATCACTGTAACCGTATAGGTCCCGATGTACGGATTGGTATTACTACTACCCGTGGAAACGGGCTGGCTACTACCTCCGCAGCCGGCGGAACCAATAACCAATACAGTTGCAACCGCAACTGCCAGCAGGCTGCCTAATCGTCTCCGACGAGGCAGCACAATGGTTAGCAGGGAAGCCAGCGTTGCACCTGATCCTGCGGCATACCATGACCCGAACGGAATATGCCGGCCAAGTGCTCCCGCAGGTGGTTGCATCTCCGCCGTAATACCTGAGAGCGCTACTGTTGTTGCCTGGGCTGTCGAAGATCCTGAGGCAAAGGTCAGTGATGCTGGACTGAACGTGACAGCAGGCGTATAGCCGGAGGTCGAAACGATCGAAGAACTGAAGCTGACAGTGCCTGTAAAGCCATTCGTCGGGCTTACGCTGATAGTCAGTGGCGGTATGGTTCCCCCCGCGGCCACACTGACTGCGGCATTCGTACCAAGGACGGTGAATCCAGAGCCGCTGGGTGTGACGGTGAAGTCAGGGCAACTACTCGATGTGACTGTGACCAGAAGTGGGTTGGTCGTGACGGAGCCGTTGGAAGCAATTGTGGCGCCACCGGTTTTGCCCGCTTCGTTCGCGAATACGCCGGGCCCTTTGGAGCCGGCATAAGTCGAATCACCTGAATACACGGCTGTCATGTTTTGCTGGCCCAGGGTCGAGCAAGTCGCATTGTAGGTGTAAATGGCCACGCCGCCCGAGAGCGGGATTGGTGACCCGAGTGCGATGTTGTTGTCCAGAAACTGCACTGTTCCTGTTGGTGTTCCGGAAGATCCCCCTACCAACGCTGTCAGCGTAATGCTGCTGCCGGTAGTAACGGATTTGGACGATGCCGTTAGTGACATGGACGAGACAGCCGTTCCAACGGAGTTGCTGCCGATTGGCGTTACCAGCGTCCAGGCGTTGGCGAGATTATTCAGATCGACCGAACCCCAGCCTGTCGCAAGATCGTACCCAGTGCCAGCACTAAAGCCCGCGCTTCCGCCATTTGGGCAGTCCGCGGTTCCCGCGGTGCACGGATTGCTGTTGTTACCAGTCGTCACATCATGAAAGACGCTGGCGCTGGTGTTGTTGTAGTACGCCACCTGATTGCCAAGGGCGTAAAAGATTGGATTCGGGTTACCGAGACGGGAGCCTAGCTTCTGTTCGATCAGAGCCAGCATGCCGCCCAGAACCTGGGAATCGAACGACGTGCCGCCGGCCACCGTCAGATTGTTCGTAGACGTGCGGAAACCGTTGACGCACGATGACTGCGCACAGAAAAGGAACGCGTCGTGAACCGCTGCTGCGGTCAAAGACACATCGGGCAGGTCGCGTGATCCGTCTGCGGGAACGGCTGTCGTCATCCCGGCGGCTCCTGTTTCAACCTGCCATGTCGGTTTGGAAAAAAAAGCACTCACGCCGCCGCCAGTGGCCGAGAAGGTGTTTCCAGCGGAGTCTTCGTTCCAGACCGCTTCGGGGATATAACCTTTCGCGGAAACGTCGGCCGATGGCACTGCGCTGCCCGCGGTAAACGTCGTATCTGTACCGAGCCAGTATTGAGTGCCCCCCGTGGCATCGCCTTCATTGAACATGGTGCCGCCGACGGCGACCACGTACGGGGAACTGGCAGGGAAGTCCACTGTAAGACCTTCCATAGCGGAAAGACCGGCGTCGCAATCGGTGGCTCCGTCATCGCCTGCGGCCGACAGAATCGTTTGTCCCTGGGCCGACGCCTGCTTGAAGAGCTGGTTGTATGTATTGAGGTCGCCGGAGCCCCACGCCGCCTCGCAGTTCCCGTAGCTATTCGTGATGATGGGAGCAAGATTCTGGTCGATTGCCTGCGTCAGCGCGTTGGCCAGAACATCCGGGCCATTCACAAAGAGGATCGTGGCCCCAGGCGCCATCGCACCAGACCATTCCACGTCTAAGGACGATTCCTCCAGGTCCCCTGAATTTGGGTAGCAGTTATTGCAGGTCTGCGCTGGACCTGGATCGCCGCCTTCGTGGACAGTAACCGGGAGATTCGTTGTGCTCAACCCCGCCGCCTTGCGGAAGGCCAGCACATCCGCATTATTGGCCGTGAGGTCGACCGCCCCCACAACCGCAATATCACCGCACGTTGCGCCCCCTACGCTATGGCAATTCGCTCCCGTACCGATGCCCGCGCCGGTAAATCCCGCAAGTAATGGCTGCATATCGTAGATAGCGTATAGATCACCGGGCGCCAGGTAGTGAGACCCGGAAATGGATGACGTGAATGCAGGACGCGCCACCCCATGGATATGCGGATGAGCGTGGAAGTTATGCAGTCCCGTAATGCTGCCTACGATCTTTGCCAGCGAAAGGGGAAGCGTCGCATCCCTGATATTGGCAAAATGGATCTCGCCGCCGGAGGAGACATTATGAATACTGGTGCCAAATGCGGCATCGGCCTGTGCCACTGTTCCATCAAAGGTCACAAAGGTTCGGCTATTGGCTACGCCCGTCACGACAAAACCCTGGGCGGTGAGCCACGATGTGACTTTGGTGATGTCTGCCTGGGATAACCCGAATTGATCGGCGAACTCAGTAGGCGACAACCACTCGTGGAAGCGCGGCGAATGGGGATCTTGTTGATCGGCCAGCAACTGATCCAGTGCGGCGGATTGTGCGTCGGTCATCAGGAAGCGAAGGGACATTCCGGTCAGCTTCATCTCGGCGGGGGCAGGGCCAAGATCCGCCGAGATGCGGGCCCTTGGATGGACGGTGTCCGGCATCTCTGCACGGGAGCTATCCGAGATCTGCTGTACTGAGATTCGGTTCTGTACTGCGGCTCTTGCGATTGGAACCGGCAATGAGAGCAAAAGGAAGGCAGAGAGAGTTGCCAGGGGCCAAAAAAAATTGGGACGCATGGGTCGTTCCTGTGCGGGAAGGGTTTGAAAAGGGTCTGAGATACCAGGACGCAAACCGCTGCGGATCTCATCTGAAAACATCGGGCGGAGTTCTCCATGTGCAGCTTACAAGCTTAGACCAATAAGACTTGAAAAGGTTGCGGTACCTTGAACGGGTTCATCATGCTCGCCGAAACGGGAAACTGCCATAACTAGAGAACATACCGGCCTGCTCGGACCATATGGGCCGCTACTGTACGTCCCAGGGCGATGCTGTCGGCCGGATTATGCTTTGCCAGGCGCCGCAAAATGGTCATTTGGGTGCCCAATGCGTCTCCTTCCGCTGACGCAGCAATGACCTTGCGTGCTGCAAGCTCAACCAGGGAGGCGGCCTTTATTGCGTACAGCCTGGCTGACGCCACGGCAATCCCATCTTCTGCTTTGGAAGAGACCTTCAATGCGCGCAGCAATGTGCTCTCCAATACAAAGATTTCTGCAATGATATCCGCCAGGGCAGCCATCACTTCCTGCTGGTCTGCCAGTTTTGCGGCGAAGTGCTGTGTAGCGCATCCGGCGGCAAAAAGAAAAATCTTCTTCGCTGACGCTAATTGGTCCAGTTCTGCGTCCAGGGGGCCATCGCCTGTGTCCGCGGATGACGGTCCTGCCATAACGTCCTCCATCACCTGTCGGATCGCAGGCATCAAAGGCAGTTTGCCCGAAGTCGCAGACTTCAGCACCCAGCCGCTGATGATCAGCCGGTTGATCTCATTGGTCCCCTCAAAAATCCTGTTAATACGCGAGTCGCGATAGTGGCGCGCTGCTGGATAGTCCTCGACGTAACCGTAACCGGCAAAGATTTGCACGGCCTCATCTACCAGCCGGTCCAGCATCTCCGACGCCCAAACCTTTACAATCGAGCACTCAACGGCATATTCCTCGATTCGCCTCTGAATTTCGGCCGTATCGTCTCCAGCGACTTCTGCCAGGGCACGGTCGATCATGCCGATCGTCCGATAGCATAATGCCTCACAGGCGAAAACGTCCGCTGCAGACGTGGCAATCTTCTGTTGGATCAGCCCGAACTCGGCGATTGATTTCCCGAATGCTCTACGGTCTTTTGCATACTGGATCGCCTCGTTCAGGGCGGTCTTTGCCCCGCCGATAGCAGTCGCGCCCAGCTTGTAGCGTCCGATGTTCAGAATGTTGAATGCAATACGATGCCCCTTGCCGACCTCGCCCAGGAGGTTAGTTGCGGGGATTCTGCAATCTTTAAGGATCAAAGGGCATGTAGAAGATCCGTGGATGCCCAGCTTATGCTCCTCCGGGCCCAGACTCAGACCGGGGGTGGAACGTTCCACGAGGAACGCCGTCAGTTTTTCCTCACCTGTGTCCGGCACGGAACACTTTGCAAACACGGTAAAAAGATCTGCCATGCCAGCGTTGGTAATCCACATTTTTTCGCCGTTCAACATGTACGCGGCTCTGTCCTCAGACAGGACGGCTCGTGTGCGCGCATTCAGCGCGTCGGAACCGGATGAGGCCTCCGAAAGCGCATAAGCTCCGATCAGCCCGCCGCTCGCAAGCCCTGGCAGATACCGCTCCTTTTGTTCCGGTGTGCCGTACCAAACGATTGGCAGCGTACCGATTCCCACATCTGCGGCAAAGATCACACAGAAGCTACCCTGGCTTCCCGTCTCCTCCGCAACAATGGCCGAGGCTACCTTATCCATTGCCAGGCCGCCATATTCCTCGGGAATATCGATAGAAGTCAGACCCAGTTCACCAGCCCGGCGCATCAGTTGCCGCGTGACGGCAAAATTCTTGCTCTCGATCGCATCGTGCGCAGGAATGACCTCTTGGGTCATAAAGTCTGCGGCTGTTCGTGCGATCTGGCGATGTTCCTCAGTGAAGTCCTCAGGAAAGAAGCAATCCTCAGGCGCTGAATTCAGCAATAGAAAATCGGCTCCGGCGGTCATTTGCATACCTCGAAGATCCCTGCCGCGCCCATGCCACCTCCCACACACATTGTCACCATCCCGTAGCGCACATCACGGCGCCGCATTTCGTGAATCAGCGTCGCCGTCAGCTTTGCGCCCGTACAACCCAGGGGGTGGCCGAGAGCAATAGCTCCCCCGTTTACATTAACCCGGGCCGGATCGAGCGTCAGTAGCTTGATTACTGCAAGCGCCTGCGCTGCGAAGGCTTCGTTCAGTTCAATCAGGCCAATGTCATCCAGCGTCAGGCCGGCAATAGCCAACGCCTTCGGCACCGCATAAACGGGTCCGACACCCATCTCCTCCGGCTCGCAGCCTGCTGTCGCAAACGCGACCAGCCGCGCCAATGCCGGAATACCCAGCTGCGCGGCGCGCTCTGCAGAGATCAGCACCGCTGCGGCCGCGCCGTCGGAGGTCTGAGACGAATTACCGGCTGTCGCAACGCCGTCGGCATGAAACGCCGGCTTCAACTTCGCCAATGCATCCATTGAGGTGTCTGCCCGTGGCCCCTCGTCCACTGCAAAAATGGATTCCGTGTGAATTGCCTTGCCCGTCGCATCAAATGTGGTCTGCATAATCGGCACTGGCACGATTTCCTCGACGAATCCTCCCGCGGCCTGGGCCTCCAGGGCTTTGCGATGCGATGCCAGGGCAAACTCATCCGATTGCTCCCGCGTAATGCCGTATTTCTTAGCCACCCGCTCCGCGGTGAGCCCCATTGACAGGTAGACACCAGGCCATCGCTCTACCAGCCACGGGTTCAGCGAAGGCTTATTGCCGCTCATCGGCACGAAGGACATTGACTCGACGCCGCCGGCCATGATCGCTTCTCCTGCGCCAGCGGCAATCCGCTCCGCAGCCAGTGCGATCGCCTGCAGCCCCGAGGCGCAGAAACGATTTACCGTCATCGCCGAGCAGCCCACAGGCAATCCCGCCCGAAAGCTGGCAATGCGTGCGACGTTTAATCCCTGTTCAGCCTCAGGCATCGCACAGCCCAACACGACATCTTCGATCTCTGAGCGATCGAGGGCAGGCACTCGTTCCAATGCCCCGGCTATGGCATAGGCTGCAAGGTCGTCAGGGCGAGTTGTGCGCAACGCCCCCCGTGGCGCCTTTCCGACGGCCGTGCGGACAGCGGAAACAATGACAGCCTCTCTCATTTAATTCCTCAACGGCTTTCCGGTCTTCAGCGTAAACGCGATCCGCTCCCGCGTTTTTTCCTCGCCGCACAACGAGAGAAAAGCTTCCCGCTCCAGATCCAACAAATATTCTTCAGTCATCAGTGTTCCCGGGGCCACGTTGCCGCCGCACAACACATGCGCCGCCCAGTTGGCGACTGTTAGATCGTGGTCGGATATATATTCGGCCTGCCGCATCATCCATGCCCCGGCCCGCAATGTCGCCAGCACGCTCGTGCCTGGTGCCGGGATCGCCATTCTCGGCTGTGGGGGCGCATAGCCCGTGTCAGCTAGTTCGCGTCCCGTTCGTTTCGCTTCCGCAAGCAGCCGGTCACGGTTCATCGTGATCACATCGCCCTGGCCCAGATAGCCAAGCATCTTCGCATCCGCCGCGGAACTTGATACTTTTGCCTTACCGATCGCTTCAAATCGCCACTTCAACGCTTCGAATACAGTGAGTTCGTCGCCGCGGCCGTTCACCGGTCCACACTCCAGCGCGCGCAGCAGCATCTCCTTGGATCCGCCGCCCGCCGGAATCAGTCCCACGCCCGTCTCCACCAGCCCCATGTAAAGTTCGCAATGTGCCCTGCGTGCGGATGCGTGCAGCGCAATCTCTGTCCCACCGCCGAGGCACATGCCGTAAGGTGCCACGACAACAGGCCGCGGGCAGAACTTGATCGCCTGCGTCATGCGTTGGAAGGCGCGGACAGCCAGGTCGATCTCGTCCCACTCACTATCCTGCATTAGCAGCAGAAGCTGCATCAGATTCGCCCCGGCGGAGAAGTTCACTCCCGCGCCTGAGATAACGAATCCCTCAAAGTCTGCGACCTCACGCGAACCCACCCTGAGTGTCTGTGTAATCAGTGACACGATGTCGTCTCCCAGGGCGTTCATCTTGGAGTGCAGCTCGATTCCTGCGATGCCGTCACCCAGGTCCACCACGGAAGCGCCCGGGTTGCCGCGAACCGGGGCGCGCTCGCGTCGTGCCGCTGCAAAGCTTAAAGTGTCTTCGGCTACTGCAACCAGCCCGTATTCATTGCTCAACGGATCGAAGCAACTGCGACCCGAGGAAACACTTCGATCTTCGCGATACCAGCTTCTTCCGGCAGCCAGTAACCGCTCAACATTCGGTGAGATGGGGCGTCCGGTGGACCGCATCCTGTCAGTCGTCTCGCGCACATCGACCGCATCAAACATCTCGAATGGGCCGAGCTCCCAGTTGAACCCGGTGCGCATCGCCGCATCGATGTCGGGGGCTGTCGCTGCGATTGGGTGCAGCTTCGGTGCCAGCCGGTTGGCCGCATAAGTAAAAAGCTCAGTCAGAAATGGCCAATGGAAGGCTGCGGCCATATCTTTGGTGGAGCTCGCGGCCATCAACTGCACGAGCCGGGCCGTCACCGGTTCGACACCCTTCAGCAGATCGAGGGTAGGGAAGTTTGCCTTTTTGACAGGGCGATATTCCAGTGTTTTCCAGTCAAGGGCGAGCCGAATCTCACGACCTTCAGCGTCTAGCCCTGCCTTCTTGTAAAACCCATGGCCGGTCTTATCGCCCAGCCACCCGCGTCGCAGCATCTCGCGCAGGAACGCGGGAAGTGTTACGTCGCGACGCTCATCTTCGATCCGCTCGCTTTGCGAGTAAAAGTTGTCCGCCACATGCGCGAGTACATCAATCCCCACCAGATCGGCCAGCCGGAAGGTTCCCGTCTTCGGCCATCCGATCACCGCGCCGGTCAGCGCATCCACCTCTTCAATGGTCAAGTCTTGCTCGATCATCAGCCGCACAGCGTTCAGCATGGCGAACGTGCCGATGCGGTTCGCAATAAAGTTGGGCGTGTCGTTCGCGCGCACAACGGTCTTGCCAAGGCGCAGATCGCAAAAGTGCGCGATTGCTGCAACTGCGTCCACGTCGCTTTCCCTTGTTGCGATGATCTCAACTAGCCGCATATAACGCGGCGGGTTGAAGAAATGTGTTCCGAAGAAGCGCCGCCGCTGGGTTTCAGGCAATCCTGCCGCGACCTCACTTACAGGCAGTCCTGAGGTGTTCGTTGTAAGAATCGCCTGGCCGGCGCACACGGCACTTACCCGGGTCAGAAGCGCCTTCTTGATCTCCAGGTTCTCCGCTACCGCCTCGATCACCCAGTCGCAATCCGCGAGTCTGGGAAGGTCGTCCTCGAAATTTCCCGGCACTATTAACCGTGCCGTCTCAGACGTAAATAATGCGCCAGGCTTTGATCGTTTCAAGTCTTCAATGGCGGCAATGGCAAGACGATTTCGTCGCGCCTCAGGCGCATCGGCTGCGGTGCCTTGTGGAAGCATATCCAGCAGCAATACGGGAACGCCTGCATTGGCGATATGCCCGGCGATCCGAGAACCCATCGTTCCCGCGCCCAGCACAGCGACTCGTCGTATCAGTCCGCTCTTTGCCCGGCCGCTCTGGGTCATACCGGAATTCATCCCGCTGCCCCCAGACGCAGACTATGGAATGCTTCCGGTCGCGTCAAATGCTCTTCAGGGGCACGGCGCCTTCCGGATTTCCTTTCTTTTGCTGGCGAGTCCAATTAGATTCATGGTTTCGGGCCATAGCGCGCCTGCCAGGGCGATCCGGTATTGTTAAGGCCACGCAGGTTTCAACGCTGGGGGGTGTTGTGCGGATACGATCCAGGATCGCTGCTGCGCTATTGTGCGCGGCATTAGCTGTGGTAGCGGCGCGGGCACAGGACCTCGCCAGCTTTGAGAAGAGGACCACCGTTAAAGTGCTGCCCAACGGGTTGACGCTCATCGTCTGCGAGCGCCCGGAGGCTCCTGTCTTCAGCTTCTACACCCTCGTCGATGCCGGCTCTGCCGACGATCCGCAGGGAGAGAGCGGTTTGGCCCATATGTTCGAGCATATGGCCTTCAAGGGCACCGATAAGATTGGCACGACGAACTATGCGGCCGAGAAGGTCGCTCTTGCCAAAGTTGAGGTAGCGTACGCTGCCTACGATGCGGAATACCGTAAGATGGTCGGCCGTGACCCGGCAAAGCTAGCCCAGTTGAACAAGGCATTTGAGGATGCTCAGGCAGCGGCACAAAAATACGTCGTGCCAAACCAGTTCGCGGAGTTGGCGGAGCAGAACGGCGCAGTAGGACTCAACGCCTCTACCGGGGAGGATTCAACGCAGTACTTCTGGAGCATGCCGGAGAACAGGTTGCAGCTGTGGGCATATATGGAAAGCTCGCGGATCGCGCATCCTGTCGAACGCGAGTTCTATAAAGAACGTGACGTCGTTCAGGAAGAGCGCCGTCTGCGCATCGATTCGAATCCGATCGGCGCGATGGAGGAGCAGTTGCTCGCCACTGCCTACGTCGCGCACCCTTATGGCCGCTCTGGAGTCGGTTGGCCTAGTGAGATCAGCCAGATCTCCGCGACGGAGGCGGCAGCCTTCCACAAGAAGTACTACGTGCCTTCGAACATCGTGATCGCTGTCGTTGGTGATCTGAAGGCCTCGGAAGCGATGCCGGTGCTCGAAAAGTACTTTGGCGCGATCCCTGCCGGCCCCAAGCCTGAGCCCATGACGACAATCGAACCTAAACAGTTTGCTGAGAAGTCCGTCGTCATCCGTGAGCCTGCTCAACCCCTCTATATCGAGGGATACCATAGGCCTGACTATCGCGACCCTGACGACTCTGTCTACGACGCCATCGCCGATATCCTCTCCAACGGCCGGACAGCGCGGCTGTATAAGAGCCTGGTGCGAGACCAGAAGATCGCCGCGGATTCAGGAGGCTTCAGCGGTTTCCCTGGCGAGAAATATCCAAACCTCTTTGCTCTTTACGCTGTTCCTGTTCCCGGCCACACCCCTGAGCAGATGCGTGACGCTATTCATAAGGAGATCGATATCCTCAAGTCCTCCGACGTAACTGACGCGGAACTGGAGATGTTCAAAACCCGAGCCCGTGCGGATCTGCTGCGCGGACTGGCAAGCAATCAGGGGCTCGCGCAGGAGCTTGCGGAATATCAGACACGCTATGGCGACTGGCGCGAGCTCTTCCGCGAACTGGATCGGATCAACGCCGTTACGAAGGCAGATATCCGTCGCGTAGCCAATAAAATCTTCGTTGCAAGTAATCGGACAAGTGCCGAGATTTTGTATCAGGCGCCGCCAGCCGCTGCTGCAGCAGCCGGAGGTGGCAAATGACTGCCTGTGTCCAGTGCGTGCTCCGAAAGGATGGCATGAATACGATTGTGACGAACTATGGCAAACGGATGCTGGGGTCAACTTTACTGGCTCTCGCATTTGGGAGTAGTACAGCTTTTGCGCAGCCAGCGCCTGCCGCGCCGATGTCCGCGCCTCCTGCGGCCCAGGCTCAGCCGTGGAAAAGTATTCCCATCCCGCCGTTGCATGAGTTCAAGCCGAAAGAGCCTAAGCGCATCGAGCTCTCAAACGGCCTGGTCATTTATCTGCAGGAAGATCACGAACTGCCATTCATCGATGGCACCATCCTCATCCGCGGTGGTAGCCGGGAGGTTCCCGCGGACAAGACGGGCCTTGTCTCGCTCTACGGAGAAGCATGGCGCACCAGCGGCAGCACAACCCATAGCGGTGACGAGCTGGACGAAGAGCTGGCGGAAAAGGCCGCCAGCATTGAGACAGGTGGAAGCGGTGCAACGACCTCCCTCGGATGGTCCAGCTTCAAACAGGACTTCGACACTGTCTTCGGAGAAACCGTGGACCTTCTGTTGCATCCGGCCTTCAAGGAAGACAAGCTGCAACTGGCCCAGCGCGGCCTTATCACATCGATCTCGCGCCGCAACGACGACCCCGGCGGCATCGCTGCCCGCGAGGCCAACAAGCTGGTATATGGCGCCGGCAGTCCTTACGCGCGCCAGGCCGAATACGCTACCGTCCTCTCTGTAACTCTCGACGATCTCAAGTCCTGGCATGACCGGACCGTCTTTGCCAACGGAATCATTGTCGCCGTCGAAGGCGATTTTGACTCTGCTGCTATGGAAGCGAAGCTTCGAGCCGCCTTCGGAACACTTCCGCGAGGCACGTTGATCCCGACTCCCAAAGTCGACTTTCCCGGTCCCAAACCCGGCGTTTATTTCGCCGATAAGACCGACATCAACCAGTCCACGGTGGAGATCGTCGGCCTTGGCACGGAACGCAGTAATCCGGACTACTACGCCCTCAGCGTTATGAACCAGATATTCTCCGGTGGCTTTGGATCCCGCGTTTTTCAGGATGTTCGTACCAAACGCGGTCTCGCCTATGACGTTGGAGGCGCATTCGGCGCGCTTTACGACCACCCGGGAGTTTTCCGCAGCGAGGCTGGCACCAAGAGTGCGACGACCGTGGCTGCGACCAAGGCAATCCTCGACGATATCGAGAAACTGAAGACGGAGCCTCCAACCACCGAGGAGATGCGCCGCGCAAAAGATCAGGTCCTCAACTCCTTCATCTTTAATTTCGATACTCCGGAGAAAACTCTCAACGAGCAGGTGACCCTCGCCTTCTACGGCTATCCTCCGGATTTCCTCGACAAGTACAAGGACGGCATCGAGCGTGTTACGGCTGCGGACGTCACTCGCGTTGCCAACAAGTACATTGATGTTTCCAAGCTGGCCATCCTTGTCGTTGGCAACAAGCCGGAGATCGTCCCGCCGTTGTCCGAACTGGGCAAGGTCACCGATCTCGACATCAGCATTCCGCCTATGCCCGGTTCCAAGAATGGTGCCGAGAAAGAACCCGGAGCTGGAAACTGAGGCTGCCGCACCCGGGAGCATGAGAAGATAGCGGGCATGGAAGTTACTGGATTTGCAGTAGCCATCATGGCCGCCGGGAAGGGCACTCGGCTCAGGAGCAAACGCCCTAAGGTGCTGCACGAGGTCGGCGGCCGTGCTCTGCTGTTGCATGTCATTGCCGCGGCCAATACCGTTACGTCGCCGGAGAACATCTACTGCATCGTTGGCCATGAGGCTGAACTTGTGCGGGCAGCAGTGGCCTCCACTGGCGTAAGCTTTGTTCTTCAGGAGCCGCAGCGTGGCACCGGCCATGCAATGCAGGTGCTCAAGGCCTGGCTGGAGACCTCGGGCCTCCCCGTTCCAAAACACCTTCTCGTTCTATCTGGAGATGTTCCCCTTATTCGTCCGGAGACCCTCGAGGCCCTCAGTACTCTTCACCTCCGCGAGCACGCCGCGATGACCATCCTCACGGCGGTACCGGAAGACCCAACCGGTTACGGACGCGTGTTGCGCGTCGCGCCCTATCTGCCGGAGGTGGAGGCCATCGTCGAGCAGAAGGCGCTCAAGCCGGAGCAGCTCGATGCGCGTGAGATCAACTCCGGCATCTACTGCTTCGAGACACAGGTGCTTTTTGATCGGCTCGACCGCCTCTCCACGAACAACGCCCACGGCGAGTTCTACCTCACTGATGTAGCCGCCATGCTTGTTGCAGATGGCTTCCGCGTCGTCGCGCATCAGGCGGAAAGCGTGGACGAAGTCCTCGGGGCGAACACCATCGCTGAGATGATGCACCTGGACCAGTCGCTCCGCGCCGCAAGCGTCCGCCGGCTCATGGCACAGGGCGTCACCATCTTCCGTCCCGATACCTGCGTGATTGATTCGGGTGTCGAAGTCGGCTCTGATACTGTGATCGAACCCTTTGTGCAGCTCCTCGGTTCTACGCGCATCGGTAGCGATTGCCGTATCCGCTCCTACTCTGTAATTCAATCGTCGTTTCTCGGTGACCGCGTTATGGTCCGTAACGGCTGCATCCTGGATGGCGCGCAGGTAGGCGACGGAGCGTTACTTGGCCCCTACGCACACCTTCGGCCGGAGAGCCATATCGGCCCTGAAGCCCACGTCGGCAACTTCGTCGAGACCAAGAAGATCACTCTCGGACGCGGTTCCAAGGCGAATCATCTGACATACCTCGGCGATGCTGTAATCGGCTCCGGGGTCAATGTCGGAGCCGGTGTCATCACCTGCAACTACGACGGCGTGGATAAGCACACCACCGCTATTGGCGATGGTGCCTTCATTGGCTCGGACTCCACTCTCGTTGCGCCAGTCTCCATCGGAGCAGGCGCTTATGTTGGCGCGGGCTCCTGCATTACGCTTCCGGTACCCGATGGGGCCCTCGCCGTGGGGCGTGGACGCCAGGAGAACAAGGAAGGCTGGGCGGCCGCACGCAAAGCCAGGCGAGAGAAAAAATCCTAACGGCGCCGCTTTCTCAGTCGCCGGTTACAACCGCGAGCACAAAGCCGTCGTAGCCTTTACTGCCGACGGTCTGAACTACTGTTGCCGTCACGTGCCGCTCGGCGCCAAGTGCCTCGAACATCCTGCGTGTCGCAAGAATTGCCGGATCGTTGCTTTTGCTGTCTGCGATAGCGCCCTCCCGGATCACGTTGTCCACCACGATCACCGTTCCGCGCCTTGCGAGCTTCAACGCCCAGCTCCAATAAACGGGATTGTTCGGCTTGTCCGCATCGATGAAGATCAGGTCGAATGGCCCGGCATCTTCATTCGCCAGCCTCTCTAAGGATTCGGCTGCGGGTCCAACGCGGATATCGACCTTGCTCGTTACACCTGCGCGGACCAGGTTCTGTCGCGCTACATCCGCATGTTTCGTTGCTACCTCTAGCGTGATCAGCCGTCCATCCGGCGGCAGGGCACGTGCCATCCAGATTGTGCTGTAGCCGCCCAGTGTCCCGATCTCCAGGACTCGACGTGCTCCACACGCAAGCGCAAGGAGGTGCAACAATTTGCCCTGTGGGGGCGAAACATCTATCATCGGCAGCCCGGCTGCGTGATTGGCAGCGATGGCCGCCTCCAGTTGTTCATCCGTATGCGGAATGGTCTCCGTAATGTAGCGGTCGACCTCCGTCCACAGTTCCTGCCCTGTTTTGGTCATGGTCCGGGGATACTCCTCTCCTCTCGATCATAAGGGGCTGACGTTTGCCGCGTGGTCCGCCGATAGAGACAGCAGGGAAGGCACCAATACGCTTCTGGCCTGCCATCACGAGCCCGGAATGATCTTGTCGCATATGGAATCAACGGACCACCACGCCACACACAGCGCGCCTGAGCGGATCCTTGTCGTGGATGATGATTCCGAGTTAGTCGGCTTTGTGGCCATGATGCTTATGGCCAGCGGATATGAGGTGAGCACTGCATCCTGTGCCGAGCACGCACTGCGCTATTTACAGGACGACCCAGGTTGCAACCTCGTCCTCTGTGACGTAATGATGACCGGTGGCGATGGCCTGAAGCTGCTGGATAGCATTGGGGCTGACTACCCAGGTCTTCCGGTAGTCATGCTCACCGGTGTTGATGATATCCGCATCGCGAGCAACGCATTTCGCCGTGGAGCAGTGGACTACCTTCTTAAGCCATTCCGTCGTGAACAGTTGCTCGCCATTACCGGGCGGGCTCTGGAGCACGGCCGCCTGCAACGCCAGAGCACCGAATACCGGCAGAATCTTGAAGAAATTGTCTCTGCCCGTACCAGCCGCTTGCGTACCGCCCTTCAGGAGCTGGAACGAAGTTATGACATTACGCTGCAGGCCTTGGGCGATGCTCTCGATCTGCGCGATACAGAAACTGAAGGCCACTCACGACGGGTCACAGCCTATACCGTCGCGCTGGCACGGGCCATGGGCGCCGATGCTGAGCAGATCAAAGTCATCGCCAGAGGGGCCTTCCTGCATGACATTGGCAAGATTGCTGTCCCTGACCGCATCCTGCTGAAACCCGGGAAGCTCACGCCGGAGGAGCGTGAAATCATGCGCTCGCATTGCGAACGCGGCTATGAGATGGTAAGCCGCATTCCTTTCTTGCGGGAGGCGGCCGAGATCGTCTACGCGCATCAGGAGAGCTACGATGGCAAAGGTTACCCGCGCGGCCTCAAAGGCGACCAGATCCCTTTCGGAGCCCGTATATTCGCCATTGCGGATACCCTCGATGCAATGACATCGGACCGCCCCTATCGGAAAGGCCGTAGCTTCGCTGATGCCAGCCTGGAGATCGCTCGATGCAGCGGCGAGCAATTTGACCCGAAGATCGTGGAGGTCTTTCTGCGCATGCCGGAATCTCTCTGGACCAATCTCCGCCATCGTGTACTCGAAAATGCGGGCGGAATGCTTGGCCTGTCCCTCTAAGCGGCACTAGAACTCACTTGTGCATCTATCATGGCTATGCGGCGTTGGCATCATTCGACTCCGCAGCTGCGCGATGGAGGCTTCAATGGCATCCGGGAAAACGACACTGTCCGCAGATGAGGTCACCGCACTCGCCTCTGAGCTTCCGGACTGGACACTAGAGGATGGCAAGCTTATTCGCACCTGGACCTTCAAGGACTTTGCGGAAGCCATGGCCTTCGTGAACCATATTGCAGGCCTCGCGGAACAGGCCAACCACCACCCCGATATAGACATTCGCTATAACCGCGTCCGGCTGGCACTCGTTTCGCACGACGCCGGGGGCGTTACAGCCCGGGATGCCAGGATGGCGCGGTCAATCTCTCTGCAATTTCCCCGAATATCCCCTTGACCGCATACCCCGCTGTCCGTGGTATGCTTATCCGCAGAGCATTTGCTCGAAGATTTTTCGGCTGTGATTCTCCCAGCTGATCCAAGTTGCGTCACTGGCCTCCCGGCACGGACCCTCAAAGCGTTCGTGCCGTCTTTTTGTCTGGATGGCCGCCTTTTGCTCCTCAAGGAGCATTGGTCTCTCCCCGGCAGGTGACCTTGACGTGAAATTTTGCCCTTCCTTATGCCTAAAAACCTGCATCCCATCTACAATCAGCGATAAGCTAGCATCAATGACATCTTTGCGAGGAGAACAAACGATGACCAAAGCCGATCTGGTGGACCGTGTAACCGCCCTGGGTGACCTGACGCGGCGGGACGGGGAGATCATCGTGGACACCCTTTTTGAGTCGGTCATCGGTGCCCTCAAGTCTGGCGACAAGATTGAGATACGTGGATTTGGCAGCTTCCGCACCCGTCAGCGCAACTCACGGATCGGCAGGAACCCCAAAACCGGAGAACGAGTGGATGTCCCTGCCAAGCGCGTGCCCTTCTTCAAGCCCTCCAAGGAACTTCGCGACTCAGTCAATCCAGGGGGCGTGAAGAGCCTTCCCAAGGGGGAAGCCGCAAAGCCGACCGTCGATCCGCACCATCCGCCTGCAATGTAGCCTCCCATTCGTTTGCAGGAAAAATAGGAGCTTCCCCTTCCACCATGCCGCGGAGCAAAATGTTCACATCCGCGATGTAAGTTTCGTCATCTATAGGGGAGGAAAATCCTCCATGCCGATCGCAACCGAGTTTTTCGTCAGCCATGCATGCGCCATCCTGTTTCTCTGGGTGCTGGCGGAGCAGCTCGGCCTGCCGGTTCCCAGCATTCCTCTGCTGCTTACCGCTGGTACCCTCAGCGCAACTCACAGGGTCAATGCCTTCAGCGCTTTGCTGGTGGTCGTTGCCGCATGCGTTATCGCGGACTCGGCTTGGTTTCAGCTGGGACGCCGATATGGCGCCCGCGTGATACGGCTTCTTTGCCGCCTCTCACTTGAGGCCACTACCTGTGTCGCCAAAACGGAGGTCTATTTCAACCGTCGCGGCGCGGAGACACTTCTTTTCGCCAAGTTTGTCCCGGGTCTCTCCACAGTTGCGCCGCCGATCGCTGGTCAGGCAGGTATGGCCTACCCGCGTTTTCTCCTCTACGATCTCTCGGGCACGCTCGTCTGGTCTCTGTCCTTTATCCTCGCCGGCCGGTTCTTTGGAGATATTGCAAAACGCAGCCAGGCATTTTTCAGCCTGCTGAGTCACTTCGCTGCTGCAGTATTCCTCCTGATGGTTATCGGCTTCGTGATCTGGCGAGTCGTCAAGCAGCATCGCTTTATCTCACAGGTTCGTGAACTGCGGATTGAGCCCTCCGAGGTTAAGGCCATGCTGGACCGCGCTCGCGAGCAGGGAACCGAACAGCCCTTCATCGTAGATCTGCGTCACCCACTGGATTATCTTCCCGATCCCCGCGTAATTCCGGGTGCCGTCCGCATCGGGCCTTCGGATCTGCCTCTCCAGGCGGACCGCATCCCTCGGGATCGTGACGTCATCCTCTATTGCACCTGTCCGTCGGAGGAAACCAGCGCCAAGGTCGCCATGCGGCTGTACCGGCTCGGTGTGACCCGTGTCCGGCCCCTGCGCGGCGGCTTTGATGGCTGGAAGGAGGCTGGCTATCCCTTGCTGGATTACGTCGACGATGCCCAGCCCTCCACCTCCGGAGAAGGGCTGCCGGTAGCCGTTTAGCTCTTCAGTGATGGAGACTGAAGGTCGCGCTGATTACCGCCTGGTCCACACCGGGATTCTCATCTGCCTGGCCTGCATTGGATGTATGCCGGTAGAGGAGTTCGAGCCGCCAGGATGTATGTGTGCTCCCAAAGACCTGGACACCGGGACCCAATGCAAACATGTAGTTGAACCGGGAAGCGTCATCAACAGGAATCGCGCGTCTGGAGACGACGAATCCCAGGTCCAGCGCAAAGGTCGGCTGAACACGGCTGCGTGGAAAGCCTGAGAGCCGGGCGCCGAACGGTGAAATCAAGGCCGCGTACGTTTTCTCTTGTGACATGACCGCATATACAGGAACGGAAACACCGCGGGAAACCGTGGTGAATCCTACAGGCCCCTTTGGGACGAAGACGACGCGGGCAGGCGGCTGTTCGGTGTAGAACTTCAATCCCTGAAAAGTAAAGGTTGTGCCGACAACGGCAGGGTCTGTCTCCTCATAAACCGGAAGTATCGAAGCCTCGTAGTCAAACCGGTAGAGACGGCTGGCATGCAGCAGATGGGAGTAGTTGACTCCAACTGTCCAAACGCGGCGTCTTTCGGCCTCGCCGATGAACATATGGCTGGAGGTATTGCTGAAGCTCGTCGTAACGCCAAGGCTCTGCACCCCCCCAAAGGTCCCGCTTTCCTGCGCCCATAGTGCGGGAGACGACGCAAGGGCTGCGCCGAAGGCAAGCAGCAAGAGGAAACGAGTCTCTATTCGACGGGAGAACATCATGCGGAGGGGTTTGGAAAAGAATACAGGACAGGGTCTTGCCGTTTGTCAGCGTTCGTCACTTTAGGTCAGGGCTCAGCATAGGCTAAAAGCGTAGTTCAGCCCTCCAGCTTGTACCTGGTCTCGGCGAGATGGAAAAGCCGCCGCCAGAGCAGGCGATTCACTGTAACGACAATCAGCGCCATCAGGATTGTGGCCAGCAGCAGGATCGGAAACTGGCCATCGGCGGTAGCCGCGGAAATCTGCGCGCCCAGGCCGAGCGTCTGCATCGTTCGGCCATTGAACTCGAAGTACTCCGCAATGATGCTTGCGTTCCACGCCCCTCCGGAAGCGGTGACCAGCCCGATGAGCAGATAGGGGAAGATGGCCGGCAGGATTACCGTCCGCCAACGTTGGATGGAAGAGAAGTGGAACAGCGTAGCAACCTCTCGCAGATCGGTCGGGATTGCCATTGAGCCCGCAATCACATTGAACAGGATGTACCACTGGGCCTGCAGCAGCATGAGCGCGACTGCACCAATGCCCATCCCTCCTCCGGCGCGGATGAGTAGGAGAAGCAGGACTGGAAAGAGCGCCGTTGCGGGAACGGAAGCGGCAATCTGGGCAAGAGGCTGCGCGATGCGCGCCAGTCGCGGATGAAGGCCGATGGCAACACCAACAGGGACTGTCCAGAGAACGGCAAGTATCAGAGAGAAATTGACCCTGAGAAAGGTTGCGGCGGCGCCTTTTAGAAGCAGGAAGAACTCTGCGCGATGCACTTCGCGAAGCATCAGAATGGCGCGTGCGCCAAAGTAGAGCGCCGCAGCCGCCACTGTAAGGATCAGGAGCATGCGGAGGATTACGGCAGGCAGAGGAGACGAAGCGCGTTCTGCTTTCTCCTGCCGGGTCTGTTCTCGATGGCGGTGCGCGAGCGAACGATAGACGCGGTCAAGAAGATCGGATGAAGAGGAATGACGGCTGAGGGCGCGCACTGCGTTTGAGCGGCGGAAGAAATGAATGAGCGGCGAGCGGACGCGGGTTGTCGTCTCAACCAGCTCAAATTTGAACTTGTCGCTCCAGGCAATTACAGGCCGCCAGATAAGCTGGTCGGTTGCGACGATGATGGCAACCATCGCCCCAAGCCCCCATGCGATGGCACGGCCGTTGGCAGTGCCCGCTGCTGTTTGCAGGTAAGACCCAAGGCCCGGCAGGCGGAAATCGCGCGGGCCAAGCGTAAACATCTCGCAGGCCATCAGGAAGAACCAGCCGCCCGCGACCGACATGATCGAGTTCCAGACCAGGCCAATAGCTGCGAAGGGCAACTCCAACTGCAGCAGGCGTTGCAGCCGTGAGAACCGGCCAATATCTGCGGCCTCGCGAAGTTCTCGCGGGATCGCTTTCAGCGAGGAATAGAAGCTGAAGGCCAGGTTCCATACCTGTCCGGTAAAGATCAGCAGGATGGCGCCAAACTCGACGCCGATCTGGTGTGCTGGGAAGAGAGCAACCATTGCCAGCATCACGGGAGGCAGAAAGCTGAGGACCGGGATTGATTGAAGGACGTCCAGCAGAGCAATCATCGCCGTCTCCAGCCGCCGCACGTTTGCGGCGATGTAGCCATAGACAATGGCAAAGACGAGTGAGAGCAGATATGCCAGTCCGATGCGCACGACGGAATAAAACGCGTATCTGGGCAGTGCGCGCGGCGATTGTGAGATCACGACCTCGGGCTGAAGGTGTCCAAACCAGTAACGCCCCAGCAGCACGAGAGCGTAGAAGCCGGCGAGCAGGACAAGAGCCACACAAAGGTCCAGCACGATCGGCCATGTTCGCTGCAGCACCTGCGAACGGGCGAGGGTCTCGCGCGTGCGTGTTGCGGCCGGGATCTCAGGTAAACGGAGCACATCTGACCTCAGTTCCGGCGCCTAGCGCCTGGCCCCTGAACCCTGCGCAGGGGGCTCGGACGGTGCAGGTTCTATGCGGACAAAACGCCTGCGTCCGGCATCGAAGTCAAACAGCTCTGCGTAACGTCCCCAGTTGATGGCGGTCTCGAGTTGCTCGCGGGTCACCTCTTCGGTGAATTGTTCATCCAGGAGGTCCTGGAAGAATTCCTCGGAGACCGAACCGTCGCTTTTGGACTCGACCGCACGGACGATCTGGCGGAGCAGAAGGACGTGTTCGACCGCAGCGGTGCGAAAGAGCTCCTTCTGGCGAAGGATCTCGGAGTTGGCATAGGCGGCGCCAGCAGGGGTGATCTCGGCGTCGCCTTCGGTAATGGTGAGGAAGCCAAGCAGCGCGGCGGCGTCGACGATCGGAAGCAGGTCGTCGATCTCGAAGGCCAGGTCGTCCGCGAGACGGTAGATGTCGTCCCTGCCGTTGTGGTCGAGCAACAGCTCCAGCAGGCCTGCAATGCCGCCTGGACGCGCGTGCGGCAGTTCCTGGTAGTGGGTGCGGCCCGGCCTGCCCGTGGGAGTGCTGGGCAGCGCAGGCGGCTGTGTGCCGGGCTGCGTGAGGACTTTATAGATGTAGTCAACGAACTGGGTGAAGGCCGGGCTTTTGCGGTCGCGGGGATGAGCCAGACCTACCTTGAAATCCGTGCGGATGACGCCTGGGTTGCGGCCGAGGACAACGATGCGGTCGGCCAGGAGAACGGCTTCCTCAATGTTGTGAGTGACGATGAAGATCGCCCGGGTAGGGATGGTCTGGTTGTGCCAGAGCTCGAGGAGTTCACTGCGCAGATTTTCTGCCGTCAGGACGTCGAGTGCCGAGAAGGGCTCATCCATGAAGAGGACCTCGGGCTCGACGACGAGGGCGCGGGCGAATCCGACGCGCTGGCGCATCCCGCCGGAGAGCTCTTTGGGGTAGGCGGACTGGAAGCCATCGAGTCCGACGGTGTCCAGGATCTTCAGGCTTCGGCGGCGCTGCTCGGCGGGTTCGATGCCACGCGCCTTGAGCGGCGCCTCGACATTCTCAAGCACCGTGAGCCAGGGAAACAGGGCGAAGCTCTGAAAGACGATGGAGACGTTGGGCTCCGAGGAGGAGACCGGGCGATCATGCCAGTAGACCTGGCCGGCGGAGGGCTTTGAGAGGCCGGTCAGCATGCGCAGCAGGGTGGATTTGCCGGAGCCTGAGGGGCCCAGCAGAGCGAGGATCTCGCCGGCTTCAACCGCAAGATCCGTGGGCGCGATGACCTGGATGCGGTTGGCGCTCGGTTGAGCGTAAAACTTCTCGACCTGTTCGGCGCGGATGATCGTTTGCGACATTGTGAATACTTTGGTTTTGAGGAGGTTGAAAGGAGATGGAGGGAGCGAAATTCTTCAGGTCTCAGGCATCCTTCACTCGGCCCAGCGTATCATTCCTGAGGACACATTAGAATGGAGGTCGTGGCCTCGTACGGCGTGGGGCTTCGGTTTTATCATTCCATTCATACAAAAGTGGGGAAAATAAGCATGTCGGAAGCGCAAGGTGGGACGCCGTCGAAGCCGCGGGTACTGGTGGCGGACGATGAACAGGTGATTGCCAATACTCTGGCGATTATTTTGAACCAGGCGGGCTTTGAAGCCCGGGCCGTGTACAGCGGCGAAAAAGCTCTTGAGGCGCTGGCAGAGTTCGAGCCAGACATGCTGATCTCCGACGTCATCATGACCGGAATGACGGGCATTGAGGCGGCGATTGCGACCCGGCAACGGCTGCCGAGCTGCAAGATCCTGCTGTTTTCCGGTCAGGCTGCGACCGCCGACCTGTTGGAGAAGGCGCGGCAGGAGGGGCATGAGTTTGAGATCCTTGCGAAGCCGGTGCATCCGACCGATCTGCTGGCGAAGCTGCGAGGGTAGTCCTATTTACTCAAGTGCCATACTTTGTGAAAGATACGGCGAGTTGGCTGTATCTACCTGTAACGGCATGAGTTAGAGCCTAAGTATTTGAAAATACGTTGGACACAGATTTTAGGGCAAAGGCCCGGCCGATGTGCCGGGCTTTTTGTTCTTCTGATTCTATTTTACCAACGCAGACAAACTGCCATGCCACTTTTTAAGTGGCTTATCCACTGCCAAATCAGAGAGTTGCAGGATGAGGGGGCTTGACAGGTTTCTTCAAGGACACCTGGCACGGTTTCCCTTCGCTCTTTGTACATGAGCGGCGAAGCTTTCAAGCCTCCTAGCTCTAAATCTACGATCGCTCCGGCCGCTGGGCGGAGAAGATCTCGCGGAGCGTGTTGCCGGCGGCCGTCAGGTTGGCGAGATACATCTCCACATACTCGCGGGAGAGGATAACGCCGTCTGCTCCTGCTGCGAAGGCGGCGCGGAGTGCTTTGCTGACGTCTTCAGGCGTGGTGACCTTGTCGCCGGTTTTAGGACCGTTGCCGAGCACAGGCACGTTGATGTCGATACCGGGATATATCTGGACCATACCGTCGACCTGGGCGAGGGCGCGGTGGGTCTCCTCAGCGATATAGCCGGGCGTCAGGCCGGCGGAAGCGAGCTGGTCAAAGGGCGCTTCGTGATAGTTCATGATCTTGTAGTAGAGCGGGGTGAAATCCTCGGGCGTCGCGTCATGGAAGACGGTGCGGCTAAGGTTCTGGAGGAAGGTATGCATGCGCGGGCCGCCGGCGTTGTTGTAGGTGGCGATCTTGAAAAAGTCAGCGTATTCCTTGCGCTCCGTATAGTCCTCCTCGGCACGATAGAAGGGGCTGAAGGTCATGTTCTGCATGAGGTGGAAGCCGAAGGGCTTGGCGGGAGCGATGGACTTGGCCAGTCCGTAGAGCGAGCGCTGCTGGTCCTGGAAGCTATTGGTCCACAGCATCTCCCACTGCAAAACCTCGGGATAGTGGAGCAGGGTACGCCAGAAAGTGACAAAGTAGCCGTCGAGTGGGGCCGGCGACCGGCGAAAGAGCTCGATGATAGCGAGGAAGCCGGCGCGGGCGCGATCGATATTGATCCCAAGTGTACGGGCCCTGGCCTGGCAGAACTGGCAGAAGCAGGTGGCATTGGATGAGCCGGAGATGATAGAGTCCAGCGGCCCCATGCGCTCGCAGCCCCAGGCAACGCCGTCGACGAGATCCGGATAACCGATGAGGAGCGACTCAATCTTGCCGGAGAGGAAGTGCTGATAATCGGGGTTGTTGAAGCAGGGGTTGGTGGTGACGCGGCCGTAGACATCGACCTCACCCAGGGTGGAGTAGCCGGGCGCAGTATGGACCATGGTGGGTGAGGGATTGTTGAGGTCCCAGGCGAAGAAGTCCATGCCGCGGGCATGTGCCTTGGGGGCGACCTCCTCGATGACATTGAACTTGCCGTAGCCGGTAATACGGAAGTCCTTGACGACGGTGTTGGTAAAGAAACGGGGATCGTAGTCGTAGAGCGCGCCTGCATTGGTCGTGGTATCGCCGGCGGCGAGCGCTTTGCCATGGTCAGGGAGGTTGACGCCTTTGGTAAGGCGCCGCTCGCCGTAGGCATAGGTGTAGGCCCAGATGGTGTTGACGTCTCCCTTGTTCTGAAGATTGTCGAGCACAGAGTCCACGCCTTCATCGACCCAGCCGAAACCGCGGACCTGGACGCCTACGTAGTTCTTACGGTTTTTCGTGAGGCCCCGGCCTGCGCGGGGGCGCGTTGGCGCGGCCACGGCCGGCCGGGAGGAGGCTGCGCTCTGCGCGAGAGATTCGGAGGCGACACCGGAGAGGCCTGCCGCGGCGGCGGAGGCGAGACGGAGGAAATGGCGGCGGTCGAGGGCAGAAAGAGGAGATTTCATGGCGCAACCTTTGTATCAGGTTGACGGGATACTCCGCTTACGGTCTTTGATCCTGGTGGCTGGGACACCGGCATTGACGGTCCAGGGCTCGAGGTTGCGTGTGGCGACGGAGCCCAGGCCGAGGACAGATCCTTCGCCGAGGTTGACGCCGGGCGCGACGGAGGCTCGGGCGCAGACCCATGCGTAGGCGTCGAGGCGCATGGAGTAAGCGAGGAGAGGGAAGGCGGGATCGTCGTAGTCGTGGGTGGCTCCGCAGAGATAGGCGTCCTGCGAGAGGATGGCGTGGGAGCCGAGGTGGATGGGCGCGGGGTTGTAGATCTCGGCGCCGTCGGCGACGCCGACCGAGTCTGCGCAGATGAGGTTCCAGGGGGCCCAGACGCGCGAGCCGGGATAGAAGTGGCAGTTGGGGCCGAGTTTTGCGCCGAAGAGGCGAAGGAGCAGAGCACGCCATGCATGGAAGGGACGGGGCGAAGGACGATAGAGCAGCGCGCGAGTGGGGTTCCAGAGGAGGCGGCGCGCGCGGTCGGAGGCGGAGAAGGCCGGGCGGAGGTAGGGGTCGGCGGCAGTCTCCGGCGCGATGTGGTGGGCCGCGTTGTAGTGAGCTTCTTTGGGCATGGGGCGGTGGAGTTCAGGGCTGCGGTTCGGGTTGCGGCTCAGGCTTGTATCGGGGCGTGGAGCGGGCGAGTTGCTCGACGCTTTCGAGGACCTTCTTTGCAGTGGTGTTGAAGTCGAACTCCTGGCGGAAGCACTCGAGTGCGCGATGGCGCATGGCGTCGCGCTGATCGGGGGTGAGAGCAGTGTACCGGTTGAGCGAGGCGATGGTGCCCTCGAGTGTGTCCGGCGCGATGAAGCCGGCGCCGTGGCGCTCGACCTCGCGCCAGATGTTGATCTTGTCGGAGATAACGACCGGCACGCTGGAGGCAAGCGCTTCGGCGACGACGATGCCGAAGTTTTCCTGGTGCGAGGGGAGGACGAAGACCTCTGAGGCCGCGAAGGCCCCCCACTTGAGCGCGCCGTCGAGCTTGCCGGTGAAGGTGATGCGGTCGCGGATGGAGAGCGAGCCGGCGAGGGCTTCGAGATCGCGCTGCCAGCCGACCTGGTCGGGGCCGGCGACGATGAGATGCCAGGGAGGGGCCCCGGGAGACTTTGCGAGTGTCGCGGCAAAGGCCTGCAGGAGGATGTCGGTGCCTTTTTTGGGATGGATGCGGCTGAGGCAGATGGCAAGCCGGTGTCCGTGGAGATGAGGGAAGCGGGCGAGAAATTCGTCGCGTGCGGAGGCGGAATCGATATTGGGGCCATAGGTTCCGTAGGGGACGACGACCTCGTTGACTCGGTAGCGCGAGAAGGACTGGCGGGCGAGAAGGCGCTCCTCTTCAGTGGTGAAGAGGACGGCGTCGGCGTCGCGGAAGACACGATTCAGCGAGAGATGCCAGTAGACGGACTTCTTGAGGTGCTTCAGCGGGAACTGCTGCTTGAAGTAGGGATCGAGCATGCCGTGAGTGAAGATGGCCCACGGGATGTCCGTGCCGGAGAGAGCACGATGAGCGGCAAGGGTATTGTAGTTCCAGACGCCGTTGACGAAGACGACGTCGAAGCGCTGGATGTTGTCGCGCAGCCAGAGCACGGCGTGTTTGGAGTAACCATAGGTGCCGCTGCCGGGCCCGAGCGCGATGACGGGGCAGGGAAAGCTGAGTCCCTGGACGAACTGCGGAGTGTCGAGAGAGGCGACTTCGACGTGATGCCCCCCGGACTGGTAGATGGCAATGCGCTGCTTCAGTCCCTCAACCGGACCACCCGTAGCTGGATCGACCGACGGAATGAAGTGAAGAATTCTCATCGCTGAGCAGGGACGACTCAATCTTAAATCCTTCCTCAAGGACGATGCGAGCCCAGCGGCGCGTCCATGGGGTTCCGGGGGCTGAGAGAAGAGGCGTGCCGCTCCAGGAATGTTGCGCGGTGCGAGCGGCGAGCCACTCGGTCATAGGGATAGTAAAACCGGACTTTGGACGATTGACGATGGACGCGGGAAGCGGAATCTCAGGGGTATGGGCGAGCAGACGCTTACCAGCGCCGTTCGTGAAGGCAGAATGGACGGGGCTGAGAGTGTTGAGCAGCGTGGCGTCGACGAGCGGGGTCCGGAGTTCCAGGGAGTGCGCCATGCTGGCCCAGTCGCTGTCGCGCAGGAGCTGATTGCGGAGATAGTGGACTGAGTCAAGCAGGCAGACACCAGCGGCATCGTTGATGGCGCGCGCGGGGCGGACGCTGGGAGGATCGCCGCCGAGACGGCTGAGGCCTTCACGAGCGAGAGCAGGGTCCATCACGAAGGGAAGCTCTTCCGGCAGGAAGAGGCCGCGCTTGAGGAAGTACAGTCCCTCAAGGGAGTCCATGAAGTGAGGAAGCCCTTTCATCTTCGGATGGCGATTGGGGCCGAAGACTGAGGTTGCGATACGGGCGAGGGAGCGGCTGCCGGGGATCGAGGCAAGAAGCCGGCCGCGGCGCGCAATGACGGGCAGCTCGCGCATGAGGTTATAGCCATAGAAAAGCTCGTCTCCTCCAATCCCGGAGAGGACGACCTTGTAGCCGCGCTCCGCACTTGCCTTGGCCGCGAACCAGGTATTGATGCCGTCGATCGAAGGCTGATCCATGGCGTCAAGGATGGTGGGGAGATCGGCCTCGAACTCAGCGTGAGAGATGGAGCGGATGTGATGGGGCAGGCCGTAGTGCCGGGCGACTTGGGCGGCGATTGGCGCCTCGTCTTCATGGCGCGAGGAGAATTCGCTGAAGCCTACGGTGATGCCTTCCAGCGGGAACCCAAGCTGGGTGACCATGCCGGCGATCGCCGAAGAATCGATTCCGCCGGAAAGAAAGAGGCTGATGGGGACGTCGCTGACGAGATGGTCCCTCACCGAACCCAGGAGGGCTTCACGTACGGCAGACTGCAATTCCTCAGCGGAGAGCCTCGCTTGAGGCAGGCGCCAGTTCTCGCGAATATCGTTCCAGACGACCGGAGGCGACGCGACGCCGTTGCGCACCAGCATCCAGGCGCCGCAAGGAAGAGCATAGATGCCACGGTAGAGGGTCCAGGGTTCCGGCACGGTGCCCCAGAGATGAAAGCCGGCAAGACCCGCGGGTTCGGGATCCGACGAGAAGAGACCTGAGGCCAAAATCGCCTTAACCTGGGAGGCGAACGCGAACCCGCGCGAGGTACGGGCATAGTAAAGCGGCTTGATGCCATACGGATCGCGGGCGAGAAAAAGCTCGCGAGTCCGGGCGTCCCAGATGGCGAATGCGAACATGCCTCTGAGCCGCGACAGCATTGCCTCTCCATAACGAGCATAGAGGGCGAGCAGGACCTCAGTGTCGGAGGTGGTCTGGAAGACATCTCCGGCGCTTTCCAACTCGGCGCGAAGCTGGCGGTAGTTGTAAATCTCGCCATTGAAGACGATGGAAAGCCCTGCGGCAGCCCAGTGCATCGGCTGATTGGACCGCGTATCCAGATCGACGATAGCGAGACGGCGGTGAGCGAGAATGGCGGGAAAACCATTCCAGATGGCCTCGGCGTCCGGCCCACGCCGTCGCATACGGTCAGTCATGCGGCGGACCGATTCAACCAGAGATGCGTCGGTCTCGCTTTCAGATGAGATAAAGCCGGCTATGCCGCACATAGGCACACCCGTCCTGCGAGCATTTGCTTATCTGTCGCTGTCATTCAGGAGCACATCCTTCTATTCATCCCAGATGCGCGAAAAAAACCGGCGGCGCGGCGGAGCCTAACCAACGAAGCCCGGTACTACAGATTCCAGAGCAGCCCGAAGACCACGAATATCTTCTTCGAAACTCCAAGATTGGATGCGCTCCAGAGCATTGACGCCCATGGATTGGCCAGTCAAAGATGATTTGAGCACGTGACGCAATGCATTTGCAAGACCTTTGACGTCGCCGACAGGATAGATATATCCGTTTCTGCCGTTCTCGATGAGGTCGGGGGCACAACCGACATCGTCGGATACCACACATGGCGTCGCCGCATTCATTACTTCGTTCACTATGAGGCCCCACGGCTCATGCCGGGAGGGAAGAACAAATACGCTGGCGAGCGAAAAAAAAGCAGGAAGCTCTGACTGGTTCCGGAAGCCGAGGAAGCGGATGCTGGAAAATCCAGTTTCCGCAGCCTGTGTCTGAAGCGCCGCACGTTCCTCCCCGTCTCCGACGATGAGCAGATATGGATGCGGTTCGACACCGGGGGCCGGGGAGAGATGCGCATAGGCACTGATGAGATGGTCGCAGTGTTTGCGGGGTTGTAACTTGGAGGCGAAGAGAATGACGGGACGGGCAGGATCGAGGCCGAGCTGGGTACGCAGCTCCGCATGATCGTCTCTGGCCGCGGCGGCACGAGCGGCGAAGTAGTTGTTATCCACCGCATAAGGCATCAGGAACTGGGGTACGGAGGCACCGAAATAGTGGGTCCAGTATTCGGAGTTGAGGGTACCGATGGGGAGAACAGCGTCGACGAGTGAAGCCAACGTAGAGAAGAAGAGTTCTTTGGCCCTCAATTTCAGATTACTGCGACTGCGATCGCGCAACCAGGATTCGGCCCGCAGCAGGACAGGAATCCCAAGCAGATTGCCGGCGAGAATGCCATGCAAGGCATTTACAGTGGCGTAGCCGTGGACCCAGAGCGCGTCAAATGCAGGCTGTCCCCCGGCCAGAGCCGGGTTGCGCAACGCGCCAAGGATGCCGCGATTGAGAGGCATTGCGAAACCGACCCGATTTCCATCGCGGAGTCTGGGAAGGAAGACGTGCTTATAGCCGTCGAGCAAGGGCACGTCCCACTTGACGCCTACGCCGAAGCCCTCGTCCTTGTATCCGCGCACGGAAAAGTCCGAGCCGAAGAAAACCGTGAGATCGATGTCCTGCTCCTGAGCGATGCGACGCAGCAACGGAGCCTGGTACTGTATGGGGTGGCTGACCAGGTAGGCAAGGCGCGCTCGCCGGCGTGAGCTCCCGTTGCTGGGGGAGAGGCCGGCATGAGGGAGCGATGTATGTGCGTCTGCCATCAGGGAGTTGTGGGGGCCCATCCTAGAAGGTATGAGATGCAATCAGGATGGAGATGATACTGAGCAGCCCGCCCGTCCCGGCATTCTTCAACGCAGCCTTCATGGCGCTGGATGGCAGGAAGACGATATCGTCCGCCTGGAGAATGGGATCCGGCGCTTTTCCTTCGCGGATTTTCTTGATATCGAGAGGGACAAGCACACGGTCCGGCTTACCGTCCTTTATGACGGTCCGGACGAGACGGAGATCGTCGAATCTGCCTTCAAAGTTGACCCCTCCGCTGATGGCTGCCAGTTGCAGGAGGGTGAGAGGCGAGGCCTGATCGAGCGGAACCGCGCCCTGGTGCCCGAAGGCCCCGAGAACGTAGACGACGTTGGCCCGCGAGATCTGGATGATGTCGTGGGGGTGGACAGGGACATTTGCCGCCGGGCTGGAGGCCAGGTCGGTGCCGAGATTGACGATGATGGGGGCTTCCTGGCCGGGGCGGACAATTTTAATTGTGTGACTCGCAGTGGCGGGCAGGCCGCCTGCGGTAAGCAATACATCCCGCAGGCTGCGCTGAGTGGAGACCGGGACGATCTGGTGCATTTCTCCGGTGATGATCACGGAGCCGTTGACGGTGTCCAGCACCTGGATGATGACGTATGGGTCGCGATAAAACTGGCCGGCACGCAGGCGGTCCGCGATGCGGTCCTGCGCCTGGCGGACGCTGAGTCCCTCAAGAGGGATACTGCCGATGTAGGGCAACTCTGCCGTGCCGTCTTTGCTGACGCGGACCGTGCGCGTATAGTCCGGCTGTTGAAAGATGCTGACGGAGATCAGGTCTCCGGGAGAGAGCTTGAAGTCTTCTCCAGGGTAGAGCAGAGCGGGGTTGGAGGAGCTGAGAGGAGTGGTGGGCATCGGGGTGGGCGCTGTCGATGCCGGTGTGGGCAAAGGGACGGGGGCTTCGATGCCGGGATTTGCCATGCCGGAAGTGTCGCTTTGCCCAAGAAACGAAGCCGGCAGGCAGAGCATAAGCAGGGCAACGAAAAGCCCAAGGCATGCGCGCCGGGGAACAGAGAGCATGGTCACGAGTTGTCTCCCCCCTGACTGGCGGCGCCTGGACTGGTGCCCCATGTGTCTGCATCGATCGAACCATACGAATAGCCGGAGTAGCCGTAGTAGCCGTAATACTCCGGCGAGTTGAGGTCGACAGCATTCAGCACAAGCCCAGCCATCGGCGCCTCGGAGCGGAAGAGCAGATCGTGAGTGCGGCGCAGGACGTTGCGCTTGGATTTTCCGTGACGGATAACGAGGACGACGGCGTCAGCCATGCGGGAGAGAATGATGCCGTCCGTGACGGAGAGAATGGGGGGCGAGTCAATCACGACGTGCGTGTAGATTTCGCTGACCTGGTCGAGCAGTGTCCGCATGGCTTCCGAACCCAACATTTCCGCCGGGAAGGGAGGGACAGGGCCGCTGGGAAGGATATCGAGATTGGGCAACTCAGGGATGTTCTGAATGGCCTGTTCGAGCTTGGCGGCACCGGCCAGCACGCTGGTAAGGCCGATCTTGCCTGTGAGGCCGAAGCGATGGTGCAGATTGGGCCGACGCAGGTCGGCGTCGATGAGCAGAACGCGAGCGTCACCCTGGGCGAGGATACAGGCGAGATTGCCGGCGGTGGTTGTTTTCCCCTCAGAAGGCGTGGCGCTGGTAAAGAGGATGCGCTTGGGGGGATGCCCGGCTGTTGTAAGCAGCAGCGCGGTACGAAGAGAACGGAAGGACTCCGTGAATTGGGATTTGGGCTGACTGAGCACAGTCAGATTCCGCTGCACGATCGACATGGCCGCTAACTGCTCGGGGCTTGGACGGCGAGTGCGCGGAATGACAGCGAGGGAAGGCATCTCCATGATCGTCTCGATCTGGTGGATGACGGTGAGGTCCGTGTCGAGGCTCTCCACGATGAAGGCCACGATGATGCCGCCCAGCACGAAGAAGACGGTATTGACCAGAATGATCGAAGAACGCGGCCGGAGGCTGGGATTGACGGGCGGCAGAGCCTTGTCGACCTGGTCGACCTCGGAAGCGCCAAGGCCGGACTCAACCTTGGCCGTCTCCAGGCGCTGCTTGAGGGCATCGTAGAGCGTCCGGTTCTGCTCGTACTCGCGTTGAAGAAGGGTGTAACGGACAAGATCATCACCCTGACTGTACGCTTCGGCTTTGCGCGCCTCGACCTCCTGGCTGGTCGCCTCCTCAGTCTTTTTGGCCGCCAGATAATTTTCCCGTGCCTGGGTCTGCAGACGATTCAATTCCGCAGCGATCTGGGTGCTCAGCTCCTGTATCTGGTGCTGGATCTGAAGTGCCCGCGGATGATTGGGGCCGATGCCGCCAGGACCCGTCATTTGCGCATACTCTCCCTGCAGCGCAGCTTTTTGCCGTCTGAGCGAACTCAATTCGCCGGGCATGGTCCCAGGGGTGGTCTCGATGGACTCATCGATTGTGTTCGGGTCCATGTTCTTGATCATCATGTAGCGCGATTCAGCGTCGATCCGCGCTATTTTGGCCACACCTTCGGCGGTCAGCAACTGCTCCAAAGACGTAACGGAGGTCTGCAGCTGGTTGTGCTGCGGGTCAATGGCGAGCACTCCGAGCTTGCGCTCCAACTGCAGCATCTGTTCCTGGGTGCGAGTCACCTGGTCCTTCAGTTCATCGAGATCGGTCGAGAGCCAGTCCGAGACCAGACGCGTCTGCTGTACAGGCATCTGGAATTCGCGATGAATGTAGTCGGCAACGATCTGGTTGAGGATGTCCGCTGAAAGCCTTGCGTTGAGACTGGAGTATGAAAGCGTCATCATCTCCGTCTGAGGGACCAGCGCCACGCGCAGGTTCGATTTGAGTGTGCCGATCGTTTTGGCGCGCACGCGCGGATCGTCGATTGAACGATGCGGGCCACCCACAATGCCTGTAAAGTCCGGATTATTGGCGAGGTCCATCTCACGGGCGACGGTATAGAGCAGGGTGTCGCTCTTGATGATGAAGACCTCGGAGTTCATCCGGGTTTCAGTGTCGCCGCCGTAGTAATAGTCGGAGTCAAGCCTGTAGGCATTTGAGGCGCCGGAATGGACCTGAATTGTACTGTTCGCCACATACAGGCGAGGTTGAGTAAAGGCATTGTAAGAACCGTAGGCGATGCCGAGAACCGCAGCGGCGATAAGGATCCATCGGCGCTTGCGAAGCGTCTCGAATGCTTCCGACAGGGATGTATCGGCGACTTCGGCTGCTGCCGCACCAAATCGTTGCGGGCCGGGTGCACCGGTGGCGTTGGGCATCTTCGATTTGTCCGGACCCATTACACGCTAGTCTACTCGACCAGGCATTGCTTCGGAAGTGGAGGTAGCTTCCCCTATCACCTCCCCAAGTTGAATTACCACCGTGCGCAAAAAATCATGTCGCCAAGGAGGAGGCAATTTCTCATGGCATCGCAAATCCGCTAGACTGCAAGGGACATCAGCACAAAACCTGCTTGACGGGGCGGAGATGAGCCAAAAGATACAGATTGCCGTAGTAGGGTCAGGCTATGTGGGTCTGGTGGCCGCCGTATGCTTTGCGGAGATTGGCCATGGCGTCATTTGCGTGGACAACGATGAAAGCAAGGTGAAGGCGCTTGAGGGCGGCGATACGCTGATTCACGAAAAGCATCTGCCGGAACTGCTGGGACGGTATCGCAAATCGAAGATCCGCTTCACGACGGACCTGGCCGAGGCCACCCGGGAGTGTGACGCGATCTTCATTGCCGTGGGCACACCGCAGTCGGAGACCGGAGATGCGGACCTTTCCTATGTGGAGGCGGTGGCCTGCGAAATCGCCCGTTCTCTAACGAGCTATAAGGTCATTGTCGAGAAGAGCACCGTACCGGTCTATACGAATGAGTGGATCTGCCGTGCGATTGAGCGCAACGGAGTGTCGCGCAAGCTGTTCGATGTGGTGTCCAACCCTGAGTTCCTGCGCGAGGGAACGGCGGTGCAGGACTTTCTGCACCCGGACCGGATTGTGGTGGGAGCCGACAGCGAGAGAGCGGGCAGGCTGCTGGAAGCGATCTATGAGCCCCTGACCAGCGGACGGTATTACAGGCAGGAGGGTGCGATTCCGGGGATGTGCTCCGGCGAAGCGCCGCCTGCGCTGCTGAATACGTCGACAAAGTCGGCCGAGATCATCAAGCATGCATCCAACGCGTTTCTTGCAATGAAGATCTCTTTCATCAACGCGGTCTCCAATCTCTGCGAAGCGACCGACGCAAATATCGAGCAGGTTGCGCGCGGGATCGGATTGGACAGCCGGATCGGCCCGCGATTTCTCCGGCCCGGAATCGGCTACGGAGGCTCCTGCTTCCCGAAGGACGTTGCTGCTTTCCGCTCCGTCGCAGAGCAGATGGGAGTCGACTTTTCCCTGCTGGACGAGGTGGAAAAGATCAATGTCCTGCAGAAGAAGCGCTTCCTTGCGAAGGTTCGCTCCGCGCTGTGGACGCTGCGCGGCAAGCGGCTTGGAGTGCTGGGGCTGGCTTTCAAAGGGGAGACGGACGACATCCGCGAATCTCCGGCGATCGATCTGGTGGAGATGCTGCTGAGTGAGGGCTGCTCGATTCGGGCCTATGATCCCGCCGCGATGGAACGCGCCGCGCAGGAGCTGCCGCCGGGAGCGCAGCTGCAGTATGTTGAGGACGCTTACGCCGCCGCGGTGGATGCCGATGCGGTATTGCTGCTGACCGACTGGCGCGAGTTTACGCAGTTGGACATGAAGCGCCTGAAGCAGGCGATGCGCTATCCGATTATGGTGGATGGCCGGAATATGTTCGATCCGAAGAGGATGCTTGAGCACGGATTCACATACATCAGCGTAGGACGGCCGGCAGTGAATCCTGCCCGCGAGATGGACCTTGCCGCTTCAGCCAGCGCGTAGAAGAAGCAGCCCACATCAAAAAAAGAGGACGATGGGAAAGAAGATTCTTGTAACCGGAGCGGCAGGATTCCTCGGCTCTCACCTGACGGACGCACTGCTGGCACAGGGACATGCTGTGATCGGCGTAGACGATCTTTCCACGGGAGATCCAGCTAATCTCGCTCATCTGGCCGGTGAGACCCGATTCGAACTGGTGCGGCAGGACATCTGTTTTTCGTTCGATCCCGGGCCGGTGGATTTCATCTTCAACCTGGCGTCGCCGGCGAGCCCGGTAGACTATGCGCGGCTTGGTCCGGAGACATTGCTGGTAGGTTCGGCAGGCACCATCCAGATGTTGAACCTCGCGCGCAAGTACGGCGCAGGGTTTCTGCAGGCCTCCACATCGGAGTGCTACGGCGATCCGGAGGTGCATCCCCAGGTGGAGAGCTACTGGGGCAACGTGAATCCGATCGGGCCACGCAGCGTGTACGACGAGGCAAAACGCTTCAGCGAGGCGGCGGTGATGGCGTGGCATCGCTACTACGGCGTGAATACGCACATGGTGCGAATCTTCAACACCTATGGACCAAGGCTGCAGGCGAATGACGGACGCGTGATCTCGAACTTCATGATGCAGGCGCTGCGCGGCGAACCGTTGACGGTGTATGGCGATGGAACGCAAACGCGCAGCTTCTGCTACGTCTCCGACCTGGTGGAGGGAATTGTGCGCCTGGCGGAGTCGAGCGAGCATGAGCCGGTGAACATCGGCAACCCGGGCGAGTTCACGATGCTGGAGTGTGCGCAGGAGGTCCTGGCGGTGACGCAATCCAGGTCCGAGATTGTGCATCTGCCCCTGCCGCAGGACGATCCAACGCGCCGACGGCCGGACATTACGAAGGCCCGTACCGTGCTGGGGTGGGAGCCGAAGGTCCCGTTGCGCGAGGGACTGGAAAGGTCGCTCGAATACTTCAAGGCGTGCGTGGCGCGGGAAGAAATAAAGCGTCCCGTATAGGAGCGTTCAGCGCGCCGTTGAAGTGAGCTTCGGGAAGAAAGTGAGCTGGAACGTGAAGGCATTGCTGGACTGGGCTCCGGGGAGGTAGATAGGGGCCTTCCAGCCTTCATGCTGATAGTTGGCGTGGAGTTCGATGCCAGGGCGGAGGCGTTTGAGGACGTCGATGGCGAACTGGTTCTGCGTCGTGCCGCCGGGGATGAAGTCCTTGGCGGTCTTTTTGTTCAGGTAGGAGAGCTGCACCCACTCGTTGCCAGAGAGATGGTAGGTGAGCCATGCCTGGCCGCCCTTCGCTTCGCGGCCAATCCAGTCGCCGAAGATGATGCCCTTGTTGGTGTAGCCCTGTTTCTGGATGGTCTCAATGTATTGGTTGCTGCCATTGATACATGCCAGGGTAGAGCAATCGGTGGAGACGGCCTCGATACGGAGGTCGAGGTGCTTTGCGCCCGGGAACTGCGAAAGATAGATGCCGGGGCGATAGGCGGCGCGGCGCGGCGCGGAGATGGGGAAGATATCGTCGTGCGTCTCCGAGTCGATGTAGAGGGTGAGGTAGTTTCTTACGAAGGGCAGCCGGTAGGAGAAGGAGAAGTCCGAGAACCGCGCGCCCGGGTCTGTACGGGAGAATTTGACTCCGGCGTTGGTGTCATTGGTGTCGAAGAAGCCCTTGAGGAAGGTGTGCAGCGTGACGGGCTCATGCCCGGCGCCACCGAAGATGATGGTGCGCTGCAGGCTGAACTGGAAGTCCCGCGTGGGAGAGAAGCTTACGATCTCGGAGTGGGTGTAGTCGGCGTTTGGATAGGTATGGCCCTTGAGGCTGCCATAAAAGAAGTCATAGCGCACGGGGCCGAGCAGGCGCGAGAGGTACTTGATGCGCAGGGGCTCCACGCGATTAATGCGGAAGGAGTAGATGTTCTCCGCGTTGTTGGACCATGCCATGCCGCCGCCCTGCGCAGGGCCCAGCCACGCATCGGATTTGCCACCGGAGATCTCGTGCCCGAGGAGATGGAAGGAGAGCGCGCCCTCGACGATATGGAAGGGGTTCTGCGCGGAGATGGGGCCGGTGGGGATGGTGTCCTGCGGGTCGTTGAACCCGGAGAAGGGAATCTGGTCGATGAGGGAGAGCTGCGAGGAGAGGGCCTGCGAGTATCCGGGAGCGGACGGGGCGTGCTGATATTCACCGCGAAGATAGAATGACCAGCGGCCATGCTCGGCGAGGGTGGAGAAGCCGGTGATGTTATTGAAGCCGGGTTCGTGCGGCCGTCCGTAGTCGTTGTAGAAGGTCTGGCCGAGATGGTAGCTGTCCTGCAGGATGGAACCGGAGATGCCCTGCAGGCGCGTGTAGACGGACTGGATTCCATAGACCGAACCGCGCGTGCCGCCGGCGATATTGCGATCGGTGATGCCTTCGTCGGAGAGCTCGTTGAGCAGCGCTGCGAGGATCTCCTGGGCCTGCGTGTCGTCGCCGGAGAGGATGGCGTCCTCGGACTTCTGCAGGATATGCAGCGCGCTGCGGCGGGTGTACGGCCGCTGCGCGAGAAACATCGAGTCCAGATAGCCCATGGAGTAGAGGCGCATCATCGCCGGATAGACCCAACTGTCGACGGGGATATAAGCGCTTCCCAGAGGATCGAGGGGGATCCGGCCACGGCTCCGGTCAGGTGTGCCATAAGCGGGCATGGCGGTCACGGGCGCTTCTGGTGTGGGCGGTCTGTCGGTGACGGCAGGAGGAGGCGCCGGTGTCGGAGCAGGTTGCGACGGGCTCTCGGTGGACTGATGCAGGTACGGAGGAAGGGAAGGCTGGGTCGAGGAGGGGACAGGAGCGGGCGGAGGGACAGATGGGGCGCTTTGGGCAAGCCCACGGCGAGGGCCGAACGCAAGGATAGACAGGAAGAGCAGACTCTGTCCCAGAGACACAAGCCGCACGCGGCGCCTGGAGGGGAGGTCCATCACTGGCTCCAGTGTAACTGCGAACCGGGAAACAACCCCGGGAGGGGCCAGCTTTGGCGGTGAAATGGCACCAGACCTGCGATTCAAAGGGAGCTGCATCGTTGGACTACTTAGATGCGGATTTGAGGTGCGAGACCTTGGCGGCGAACGAGCTTCGCTCGGATTCGATCCAGCGCTTAGTGACGATGTTGCGATGCAGCATATAGTCCTCGAGATGACTCAGTGAGGGCGAGGGGCTGGCGGCGACCGCAGGGAATGTGACGCAGTCGATCAGTGCCGGTCCGCCGCCGATGCGCGCATGTCCAACGGACTCCTGTGCCACGCGGTAGAGCGCTACCGGGTCACCCGCGTCTACAGGAATTGCCGGGACGTGGGTCTGCTGAGCGACACTGCGGATATTTATAGGGGCGCTCTTCGGCGGCCTGCGTGAAGGAGCGACTGGGAGCATAACGAAGAGGATTGGCAGCTCCTGCCGGGAGGCGAATGCGAGCACGGATTTCCATGCAGCCGGCGGAAGTTCGCCGGGCTGCGCAGTAACGACGACAACCGCGGAATCGGCCGAGGACGCCTCGGCGTCAGCGGCCTTTGCGACTGCCGCCGCCGATTTGAGGGCCGCCGCAGCACCCAGAGCGGACCAGATGCGTCCGTCAGGGTCGGCTGGTGCAGGCAGGAGTGAGGCCGAGCCTGAGTCGGCGAGGATGCGTGGCCCGGACCTGCTCTCAGGCGTGAGAGCACGATGGAGCGGCGCGCCACGGAGGAAGTCGATGACGGGGCCGGACAGCGAGTCGCTGATGAGGTCGCGCGAGGTGAGGTCAACAGAGGTGCTGACCAGAGCGGCTTCGCGGGCGGCGGTGAGACTGCGCTGCGATGGAGGCAGCGCCTCGCCGAGCAGATGCGCGCGCAGGACTGCGCGGTATATCTGCCGCAAGCGGGCGTTGGGAATGAGCGGGTTTTCCTGCGCGACTTGTTTTGGACTCATGCGCGCGCAGGGTCGGGGCCGTCGGGGTTGAGTCCGAGCTTGGCGATTGCGGCTTGCGCCTTCTTCGCGTCCATCTGGCCGTCGCGTGAGAGGCGCGAGAGCGTGGCGCCGACGATCGATTCCGCGTCCACCTCGAAGTGGCGGCGCAGATGCTCGCGATTGTCGGAGCGTCCGAAACCGTCCGTGCCGAGTGTGGTGAGGCGGCACTTGCCGTTGAGCTGCAACCAGGGCGCCAGCACGTCAGGCAGCGACTTCATGTAATCGCTTGCGGCGATGATGGGGCCCTGTGCTCCCTCGAGTGCGGTTTCGATGTAGGTCCTGCGCTCGGGCTCGGACGGATGCAGCCGGTTCCAGCGGGCCGTCTCTATCGCGTCGCGGCGAAGCTCGGTGTAGCTGGTGACGCTCCAGACGTCGGCGGCGATCTTGTGGTCCTTCGCGAGGACCTCCTGCGCGCGCAGGACCTCATTGAGGATGGGGCCGGAGCCGAAGAGCTGGACGGTGGTTTTACCTTTCGCACCGGCGGCCTCTGCCGCGCGGAATTTGTAGATGCCCTTGAGTATGCCTTCCTGTACGCCCTCCGGCAGTGCGGGCATGGCATAGTCTTCGTTGTACATGGTGATGTAGTAGAAGCAGTCCTCGCCTTGCTCGTACATGCGGCGCATGCCGTCCTGGAGGATGACGGCAAGCTCATAGACATAAGCGGGATCGTAGGTGACGCAGGTCGGGATGGTGCTCGCAAGCAGATGGCTGTGGCCGTCCTGGTGCTGCAGCCCCTCGCCCAGCATCGTCGTTCTTCCGGCAGTGCCGCCCATGAGGAAGCCCTTGCCGCGCGCGTCCGCGAAGGCCCAGGCCATGTCCCCGATGCGCTGGAAGCCGAACATCGAGTAGTACATGTAGAAGGGAATCGCGGGGACCTTGTAGGTGGAGTAAGCCTGTCCGGCCGCTGTGAAGGACGCCATGGAGCCAGCCTCGGTGATGCCCTCTTCGAGGATCTGCCCGTCCTGCTCCTCACGGTAGAAGAGCAGCATGTCCTTGTCATGCGGCGTGTAGCGCTGGCCTTCCGGCGCGTAGATTCCGACCTGACGGATGGCGGACTCAAGGCCGAAGGTGCGGCCTTCGTCGGGCACGATGGGGACAACGAACTTGCCCACGGCAGGGTCCTTCATCAGGCCGCGCAGGATGGAGACGAAGCCCATGGTGGTGGAGACAGCGCGATTGTTGGAGCCGGCAGTCCACTCCGCGAAAAATTTCAGGTCCGGCGCCTTGAAATCGAGCAGCGGGGCCGAACGTGAGGGCAGGTAGCCGCCGAGCGAGGCGCGACGCTCCTGCATGTAGGCGATCTCAGGCGCATCCTGCGCCGGGCGATAAGGAGTGCCGGCTTTGGCGGCGGATTCCGGGATGGGAATCTCGAACTGCTTGACGAAGGCTGCGAGCGCCTCGTCCGTGAGCTTCTTCTCCGAGTGGGTGGCGTTGCGCGCCTGGGCGGAGCCGAGCCCGTAGCCCTTGACCGTCATGGCGAGTACGACGGTGGGGCCACCTTTATGTTCCACGGCGCGCTTGTAGGCGTTATAGACCTTGACGGGATCGTGGCCGCCGCGGCGCAGGTGAATCAGCTGATCGTCGGTGTAGTCCTTTACCAGCTCGAGCAGCTCGGGGTACTTGCCGAAGAAGTGCTGGCGGAGATAGGCTCCGTCCTTGGCCTTGTAGGTCTGGAAGTCACCATCGACGCACTCTTCCATACGGCGCAGCAGCAGGCCGGAGTGGTCGCGCGCAAAGAGCTCGTCCCAGTCCGAACCCCAGATGACCTTGATGACATTCCATCCGGCGCCGAGGAAGACGCCTTCGAGCTCGTCGATGATGCGCTTGTTGCCGCGCACGGGCCCGTCGAGCCGCTGCAGGTTGCAGTTGACGACGAAGATGAGGTTGTCCAGCTTTTCGCGCGCGCCGAGCGAGATCGCACCGAGCGTGTCCACTTCGTCGGTCTCACCGTCGCCGATAAAGGCCCAGATCTTGCGCGGCACGGGCTTCAGCAGGCCGCGGTGCTCCAGATAGCGCATGAAGCGGGCCTGATAGATGGCGTTGAGCGGGCCGATGCCCATGGAAACTGTGGGGAAGTTCCAGAACTCCGGCATGAGCCAGGGATGGGGATAACTGGAGAGGCCGGGATGGTCGCGCAGCTCGTGGCGGAAGTTTTTGAGGTGCTCGTCGTTCAGGCGGCCCAGCAGATACGACCGTGCATAGACGCCGGGGGAGGCATGACCCTGGTGATAGATGAGGTCACCGGGCTGCTCGGAGCCGTCTTCGGCGATGTATTTGGCGTGGAAGAAGTGGTTGTAGCCCACCTCCTGCAGCGTGGCGAGCGAGGAGTAGGTAGAAATGTGGCCGCCGATGCCGGGGTCCTTCTTGTTCTGGCCGTGCACCATCGCCATGGCGTTCCAGCGGATGAGGGCTTCGATACGACGCTCGAGAGCGCGGTCGCCGGGGTAGGGGACCTCGTCGTGCTTCGGGATCGTGTTGCGGAATGGAGAGGCGAACTCATTGGGGAGAGCAACGCCGGCCTCCCGGGCGCGCTGACGAAGGGCCTGGAGAAGCTGGGCTCCGTGCTCCCAGTTGTCGGCGACTACGTCGTCAAATGCTTCGATCCACTCGGCCTTTTCAGAGGCAAAGTCGGAGACTGCAGGAACTTGAGTCTTGGTTGCCATAGGTACTGGACTCTCTCTTGGCTTGGGCGCGGAGGTCCGCGCGTGGCGATTCCAGGGGCTGGGTCACATAGGCCCCTTCTCTAACGATACCGGCATCGCGGGGAAACGTCACGTGCTGAGGCGGAGGCGTGGCGCCGACAATTATGATCGCAGACGTGGACGATGGGTTCGAGACGGGAGCAAAGGCCGGAAAGACTGCCGGCGAACTGCTGGTGAGATTGCAGGCCGGCGGAGTGCGTGCCCTTGCGCGGGCGATCTCCTGCGTGGAAGAGCATGCGCCGGAGGCGGCCGAGCTGCTCGCTGCATGCCGCGCATCCGGCCGCAGAGCGCTGCGCGTGGGCGTGACCGGGCCTCCGGGAGCCGGTAAAAGCACGCTGGTGGACCAGCTGATCCGGCGTTTTCGAGGGCAGGGAAAGACAGTGGGCGTCATCGCGGTCGATCCCTCCAGCCCATACTCGGGCGGCGCATTGCTGGGTGATCGGATCCGCATGGCCGGCTTTGCAGGCGACGAGGGGGTCTACATTCGCAGCATGGCAAGCCGGGGCGCGGGCGGAGGGCTGGCTGCTGCCGCCGTTGATGTGTGCACCGTGATGGAAGCGGCGGGCAGGGACGTGCTGCTGATCGAGACAGTGGGCGCCGGGCAGTCAGAGGTCGACGTTGCAAAGCTGGCTGACGTGACCTTGGTCGTGCTGGTGCCAGGTATGGGCGATGAGGTGCAGAGCCTGAAGGCCGGAATGATGGAGATTGCCGGCATCTTCGTGGTGAACAAGGCCGATTGTGCGGGCGCCGAGAATCTCGAAGCGGAAGTACTCGCGATGCAAAGGCTGGGTGGACCGGGAGGGGGAGTGCCGGTGCCGGTAGTGAAGACAGTAGCGACGACGGGTGAGGGAATCGCAGACCTGATGCAGATGATTGAGACAGCCGCTGCAGCGAGTACGCGTCGAAGCCCGCTCCCATCGCGTGCCTTGCATGAGGAGCTTCAGGTTAAAGAGAACGGGGCGCGGCTGGACCATCTGGGGATCGCAGTCCGCAGTATTGCAGCTGCGCGAGGATTCTATGAGTCGCTGGGGCTGAGCGCGAGCGCAGAGGAGACGGTGGAGCAGGAGCAGGTGAAGACCTTAATGCTGCGACTGGGCGAGACGAGGCTGGAGCTGCTGGAGGCGACGGCGGAGGATTCGACGATTGGGAGGTTTGTAGCAAAGCGCGGCGAGGGGCTGCACCACATTGCGATTCGCATAGGCGACATTGATGCAGTCTTCGCGCGAATGGAGACTGAAGGCGTGCGGCTGGCAAGTGAATCTATCCGGTGCGGTGCAGGCGGGCACCGCTACTTCTTCGTGCATCCTGCCAGTGCGGGCGGTGTGCTGGTGGAGATCGTCGGAGATGCGCAAGCTACATCGCATGAGAGCGTACCGCCGATTGCGGAGGCTGCAGCGCGCTCATGAGACTTATGCTGATCGATACATGCGGCGCGCAGGGAAGTGTCGCGATTGCCGATACCGGCTGTGCCCCTCTGCTGGTTAAGAAGGCGACGTTGCCGGGGCGGAGCGCTTCAGAGCGCCTGGTGGCGGAGGCGCGTGGTTTGGCCGCTGGGAGCAGGATTGCGCTGGCAAGTCTGGACGCCATTGCCGTGGTTAATGGCCCGGGATCGTTTACCGGGGTGCGCGTGGGATTGAGTGCGGCGAAAGGGCTCTGCGAGGCGTTGAGCATACCGCTGATCGCTATCTCGCGCCTGGCGGTGCTGACGTTCCATGCGAAGGCGCCGCAGGGCGAGCGTGTCCGGGCCGTGCTGGACGCCGGGCGAGGCGAGTTTTACTGCGGGGAGTATCTTGACGGTCTCTGCACTGGAGAGGCGCTCATGAGCCGTGATGAATTGATGGAGCTGGCGCGACCGGATATGGGCAAACATCGGATCGCCGTCTGCGAGGATGGCGTCTTCACCGCGCTTGGGGAACTCAGGCCGCAGATGGTTGACGAGCCCGATGCAGCGGCCGCGATACCGCTGGCCGTAATGCGTGGGGAAGCGGGGCGGTTCGACGATGTCGCAACAGTGGATGCGAACTATCTGCGACGGACCGATAAGGAGATCTTCGTCAAGATGCAGGCCAGGGCATCGGCCGCAACCGGGTCCGGCAAATGAACAGCGAAGTGGAGGTCCGCACCGCCAGGCCTGGCGATATCCATGCTTTGCTTGCGTTAGACCGTGCGACCGAGTCTGCGCCGCACTGGCCTGTGAGGGCTTATGCGGAGATGCTGCTTCCCGATGGACCCGCGCGGCGACATATCGTCGTCGCGGAACATGCAGCTACCTGGCGACTGACAGGGTACGCGATAGCGGCGCTCAGGGAGGAAGCTGTCGCCGAGATTGAGAGCGTAGCCGTAGCTCCAGGCGCCCGCAGATGCGGTGTCGCGCGCGCTCTTTGCGGGGAGCTAGTCGGCTGGTGCAGAGGTCAAGGAGTGCGAGAGATCGAGCTTGAGGTGCGGTCGAGAAGTGCGCCGGCCATAGCGCTATATGCGGCCCTTGGATTTACGGAGTTCGCCCGCCGGGTGGGATATTACCGCGTGCCGGAGGACGACGCGATTCTGATGCGGCTTGTGTTGTCCTGAAACAGCGATGTTCAATCCTGCCAACAGAAAAATGCTGGGTGGGCATCCCGGGCAGGGCAATTCCAGTCCTATCTCGCAGAGCATTCAGGGTTGGAAGCGTGATTGGGCACGAAGTCAGGGCGAAGACTCAGAGCGTTTGCGGAGTTCCGGATGCCCGGCGGATTTAGGGTCCTTCTAAATCCCGGAATCTGTATGCGCGGGTTACCTGAAAAGTAACGCTGCCAGAGCCCTATTGGAAATCGACACGTAAAATCAATGACATGCCGCGCATTGGCGGTATAGGGTCATTCTGTTTTCAGGATCTTTGGTGAGTAGAAATACATTTTGCAGAAGAAAAGAGCAACCTTTGTCTTCAATCTGCGTCATAATGGATGTAGCAAACAGATAGTCGGGACAGCAACTCCCACGGTCCTGGCTTCCCCTATCCGCAATACCCCTCCCCACCTTTATGAAGGCCTCCAGAACATCGGAGGCCTCACGCCTTTAATGTTCCGGTGAGACTTCTAATACGGGGTGGTTCCCTCAGATTTCCTTGGCTGTTCGCTCAGGAGAGGCCGAGCCGCCTGTCCGCCGCAAGCTTGCCGGGGCCTGCAAAGAGGACCATCAGTGCCATGGAGAACAGAGCGATAGGAAGCTCAGAGGTGGAGTAGCCACGGTGGATGGTGACGGCAAAGATGGCGACGAGCATATTGATTGACACCAGGAATCCAAACAGCCGGGTCAACAGGCCGATCAGCAGGCAGAAGCCGCCCAGAAACTCGGTGAGCGCGGAGACGTAGCCGAGCCAGCCGGGAAGTCCAAGTGCCGCGACGAAGTGAGCCGAACGCTGGAGCCCGGCGAAGGGATGCCCATGGAGAACGCCCGACGGGGCGACCTTAAGCCACCCGTGATAGAACATCGAGGCGCCCAGGGCCACCCGGAGGATCAATAGACCCCATGGTTGAAAGCGATTGAGCCATCTGGACACAGCAACAGTTCCTTTTCGAATTCTAAAGTGAGGAGTTGGGACATGTCCGCACGGACGCTAACGATGCGGAAGGTATTCATCGACGAAACGATGGAGCGCATTCGCGAACGCCGCGTCCGCTCCGGCAGGCGGAAGAGCCACGGCATAGCTGGGACTTGCAGCGGAATGGAACAGAGATCCAATGGATGCCTGAGCGGCGGCGGCCGATTGAGCGGACGGGCCGCCGCTGATCAGCAACTTTGGAGTGGACAGCGAAGAGAGCGGCGCAGCGATCGCGAAACGGCTGCCGAAGAGGAGACGGATGGGGACCAGTTTGGAGCGGTGCACGGTGGCGGCCGTGGCGGCAGGGTCGGGATCGGGATTATCGAGAATGACTGCCGGAAGCTCCGGATGGGCCTGGACGAGATCCACTGCCAGGGACGCGCCGATGCCACTGCCGCAGGGCAGGATGGCGGAGGCCGGGATGTGGCGCACAGAGATCAGGTAGCTTAGGGCTGCATCGGCGTCCTGCCGCATGCGGGCATCATCCGGGTGATGGGACGGATCGCTGAGCCCGTAGCCACGATAGTCGATGGCAAAGATGTTGACTCCGGCTGTGTGCAAAAGCTTCAACTGCGGCAGAGTGTCGGCCAGCGATCCCGACCCGGAGTGAAGATAAAGCACGGTCAGGGCCGCGTAGCGAGACTCCAGCGATGGACTCGATGGGTCCTGTGCGGGCAGCCACCAGGCAGTCAGATGAGGCTCGCCGGTATCGAAGTCTCCGAAACGTACGCTGGAGAAGGCGAGACCTTCCTGCGCCGGGGTGCGGTCGACCGTGCGCGACGGGTGGAGCACCAGCTGCCACGCTCCCTGATAGTAAAGAAAGCACAGCGCAAGGTAGGCGCAGAGAATTGCCGCGACGATGGTGATTGAGAGTGCCTTGATCAGCCATACGGGATCCACGACCTCAGGCAGCGAGCCGGGCGGAGCCGTGTAGGGCTTTGGTCTGGCGGAGGCATTGCGGGATTTGGATGGAGACATGGATCAGGCCTGCAAGGATGCGCCCGCACTGCCGGCAACGGGAAGAAATACTGAGATGACTGTGCCAGTCGCCGCGGTATTCTGCGAGCTGCGGATACTGACGCGCCCATGGTGCCGTTCCACGAGCTGAGCGACAACCCAGAGGCCGAGCCCGGTGCCCGTCTCCGGCTTTGTCGTGAAGAACGGCTCAAAGATGCGATGGCGTGTCGCCGGATCGATACCACCGCCTGAGTCAACCAGCGTAACCCGCATTCCGGGGGATACGCCATCACGCCAATCGATAGACGGACGAAGGCGCGCGATGAGGCGGCCTCCCGTGGGCATGGCGTCAATTGCATTGGAGACAAGGTTCGCAAAGACCTGCTGTACTTCACCGGGCATGCAGGAGATCTCGATCTCGTCTTTTACCTGCAGGTCGGATTCGATGCGTGAGGTGCGCAGGCGGCCGCGGAAGAGGGTGAAGACGGTTTGCAGCACCTCAGAGAGTCTCGTGGGTTTGGGGCTGCCGGTTTGACGATGGAATTTCAGCGTCTGCTGCGTTATCAGCGACACGCGCATCAACTCGTCGAGTGCCTGCAATGCTTCGTGCCGGGCGATCTCAAGATTTTCCGCATTGGCAATCAGATAAAGAAGATTGGCCACGGCCTCCAGCGGATTGTTGATCTCATGCGCGACCGAAGCGGCGAGACGTCCTGCGACGGCCAGCTTTTCGGCGCGCAGCATGGCCTCTTCGCTGCGCTTGCGCATGGTTACATCCGCCACCACGCCGACGATGCGAACAAGGCGGCCTGTGCTGTCTCGCTGGCTGCGGCCCTGGGATTCGACCCAGCGTTCGGAGCCGTCCTTCAAGCGAACCCGATATTGCTGATGGTAGTCGGCGCCGGTGGTGCGCGTGCGGTCTACAGCTTCCTGGACATGGGCCATGTCGTCGGGATGAATAAACTGAAGAAAGCTGCGGACGGCGGGCTCAAGCGATCCTGGAGGCAGGCCGATGATGTGGTAGACCTCATCCGACCATTGCACGCCGCCCGTCTCGAGGTCCCACACCCAGAGGCCCAGGCCGTTGGCGCGCAGAGCGATCTGCAAGGTGTCGTCGCGCTCTCGCAGCGTCTCACTGGTGCGCGCCCGCTCCTCTGCGAGGAGCCGTTGTCCCTGCGCGACCGCGAGCTGCCGCTGAAGGTCGTGCAATGCAAGCTGGGAGCGCTGCCACGCCAGCTGCCGCACGCTCCAGCCGAGCACGAGCGAGATCACCATAAACAAGACCAGGCGAACCTCTTCCCGCACGAAGAGGATCGGCAGTCCGTACTGCATGCGGACCAGAAGCAGATCGATCAGGCTGGCTTCAGCGGCGGTACAGAGGGCTCCGGCCCCCATGCCCAGGTAGATGCAGGTAAGAATCGCGACCGGGAAAGGCAGCAGGAGGGGAAATTGATGAAGCACAGGAACGGCATACGTGACGGCCACCGCCAGACCTGCGAATGCCAGCGCGGCGAGGCAGCGCAGTGGCCAAGGCCATCGTTCCATTGAACTGGAGCTTACCGGGGCCGATCGGTCGATCTCGCTCATGTTCTCCGGGTGCGGTTATGGGTGAAGAGCAGGGCCATAAGCCCGAGGACGGCTTCTCCTATGGTAACGGCGTACCGTGTGAAAATTCTCCTCTGGCTCCCAGAATGGGACTATGCAGGACTCTGCACATTCGCCGCTGCTCGTGCGATCAGAACCGCCGTATATGCTGCGCCGAAGCCGTTGTCGATATTGACGACCGTGACGTTCGGGCTGCAGGAGTTGAGCATGCCCAGCAGCGCGGCCGCGCCGGAGAACGATGCGCCATAACCGACGGAGGTGGGCACCGCGATGACAGGGACACCGACCAGACCACCGACCACCGAGGGCAGAGCGCCTTCCATTCCCGCGCAGACGATGACGGCATGAGCGGAACGGAGCTTCTCGTGCACGGCAAGCAGACGATGCAGCCCGGCAACACCCACGTCAAAAAGTCGGGTAACGGACGCACCGAAGGTCTCCGCGGTGACGGCGGCCTCTTCCGCGACGGGAATGTCACTGGTGCCTGCGCATACGACTGCGATCTGACCCGCAGCTCGAGGCGTGGGTGTCTGGCGTAAGGCTACCGTGCGCGCAGCGGAGTTATGCACCGCGGACGGATTGTCCTTGAGAAGCGCAGTTGCTGTGACAGGATCGACCCGGGTGGCGAGAACGTCGACCCCGTCGGCGGCAAGCGAGGCAAAGATCGCGGTGATCTGTTCGGTTGTCTTGCCGGCGGCGAAGACGACCTCGGGCAGGCCGGAGCGCAGGCTGCGATGATGATCGACGCGCGCGTGTCCGAGGTCTTCGAATGGGAGGCTGGCAAGGCGTTCGGAGGCAGCGGCAGGCGTCAGTGTCCCGCGCTCGACCTCCGAGAGAAGTTGGAGAAGGGAATCGCGAGTCATGATGAGGCGAGTGCTTCCTTGTGCCGATAGGCGGCGATGGCGGCCTGCTGTACCAGCTTGACCGCAGCGTTGTGCCGAGCGGCTGCGGCGCGGCAGTCCTCGAACTCAGGCGCAATGTTCAAGGTCTCGCCGTCGCGCGAGCCGACCTTGACGCGGATCTCGCCGTATTCGGTGGAGACCGTGATGTGCTCGCGTTGCAGGCAGGAGCGGCGGTCATGCCGGATCCGAACGCCGAGGGTGGAAGTTTCGCGGAGGAGGAGCTGCTCGAACTTGGAGGCGTCTGCCGGGTTGCAGAGCACGGTGATGAGCGTGCCGGGGCGGCCCTTCTTCATGATGACCGGCGTGAGCATGACGTCTAAAGCTCCAAGCGCAAGCGTGGACTCCGCGACGTGAGCGAGGACCTGCGGCGAGAGATCGTCGAGGGCGGTCTCGAGAACGGCGACCTCCTGCGTTGAGTCGCCGGGCTGCGGTGTGGGTGCAGATACGACGGCCTCGCCGATACTGATGCGGAGGGCGTTGGGGAATCCAGCAGGGTTGCGCGAGCCCGCGCCGTAGCCGATTTGCCGGATGCGCATCGCGGGCTGCGGGCCGAAGGTGGGCGAGAGGGCACGGAGGAGTGCTGCGCCGGTGGGCGTGACGAGTTCCTTCTCGATGTGGGCGGAGTAGGTCGGCATGCCGCGCAACAGGTCTGCGGTCGCGGGCGCAGGGACGGGGAAGGTTCCATGTGCGCAGACGACGGTGCCGCCGCCGACGTTGACCGGCGAGCAGTGCCACGCGTCGATGGCGAGGTGATGGATGCCGGCGCTGGCGGCGACGATGTCGACGATGGCATCGACCGCGCCGACCTCGTGGAAGTGGATCTCGTCGACGGGCACATTATGGATGCGCGCTTCGGTATGGCCCAGCAGTTCGAAGGTGCGAACGGCGAAGTGCTTTACCGGATCGGCCAGCGGCGCGGAGGCAATAAGGGCGCGAATGGCGGTCAGCGATCGGCCGTGGGTGTGCGTGTGGCCGTGACTATGCGAGTCGTGCGAGTGATCGTGGTCGTGGGTGTGCGAATGACCGCCCTTGTGCAGGTGCTGCGTCTTCGGCTGGTGCGTATGCGTGGGCGCGGCGGCTTCAGCGGGCCTTCCGTGTTCAAGGACGTGAACCTTGGTGCAGGTGATTCCACTGCGGTCGACCTTCTCGATACGAAGTGAGGCGTTGAGGCCGAGTGCGGCGGTGGCACTGTGCAACACCTCGGGCGGAACACCGGCGTCGAGCAGAGCGGCGAGGAACATGTCGCCGGCGATTCCGGCGTAGCAGTCGAGATAGGCGATGCGCATAGTTGATCCTGCAGGAAAAGCTTAATGTGCTGCAGCGATGGCCTCCACAGGCAGCACATCGTTCATGGAGCCGGAACGATAGCCCTGCGTGTCCAGCGTGACGTAGGTGAGGCCGAGCGGGCGGAGCGCGGCGGTGATGCGGTCGAGCGTCTCCAGCGTGAGGGCGCGCGGCAGATCGGCGCGGGCGATCTCGATGCGGGCGAGGTTTCCGTGGTGGCGCACGCGGACCTGCGGGAAGCCGAGCTCGTGCAGGGCCTCCTCGGCGCGCTCCACCTGGCTCAGGTTTTCGGGCGTGACGGCGCGGCCGTATTCGATGCGCGAGGAGAGGCAGGCGCTGGCCGGCTTGTCCGCGAGGGTGAGGCCGACGGTGCGGGCAAGGGCACGGATCTCGGACTTGGTAAGACGGGCGTCGACGAGCGGGGCGAGGACGCTGTGTTCGGCCGCGGCCTTCTGGCCGGGGCGATGGTCGCCGCGATCGTCGAGGTTCATGCCGTAGGCGATGTGGGCGAAGCCAAGACGTTCGCGCTCGGCTTCCATGCGGGTGAAGAGCTCGTCCTTGCAGTGGAAGCAGCGGCCGGCGTCGTTGCGGGCGTAGTCGGGCGAGTCGAGCTCGCGCGTGTGGAGGATGTGCGTCGGGATGGAGTGCGCGGCGGCGAACTCGAGCGCGGCGGCGAGCTCCTTGCGCGGGAGCGAGGGCGAGTCGGCGATGACGGCCAGCATGCGGCCGCCGAGGGCTTCATGCGCGGCCCAGGCGAGGAATGCGGAATCGGTGCCGCCGGAGTAGGCGACGAGCAGCGAACCGAGCGCGCGGAGCGACGAGCGGAGAGAGTCGAGTTTGGCGGCGAGTGCCTGTTCCATCGCAGGATCATTCTACGGCGGGACGCGTAAGTGGTTGGTTTCTGATGATGGATATGGTCGAGTGGGTGCCCCCCGGTACTTTCTGGGCAAAATCCTGATTTTATTGGCCGGTCTAACAAAATAAAGAGCTTATGGAATCGCACGTTCGACGGGCCGCCGACGCTGGCTTTCAAAGAGCTTGAAGGGAGCAGCCTGAGTTGCCCCTCTTTCTATTGTAGCGATTTGGGTGCGCGAGTTTTGGCGGGGAAGTGACGTGGCGTCAGTGGGTTGCCGGGAGGTACTTGACAGGTTTGCCCCTCTGTCCAGGGTCACTCATCATGAACGTTTCGTCTGTCCGCATTTCCCGTCCGCAAGAAAGGAGTCCGGGCATGGTGCTCAAGCCTACGTGGAGGCACATCTCCCACATCTCAAAAATCGAGATGTGGGGCACCCGCTTTGTGGAGTCGTGTGAGATATGGGCCGCCGCCAGATCATCTCTGCGGGTTGGTGTCTTTCGGTAATAGGTGACGACACATCCCACATCTCTACGAGATGTGGGGCACCCGCTTTTGTGGAGTCGTGTGAGATATGGGCCGCCTGTCCCAGTTCTTCTTTCCCACTCATCGCGCAAAGAACGCGCGATGAATGGGGCACCCGATATTTGTGTTGGTACAAATACAGGGATTCTTCGCCTGCGGCTCAGAATGACAACCACGAAGAGTCGGGGCTATGCGTAGCGGAAGAGGGCTTTGAAGCCGAAGTCCATGTGCTGCTGGATGTGGCAGTGGAAGAGGGTGAGGCCGGGCTGGTTGGCAGTGAACTCCACGGTGGCGCGGCCGTAGATGGGGACGACGACGGTGTCCTTGATGAGGCCTGCGGTGGGTTTGGTGTTGAGGTCGATCAGCTCCCACTGGTGGCGATGCATGTGCAGCGGGTGGGCGTCGTCGGTGCGGTTGCGCATGGTGAGGCGGTAGCGCTGGCCTTGATGGAGGACGAACTCATTTTCGTGCGGGTAGGGCTTGCCGTTGACGGTGAAGGTGTTGAACTTGCCGCTGCCGCCGGGGACCTTCTCGAAGGCCATGTCGATGTTCTGGATTGAGGGATCGGCGGCGGCCGGACCCGCGGCAGGTTTGGCGAAGCGTGTGTAGTCCCAGAGCAGGGTGGCAGGCTTGATCCATTGCGGCTGCTGGTGGGAGTTGGCGTACTCGACGAGGACGCCGAGGCCGGCGGAGCGGACGAGGTCAGTGGGCTCACCGAGGATCCAGACGCCGGGGTTGTTCATCTCGACGATGGCGCAGACGCGCTCACCGGCGCCAAGGAAGAGGGTTTCGACGGGTGCAGGCGTGGGGACGGGGTTGCCGTCGAGGGCGATGACCTGGAACTTGTGGCCGCCGAGCGAGACGCGGCGGTTCTCGATGGCGCTGGCGTTGAGGAAGTGGAAGAGGACGCGCTGGCCCTGGCGGACGCGGATGGGTTCACCGGCGCCGAGGGCCTTGTCATTGATGGAGTAGGTGGTGGAGGTGACCTCGAGGCCGTTGGGCGCGGTATTGAGGACGGCGGGCTTCTCGGGCTTGGGTGCGTCGGGATCGTCGACCTCGTCCATGTCGACCATCTGGGTGGTGTAGAAGGGGTCCCAGTCGCGGAGGGCGAGGAAGAGTTCCTGGTCGTATGCACCGGGGTTCTGCGCGGGCTCGATGTAGACGAAGCCGAACTGGCCGGTGAAGGTGCCTTTGTGGAGGTCGCCCATGGCCATGGCGTGGGAGTGGTACCAGCGCGAGCCGGAGGGCGTGGGCGTGAAGGAGTAGGTGCGGCTGCCGTGCGGGGGGACGGGTGGGGTTTCTTCTTCTTCGGAGCCGTCGACGCTGGAGGGGATGAGGAAGCCGTGCCAGTGGACGTATTCGGGCGTGTCGGTTTCGTTGTGGACGGTGACGGTGGTGGGCCGGCCTTCCTTCATGCGCAGGACGGGGCCGGGTGAGGTGCCGTTGTAGCCGATGGTGGAGAGGATGCGGTCGGGCGCGAGTTCGACGGTGACGGGCGCGATGCGGAGATCGATGGCCGAGGATGCGGCGTGCTCCGCGGGCTGGTTCGACGGGCCGGAGCCCATGCCGGGCAGCATGGTGATCTGGGCCGGCGCAGCGAAGGCGGCGGAGCGGGCGAGGGCCTCGGCGGCGAGAGCAGCGGGAGCGAGTTTGAGGAGATCGCGGCGGTTCATGATTCAGTGGAGCAGGGTAGAGATTTTCCTGTAAAGGAATCAGTGCAAAGGGAGCGGATTTTCTGTTGGACGTATTTTAGAGGGATTTTGTCGGTATGGGATCGACGAGGCCGGCAGTAGAGGGCAGAGGTTCGGGCCTGCGTATAAGGCTGATTCGGCTGACGTCGGACACAAGGATGCAACTCATCGCGACCAGGTTCGTCTATCTGGACAACGAAGAGAAACGGCCTGAGCAAGAGTGAGCGGGGCTCCGCGAGTGGACGGAGTGACCAAGCCAGGACGTGAGCGCCTCTGGTATTCTCCGGCTCTAAGCAAGCGTGAGGCGCAGGGAGGGTTCAGGCGATGAAGCTCCTGGTCAAATCCGCGGCGTTGACGGTGGTTGTGCTGAGCCTTGCCCTGGGGGCGTGGGGGTTCCAGCGGATCGCAGACTGGGGCTCGATCGATACCCAGACCGGGACCAAAGCGGAGTTCTACTGGTCGCGGCTGAGCTTTACGACGGCGATGGGCGGCGGCGGGTACGGAGGCCTTGGGGGCGGCTTCGGCGGAAGGTACGGGCGCGGCTGGGGGGCGACGTGGTCGAGGGACTACCCGAAGGCGGACCGGCAGTTCCTGATGGCGATGAACCGGCTGACGCGGATCAATGGGCGCAGCTATGAGCAGGTAGTGAACCTGGACTCGGACGACATCTATAACTACCCGTTTGTGTACGCCGTGATGGTGCATACGTGGAGCTTCAACGACGAGGAGGCCAAGCGGATGCGGGAGTACCTGCTAAAGGGCGGCTTCCTGATGGTGGATGACTTCCACGGCAGCGAGGACTGGGAGAACTTTATGCGCGGGATGCGGCAGATCTTTCCCGATGCGGAGAAGTATCCGGTGGAAGACCTGACGGACAAGGACGAGATCTTCCATGTGCTGTATGACATCGACGACCGGATGCAGGTGCCGGGCGAGCACTACGTGTACGACGGGCGGACGTATGAGAAGGACGGATATGCGCCGAAATGGCGGGCAATCCGCGACGAGCATGGGCGGATCATGGTGGCGATCTGCCATAACATGCACCTGGGCGATGCGTGGGAGTGGGCGGACGACCCGAATTATCCCGAGCAATTTGCGTCACAGGCCTTCCGGGTGGGCCTGAATTACGTGATGTACAGCATGACGCACTGAGGCGTGGTCCAAGGTCCAAGGGGCAAGGTTCAAGGGAGGACAAAGCAACCACGGATTGACGCGGATGACTACGGATTTTGCACGGCGCTCCTGACCTTGATCTTGAACCTCCCACCTCTCCCTCATGTTTGAATTTTTCTTCAAGTATCCGATTCCGGTGTTCACGAAGGGCAGGTATCTGCTGCTGGGCTCCTGGCCGGGGTGGGTGCTGGTTGCACTGATCGTAGCGTCGGCAGGCGCGCTGGGATGGCTGGTGTGGCGCGCTCTGCCGGAGGCTTCACCGAGGATTAAAGGCGCGCCAGCGGAGGAGCGCAGGCCGCCGCTGAGGCAGACGTGGCGCGTTTGGGTGATCTGGGCATTGGAGGCAGCGATGGCGGCGCTGCTGCTAACGCTGCTGTGGCAGCCGGCGATTACGGTGGCGGAGTTGAAGAGCCAGCAGAACATTATCGCGGTGGTGGTGGACGACTCTCGCAGCATGGCGATTGCGGATGCGGGGCCGGACGGCAAGGCGGCGCGGGAGACGGCCGCAGTGAAGGCGCTGGCCGAGATTGTGCCGGGGCTGGAGAAGCGCTTTCAGGTGCGGGAGTACCGGCTGGATTCCGGGCTGGTGCGGATGGAGAAGCCGGACCAGTGGAGAGCGGACGCGCCGGCGACGCACATTGGCGCGGGGCTGGAGGAGCTGGCGCGAGAGACGAACGACCTGCCGCTGGGCGCGGTGGTGCTGCTGAGCGATGGCGCGGAGAACGGGACGGGTGGAGCGGATTCGGGCGGGATCAGCGTGGAGGCGATCAACGCGCTGCACAACCGCAGGCTGCCGGTGCACACGATCGGATTCGGCCGGGAGCGGGCCGAGCACGATGTAGAGCTGGACGACGTGCAGGTGGCAGCGACGGCGATGGCGGGCTCGCGGATGACGGCGATGGTGAACTTTCATCAGGACGGGTATACGGGGCAGAAGGCGACGCTGGACATCCGGGACGGCGACAAGCTGCTGGCGACGCGGGACGTAACGCTGGAGCCGAACGGAGTGCAGTCCGCGGTGCAGATGTTCTTCAACGCGGGGGATGCGGGGGTAAAGAACATCTCGTTCGGGCTGGAGCCGATGGCGGGCGAGGAGAGCACAACGAACAATGCAGCGACGCGCCTGGTGGATGTGAGCCCGCTGCCCAAGCGGATCCTGTATGTGGAAGGGGAGCCGCGGTGGCAGTACAAGTTCCTGCGGCGGGCGGAGCAGGACGACAAGGGACTGCACATCGTGTCGATGCTGCGCACGACGGAGAACAAGATCTACCGGCAGGGGATCTCGGACCCAAGCGAGCTGGCGGACGGGTTTCCGACGAAGGCGGAGGACCTGTTCCAGTACGACGCGATCATTCTGGGGAGCGTGGAGGCGGGGTACTTTACGCCGGTGCAGCAGGAGCTGTTGCGGGAGTTTGTGGACCGGAGGGGCGGAGGGATTCTGTTCCTGGGTGGGAGGTATTCGCTGGGGGATGGAGGATGGGCCTCGTCGAGCCTGGCGGACCTGTTTCCGACGTTTCTGCCGAACTCGCGCGGGGCGTTCCATCGCGATGCGGCGACGGTGGCGCTGACGCCGGCGGGCGTGGAGAGCCCGGTGACACGCCTGCTGGACGACAAGACGGCGAATGCGGAGCGCTGGCGCAAGCTGCCCGCGCTGGCGGATTATGAAGACCCGGGCTCGCCGAAGCCGGGCGCGACGGTGCTGGCGCAGATGACGGCAGGGCGGACGATGCCGCTGCTGGTGACGCAGAACTTCGGGCATGGGCGGACGGCGGTGCTGGCGAGTTCGGGGACGTGGCGATGGCAGATGCTGTCGCCACTGGGCGACCCGTCGCATGACCTGTTCTGGCAGCAACTGCTGCGGTGGCTGGCGAAGGACTCACCGGGACAGGTGACGGCGGCGATGCCCGAGCGGACGCTGATGGACGATGGGCGGGTGCACATGACGGCGGTGGCGCGGGGCAAGGACTTCCAGCCGGCGGTGGACGCGAAGGTGCAGGTGCATGTGATCGGGCCGGAGGGGCAGTCGGAGATGGTGGATATGACTCCGGTGCCGAACCAGCCGGGGACGTTTGCGATGGACTGGACGGCGGCGAAGCCGGGCAGTTATGTGGCGGAGGTATCGGCGACGCGTGGCGCAGGAGGAGAGACGCTGGGCAGCGATGTGGTGTCGTTTCGGCGGGAGGATGGCGTGGCGGAGAACTTCCACACGCAGCAGAACCGGGCGCTGCTGGAGAAGCTGTCGGACGCGACGGGAGGGCGGTATTGGAAGGAGAGTGAGCTGGAACGGCTGCCGAAGGAGATCTCGTATTCGGAGGCGGGGATCTCGGTGCGGGACACGAAGGAGCTGTGGGACATGCCGATTGTGTTCCTGGTGCTGCTGGGTTTGATGGCGGCGGACTGGCTGCTGCGCCGGAAGTGGGGTGTGGTGTGAGGGGGAGTTGTCAGTTGTTAGTGCTCAGTTGTCAGTTGCGTCGCTTGAGACGGCAGTGGCTGGCGATGGTGGGATATGGCGTGCTGATGAGCGGCGTCGCAAGAGGGGCGACGTTCTATGTGACGGTGGCGGGTCTGGGTGGCGAGCCGGACTATGAACAGCGCTTCACGGCAAATGCGAAGGATCTGGACAAGGTCTTCAAAAGCGCGGTGGGTGCGCATGTCATCACGCTGACGGGGAACGACGCGACGAAGGTGAAGCTCGCAGCGGCGATGGACGAGGTGGCGAAGGAGGCCAAGCCGGAGGACGACCTGGTGCTCACACTGATCGGGCACGGAAGCTTCGACGGGACGGAGTACAAGTTCAACCTGGTGGGGCCGGACGTGACGGGGGAGGAGATCGCGGCGATGTGCGACAAGGTGCCGGCGAAGCGGCAGCTGATCGTGGATACGACGAGCGCGAGCGGAGGGGCGGTGGCGGTGTTACAGCGGCCGGGAAGAGCGGTGATTGTCGCCACGAAGAGCGGGACGGAGAAGAACGCGACGGTGTTTGCGCGGTACTGGGTGGCGGCGCTGGAGGACCCTGAGGCGGACACGGACAAGAGCGGGTCGATCAGTGCGATGGAGGCGTTTGCGTATGCAGATCGCAAGACGGCGGATTTCTATACGTCGCAAAAGCGGCTGGCGACGGAGCATGCGCAGTTTGAGGATACGGGCAAGGGCGAGGCGGTGCGTTTGACCGGATCAGGGGAGGGCATGGACCGCCGCGAGGGAGCGTTGATGGGGACGTTCACAGTTGTGCGGCTGGGGGCGGCGCAGGCGGCGATGAACGACCCGGCGAAGCGGCAGCTGATGACCGAGAAGGAGGCGCTGGAACAGAAGATCGACGAGTTGAAGTATGACAAGGCGGCGATGGAGCCGGGCGAGTACAAGAAGCAGCTGACGGCGGCGCTGCTGGAACTGGCGAAGGTGCAGGCGCAGCTGGATAAGTAGCGGCGGCGCGGAGGAAGGGTAAAGGCTTAACACCGATGAACACCGATTTCACCGATCAAAACAAAGGAAGGACAAATACAGGGGTCCTTCGCTTCGCTCAGGATGACGGCGAATGAGAGTGAGAGGCAAATACGGGGATTCTGGACACGCGTAGTGCTGCGATCCAGGATGACGATGAGATGAGACTTGCGGGCCAACTCGGGGTTGTGGTGGCGGGCGTGATGCTGGCGTGCAGCGCTGCGTCTGCGCAGGCGCGCGCGGGTGCGAGCGCGGGCGTGACTCCGGAGGGATGTGCGAAGCTGCGGCTGCACGGGAAGAAGGCCGAGGCGACGGCGTGTTTCACGGAGCTGTCGCAGAGCAGAGACGCGTATCTTTCGGCGGAGGGGTTCTGGGGGCTGGGGCAGTGGGAGGACGCGAAGACGCAGTTTGAAGGGGCGATCAAGCAGCCGGGAGCGCCGGCGGTGTGGAAGGCCCGGTACGGAATTCTGCTGCATGAGCGATTCAACGACGTGGACTCGCCGCCGCTGTTTGCGCAGGCCCTGGAGCAGGACCCGAAGTGCGCGGAGGCGCTGCTGGGAGTTGCGGAGATTGGTGCGGCGAACTTCGACGATAAGGCGGAGAAGTATCTCGGGCAGGCGATCGAGGACGACCCAAAGCTGGTGGAGGCACATGAGCTGCTGGCCGACCTGCTCCTGGCGGACTCGCGGCCGGAGGATGCGACCCGGGAGGCCCAGGCGGCGATCACGCTTTCGCCATACGACGGCGCGGGGCCTGCAGGTGGAGGCACGGATGCACTGGATGCCGAGGCGGTGATGGCGGCGGCAGCACTGCTGGCCGACAAGGATGCCGAGGCGGACGCGTGGCTGGCGAAGATCAAGGCGGTGAATCCGGGCTATGGCGAGGGCTATGCAATTGTCGCGAAGCACATGATGCTGAACCGGCGCTATCCCGAAGCGATTGCGTATGACCGCAGAGCGATTGAGGCCGACCCGGAGTTATGGAGCGCGCGCAGCGACCTGGGCATCAACCTGATGCGCATGGGGGACGAGGATGAGGCCCGGCAGCAACTGGAGACGGCCTACAACAATGGCCAGACGGACGCGGCGACAGCGAACAGCCTGAAGCTGCTGGACCTGTATCCGAAGTTTGTGACGACGAAGGATGCGACGACGACGCTGCTGCTGTGGAATGCCGAGGATGCGCTGCTGCAGCCGTATTTTGAGGCGTGGCTGCACAAAGCGATTGCTGCGTATGCGGCGAAGTACAGGATGAAGTTGAATGGGCCGGTGCGGGTGGAGGTGTATCCCAACCACGACGACTTTGCCGTGCGTACGACGGGCATGCCGGGGCTGGGCGCGCTGGGGGTGACGTTTGGCAATACGGTGGCAATGGATTCGCCGTCCGGGCGCAAGCCGGGGGACTTCAACTGGGGCGCGACGCTGTGGCACGAGATGAGCCACGTGTACATCCTGTCGATGACGAAGTTCCGCGTGCCGCGCTGGTTTACGGAGGGGCTGGCGGTGCATGAGGAGGGCCAGGCCGATCCGCGGTGGGCGAACCGGCTGACGCCGGAGGTGGTGGCGGCGATCCGCGACAAGAAGCTGCTGAAGGTGGAGGACCTGGACCAGGGGTTTATCTATCCGAAGTATCCCGACCAGGTGATTGTGAGCTACTGGGAGGGAGGCACGATGTGCGACTACATCGCCGAGCGCTGGGGCAGCGATGCGCTGCTGGGAATGGCGCACTCGTTCGGTGAGCTGAAGACGTTGCCGGAGGTATTCCAGGAGAATCTGAAGACGACGCCCGCGCAGTTCGACACGGACTACTTTGCGTGGCTGGACAAGCAGTGGGGCGCGACGGCGAAGAACTTCGACCAGTGGCGTGAGCAGCTGAAGGCGCTGGTGGAGATGAAGAGCGACGACGAGGTGATTGCGGCGGCGCCGAAGGTGATTGCGCTGTATCCGGAGTATGTAGAGGACGCGAATGCGTACGAGATGCTGGCGGCGGCACAGTTGAACCAAGGCAACAAGCAGGCCGCAATGGATGCGTTGAAGGAGTATGAGCGGCGCGGCGGGGAAGACCCGAAGGTCCTGGAAAAGCTGGCGGGGCTGGAGCAGGGGCTGGGTCAGACGAAGGAGGCGGCGGAGACGCTGGAGCAGCTGAACTTCATCTATCCGGAGGATGAGGGACTGCACAGGAATCTGGGAACGCTGCTGATGGCAGAGGGCGACAATGCGGGTGCGGTGCGGGAGTTCCAGGCGGTGCTGGCGATGAATCCGCTGGACAAGGCCCAGGCGCACTACGACGTGGCGAGAGCATACCTGGCGGCGGGCGACAAGGCGAAGGCCGAGGAGAGCGTGCTGAGCTCGCTGGAGGCGGCGCCGAACTTTAAAGATGCGCAGAAGATGCTGCTGGAGCTGGAGGGGAGTAAGTGAGAAGAGGCTTAACACCGATGAACACCGATTTGAAGGATCAAAACGGATAAGGACAAAGACGACTACAGGGATCCTTCGCTGCGGCGCTCGCGCCTCCGCTCAGGATGACGGCAGCTAATTTTGGTGGACAGGAGCAACGGATGAGTGCGATTGCGGGATTGAATGAAGACGCGGCAGGGCTGCAGGCGCGGGTCGAGCGCTTCCAGGCGGTGCGGGACGGGATCCTGGCGCAGGTGCGGCAGGTGATCGTGGGGCAGGACGAGGTGCTGGACCAGATCCTGATTGCGCTGTTCGTGGGCGGGCATTGCCTGATCACCGGAATGCCGGGCACGGCGAAGACGCTGATGGTGCGGACGATTGCGCAGACGCTGGGGCTGAGCTTCCGGCGCATCCAGTTCACTCCGGACCTGATGCCTTCGGACATTACGGGCACCGACATTATTGAAGAGGACATCACGACCGGGCACCGGAAGTGGACGTTCGTGGAGGGGCCGATCTTCGGCAACGTCGTGCTGGCGGACGAGATCAACCGCACTCCGCCGAAGACGCAGGCGGCGATGCTGGAGGCGATGCAGGAGCGGAGCTGCACAGTGCGCGGGCATGTGTACAAGCTGCCGGCGCCGTTCTTTGTACTGGCGACGCAGAACCCGATCGAGCTGGAGGGGACGTATCCGCTGCCGGAGGCGCAACTGGACCGGTTCCTCTTCAACGCGGTGCTCGACTACCTGAGCCCGGCGGACGAGGTGAAGGTGGTGGACCTGACGACGGCGACCAGAAATCCCGAGGTGAAGGCGGTGACCAACGCCGAGGAACTGCTGGAGTTCCAGCAACTGGTGCGCATGGTGCCGATCGGCGATTCGCTGGCGCGGTACGTAGTGGACCTGGTGCGGGCGACGCGGCACAAGAGCGAGAATGCGCCGGACTTTGTGAAGAAGTACGTGAATTATGGCGGGTCGATCCGCGCGGCGCAGTTTATTGTGCTGGCGGCGAAGGCGAGGGCGCTGAGCAGGAAGCGCTACCACGTGACGTATGAGGACATCACGGCGCTGGCGGCTCCCGTGCTGCGGCACAGGATTCTGCTGAACTTCCATGCGGAGTCGGAGCGGATTGACTCGGATGAGATTCTGCGGCGGCTGGTGGAGCATGTACCGAGGCCGAGGGAGTAGAGCAGTTGTTAGTTGATGGTTGCTAGTTGAAAGGAAAAGACAAATACAGGGATTCTTCGCTTCGCTCAGAATGACGGCGATCTGTGGTGTGGAAGCTTGGAGGTCGGATGCTGCAGCGGTTCTTAGATCCGGCGGTGTTGCAGGGGATCAGCGGGCTGGACCTGATTGCGAAGACTGTGGTGGACGGCTTTGTGGCCGGACTGCACCGGTCGCCGGAGTTTGGCTTCAGCCTGGAGTTTGCGGAGTATCGCGCGTACACGCCGGGCGATGACCTGCGGCACGTGGACTGGAACCTGTTTGCGCGGACGGAGCGGTGTTATCTGAAGCGGTATCGCGGCGAGACGAACAGCCAGATGACGCTGCTGCTGGATGCGAGCAACTCGATGAAGTTTGCGAGCGGTGCTGTTTCGAAGATGGATTATGCGCGCTATGTGGCGGCGTCGCTGTTCTATCTGTCGTTGAACAACCAGCGCGATCCGGCAGGGCTGATCGTGTTCGACGACGAGGTGCGGAACTACATCCGGCCGTCGACGCGGCAGGGTCAGCTGTATCGGCTGCTGGCGGGGCTGGAGCAGGCGGAGCCGGCGGCGCGCACGGACTTTGCAAAGCCGATGAAGTACTTCCAGGAGTTTCTGCGGCGGCGGGGGATTGTGCTGGTGGTGTCGGACTTCTACGAGGAGCCGGAGAAGATTGTGCGCGCGATCGAGCCGCTGAGATTCCACGGCAGTGAGGTAGTGTTGTTCCACATTCTCGATCCGGAAGAGATCAAGCCGAAGCTGAAGGGGCCGCAGGTGCTGGTGGACATGGAGACGGGCGACCGGCTGGAGGTGATCCCCGACTATGTGAAGACGCAGTATCGCGCGCGGATGGACGAGCACCTGGCGCAGATGCGGGAGCGCACGCAGGCGGCGGGGCTGGGGTATCACCTGCTGACTACCGATAAACCTTTAGACCGCGCGCTGATGGAGTATCTGACGCTGCGGCACACGGCGATTGCGGGGGCGGCGTAATGGGATTTCTGGCGCCATGGTTTCTGGCAGGCGCGCTGGCGGTAGGGCTGCCGGTGTTCGTGCATCTGCTGCGCCGGCAGACGACGACGCCGAGGCCGGTGAGCTCGCTGATGTTCTTCGAGCGGGGGACGCAGAGCTCGGTGCGGCACCGAAGGCTGCGGTATCTGCTGCTGTTTGCTCTGCGCACGCTGGCGGTGCTGCTGCTGGCGCTGGCGTTCGCACGGCCGTACTTCAAGCACAAGGCAGTGCTGGCAAGCGACAAGCTGCTGCTGGTGGCGGTGGACGATTCGTTTTCCATGAATGCGAAGGCAGGCGCGGGAACAAAGCTGGACGAGGCGAAGCGGCAGGCGCTGGAGGTGCTGGCGCACAAGTCCGCGGGGCAGAAGGCGCAGGTGATCGAGCTGGGCGGGCAGATGAAGCTGCTGACGCAGCCGGTGGCGGATGCGAGCCAGCTGCGCGCAGCGGTGGAGGCGATCCAGCCGGGGGACGGGCATGCGACGTTCGGCGAGCTGGGTCGCGGCATGCGGGCAATGGCGGAGACAGTGCACACGCCAATGGAGCTGGACCTGTTCAGCGACATGCAGGAGTCGAACATGCCGGGGAACTTTGCCGACATGGTGATGCCGGGCAATGTGGAGCTGAAGCTGCACAGAATCGGCGAGCAGAAGACGGCGGCGGACTGGGCTAACTGGAATGTGGAGAGCGTGCAGGCGCCGGGACAGCTGGTGGATACGAAGAAGGCGCGGGTGATCGCTGTGATCGCGGGACATGGAACGCCGGCAGCGACGCGCGTGGCGGAGCTGGTGGTGAACGGCAAGGCAGTCGCGACGAAGAAGGTGGATGTGCCGGCAGACGGGCGCGCGACGGTGGTCTTCGATGGGCTGGACGTGCCGTATGGCGAGAGCCGGTGCGCGGTGCGGATCGGATCAGGGGAGGGGTCCGCAGACGCGTTTGCGAGTGACGACCAGAGCTGGTTTGCGGTGAAGCGCGCGGACCCGGAGAGGGTGTTGTTTGTGCATCGCGGAGACGATACGCGGTCGCCGCTGTACTTTGGCGCGGCGCTGGGGGCGGCGGCGCAGGCGGAGTTTGTGTTGCAGCCGATTACGCCGGAGGAGGCGAGCGACATCGACCCGACGAAGTATGCGTTTGTGGTGCTGAGCGACGTGCCGCAGATCCCGTCGATCCTGGAGCACACGCTGGAGCGGAATGTGGAGGCGGGCGGCAATGTGCTGGTGGCGACGGGGCTGGCAGAGTCGCGGCGGCAGGCGATTCCGGTGTGGGGCGGCAAGGTTGAGGACAGCCATTTCTATTCGCAGTCTGCGGCGGGCTTTGCCACGGTAGGAGAGATGGACGGTGCCCACCCGGCGATGCGCGATGCGAACGGCTGGCAGGGGACGAAGTTCTTTTATGTGGCGGCGGTGGATCCCGGCAATGCGCGGGTGGTGGCGAAGCTGGGCGATGGAACGCCGCTGGTGATGGACAAGCAGATGGGCGAGGGGCATGTGCTGCTGCTGGCCTCGGGGCTGGACAACGTGGCCAACGATCTGCCGCTGAATCCGGCGTTTGTGGCGTTCGTCGACCAGGCGGCGAAGTATCTCTCCGGCGAGGAGCGGGCGAGCGGAGCGCGGGTAGTGGACTCGTATGTCCAACTGCGCAATCCCGTGGGTGCGGCGGGCGGAAAGGTGTCGGGGGCGACGGTGGACATCATCGGGCCGGACGGGAGGCGGCCGCTCTCGTTGCGGGAGGCGGCTGCGGCGCAGTCGTTCCAACTGGAGCACGCGGGCTTCTACCAGGTGCGTTTTGCGAATGGGCGGGATGCGCTGCTGGCGGTGAATCCGGACCCGCGGGAGTCCGACCTTGCGACCATACCGGACGAGACGTTGAAGTTATGGAGCGGAGCCGCAGGGACGAGTGAGACGAACAGCACGGCGGCAGCGTCTGAAGAGGCAGCAGACAACAGTGTCTCAGGGTTGTGGTGGTGGGTTATGCTTTTGCTAACGATCACCGCACTGGCCGGGACGGGAGTGGCCAGCGGCTATCTGGGCACGCAGCGGGAGCAGCCATGAGCAGGGAGACCAGCCATGAGTAACCGCGAGCAGCTGAGCGCGTATATCGCGCAGGTGCGGCGAAGGCTGCGTCTGGATGCAGGGCTGCGTGGCGCAGCCGTTATCGCGCTGACGGCGCTGGCGGCTACGGTCGGCATCACGATCATTCTGAATGCGTATGCGTTTCCCGAGGGCGGGCTGGCACCGGCGCGCGTGGCGCTGCTGGCGCTGCTGGTCGCTGCGGTCTGCTTTGGATTGGCGTGGCCGCTCTGGCGGCTGACGGTGAGGCGGTCGGTGGGGCGGGCGGAGGAACGCTTCCCGGAGTTTGAGCAGCGGCTGGTGACGTTTCACGAGCGCGAGGGGGCTGAAGATCCCAACAAGGCGCTGTTCCAGGAGCTGCTGGCGGCGGACACGCTGAAGGTGGCCGAGACGGCGCAGCCTGAGGAACTGGCGCCCAGGAACCGGATGCTGTGGATGGTGGGCACGGGAGCGGTGTGCGTGGCGGTGCTGGCGTGGCTTGTTCTGGCGCGGCCGGGCTTTATGGGCTACGGCGCATCGCTGCTGTGGACCGGTCCGCATAAAGACGTTCCACCGATCTACCAGATCAACGTGAAGCCGGGCGATGCTGCGGTACGGCGCAACAGCGACGAGATGGTGACGGCGCAGGTGATCGGCCTCGAGACGAACAAGGTGAATCTGTATGCGCGTTACGGCACGGGCTCGAGGTGGGAGGCGGTGGCGATGCAGCCGGTCGAGGACGGGTCGGGCTATCAGTTTCTGTTCGCGGGGCTGCCGGAGAACGTGGAGTACTACGTGCAGGCAGGCGCGGCGCAGTCGAAGCATTTCAAATTTCGCGTGGTGGATCTGCCGTCGGTGAAAACGATGGCGGTCACGTACCACTATCCGAAGTGGACGGGCCTGAAGCAGGTGAGTGAGGAGCAGGCGGGTGATCTGCGCGCGATTGAGGGCACAGATGCGGCGCTCACGGTGACGATGACTGCGCCCCTGAAGGACGGCATGCTGGTGCTGGACGATGGCCAGACAGTGAAGCTGACGCAATCATCTGTAGCGGGTACAGCGGCGGAGGGCGCGAACGTCTATCACGGGGCTACCTACCAAGCGACGATCCACATGACGAAGGATGGTGCGTACCATGTGGCGGGTATGGACGAGGGGCAGCAGGTACGGCTGTCGGAGGATTACTTCATCGCGACCAACAAGGCGAATCCACCGATGGTGGCGGTGGACCGGCCCGGCGGGGACTACCGCGCAAGCCCGATTGAAGAGGTGACGGTGGGCGTGAAGGGCGGCGCGGACTTCGGGCTGAAGAACATGGAGCTGCACTACTCGGTGAACGGCGGCCCGGAGCAGAAGGTGGAGCTGCTGAAGAAGCCGGGCTCGAAGGATGCGGCCGGTACGGCGACGCTGAGTCTGGAGAACTTCAAACTGCAGCCGGGAGATGTGGTGAGCCTGTATGCGACGGCTGAGGACAACCACGCCGAGTCGAAGACGGACATCAGCTTCATCCAGGTGGACCCGTTCGAGCGGGAGTTCTCGCAGTCGCAGCAGGGAGGCGGCGGTGGAGGCGGAGGGGGCGGCGGGCAGAACCAGACCGACATCTCGCGGCGGGAGAAGGAGCTGATTGCAGAGACGTGGAAGCAGGTCAACACCAAGGGCGCGACGGCGGAGCAGGCCAACGCCGAGGGCAAGCTGCTGAGCGAGGCGCAGTCGGCGTTGCGGCTGCAGGCACTGGCGTTGAGCGCGAGAATGCAGAGCCGCGACCTTTCGCAGGCGAATGAGGAGTTCAACAGCTTTAATAAGGACATGGAGCAGGCTGCGGCGGGCATGCAGCCGGCGGCGGACAAGCTGAAGGCGAAGCAGTGGCAGCAGGCGATGCCGTTGGAGCAGAAGGTGCTGCAGGCGCTGCTGCGTGCCGAGTCGACCTTCCGGCAGATCCAGGTGGCCTTTGGACGCCAGGGCGGCGGCGGCGGTGGCGGTTCGGGCCGCGACCTGGCGAGCCTCTTCGACTTGGAGATGGACACGTCGAAGAACCAATATGAGACGGCGCAGACAGCTTCACCGCAGGAGCAACAGCAGCAGAAGGTGGACGACGCGCTGGCGAAGCTGGATGCTCTGGCCAAACGTCAGGAGGAGCTGGCGCAGAACCAGGGCACCAAGCCGCCAACCTTCCAGGAGCGCTGGCAGCAGGAGATGCTGCGCCGCGAGGCCGAGCAACTGCAGCGGCAGATGGAGCAGATGCAGCAGGGGCAGAACGGGCAGCAGTCAGGTCAGCAGCAGAGCGGTCAGCAGGGACAACAAGGGCAACAGGGTCAGCAGGGCCAGCAGGGCCAGAGCGGTCAGCAGGGCGGATCGCAGCAGGGCGGACAACAGAGTGGGAGCCAGAGCGCTTCTGCGGCAGGATCGCAGCGGAACGGGCGGCAGGGCACGCAGGATGGCGCTGCGGATCCGCGCGTTTCGCAGGCACTGGAGCGGCTGCGGGCCGCGAACGAGGCGATGGGGCAGGCCAACGGCCAGCAGAATCCGCAGCAGAGCGCCGAGGAGGCCAGGCGCGCGGCGGACCGGTTGAAGGAGGCGACGGACCTGCTGGGCGGAGCGCAGCGGCAGCAGGCCTCAGGCAAGCTGGACCAGCTGGGGCGCGATGCCGACCGGCTCTCGAAGGAGGAGGCGTCGCAGGCGGACCGCGTGCGCAAGCTGGTGGCACAGGGGCAGGCGATGCAGGCGAAGTCGGGCGCGGGCGGTTCGCCAAGCGCTGCGGACATGGCCGCTGCGGAGAAGGAGCGCGAGAGCCTGGCGAACGATCGGCAGCAGATGTCGAACGAGCTGGAGCAATTGGAGCGGCAGATGCGCAACACCGCGCGGGACATGGCGGGCACACAGCCTGGTGCGGCGAATAGTCTGCGCGATGCGCTGAACGGAATGGACCAGGAGGACCTGCGCAACCTGGTGCAACGTACGGCGGACTGGCTGCGCAATGGCATCAATCCGAACTCAAATGGGACGGAGACAACGATTGCGGGCGGGCTGAAGAAGCTGGGCGATCAGGTGCGCAAGGCACAGCAGCAGGCGGGGACGGGCCAGCCGGGGCGTCCGGGGCAGGATTCGAACGGGACGGAGTCTGCGGCGCTGGACCGCGTGGACCGTCTGCGCAACCAGATCCAGAGCCTTGCACTGGGTAGGAACGGCAGCCAGCGGAACGGGCAGCGGCAGGGCCAGAACGGCCAGTCCGGGCAACAACTGAATCAGCAGCAGGGTCAGAGCGGCCGCGGCGCGGGACAGCAGGCGAATGGACAACAACAGGGCCAGCAAGGGCAGGGCCAGCGCGGAGGTCAGCAAGGCGGGCAGCAAACTGCTCAGGGTGGACAAGGAGGGAGAGGCGGGCAGCAGCAGAACGGGCAGTTTGGGGGCGGAGCGCGGAGCGGTCAGATCCAGCGCGGCGGGGCCGACCGCTTCGGCGGAGAGTTTGTGGATGGGCCGCTGCGCGGCGGCGGAGGCAGCGATCAGGCCAACCTCAACGTGGATACGGGCGGGCAGAGATTCAGCGGCACGCGCAATCCGAATGCTCCCCCGCCGGCGCAGAATCCAGCGGACCGTCAACGGGTGATCGACCAGGGCCTTGGTGAGCTGAACCAGCTGCGCCAGCAGGCGAAGGGAAATGCCCAGGCGCAGAAGGACATCGATGAGCTGGTGAAGGAGATGCAGAAGCTCGATCCGGCGCGCTTCCCGGGGAATCCCGAGATGGTGGAGGCGCTGCATGCCAAGGTGCTGAACGATGTGGACCGGCTGGAGCTGGAGTTACGCCGTGATCCGAACCAGCCGCAGTCCGGCGAGGTGAGAACCGCGGGCGCGCCTGCCGTCCCGGCCGGTTATGAAGATGCGGTGGCGGAGTACTATCGGCGGCTTGGCAAGGGGCAGTAGAGCGCGCCGCAGTAATAAGATGGGTGGGGCGCGCCGGACTTTGCGGTCGCCGGAGATATCAGACGATGAATGAAGTGACGGGCCAGCCCTATGGGTTGGAGGGCAAGGTTGCGCTGGTGACGGGCGGCGCCAGCGGGATTGGTGCGGCGACATGCCGCGAGCTGACGCGGGCAGGAGCGCGGGTGATTGTGGCAGACCTGAATCTGACTGCCGCTGAGGCGCTGGCGAAGGAGCTGACAGATCAAGGAATGCGCGCGCGGGCGCTGGAGATGGACGTGACCAGCGCAGCGTCGATTGCAGCGGCGGCGGAGAGCGTTCCAGCACTGAACATTCTGGTGAACAATGCAGGCATCGGACTGGTGGGAAATATCGAGGGCACCAGCGAAGAGGACTTCGAGCGCGTGATGCGCGTGAACGTCCACTCGGTGTTTCTGGTGACGAAGGCGTTTGTGCCGAAGCTGCTGGAGACGCGCGGTTCGATTGTGAACATCGGATCGGTGGCGGGGCAGGTGGGCGTCAAGCTGCGCTTCGCCTACTGCGCCAGCAAGGGCGCGGTGATCGCGATGACGCGGCAGCTGGCGGTGGACTATCCGCAGCAGCTGCGGGTGAACTGCATTGCGCCGGGCACAGTGCAGTCGCCATTTGTGGAGAGTTATCTGGAGAAGTACCACAAGCACGAGAAGGAAGAGGTGCGCGAGCAGCTGCGGCAGCGGCAGCCGGTGGGCCGGCTGGGGACGCCGGAGGATGTGGCCGGCCTCGTCCGATACCTGTGCAGCAAAGAGGCGGATTTCATGCAGGGTGCAGTCGTGTCCATCGACGGCGGCTGGACGATGGCTTGAAGACAGTTCACAGTTGCCAGTTCTCAGTTGTGAGATCGCGGGTGCAGTTCTCGCAGTGGCGCAAAAATAAGGAGTAGCACGAGGTGAGAGAGATTCGCATAACGGGCGCGCGGGTGATCGACGTGCGCTTTCCGACATCGCGGGAGAGCATCGGCTCCGATGCAGTGAACAAAGATCCTGACTACTCGGCGGCATACTGCATTTTGGAGACGGACTCTGAGCTCGCAGGACACGGGTTGACGTTTACGCTGGGGCGCGGCAATGAGCTGTGCGTGGAGGCGATCGAGTACCTGGCGAAGAAGGCGGTTGGGAAGAGCCTGGGCGAGATCACGGGCGATCTATGCGCGTTCTCGCGGCTGCTGACGGACGAGTCGCAGTTCCGCTGGCTGGGCCCGGAGAAGGGCGTGATCCACATTGCGACGGGCGCGCTGGTGAATGCGGTGTGGGACCTGTATGCGAAGGCCGAGGGCAAGCCGGTCTGGCGGCTGCTGGCGGAGATGACGCCGGAGCAGATCTGCTCCGCGGTGGACTTCCGCTATATCGATGACGCCATTACGCGCGAGGAGGCGCTGGAGATTCTGGCGCGCAGCCGGGAGAGCATGCCGGAGAGATTGAAGCTGCTGGAGGCGCAGGGGTATCCGGCGTATACGACCTCCGTGGGGTGGTTCGGCTTCAGCGACGAGAAGGTGCGCCGGCTGTGCCGGGAGGGGCTGGCCGAGGGTTGGACGCACTTCAAGCTGAAGGTGGGCGGCGATGCGGCGGACGACCTGCGGCGCGCGATGCTGGTGCGCGGCGAGATCGGCTGGGAGAACCGGCTGATGGTGGACGCCAACCAGAAGTGGGGCGTGGAGGAGGCGATTGCCCGCACGCGCATGCTGGCCGAGGCGAAGCCTTACTGGATGGAGGAGCCGACCAGCCCGGACGACATTCTGGGGCACGCGCGCATCCGGCGGGAGAGCGGCGTGCGGATTGCGACCGGGGAGCACTGCCACAACCGCGTGATGTTCAAGCAGCTGATGCAGGCCGGAGCCATTGACGTCTGCCAGATCGACAGCTGCCGGGTGGCGGGGGTGAATGAGAACCTGGCAATTCTACTGATGGCGGCGAAGTTCGGCGTAGTGGTGTGTCCGCACGCCGGCGGCGTGGGGCTGTGCGAGTACGTACAGCACCTGTCGTTCTTCGACTACCTGCGCGTGAGCTGCAGCCTGAAGGACCGCGTGGTGGAGTTTGTCGATCACCTGCACGAGCATTTTCTGGAGCCGGTGCGGATTGTGCGCGGCCGCTACCAACTGCCGCAGCGGCCGGGATATAGCATTGAGATGAGGCCGGAGTCGCTGGCGGAGTATGAGTTCCCGCATGGCGCGGCATGGAGGAAGCAGGGATGAAGCTGGTGACGTTTGTGGAGGGCAGCGCGAAGGACGCGCGGCCCGGGCTGGTGGTGGATGGAACAATTGTGGACCTGGCCGCCGAGGGCTTCGCGGACGGGATTGCCTTTATGAGCGCGCCGGAGAGCGTGCAGGCGGATGTGGCCAAGAAGAAGGGGTCGATTGCGCTGGGCAGCGTCAAGTTGCTGGCCCCGGTACCGGCGCCGCCACGCATCTTCGGCATCGGCGTGAACTATGCCGAGCATGCGAAGGAGACGGGACACGATACGCAGAAGGTGCCGACGGTCTTTCCGGTGATGTCTTCCGCCGTGGTGGGGCCGGGCGACGAGGTGATCCTGCCGAAGGCAAGCGCGATGGTGGACTACGAGGCAGAGCTGGCGGTAGTGATCGGCAAGCCGGGCTATCAGGTTCCCGCGAGTAAAGCGATGGAGCACGTCTTCGGCTACACCATCATGAATGACGTGAGCGCGCGCGATGTGCAGCGGGCGACGACGCAGTGGTCGCTGGGCAAGAGCTTCCCGACCTTTGCGCCGATGGGGCCGTGGGTGGTCGCCAAGGACGAGATCCCCGACCCGCATGCGCTGGGCATCAGCCTGACCATCGGACCGGACAAGCTACAGGACTCCAATACCAGCCTGCTGATCTTCAAGATTCCCGCGCTGATCGAGTACATCTCCGGCATTACGCCGCTGCAGGTGGGCGATGTGATCAGCACCGGCACGCCGGCGGGCGTGGGCATGGGGCGGACGCCGCAGCGCTGGCTGAAGGCCGGCGAGGAGATGGTGATCCACATCGATGGCATCGGCGAGCTGAAGAATCCGCTGGTGGCGGAGAAGTAGAGTCGCTTCGTGCCGCGATATGACAAGCGTGGCTCCGGCTGCAACTTTTCTCCTCAGATCGCGTCCTGAGTGGATAGCTGGATTGTTCTTCCGGACCGCCCGGAGGGTGGGTCGGCCGGACGGCTGCTCTGAGGTCATGCCCATGAAGGTTTTCCGCAAAGGTCTGCTCGCTCTGGTCGCACTTACGGTATTGGCCGGCGCTGTGGTTCCCGCCAACGCCGCTGTCCGTCACCATAAAGGCCATCGTCATCACCGACGTCATAAATAAGGCTGCGATTCCGCAGGTGCAAAAGCCCGGCCTGAGCGCCGGGCTTTTTCGCGTTTATCGAAGCGATGGCGGGGCGCAGTGGAAAAGTTGGCGGAAACATTCCGTGAAGCCGCCGCCGAAGCTGATAAAATCGATTGAATCCACTCCTTGCGCGGACATCCCGCGGCTCTGGATTCCACGGGAGTAGGCACCATGCGGGCAATTCAGGCAATGCTGGCACTCGAGGACGGGCGCGTCTTTCGGGGCAGAGGCTTTGGCGCGCGCGCCGAGGCTGCAGGCGAGGTTGTGTTCAACACGTCGCTGACGGGCTATCAGGAGATCTTCACCGATCCGTCCTACGCCGGACAGATCGTGGTGCTGACCAATCCGCACATCGGCAACTACGGCACGACGCCGAGCGATGCCGAGGCTTCGCGGCCCTATATTGAGGGCCTGGTGACGCGGGAGTTTTCGCCTATCAGCAGCAACTGGCGGTCGACCGAGGTTGCAGACGATTACCTGGAGCGCGCAGGCGTGCCGGTGATCGCCGAGGTGGATACGCGCGCCGTCGTGCGGCATCTGCGCACGCATGGCGTGATGCGCGGTGTGATCGCCTCGGGCGAGAATCTTGATGCGGATGCGCTGGTGGCGAAGGCACGGTCGATCCGCAAAATGGACGGCACGGATCTTGCCAGTGTTGTGACAACGAAGACGATCTACCAGTGGGACGCGAATGAGCCACGCAATCAGACCGGCGACACGCTGCTGCCGGCAGATGACGCAGCGGCTGCGGAGCCCATGCACGTTGTCGCGTATGACTTTGGCATCAAGCAGAACATCCTGCGCATGCTGGCGCGCGAGAACTGCCGCGTGACTGTGGTTCCGGCGACGACCCCTGCGGAAGAGGCGCTGAAGCTGAATCCGGACGGCGTGTTCTTCTCGAACGGGCCGGGCGATCCGGAGCCGCTGGAGTATGCGATTGAGACGGTGCAGAAGCTGAAAGGGCAGAAACCGCTCTTCGGAATCTGCCTGGGCCACCAGATCTTCGGGCTGGCTCTGGGTGGCAAGACGTACAAGCTGAAGTTCGGCCACCACGGCGGGAATCACCCGATCCTGAACCATGAGACGGGCAAGGTGGAGATTACGGCGCAGAACCACAACTTCAACGTGGACCCCGAGAGCCTGCCCGCGGATGTGGAACGCACGCACACAAATCTGAACGACCAGACGCTGGCCGGGCTGAAGCACAAGACCGACCCGATGTTCAGCGTGCAGTACCACCCCGAGGCCAGCCCTGGCCCGCACGACTCGCATTACCTCTTCCGCGACTTCCGGAAGATGATGGAGGAGTGGAAGAAGTAGTTCCTGGCGCGGCTTTGGTCGCGCCTTTGTTTGAGATTTGGATTTGATGCAAAGAGGAATGAATGCCGCGCAGGAATGACATTGCGAAGATTCTGGTGATCGGGTCAGGGCCGATCGTGATTGGGCAGTCGGCGGAGTTCGACTACTCCGGCACGCAGGCGTGCAAGGCGCTGAAGGCCGAGGGCTACGAGGTAGTGCTGGTGAACTCGAACCCGGCCTCCATCATGACCGACCCCGAGTTTGCCGACCGGACTTACGTCGAGCCGCTTACGCTTTCCTATCTCGAAGAGATCATCCGCGTGGAGGCGGAGATGATGGAGGGCCGCAGCGGCGCCTTCGCGGTACTGCCGACGGTGGGTGGCCAGACGGCGCTGAACCTTGCGGTCGACCTCGCTGATTCGGGCGTGCTGGAAAAATACGGCGTGGAGCTGATCGGCGCGAAGCTCGAGGCGATCAAGAAGGCCGAGGACCGGCTGCTCTTCAAGGATGCGATGGCGAAGATCGGCCTGGACATGCCGAAGTCGCAGCTGGTGAATTCGGTCAGCGACGGGCTGGCGTTCGCGGGCAAGATAGGCTTCCCGGTGGTCATCCGGCCGAGCTTTACGCTGGGCGGTTCGGGCGGCGGCATCGCCTACAACCGCGAGGAGCTGACGGACATTCTCTCGCGCGGACTCGACCTCTCGCCGGTGCACGAGTGCCTGATCGAGGAGAGTGTGCTGGGCTGGAAGGAGTACGAGCTGGAGGTGATGCGCGATCTCAACGACAACGTCATCATCATCTGCTCAATTGAGAACTTCGACCCCATGGGCGTGCACACGGGCGATTCCATCACCGTGGCACCGGCGCAGACGCTGACCGACCGCGAGTACCAGGTGATGCGCGACGCTGCTATCGCCTGCATCCGCGAGATCGGCGTGGAGACGGGCGGCAGCAATGTGCAGTTTGCGGTGAACCCGCACAACGGGCGGATGATCATCATCGAGATGAACCCGCGCGTCAGCCGGTCGTCCGCGCTTGCGAGCAAGGCGACGGGCTTTCCGATTGCGAAGATCGCGGCGCGGCTCGCCGTCGGCTATACGCTGAACGAGATCCAGAACGACATTACGAAAGCAACGCCGGCATGCTTCGAGCCGACGATCGATTACGTCGTCACCAAGATTCCAAAGTGGCAGTTTGAGAAGTTCCCCGGCGGCGATGATGTGCTGGGCCCGCAGATGAAGTCGGTGGGCGAGGTGATGGCGATCGGGCGGACGTTCAAAGAGTCGATGATGAAGGCGATTCGCTCACTGGAGACCGGCAAGAAGGCCACCGCGGCTGACATTGAGCCGCGGCGGCTGACGCAGCGGCTGGTGACGCCGCACCCGGACCGGCTCGCCTATGTTCGCTATGCCTTCGAGAAGGGCATGACCGTGCGCGAGGTCGCGCGCATGACGGGGATGGATCCGTGGTTCCTTAACCAGATCAAGCAGGTGACGGACGAGATCAAGGCCGTGGGAGCGGTGGGCAAGGGCATCAGCGCGGAAGACCTGCGGGCCGCCAAGCGAATGGGTATCTCCGATGAGCGCATTGCGGCGGAGTGGGGGCTGAAGTCCGCGAATGAGGTGCGCGAACTGCGCGCGAAGCTGGGCATCCATCCGGTCTATAAGCTGGTGGACACCTGCGCGGCGGAGTTCGAGAGCTATACGCCATATCTCTACAGCTGCTACGACGAAGAGGACGAGCAGGCGCCGACCGCGCGCAAGAAGATCATCATTCTGGGCAGCGGGCCGAACCGCATCGGGCAGGGCATCGAGTTCGACTACTGCTGCTGCCATGCAGCGTTCGCGCTGCGCGAAGACGGCTTCGAGACGATCATGGTGAACTGCAATCCGGAGACGGTCTCAACCGATTACGACACGAGCGACCGGCTGTACTTTGAGCCGCTGACGCTGGAGGATGTACTCGCAGTGTATGAGCATGAGGCCGGGGCGGGTGCGGAGCCCTCAGCAAAGAAGAATGAGATCGGCATGATCGTGCAGTTCGGCGGGCAGACTCCGCTGAACCTGGCGCTGCCGCTGAAGGCTGCAGGCGTGCCCATCATCGGCACCTCGCCGGAGTCGATCGATCTGGCGGAGGACCGCAAGCGCTTTGGCAAGTTGATCGAGGAGCTGAAGATCCCGCAGCCCGAGGGTGCGATGGCGACCAGCGTCGAAGAGGCGCTGGCGGGCGCGAACCGCGTGGGCTATCCGGTGCTGGTGCGGCCGAGCTATGTGCTGGGCGGACGCGCGATGGTGATTGCGTATGACGACCAGGAGGTCGTCCGCTACATGAGCACGGCGATCGAATACTCGCAGGAGCGTCCGGTGCTGATCGACCACTTCCTCGAGAGCGCGATCGAGTGCGACGTGGATGCGCTGTGCGATGGGCAGGACGTCGTGATCGCGGGCATCATGCAGCACATCGAGGAGGCCGGCATTCACTCGGGCGACTCGTCGTGTGTGCTGCCGGCAGTGGACCTGAGCGACGATGTGCTGAAGACGATCCGTGAGTACACGCGCAAGCTGGCGATGTCGCTGAACGTGATCGGCCTGGTGAACATCCAGTTCGCGATCCAGCGCGGCAAGGTCTTCGTGATCGAAGTGAACCCAAGGGCGTCGCGCACAGTGCCGTACGTGTCGAAGGCGACGGGCGTGCCGCTGGCGAAGATCGGCTCGCGGCTGATGACCGGCCAGAGGCTGAAGGCCCTGCTGCCGGAGTATGTCGAGTCCGGCAACGATCTCGACACGGGCGCGCACTACTTCGTAAAGTCGCCGGTCTTCCCGTGGGGCAAGTTCCAGGGCACGGATACGGTGCTGGGGCCGGAGATGAAGTCGACCGGCGAGGTGATGGGCGTTGCCGACAACTTCGGCGAGGCGTTTGCCAAGGCCCAGATCGCCGCCGGGCAGCGGCTGCCGGTGAAGGGCACGATCTTTATGAGCGTGAACGATCTCGACAAGGAGTCGGTCGCGAGCCTGGCGCGGACGTTTGTAGAGATGGGCTTCCACATCGTCGCGACGCACGGCACGGCTGAGGTGCTGGAGTCTGCCGGGCTACAGCCGGAGCGCGTGTACAAGGTGAAGGAAGGGCGGCCGAACGTGGTGGACCTGATCAAGGGAGACCGCATTCAGCTGATCGTGAACACGCCACACGGGCAGGACACGTTCTTCGACGAGAAGGCGATCCGGCGCGCAGCGGTGACGGCGCGTATTCCTACAATCACGACGCTAGCGGCGGCGCGGGCGGCGGCGGAGGGTATCGCCGCGCTGCAGCAGGGCAGGCTCTCGGTTTACGCGCTGCAGGCGCTGCATGCGAGCAGAGAGGCTGCGCTGGCTTAGTCTGCTCCCATTCACGCGCGAATTGCTGCGCGTGAATGGGGCACCCAGATTTCCGGCTCAGTTGCGGAGCGGGTGCATCAGTGCCTCGAGGGTGGCGCACTGCTCGCCGTTGGGCGGAAGGTGGGGCAGGCGGGGCAGGCCGCCGGCGTAGCCGTTCAGGTCGCAGGCGTACTTGAGGCCGCCGGGGCCGAGGGATCCGGCGAGGGCTGCAGCTTCGCGGATGCGCGACTGCTTCTCTTCAGCGAGAGACTGATCCCCGTCCTTCCAAGCGGCGTAGACCTCGTAGCAGGCCTGGGGCGCGGCGGCGGCGAAGGCTGGTGCGATGCCGGTGGCGCCGGCGTTGAGCGCGGCTAACAGGGATGAAGAATTGCCGCTGAGGATCTGGAAGCCGACGGATTTGGTGCGGGTGCGCAGCGCGGGTGCGAGTGCTGGAGGTTCGGCGATGGCGGTAGCGGAGCCGGTGAGTGAGCCGACCGATACGAGAGCGGTTTGCGCTGTGGCTTCGGCAGCGAGCTTCATGCGTGCGGTGACAGCGGCGAAGGTGTTAGTGACGGTGACTTCGCGGCGGATGGACGCACCAGTTTCGGCGTGCGCTCTAATTCTTCCGCTGAGAATCTCGGCGGATTTTCCGGCGTGAACGATGCCGATGATATTGGGATGCGAAGCAAGCTCGACGGAATCGGGTATCCGAAGGAACCGGCCCGTAACGCTCAATAGGATTACGGGTAATTCTGATCGGTCTGCGACAGTCTGGAAAAAAGTGCGTTGCTCTCGAAGGAGTGATTTCACAGCTTTAGAAGTATTGGACAGATCGACAGGACCTAAGCCTTCGAGTGCGAGAACAGGTGGCACGCCGACGAGGATGGCGTCGTAGTGGAGTTGGGCGGCGAAGTCGGCGAGGGCGAGGACGGAGCGGACGCTGTCGCGGGCGATGCCGGCGAGGAGGACCTTCTCCGGTGCGGCGGCCTGGGCGGCGGTGCGGAGCACGTCGCGGGTCTCGTCGTCGGAGAGAAGCGTCGGCTCGGCGGATGGGCCGAGGATGATGAGACCGGCGGCTGGCGTCTTCGAGTAGCGGGCCACGTTGCTCTCCAGCTTGGGCAGCGCGAGGCGGCCGTCCGGATGGAAGGGCGTGGTGAGCGGGATGTGCAGACCTTCGAGGAGCATGTTGTCAGTTCTCAGTTCAAAGTTGTCAGTTGACTCATCCGCGGGGCTCGCCGGTGACGGGCTGTTCACCGCCGACGGACTCGGGGGCGTAGCCGGAGGCTGGGGCGACGGATGCCGGGTAGTAGACGGGCCAGCCGCGGGCGGCGGCGTGTGCGATGAGTGCGGGCGTCGGATTGACGGGGAAGGCGCCGCTGGTCCCATTCCCGCTGCGGGCGAGGTCCAGCATGGCGGCGTCGTGGATGGAGTTGCCGAAGACGGCAGCTGGCGCGGTGATGCCGACGCGGGCGAGCGAGGCGGCTTTGCCCTCGTCGGTGGGGACGTCGAGGAGGCGATCGGTGACGATGCCGTTGGCACCTTTATTTTCGATGGCGACGCGGGCCGAGAGGACGCGATCGGCAGGGATGTTGAAGCGACGGACGCCCTCTTCGATGACCCAGTCGTTGGTGGAGCTGACGGCCCAGATCTCAACGCCGCGCGACTGGAGGTCGGCGACGAGCGCGCGGAGCTCGGGGAAGATGCGGTGTTCGATCTCGGTGGAGAAGAACTCGGCGGCGGCGGCGCGCATGGTGGCCTCGGGGATGCCGCGGTAGACCTGGACCATCTGGCCGCAGATGTCGAGCTCGCCGTTTTTTCCGGCGAGGTAGGCCTGATAACGCTCATTGAGCCATGCGACGGCCTCGGGGGAAAGCAGGCCCCTGGCGATGGTCCAGTGCATGAAGCCGGAGCCGGCGTCGCCGGACCAGAGAGTGCCGTCGCAGTCGAAGACAGCGATGGGGTTGCCGGGCACTTCCACAGCGGCGAGAGCGGCGGCGTGGAAGGCGACGGAGGTCAGGACAGTCGGCGAATCGGCGGCGATGGATGCAGCTTGTGACATGGATGGATTTAAATTTTTAGATCTTCGCACCCTAAAATCTCTGGAATGTGCGGGTTGTGGCTTTCTAAATTCTGCAAAGTACAGATTTCAAATTGGTTTGGGCCCAAAATATTGCTGCGATTGCACTTACACAACCGCCTGGCGGCCGTTCGCCGAATAGCTCGTTTCAAGGCCGACTACTTCTATTGTAACGGGTGGAGAGAAACTACTCTGCCATGTTTATTCCATTGCGGGAGAAGGAGATAGGGCATTTGGGGGCTTGACAGGAAAAAGCAGCGAGTCAGCAGGCCAGCGAGTCAGCGAAGGGCAGCGATGGCACCGACCAGAAGTGCGAGGTGGGATGGATCAGTTCTCTGAGGGGCGATCGATGGAGTCGATGACAACGACCTCGACGGGGCCAGCGTGCGGGTGCGGAGCATGATGGATTGTGGCTGAGTGACGCGGGCCTTCAGCCCGCAGGTCGGTCGGTGGGCTGTACCTGGGGCTCCGCCCCAGGCCAGGATAGGTCGCGCCGTTGGCGCGCAAGTGCCAATGCAGGGGTCCTTCGCTGCGCTCAGGATGACGGCCATCTGAGATGTCATGGCGATCCTAGATCGGGGGCGGGGCGTTGACGATGGGGACGCCGGCGGGCGGGGTGAAGACGAAGGCGGAGCGTGGGATGGGCGCGTTTTCCTGCTGGGAGGAGAAGGTGAAGGCGGTGACGGCTCCGGTGGTCTCCTCGATCTTCATGGTCTGGATCGCGCCGGTGGTGGTGACGGAGAGGGTGATGGCGCGGACGCGGTCGGCCATGGCCTTGGGGGTGCCGGTGATCGTAAAAGTGCCGTTCGGTGCGGGGGTGATCGTCGGGTGGTCAAGCTCTTTTGCCAGCTGGGTGTGGCCGAGCAGCAGGCGGAGCGGAGTGCGGAGGTCGTCGAGCTGCTTAGCGGGGGCGCGGGTGATCTGCGCGTCGCCGGGGGTGTAGAACCAGGCGAACTTGCCGTCGAGGATGAAGACCTTGCCGGTGGGGGCGTCATAGGACCAGCGCATGAGGCCGGGCTTCTGCAGCTCGAGGGTGCCGGACTCGGTGCGGTCGAGGCCCATGCCGGTGTAGTGCTCGGTGTAGCGGGCGCGGAGGGTGCGGAGGTGGTTGTAGTGGTCGTCGACGCGGCGGAGGAGGTCGGCCGGGGGCTGGGCTGTTCCTGTGGGCTGGGCGAGGGCGGGGAGGGTGAGGGTGAGGGTGAGGGCGGGGAGGGTGAGGGTGAGGGTGAGGGTAAAGATGAGGGCGAGGGTGTGGAAGAGCTTCACGGGTTAAGGATAAATGGTTGTATAGGGAAGCTAGCGCGGGCCTTCAGCCCGCAAATTCCTTGGTTGCCTAGTACCTGGGGCTGCGCCGCAGGCTAGAGTAGCGCGCGCCGTTGGCGCGCAAAGCAGGTGGGATGGATTTGCGGGGGAGAAAGGGATTAGCGGAAGTGGCGGCGCGAGCGTGGTGGCAGGTCCTTCGACTTCGCGATCCGCTGACACGGATCGCTGCGCTCAGGATGACGGCAGAAGCAAAGACAGATGCGGGGGCCCTTGACTGCGCTGCTGCGCAGCTTCGCTCGGGATGACGGCATCATTGACACTTTCGCGGCTATTGCAGGGGCTGGGTGCAGTTGGTGCCGCCGGCGGGGTCGACGCGGATGATGTTGTTTTCGTCGGTGCAGTAGCCGTTGTCGCCGGTTTTGCCTACAGTCTGGGGGACGCCGGTTACCTCGAAGGATGTGTAGACGTCCTGGTTGTTGACCGTAGTCTTGCCGCCGCATGTGACGGTAAAGATGTAGCCGCTTTTGACGCCGGTGGCGGCGAGGGTGGGGTCGATAAGCTGGGAGGCCTGGGCCGTGGGCGCACCGGATTTGGGATCGCCGCCCAGTGCGCCGAGCGGGCATGCGTACCCGGTGCCGGGGTAGGAGGAGTTGTAGCTGATCTCGGCGGAGCCTATGGTGCGCATGGTCTGCACTGCGGAGACCTGGTTGGCGTTCTTTTTGACGCGGAGGACCTGGGGAACGGCGAGCGCCATGATGACGATGATGATCGACATGACGATGAGCAGCTCGATGAGGGTGAAGCCGGCATCGGGGTCAAGGTGCAAGGTGCAAGGTGCAAGGGGGTGGCGGCGATCGGACTTCATCATAATCCTCGGGTGTTTATAACAAGACGAGCGGGCTGCCCACTCCGTTAGTGACTTTATCAGAACCGGAAACCGGCACGTCATCTGGCCGACAGGTCAGCAGGTGAGGGATTCACGGGTGATGGCGAGCTCTCCGAGGTTGCCGAGTGCGGTGACGGCGATGGCGTCCGGCTGAAAGAGCTGCTGCGCGAGGGCCTGAACATCTGCGGCAGTTACAGCATCGACCTCGGCGATGATCTCGTCGGGGGAGAAGAAGCGGCCGAAGTAGATCTCCTGGCGGGCGAGGTTGGACATGCGCGAGGAGGAGGATTCGAGGCCGAGGACGATGTTGGACTTGAGCTGGTCCTTGGCGCGCTTGAGCTCGGCATCGGAGACAAGTTCGGATTTGAGGCGCGCGAACTCGGCGACGGTGAGCCTGAGGACCTCGGGAGTGTTCTCGGTGGAGGTCCCGGCGTAGACGGCGAGCAAGCCGGTGTCGCGGAAGGGGTTGGTCTCCGAGTAGATGGAGTAGGCCAGGCCACGGTCCTCGCGGACGGACTGGAAGAGGCGAGAGCTCATGCCGCCGCCCAGCATGGAGTTGAGCAGGTAGATGGCGAAACGGTGGGGCGAGTTGACGCGCGGCGCGGTGACGCCGATGCAGAGCTGCACCTGCTCCAGCGACTTCTTGCTCTTGAGGGTGATGTGGGGTGTGGCTGCGGGGGCAGGGATGCGGTCGGGCTCAGAGGTGCCGGCGGCGGCGAGCGAGGAGAAGTGGTCGGCTACCTGGGCGACAAAGGCGTCGTGGTCGAGGTTGCCGGCGGCGGAGAAGACCATGTTGCGCGGGGTGAAGCGCGAGGCATAGAAGTCGAAGACGACCTGCTGCGAGAAGGCCTTTACGGTACGGGCGGTGCCGAGGATGGGACGGCCCAGAGCATGGGCCTTCCAGAAGTTCTGAGTAAAGGTCTCGTGGACGAGGTAGTCGGGGTTGTCCTCATCCATCTTGATCTCTTCGAGGATGACGCCCTGCTCGCGGACGATGTCCTCCGGGGTGAAGGTGGGGTGGAGGACGAGGTCCGCCAGGAGATCAAGTGCCGGTGCAACATGTTCGTCGAGGACTTTGATATTGAAACAGATGCCCTCTTTACCGGTGAAAGCATCGAAGTTGCCGCCGATGGAGTCTGCCTCGCGGGCGAACTGCTGCGCGGAGCGCGAGGTGGTGCCCTTGAAGACCATATGCTCGACGAAGTGCGAGATGCCGTTGATGGCGAGGGGCTCGTCGCGGGAGCCGGAGTTGACCCAGACGCCCATGGAGACGGAGCGGACGTTGGGGATCGACTCCGTGAGGACGAGCAGCCCGTTGGGCAGCTGGGTGCGGCGGAGGTTGCGGGCGGAGGTGGCTCGGGAGCCAGAGGCAGAGGCAAGGGTTACGGACATGCTGTACCTATTCTTTCACAGGGAATCTGAGGGGAGTCCGGGAGGCCGGCCGATGGCCCTGTTCTGGTCTGGGAATGGACCCTGATCCCTGGGGATTGGATGCGAGAGCGGCGCTGTGGATGGTCGGCGGTAGACTAGAGAGTGGGCCGGGGTGACAGGCGGGGTCGGGCAACCAGTGGAAAAACCTGTGGAAGTAGATGATGAAAGCCTTAGATATAGCTAAAAATAAATCGGATAGTTCGATTGCAGGTGCCGCGCTTTTTGGGATGGCTCCTGAGGAGCTGCGCGGCGTGGTCGAGGGTCTGGGCCTGCCCAAATACCGAGCGTCGCAGCTTGGTGAGGCGCTCTATAAGCAGCGTGTGACAGAACTGGGCGAGATTACGACCCTGCCGGCGGCCGTCCGGGAGGGACTGGCCGCAGGGGGCTATCGCGTGGGGTTGCCGGAGATCGCAGAGGCGGCGCGGTCGGTGGACGGGACGGAGCGATACCTGGTCCGGATGGCGGACGGTGAGACGGTAGAGACGGTCTGGATGCCGGACGGGGATGGCGGAGAGAGAGGGGACGGGAGCGAGGCGGGAGAGGAAGAGGACAGGGAACAGGGATCAGTCACCCCAGCGAGCAAAGACCGCTCGCCGGGGGCCCCGACAGGGACCAGGGAACAAAAAAACAAATACGGAGATTCTGGAGCTGCGCTCCAGAATGACGGACAGAAATACAGGGGTCCTTCGTTACGCGCTGTGCGCTCCGCTCAGGATGACGGCAACATTGGTAGTGGTTATAAGCGGGCGACGATCTGCGTCTCGAGCCAGGTAGGGTGCGCGGTGAACTGCCAGTTCTGCCTGACGGCGAAGCTGGGAGTGAAACGGAACCTAACGGCGGGCGAGATTGCGGGGCAGGTGGCGGCGGTGCTGAACCGGCACAAGGTGCGGGTGGGCAGCGGCAAGGGCGTGGAGACGCCGAGCCGGATCAATCTGGTGTTTATGGGGATGGGGGAGCCGTTCCTGAACTATGACGCATTTATGAAGGCGGTGCACCTGTTGCGCGGGATGGGGATTCCGGAGTCGCGGATGACGGTGAGCACGAGTGGGATCGAGCCGGCTATAAGAAAGTTCGCGGAAGAGGGGGTGCGGCCGAAGCTGGCGCTGAGCCTGAACGCTCCGAACGACACGATTCGGCGGGAGATCATGCCGATCACGAAGAAGTGGGACATTGCGGCGCTGCTGGATGCGCTGCGCGCAATTCCCTTCGGCAAGCGGGAGTATGTGACGTTCGAATATGTGCTGCTGGGCGGGGTGAACGACCGGGCTGAAGATGCCAGAGAGGTATTGGCGCTGCTGAAGGGGATGAAGGCGAAGGTGAACCTGATTGTGTGGAATCCGGGGCCGGGGATTGAGTATCGCCAGCCTAAGCCGGAGGATGTTGCGGCGTTTCACCGGATGCTGGTGGAGGGCGGGATTCCGACGTTTACGCGACGGCCCCGGGGAAGGGATATTTACGCCGCCTGCGGTCAGTTGAAGAGGACGTTATCGAAACCACAGGATTTGGTGGCTCTGGCGCCGTGACGGCTCCGGGCTGGGCTGAAGCACTCTGCAGGCTCAGGATGCGGCGAACGAGATCGGTAATGTGCTCGAGCTCGAGGGTGGCCTGGCTGAGGTAGTCCGTATTGTGCGGTATCTGCTGGGCGAGGTAGAGGGCGTTGGTCAGGCTTTGCAGAGGGTTGTTGATCTGATGGGCGAGGTCGTTGGCCATGGCAGCAGAGGCGGCGTGGCTCTCTTCCGCACGGCGCTGCTCCTGTCTGCGCATATGGTGCACCGCGACGGCGGCAAACTCCGCAAGGGAATGAAGCAGGCGGTAGTCGTTGAAGCAGAAAGCCGCGCGTGAGTGGTGTGAGACGGCCCACAGGGTGCCCTGCAGATCTTCATTGACCCAGGGGATCAGCATGCCTTCAGAGATATCCTCGGCCTCTACGCCGAGAAAATCGTAATAGGGCCTGGTGACGCGATAGAGCTGGGGCCGGTCGCGATCGAGTGTGGTTCCGCAGGGGCTGAAGTTCCGCGGGGTTGTGCCGTGGAGATATTTTGAGAAGCTTCCGGCGATGGCAATCCAGCGGAAGCATTGCTCACCGGAGCCGGATGTTTCGAGCAGGCTGATGCCGGCGGAGTCTGCGCCGCAATAGGCGATCGCGGCTTCACAGAGTTCCTGAAGCACGCTTTCCCGGCCCGCGGCTATGGCAGCTGCAAGTCGACGCAGCGCCTTGGCTTCGCCCCGCGGGTCACGCTGACGCGGCTTGCGGCGGGCAAAGTTTCGATCTCGAAGGAGATCTCGAAGATCCATGCCCGAGTCGATCTTTTTGTCTCCGCCGATCACACAGGCTCCTGTAGGGGAATTCGAAAGAACAAGATGCAGGGCCCATCATAAAGGTTTTATGCAATGAAAGAACGAATGGGGAGATTGTTGTCTGCTAAAACTCAAGACCGCGCCGGAAGACAGACGCGGAAAGCTGTTCCGGTGCGGCGCACAGGGTCAAACCAGGAACGCACCCGGATGGATCCGCCATATTTGCGGACGATACCCTGGCTGATCCAGAGACCGAGGCCGGTGCCCTTGCCGGTTTTTGTGGAAAAGAAGGGTTCGAAGATATGTTCCTGGACGGTTGCGGGGATACCGGGTCCGTTGTCTGCGACCGTAACGCAGGCGATGGAGGCGTTGTCAACGCGGCTGACGCTGATGTGGACCTCGCCACCGGAGGGCATGGCGTCAATGGAGTTGACGATGAGGTTGGTGAAGATCTGGCGCAGCTCTCCCGGACGGGCCATGACGCAGACGCCGGACTGGTAGCGGCTGAAGACCTGGATGGACTTCTGCTGGAGGAGTGGGCGCTGCAGGCGAACGACACTATCGAGCAGGTCGGCGAGATTGACCATCGCCGTTCGTGAGGTATCACGGTAGAACGAGAGAGTCTGTTTGGTGATCTCGCTGACGCGCAGGACCTCGCTGACGAGGAGGTTGACGTATTTGCGCGTCTCGGCGTCGAGGGAGGGGCTCTCCGAGATGAGGTAGCCGAGGTTCAGCACGGCTTCCAGGGGGTTGTTCACCTCATGGGCGATGCTGGCGGCCATCCGGCCGACCGCGGCCATTCGTTCGCTCTCAAAGAGGGCGGCCTCGGCCTGCTTGCGGCCGGTGATATCGCGGGCGATTTTGGAGATGCCAATGACACGGCCGGAGATGTCGCGGATAGGGGAGATCGTGAGGGAGAGATCGACCAGATGTCCATCTTTACAGCGGCGGCGCGTCTCGTAGTGCTGGATGCGCTCTCCAGCACTCAGCCTGGCGAGAATGCCCGGCTCTTCGTGCTGAAGCTCCTCCGGAATCAGCATCAGGATGGATTGCCCGATCACTTCCTCCGACGTATAGCCGAAGAGGCGGGTGGCGGCGGCGTTCCAGGAGGTAATGATTCCGTTGAGGTCTTTGCTGAGGATGGCGTCGTCCGAGGAATCCACAATCGCGGCGAGTCGCATGAGCGCTTCTGTGCCCTCGTCTCCCGAAGGTGCGGCCCTTGCAGGGTCGGTCGGAAACTGGAGCGCTGCTGCCAAAACTGCTTAAGCCTCCGCAAATCTGCACTGCCAACTCCGAAGGACCGTGAAGTACAGGGTAGGGAAGGTCCCTGTAAAAGACATCCGGAGTGTGGGCTATCGAGCAAGTAGGATGCACGGCAAGTTGTGCGGTTTGCTTGAGTTCCTATTTAAGTAAAAGTCTTTGGTAACGGGGGGGCTGGAGGGTGATAAGTTTGGCATGACTCCGGGACTTTACGAAATCTTTATGGGTTTCTTATCGGTTCGGGAGGAGAACTAGAATGGACGGGCGCTTTACGGGGTCGTAGAGGCCTCCCCAGATGGAAGGTCATGAAGCTTTCAAACGTTATTTTTGGCAGACCACTTGAGACAAGTGAAGAGGCCGATCACCGGATCGGGGCTGTAGCAGGCATTCCGATCTTCGGACTGGATAATTTAACAAGCGCGGCGTACGGGCCGGAACTCGCGATGACGCTGTTGATTCCGCTGGGCCTGGCGGGAATGCAGCGGTATCTTCTGCCGATCTTCACGGCGATCCTGATTCTCTTCGTAATTCTGTACTTCAGCTATCGGCAGACGATTACGGCCTATCCGAACGGCGGCGGCTCCTACACGGTGGCGACGGAGAACCTGGGCGATATGGCGGGGTTGTTTGCCGCCGCCGCCCTGATGATCGATTACACGCTGACGGCGGCGGTGGGCGTCTCGGCGGGCATCACGGCGGTGGTGAGCGCGGTGCCGGCACTGCATCCGCACCAGCTGAGCCTGTGCATGCTGGTGCTGGGGATCATCGTGCTGATCAACATGCGCGGCGTGAAGGAGTCCGGAGTAGCGTTCATGCTGCCTACGCTGCTGTTTGTGGGTACGCTGCTGGCGACGGTAGTGGTGGGCGTATGGCGAGCGCACCTGGCGGGCGGCCATCCGACGCCGGTATCTGCGCCTCCTCCTCCGATCCCTGCGACGATGCAGTTTCTTACCCTGTGGGTGCTGATGAAGGCATTTGCCAGCGGGTGCGCGGCGATGACGGGCGTGGAGGCCGTGTCGAACGGAGTCACGGCGTTCAAGGAGCCGAGGGCGGTGAACGCCAATCGCGCGCTGACGGTGATTATCGCCACGCTGGCGGTGCTGCTGATCGGGCTGTCGTATGTGGCGAAGGTGTACGGCGTGGCTGCAATGGAGCCGACGGCGAGTGACTACCAGAGCGTGCTTTCGATTGAGGTGGCCGCGGTCTTCGGGCGAGGGTGGTTCTACTTCCTGACGATGGGCAGCGTGCTGGCTGCGCTGTCGTTCAGCGCAAATACGGCGTTTGCGGGCTTTCCGCGGCTGGCGCGGGCGATTGCAGCGCGTGATTATTTTCCGCATGTGTTTCTGGTGCGCGGCCGGCGGCTTCTGCTGAACTATGGCATCTACGTCCTGACAGGGCTGACCGCGCTGCTGCTGCTGGTGTTCGACGGCGTAACGGACCGGCTGATCCCGCTGTATGCGATCGGCGCGTTTCTGGCGTTTACGCTGAGCCAGGCAGGGATGGTGCGTCACTGGATGAAGCACAAGGACGCGCCGCACCGCGGGATCAAGATGTTCCTGAACGGGCTGGGCGCGATCGCGACCGGCGTGACGCTGCTGGTGGTGCTGGTGGCGAAGTTTGCTTCAGGCGCGTGGATCACGGCGCTGCTGGTGCCACTGCTGATCGTCATGATGCTGGCGATCAAGCGGCACTACACGAGCGTCGCCGTGGAGGTGGAGGAGCCGGCCCCGCTGCACACGAACAATCTGGAGCCGCCGATCGTGGTGATCCCGATGGCGCGCTGGAACAAGATTGCGGAGAAGGCGCTGCGCTTCGGCATGACGATGAGTCCGACGCTGAAGGTGGTGCATGTGGAGTCGGATGACGCGGACGCGGACGCGGTGAACAAGATGTGGCAGGACATGGTGGTGACGCCGATGCGCGATGCCAAACTGCCCGAGCCCGAGCTGATCAGCGTGAAGAGCAATTACCGGACGATCATCTCACCGCTGATCGATGTGGTGCTGCGCCTGGAGGAGCAGTATCCGCATGTGAAGATCGCGGTGCTGCTGCCGGAGCTTGTGGTGCGCCGCTGGTGGGAGTACTTCCTGCACAACCAGCGGGTGCAGTTCCTGAAGCTGGCGCTGCTGGTGAAGGGCAAGCAGCGGATCGTGGTGGTGAACATCCCGTGGTACCTGATGGGAGACTGCGCGGACGGGGACGGGCATGCGTCCGCCGCTTCGATTGCCAAGGGAGACTGCGCCTTCGACGACCAGGTGGGTGTCCGCGAGGAGCGCGAGGCGGTAGGCCGGTAGACCCTCAGGCGGGCGAAGGGCCGATGGGATCGCGCGCCAGGGCAAGCTGCATCAGGGCCTCGGCGACACGGTCATAGTCATGGCGCAGGACGTTGCCCTCGTGGGCGAAGCTGCCGGTGATGGGCTCGACACCGAGCGCGCGGATGCGGTCGAGGTCCGCCTCAATGGGCGTCTGCCCTTCTTTTGCATAGCGGGCGAGGAGATTGGGCGAGATGGGCGTCGTGTTGATCAGAGCGTAGTCGAAGATGCGGGGAAGGGCCGAGAGGTCGCGCGGCCGCGATCCGCAGTTGGGGACGCAGTGGCACAGGATGCGCTCGATGTGCTGGGAGTGGGACAGGCCAAGGGACTCGTTGGCCTGGGTCATCAGATTGGCAACGTAGACGCGCGTTGCATGGGAGGCGGCGATGGCCTCCGGAATGCCGCGGACGAGCAGGTTCGTGATGAGCGAGGTGTAGAGCGAGCCCGGGCCGATGGTGATGAGGTCCGCATTGGCGATCGCCTCCAGCGCGGCGGGCAGCGGCCTGGCAGTGGCCGGCTCCAGGCGGAGCTCGACGATGCGGTGGGGGCTCGCTGTGATGGCAGTCTCGCCCAGGACGATAGAGCCCTCATCCATCTGCGCGGCCAATGTGACATTGGAGTTGGTGGCGGGATAGATGCGGCCGCGGGTGGCGAGAATCTGCGATGAGACCTGCACGGCCTGGGCGAAGTCGCCGGTGATGCCCGAGAGGGCTGCGACAAAGAGGTTGCCGAAGGAATGGCCTTCGAGATCGCCCTGGTGGAAGCGGTACTGGAAGAGACGGGCAAGGAGGTGCTCATCCTCGGACAGAGCGACCATGCAGTTGCGGACGTCGCCGGGCGGGAGGATGTTGAGGTCCTCGCGAAGACGGCCGGAGGAACCTCCATCATCGGTTACGGTGACGATGGCGGCGAGATCCCGGATGAGGCAGGGATGCGGCGGGAGGAACGACTCGGCACGGCGGTTCTGCTCCGGGGAGAGCCGGCCGGCGGCATCGGTGGCCCGGCGTGAGCCCGCGGGCGCCGGGACGTAGCGCTTGAGTCCACGGAGGAGAGTAGAGAGACCGGTGCCCCCGCCGATGGCGACGACGCGCAGAGTCCGGAAGGCCTGAAGGCCGGATTGGGCCGGGGAGGACACTCCGGCCAGTGTAAATGGCGTGAGGGCGGTCCCGCGCTATATCTCGGGGTAGAGGAGCTCGGTGAAGCGGGGATCGTCGGCCATGTCCTGGAAGTCGGAGTCGGCACGGGCCTGAATGCGGTTCTGCGGGTTCAGGCGGATGGCTTCGGTAAGGTGCTCGAGGCAGGCGTGCGCGTCGCCGGTCATGCTGGCGAGGATGGCCAGGCCGTAGAAGGCGTAGTCAGCGCCGGCGTTGCGGGTGATGATCTGGCGCAGCTCCGTGCGGGCATCCTCATACTGGCCCTCGTTGAGGAGGGAGACAGCATAGTCGTAATGCTCCTCATTGGAGGCGAACTTGGGGCCGCCGCCAGTCCTGGAGGCCATCTGCTGGAGGCAGGCGGCGATATACATGCGGATGCGTTCGGCGAGGTCTGAGGGCGCCGCGGCAAGCAGCTGGTTGAAGGCGGTATGCGCCTTCTCATATTTGCCCTCCTGAAGCAGACGGAGAGCGGCTTCGTACTGGGTGATGGTCTGGACGCGGGCGGCATCGGCGGGCGGCGCTCCTGCGAGCGTGCGCGGGCGTTTTGCGGTAGCGGCGGCGGTCTTCATCGTTGCGGTTCCTGTCATTGAGAGGGATATGGGAGCGGGGCGGGTGGCGACCGGGCTCAATGGTGAGGCCTTCCGGTGTTAACCGTGCGCTCGCGGGGACATCTTTCGCTTGAGACGAAGTGTGTCAAAGTACCAAATCCTTCTGCTGATCTCGATTCCGGTTTTATACGCAGAGTTGGCGAGAAGGTCAACTCAACTTCCGGGGGGTGGAGTGAGTATAGATGGCCGGATTAAGCTCTGGGTCGTTGTACATCTTCATCTGCCGGTAGAGCTTAAAGCGGCGCGTGCCATTCCGGACCTCGGTCCACAGCGCGTCCAGGCAGGCGGCGAGATCGGAGCGCTGCTCCTCCAGAAGAGCGAGTCTGGCGCGGTTTTTTTCACGATGGGATTCGGTTGCGGAGGCGCGATGGGCCTCCTCCGCGGTGTGGTAGAGCTTGAGCGCCAGCACAGAAAGGCGGTCGATCATCAGGCCAGGGGATTCCGAGTTGAGCGGAGCGGACGGATTCTGGGTGCCGGCGTTTTCCAGCAGCATGCGGTCGATAGCCTCGACGAGATCGTTCCGGCGCTGGTTGAGGGCATCGATAGCATGCTTGACGGCAGCGATGTGCTCATCGGAGACGTCGGGTTCACGCGCTTTATCTTCTTCGTGCCAGAGATCGAAGTTGGAGTGGTGGTGGTTGAGGATGAGAGGAACCAGCGGATCGAGCGGGCTGAGGTCGTCGGCGGCAAGCTGGACGAGGCCGTCCAGAGCCGAATACGGCGGTTCTCCGTGCCAATCGAGAGTGGCCTGGTCCTGAAGGCGAGCGATAAAGGAGGCATCCAGCATGTTGAGCAAGTCGGATCGATCGAGACCCACTCTAACAGCAGGAAGAGGCGTGACTCCAGCGGGTTCGCGGGAGGCGCGCGGGAGGGCATCCACAGGCATTTCCGGGTACTATCGATACAGCAGAGTCCTCACGAATCATAAAGGGACGGCGGCCCGCTGCCGTGTCGCGGAGTGCTCCGAGTGGAGGAGGGGCAGACGCAGAAAATGTAGCTCCGTCCAGGAGGCTGAGTGTTGGAAGGAGGAGCAGATTGCCAGCTGAACACGCGATTCGCAGAGTCCTGATCTATCGCCTTGGCAGTTTGGGAGACACCGTGGTGTCGCTGCCTTGTCTCCACCTGATCGAGCGGTTGTTTCCAGAGGCCGAACGCCGCCTGCTGACGAATTTCCCTGTCCATGCCAAGGCCGCACCTGCCGCAGCTGTCCTGGGAGACTCGGGACTGGTGCACGACTATATGCGGTATACCGCGGGCACCCGCAGTCCCGGGGAACTGCTGCGACTGGCGTGGAGCATCCGGCAGTACAGACCGGACCTGCTGGTGTACATGATGCCTCTGCGGACGCCGGAGGCGGTGAAGCGCGATAAGAGCTTCTTCCAACTGGCCGGGGTGCGGCGCATTGTGGGGCTGCCGGAGGCGGATACGGAAGAGTACCGGCTGGATCCGGCAACAGGCATGTATGAGTCGGAGGCAGCCAGGCTGGCGCGAAATATTGCCGAGCTGGGCGAGGCGCATCCGGAGGACCTGAGGAACTGGGACCTGAGGCTGAATGCCGCAGAGCGCAAGGCCGGGGCCCAGTCTCTTGGGCCGTTGCTGGGCAAGCCGCTGCTGGTATGCGCTCCCGGCTGCAAGATGCAGTCCAATGACTGGGAGCCGGAGAACTGGCGCGAGCTGATGAGCCGGCTCTGGAAGCGGTATCCGGAGTACGGGCTGGCGTTCGCGGGTGCGCAGGAGGACTTTGCCTACTGTGAGACGGTGGGCTCCGGCTGGGGCGGGCCAAAGGTGAATCTGGCGGGAAAACTGAGTCCCCGGCAATCGGCGGGGATGTTTGCACATGGGACGCTGTTTCTGGGGCCGGATTCCGGTCCCAAGCATCTGGCGGCCAGCATGGGGGTATCGTGCGTCTGCGTGTTCGGCGCGCGAGGCCTGCCGGGCGTGTGGTTCCCGCCGGGCAACAGGAACGAAGTGATCCACCACAGGCCTGAATGTGCGGGATGTGGACTGGAGACCTGCATCGAAATGCAGAAGAAGTGCATCCGCTCTGTCAAAGTAGAGGAAGTTGAGCTTGCGGTGATGCGGCTGCTTGCCAGTGCAAGAGAGCGAGCATCCTAAGAGAGGAAGAGGAAGGGACCTACTGGCGAATGCTGATTGTGACGGGCGGAGCGGGGTTTATCGGCAGCAATATCGTGCATGAGCTGAACGCGCACGGACTGACCGACATCCTGGTGGTAGATAATCTGGCGAACGCCAAGAAGTTCGAAAACCTGCACGGCGCGCGGTATACGGACTACATGGATAAGCGCGAGTTCCGCCGCGCGATCGGCGAGCATGCGCTCGGCACGGGACGCGTCGAAGCGGTGCTTCACCAGGGCGCCTGTTCCAACACGCTGGAAGACGACGGCGTGTACATGATGGACAACAACTTCAGCTACTCCAAAGAGGTGCTGGGGTTTGCGATCCGCGAGGGCGCGCCGCTGGTGTTTGCGTCGACGGCAGCGGTCTACGGGCTTTCCGGCCCAGGGCACTTTACCCCGACACTGGAAAACGAGCGGCCACTGAATGTCTACGGCTTCTCCAAGCTGGCGTTCGACCATTATTTTCGGCATCAGCTGGAGCTGGATGCGATTCCGACGACGGCGGTGGGGCTGCGCTACTTCAACGTCTACGGCCCACGCGAGGCGCACAAGGGCCGCATGGCGTCGGTGATCCACCACTTCGGCAAGCAGATCCGCGAGACCGGCAAGGTGCGTTTGTTTGAAGGCACCGGCGGATACGCGAATGGCGAGCAGCGCCGCGATTTCGTCTATGTGCGCGACCTGGCACGGCTGAACCTGTTCTTCGCCGGCCTTGGACCCTACGCGCCAAAGGCGGGTGAAGAGCGGAAGACCTATCGCGGCGTCGTCAACGCAGGCTCAGGCAAGAGCCGGAGCTTCAACGATGTGGTGAGGTCGTTGAGCGCGGTCCTGGGCCCGGTGAAGACGGAGTATATGCCGTTTCCCTCGGACCTCGAAGGCCGATACCAGCACTTTACCGAAGCCGACCTGGCCGGCCTGCGTGAGCTGGGCTGCGACCTGGAGATGACATCGCTGGAGGATGGCGTCGCGGAGACATTGGCGACGCTGAAGGCGATGCAGGACTAGCGGAGGAGTTCGTCTACCGCTTCGGCGAGTGAGGCGAAGGACCGATCCGCAAGGCCGCGCGCACGATCCGCGCCTGGCTTCTGATGCGCGGGGTCACCATCGATGAACATCGTGCGTATGCCTAGACGGTGACCGAATTCGATATCGGACCAGGAGTCGCCGATCATAATGCTGGTTTCGGAGGCGATGTCCGGGAACTGTGCCTGGGCCTGATGGTAGAGGCCTGGACCGGGCTTGCGGCAGTCGCACTGATCTTTATTGTGCGGGCAGAAGTAGAAGGCATCGATATGCGCGTCATATGCGGCGAGTATCTGCTGCAGGCCGGCGTGAATTGCGTCCACATCCTGCGAGGTGTAGAGGCCGAGGGCGACGCCGCGCTGGTTGGAGACGACAAGAACGCGCAGGCCGGCGCGATTCAGGCGGGCCACAGCTTCGGCCGCACCGGGAAGCAGATGGAACCGGCCCCATTCCGAGACGTACTCGCCCTCCGGGGGCTTACGATTCAGGACCCCGTCGCGGTCAAGGAAGATGGTACGCAGTGGAGTGGTTGCGGGGATTCCCGGCAGGCTTGTGGATTCGGCCACGCAGCTATGATAGCAACAGGTTTCCGCGGAGAACGTTGGCGCGGCGGTGAGACAGCGCGGTGTAACTGACGGAGGGACCGAGTGATCGAGCAACTGCACGAGGCGATCGGCGAGATCGAGGAGCGGTGGAGAACCAAGCGTCTGCTGGTGGTGGGCGACGTGATGCTCGACCGATATATATGGGGCGAGGTGGGGCGCATCTCGCCGGAGGCCCCTGTCCCGGTCGTTCGTGCAACTCACCAGAGCCACCAGCCCGGCGGCGCGGCGAACGTCGCGATGAACATCGTAAAACTGGGCGCACAGGCCGAGGTGATCGGCTTTGCCGGCGGGGACGACGATGAGCGGCTGCTGGCAGAGTGCCTGCGCGCAAATGGCGTAACGCCGGGCTTCGTGAAGTGTGAGGGCTTTCCGACGATCACAAAGCTCCGTATCCTGGGCGGGCGGCAGCAGATGCTGCGGCTGGACAGCGAGCGCCCCGGGGCGCGCACCGCAGGCGACTGCGAGCGCCTGGCCGCACGGGTGCTGGAGCGGATGGCAGGCTGCGATGCGATCGTGCTTTCGGACTATGCGAAGGGCGTGCTGACGCCGGAGGTGTGCCAGGCCGTTATCGGCGCTGCCAGAGCAAAGGGCATTCCGGTGCTGGTCGATCCCAAGAGCGCCGACTTTACGCGGTATCGCGGAGCGACAACCATCTGCCCCAACCTGGGTGAGCTTGCCGCGGCGACGGGGCAGGAGGCGCGCGAGCTGGATGCGCTGCTGAACGCGGCGGAGGAGATGGTCCGGCAGTTCGACCTCGAATTTCTGACGGCGACTCTGGGGGAAAAGGGAATTGCGCTGCTGCGCCCGGGCAACCGCAAACTGGCCCCCGCGGTGGCGCGGCAGGTGTTCGATGTTTCAGGCGCGGGCGATACGGTGATCGCAACGCTGGCGTTGAGCCTGGCTTCCGGACTGAGGCCGGAGACGGGTGTGGAGCTGGCGAACGTCGCCGCGGGGATCGTCGTGGGCAAGGTGGGCACGGTGCCGGTAGAGAAGCATGAGCTGCTGGCGGCGCTGATGCCGGAGATCGCGCTGCACGCCGAGGACAAGGTGGTGACGCGCGAAGAACTGGTGCAGCGCGCCTCGCTGTGGCGGGCCGGCGGAGAGCGCATCGTCTTCACCAACGGCTGCTTCGATCTGCTGCACATCGGGCACATCACAGTGCTGGAACAGGCGCGGCGCTTCGGCGACCGGCTGATCGTGGCCATTAACAGCGATGCTTCGGTGAGCGGCCTGAAAGGGCCCACGCGGCCGATCGTCAAAGAGCGGGAGCGCGCACGGGTGCTGGCGGCACTGGCAGCGGTGGATGCTGTGGTCGTCTTTGGTGAGGCAACGCCGCTGGATCTGATCGTGGCCTCGCGGCCGGACGTGATCGTGAAGGGTGGCGATTACGATGTGGATACGGTGGTGGGCGCGAAGGAAGTGATGTCCTGGGGCGGCCAGGTGAAGATCGTGCCCACGGTAGAGGGATTCTCGACCACAGGGCTGATCGCGAAGGGTGCAGGCAAGTAACGCCCGCGCCCTTCGGCGGGCCTATTGGCCGAGAGTGAACATGACGGTCACCGTCGTTTCGACCTCTACGGGCTGGCCGCTGAGCAGGTACGGTCGATAGTGTGCCCTGACCACCGCATCGAGGGCTGCCTGCCGCAACATTGCGGGGCCGCTGACGGCATGCGCGCTCTCGATGGCCCCGGCTTTCGAGATGATCGCAGAGATCACCACGGTGCCCTGTATGCCCGCAGCTCTCGCAATCGGCGGATATACCGGGCGGATCGGCGCCAGCAGCATGCCAGTGGTCACCCCGCCGGAGACTGAGACCGGCCCACGATGCTCCGGGTGCGTCACCGTAATGGCGGGGCTGCTTCCCGCGGGGCCAAGCGAGGCCATGGGATTTGGGCCGCCATCCATCACGATGGATCCGATTGGGCCGGGCGGCAGATCGTCGCCGGGCATTCCTGGTTGGAGTGAGAAGTGCCGTATGCCGGAGGGCATCTGCGCCGGCTGGGAGGGCGCGCCCGGTCCGGAAGATGGGGCCGACGATGTGACGACATGGACCGGCTGCTGTGGAGGCGGTGTGCGCATCAAAGGCGCGGTGAGCTGGGGCGGCGAGGTAAAGATCTTCATCGTCTGCGGCCGCAGCATCGGAATGGCGACGATCAACGCCGCCAGCAGCAGTTGCAAGGCCGCCGATCCCAGCGTCGACCACCGCTGTGACCGCGACACGACGAGTCCGCGCGACTCCACCAAGCTTCCCTCGAACATAAGGCACCTCCGTTTCGTTCCACGGTTGCGACCTTGTTTTCAGGCCGCCGGTGCGCATCTGCGAGGGGATGCGTCCTGCCTGAATAGACACCGCGCGCGCCCAAAGGTTCCCAAACTCCATGCCGGTGCGCGATGATGAATCACACATGGCATCCGCCGCCACACCCGCCGCAGCCGTTGCCGCTACAGCGCCGCGCGTGCCGTCCACCCGCATTTTGTCGATCGACGTGCTGCGCGGACTCACCATTGCGCTGATGATTCTGGTCAACGATCCCGGCGACTGGGGCCATGTCTACTCGCAGCTGGACCATGCCGCATGGAATGGCTTTACCCTGACGGACTTCGTCTTTCCCAGCTTTCTTTTTCTCGTCGGAGCGTCCATCGTCTTCTCGACGCAGTCACGGATGGCGCGCGGCAACTGCCGCGGAACGCTGATCGGCCACATCTTTCGCCGCGCTGCGACGATCTTCGCCATCAAGATGTTTCTTACGGCGTTTCCGCACTTCCACTGGACGCACCTGCGCATCTTTGGCGTGCTGACGCGGATTGCCGCCTGCTATCTTGTCGCCGGGCTGATCTGCCTGGCGGTGTGGAGGTCGCGCCGCCGCGTGGTTCTGCTTACAGGAATCACGGCAGCGCTCCTTATCGGCTACTGGGCGTTGATGCGGTTTGTGCCCGTGCCCGGATATGGCATTCCGGGCCGCGATGTGCCGTTCCTCGATCCCCATGCCAACCTCGCCGCATGGCTCGACCGCGGCTTCAATGCGTTCACGCATCGCTGGCTGCACACGGGCCTGCTCTACAACGGCGACCGCGACCCTGAGGGCCTGCTCTCCACACTGCCTGCCATTGCTACTACGCTGCTCGGCGCCATCACCGGCGTCTTCCTTATCTCGGACAAGCTCTCGCGCAATGCGAAGGCTCTCCTCTTTGTGCGTTATGGCGTGCTCTTCGCCGCGCTGGGCCTGGCATGGAGCCGCACCTTTCCGCTTAACAAGAACCTCTGGACGAGCTCCTATGTTCTCTTCTCGGCAGGGCTATCGCTGCTGCTGCTGGCGCTCTTCTACTGGCTCATCGATATCCGCGGAGCGAACGAGACAAGAGCAGGGAAGCGGCTGCTCTGGCCGTGGCTGGTCTTCGGCTCGAATGCCATAGCAGCCTTCGTGATCTCGAACTTTGTCGTCGAGGTGATGCTCTGGATCAAGGTGGCGGCTGGTGCGCTTGTCAATCCTGCCAATCCCGCCATGCGCATCACGGCATGGCTGTGGAGCTACCGCTATATCTTCGCGCGGCACGACTCTACGAACGTCACCTCGCTGGCCTTTGCCATCGCCTTCACGGCCCTCTGCTTCCTGCCCAACTGGGTGCTGTGGCGCAAGAAGATTTTTCTGAAGGTGTGAGCGGTCTTTGAGCCTGGACCTTTACATTTGCTATAATGTAAAGCGAGATCAGGAGACGAAACCGCATGGAAGCAACCCTGAGCAGCAAGAATCAAGCGACAATCCCGAAAGCGGTGCGGAAGTATTTAAACCTAGGTCCTGGCGACCGCTTCAAGTTCTTTCTCCAACCGGACGGCGCTGTGGTGATCCTTCCTAAGATTGCAACTGCGAGGCTCAAAGGGGCCATCCGCAAGCCACGCAAGGCTTTCTCCACGGAAGAAATGAACGCCGCGATGGAATCGCGTGTGGCAAGACGGTAGGAAGCATGATTGGCCTCGATACAAATGTAGTTCTGCGTTATCTGCTGCAGGACGATCCTGCTCAGTCGCGACATGCGAATCGAATCATGGATGGCCAGCTCAGCGAGCAGAACCCGGGATTTATCAGTCTTGTAACTATTCTTGAGATTGTCTGGGTGCTGCGTAGCCTTCTAAAGCAAAGTTCAGTTCAGATTGCCGCCGTGATCGAGCAGCTTCTGGCCGCTGACACGCTGGAGATTCAGAATGAGCAACAAGTTTTTGAGGCCGCCTACGCTCTGAAGCGAGGCCTGGGAGAATTCGAAGACGCCCTTATCGGTTCACTCAGCACATGGGCGGGCTGTTCTGTCACACTGTCTTTCGATCGCAAAACAGCCCGGCTCCCACGCTTCCGGGTAATCAGCTGAGCGGTAATATACCGGCCAGTCCTCGCTGAACTACACTTTTCTGCGACCTCATTCGTACAAGGAACCATGATGCCAATCTCTCGTCTTCTTCCGGCGGCGCTTCTCTGCGCGTGTGCTGTGTCCATCGCCGCTGCCCAGCAGCAGGCACCCATCGATCGTCACGCGCTGGTGATGCGGCACAATATCGAGGTCCACACGATCGATCCCAATGGCGTGATGGCTGTGGGTAACGGTGAGTTCGCGTTTAATGCAGACGTGACCGGCTTGCAGAGCTTTCCCGGCTACTACGAGAAGACGATGCCTATCGGCATTCTGAGCACGTGGGGGTGGCACCGCTTTCCCAACCCCAACGGGTATTCGCTGGACAAGTTCAAGATGACGTTGATCCCGAAGTACGGGCGGCAGTTCGTCTTTCCCGATGCCAGCACCAGCCATCCCACGCCCGATGCCGCGTACCTGCGCTCCAACCCGCAGCGCTTCGGCCTGGGCCGCGTCGGCCTGGAGATGACGCACGCCGACGGCACGAAGGTCACGATCACCGACCTGGCCAATATCGACGAGCGGCTGGACCTCTGGGGCGGCATCCTTACAAGCTCCTTCACTGTGGATGGCCAGCCCGTCCATGTGGAGACAGTCGCAGCTCCCGGACGCGACGAGGTTGCGGTGCGCATTGAGTCACCGCTGATCGCTGCAGGGAGGCTGAAAGTCCGGATTGCATTTCCCTATGCGCTGGACTCCTTCGGTCCCGAGTACCAGGATTGGACGAAGCCCGAGGCGCACACTACGATCCTTACGCGCCGCGGACCCAGCGGTGCAGACTTCGCCCGCACGCTCGATGCGACGCACTACACGGTGCGCGCCCGCTGGTCGCCCGCCGCTGCACTGACGGAGACGGCACCGCATGAGTACTTGCTCTCCGGCCATGGCAGTTCTCTGGAACTCACGGCGTGGTTCTCGCCGGACGCCGTCACCGCGCCGGCAGATTCCGTCGCCGCAGTCGAAGCTGCCTCGCGCGCGCACTGGAAGCACTACTGGATGACTGGGGGCGTAGTTGACTTCTCCGGCACCGCCGACCCGCGCGCCGCAGAGCTGGAGCGGCGCATCGTGCTCTCGCAGTACATCATGGCGGTGCATGACGCCGGTTCGTTTCCGCCGCAGGAGACCGGCCTCGCGGTCAACTCGTGGTACGGCAAGTTCCACATGGAGATGTACTGGTGGCACTCCGCGCACTGGGCGCTGTGGGGACATGCCGACATCCTGGAGAAGAGCCTCGACCATCTTCACCAGCTGATGCCGGCGGGGGAGAAGATGGCGCGGCTGGAAGGGGCGAAGGGCGTCAAGTGGTCGAAGATGACGGACCCCTCCGGCGTCGAGAGCCCCTCGGGCGTAGGGCCGACTCTGGTCTGGCAGCAGCCGCATCCCATCTATCTCGCGGAGCTTGTGTATCGGGCACAGAAGGACCGCGCGACACTCGACCGGTACAAGGACATCGTCTTTGCCACGGCGGACTACATGTCCACGTTTGTCGATTACGACGCGACGCGGCATGAGTATGTTCTGGGGCCGGGGATCAACTCCGCCGACGAGAAGCATACGGACCTGGCGCACAATCTGAACCCGACGATGGAGCTCTCCTACTGGCACTGGGCGCTCGAGGTTGCACAGCAGTGGCGTACGCGCCTCGGCCTGGCGCCCGATGCACACTGGCAGGACGTGATTGACCACCTTGCCAAGCCGACGGTGCGCAACGGCATTTATCCCGCGATGGAGCTACCCGTGGAGAATTCTCCATCCACGATGACCACCTTTATGGACGGCGTGCTGCCCGGCGATGGAGTGGACCAGGACGCCATGCGCAATACGCTGTATCGCGTCGCGCATGCTAGGGGGCCGCAGTCCAGCGTTACATGGGGAACGGCGATGGTTGCGATGTGCGCGGCGCGGCTGGGCGAGCCAGACCTGGCTGTTTCCTTGCTCGTCACATCGTACGACCAGGGCCAGAACCCGTTTCGCGTGTCCGGCTATACTGTCCGCCGCCCGGACCAGACGCCGATGTACATGCCTGCGAATGGCGGCTGGCTCTCCGCGGTTGCCATGATGGCTACGGGCTGGGACGGCTCGACTGGCCATGCTCCAGGCTTCCCAAAGGACTGGCATGTCCGCTACGAAGGTCTGCTGCCGCTGCCATAGTTGCGAGGAAGTTACTTTGGCCCGGTGGCCCAGTAGCTTGTCCGGGCTTTCACTGTTACCGGCTCCGGCTGGTGCAGCACCTGTACATGGAGGGCATGCAGTCCCGGCTGCTGCGAACTGGGGCGGAAGGTCAGCGTGTAGTAGTTGGGCAGTTGGTTCGCCAGAAGCGAAAGCTGGCGATCCAGGTCTCCGCCGCTGGTGAAGGGAAGCGATTCGCCGCCTGACAGCGTGGCGACCTCCGCCGCGGCGTTCGTGCGCATTGCTCCCAGTGCCATGCGCACAGGGCCATCCAGATTGAAGGTATTGAGCAGCGGCGGGTAATCAGGAGAGAACGTGTACAGCGGATTCGGCTGCACAGGCCTGGTGAACTGGTCTTTCAGCCAGGCCTTCTCCGGCGAGAAGGTGAGGCTATAGATCGTCGTGTTGGTTTCACCCAATCGATGGATGACTGCTTCGGCTTTGGCCTCACTGCCGTCGTCATGTGTCTGGCTCACCAGCAGGAGGACTTTGCGCGTGCCGGCCGGCTGGTGATCGAGCAGCCCGATGCCGTAGTCCACAGCATCGAGGATCGCGGCGCCGCCATCTCCGGCAGAGGGATGGGTGAGGTCCTGCTTCAGGTCGTCGACGTTGGCTGTGAAGTCTGAAGCCTCCTCCGGCCTGCTGTCGAAGGTCACCATCGCCACCTGCCTGGCAAATCCAGCAGTAGCGTAATCGAGCATCGTGGCCAGGCCGCGGTAGTTCTGGAACTGGCGCCTGGCGGCTCCGCCGATCTGCAGCAGAACCACCACCGCGACCGGCTGCCGGCCGGACTCTTCGACTGTAACCTTCTGCTCTACTCCATTGTCGGTGAGGAGAAAATCCGCCGATTGCAGGTTTGACACCAACTCTCCGGATGTCGTCTCGACCAGGGTTGGGGCCACCACCAGCGTCGAACCCAACCGGATCGTCTCCTGCGGCGTCCCCTGGCCGAGGGCAAGCTGCGCTGCCAGCCCCACTGCGGCGATCCCTAAAAGCTTCATCATGAAAGATCCTCGACAAGCTCTTTAATTGGACGCCCTGTCCTGCGGACCGCAGCGACGCTTTGTGGCGTAGAGACCGCTGCCCGAGTTTTTACATAATATTCGCGAAAGCCCCCTATGATCCATTTGATCTGTGTGAAACATAGACGGAAGCAAGACCGCCGGGAGCATGCCGGGAAGGTCGCTTCCGCGGTTGAACATTCGGGTATCTACGCTCGTGAAACATGGCCTCTCCATCTCGCTGCGGCTGACCCTCTGGTTCTCCGCGATCTTCCTCTGCGGGTTCATCGCATTTGGCGCGTTGCTTTTGTTTACCGTGTACTCGTCAATCAGCGAGAGCAGGGACCAGAAGCTCGACGAGCGCGCCGACCGCATGGTGGAGGTTGTGAAGCACGCATACGCACGAAAAAATCCGTCCGGCCTTCTGATTCCGAACTCAGACGGAAGCGTGTTGCAGGCGTATTCGCTCGACGGGAGGGTGCTGACGCGAGACAGTCTTGCGGCCGCCAGATTTCCATGGCCGTCTGTGCCCGCCGGGAAGTCCGAGTTTCTCCGGCAGACGACGTATAACAGGCAGCTGTATCACGTCTCCGGGCGCATAACCTCCGTGGATGGAACTCCGGTTTATATCTTTGTTGCACGGCGGCTTACGGACAATCCCAGCGTCCTGGACCGGCCGGCCTCGATCCTGATCCGCTCCATCCTCGTGATGCTTCTGGTATCCGCGCTGGCGGGGTACTTTGTCAGCCGGCGTGCCTTGATGCCGGTCGTACATCTGACGGAATCGGCCCGCTCCATCACTATCGGGAACCTCGCCGCGCGACTCCCGGTGTCGCCGAGTGGCGATGAGCTGGCGAGGCTGGCGGAGACGTGCAACGAGATGCTGGATCGGCTGGAAGAGGCGATTAAGAGCATTACGCGATTTACAGCCGATGCATCGCATGAACTGCGCAGTCCCATTGCATTCATCCGTGCGACGTCGGAGTACACGCTGAATACGCCAGGCCTGGATGCCGGTGCGCAACAGGCGTTCGCCGATATCGTCCATGAGACGGACCATGCCCTGCGGCTTCTGGAGGACATGCTCCTTCTGGCGCGGTTTGATGCAGGGCGCGCGTCGCTGGCGTTTGAGCCGGTCTATCTGGCAGAGATCGTGCAGAGCGTGGTTGGCCGCATGCGCGTCCTGGCGCTGGAAAAACAGCAGCGGCTGACGGAACAGATCGCGGACGTAGACCTGGAACTGCAGGGGGACCCGCTGCTGCTTCGGCAGCTGGTGTGGATCCTGGTCGACAATGCCATCAAATACACCGGCCAAGAAGGAGCGATCGAGGTTGGGCTAGACCGGGTCGGCCAGCGTGGGCATCTGCGCGTCTCAGACAACGGGTCAGGCATTCCCGTAGGCCTTTTGCCGCACGTCTTCGATCGGTTCTTCCGGGCCGACCCTTCGCGCAGCGAACAGGATGGGACGGGGCTCGGTCTGGCAATTGCGAAGCAGATCGCCGAGACGCATGGCGCGACGATCGCAGCGCAGAGCAATCGCGGCGCAGGTTCGATCTTTGAGGTGGTCTTCCCGCTGCGCAGCGGATACGCAGAGTGAGGAGGCATGGGCATCATGCTCTCTGTCACGATTCACTGCACAGATATGTTGCGTTGGTTGCCCCCCAGGGATTCACCGATTCTGAAGAATCAATAAGATATGCCAACAACAGGCGATCTTCCCCACAACATTCCCCACACAAGAAAATATTATTTTTCTCCTCTGATTTGCCGCGCACTTCGCGGGACTTTTCGGGACCGCTTGGGGTATTGCGGAAAAGCACCTCATGGCAGATCAGCCTCGAGAATAGCAGAGCGGATTCCTAGAATTGAGAAAGAATCGTCGCGAAAAACTTGTGCAGTTCTTCGACGACCTCAGAGAGGCTGCTGGGCGCTTCGGTGATCCTAGCCCGCGTTAGAAATGCGCTCCACTGCGTCTGCTTGGTGGGGTCATCGCCAAAAACCGGTGACAGTCCGATGGGAGTGGTATCAATCTCCACCCCACGATTTGCAAACGTCCGCTTGATTGCTGTACCCAGGACTTCCTTGTTCAACTCCGGCTGACGTGTCAACGACCAAAGGTCGAAGTAGTCCTTCATGCGCGTATTCAACATACGGAGTTGGACGAGGGCCTGCAGCTTCTCGGCGACCACTGTCTCTCGGCTGTAGCCGGAGAGTACCGGCGCGGGAAAGTCGAGCAGCGCGGGGTAGGTCAGCGTCTCCGGCCCCGGTGTCATCACGTCTCCAAATCCTATGTCGATCTGCATGTGGACACGGGCGCTGTCTACTCGTCCGACAAAGACAGTGCGAACGCCGGCGTAGTCGGCATCTTCCCGAATAGCCTCACCTGCGAAGGATGCCGAGTCGAAAGAGATCCCGTCATCTGGGACGACCAGTTGGGATATCTCGCGCATGACCGTGACTATCGTATCCACGGCATTGTCGGCGCGACCCAGTAGATCAATGTCCATCGTCGGTCGTGAGATAGGAGCCTGCCACGCTGTCAGCAACAAGGCGCTCTTCAATGTGAAGCTCTCCACATGGGCAGACACAGAGAGGCGATAGAGAAAACGCTCCATCGCGTAATACTGCAACACCTCTGCAAAGGGTCTGTCACTTGCCTTTGCATGATTGAGTAGGCGCTGCCGTACGGATGCGCCCATATTCTTCACAACGTCAACGGTCACAGAATGGCCTCCATGTACGGCCTCATCACCCGTTCCACGCGGCACAGCCTCGCATAGTGCTCCAGCCTGTCGAGCTTCATCCGCCCGCGACGGCGGTACAGGTTCAGCGCCTCCACACATACGTCAATTCCGATCTTATTGCGGTACTTGAAGCAATCCGCCAGAGTCCTCTCCGCCGAGTAGATGCGGACATTGATGCCATCCATATCAACCGTTGTCACCCCATCCTCGAAAGCGCCTTCGGAATACCAGAACAGACGGAGTGGAGGATAGCGAAGAGCCGGGACCTGATCGTTGGCCGCGATCGCCAGGTAGACGGCGTGCGGGATCTGCGCCGTCATGCGATGGAAGGCGAGTGCTGAGATGAGGCAAATGACACCCTTGGGAACTTTGAGTGCCACCGTTACGAAATCTGGGTTAGCAAGCGGCTTTCCCTCGGCAACCCGGTAGAGGCCGCGATCCAGCCGCTCCAGGAGTCCATCGTCTCGAAGCGCATAGAGCGTCCTCGAATGTATCCCCAGCTTCATTGCCCTCTGCGTTTTGAGCACACCGCCGTTCGCTCTGAAAATGCTCAGAGCTCGCTCGGCGGCGGAGGTTGGAGTTGAAAGAGGCAGGGTTAGATTCCTCGGATAATAGTAGCTTTTTCCGAGAGTTATATCCATACCCCTTCGACCACTGAACGTGCATAGGCGAAGGAGCACAGGGGTGGCACGCGCCACGGTCCAGGCTTTCGGTCCGGGCTCATAGCGTAGGCGGAGAGCGTAGAGGAAAACGGGGCAAGTCGGCTTGCCCATACCCTCGGGATAGCCATCGAACGCTCGGATCCGAAAGAGTTCAATTTGCCGTGCCGAATACAGTATCCCTGTTTAGAATCAATGCACTGACCGCAGAGGAATCCTAAATGACGGAAGCCCTAAGCTTCGGCGTAGACCCCAAGCTCGCTACACTCCTTGGTAGCTCCTACAAATCGACAGAACAAGCGATCAAGGAGTTGGTTGACAATGCTTGGGATGCAGACGCACAGCATGTCGATATAGCACTGCCTGATGGAATGACATCGGACTCCATCGTCATTGCGGATGATGGTTTCGGGATGACTGTTGAGGAATTGAAAAAGGAATATCTCAAAGTCGCCCGCGATCGACGCAGCACAAAAGGTGATCTAACGCTCGGCAAGCGTCGGCGAGTGAAAGGCCGGAAAGGAATCGGCAAATTCGCTGGTCTGATGATTGCCGAACAAATGGAGCTAACGACGCGTGCAAGAGGGCGCCAAGCGACAATTTTGTTCGACCGGACAAAGCTGCTTGAGGCGCAATCTGATTTTGAAAGGATTAAGTTTCCGTTGACTGTAGAAGAGTGCCCCGAAGCCGAGCACGGAACTACCGTTATCTTACGCGATTTGAATCGCCGGCTTACCCATCCAGACGCGGACAAGTTACGAAGAATCCTCTTATCGGACTACGGTCGCACCGTCGACTTCACTCTTCTAGTGAACGGTCAAAGAGCAACACTGCAAGACATACCAGGCGAATACCACACGTTCGATGAGCCTCTTCCAAGCCTTGGCCATGTCAAATTGTCGTTTACTCTTTCCGACGGCAAAGAACGGATGAAAGACAGCGGCATCGTTGTCAAGGTGAATGGAAAGCCCGTGGGCGAGCCTAGCTTCTTTGGCTTGGACAAACAGGCGGATATACCCCAGGAGTTGTTGAAAAGAGTCTACGGAGAGATCGAGGCAGATGGTTTGTCGGACGATGTCACTGCAGATTGGGGCTACGTGATTGAAAACAGCCTCGCGTTTCAGGAACTGGAGCAATACGTTCAAGGAATCGTTCGGACAGAACTTGAAAAGGCGTTCAAGCGGGAGTTTAGCCTCCTGCACGCGCGAATAAAGCAACAGATCGATGCTCGTTTGAGCAAATTGCCTGAGCATAAGAAAGCGTATGCTCAGGCGGCCTTGGAGCGCGTCATCACTAAGTTTTACGGGGACAGCGAAGACCGGATACAGGCTGTAGTGTCCGTTTTGCTTGATGCACTCGAACGAGACGAGTACTGGGAGATTGTGAAAGCAATACATGCCTCGGAACACGCTGACGTGCAAATTTTCGCAGATGCGCTGACTGCATTCGGGCTATTGGAAATTGTCCTCGTGGGAAAGCAAGCGAAGAGCCGTCTTGATGTATTGGAATCTTTCGACAAGCTGATTGGCAACGCGAACACACTTGAAAAGCAAGTGCATCAAGTCCTCGAATACAACCTTTGGATACTCGGTTCAGAACACGCTCTCATGTCTTCCAATCGAACGATGAAGAAGGTTGTAGAGCAATACACTGGTGAAAAATACGGAGGCGTCAACGCGACACGGCGGCCGGACCTCTTACTATTAGCAGCTTTGGATGGACGCTATCTCATGATCGAGTTGAAAAGACCGGATAAGCAAATTGATCGTGACGACGAAAATCAAGCTCAGAAATATCGAGACGAATTGTCAGTAAAGCTAAATCCAATGAGCATCATGCTGGTAGGTGGATCAATAGATCCCGCTTTACGCGCAAACCCAGGAAGGGATATACGCTACCACTCATACACTGAGATTTGCAGCAAGGCGCGTGGAGAGGTGGCTTGGCTGCTTCAGAGTCTGGTTGAAGAGAAGGACCTGCGGATGGCCTGACCCGAGATCAGAGGTGGGCTTAATGCACTCTTGGAGGATGCATTTCCCCATGCGCAGCGAAGGTTGGCCCGAAACCTGACGTGATTGCGAAGGCCGCGTGTCTTGAACACGCCGCCATTGGCTCTGAAAATGTCGGGGTTCGTTCGGCGGCGGAGGTTTGAGTTGACAGGAACACGGTTAGATTCCTCGGATAATAATACCTCTTTCCGAGCATTATATCCATACGCACAACCCGCAGAACGGACACGGAAGGAAGGAGCGCTCGGTGAATTTGTCTGCTAATTTCGAGCAATCGCGCGTGGGCTGTACAACGACCTCCTAACGCATTTCATAGGGTTCTATTGATTGCACGCGTACAAGATCACATGCGTTCTTCACCGCCTGTTCTGGTGGGATTCGGCATACGTCTTTAGAGCGCGCAAACTTAGGATTGTGACCAACCGCGCTTTGACCGTGACCAACCCTAACTGCTGAAGCCGAGTAAGGGCGCGTGAAACAACATCTCGCACCGAGCCGATACGGGTCGCAATCTCATGATTCGACAGAGCAAGGCGAAACGAAACGCATTCCTTATTCTCGGCGTCAGCTTCCTTCGCTTCGGCTAATAATAAAATTGCGAGCCGTTGGCCCACTTCATGAAATGAGAGGATGTCGACTAATTGCGCGTGCCTTCTCACGCGTTCGGCCATCAGTTTTAGGGCTATGAGCGCAAACTTTGGGTTCTCAAGGCAAAACTGGTGGATTACGGTCTTGCCAAGAAAAAGCACCTCGCAATCGACCTGCACGACCGCGGACGCAGGATAGGGGCCGTCGTCGAAAACAGGGACGTCACCGAGAGTTGCGCCGGCAGTATCTATGTGCATCACCTGTTCACGTCCCTCGCTGTTCTGCTGAAATGCCCGTATCGTGCCATCCACTATCACAAACAGGCCAGCCGCTGGCTCTCCGGAGAAAAATAGCATTTCCCCCGAAGTGAAATGTTGCTTTTCAGCTCGCGCTGCAAGCCACGATAGCCCTTCTTCATCGAGAGATCCGAAAAGTTTGGTCTTGCGAAGAGCCGCGATCTTTCTGCCCGTCGGTTCCATGGCTGCCTCCTTACGACTTCAGTCATAGCGTCGCATACTCGCAGAGCATACCTTTGACAACAATATGCGCGGAGCATCGAGAGGGGTGCAGTCACAATGCAGAGGTATGCGCTCAACGACATGGTTGAATTCAATAGCGATCGCTTCAATCCTGCGGTTCTGATCAACGAGCCAGATTGCCGGATGGTCCTTATCAGTATGCTCGCCGGCCAAATGATTCCGGAACATTCAGCCCCAAGCAGAGTGACAGTCTACGCGATACGGGGGCACGTTAGCTTCTTCGAGGGAGAAAATCCTTGTGAATTGCAGTCAAATGAAGTGGTGAGCATTATCGCCGGAGCAAAGCATAGGGTCCATGCGCATGAAGACTCCGTGCTTCTCGTCCTGGCTGCTGGCGCCAAGACGCCAGACAAGTTCCCGGACGAGCTTTCAGAAGAGCTTGACCTTCGCGAAGTTCCTCGTCCGCAACGGCATCCTCTGATCTTTGCCAAATTCGATGCGTTGGCTCCAGGCGCATCATTAAGGCTACTCAACGACCACGATCCGGTTCCATTGAACCGGCAGTTTGAGATGACACGGCCGGGACAGGCTTTGTGGGAATATACCGAGCGCGGACCCAGCCTCTTTCGAATCCGGATTCGCAAGGTTGCATCCTCTAGCGCCTGAGGGCTTCCATCGCGACTGACGATTCAACGATTGCAGGCTGAGAGCAATTGAGCATGGCGCTACGAATCTGAACGCTCCCACAGAAAGGATGAGGACGCGATGGCCACGACAACCACAATGCTTCCGGTCTTTCCGGAGAAAACTTATCTGAATAGCGAATATGGCATCAAGTCATGGTTGCTTACTCAGGACCACAAACGGATTGCCCTGCTCTATATGGCCGCCACCGGCTTCTTTTTCATCATTGGTGGCCTTGCCGCGTCATTGATCCGACTGAATTTGCTGACACCTGGCGGCGAACTTATGGCGGCTGATACATACAACAAGATGTTCTCCATTCACGGAATCATCATGGTCTTCTTCTTCCTCGTGCCGGTAGCGCCAGCGGTATTGGGGAATTTTCTTATACCCCTTATGATCGGGGCCAGAGATGTCGCCTTTCCGAAGCTCAATCTCCTAAGCTGGTACCTGTTTGTAACAGGAGGCTGTTTTGAGTTGTACATGATGGTTTTTGGCGGGGTAGACACGGGCTGGACGTTTACCACGCCATTGAGCACGCATTACCTAAACACGAACGTTGTCAGTGCCGCGATGGGCATCTTTATCGCCGGTTTTTCGTCGATCTTAACGGGCCTCAACTTCATTGTCACCATTCATCGGATGCGCGCTCCTGGCATGACTTGGTTCCGCTTACCGTTATTTATCTGGTCGTATTACGCAACATCCATCATCTTTGTTCTCGCAACACCAGTCGTCGCTATGTCGATGGTGCTCATCGTGCTTGAGCGCGTCGCCGGAGTAGGTATCTTCGATCCGACTAAGGGCGGCGATCCGCTGCTGTTTCAGCATCTCTTCTGGTTCTACTCGCACCCCGCAGTTTATGTGATGATCCTCCCGGGAATGGGAGTCATGTCGGAGGTAGTCGCATGTTTTTCCAGGAAGCGGGTTTTTGGCTATACCGCAGTTGCATTTTCGTCAGTTAGCATTGCCGTTTTCAGCTTCTTTGTCTGGGCCCATCACATGTTCATCATGGGCATCTCAAACTATTCGGCTCTGGTGTTTTCGTTGATGAGCATGCTGGTTGCAATACCTTCTGCAATCAAGGTCTTCAACTGGGCCTTCACCATGCAGAAAGGCTCCATAACCTTCGATACGCCCATGTTGTACGCCTTCGGATTCATCGGGCTTTTCACCATGGGAGGTATGACTGGAGTCATGCTCGCGTCGTTAGGCATGGACGTCCATCTGACGGAGACCTATTTCATCGTGGCTCACTTCCACTATGTCATGGTAGGCGGAATGGTCAGCGCTTACATGGCTGGTTTGCACTTCTGGTGGCCCAAGATAACTGGCAGGAAGTATTCAGAGCAACTGGGGAAGCTGGCAGCATCGATCCTGTTTATCGGCTTCAATCTCACCTTTTTCCCTCAGTTCGTCCTTGGCTATCTTGGAATGCCGCGACGCTATCATTCGTATCCCCCAGAGTTCCAGGTCTTGAACGTCCTTTCCACTGCCGGAGCCTCCGTTTTAGCTATCGGCTATTTGTTGCCGGCGGTCTATCTCGTTTGGTCCTTAAAGTACGGCGAGGTCGCAGGGAATAATCCATGGCGCGCAGCCGGTCTCGAATGGACGACGCAATCTCCGCCACTTAGCGAAAACTTTATCGAAGTCCCGGTGGTCATACAAGAAGCCTACGACTATGGCGCGATGGATAGTCCGATTCCCGTGACCGCCGCCTGAATCTTACGAGCCTGGAGGCTCTATGGCATTTGTTATTGCAGAACCGTGCATCGGCGTAAAAGATACCGCTTGCGTCGATGCCTGCCCGGTGGACTGCATTCATCCTAAGCGAGCCGAAGCTGATTTTGAGGAATTTTCCATGCTCTACATCAATCCAGTGGAGTGCATTGACTGTGGAGCATGCGTTCCGGTGTGCCCGGTGAGCGCCATCTATGCCGAGGGAGACCTGCCGCAGAAATGGAACTCCTACATGAAGACCAATGCGGAGCACTATCAGAAACCTGCACAGGAGAAGGAGGCTTAGATGTTTACACAAATAGGGGCCAAACCCGAAAGCGACTTTTCAGATCCTCTTGGAATGCTCGGCGATTGTCACAAGCGGATTCTCTTTTTTCTGAATGACCTTGTCCGCCTAGCTGAGGGCGCGCCGAGTGGGCGGCTTGATGTTGCAGAGCGCGGTGCGCTCGAACGGGCGCTCCGATATTTCAAAGAGAGCGGGCCCAGGCATACGTCCGATGAAGAAGAGTCGTTGTTTCCGCGGCTGATGGCGCTAAATAGCGAACGCGTGGGCGAGCTTCTCGTGATGGTCGCCCGATTAGAGGCGGACCACATAAGCGCTGGGCTGGCTCATCTTGAGATAGAGGCCATCGGGATGTTCTGGCTAGCAGACGGGTTTATTAGCCATGGAGACGTGATCCGGTTGAAATCGCTGTTGCGGAGTTTGTCTCGGATGTACGAGCATCATCTCGCGATCGAAGATAGAGAAGTCTTTCCATCCGCAGCGGCCCTTCTCTCCGATCACGACAAGACAGAGATCGGGCGGGAGATGGCAAAGCGACGCGGGTTGTCTCCCGAGGTTGTCAGACGTCCCCTCCAAGAAGTTCCGCAGTTCCACAACACGGATGTTGAGGTGCAGAGCTGAATTTCTTTCATCAATCCATCTGCAAGTCGGCGTTCTGGAGGCGGAAACTGGAGCGCGATGTTATCCCGTGGGTTCTGCGTGGGGCAACCCTCGGGGATGATGTCATCGAAATTGGGCCTGGACCCGGCCTGACGACCGATCTGCTACGTGGCCGCGTCGCGAAACTGACTGCACTGGAGATCGACCATGGACTTGCAGCGGCGTTAGCTCGACGGCTCTCGGGGACGAACGTGACGGTGCTCGCACAGGATGCTACGGCAATGAAGCTTCCCGACGAACGCTTCAGCGGCGCAATTTGTATGACGATGCTTCATCACGTTCCGTCTGCGGGCCTTCAGAACAGGATCTTCGCAGAGGTAGCGCGTGTCCTGCGCCCAGGTGCGGCCTTCGTGGGCTGCGACAGAATATTCCGGTCACGGTTCGATCTGACTCACTTATTCGACACGAAGGTACCGGTTCTTCCAGAATCCCTTTATCGGCGACTGCGGTGGGCAGGCTTCGAGAAGATTGAGGTGGAGGCTCGCCAGTACGACTTCCGGTTTATCGCACGGAAACCCGTGCGCGCAGATGGGCGGGAGGGAGCAATAGCGTGACGCCGAGATTCAACGCAAAGAGCGTGACGGCACCTAACTCAAGATATGCAGAAGCCGGGAGCCATCTCCACGCGAAGACGGATATGCCCTCATAGGCAAGCGGCTCTGCGATGACACGCATCGCACAGCCAATATGGAGCAGAAGCAGAGACCAAAACATAAGCCTCGTGCTCCATAAGATACGCATTCCACAGAATGCTGGGAGGATACGCGGGCCAATGACAAAGATCATCCCCGCTACGAAGCCCACGGTGAGTGCATGGCGGCTCGCTCCCCAGATGCCCCCGTGACGGTCCGATGTCGCGGCGAACACAAAGAGCAGGCACGAGGCGATTAGCCAAACGTAAGCGGCTTGCAGGAACGCCACGAAGGAATGATGAATATGCAGCAGCTTTGGCGGATGATCCGGGCGTTCCCAGATGCGTAGAGAGTGGACCGAAAGAAAGCACGCAATTAGCAGGCATACAGAGGCGATGCTCCACCATTGCAAGAACACAACCACAATACCAACAACGCTGAGGCTATGTGCAGCGAGCAGAGCACGACCATCCGGCGCCTGGAACCCCGCAAAAATGGGGAGCCAGCGCGCGTTGAAACCCCAGATCATTGGGACAATGACACCCCAGATGACGAGCACCAAATATTGCTGATCGAGGACGTGGGAAATTGCCGGCGTGTTGGCGTATGCCACAGAGAGGATAGATGTGAAGCAATTGATGATGAGAGCGACCGCAAATCCGCAGGTGGCCACAATCACGCTTCGCATCCACGTCTCCAGTGAGGATCGCGGTTGATCGCCTTGATGCCGGCGAACGGAATGGGCAAACAGACCGAAAGCAACGAGTTCCAGCACCGCTGAAACTGGCAACAACAATCTCCAGTGCCAGAGAGTGACTCCAGCACACCATCGCAGTGAGATGCCAAGCGTCCAGAGCGTCCATGCGCACCAACCGGCCCATACGGGGAAATGCAACGTGCTCTGAACCTTTGTCAACGAGTAGAAGCCGATGCCGATGATGAACGATCCGACCCAGCCGAAGAGTTGGGCATGGCCATGTGCCTGTAACCATGCGGGGGAAAGGCCGGTGGATCCACGTGTATGGGCGATCGAGATCAAGTTCCACACACCAAGGAACGTGCCGGGCAGGAGCATGAAGAGAATGCCGCTGGTGACAAAGGCAGTCGCAATGTATTGGCTGCTTCGTTCTTGCGAGATGCGATCCTTCTGTTCTATCAGCTTATGCTCCTATCGACTGACTTCCGTTCATCGCCTGGATCTCAATTTGGTCCTTACGCCCAGATTCGCAAATGGCTGAGAGAGTAGGCTAATGACTCCAAATGTCCGGTCGCTATGACTAAAGTCAGTTCGTCACACAGAGCCTTCCTTGAAAATGGAAGACACGAAGAAGGTACAGCCACTCGGCTTGCGGTCTGAGTCATTGAGCGAGGAACCATGATTTCTTTTGATGCCGCGCACGAGGCGGTGCATTATCCCAAGGATCGCCGCTTCCGCATTTGGATTCGGCCATCCATTCTGATCTGGACTGGGCTGGCGGTTCTTTCGCTAATTGCTGCATCCTGGATCGAGGTCGCCATTGCGGGGCTGCCTCACATCCCACAGATCCCGCAGATTTACCCAAACAACTTCGCGGGACCGCATGGTTTTCCGCTTTGGGTGCGTTATTGTCATTTCTTCAATTTTCTCTTTGTGATGATGCTGATCCGCAGCGGGCTCTCCATCCTGGTCGATCACCCACGCCTCTATTTCAATGACGACTGCACGCCGGGAAGTGAATGGATCCGGTTTACTCCGCTCAAAGTTCCCCGCGATCGCGTCTGGACGGCAAAAGACGACGCCCGCTACATCTCCCCTTTGGTTGGCACCCCCGGCTATCGCCACACGATCGGTATTGCGCGGGTCTGGCACTTCATCAACGTACATGGATTCATTCTTACTGGCGTGTTCTTCGTCATTATGCTCTTTGATACGGAACAGTGGCGGCGGCTTGTACCCACTTCCTCCGTCGTGCTCTTGCAAGCCTGGAATACATGGGTGCATTACTCCACATTTCATCTGCCTCCCGAACCCAATGGATTCTACGGCTACAACGCGCTACAGCAAATCGCCTATTTTTCCGTCGTTTTCGTCTTCGGACCTCTCGCGATTCTTACTGGTATTGCCATGTCGCCCGCTGTGGTGAACCGCTTCCCCTGGTATGCGCGCCTCTTCGGGGGCAGACAGTCGGCTCGGTCCATCCATTTCCTCACCATGCTCAGCTTCTTCGCATTCATCGTGGTCCATGTAACCTTGATCGTGATGACAGGCTTTGCTCGTAACATGAATCACATTGTTCTGGGCACCGACGGACAGGGGCATCTTGGTCTCATCCTCGGATTTGTGGGCATCGGTATTGTCGTCCTTTCGTGGGTCGCGGCGCACTACTTCTCGTGGCGTCATCCACGCAGGCTGCAGCATGCCCTCAAGTTCGTCGTTTATCCAATGCAGTTGCTCACACTGAACAAACTTGTGCCACAACAGCATTACTCCGAGAAGGACATCTCGCCTTACTTCTGGCCCAACGGGAAAATGCCCGTCAGTGACAGTTGGAAACATCTCGCAGAAGGTGGCTTCCGCGACTTCAAACTCAAGGTCGGCGGTCTGGTCGAAAACCCAGTCGAGCTTTCTCTTTCCGACATCGAGAAGATGGGCGAGATCGAGCACATCACCATGCACCACTGCATCCAGGGTTGGAGCGGTATTGCCAAGTGGGGCGGCATTCCAATGAAAACGCTCATCGAATTAGTGCGCCCAAATCCGAAAGCGAGGGTCGTCGCGTTTTACTCCTTCGGCGAAGCGCTCTATGGCGGCGCCTATTACGACACGCAGAGCATGGAGAACGTGCTGAAACCGCAATGCCTACTCGCGTCGCAGATGAATGGCGAACGGCTCTCGGAAGTCTATGGCGCGCCGCTCCGGTTGCGAGTTGAAAACCAGCTTGGCTACAAGATGGTCAAATGGATTGAGCGTATTGAGTTTATCGAGTCTGAAAAGCACGTAGGCAAGGGAGAAGGCGGAAAAAATGAGGACGACGAATACTTTGATCTGTTGCCTAATATCTGAGAGGCTGAGGTCACATATTTGAACGACCAAGGTGCGAGCACTAGCATTGGAGGGTTTGAGCACGTTGCGGTCCTGCTGGGGCGCCTCAAGCTGGCGTGGCTCCTTCGCCACTTTCCGGCACGCTTGGTGTGGGCGCTTTACGTCCTGGTAAACGGCTTCCTCACGATTGCTCTCCTTGCCCTGCTCGCAGTGGTCACCAACAGTCCATTCGTTTTTCCGTCCCTCGGTCCAACGGCGTACCTTCTTTTTATCGCTCCGCTTGCGGAAAACTCCAGTCCACGAAATACGATCATGGGGCATGGTATCGGTCTCATCTGTGGATATGCTGCACTCACACTAACTGGTGCCGCAGCCATGCCCTTTGGAATGCACGCGGGGGTCTATGGACCAAGGATTCTCGCCGCTGCGCTTTCGCTCTCGGCTACTGGCGCGTTCATGGTATTGCTTCGAGCCGGTCATCCGCCTGCGGGCGCGACCACCTTGATCGTCTCACTGGGCATCATCTCGAAACCCAAAGAACTCGTCATTATCGAAGTGGCCGTCTTTCTGCTTGTCGCTCAGGCCCTGGTCATCAATCGGATGGCTGGATTACCTTATCCCGCCTGGAGATATCGAGAGGCCCCCACGGCATGATCAACTTCGTCACAGTCAGTTCCAAAACGGATCAACCTGATTGATGCGGACATGCTTTTTCAGCATTTGTTCAGTGCTCGCGAGGCTGCGACTCCGCCAAATCCTTCGCTTTTCAGCGAAGGAGGGTGTATCCTCCATTGGCTTGAACGACTTAAGTCATAGCTGGCACGCGAATTGAGGACTAAGCTCAGAAGCGTTGTCGTTGTTGCCATAGAACCTAGCCTAAAGCGCGTGAAGTAGTCGGAGGTGAATGTTATGCCGCCTGAGACACGGAAAACTAAGATCCTGGTGGACGGCGGCGATCCGGAGGAGACTCTCAGGGTCAAATCCATGATCGGATTTGTCGACGGCCAAACAACGAACCCCAGTCTAGTCGCAAAGAATCCAGAGATCCGGCGACGAATTGCTTCTGGCCACAGATTGAGCGTGGAAGAGCAGAGCGAGGAATACAAGAGGATTGTTCGGAAGATTTCGCCGCTGGTTGGAGATGCCGGGGTTTCAATTGAGGTTTTCGCGGACCTCGGTACAACAGCTGAACAAATGCTGGGCCAAGGCGAAGAAATGTTCTCCTGGATTCCCAACGCCTACATCAAATATCCATGCACGCATGAGGGTCTGCGAGCGGCCCAGATGTCTGTGGAACGGGGAATTCGAGTCAATATTACATTGTGCTTCTCCCAAGAGCAGGCCGGCGGCGTTTATGCCGCCACTCACGCCTCCAAGGCACCTGCGTATGTCTCCCCGTTTATCGGCCGACTCGATGATCGTGGTGAAAACGGTATGGATCTAATTAAGAATATCCAGCGAATGTATGAGGACGGCGACGGACATGTGCATGTCCTTGCTGCCAGCATTCGCAGCGTAGATCAGCTGCTTGCTTGTTTCAGTTTGGGGGTTGAGCTCGTCACTGCGCCTACAAAGGTCCTCGAAGCGTGGGCAGCAAAAAGGCTGCCAATGCCAGATCGACACTTCGTCTATAGAGGAGTCGATACAGCTGGTAAACCGTTAAAGCCTATTCCCTACGAGAATATTGACCTGAACAAATCGTGGACTGCCTTCGATCTCAGACACGACCTCACCACGAAGGGCATCGAAAAGTTTGTGGCAGATTTTGAAGGCACTGTTCGACAAGCTGAACCTGCAGGGTGACTCGACTGAGCTTTTGGAAACGAAAGGCTTAGTGACAGACCACATCATAAAGTCATCATGCGTTGATCGTTTTACTTCGCTGTGCTTTCGCGTCTCTTTGAAGTACTCGA
>DASZPF010000040.1:0-100897 GCA_035550395.1 Acidobacteriaceae bacterium
CGCGCAGCTCTCCGCCATGTCCTCACGGCTCGCCGTGGAGATGGACTCGCTCGCCGAGCAGATTTACGCGCAGGCCGGCCAGGCCGCGGCGCAGGAATCCGCGCTGCGCTTCAACATCAACTCCCCCAAGCAGCTCGGCGATGTCCTCTTCAACAAGATGCTGCTGCCCAAGCCGCTGAAGTACGGCAAGGGCAAGGTCGTCTCCACCGCGCAGGATGTCCTCGAAGAGCTGGCCGAGCACCATCCCGTCCCGCGCCTTGTACTCGACTACCGCCAGCTCGCCAAGCTCCGCTCCACCTATCTCGAATCGCTGCCCACCCTCGTCGACTCCGAAGGCCGCGTGCACACCACCTTCAACCAGGTGGGCACCGCGACCGGCCGCCTCTCCTCCACCAATCCCAACCTGCAGAACATCCCGGTCCGCACCGCGCTCGGCCGCGAGATCCGCGCCGCCTTCATTCCCGCGCCCGGCAACCTGCTGCTCTCCGCCGACTACTCGCAGATCGAGCTGCGCCTGATGGCGCACTTCTCGCAGGACCCGCTGCTGCTCAACGCCTACCGTACCGGCGAGGACATCCACACCCTCACCGCCTCCGAGGTCTTTGGCATCCCCGTCGCACAGCTCGACAAGGAGACGCGCAACCGCGCCAAGGCCGTCAACTTCGGCATCGTCTATGGCATCTCGCCCTTCGGCCTGGCCGCGCAGCTCGGCATCGAGCAGAAGGAGGCGCGCAGCTACATCGACCGCTACTTCGAGCGCTACTCCGGCGTGCGCCGCTTCATCGATGAGACCCTCGAGACCGTCCGCCGCGACCAGGCCGTGCGCACCTACTTCGGCCGCGTCCGGCCCATCCCCGACATCCAGTCGCGCAACCCTAACATGCGCGGGTTTGCCGAGCGCACCGCCATCAACACTCCTCTGCAGGGCACCGCCGCCGACCTCATCAAGCTCGCCATGCTGCGCATCGATGCGGAGATCACGCAGCGCAAGCTGCGTTCACGCATGACGCTGCAGGTGCACGACGAGCTGCTCTTCGACGTAATACCGGAAGAAGAAGCCGAGCTGCGCGCGCTGGTCCTTCATGAGATGGAACACGTCGCCGAGTTCTCCGTGCCCATCGTCGCCGAGCTCGGCCTCGGCTCCAACTGGCGCGACATCAAATAGCCGCAAGACTACTGCGGCAGCACGCCAATCGTCCCCAGCCATGTCTCGACCAGCGCGGGCCAGTGAGTCGCCGGCAGCTTCGTCGGGCGGAGGCCGAAGGCGTGGCCGCCCTGCGCGTAGATGTGCATCTCTGCGGGCACGCCGGCGTTCTTGAGCGCAATGTAATAGACCAGCGCCTGGTTGATGCCATCCACATTGTCGTCCTCGTTCTGCAGGATGAAGGTGGGCGGCGCGTTCTTCGTCAGGTGCGCAGCAATGTCCGGGTTGAGCTTCGGATGCGTCAGCTCCTTGTCGCCGTAAGAGAGATGGCCAGGATAGATGGCGATGGCGAAATCCGGGCGGCAGGAGAGCTTGTCGGCGGCGTCGACTGGCGCGTAGATGCGCTGGGCGTGCACGCTGGTGGCGGCAACGAGATGGCCTCCGGCGGAAAAGCCGAGCACGCCGACCCTGTGCGGATCGATGTGCCAGTCGTCAGCGTGGAATCGCACAAGACCTATGGCCCGCTGCGCGTCTTCAAGCGCAATGGGCGACTCCGGATAGCCGCCGTAGTACTGCGTGGTGTGACCGGCGGGCACGCGGTACTTGAGCAGCACGCAGGTGATGCCCTTGCGCACGAGCCAGTCGCAGACCTCGGTGCCTTCGAGGTCGATGGCGAGGATCTGATAGCCGCCGCCGGGAAAGACGACGACCGCCGCGCCAGTGTTATGTGCGGTGGGCGAGTAGACGGTGAGCGTGGGGCGGGTGACGTTATAGATAAAGGCGACAGGCTTGCCGGCGACGAGGTCTTTGGGACCGGTGGTGGTCTCAAGGTACTCGGGGCTGTCGACCTTCTGGAGGTCCGGCGGCGTGCCCGGCCAGATGGCGACCTGCGTATGTCCGGGCGACGGCTGCCAGACGGTGCGCTGCTCGGTGTTTTGCGCAGACAGCGCAGTTGCTGCGAAGAGAAAACTGAGGACGAAGGGGCAGAACTTCATGGGAGCACTTAGATTAAGTTGGATTTGGTGCGTCGGTAACGATAATGCGCCACCGGATCGAACCTTGATTGAATGTGTGCTGATGATGGTTTTGTGGTGGCAAGGGGTGCCCTGACGTTGAGACCACTTCACGTCCGCATCCCTCACACCTATAGATCCCAGACCAGCCTGTTATCGTACCTGGGCTATGTAGGGTGTCAAACTCCGATGATGTCTTTGCGTCCAGAAAACTACTGTACTTGTACCATGCCATGTCTTCTCTCCCTACGTTGAATGCAATCGTTGGTGATATCGCGATCCACCGCTGTCACGAGGGCAGCTGTGATCTGAGATTGGTTTGAAGATCGCGAATCATGTTGTTGCCGCCTTCGGCCGTAAGCTCCTTGGCCATTTCACCTGCAATGATCAAAGCAGCCTTGTTGCCGTTCATCCCCGCCACCGCGCGTTCGCCTGTCGCTTCTTTACTCCAGTCGAACCTTGCCCGGGCCTGCCGCAGGTAATATGCGAAATCATCGATTGCAACCTTTCCTTGGGGCATGCAGCGGTCGATTATTGCTGCTCCTAGGATGGAGAGGCTCCAAACACCAATATTTTTCAGAAGCAAAAAATCCTTCGGCGTCGCCCACTCCAAGGAGAATGTCTGCTTTGCCGCCTGCCAGTAGTTTCTGATCACGAGATATTGCAGCTCTGCATCACCGAGATCATGAATGTACTGACTCTTTGAGAGCAGTTTGGAGACCCCCCCTTGAATACTCGCGAAATTGACTAGGCGGGTAAGCCCTTGCTGCCTTGTCCCTCGCTTCGAGCCACCTTCATGGATCATGCCGTGCCATGGGGAGCTGGGATCTTTACTCAACTTGCTGGCAATCCAGCGATCCAGATGATCTCTGATTTCAATCTCGTCAGCAGTGAGCCTATTTTGCATCACTGCCAAATGCGAGGAGCTCAGCCCCTTCTGATTGCTATTGATATCCACAAAGAGTGAGCGCTCCTGTTCCTGAGATAGGCCGATATGAAGTTGAAATGGAACTTCAGATAGCAGCGGCTCGCGCCTATCGTCACCAGCTGCGTAGAACAGACGGTGATTTCCGTCTACGCGACTGACATATACCTTTCCCTCACGCATGTCTGCTATTGAGAACCGAAGCTTCGAGGCGCCGGCTTCATCCTCAATAACTTCGAGGACCTTTCGGTCCCTCACATTTAAGACGACCTCAGGAAACGCTCTTGGATATTCGTTGTCCTTTGCACGGTGAACATATTCGTACGCTTCACTGGCATGTTTTGGGGAGAGGTCACGTTGCAATCCTTTGGGGTTCGTGACTTGGTCAAAAATGTCGGTTTGAGAGATCAAAGCCAATTGCGCCAGTGGAGCCGATCCGCGGTAACAGATCGTGTCTAGATTTTTGCCACGACTTGCAGTGAGTTCCACGCTATTTATTCCTGACAACTTCGACATGAGAGGCCGCCTTTCAATTATGAGAACTGGATCAACACAATTGAAAGTTTATCTCTCAATTGTGAGTTGTCAACTTAAATTTTTGAGAGTTTATATCTCAAACCGCAAAAAGAAAAACGGCAGGGCCAAAGCCCTGCCGTTCTGGTTAGTTTTTGCGCGAAGCGCCGTTCGCCGTCCGCGAAGGACTATTCCGCGGCCATCTCTTCCTGTTCGCCTTCCATGCGCATCAGTTCCAGCTCGCGCTCCTCGGCCTCGATGGCGGATGCCACCTCCTGCTGCACCGCGGCTGCCGCTTCCTCCAGCTCCGGTGAGAGCTGGACGTTGCGGTAGTGCTCCATGCCGGTGCCGGCGGGGATGAGGCGGCCGACGATGACGTTCTCCTTGAGGCCGCGCAGCGTGTCCACCGCGCCGTTGATGGACGCCTCGGTGAGTACGCGGGTGGTCTCCTGGAAGCTCGCCGCCGAGATGAAGCTGTCGGTGGAGAGCGACGCCTTGGTGATGCCCAGCAGCAGCGAGCGGCCGATCGCCGGGCGCCCGCCGTTCATCAGCACGCGCTGGTTCTCCTCCGCGAAGCGGAAGCGGTCCGTCTGCTGCTCCAGCAGGAAGCTCGAGTCGCCCACGTCCTCGATCTTGACCCAGCGCAGCATCTGGCGAACGATCGTCTCGATGTGCTTGTCCGAGATGGCCACGCCCTGCAGGCGGTAGACCTCCTGGATCTCGTTGACGAGGTACTGCTGCAGCGCGCGCTCGCCCAGGACTTCCAGAATGTCGTGCGGGTTGCGCGGTCCGTCGATGAGGGCATCGCCGGCGCGGACGCGCTCACCTTCCTGCACGTTGACGTAGACGCCGCGCGGCACGGTGTACTCCTCTTCCTGCCCGTTGTCCGCCGTGACGTACACCTTGCGCTGTCCCTTGGAGATCTCGCCGAAGCGCACAACGCCGTCGATCTTGCTGATGATTGCCGGATCGCGGGGCTTGCGTGCCTCGAAGAGCTCGACCACGCGCGGCAGACCGCCCGTGATGTCCTTGGTGCGGGTGGTCTCGCGCGGGATCTTCGCCAGGATGTCTCCCGGGAAGACCTCGTCGCCGTCGGCGACCATCAGGTGGGCGCGTGAAGGCATCAGGTAGCGCTTGTTGCCGCCGGCGCCCTTGATGATGATCGCAGGCTGGCGCTTCTCGTCCGGCGAGTCGCCCACGACGAGACGCGAGAGGCCTGTGACCTCGTCGACCTCTTCGTTGAGCGTGACACCCTCCTGCAGGTCCTTGAACTGCACGGTGCCCGCAATCTCCGTGAGCAGCGAGAAGGTGTAAGGGTCCCACTCGCCGAGGGTTGTGCCCTGCTGGACGGCTGCACCGTCCTCCACGCGGAGCTTGGCGCCGTAGACGATCGCGTAACGCTCGCGCTCGCGGCCCTTCTCGTCCACCACGGCGATGGAGCCGGAGCGGTTCATCGCCACCAGGCTGCCGTCCTTGCTGCGGACGGTGACCAGGTTGATGAAGCGTACCGAACCGGCGTTCTTCGCCTCGAGGTGCGAGGCGTCGGAGACGCGCGATGCCGTGCCGCCGATGTGGAAGGTACGCATCGTCAGCTGTGTGCCGGGCTCGCCGATGGACTGCGCGGCGATAACGCCGACCGCCTCGCCCATCTCCACCATCTTGCCGGAGCCGAGGTTACGGCCGTAGCACAGGATGCAGACGCCGCGCTTGGACTCGCAGGTAAGCACGGAGCGGATCTTCACCTTCTCAATGCCGGCAGCCTGCACCGCGGAGGCAAGCTCCTCGTCGATCTCCTGATTGATGTCGACGATGGTCTTGCCCTCGTAGTCCTTCAGCTTCTCGAGCGACACGCGGCCGATGATGCGGTCGCGCAGGGGCTCGATGGTCTCGCCGGCCTCGATGATCGGCGTAACGTAGATGCCCTCGACGGTGCCGCAGTCGTGCTGGGAGATGATGACGTCCTGGGCCACGTCGACCAGACGGCGCGTGAGGTAGCCCGAGTCCGCGGTCTTCAGCGCCGTATCCGCCAGGCCCTTGCGGGCGCCGTGGGTGGAGATGAAGTACTGCAGCACGGTGAGGCCCTCACGGAAGTTCGCCGTGATGGGCGTTTCGATGATCTCGCCGGAGGGCTTGGCCATCAGGCCGCGCATGCCGGAGAGCTGGCGGATCTGCTGCTTGGAGCCTCGGGCGCCGGAGTCCGCCATGATGTAGATCGGGTTCATGGCGCCTTCCTTGTCGGCGCGCTTCATGTTGTTGAACATCTCATCGGCGACGCGCTCGGTGACTCCCGACCACATCTGGATGACCTTGTTGGACCGCTCGCCATTGGTGATGGCGCCGTCCAGGTACTGCTGCTGCAGCGCCAGCACCTGCTTTTCGGCTTCATCCACAACGGTGTACTTCGACTCCGGGATCACCATGTCGTCGAGGCCGACCGAGAGGCCGGACTTGGTGGCATAGCGGAACCCGAGGTCCTTGATCTTGTCCAGCGTCTTGACGGTGATCTCCAGGCCGAGGTTCAGGTAGCAGTAGTTCACCAGCTGGCCGATGCCCTTCTTCTTCAGCAGGCCGTTGATATAGGGCATGCCCTCGGGTAGCGCATCGTTCAGGATGGCGCGGCCGACCGTGGTGGAGATGTACTGCTTGTTGAAGAGGACCGGCTCCGTGTGGTTCAGGTCCTGATCGTCATAGGCAGTGGTCATGTCCAGCACCGGGCCGGTGTAGCGCAGGCGGATGGGCGTAAGCGTCTCCACCTGGCCGGCCTCCAGCGCCATGTACACCTCTTCGATGTTGGCGAAGGTGCGGCCCTCGCCGCGCGCGTTCACCTTGGACTTGGTGAGGTAGTAGAGCCCCAGCACCATGTCCTGCGTGGGCACCGTGATCGGCTGGCCGGACGCGGGCGAGAGGATGTTGTGCGAGGCGAGCATCAGTACGGACGCCTCGATCTGCGCCTCAGGCGACAGCGGAATGTGCACGGCCATCTGGTCGCCGTCGAAGTCCGCGTTGAAGGCGGTGCAGACCAGCGGGTGGATCTTGATGGCCTTGCCCTCGACGAGCACAGGCTCAAAGGCCTGGATGCCGAGGCGGTGCAGCGTTGGAGCGCGGTTCAGCAGGATCGGATGGTCCTTGATGACCTCTTCCAGGATGTCCCACACGATGGGCTCCTGCATCTCCACCATCTCCTTGGCCTGCTTGATGGTGGTGCAGTGGCCCGTCTGCTCCAGGCGGTGATAGATGAACGGCTTGAACAGCTCAAGCGCCATCTTTTTGGGCAGACCGCACTGGTGCAGCGCCAGCTCAGGACCAACCACGATCACCGAGCGGCCGGAGTAGTCCACGCGCTTGCCCAGCAGGTTCTGGCGGAAGCGGCCCTGCTTGCCCTTCAGCGTGTCGGAGAGCGACTTCAGCGGGCGGTTGTTGGCGCCGCGCAGCACACGGCCGCGGCGGCCGTTGTCGAACAGCGCGTCGACGGCCTCCTGCAGCATGCGCTTCTCGTTGCGTACGATCACCTCGGGCGCGTGCAGGTCCATCAGCTTCTTCAACCGGTTGTTGCGGTTGATCACGCGGCGATAGAGGTCGTTCAGGTCGGACGTGGCAAAGCGGCCGCCATCGAGCGGCACCAGGGGGCGCAGCTCGGGCGGGATCACCGGAATCACGTCCAGGATCATCCACTGCGGCTTGTTGTCCGACTTGCGGAAGGCCTCCACGATCTTCAGGCGCTTGGAGTACTTCAACTTCTTCTGCAGCGATGTCTCGGCCTTCATGCGCTCGCGCAGCTCGATGCCGAGCTCGTTTACGTCGACCCGCTTCAGCAGCTCCTTGATCGCTTCGGCGCCCATCATGGCCTTGAAGCCCGTGGGACGGTATTCCTGGTCGAGCTCGCGATAGCGCGTCTCGTCCTTGATCACCTCGCGCTCCTTCACCGGCGCGTCGCCCGGATCGACCACGACGTAGGACTCGAAGTAGAGGACCGCTTCAAGCTCGCGGAGCGAGATGTCCAGCAGATGGCCGATGCGCGAGGGCAGGCCTTTGAAGAACCACACATGCGAGCAGGGCGAGGCAAGCTCGATGTGGCCGAGGCGCTCGCGGCGCACCTTGGAGAGGGTCACTTCGACGCCGCACTTGTCGCAGATCACGCCACGGTGCTTCATGCGCTTGTACTTGCCGCAGAGGCACTCCCAGTCCGTGATGGGTCCGAAGATGCGGGCGCAGAACAGGCCGTCGCGCTCCGGCTTGAAGGTGCGGTAGTTGATGGTTTCCGGCTTGGTGACCTCGCCATGCGACCAGGAGCGGATCTTCTCCGGGCTGGCAAGCTGGATCTTGATGGCGTCGAAGTCAACGATCGGGCCAAGGAGTTCGAATGGGCTGGAGCGAAACATATTGGGCGTCTCCAAAATTGCAGCTTTGTTGGGCTGCGGTTGCTAGCGTCTTCGTTTTCGTTCGCGGCGGCCTGTTTCGCCGCCGCGGGATTGAATCCTGAGCGCGGCCGCGGGTTAATCGGCCGCGGCGATCGTAGGCAGAGGCACCTTGCGCTGGTCGGACAGCTTGACCAGCTCAACATCGAGGCACAGTGACTGCAGCTCGCGGATGAGTACGTTGAACGACTCCGGCACGCCGGGTTCGATCGCCGCCTCGCCCTTCACGATGGCCTCGTAGATCTTGGTGCGGCCGAAGACATCGTCGGACTTGGCGGTCAGCAGTTCCTGCAGGATGTAGGCTGCGCCGTAAGCCTCCAGCGCCCACACCTCCATCTCGCCGAAGCGCTGTCCGCCGAACTGCGCCTTGCCGCCCAGCGGCTGCTGGGTGATCAGCGAGTACGGCCCGATCGACCGCGCGTGGATCTTGTCGTCCACCAGGTGCGACAGCTTGAGCATGTAGATGTAGCCGACCGTGGCGGGCTGCTCGAACTCGTCGCCCGTCATGCCGTCATACATCGTGCTCTTGCCGGAGTCCGGCAGGCCTGCAGCCTTCAGCAGCGCCTTGATCTCGTTCTCGCGCGCGCCGTCGAAGACGGCCGTGCCGAACCAGATGCCGCGCTTCATGCCGGCGGCGACGCGCAGGGTCTGCTCGTCGTCGAGGTCAAGAAGCTGGTTGAGGGCCGCCGTGCCGGCAAAACGCGCCTTGAACAGCTCGCGGACCTCGCTGGCCTTCGTCATGCTCTCCGCAGCCGCAGCGACCTGGGCGCCAAGGTTGTGCGCGGCCCAGCCAAGGTGCGTCTCCAGGATCTGGCCCACGTTCATACGGGAGGGAACGCCCAGAGGGTTCAGGACGATCTCCACCGGTGTGCCGTCGGGCAGGTAAGGCATGTCCTCCTCGGGCAGGATGCGCGCGATGACGCCCTTGTTGCCGTGGCGGCCGGCCATCTTGTCGCCTACCGAGAGCTTGCGCTTCATCGCGATGTACACCTTCACCATCTTGATGACGCCGGGGGCGAGCTCATCGCCCTTCTGCATCTTGGCGATCTTCTCGTTGGTGATCTTGCGCAGCACATCGATCTGCCGCGAGGTCATCTCCTCGATCTCGTCGATCTGCTCGTTCACCCTCGGGTCTTTGTCCGCGTAGCGAATGCGCTTGAGGTTGCGGGTCGAGATCAGCTCGATGGTGTCGCGGTTGAGGACGTCGCCCTTGGAAAGCAGCTTCTTGTTGGTGCGCTCGTCGTGCAGGTCGGCAAGCACCTCCTTGGCCCCCAGGATGCCCTCCAGGCGCTTCAGGCGCTCGTCGGTGAGAATGCGGATCTCGTCGGCGAGGTTGCGTTCCAGCTTCTCCACCTGCTCCAGCTCGATCTGCTTGGCGCGCTCGTCCTTCTCCTGTCCCTTGCGGGAGAAGATGCGGACGTCGACCACCGTGCCCTCAATGCCCGGAGGGCAGGTGAGGGACGCATCGCGCACGTCGCCGGCCTTTTCGCCGAAGATGGCGCGCAGCAGCTTCTCTTCCGGCGTCAGCTGGGTCTCGCCCTTGGGCGTCACCTTGCCGACGAGGATGTCGTTATGGCCCACCTTGGCGCCGATGCGGATGATGCCGCTCTCATCCAGGTCGCGCAGCGCATGCTCGCTGACGTTCGGGATGTCGCGGGTGATCTCCTCCGGTCCCAGCTTGGTGTCGCGGGCCTCGATCTCGAACTCCTCGATGTGGATCGACGTGTAGTAGTCGTCCTTGACCAGCTTCTCGGAGATCAGGATCGCGTCCTCGAAGTTGTACCCGCGCCAGGGCATGAAGGCGACGAGCACGTTGCGGCCGAGCCCGAGCTCGCCCTGCTCCGTGCATGGACCGTCGGCGATCACCTGGCCCTTGATGACCCGGTCGCCGTGGCGCACCACCGGCTTCTGGTTGATGCAGGTGTTCTGGTTGGAGCGCTTGAACTTCGTGAGCTGGTAGATGTCCGAGCCCACCTCACGCGAGAGCTGCGTGGGATGGTGCTCGCCTTCCACGCGCACGATGATGCGCTCGGAGTCGACCGAGTCCACAATGCCGTTGCGCTTGGCCAGGATCACGGCGCCGGAGTCGCGCGCGGTGACGCCTTCCATGCCGGTCCCGACGAACGGGGCCTCGCTGACCAGCAGCGGCACGGACTGGCGCTGCATGTTCGCGCCCATCAGCGCGCGGTTGGCGTCGTCGTGCTCCAGGAACGGGACCAGCGATGCCGCCACCGAGACCAGCTGCTTGGGCGAGACGTCGACGTAATCGACCTCGGCCTTGTTCACCAGCACGAAGTTCCCCTGGCGCCGCGCATCGACGATGTCCTGCACAATGTTTCCCTTGGCGTCCAGCTCGATGTTGGCCTGGGCGATGGTGTGCCGGTCCTCCTCCCACGCGGAGAGGTAGAAGCTGAAGGGCTCCACCTCGGTGACGCGCTTCTTCTCCTTGCGCAGGCCCTCGATCAGCTTGCGGGCCTCTCCGGCCTCCAGCGTGTCGCCCTGGCGCAGGCCGCTCTCGCCGGCGTTGGTCACGGCAACGTAGTCGAGCACCTTGCCGTCCTTCACGCGGCGGTAGGGCGACTCGATGAAGCCGTACTCGTTGATGCGCGCAAAGCAGGAGAGAGAGCTGATCAGGCCGATGTTCGGGCCTTCCGGCGTCTCAATCGGGCAGATGCGGCCGTAGTGCGTCGGGTGAACGTCGCGCACCTCGAAGCCCGCGCGCTCACGCGAAAGTCCGCCCGGCCCAAGGGCCGAGAGACGCCGCTTGTGCGTGATCTCCGAGAGCGGATTGGTCTGGTCCATGAACTGCGAGAGCTGCGACGAACCGAAGAACTCGCGGATCGCGGCCATCACAGGCTTGGCGTTGATGAGGTCGTGCGGCATGGCCGTCGACATCTCCTGGTAGACCGACATCTTCTCCTTGATGGCGCGTTCCATGCGCACCAGGCCGATGCGGAACTGGTTCTCCATCAACTCGCCCACGGCGCGCACGCGGCGGTTGCCCAGGTGGTCGATGTCGTCCACCATGCCGATGTTCTTGCGCAGCTTCAGCAGATACCGGATCGTTCCGTAGAAGTCCTCCGGCGTCAGCGTGCGCTTGTCCAGCCCGGTGGCGTCCTGGTTCTCATACAGCTTGATGTTGAACTTCAGGCGGCCCACGCGCGAGAAGTCATACTTGCGCGAGTCGAAGAACATGCCTTCAAAGAGCGCGCTCGCCGTGTCCAGAGTCGGCGGGTCGCCCGGGCGCAGCTTCCGGTAGATCTCGATCAGCGCCTCCTCCGGCTTGCGCACGGAGTCGCGCCGCAGCGTGTTGGTGATGATGTTGCCCACATCGTCCCGCTCCGGGAAGAAGACCTCGAAGCTGGTGACGCCGGACTCGAGGATCTTGTGCAGCTTGTCGGCCGTCAGCTCCTGGTTGGCCTCATACAGCAGCTCGCCGGTGGTCAGGTCGACTACGTCCGAGGCCAGCATGGCGCCGTCAAACTCCGACTGCTCCACCTCCACCGTCTCGATCTTGTGCTGGCGCAGCAGCTTCAGCGAGTGGCCGGAGATCTTGCGCGTTCCCGGGGCCAGCTCCTCGCCCTTGTGCGTGACAGTGTGCGCCGGCCGCGTGCCCGCCAGGTGCGTCTGGCCTTCGCCCGTCACCTTCCAGTGCAGCTTGCCACCCGAAACGTTGATGGTGTCCACCGTATAGAAGGTCTTCAGGATCTCCTCGTCGGTGCGCAGGCCCAGCGCGCGCAGGAAGATCGTGCCCAGGAACTTGCGCTTGCGGTCGATGCGCACGTAGAGCGTGTTCTTCTGGTCGTACTCGAACTCCACCCAGCTGCCGCGGTACGGAATGATCTTGCCCAGGAAGTAGGTGCGGTTGTTGGCCGTCTCAAAGAAGACGCCGGGCGAGCGGTGCAGCTGCGAGACGATCACGCGCTCCGTGCCGTTCACGATGAACGTGCCGTTCTGGCTCATCAGCGGGATATCGCCGAAGAAGACCTCCTGCTCCTTCATGTCGCGCAGGGTCTTTACCCCGGTCTCGGGGTCCTTGTCGTAGATCTTCAGGCGGATGGTGACCTTCAGCGGCGCGGAGTAGGTCATGCCGCGCTCCTCGCACTCCGCCTGGTCGTACTTCAGCTGCAGGCCGACGGGGTCGCCGCACTTGGTGCAGAAGTCCGGGGTGTTCTTGTTATAGGTGCCGCAGTAGCCGCAAAGCACGTCGCCCGGGTGGAACGGGTCCGTGATCACCATGTGGCCGCAGTTGGTGCAGGCCGTGCGCAGGTGGTTCAGCCCCTTCAGGTAGCCGCACTTGCACTCCCAGTTGCCGATCGAGTAGTCGACAAACTCGAGCTCCGAGACGTTGCGGAAGTCCGTAATGGGAAATACCGAGGTGAACACGGACTGCAGCCCGTTGTCCTCGCGCTCCTGCGGCAGCTTGTCCATCTGCAGGAAGCGCTCATAGCTGCGGCGCTGCACTTCGATCAGGTTCGGGATCTGGATAGAGGTTGGGATCTTGGAAAAATCGAGCCGGGAACGGATGGCGCGGGTTTCGCTGGACATGCTTCGTGGTCTCCTGAACTTCTCTTTGGAGGGGCTTCACCGGACGCGCTTGCGTGGGTGAAGGCGGAGTGCCGTGGCCAGCCCTCCGTCTTGTGTCTTCCTGTGCGCCGATTCTGCCCTGCCGCCCCTCTCCTGCGGCATGGCCATTGCGCGAGATCTTGACTCACCTGCTGCCGGCTCGTGGAAAACTTTTGCTTCCACCTGGGCCGGGAAATCTGCTATTGCTATCTACGACGTGCGGCCGGCGGCGTGCCCGGGGCGGAAAGAATGGGCCCGGCGGTGAAGAGACGCAAAGATGCGCTCACCAGAGACAGCGTCTCCCGTAAGCGCATCGATCGGCTTGTGCACTATTTCCCGATACTGAAAGATGTCTGCCACCCTTTGAGGCCCGCCTGGCCTCAAGGTTTGCTGCCGCTACCGTTCTGATTGCATCGTGCGGATCCGCCGCCAGACCCGTGATGGCCGGCCCCTTAGCCCGCGCAGGCAGGATGGACCGGAAAAAGTCGCCGTGGGTGCAACGTCAAAAATGTCGAGTGTCCGGAAGCGCTTGTCTGCCCGCTACGCACACCCAGGCAGAGGCGATTCGCCATTCGCAAGAATACCGCATTTGGTTTGGCAATGCAAGTGCTGGTGGCGATAAAGAGAAAAGGAACGCGTCGGAGCCGTAGCCCCGACGCCGTTCGCGCTTCTCCGTCCGGACGAGGACTACTTGATCTCGACCCCTGCGACGCCTTCGAACTTCTTGGCGATGGCTGCCGCATCTTCCTTGGAGACGTTCTCCTTCAAGGGCTTGGGAGCGCCGTCCACCAGGTCCTTGGCCTCCTTCAGGCCCAGGTTGGTGACCTCGCGGACCGCCTTGATGGTCGCGATCTTGTTCGCGCCGCCATCCTTCAGGATCACGGTGAACTCGGTCTTCTCCTCTGCCGGAGCTGCTGCCGCAGCGCCGCCGCCTGCCGGAGCTACCGCAACGGCCGCTGCCGCAGCGGAGACGCCCAGACGGGCCTCCAGCTTCTTCACCAGCTCCGAAGCCTCAAGCAGGCTCAAGCTGACAATCTGATCTTCCAACTGCTGAATGTCTGCCATTCTCTCTTCTCCTAAACCTCTAAATCTGCTGCCCTTACTCGATTACTTCGACCGTAGCCGCTTTCTGCTCCGGCTGCCCCGCCCGCCAGGTTTCCGATGCGCCGCCGAAGCCCAGACCAGCTTCCTGCCGGCGCACCCGGCGCGAGGAGCGAAACTTTACGCGCCCTCTGCCGGCGCCTCGCCTGCAGCCTCACCAGACTGCGACGCCGTGGAGTTCTCCGGCTGCGCCGCGCCCGAGGGCTGCTCGCCTGCCTTCGACTCCGCCTCATGCGCCTGCTCGACCTTGGCCGCATCCGCCGCCGGCTTCTCGCTCGAGGCGGCAGCGGCAGGAGCGCTCCCGGTAAACTTGCCCTTTTCCACGCCCTGGTTGATAACGACCGCCAGATCGCGGCCCGTGGCGTTGATCACCGTCGCCAGACGCTGCGCAGGCGAATTGATCAGGAAGAGCAGCTTGGCGAAGAGCTCCTCCTTGCCCGGCATAGTGGCGAGCGCCTTGATCTCGTCCACCGAGATCACCTTGCCGTCGACAATGCCCAGCTTGAAGGTGAACTCCGCGTTGTCCTTGACCCACTCGGAGAGCGCCTTGGCCAGCGCCACCGGATCGCCGGAGGTATAGGCCACCGAAGAGACGCCCTTGAGGCCCTGCAGCGCGGCCTCCACCTTGGTGCCCTTCGAGGAGCGCGCGGCAAGCTTGTTCTTGACCACGTGATAGTGTCCGCCGGCGGCACGGACCGCCTTGCGCAGCTCGAAGTCCTTCGAAGCGGTTAGAGCGCTGAATGTGCCGATAATGGCGGAGCTGGAGTGCTCGAGCTCGGTGGCGAGCGCGGCGACCTTCTCCGACTTTTTCTCTCTGCTGAGTGCCATAAAACCAGCCTTTAGCTGCCAGCCTTGCCGCTGGCTTGAAAATTGGCGCGCAGTGCGCGGAAAATCTTGACGGGGCGGCCTTTACGCCTTGCCTGCAGCATCCATCACGGCGTCATCCAGCTGGATGCCCGGGCCCATGCTGGAGCTGAGCGTAATCCCCTTGACGTACTTACCCTTGGCGGCCGAGGGCTTTGCCTTCAGCACCGAGCTGATGATCGTCATCGCGTTGTCGACCAGCTTCTCGGGCTCAAAGGAGAGCTTGCCCACCGGAACGTGCACCAGCGCGGTCTTGTCGGTGCGGAACTCCACCTTACCGGCCTTGATCTCCTTGACGGCCGCGGCTACATCCGTAGTCACGGTGCCGGTCTTCGGATTGGGCATAAGGCCCTTCGGCCCGAGCACCTTGCCCAGCCGGCCCACCGAACGCATCATGTCGGGCGTGGCGATCAGCGCGTCGAACGCGGTCCAGTTCTCCTTCTGGATCTTCTCCACCATCTCCTCGCCGCCGACAAACTCCGCGCCGGCAGCCTTGGCCGCCTCCAGCTTGTCGCCAGTCGTAATCACGGCGACAACCTTGGACTTGCCCAGGCCGTGAGGCAGGACCACCGTGCCGCGCACCATCTGGTCCGCGTGCCGGGGATCGACGCCAAGCCGCAGCGTCAGGTCGACGGTCTCGTCGAACTTCGCGTACTTGGCCTTCTGAAGGAGGGGGACCGCGTCGGTCAGGGCGTAAGGACGGGGCTCAACAAGCGCGCGCGCCTTCGCCAGATTCTTGGACAGCTTTCTTGCCATTGTTTCCTCGTCTCCCACCGCGCGAACCTGGCAGCGCTTGTTGCGCGCTGAACCCCATCCCTGAATTGCTTGTACTCAACTGCTGGCGGGAGAGGCCGTTCGGCCGTGGTGCGTGTGACTAGGCCTCCGCACAGGGCGGAGACGCTCCTATGATTATGCCGGAAAAAGCTCAACCGTGCAAGGATTGTTTCGCTTGGCAGTGGTGCAGTTTGAATTTGTTTTGAAGGGGCGTGGCTTTTAGCCACGCCGGAAACAGTGCCGTTTGTGAATGGGGCTTTCGCCCCTGAGGTCGCTATACTGACCAGCCTTCTTCGCCAGCTAGCCCCACACCCTCGCCAGCACCAGCTCAAACCCCGCAATCGGCCCGGTCCCCTGCACTGAGGAGGGATTGTGATGGCACTCCGGCTCCGAGCCTGGGCGATACACCGTCACCACCCGGTCGATCGGATCGATCAGCCACGCAACCTCCGCGCCATTGGCGATCCACTCTTCCATCTTGGCCTTGAGTTCCGCGAGCTTGTCGGACTGCGAGCGAACCTCAATAACAAATTCCGGACAAATCGAAGGAAAGCCCTTCGCCTCTGCCGGGTCGACCGAGTTCACTTGCCTCCAGCTCACCCACGCGGCATCGGCTGCACGTACCGATGTATCCCGCAGCTTGAACCCGGCGGTCGGACCAAAGGCCTTTCCCCGCCCATCGGCACGGGTCCAGACTGCGAGTTCCGTGAAAACCTCCGATTCAATCCCGCTACCCTCGAACCCCGTAGGCGACATCACGATAATCTCTCCGTTCGCATCGCGTTCAAAGCGCATGGGCTCGTTGGCCGCACAGAAGCGCAGGAACTCGGCGTCGGTCATGGGAACCTCCGTCCGGAAGCGAATCGGCAGATCAACCTCGGCGAGCGCGAAACTCATGCCAGCAGTGTACGCTGGCCACCACCCGCCGCATCACGGAATCTTACCCACCGCCCTCTCCCGATTCGACAGCACGCTCGCCGGGATGGGACACTCTTCCGCATAGGCTGCAACCGGAGGCTCGATCACGCATGGCGCTGGTGGCGACAGTAAATGAAGCGTTCCTGCTCGTTGCAGGCCGCGGGCAACAGGTCGGCTGGCGCTGGCTCGATGGCGACACCTGGCGCGACATCCCCTGCGCCGAGATCTACGGCAGCGTACGCGCCATGGCCGCTGCCCTCGCCGCCTGGGGCGTCACCAAGGGCGACCGCGTCGCCCTCATCAGCGAGAACCGCTGGGAGTGGCCGGTCGTCGACTTCGCTACCCTGGCGCTTGGAGCGATAGACGTGCCGCTCTACCTCACCCTCACCGCCGACCAGGTCGGCTACATGCTCCGCGACTCCGGCGCGAAGGTCGCCGTCGTCTCCAGCCATGAGCAGGCGGAGAAGGTCCTCGCCGCCGCCCAGATCGAAGCCCTGCCCGCCCTCGAGCACCTCGTCGTCATGGATCAACTCACCACAAATCCGGGTGCCCCACATCTCGCAGAGATGTGGGATCGGAACGCCCGTATCCCCATTACTCCCTTCTCCGACCTCCTCCGTGACGCCTCCACCCTCCAGTCGCCCGACCCCGCCTTCGACACCCGCGCCCGCTCCATCCAGCCTGCCGACCTCGCCACCATCATCTACACCTCCGGCACCACCGGCAAGCCCAAAGGCGTCATGCTCACCCACGGCAATCTCGCCAGCAACATCTCCGTCTCCACCATCCCCTTCGGCTTCAACTCCACCGACTCCTGTATCTCCTTCCTCCCGCTCTCGCACGTCACCGCGCGCCACCTCGACTACGCGCTCATGTGCGACGGCGCTACCCTCGCCTACTGCCCCAAGTTCGACCAGCTCGCCGCGGCGATGAAGGCCGTACAACCCACCATCCTCGTCGCGGTCCCCCGCGTCTACGAGAAGATCCGCCAGGGAGTCGAAGGCAAATCCCATGGCGCAAAGAAGGCCATCCTCAACTGGGCGCTGCGAGCAGGCGAAACGCATAGAAACCAAACCCTCACAGGCCGCAAGCCCAGCGGCCTCAAATGGGCCATCGCCGACAAGCTCGTCTTCTCCAAACTCCGCGTTGCCTTCGGCGGCCGCGTCAAGACCTTCGTCTCCGGCGGCGCGCCGCTCGGCATGGACACGGCCGGCTGGTTTGCGGACATGGGCATCCGCATCCTTGAGGGCTACGGCCTCACCGAGACCTCGCCCGTCATCGCGCTCAACTATCCCAACGCCGCGCGCATCGGCACCGTCGGCAAAGTGCTGCCCAACGTCCAGGTCCGCATCGCCGCCGACGGCGAGATCGAGGTCCGCGGCCCCAACGTGTTCCCCGGCTACTGGAACAAACCTACCGAGACCGCCGAGACATTCTCCCCCGACGGCTGGTTCAGGACCGGCGATATCGGTGCCCTCGACGCCGACGGCTTCCTCTCCATCACCGACCGCAAGAAGGAGCTGCTCAAGACCTCCGGCGGCAAGTTCATCGCCCCGCAGCCCATCGAGAACAAGCTCAAGGCGCACGCCCTCGTCGGCAACGCCGCGCTCGTCGGCGATAAGCACAAGTTCGCCTGCGTGCTCCTCTCGCCCAACTTCGCCGCGCTGGAAGGCTGGGCGCAGGTGCACAATATCCCCGCTGCCGCATCGCCCGAAGTAGACCGCGCCGCCCTCGTCCGCGACCCCGCCGTCATCGCCCGCTACCAGCGCATCGTCGACGAGGTGAACGCCACGCTAGCCCCCTACGAGACCATGAAGCGCATGGCCGTCGTCGACTGCGAGTGGGCCATCGAGAGCGGTGAGCTGACGCCCAGCATGAAGCTCAAGCGCCGCGTCATCGAACAGCGCCATGCCGTCGAGATCGCAGCCTTCTATAAGGACGAGGCCACCGCGAGCCGAGAGGAGGCGCCCGCCGCACGTTAGCCACCGCTCCACGATGGTGAGCCGGCCTTTCCTTAGTAGTCAGAATGATGCCGGAGAGTTCATCTCGATAGAAATGCCTTGAAGGGGCGTGTCTTCAGCCACGCCACAGCCAGCCGAGATCGTCCCCGGCTTTAGCCGCTGAGGGCGCGCAACCCGGCCGGCACAATGCCGGCAGCTGCATCTCTTGAACGGCGCATCTGCCGCAGGTAAGCTCGAAACCACCTCGACTTGTAGACTCACCACCGGACTCCCCGCCTTGAAAGCATTCGCCACCCTCCTCCTGCTCATCATGCTCGCCGCCGGACTTGGCGCCTGGCTGGTCTACGTCCCCTACGGCCCCTCGGCCGCCACCCCTGTCGATCTCGACATCGCCTCCGGCACCGGCAGCCGCTCCATCGCCATCCAGTTGGAGAAGGCCGGCGTCATCCGCAGCCGCTATGCCTTCTACCTTCTGCGCATCTTCAAGCACGGGCGCCTGGAGGCCGGCGAGTATCTCTTCGACCATCCCGCCACCGCGCTCGAGGTCTACTCCCGCATCCTCCGCGGCGATGTCTACACCGTCAGCGTCACCATTCCCGAGGGCTACAACATCTTCGACATCGCCGACGCCGTCGACAAGGCCGGCCTCGTCCCCCGCGACCGTTTCCTCGCCGCCGAGCGCTCCGAGACCGGCCTCATCTCCGACCTCTCGCCCGACGCCGCCTCGCTCGAGGGCTACCTCTTCCCGGATACCTACCGCTTCCCCCACCACGCCACGCCGCGCCAGATGCTCGCCGCCATGGTGCGCCGCTTCCGCAAAGAAGCCGCACAGCTTGGCCTCATCCAGAAAGATGGGGTACCCCATTCATCGGGCGATGTCAGTCGCACGATGAGTGGGACGGATAGTCTCACTCGAATCGTCACCCTCGCCTCGCTCGTCGAGAAAGAGGTCCGCGAAAACGACGAGCGACCTCTCGTCGCTGGAGTCTTTGAGAACCGCCTCGCCAAAGGCATGCCCCTGGCCACCGACCCCACCGTCATCTATGCCGCCCTGCTCAACGATCGATGGCGAGGCACCATCTACGCCTCGGACCTCAAGTTCGACTCGCCCTACAACACCTATATCCACACCGGCCTGCCCCCCGGCCCCATCTGCAACCCCGGCATCGCGGCGCTCAAGGCCGCCATCTCGCCCGCCCCGTCGGATTACCTCTACTTCGTCGCCGACGCCCGCGGCCACTCCCGCTTCTCCGCCACGCTCCAGCAGCATGACCAGCAAGTCGAGGACTACCGCCGCGCTTCTCACCAATAGGTGGCACCACCTTCGCCCTTGTCATTGAGCGATAGGCGAAGAATCCCCGCATTTGTCCTTGCGGCCGTGCCCCGCGCATCGGCCTTGAAGGGGCGCGGCTTCAGCCGCGCCGTTACCGGGTCGAGAACGAATGCGGCTTTAGCCGCTGAGGGGCAAATCTCCAACCGGTGGGACTTCTCGCCGGATTCACCCCCGCAACCACGCCCCATGCATGCCGAAGGCTCCTTCCGCTCTGCCGAAGGCCCGAGCGTGGCCATCCCATCTTTCCTTACGACACAAAATTCCCGTGCGTCCTCGCCACACATCCGCGCATCTAACAGAAATCGCGCAACGTTCCGGTTGTTCCCCCTGTCTTCTTAACCCGGCATTTATACTTGAACTTCTACCGAATGAGGACCAGACAAGCCTTCGCTGCGGCCCTGCTCGCCGCCACTCCGGCCCTTACCGGATGCCTCACCCACACCCGCACTGTCCCAAGGACGCGCCCCCCGGAGGTCGTCTACAGTGCGAGCCTCGAGCAGCTCCTGCAGCAGCTGGATGGCCGTTATAAAGCCACCCGGACAGCCACCCTCTTCGTCGAAATCTCCGCCTCCACCGGAGGCAGCGTCGAAGGCCAGGTCAAGGAATATCTGAACCTGTCCGGATATATCATCATCCAGAATCCGGACCACATCCGCGTTCTGCTCAAGCTGCCTCTCGGAGCAGGACGTGCCCTCGACATGGTCTCCGATGGCAAGAATTTCAAAATGATCATCCCGCATCCCGGGTGCGCCATCATCGGTTCGGACACTTCACTGCCTACGCAGAAAGGCTTCTATAGCCTCCGGCCGGCAGTCATCCTGGACTCGCTCCTCATCCAGCCCTTCGGCCCCACCGAGGACGTCTCCCGCACCCAGGACAGCCGCATCATCGAGGCCCCCAAGACCAAGGTCGATATCCTTACCGGCAAGGCACTCGGCAAGGCCCTCATCGAGGAGCCTGACTACGACATCCAGTTCCTCTCGCAACCCAAGGGCCGCATCGCCCGCACTCTGCGCGTCGTGCATATCGGCCGCACCGACCTGCTGCCCTACCGCCAGGACATTTACAACGACGAGGGACGCATCGAGACCCAGGCCTTTTACTCCAATTACCAGCACTTCGGCGACATCGTCTTCCCCACGAAGATCGTCATCCAACGCCCGCTGGACGAGCTCGGCCTCACCATTACTGTCACCAAGGGCACCACCTTCAACCAGCAGCTCGAACCCGATCAGTTCGACCTAGGTCCCATCCCCGCCAGCTATCCCGTTCAGAACATGGACGACCCGGTCAGCGCCAAGTCCAACCCCTGCGTCTCTCACCCTGCACCGCCTGCCTCCGCACCGGCCGCAAAATAGCTGAGCCCAGGGACACCACCGAGGCAAAGGACTCCGGAAAGCCGCTTCTCCAGAACCTAGTACCCAGCCCCCAGCACCTGCTTCGCATGCTCGGCGATCGCCTGGTTGATCTCAAGCGCCAACCCCAGCGCCCGGCGGCCATCCTCCACCGTCACCTCCGGCTCCGCACGACGCCGCACGGCATCCAGAAACGACTCAATCTCCAGCCGCAGCGGCTCGCCCTGTTCCACCTCAAACTTCTTCAGCGACATTCCCGGCGTCGGATGCCCGTCGCCGGCCATCGCGGCGATCGCCGCAATCTGCTCCCGGCTCATCTTCGCCATCCCCGCCGCCGCCGCCGTCACATCGATCACCAGCAGGTCCTGCCGCGCGAAGTCCAGCGACAGGTACTGGTGCGGCTGGAAGAACCGCATCTTGCGCACCCGCTCCGTGCTTACCCGGCTCGCGGTAAAGTTCGCCACGCATCCGTGCTCGAACTCGACCCTCACGTTCGCAATGTCCACCTTGGGCGAGAGCACCGGCAGCCCCACCGCACGCACCTCACGCACCGGCTCGCCCACCAGGCTCAGCACCAGGTCCAGGTCGTGGATCATCAGGTCCAGCACCACGTCCACATCCAGCGCCCGCGGCGTAAAGATGCTCAGCCGGTGCACCTCGAAGAACATGGGCCGGTTCAGCAGCCCGCGCACCGCGCGCACCGCCGGGTTGAACCGCTCCAGATGCCCCACCTGCACTACGCGGCCTGTCTCGCGCGCCGCGCGCACAATCGCATCGGCCTCCGCAAGGCTCGCCGCCAGCGGCTTCTCGATCAGCACGTCGACGCCCGCCGCCATCAGCTCGCGCGCCGTCGCCGCATGGTCCACCGTCGGCACGCACACGCTCGCCGCATGGATCGGCCCCAACCGTCCGGGTGCCCCATGTCTCGATTCTGAGACGTGGGATGAAAATGTTTCGGGTGCCCCATTCACGGCAGTTTCATCGCCGTGAGCCGGATGCAGGCCGCTCGCCGCCACGCACTCCGCCACCGTCGCAAAGCCCGGCACGCCGAAGTCCACCTCGGCCCGCTTCCGCGCCGCCTCGTTCGGGTCGACGACCGCGGCTAGCTCCACCTTCAGACCCGCGCGTTCCAGTTCCCGATACACCCGCAGGTGGTTGCGCCCGAACACACCCGCGCCCACCACCGCCACCCGCACGGTGTCACCTGACCCGATCGCGTCCACACTCATCGGCCGCGCCTCGGACCTTGTACCTTGGACCCTGCCCCTTGCACCCTACTTCACCGGCGACTCGACCGCCTGCCGGCACCGCCCGTAGAGCGCCAGCAGCTCCGTCACCTGGTCCTCCGGCTTGGTCGACGAACCTGCCACGAACCCCGTCGTCCCTGCGGCCTTCACGCCCACATGCGCCGTCGCCGCCACAAACTTCAGCAGATCCAGCGCAATATCTTCCGTGCGCCGTGTGCCATTCGTTCCATCACTCATCTCGTCTCAATCCTCTTTGCCTTGTCGGCTTCCACTTGGATGGTATCGGCCACCGCCGCCCCCGCGCAAATGTGCCCGAAGATTTGTCATTCTTCCGCGTCCCTTACGCCTTCACCCCGCACAGAATCTCGTACGCAATCGTCCCCGCGATCCGCGCGTGATCGTCCGCCGTCACGCCGTCGCCCAGCAGCACCACCTCATCCCCCACGCGGACACCTTCAACTTCCGTCACATCCACCGTCGTCAGGTTCATTGACACCCGCCCCACAATTGCCGTGCGCCTGTCTCCCACCATCACCCATCCGCCCGCACACTCGTCCGTTCCCGCGAGCTCCCGCCGCAGCCCATCCGCATATCCCACCGGCAGCAGCGCCACGCGCATCGGCCGCTTCGCCGTAAACGTCGCGTTATACCCGATCGCCTCACCCTCCGCGACCTCGCGCACATCCAGCACGCGCGTCTTCCACGTCATCACCGGCCTGAGCCTGCCGCGTATCTTCGACCCCGCGCCCACCGGCTCCAGCGCATATCCATACAGCGCAATCCCGCTGCGCACCATCGCCCGCGCGCCTGCGCTCGTTGCCAGCCCCTCCAGCCACGCGGCATCCGCGCCTACATCCACGCTGGACGAACTGCCCGCATGCACCCACCGCGGCGCAAACCCGCGAGAACCGGGGTGCCCCACATCTCGCAGAGATGTGGGATGGAACCGCCGCACCTGGTCTATCCCCGCCTCAAACTGCCTCTTCTGATCCCGCGTCCGCTCCGAACCCGCCACCTCAGCAGACGAGAAGTGCGTGCACACTCCATCCAGTTCCAGCCCTGCATCTGCAGTCGCCTTGAGCACCGCCGCCAGCTCCGCACCCGGACGCGCGCCCTGACGGTTCATCCCTGTCTCGATCTCCACGTGCACGCGAACCCCTGTGCCTCGCAGCCACCCCACCTGCTCCACCGTCCACACCACCGGCGTCAGCCCATGCTCCGCAATCGCAGTCACCTCGCCAGGCATCACCCCGCACATCGCCAGTATGTCGACGGCCTCTCGCCCGATCCCGGCGGCCTCCAGCGCATGCCTCGCGCGCATCCCCTCCGCAGCATCCGCCACCCCCAGCCATCTCGTCCCTGCTCGCGCCAGCGCTGCCGCACACTGTTCCAGCCCATGCCCGTACGCATTCGCCTTGACGACTCCAAGCACCTCCGCGCCCGCCGCCTCGCGCACCACGCTGTAGTTGGCCGCCAGCCGCGCCTCGTCGATCTCCACCCAGCTTCGCCTCACGCAGCCGCCTGCCCCGCGCTCACAATGTCCTCCGGCTCCAGCACTCGCTTCGGATACCCTCGCCTCGCCACCGCCAGCATCGCGCGCCCCACCTGCTCCGTCGTCGTCAGCTGCCGCGGAAACATCCGCAGCAGCAGCGGCAGCGCCGGCTTCAGCCCGGAGTACACCGCCTGGTACAGCGCCGTCTTCGACCGCACCCCATCCAGCGGCACAATCCCGCCCGGCCGGAACATATATGCCGCCTTGAAGCCCATCTCCAGCAGCGCATTCTCCGTCGCGCCCTTCACCCGCGCCCACATCATCCGCCCCTGCGCGTCGGTCCCCGCGCCCGACACATACACGAACGTCATCCCCGCCGCATTCGCCCGCAGCAGCGCCTCGGCCGCCGCCATCGTCAGGTCATACGTCACGTGTCGATACTCCGCCTCTTTCATCCCCGCCGACGAGACGCCCAGGCAGAAGAAGCAGGCGTCGTAACCCGCAAACTCCGGCTCCACCGCCGCATAGTCGTAGAAATCCGGCACCACCTGCTCGCGCACCTTGCCGCTGGCCGCAACGTCCGCGTCGCCGATCTGCGCAGGCAGCGCTCCGGCCCTGCGCACCGGAGCCAGCACCTCGCTCACGCCCGCATCCAGCACGCACTCCCGCAGAACGCCCTGCCCCACCATGCCCGTCGCGCCAAACAGAATTACACGCATACTGTTTTGTCATCTCGCAGCGTTCGACGTAAGTCGAATGCGGAGAAATCTGCTTTTAGCAGACTACATCCCGCGCGCTAATACCCGCCGCCGTCATCGCTCGCCGGGTTCGCGAACAGCGTGTAGTCCGAGAGATAGAGCAGGTTCACAATCCCCGTCGGCCCGTTCCTCTGCTTGGCGATGATGATCTCCGCCTTGCCCTTCAGGTCCTCGTTCTCGCGATCGTAGTACTCCTCGCGATGGATGAACGCCACCACGTCCGCGTCCTGCTCAATCGAGCCCGACTCGCGCAGATCGCTCAGCAGCGGCTTCTTGTCGCCCGTCCTCTGTTCGCTGCCTCTCGAGAGCTGCGAGAGCGCCACCACCGGCACCTTCATCTCCTTGGCCAGGGCCTTCAGCCCGCGCGAGATCGAGCTCACCTCCTGCGTGCGGTTCTCAAACCCGCGCTTCCCGCTTGCATTCACGCCTGTCATCAGCTGCAGGTAGTCCACCAGGATCAGGTCCAGCCGCCCCTCCTGCTGCTTCAGCCGCCGCGCCTTCGCGCGCATCTCCGCCAGCGTAATGCCGGGCGTGTCGTCAATAAACATCTTCGACTCCATCAGCCGCTCCAGCGCGCTCAACAGCTTGCCCTTGTCCTCCTTGGGCAGAAAACCCGTCTGGATCTTGCGCGAGTTCACCTGCGCCTCGCTCGCCAGCAGGCGGCGCAGCAGACTCTCCTTGCTCATCTCCAGCGAGAACACCGCCACCACCTTGCCGTCCCGGATCGCCGAATTCTGCGCGATATTGATCGCCCACGCCGTCTTGCCCATGCTCGGACGCGCCGCAATGATGATCAGCTCCGAATCCTGCAGCCCGCTCGTCATGCGGTCGAACTCGATAAAGTGCGTCGCCAGGCCCGTGATCTCGCGGCCCTGCTCATACAGCGCATCGATCGAGCCGAAGCTCGACGCCACAATCTCGCCGATCCCCGACAGCCCGCGCTGGATCGCCGACTCCGCCACATCGGCCAGCTGCGCCTCCACCGTGTTCAGCACGTCGATCGCGTCTTCGCTCTGGTCGCTCGCCCGCGTCGCCCCGTCGTGAAAGATGCCCATCAGCTGCCGCAGCAGGCTCTTGTCCTTCACGATCTTCACGTAGCTCTCGATCGAGAAGTTCCGCGGAATCCCCTCCGTCAGGTGGAAGAGATACCCCGTGCCGCCCACCGCGTCCAGCTCGCGCCGCCGCTCCAGCTCCGCGCGCACCGTCGTCAGGTCCACGCCGTGGCCCTGCTCCATCAGCGCCAGAATCACGCGGTAGATCCGCTGGTGCGAGTCCAGCGAAAAGTCCTCCGCACGCAGCTTCGCCGTCGCATCCGAGATCGCGATCGGGTCCAGCAGCATCGCCCCGAGGATCGCAATCTCCGTGTGAATCGACGACGGCAATCCCTCCGCCGCCCCCAGCTGCGCAATGGTGGCCATACCCGATTATCCCTCTCCGCACCCCTGCGCAAATCCCGCGCACCTTGTTCAAAACCGGGTCGTCACCTGCACCACGGATCGAACGTTGCGTCATCCGATGACTCTACTTCCGGGTTGGCGGTGACTCGCCCGGAACGCGTTAGCAGGTTCAGGAGCACGATGCTCGTCCTTATCGCTATCCTTGCGGATATGGCATTCGGGTGGAATTCACTTTTGGGTAGATTACGTGGATCTCGTGATCTCACTCAGATCGTCAGTTTCGTCTTCCTTGAAAGTGCGTTTGAACGGCTTTCAGACGATGCGTTGCTTGAACGCGCCCATACTGCCTATGGGCGAGCGAAACCGAAGGGTGGCATCGAATTACTAAAAAATCGTACAGCCGATTCACGAGTGCTGCGTATGGAGAATTTCTTCTTTGCCTTTCATCAAGCTCAGCAGCGGTACTCTCGCCCTCCATTCGAGAGCCCTGAAGCGATTGACCAAGCCTGGAACAATCATGTCTGTTGGTCGGGCTTCGACTGGGCGGCACCTAAGCTTGAAGAGAAAGACAAACCAGGCGCTCGTCAACTCATGCTGCCCCTGGTAGGTCTTCTATGGAGCGCTAATACGACAGGTCTTTTCTTTCCGGATCGTGGCTTGACCATCCCGAATGTGGGCGACCTCCCAGAGAGCATACGTTGGGCAGGACGGAATGGAATCCCGGTGCAAGAACTCTTCCCGCCGCAAGTAACATCGACGCCAGCCAAGTAGAAGATCATCTAATCTCCGTGAAAGTCGGGTTTCTTTAGCTGCGATGCTGGGCGGATTGCCGCCAACCCGGAAGTTGCACCGCCTACGCTTGACCCGCCCACCCAAACTTAGCTAACATAACTTAGCAGTTTTCATCCGATGACCGTCAAAGTCACCATCTTCGAGGCCAAGACCAATCTCTCCGCGCTCCTCAAAAAAGCGCAGCAGGGCCAGACCGTCATCATCACCTCCGGCCGCGAGCGCACTCCCATCGCCCGCATCGAGCCCATCGCCCCCGCGCCAAAAAAGAGGCGCCTCGGAAGCATGCTGATCCCCGGCTACGTCCCCACGGATGCCATCTTCGAGCCCTTGCCGAAGGGCTGGAGCGGTGAAGACGAGTGACCGTCCTGCTCGACACGCACGTCCTCCTCTGGTCGTTCATCTCGCCTGCGTCGCTTAGCAGAACGTGTTCCGGCATTCTCTCCGACAAGACCTCCGAGATCTTCGTCTCCGCGGCATCCGCATGGGAGATTGCTACAAAGGTACGCATCGGCAAACTTCCTGAAGCAACTGAACTGGAGTCGCACTTCATGGACGCCCTCAGCGAGGTCGGCTTCTCGCTCATCCCCATCGAAGCCGAAACCGCGCTCCACGCCGGCCGCCTCCCGGCCGCGCACGGCGATCCCTTTGACCGCATCATCGCCGCCCAGGCCCTCGACCTCGCCGTTCCCATCCTCAGCAAGGACGCGCAGCTCGACGCCTTCGGCATCCGCCGCATCTGGTAGCTTTATTTCCCGCGCAGCAGCCCCTCCGTATCCATCCACTCCACAAACAGCGCCGCCCACTGCGACAGCGGCTCCTTCTGGCTCAGCCGCAGCCCGAACCCGTGCCCCACGCCTGCGTACTCGTGGATCTCCGCCGGCACACCCGCGCGCCGCGCCGCCACAAACAACTGCGGCAGCGCCTGCGCAATCTCCGGCCGGTCGTTCGCCCCGCACAGCATAAACGCAGGTCCCATCAGCTTCACCTTCTCCAGGATCTCCGGCTTCACCTCCGCCGGAGCTGAACTCGCCCCTGCGCCCGACGTCGCCGGCACCGTCAGTCCACCCGGATACATCAGCGCCTCAAACGCCGGCTTGTCGCTCTGGCTGTCGATCGCATCTCTTTTGGGTGCCCCATTCACGGCAGCCTCATCGCCGTGAGTGGGATCATGCCACCTCGTCGCCGCCATCACTGCCAGCTCGCCGCCTGCCGAAAACCCCATTACGCCCACCCGCGCCGGGTCGATGTTCCACTCCGCCGCGTTTGCCCGCACCAGCCGGATCGCCCGCTGCACATCGTCCAGCTCATTGCCCTCCACCGTATAGGTCGAGCCCTTCTCCTTCGCCAGCCGGTACTTCAGCACAAACGCCGCGACCCCATGCCCGGCGAGATACTGCGCCACGTTGTAGCCTTCGCTGTCGATCGAGAGCATGTAGTGGCCGCCTCCCGGCATCACGATCACCGCCGCCGTTGGAGCCTTGGCCCCGCGCACCAGGTACGGCGCAATCGACGGCGCATTCACCGTCGTCACCGTGCGCTCGCCCTCCGCATTCGGCGTGATCACCTCCGGCGCCGTCTTGCCCTCGCTCCCCGGAGCGCCGTTGGCCCACAGCACCACCGCTGCATGCGGATTCGCCGCCGGAGCAGACGGCTGCGCCAACACCGGTCCGATACTGAAGCCCACAACCGCCACGCACGTTGCCCACCGCGCCATCCGCACACTTGCACTCATTCGCCTGTCCTCGCCGATTCGTCTTCGCCGCCACTATACCGCCGCGCCGCGTACGCTGACCACTGCGCGCCAGTCACACAGCATGGGCATAATAGAGCTAACGTTCTGCTGGAGGACCGCTCGATGGCGTCGCTCAAGGAATATCGTTGTGAGATCTGCGGTGACGTCACCGCCAACCCGGTCCACTGGTTCCTCATCCAGTGCGGGCCCACCGAACTGAAGGTCCAGCTCTGGGACGCCGCAGCCGCCGACGCCCCCGGCGCACGCCACCTCTGCGGAGAGGGCGACGCCCAGGTCTACATCTCCCGCTGGTTCGAGTCCATGTGCTCTCCGCCAAAGCCCGACTTCTCCGCCATGCCCAGCGGCCGCAAGCCCGCGTAACGCTCGGTCGAATCACCGTGCAGCAATTAATTTTTCCTTGCAGTTGGAATCTCTGCTGGGACGCAGTGCCCATTCTCTTTGCGCGGGCAACCGGGAGCCCATAACTCACAACTAACCACTCCGTATGCCCGGCCGCGTCCGTATCGGCATCTCCGGATGGACTTACAAGCCATGGCGCGGCAAGTTCTACCCCGCCGGCCTGCCGCAGAAAAAAGAGCTCTCCTACGCCGCCTCCCTCTTCCCTTCCATCGAGATCAACGGCACCCACTACTCGCTGCAAACACCTGCCAGCTTCCAGCACTGGGCCGCCGAGACGCCTGAAGACTTCATCTTCTCCATCAAAGCCAGCCGCTACATCACCCATATGCGGAAGCTGCGAGACATCGAGCAGCCGCTCGCCAACTTCTTCGCGTCCGGTCTGCTCGCCCTCGGCCCTAAGCTCGGCCCGATCCTGTGGCAGTTCTCGCCGCGCTTCGTCTTCGATGAGGCAAAGCTCGACGCCTTCTTTTCGCTGCTGCCACACACGACCGCAGCCGCCGCCGAGCTGGCCCGCAATCACGATGCCCGCTTGAAAGGCCGAGCCTTCATCGATCCCGGCCCGCGCTCGCGGCCCATGCGCCACGCCATCGAGGTCCGCCACGACTCCTTCCGCTCGCCTGGATTCATCCGGCTTCTGCGCCGACATCGCATCGCGCTCGTCTGCGCGGACACCGTCGAGTGGCCTCGCCTCATGGACCTCACCTCGGACTTCGTCTACTGCCGTCTGCACGGATCGGAGGTGCTCTACACCAACGGCTATACGCCCGGCGATCTCGACCTCTGGGCCGCACGCGTCGCCACATGGGCCAACGGCGGTGAGGTTCCGCGCGATCCGATAGAGAACGGCGCGCCGGTGAACGGCTACGCCTCCTCCGCACCAGCCCGTACGCGCGCCCTTCGCGACGTCTACGTTTACTTCGACAACGACGCCAAGGTTTACGCCCCCGTCGACGCCCAATCCCTCGCCTCCCGCGTCAACGCCCTCCTCGGCTCCGAGCCAGCACCTGGCACCTAACACCTGGCACCTGGACGCTACAGCTTCCCCTTATACTCCTGGAACAGCTCCGGGAACTCTTCCTTCAGCGCCTTGATCTTCGGGATGTCGCACACCTGGATGTATGGGTTGTCCGGGTTCTTCTCCGCGAAGTCCTGGTGATACTCCTCCGCATCGTAGAAGCCCTTCAGCGGCGTCACCTCGGTGACGATCTTCTTCTTGAAGACCTTTGCCGCGTTCAGCTGCGCGATGTACGCCTTTGCCACCCGCTCCTGCTCCGGCGACGTATAGAAGATCGCCGACCGGTAGCTTGTCCCCACGTCCGGCCCCTGCCGGTAAAGCTGCGTCGGATCATGCACCACGCTGAAGAACACCCGCAGCAGAGTCCCATAACTGATCTTCTGCGGATCGAACTCGATCTTCACGCTCTCTGCATGTCCCGTCGTCTCGCTCGTCACGTCCTTGTAATTCGCCGTCTCCTTCGAGCCCCCCGAGTATCCGGCGCGCGTCCCGGTCACGCCCTTCACCCGCTCGAACGCCGTCTGCACTCCCCAGAAGCACCCGCCGGCGAAGACCGCCGTCTCTGTATGTGCATCGGATTTCGCTTCGTCGACCGCAGGCGCAGGCAGTCTCTGCGGCTTCTCGTCTCCAAACACCATCGTCCTCACCCCCATCGCCACTGCGATCACCAGCACCACGCCAACCAGAACCGCACTCAGCCTGCCCATGGCCACCTCTCGTTGAATAGACGTTCCAGGCCCACACGCGGATCTCCCTTCACCGCGCTCACTGACAACTGAGAACTAACAACTGACAACTTCCCGCTTCTTCCCTTGGATCTCGATATAGCAGTTCACCAGCGCAACCGCCGCCGGAGTCACGCCTGCGATCCGGCTCGCCTGCCCCAGCGTCTGCGGCCGCACCCGCCCCAGCTTCTCCACCATCTCCTTGCTCAGTCCGCTGCAGGCCCCGTAATCGAACCACGCCGGAATCGCGCGTCCCTCATCCTGCTTCAGCCGCGCGATCTGCCGCTCCTGCTGCGCAAGATACCCGGCAAACTTGATCTCCGTCTCCACCGTCTTCATCTCGTTGCGCACCCAGGCCGGCAGGTGCCGCGAATCGGGGTGCCCCATCCTACGCGCAGCGTAGGGTGGGTTGCCATTCTCACCATGAATGGCTCTGGTCCACGCTGCAAGCTCTGGCGACTTTTCCATCGCCTCCATCAGCTCCGGCCACACCAGCTCCACCGAAACCTCCGGCCGCTTCAGCGCCTGCGCATACGGAATCGCCGCAAACGAACCACTGGGTGCCCCATTCATCGCGGCCTTATCGCGATGAGTGGGATCAACCGAGGCCCTCACCCTCTTCTCCGCCGCTTCGCTCACCCGCTCCTTCTTCAGCAGCGCATCGAACGCCGCCGCCCTCGCCATCTTCGCCTCATACGCCGCCCACGCCGTATCGTCGATCAACCCCAGCCTCCGCCCATGCGGAGTCAGCCGCCGGTCCGCATTGTCGATCCGCAGATGCAGCCGGAACTCCGCCCGCGACGTGAACATCCGGTAGGGCTCATTCGTCCCCTTCGAGATCAGGTCGTCAACGAGGATCCCCGTATATCCCTCCGTCCGGTCCAGCGTGAACCCTTCAAACCTCAAATGCCCGGGTGCCCCATTCATGTCGCGGCCGCCAGGACGCGCATGAGTGGGGTCGTTCTCTTGCTGACTCGCTGACCCGCTGACCTGCTGACTCGCTGTATGCTTCGCCCACAGCGCCGCGTTGATCCCCGCCATCAGCCCCTGGCACGCGGCCTCCTCATATCCGCTCGTCCCGTTGATCTGCCCGCCGAGATACAGCCCGGCGATCGACTTCACCCCCAGCGTCCGGTCCAGCTCCGTCGGGTCGATTGCGTCGTACTCGATCGCATATCCCGGCCGCAGCATCTCCGCATTCTCCAGCCCCGGAATCGACCGCACCATCGCCGCCTGCACCTCCATCGGCAGGCTGGTCGACATGCCGTTCACATACACCTCGTGCGTGTTCAGCCCCTCCGGCTCCAGGAAGAACTGGTGCTGCGTCTTCTCCGGGAAGCGCACGATCTTGTCCTCAATCGACGGGCAGTACCGCGGCCCCACCGCCGAGATCTGCCCCGAATACATCGGCGACCTGTGCGCATTCTCCCGGATCAGCCGCATCGTCTCCTCGGTCGTCGTCGCAATGTAGCAGCTCACCTGCCTCAGCTCCGGCACCCAGCTGCCTGCCACTGAACTGGGTGCCCCATTCATGCCGCGGCCGTCAGGACGCGCATGAGTGGGTTCAAACTCACCGCCACCGCCGTCATCCTGAGCGCAGCGAAGGACCCCTGTCTTTGTCTTGTCCTTAATCCCCGCTCTAAAGCTGAATGGCGTCGGATCCTCATCCCCCGGCTGCTCCACGAATCGGCTCCAGTCGATCGTCCTTCCATCCAGCCGCGGCGGCGTGCCCGTCTTCAGCCGGCATTCGCGCAGCCCCAGCTTCTTCAGCGATTCACCCAGCAGCACGCTCGCCGGCTCGCCGCTCCTCCCCGCCGGATACTGCTGCTCGCCACAATGAATCAGCCCGTTCAGAAACGTCCCCGTCGTAACCACCGTCGCCCGCGCCCGCACCACGCGTCCATCGCGCAGCCGCACCCCCGTCACGACGCGCTTCGTCCCGCCCAAATATCCGGGTGCCCTATTCACGGCGGTCTCATCGCCGTGAGTGGGGTCTGACTCGCTGACTCGCTGACCTGCTGACTCGCTGACTCGCTCGATCTCCTCCACCACCAGGTCCACCACCTCGGCCTGCTTGATGAACAGTCCCTTCTGCCCCTCCAGAACCTCGCGCATCTTCACCCGGTACAGCGCCTTGTCGCACTGCGCCCGCGGCGACCACACCGCCGGTCCCCGGCTCGTATTCAGCAGCCGGAACTGGATCCCGCACGCATCCGCCACCTCGCCCATCACGCCGCCCAGCGCGTCCACCTCGCGCACCAGGTGCCCCTTGGCAATGCCTCCGATCGCCGGGTTGCAGCTCATCTGCGCGATCAGGTCCAGATTCAGCGTAAAGATCGCCGTCCGCAGCCCCATGCGCGCCGCCGCCATCGCGGCCTCGCACCCCGCGTGCCCTGCGCCCACCACCACTACATCGAACTCTTCCGTAAAACTCATCCACCACTATTCTAGGCGGTGATTCCCAAAGTTTCCTTGGCTCTCTCTCCTCTCGATGGCATACTTCTCTCACCCACGGAGAGCCTCTTGTCTACTCTGTTGCACCGGCCCGCTGTCTGCCTGTCCTCCCTCGTCCTAGCGCTGACTCTCGGCGGCTGCAGCATCTCGTCCTCCAGCGCACCGGCCGGCCCCATCGCCGGAACAGCCATCCGCGGCGCGGTGCACGGCGGCCAGCAGCCCATCTCCGGAGCCTCTGTCCAGCTCTATGCCGCCGGAACCACCGGTTACGGCCTTGGAGCCACTCCCCTCCTCAGCTCTCCCGTCATCACCGGCTCCGATGGCTCCTTCACCCTCACCGGCACCTACACCTGCCCGTCCTCCTCCAGCGAGCTCTACCTCGTCGCCACCGGCGGCAACCCCGGCCTGCCCTCCGGCTCCAACTCGGCCATTGCACTCGCCGCTGCGCTCGGCCCCTGCAACTACGCCGGCGCCTCCGGCCCCACGCTCGATCCCTCCACCTACATCGTCGTCAACGAGGCCACCACCGTCGCCACCGTGTATTCCCTCGCCCAGTTCTGGCAGCCCAACTCCTTCATCGTCGGCACCTCCGCCACCAACGCCACTGGCCTTGCCAACGCCTTCGACACCGCCGCCACTATGGTCGACAACTCCGCCGGCACCGCCTACGCCACGACGCCCCCGCTGAACACCACCATCGTCCCTCAGACCAAGATCAATACCCTCGCCGACATCCTCGCCGCCTGCGTCAATACCAACGGCACCGACGGCACCTGTGGCTCGTTCTTCTCCTCTGTCGCCCCGCAGAACAGCGCCGCTCCCACCAACACCATCTCCGCCCTGCTGGACATCGCCCTCAGCCCTTCCACCAACACCCCCGCACTCTTCGCGCTCGTCGGAAGCACAGCACCTTTTCAGCCGACGTTACCTTATGCCCCTTGGGACTATGCGCTGGTGGAGACGATCCGTTACCCCGGCATTCACAACTACGGAAGCGTAGCAATCGATTCCCACGGCAACGCCTGGGCCTTTGCCGGAACCGCGGCTCTGCAGCTCGGTATCGTCGAAGTCTCGCCCGCCGGCGATCCGCTCTCGGGTGCCGCACCCGGATATCAGGACAGTGTGCTCGGTTCTCCTAATCTCTTGGTGATCGACGGCAACGACAACGTCTGGAGCCCTAACTGGCATGGTGTCGTCGAATTCGCAAGCGACGGCACCGACATTACCGCATCTGGGCCGTACTTACAGCCCACCCCGCCGGAAACCGATAACTTTTGGGCTGCCGCAGCCAGCGGGTCGAACATCGTTCTACCGGACTCCGTCAGCTCAAGCGCCCCCAATGGTGGCGTTATTGAGCTGAACTCGGCTGGCGCAAGGATTAACGACGCAGGCGAATTCAACTCGAGCGGCACGATTCCGGGCGGGATTCGATACATAGCGCTGGATGCCTCGAATACGATCTGGCTCTCGGTCAATACGAACACGCCTGGAGTAGCCGCTCTTTACCATCTCGACTTCAACGGGAATTTTCTGATCCCTCACGGAATTGGAGGCGGCGGCCTATACGAGCCAAGGGCCATGGCGACAGATAGCAGCCGCAATCTGTGGGTTCTTAACTATCACTCCTATCCAGCTAGCCTGCTGGCCGGCACAGGCTCTGTTTCAGAATTCGACTCAAACGGCAATCCACTTAGCTCGGCACAAGGATTTGCTGACGGGTATCTCTATCTCCCCACGGCCATTGCGATGGATGGAAATAGCACTCCCTGGATCCTCGATGGACTGCAAGGAATCGTCCATTTAGGCGCGGATGGCACTATCCTTACCGGCGCTCCAAACACGGATGGCTACCGTGATACGTCTCTCCCCGGCGGAGATGCCATAGCCATCGATGCCTCCGGCAACCTCTGGGTCTCAAGTGGGTATTCGCCTCCTACCAGCACAACCGATAGCACTCTCACCAAATTCATCGGTGTCGCCGCACCCGTTGCCACGCCTCTCGGCGTCAACGGCCTCTACGGCCAGCGTCCCTGATCCCATACACTCAGAATGGACTGTCTTCCACCTCACATTACCCTTCCCGCATGTGACGTACACTGATCCCGGCGGCACATCGTGTCCCGTACGCACAGCAGAGTTGTAAGGACACCGGATGAAACAAAAGAAGCCTTGGCGTAAACCCGCCTTGCAAATCACCGAAGGGACTGGCTGCCGGTTCTTTCACCGCCAGACTTCCGACTTCAAATTCGAATCTGTCTGCCTTCACTGTCATCTGGTCGTCGGCATTCGCGATCGCGAGTCCAGGCTTCGCTTTGATGAGAAGCGCCACACCTGCGGCGTCCCCTCACAGATAGCCAGCTGATCGGCCGCTCCGGGACCTGAAATTATTGTCAAGCCCAAAAACCGCCTATATATCTCATAACAATAGATATATAGTTGGCATAGTAGTTTCTGTCCGTCAGCTACAATAGAACTATCGAAATCAGGAAAGAAGCAGCAGCCGGCCATGCGCCGGGCTTTTCTTTTGCCTCAAACCATTTATTTTCAATATCTTGTCGCCGGAAACCAAGGGGGGGGCGGACAACATCTGCCCGCTTTCTTTTCAATATCTTGGAATTTCTTGATACCCCGGGGGGTGCCCATGAACATCACGCTCGAACACCTCTATGCCGTTACGGACCCGGCCGGCTCCGAGCCCTTTGCCGGCGTCACCGCGGATCTTGTGCAGCCGCTCTTTCCCGGAGCGCCTCTCGCCAACATCGCCGCCAACCTCCCCCTCGTCCTCGACGCCCTCGCCGCCGCCCGCCTTACCGACACGCCTATGCTCCTTGCCGCGCTCGCCACCATCCGCGCCGAGACCGCCGCCTTCCTCCCACTCACCGAGGCCGCCTCCCGCTTTAACACCATGCCCGGCGGCGTACCCTTCGCCCTCTATGACCATCGCACCGACCTCGGCAACCAGGGCCCGCCGGACGGCGCCACCTTCCGCGGCCGCGGATTTGTCCAGCTCACCGGCCGCGCCAACTACTCCCGCTATGGCATGCGCCTCTCGCTCCCGCTGCTCGACAACCCCGCGCTCGCCGCCCAGCCCTGGCCCGCCGCGCGTATCCTCGCCGCCTTCCTCTGCGACCGTGCGGACGCAATCCGCGCTGCACTCGCGCAGAACGACCTCGCCCGCGCGCGCCGCCTGGTCAACGGCGGCTCCAACGGCCTCGATCACTTCGCGGCTGTCTACTCCGCCGGCCTCTCGGTCCTCGCATGAAGTAGGTGCCCCACATCTCGCCTTTCAGTTGTGGGAGTCGCGCCGCCCTACCGCGCCGCCGCCTCCATCTGTTTCGGGGCCTGCTCGCCCTCCACCTTCCCCGCCCCGCCGCGCTCCGCCCAGCGCATCGTCGGAAACGCATCAGGATAGTTCTGCTGGATGTAGCCCGTCATATGTTCGCGGATGTCGCACCCGATGTTGAACCCATCCGACGCATTGCGGCACGTCACCAGGCAGCGGATCTGCATCGCCTGCGCGCTCAGGTCCGTTACCTGCAGCCCCTGGCCCTGGCCGTCCCACAGAGGATGCTGCTTCACATACCGTTCGAACTCAGCTCGCAGCTCCGCCACCGGCACCGAATAGTCCACATAGATGTATGGATACGACAGGATCGCCGATGACGACCGCGTCCAGTTCTCCACCGGATTCTCGATAAAGTAGCTCAGCGGCACGATCAGACGCCGCAGGTCCCAGATCTTCACCACTACATATGCTGAGGTGATCTCCTCGATCCGTCCCCACTCGCCCTGCACCACCACCACGTCGTCGATGCGGATCGGCTCAGTGAACGCAATCTGGATCCCGGCCAGCACGTTCGACACCGTCGACTTCGCCGCCGAAGCCAGCAGCAAGGACGCAACGCCCGCCGAGGCCAGCAGGCCCGATCCGTAATGCCACAGCCGCGGATCGTTGAACGTCCACAGCAGCGCGCCTGCCGTAACCACCAGCACAAAACCGACCAGCAGATGACGGAAGACCTGGAACTGCGTATGCACACGCCGCGCCTGCATATTGTCCTGCGCGGTCAGGTCGTACTTGCGCAGCATAAACGCCTGCAGAACGTACACGCAGCCCACTAGGAACCATCCCACCGCACACACGATCAGCATGAAAATTGCGTGCCGGATGTCCTTCGCCAGCCATCCCGGAAGCCGTGGAATCGCCGGCACTACCGCCAGCAGGCACGTCAGCATAAAGACCGTGCGGCTCGGCTTGCCCAGATATTTCTGGATGCCCCAGCCGCGCGCTGCCCCGCCTGCCTCCTTCCGTTTCAGGATGCGAAACAGCACCCAGTGCACTGCGTTCGAAAGAAAGATCGCCGCGCAGAACAGAAAGATCGCGAGAAACCATGCATGAAATTGACCTGACCTCATGCATGGTTAGACGCGATTTCTCAATGTCGCGTGGGCTACTTCAGCTCAAATGGCTTCTCCGGCGCGGGAATCATCTCCGGCGCCTTCGGCAGCTTGGACTCATCGAGCGGCACCGCACCCGCAAGCCCCGTTCCTGTCGTATGTGTCGTGGCAAGCAGCGGCCCTTCAAAGCCCGTCACCTTGATGCCGCTCAGGTGCGCATTCTTCACATACGCCAGCTCGATGCCCTTCTTGCACGTCCCCGTAATATTCTCAAGCGTCAGTTCGTCCAGCGGCTTCTTCGGATCGATGTGCGTCACATCCACCAGGAACGGCACATCGTTCACGCGCACATTGGAGAACTTGAAGTTCCGGAACAGCGGAATGCCAGCAAGGCCCGGGACCGAAGCGGCGCCATCGTCCTTGCCGACGCTCTCGTTGTTGATCTGGAGAAAGCCAAGCCCCATGTCGCCGACCTCAAGGTCGGTCGCTGTAATGTCCTCCACAAACGCTCCGCGCCCCACGCGGCTCTTGATGAAGATCGCATGGCTGCGTGCATGGACAAACTTGCACTTCTCGATGCGCACATTTTTCACGCCCGCAGACGTCTCGCTGCCAATTCCAATGCAGGCAAAACCGCGGTCCGACATCGTGCAGTTCGTGATCAGCACGTCCTCGCACACGCGCCCGATCGTGTTGCCCTCCGCACCGCGCCCGCTCTTCAGCGAGATCGAGTCGTCCACCGTATCGAACGTGCAGCCGTCAATCACCGTGTGCTTGCACGAGTCCACGTCGATGCCGTCCGCGCCGCTCTTGAACGTCACATCCTTGAACGTAACGTTCTCGCAGAACAGCGGATGCGTGGACCACATGCCGTACTGCTCCGTATAAAGCCCCTCCATGCGTACGTTCTTGCAGTTCACAAACTCGATCAGCGCCGGATACCGCAGCCCCGTCGAGCGCTCCACGCGGCCGCGCAGCGTCGGGTTGCCGATGATCTTGCCTTTGCCCACCAGCGCAATGTCGGTCGCATCCGTCGCCGAGATGAAGCCGATGTAGCCCTTGATGAAGTGGCCCTCCCAGCGCACCTGCGCCAGCGTATAGTCCGCCACCAGGTCCGTCGTCCCCTGCAGCGTCGCGCCCTCTTCGATGCGCAGCGTCACACCGCTCTTCAGCGCCAGCGCTCCCGTCAGGTACTCGCCCGCCGGCACGATCACCTCGCCCCCGCCAAGATTCGAGCAGCGCTCGATCGCCAGCTGCAGCGCCACCGTGTCCTTCGTCTTGCCGTCGCCGGTCGCGCCCAGGTCCTTCACGTTCAGGCTTACCTGCGGTCCCTTCGGCGCCGCCACCGCAGCTTTGTGCGCGGCAGTATGCGCCGGTGTCGCACTCTTTGCCGCTGTCTGCGCCTCGGCCAGACCACCCAGGGCCGCCATCGCCGGTACCGCTGCCATCGTCTGCGTCGCTGCCTTCAGAAATCTGCGCCGTTCCATCCGGGTCTCCATTCAGTCGCTGTCCTCAGGGGAAAATATCTGCGGAACAACACTACCAGAGGTCGAACCAATTTTGCTCTCCGCAACACCCTCCAAAACATCCGCCTGCATCCAACCGCAGGTGATGACCCGCCGAACCTATTGCCTCGTCCTCTGGCTGCTGCTGGCCTCGCCATTTGCCGGCGTCCCGCCCGCCCACGCCGCTAACCCCCAGGCCGCCGCCACGGCGCAGAGCTCGGCCACGGCATCTCCAGCCGCGAAAAAGCCTGCCTCCGACGACGATGACGACAAGGACGACGACAAGCATTCGCCGATCCCGCCCGATGAGGTCCACCATCCGGTTCTCTGGCACGATCCCGGCAACATCGCCTCGCGCGATCTCCTCCACGGCCAGGGCGGCACCGAGGACGAGCCGAAACCGCCTTTCAAGTTTCTGGAAGAAGACCACCGCCAGAGCACGCCGAAGTTCGACGCGCGCGACGCCAACGGAAAGAAGTGGCGCGTCAAGCTCGGCGGCGAGTCCCGCCCGGAGGTCGTCATCTCGCGCCTGCTCTGGGCCGTCGGCTATTACGTCGAAGACGATTACGTGCTCGCCGCCGCGACCATTCCGGGCATCCATATGAAGCGCGGCAACCAGTACATTCACGGCCAGCAGATCGCCGACGCGCGCTTCGCCCGCAAGCCCGGCGATGAAAAGAAGATCGCCACCTGGCGCTGGAAGTCAAACCCCTTCTCCGGCACGCGAGAGCTCAACGGCCTGCGCGTGATGATGGCGCTCGTCAACAGCTGGGACCTGAAGGATGAGAACAACGCCGTCTACTCCGACAAAAAGCACGACCGCCAGCTCTTTCTCGTCAGCGATACCGGCAGCTCCTTCGGCCGCACCGGCCTGCACTTCGTCAACAGCCTCTCCAAGGACAACGTGAAGGCCTACGCAAAGTCGAAGTTCATCACGCACACCACGCCGACAACCGTAAGCTTCGCCACACCCGCGCCATCGCTCAGCCTGCTGCTCGAGACCCTCGGCTTCGGCATCAAGCAGTACCTGCGCCGTAACAGCATGCTCTGGATCGGCCGAAAAATTCCTCGCGAGGACGCGCGCTGGATCGGCGGCCTGCTCGGCCAGCTCACGCATCGACAACTCGTCGACGCCTTCCGCGCCGGTGACTATCCGCCCGAGCAGATCGACCAGTTCGTCACGGTCGTCGAAGCCCGTATCCACCAGCTCAACGCGCTCTAAAAGCCGTCTCTAAAACGGCCACCGCCAGCCCGTAATCTCCGGCCGGTCGATGCCGTTCTCATGCGCGTACGCAACGCTCTCGATGATCTGCCCCTTCAGCCACTCGCGCGTATGCGATGCGCTGGCCTGCAGCTTCGGCACGCGGTCGATCACATCCATCGCCTGGTTGAAGCGGTCGATCTGGTTCAGGATCGCCAGCTCCAGCGGCGTGTTGATGTTGCCCTTCTCCTTGTAGCCGCGCACGTGGATGTTCGCATGGTTCGCCCGCCGGTAGGTCAGCTTGTGGATCAGCGCCGCATAGGCGTGGAAGTTGAAGATCACCGGCTTGTCCCGCGTGAACAGCGAGTCGAACTCCTTGTCCGAGAGCCCGTGCGGATGCTCCGTCTCAGGCATCAGCCGAAATAGATCGACCACATTGATGAAGCGCACCTTCAGCTCCGGGCAGCGCTCTCGCAGAATCGCCGCCGCTGCCAGCGACTCCGCCGTGGGAATATCGCCCGCGCACGCCATCACTACATCCGGCTCCGCGCCGTCGTCCGTCGACGCGAAGTCCCAGATGCCGATGCCCTTGGTGCAGTGCTCGATGGCCTGGTCCATCGTCAGGTAGGTGAGGTGCGGCTGCTTGTCCGCGACGATCACGTTCACGTAGTCCGTGCTGCGCAGGCAGTGGTCCGCCACGGACAACAGGCAGTTCGCATCCGGCGGCAGATAAATGCGCGTCACCTCCGGGCTCTTGTTCGCCACCACATCCAGGAACCCTGGGTCCTGGTGCGTAAATCCGTTATGGTCCTGCCGCCACACCAGCGACGTGATCAGCAGGTTCAGCGATGAGATCGGCGCGCGCCAGCTCAGCTCCAGCTTCGACTTCTCAAGCCACTTCGCATGCTGGTTGTACATCGAGTCGATGATGTGCACGAACGACTCATAGCTGCTGAACAACCCATGCCGCCCGGTCAGCAGATAGCCCTCCAGCCAGCCCTCCAGCGTGTGCTCACTCAGCATCTCCATCACGCGGCCCTCGCGCGAAAGAAATCCGCCGTCGGCGTCCTCCGGCTTCAGCTCCTCCATCCACGTCTTGGGGCTCGCGGCGTACACGCCGTCCAGCTTGTTGGAGGCCGTCTCGTCCGGCCCGAACATGCGGAAGCTCGTCATGTTCTGCCGCATCACGTCCGCCAGAAACTTCGCCAGCGTCGCCGTCGGCGAGACCTCCGTCTGCCCCGGCTTCTCCACCTTTACCGCGTAGTCGCAGAACACCGGAAGCTCCAGCGGCTTGCGCAGCAACCCGCCGTTCGCGTGCGGATTCGCCGTGATGCGTCGCGTGCCCTCGGGAGCCATCGCACGCAACTCCGCGATCAGCGTGCCGTTCTCGTCGAACAGCTCCTCCGGCCTGTAGCTGCGCATCCAGCTCTCCAGCAGCTTCAGGTGCTTCGGATTCGATACCGGATCGGTGATCGGCACCTGGTGCGCGCGCCAGAAGCCCTCCAGGTGGTGGCCGTCGAGCTCCTTCGGGCACGTCCATCCCTTCGGCGTGCGCAGAATGATCATCGGCCACTTCGCGCGCTCTGGCTCCGCGTGCGGGTTCGCACGCGCCGCATGCTGGATCGCCTTGATCTCCTCCACGCAGCGCTCCATCGTCGCCGCCATCTTCCGGTGCATCGCCTCCGGCTCGTCGCCCTCCACAATGTACGGCGTCCAGCCCAGCCCGCGGAACAGCATCTCCAGCTCGTCCTCGGGAATGCGCGCCAGGATCGTCGGGTTCGCGATCTTGTAACCATTTAAGTGCAGGACCGGCAGCACGGCGCCGTCGCGCACCGGGTTCAGAAACTTGTTGCCGTGCCAGCTCGTCGCCAGCGGGCCCGTCTCCGCCTCGCCGTCGCCCACCACCACCGCAACGATCAGCTCCGGATTATCGAACGCCGCGCCAAATCCATGCGAAAGGCTGTAGCCCAGCTCGCCGCCCTCGTGGATCGAGCCCGGCGTCTCCGGCGTGCAGTGGCTGCCGATGCCGCCCGGAAACGAAAACTGCCGGAAGAACCGCTGCATGCCCTCCGCGTCCTGCGACTTGTCCGGATAGATCTCCGAATACACCCCTTCGAGATAGCTGTTCGAAAGCGTGGCCGGCGCTCCATGCCCCGGCCCGGAGATGTAGATCACATCCAGATCGTGCTTGCGGATCATCCGGTTCAGGTGCACCCACGTAAAGCTCTGCCCCGGGTCCGACCCCCAGTGCCCCAGCAGCCGCCGCTTGATGTGCTCCGGCTTCAGCGGCTCGCGCAGCAGCGGGTTCTCCCGCAGATACAGCATGCCCACGCACAGGTAGTTGCACGCGCGCCAGTAGGCATCCATCTTGCGCAGCTCCTCGGCGGAGAGCACCTGTTCTTCAATCTCGGGAAGGGACGTTGCATTCGCCATGTCAGCTCCTTGGAGTGGTCGCTGCGTGCGGGCTTGCTGCACTCGTGTCTCTTCAGTATCGCGCCATCGCCTGCGCGCTGCTTGCATACTGCATCAATTTTCCGCGCTTAGCCTCGGAATTTCCGTGATCGAACACACATCCGCGCGCTACGCCAGCATCTGCGCAACATGCTGCGCAATCATGCAGTCCTCGTCCGCCGGCGCCACCCACGCAGCCATCCTCGCGCCCTCCGTACTCACCCGCCGCACACCCTTCGCCCCTGCTCCATTCGCCCCGGCGTCGAGTTCCATCCCCATCCCCTGCAGCTTCCCGGTGATCTCCGTGCGCGTCGCCGCGTCATGCTCGCCGATCCCGCCGGTAAACACCACGGCCTCCGCGCCATGCAACGCGGCCATCCCGGCCATCGCACGCGCCACGCTGTTCACAAAGATGCGGATTGCAAGCTCTGCGTTTGCATCGCCCGCAGCACTCCTCCGCCGCAGCTCGCGCATGTCGTTCACGCCCCCCAGCACCTTCATCCCCGAATGCCGGTTCAGCATCTCCTCCACCGAATCCACCGTCGCGCCCTCGCGCCGCAGCAGGTAGAACACCAGCCCCGGATCGATATCGCCTGGCCGCGTGCCCATCACCACGCCGCCCATCGGCGTCAGCCCCATCGACGTGTCCACGCTCTTTCCCTCCACGCACGCCGTCACGCTGCAGCCGCTGCCCAGATGCGCAATCAGCATCCGCCGCGGCAGCACGCCTGCCGCGCGCATCTGCTCCACCACGCTCTCGCACGAGAGCCCATGGAATCCATACCGCCGCACGCCCTGCGCCCGCACCTCCTCCGGCAGCGGATACACCGTCGCCTCCTCCGGCATCGTCTCGTGGAAGACCGTATCGAAGCACGCAACGTGCGGAATCGCCCTGAACCGCCGCATCAGCTCGTCGATCACCTCCAGCGCCTCGGGATTATGCAGTGGCGCATACGCCGTCACGCCATGCAGCTCCTTCAGCACCTCCGCCGTCAGCCTCTGGTGTCCACGCAGCCTCGGCCCCGGATGCACCACGCGATATCCCACCGCCTGCGGCACAGGCAGATCCTTCAGCTCCACCTCGCGCTCCACCGTGCCGATCGCGGCCTCCATCGACTCGCCCTTCACAGCCCCCGCCGCGCCGCTCAGGTCCGCACCCGCCGCATCGCGGAACTCCAGCGCCGCCGTCACCTCGCCGATGCCGCTCAGCTCGCCCTCATACAGCCGGCGCAGCCCATCCCCATACATCGAAAACTTGATCGACGACGATCCCGGATTGATCACCAGAATGTTCATGCGCCCTCGCGCTACGTGCCCACCTTACCATTCGATGCCGCGCCGCTCGATCAACGGCCGCGCTGCGTCAGCTCCTCCAGCACGCGAATCACCCTCAGCGTCTCCGCCAGCGGCGTGCGGCCCACCTCCCTCTCGAACGCCTGCTGCATCCGGTCATGCGCGCGCACCACGCGCATCGCGCAGCGCTTCCCCGCCGGCTTCAGCGTCAGCAGGTAGCCGCGCGCGTCCTCCGGGTCGATCCTCCGCCCCAGCAGTCCCTTCGCTTCCAGCGACGACAGCGTGTGGCTGACGTTCGCCCGCGTCGTCCGAAACGTCTCCGCCAGCTGCGAGGGTTTGATCTGCCTCGGCGCTTCGAACAGCACCGCCGCCAGCACCAGCCCCTCCAGAAAGCTCAACCCATCCGCCGCCATCGCCTCATCGGCAAAGCTGTTGAACCGCCGCGCGGCGCAATGCACCGCAAACATCGGGCTCTCCCGCAAAAACGCGTCAATCCGCATCGTCTCCACGCCGCATTTAGTTTAGCCTCTCAATAGTTCAGTTCACCATCGAACTTTCCTTGCTCCGCCTGCCTTCCTGCCCCATCCTTGCAGAGGCGCAAAAACGCATGAGATCCCCCATCCTCTTCCTCTCCTTCTTCGCCGCCACCGCTGCTGCTCCCGCGCAGCAACCCGCAGCTCCGGTTGCGCCGCCCTCGCGCACCGACTCCATCACCGTCACCACCACCGTTGAACCGCTCCCGCTCGCCGAGAGCAACCGCAGCGTCGTCACCCTCTCGCCCGCAGCGCAGCCTACCGGAGCCTTCAACTCCGCCGCCGACCTCCTCCGCACCGATCCCTCAGTCAATATCCAGGCGCGCGCCGGCCAGGGCGTGCAGGCCGACCTCGCCATCCGCGGCACCACCTTCGAGCAGTCGCTCGTCCTCGTCAACGGCCTCCGCGTCAACGATCCCGAGACCGGCCACCTCAACCTCGACATCCCCGTCCCGCTCGACGCCATCACCTCCATCGACGTCCTGCACGGCTCCGGCTCCACCTTCTACGGCTCGGACGCCATCGGCGGCGCCGTCAACCTCCTCACCTCTGAGCCCGCGCGCGCCCTCACCTCCTACCCTGCACTCGCACTCACCGCCCGCACCGGCGGCGGCAGCTACGGCTCGCTCGAAAACCACCTCCGCGCCTCCGTCGCCTCCAAACTCTTCTCCGAGCAGCTCTCCGCCTCGCGCGACACCTCCGACGGCTTCGCCTTCGACCGCAACTACTCCTCGAACGCCGCCTCCTCCGAGTCCTGGCTGCACACACCCGCCGGAACCACGGACATCCTCCTCGCCGCCAGCGATCGCCCCTACGGAGCCAACAACTTCTACGGCAACTATCCTGAGTGGGAGCGCACCAAGGCCTGGCTCGCCTCCATCCAGCAGCAGCTCGGCGCCCGCACCGCCGCCACCTTCGGCTATCTCAAACACACCGACGAGTTCGTCCTCATCCTCGGCCACCCGGAGATCTACGAGAACAACCACGTCACCACCGGCTACGAGGCTGCTCTGCGCCGCGCCGACCCCATCGGCAAGAACGCCACCCTCTCCTATGGACTCGAAGAGGCCGGCGACACCATCCACTCCAGCTCGCTCGGCATCCACGCGCGCAACCAGGGAGCCGGATACGCCAACCTCAGCCTCCGCTCCCTTCGCCGCCTCTCGCTCTCGCTCGGCGCGCGCGAAGAGGTCCTCTCCGGCCACGGCTCCGTCTTCTCACCCAACGCCGCCGCAGCCGTCACCCTCACCAGCTCGCTGCGCCTGCGCGCGGCTGCGAGTCATGGCTTCCGCCAGCCCACCTATCTCGACCTCTACTATTCCGACCCCGCCACCATCGGCAATCCCGCGCTTAAGGCCGAATCCAGTTGGAGCTTCGAAGGTGGCCTCGACTACGCACCCTCCGGCGGTCGCATCACCTTCTCCGCCGTCGGCTTTCGCCTCAACCAGACCGACGCCATTGACTACGCCAAGCATCAGCTCGCCGACAAGTGGCAGGCCATCAACGTCCCCACGCTCGACCTCTCCGGCGTCGAGACCTCCGCGCGCCTCCGCCTCACGGATCACCAGCAGCTCACCCTCGCCTACACCGCCGCGCACTCCGCCGACCTGCCGCCCGGCACCATCTCCGAATACGCCTTCAACTACGCCGCGCAGAACGCCATCTTCGCCTGGACCGCCGACCAGCTCCCTGCTGTGCTCTTTGGCTCAGCCGGCAAGCAGATCACGCTGCGCACCCAGGTCAACGTCGTGCAGAAGACCACGCAGACCGCCTACCCGCTCTGGGACCTCGCCCTCGCCCGCTCCACCGGCGCCGTGCGCCCGTACCTCCGCCTGCTCAACCTCGCCAACACCGGCTACACCGAACTCCCCGGAATCCCCATGCAGGGCCGCACCATCCTCGGCGGCCTCGAAATCAGCTGGTCAAAGCGGTAGATTCGCGAGACCATAGTGTTTCCACGATGCCGCGCACGAAAAAATCTCCGCAGGAAAAGAAACAACTCGCCTATGACCGGGATCACTATTCGTCGGGCGAGAGCGATAAGGCACGTCGTTCGTGGGGCCGAAAGAAGGCAAACGCCAATCGTCAGTACAGGCGCAAGAGTGATGAGTTGTTCGCAGAGATAAAGCCAGGCATGGATGCAAGCAACGCATCCGAGATCGCCGAAGAGCTCACTGTTGCGCATGTTCAGAAGTCGCTCACGCGAAAGCGCCTGCAAAAATGGAGTGCAGTGACTCTACGCGAGACCGTTTCGCGTTCTCTTACTCATCGAGAAGAGAGGGCCGGCCGGCGCGCTCGATCTAAGCAGAGGAAATACGATGCAGTTTCCTCAGCTCTGGACGTTATGACTTCGTTGAGAGCCGAGGAGCTGACGAAGTTTGTTCGACGCTATGCACTCATCTCTCGCGGTTCAGATCCGATTGGATATCAAAAGATGGCAGGCTCGAAGAAAGAGCTGGATCGCGCTCTGTGTTTCCTCTACGAGTGGCAATTTCGTGGAGTACACCGGGATGTCATTTGCGCGAACAAGAAGATGAAGGAAACTCTTGCGCATTGGGCAGTCAAGGCCAACCGCATCCTGGCCCGAGATCGGCGCGCCGCTGAAACAAAGCAAGCCGAGAAAGAAAGCACCGGACGCAAGGTGAATGCGCTGCGTCGCGCAACAGCAAGCGCAGATTAGCCGAAGAAAATCTCCCACATCACCTTCTCGACCCGCCCGCCAGCCGCTCTTCCAGGCTCATCCCCGCGGCCTCCGCCGACTTTTGCACGCTGCTCTTCACCCGCAGGTTGTCGATCGCATAATCCAGAAACCTCCGGTTCAGCGACGGCGGCTCCTCCATAAACTTGCAGCTCGCCGACACCTGCTCCAGCAGGAACTTCGGCTGGAAGCATGCCAGGTCCAGCTGCTTCTCAATCTGGATCTTGTACACCAGGTGGTCGAACGTCTCGTCATCCAGCGCCATGCCGCGTGAAGTGCACTCCTTCTGCAGAATGCTGCGGAACAGCTCCACCGAGGGCGACCCGATCTCGATCTTGTACGGCAGCCGCCGCAGGAACGCCGGGTCCATCAGGTCCTCCGGCTCCAGGTTCGTCGAAAAGATCACCAGCTCGTCGAACGGGATCAGGAAGCTCTTGCCCGTATGCAGCTTCAGGTAATCCACGCGGCTTTCCAGCGGCACAATCCACCGGTTCAGCAGTACCGTCGGCGTCACCAGCTGCCGGCCAAAGTCGTCGATCACGAAGCAGCCGCCCAGCGCCTTCATATGCAGCGGCGCCTCGTAGAAGCGTGAGGTCGCGTCGTAGCGCAGGTCCAGCATGTCCAGCGTCAGTTCGCCGCCGGCCACCACAAACGGCCGCTTGCACGCCACCCACCGCGCATCCACGGCATCCGTGCGCAGAATCGACGGCCCATGCTCCTCCGCCGGCTTGATCGGCACATGGATGCTCGGGTCGAACACCCGGATGATCTGCCCTTCCACCGTCACCGCGTAGGGAATATAGATCATGTCCGTGAACACGTTCGCCAGGCGCAGCGCGAAGGTCGTCTTGCCATTGCCCGGAGGCCCGTACAGCAGGATCGCGCGGCCGGAGTTCAACGCCGGGCCCGATTGCACGATCATCTCGTCTTCCATCGCCAGGTCGCTTACGTTATTCCGCACCCTCTGGAAGGTCACTACCTCGTTGGTGATCTTCTGCAGGTTCACGCGCTCCGTGTACTCCTCCAGCGTCACCGGGGCGGGACCGGTATACTGCGAGCGCTCCAGCGCCTCCAGTGCCCACCGGGTGCCTTCGTCGGTCAGCGCATAGTTCATCGCGGCCAGGTTGTCCGCGCGCACGCCCTTCGCGTACAGCAGCTTCCGCTCGGTTGCCTGCCGGACCAGCTTCACCACGATGTGCGCCGGCAGTTTGATGGCCTCGGCAAATTCGCGGTTCGACTGCAGCCGCCACGTATAGATCAGCTTCATCAGCAGGCTCAGCAGCTCAATCTCGTCGATCCCCGTCGCCTCAATCGTCTGCGGCTCCACCGGGGTCTTGTGGAGGAACGCGTTCAGCGCGCTCTCCGTCATAAAGCCCAGCGCGACGATGTGCTCTCCAAAGCGGCCGCCCAGCGCCGCCTGCCGCGAGAGCGCCTCATTCATCTGCTCTTCGGTGATCAGCTTCGCGCGGACCAGCAGATGCCCAAGCTCGAGTCGAACTGCGATGGTGCCCTCCCTTGCGAGGCTCTCCTTACCGCCTCAGCCGTCTCCAGACTCCCACAGCCGCCCCACCCCGGTGAATTCCACCTCCGTGTGACTGCCTGCAGAGCGTCAATCCTACGTCGACTCGCGCCTTAAACGCCGAAGCGCCAGGCCGCCCGCCCAGCGCTCCAGTTCCATATCTCAGGGTGGCCCATTCACGACGCGATGTGAGTCGCGTCATGAGTGGGGTAGGACCTCACCGATGCTTGATGAAGTTCCCCTCCTGCAACTCGCTCATCGCCTGCCGCAGCTCGCCCTGCGTGTTCATCACGATCGGCCCGTACCACGCCACCGGCTCCTCGATCGGCTTGCCTGAGACCAGCAGGAACCGGATGCCCTCATCCCCTGCCTGCACCACGATCTCGTCTCCGCGATCGAACAGCACCAGCGAGTGGTTCTTCGCGTCGTACACCGGCGTCTCGTTGGGATCGACGCCGCTCTCCGTCAGCACCGCCTGCGGCGCCGATGCGTCGCGAAACGTCCCCGATCCGGCGAAGACATACGCAAACGCATTCCGCGTCACGTCTACCTTCAGCCGCTTCTTCCTCCCCGGTGCAACCGACACGTCGATGTAGTTCGGGTCTGCCGCGACGCCCTCCACCGGCCCGCGCTTGCCCCAGAACTCCCCGCAGATCACCCGCACATGCGTCCCATCGTCGTCCGTCACCTCCGGAATCGCCGCCGACGGAATGTCCTGATACCGCGGATCGGTCATCTTCAGCCGCGAAGGCAGGTTCGCCCACAGTTGGAAGCCGTGCATCCGTCCCTGCGCGTCGCCCTTCGGCATCTCCTGGTGCAGGATGCCGCTGCCCGCCGTCATCCATTGCACGTCGCCCGCGCCCATCTTGCCCTTGTTGCCCAGGCTGTCTCCGTGCTCCACCGTCCCGGCCAGCACATATGTGATCGTCTCGATCCCGCGGTGCGGATGCCACGGGAACCCCTTGATATAGTCCGCCGGATTGTCATTCCTGAAGTCGTCCAGCAGCAGGAACGGATCGAACTCCTTCGTCTTGCCGAACCCGAACGCCCGCTCCAGCCGCACACCCGCACCCTCCAGCGTCGGCTTCGTGTTGATGATCTCCTTCACTGCCCGCAGCGACATAGCCGCTCCTTTTCCGATCCTCCGTCATTCTGAGCGAAGCGAAGAATCCCTGTAGTTAATTTGTTTGCGGCGGCAAGCATCCCGCCCACCGCCGCACTGACAACTGACAACTGACAACTGACAACTGCTTTTACGCCTTCACAAACTGCGCTTCAATCGAGATCGTCACCTGGTCGCCCACCAGCACGCCGCCCGTCTCCAGCGCCGCATTCCACGTCAGCCCGAACTCCTTGCGGCTGATCTTCGTCGAAGCCTCCACGCCGATGCGCGTGTTGCCCCACGGGTCCTTCCCCGGCTCGGTCGGGCCCGACACCTCAAAGGCCACCGTCTTGGTGACGCCCTTGATCGTCAGTTCGCCCTCCACGGTCCCGTCCTCCGGGACCACCTTGATGCTCTTGAACGTCATCGCCGGAAACTTCTCCGCGTCGAAGAAGTCCGCGCTCTGCAGATGAGCATCGCGCTGCGCGTCCCCCGTCGCAATCGAAGCAATGTCTACCGTCGCCTCAATGCTCGAGTTTGCCGGCGCCGCCTCGTCATACGTCAGAACGCCCGCAGCCTTCCCGAACGTGCCCTTCACATTCGAGATCATCATGTGCTTTACCTTGAACTCCACCACCGTATGCGCCGGATCCAGATTCCATGTGCTCATTGCTATCTCTCCTTGTCGTATTGTCATTCCGCAGCGCAGCGAAGAGTCCCTGTAGTTGCTTTTCCCCGCTCGCTCTTCCCTGCTTCACTTCATCTGATGCCCCACCTTATTATTCGTTGCAACGAATAATTTACCCCAATCGTATCAATAGCCGGTAAAAACTCAGGTACCTCATCCGCGCCGGGTGCCCCATTCATGCGCAGTCTCATCGCGCATGAGTGGGATGTATGCCGCCCGCCCTTACGAAACTCCCATCCGCGCCATCTTCAATAACTCCACCAGCTCCGCCAGCCGCTTTGGTCCCAGATGCCCCAGCTGCCGCCGGTGTGCCTCCTGTACCGGCTCATCCATCCGGTTCAACAACTTCAGCCCCTCCGCCGTGATCCGTCCCATCACCACCCGCCGGTCGCGCTCATCTCGCCACCGCTCGATCAGTCCGCGTCGCTCCAGCCGGTCCAGCAGCCGCGTGATGTCCGGGTCCCGCGTGATCATCCGGTCGCCGATCTCCCCGCACGCCAGCCCCTCCGAGGTTGATCCTGATCCCGAAGCCCCCCGCAGAATCCGCAGCACGTTGTACTGGTTCGCCGACAAATCTTCTGCCTTCAGCAGCCCCGCCATCGACCGCCCCAGCAGGTCCACGGTCCGCGCCATCTCCAGATACGCTGCTTCTTCCGCCGAACCCCTACGCCGCTCCGTCGCCCTTTTCGCTGCCTTCACATCTCCATTTTACTCGTTACAACGACTATCGCAAGTGCAGTTATTACATCTCCCTAAATCCAGATATCCGTTCCGCAAACACCGTTCCATCCTCTTCGAGACCATACAGCCACCCTGAGCCGCAGTCGGGCAGTGCAATCCACTCTGGCCGAGAGAACACCACCGATCCATTGGATGGATCAATGGCCGTCAGGCCGTAGTGATTTGCTGCAAATAATAGACCTGTCTCGGAACACATTCGAAGGGCGGGCGAGCCCCGCAGGCGCCGCAAGGTATTTTCAGACTTATCTGTAATAAGGAGTAGTTCCGTATTGAAGGCCGAGTCATTGCCCCATTCTCCCGGGCACGCGTGAAAATCCGTCTCCAGAATCGCCGCAACACCCGTGCCTGTCGCGCAAATCGCGCCAAAAGACTTCTTGGCGCGACTCACCCTGAGCTTGTACCTACCGGTCTTCAAGTCCAGCAGGTATAGTGACCGCGCACTTATTGCAATCTTCGATCGAAATCGAGCTAACTGACGGCCACAACCCGCATCGACATTTCGACGCCATAGGGTCTCGCCTGTCTTTAGTACGTAGCAGACGATCGCGCCATCATTGTTTCCAGTTATTACTCGTTGACCGACAACAACTGCTGTCGTATTCACGTCATTGTTGTCCGCCTTGGAGACTAGCCGCTGCCAGACAACTGCACCAGTCGTTGCCTGCAAACAATGAAGATAGCCACATCGATCGCCAATCAAAACGAATCCGTCTTTGATCGTCGGCTGGGAGTATATCCATTCCCCTGGAGCCTCCTTCGGCGCAAAGTGCCATCGAACCGATCCATCCTTGCCATCAAGTGCAAACAACGTCCGGGAACTCTTTGCAAAGATCAGGCCTCGATACGCAGCTACATCTGAGCTGCCTAAAGTGTCGAGCTGGTAGCTCCACAACAAGCTCCCGTCCTGCCTATTAAGGGCGTAGATTGCGCCCGGCGCGAACACTGACACGTACAGTCGATCACCGGATACCAGCGGATTGGGCCGCGTCGTGTGGCTTGGAGAAATAGCGTGCTCCACATTGGGTAGCTTCGTCTTCCAGGCTCGGCCTCGACGAGTAGACTCTGCGATTTTGGCCATAGATCGCAGTTTAGCTGACATGCATCACGGACCTATTTGCCCCTACCGCGTCTCCCCAGGATGCATCGCCCCGATCACTGCGCCGTACAGCTTGTTGCGCATCTCAAAGCAGCCCTCCGCACGCGTCACACGCCAGCCCGTCGATCACCCATCGCAGCGGGCTTCAGACGCACGCACCTTAAACCTTGCAACCCACTCCTTTCCATATACATTGGTATCCACGCACCCGGGCCGTCAAACCTTATGTTCCTCTACGCCCCATGTCTCTCTACTCGATAGTCCTCGCGATCATCGTCCTCTCCCTGCTCGCGGTTTCCCTCACCCGCCTCGGCAAGGTGCACACCCGCGCGGACTACCTCGTCGCCGGCCGCTCCCTCCCCGCCTTCGTCCTCGTCTTCACCCTGCTCAGCTCCTGGATCGGCTCCGGCTCTCTCCTCGGCGGGGCCGAGAACGCCTACCGCCACGGATTCGCTGCCCTCTGGCAGGCCGCCGGCGGATGGGCCGGCCTCGCCCTCATCTACTTCATCGCGCCGCGCGCCCGCCGCTTCGCCCAGTTCACCATCCCCGACCTCCTCGAAGCCCGCTACAACCAGGCCGCGCGCGTCCTCGGCGTCATCGCCATCCTCTTCACCTACACCGCCATCACCAGCTACCAGTTCCTCGGCGGCGGAGACATCCTTCACCTCGTCTTCCCCTCGCTTACCTCCGTCCAGGGAAGCTGCATCATCGCCGCCTTCGTCATCCTCTTCACCGCCATCGCCGGCATGTCCTCCGTCGCCTATATGGACGTCGCCATCGGCCTGCTCGCCACCTTCTCCCTCATCGCCGCCCTGCCCACCCTCGTGCACAACTTCGGCGGCTGGCACGACGTCCGCGCCGCCCTCCCCGCCTCCCACTTCCGCCTCTTCGGCGATATCCACCCCTTCTCCAGCTACCTCAACCCCGCCCCGCTCCCCGACGGCTCCCACGAGCTCGTCTCCTCCGCGCTCGAGCTCTTCCTCCCCACCTGCCTGCTCATGCTCGGCAACCAGTCCATGTACCAGAAGTTCTTCTCCGCCCGCTCCGAGCGCGACGCCTCCCGCGCCGTCGTCGGCTGGATCGTCGGCACCATCCTCCTCGAGACCGTCATCGTCGCCCTCGCCGTCTCCGGCTCCGCCGTCTACTCCTCCGGCGAAGTCGCCTCACGCCCCCGCGAGGTCCTCGCCTGGTCCGGCCTGCACGCCCTTGAGCCGCCGCCCACCACCACCGAAGCCGAATACCCCGGCCCCGGCGGCTCCACCATGCGCGTCTTCACCACCACCCGCCGCACCGACCCCACCGGCCTCGCCAACCTCCTCGGCGCGCTCCTCGTCGGGGCCATCTTCGCCAAGATCATCTCCACCGCCAACAACTACCTCTTCTCCCCCGCCACCAACCTCGTCAACGACCTCTTCGTCCGCTACCTCCGCCCCTCCGCCTCCAACCGCCAGGTCCTCTTCGTCTCCCGCGCCATGGTCGTCGCCCTCGGCCTCTGGGCCCTCTACCAGGCCCTCCACACTGAATCCGTCCTCAAAAAATCCCTCTACGCCTACACCATCTACTCCGCCGCGCTCACCCCCGTCATCCTCGCAGCCTTCTATTGGAAGCGCGCCACCGCCCCCGCCGCCGTCGCCAGCATCTTCATCGGGACCGCCGTCACTGTCTTCTGGGACTCACCCTTCGTCCGCGCCCACGTCTCGCCCGCCATCGCCCGCCAGGACGCCATCCTCCCCGCACTCCTCGCCTCCCTCGCCTGCCTCATCCTCGTCTCTCTCGTCACCCCCCGCCCCTCCGCCTCCCGCCTCGCCGCTCTCGCAGACAGCAAATAACGACGTCATCCTGAGCGAAGGTCGCCCAGCGACCGTAGTCGAAGGACCGCAGCGCCGCTCATGCTGACCAACGGATCGCACCGTTCCCCCTAAACTCTGCCGTCATCCTGAAAGAGAGATGAGCTAAAACCGAAACAGCCCACCCGCCTTGCCGCTCGCCATCTCCTCACGCCGGTATTTGTGCAGATATTGAAGCGCCTCAGCGTACCGCTCCGGCTTCTCATCGAGCAGCGAATCCTGGACGCCCCTTCTGTATCCGTTCCGATAGATCGTGTACATCACCGCCAGCGCGCAGCCCACACCGAAAAAACTGCCCATGCAGAAGCCGAAGCTCGCCCAGAGCAGTAGGAAAAGGAATGGATTATCCATAGAGGTATTGTCCCATTGTGTTTCAGTCGATTTGCAAGTCGCGAGTGAGCCCCAATGACGAGGTTCTCTTGAGAATCTTCGGAACCCGCCCGCATTACCGCCCTTTGGCCACAAACGGCTAGCCGGGTGGCTCATCCTTCCCGCAGCGAAGAATGGGTTCCATTTGTCATTTACGAACTCCCCGAAACCTCCCCCCTCCCCCACGCGTAATCTTTTCTGCTGCGTCTATCTCCCAGCAGCCGATATCATTCCCGGCGAGGGTTCCCATGAACCGAACGCTCCTCTCTGCGCTCAGCGTCATCGTCATCGCCTTCATTCCCCTCCGCGCCCAGCCCCCTACATCCACGCCAGCCCCGTCCATCACCGGCACTTGGCAGGGCACTATCAACTACGGCCTTCGCAGCAACCGCATCGTCGTCATCCTGAAGAATGGCCCCGATGGCTCTCTCCACGGCGGCCTCAAATACATCGACGACGACTTCGGCCTCGCCTTCACCTCCATCACCTTCACCGCTCCCGATCTCGCCCTCATTCAGGACATGACCGGCATGGCCTTCCACGGCCAGCTCTCCGCAGACGGCAGATCCATCGCCGGTGCGTTCACCCAAGGCAAGCAGTCCTATCCGCTCACCCTCTCTCTCGCCACTCCCGACACGCTCTGGAAATCGCAGCGTCCCGCAGCTATGGCCGCTGACGCCGACCCTGCCTTTGAGGTCGCCGCCATCAAACCCGCTCTACCCAACGAGATCCATCCCAGCTTCAACCGTTCTGGCCCGGAGTTCCACGCCACCGGTACCTCCGCAGCAGAGCTCATCAAGATCGTCTACCAGGTGCGCGGTCGCCAGCTCATCGATATGCCCCCCTGGCTTGAAGACACAAAGTTCGACATTACAGCCAAGTCCAACATCCCGGGCTCAGCCAGCGAAGACCAGATGCGCATCATGATTAAAAAACTCCTCGCTGAGCGCTTCCACCTCGTCTGCCACACCGGCACACAGGACTTCCCCGCCCTCGTCATGACCCTTGACCCAAAAGGTCCAACTCCCACCCCCAGCGACCCGGACTTCAATGCGCACAACGCCATGTTCTACCAGGAGACCGGCGGCGACATTGTGCTCCATCTCTCCGGCGCCGACATGCCGTTCTTCCTCAAAACCCTCATGGACCGCTACCGCGACAAGCAGATCGTCGACCAGACCGGCCTCACCGGCGCCTTCGACATCATGCTTCGCATCTCCGGCGGCGCCTCCAAAACCGAGACCGGCAGCGGAGGCACTAACGACGAGATCGGCGTCGCCTACCTCGCCGCAGCCGAACACGCCGGCTTCAAATTCACCTCAAAAAAAGTCCCCGTCCCCGTCGTCATCATCGACCACATAGACCCACCCACACCCAACTAGCTCACCTTCTCCCGCATCCCGCTCCCCGCCGGCGCAGCCCGCAGATACTGCGGGGCCCACGTCATCGCCACGCCCAGCTCCTCGGCCGCATGCACCGCCCAATACGGATCGCGCAGAAACTCCCGCGCCAGGAGCACCAGGTCGGCCTGCCCGTTGCGCACAATCGCCTCGACCTGCCGCGCCTCCGTAATCTGTCCTACCGCCGCCGTCGCAATCTCCGCCTCGCGCCGGATGCGTTCCGCCAGCGGGACCTGGTATCCCGGTCCTGTCGGGATCTTCGCCCCCGCCACATTTCCGCCCGACGACGCATCCACCACATCCACCCCATGCGCTTTCAGCAGCCGCGCCAGCCGCACCGACTCCTCAATGTCCCAGCCGCCCTCCGTCCACTCCGTCGCCGAGATGCGAACAAACACCGGAGCCTCCTCCGGCCACACTCCGCGCACCGCGTCCACTACCTCCAGCAGCAGACGCACGCGGTTCTCAAAGCTTCCGCCGTACCTGTCTGTCCTTTGATTGGACAGCGGCGATAGAAACTCATTCAGCAGATACCCATGCGCCGCATGGATCTCCACCACATCGAACCCCGCCCGCTGCGCCCGCCGCGCCGCGTCGGCAAACGCCCGCGTTACCTGAGCAATCCCCGCCTCGTCCAGTTCATGCGGTTGCGCATAACCTTCGCGGAACGCCACCGCGCTCGGTGCCTCCACATTCGTCCACCCGCCCTCAGCCTCGCTCAGCAGCCGCTCGCCCTTCCACGGGACCTCCATGCTTGCCTTGCGCCCCGCGTGCGCCAGCTGGATCCCCGCCCGCGCGCCCTGCCCATGCAGAAACCGCACGATCCGGGCCAGCGGCTCCACATGCTCGTCCTTCCATATTCCCAGGTCCGCCGGAGTAATCCGTCCCTCCGGCAGCACCGCCGTGGCCTCCGTAATCACCAGCCCTGCCCCACCCACCGCTCGGCTGCCCAGATGTACCAGGTGCCAGTCGTTCGCAAAGCCGTCCTCGCACGAGTACTCGCACATCGGCGACACCACAACCCTGTTCGGCAGGCTCATCCCTCGAAACCGTATTGGAGAAAACAATTCGCTCATGCCCAATAGATTCGCAAACAGTAATGAACGACCCACAAACTATCTTGTGCCGGGCCACCTGCCCTTTCTGAATCGAGCGAGAAATTCCCGCATGTGCTTTTCAAGAGTTGCCGCAGCAGCGTCACTCGTGCGCCGGCTTTAGCTCCTGAGGTCGTAATCTAAATCGGTCCTGGGCCGGAATTTATTACCTTATGTCACCTGTGACATAATCATGGCATGTCTGTCCGCACCACCGTCGATCTGCCCGAACCACTGCACCAGCGGCTGCGCGATCGCGCAGAGCGCTCCGGCGCCTCCGTCCGGTCGCTGATTGTGAATGCCATCGAGCAGACCTACCCGGGACCAGCGAAGGGCCGCCCTGTAACCGGCCCTCTGATTCGCAGCGGGGGGAAACGAGGCCCGCGGTATCCCACCGACGAGAATCCGCATGACCTTGTTTTTTCCTGATCTGAACGTCTGGCTCGCCCTCTGCGATCCAGACCACGCTCACGCCAAGGCTACCTAGGCCTGGCTCGACACGCTGCCCACGGATCGCAAGCTCATCTTCTCCCGCTACACTCAGATCGGTCTGCTGCGTCTTCTCACAAATACCACGGTGATGGGTACGCGAACGCTGCCCCTCGGCAAGGCCTGGTCCGTATACGACCGCTGGCTGGAAGACCCGCGCGTCGAGTTCTATCCCGAGCCCCGCAATCTGGACGCAGCCTTCCGCTCGGCTACGTCTTCCCTCGCAACCCGCAACGCTTCCAACGCCATCGGCGACTGCTTCCTGATGGCCTGTGCCGGTGAGCTCCACGCCACCCTCGTCACCTTCGACCGGGCGCTTCACACCCTCGCGCGCAAGCAGGGCCACGCCGCCGTTATTCCTGTCTGATCTCCTCCCCCAAAAGTCCCATCCCCTGCAACTCAACAAATCCGTGCATCTTACATACACTGGACTCTATATATGTGCGGAATCGTCGGATACATTGGCCCCCAGGAACCCGTGCCCATCATCATCGAGGGCCTGCGCCGCCTCGAGTACCGCGGCTATGACTCCGCCGGCATCGCCGTCGCCGGCGGCCCCGCCGGTCTCGAGCTCCGCCGCGCCCCCGGCAAGCTGCGCAACCTCGAATCCATCCTCTCGAAGCAGCCCGTCGACGGCTCCTTCGGCATCGGCCACACCCGCTGGGCCACCCACGGCCGCCCCACTGAGGAGAACGCCCACCCCCACCGCGACGGCTCCGGCACCCTCGTCGTCGTCCACAACGGCATCGTCGAAAACTACCTCGCCCTCAAGCATGAGCTCACCGCCCGCGGCCACAAGTTCGTCTCCGAGACCGACACCGAGATCATCGCCCACGTCATCGAAGACGAACTGAACAAAGCCGCCGAGTCGGCCACAAATCCGGGTGCCCCATCCTACGCGAAGCGTAGGGTGGGTTCGGACAAAGACGTGCCCGACGCCAACACCTCCGAAGCCGTCCTCACCCTTCCCCCTGCGTCCTCCATCCCGCTCGAAGAAGCCGTCCGCCGCGCCGTCAAGCGCCTCACCGGGGCATTCGCCATCGGCGTCCTCTCCGCCAACGAGCCCAACAAGCTCGTCGCCGCCCGCCTCGGCCCGCCCGCCGTACTCGGCATCGGCGACGGCGAATTCTTCCTCGCCTCCGACGTCCCCGGCATCCTCCACCACACCCGCAACATCCACTTCCTCGCCGACGGCGAACTCGCCATCCTCACCCCCGCCGGCATCGAGCTCACCGACTTCGACGGCGCACCGCTCCCCCTCAAAACCGTCCGCATCTCCTGGGACCCCATGCAGGCCGAAAAGGCTGGCTACAAGCACTTCATGCTCAAGGAGATCAACGAGCAGCCGCGCGCCATCCGCGACACCCTCCTCGGCCGCATCTCCCCCGACACCGGACAGGTCTTCCTCTCCGAGATGCAGATCCCCGACGCCGCCCTCCGCGACGCCTCCCAGGTCGTCATCGCCGCCTGCGGAACCTCATGGCACGCCGGCCTCGCCGGCAAGTTCATGATCGAGCGCCTCGCCCGCCTCCGCACTGAGGTCGATTACGCCTCCGAGTACCGCTACCGCGCCCCCATCGCCGACCCCCGCGCCCTCGGCCTCCTCATCACCCAGTCCGGCGAAACCGCCGACACCCTCGCCGCCCAGCGCGAGCTCATCGCCGCCGGCTCCCCCACCATCGCCATCTGCAACGTCGTCGGCGCCGCCGTCTCCCGCGAAGCCCAGGGAACCATCACCACCAACGCCGGCCCGGAGATCGGTGTCGCCTCCACCAAGGCCTTCACCTCCCAGCTCACCGCGCTCTTCCTCCTCGCCCTCCGCCTCGCCCAGGTCCGCGGAACCGTTACCCCCGCCGAATCCCTCCACCTCGTCACCGAGCTCGCCAAGATCCCGCAAAAGCTCGAAGCCATGCTCTCCCTCAACGTCCCCGGAGGCACCACCGAAGGCGTCGCCGCACCAAATTCCGGAGCGGCCACAAATAGCGCTGTCATCCTGAGCGATAAAAATAAAGCCGTCATCCTGAGCGAGGCGCGCAGCGCCGAAGTCGGGGCATCGCATCTGTCTTTTGAAGGAAAAGACCGCCGCTCCCGCCCCCGCCTCTCCCTCATCGCCCAGTGCGAGGCCCTCGCCCGCGACTTCGCCAACGCCCGCGACTTCCTCTTCCTCGGCCGCGGCATCCACTACCCCATCGCCCTCGAAGGCGCACTCAAGCTCAAGGAGATCTCCTACATCCACGCCGAAGGCTACCCCGCCGGCGAGATGAAGCACGGCCCCAACGCCCTCATCGACGAGTCCCTCCCCGTCGTCTGCATCGCCACCCGCGACACCTCCGACCCCGCCAGCGTCCTCCGCTACGAGAAGACCCTCTCCAACATCCAGGAAGTCACCGCGCGCTCCGGCCGCGTCATCGCCATCGCCACCGAGGGCGACAAGGAGATCCAGCACCTCGTCGAGCACACCATCCACATCCCGCCCGCCCCCGAGCTCCTCTCACCCATCCTCGAGGTCGTGCCCCTGCAACTCCTTGCCTACCACATCGCCGTCCGCCGCGGCTGCGACGTCGACCAGCCCCGCAACCTCGCCAAATCCGTCACCGTGGAGTAGTTCACCACCAACAGTGCAAAGCAAAAAAATAAGCGTGCGCCCGTTGACCATTGTCAAGGCACACGCTTATCCTGTTTGGAAGCGCGCTAGTTCAGCTGTCTAGGGGCGATTCTCGTTGGCACGGTCTCACCCTGAAAACTTAGAGCACCGATCTTCTCAAGACCGGAGAAGCAGGTGAATTTCAATCCTGCGCGCGCCCGCCGAAAGGCTGCGCCGCTCGTAAACGCAGACTATTTGCAGCAGTAGTATGAGTCAACACAGGCAATCTAGCAGGAATGGTAGCAAGAGGTGATGTTACACAGATACTCAGATACGCACGATATTCAGGAAAAACAAGACATTCAAGAGATTCAACGATACTCAAGGAAATACATGGTCACGCGCGCCAACAGAAATTTTACACCCCAAGAGATAGAGCGCTGGAAAGAGCATCTTTTTAGCGAGCGAAATCTTCGTGTGCCTGTAACGGAACTCGACAAGTGGCCGCTAAGCCAGTACCTCTGGGCAGCGGTGTTTCAAGCTCGAGATTTACACGAACTGCGTGAACCGCTAGATCAGAATTGGCAGACACCGGCCTGGGATTTTGGAAGATTCGCAAAGGCGCATCCGTCACTAATCAATCTCGACGAGAATCAAGCACTCGACGCGGTAAGACGAGCGATTGGCTCCGGCTTTTGGGATGAGTTTCTCGACATGGATCAAGCAGATGCCGAAATGGCCTTTGACGACATCTGGATTCAATGCAGAGCAATTCCGGGCTACGACCCATTGACGGTTGCGGTATTAGAAGCAAGGAACTCAAAGGATGATGCAGCGGATGGCCCTGAAGGATATGAAACATTTCTGAACGTCGCACGATCACTCAAGCGACAACTTGGAGACAAGCCCTTCATGCTGCCATGCCACAAGCTCGCGCCGATGCTCGCGTGTCAGCCAATGACAATAAGCAGATACAGGCAAAAGGCAATTAGAGACGGGCACCTGAAGATCGCAAAACAGCACAGCTTCAGATCAGCGACCAAAGGCGAAGCAACCGAATTTACCTATAACGACTAGGCTGGTGGCCCACCCACGAACCACCAATCCGTGCCCCATTCATCGCGCCGCCTTTGCGCGATGAGTGGGATCGGGCCACAACCCTACTCTCCGCCCGACTGCGAATCCTCGTGCACGCCCAAGAGCTGTGTCGCGAGCATACCCTTCATCAAATCCTTCATTGCAGTCAGATCGATCTTGCCCTCGGCCCACGCATCGTCGGCAGCCTCAAGCGCCTTGTAGTACGGCGTCTTGTCCTCCGAGATTTGGTCCGGGATCGACCGTCTGCCTGGTATCAGGTATCCCAGCCGGACACACAAGACAAAATAGGAGACCGCGCGCGACGTTCGCCCGTTGCCATCCGTGAACGGATGGATCCAGTTCAACCGCCACATCACATACGACGCCAGATGGATCGGACTCTTCTCCGTCCACTTGTCGTTCACGTAATCGCACAGCTCTTCAACGTGCATGGGCACCTCAAACGCCGGCGGCGGTTGGTGTTTGCTGCCCTCGATGCGAATGTCCGACGGCCGCCAGTTGCCGGCATAGCCGGTCAGCCCAAGCAAGCCAATGCGATGAAGTTGCAGCAGGTGGGAAGGTCGCAGCTTGAATGGCCGCTCGGGGTCAAGATAGCTCTCAACCATGTCGATCACGGCACGGAACTGCCGGACGCCGTTCTCGCCCTCGACCTTTGCCTTGAGGATCGGGTCTGTAATGATCTCGGCTTCGGAAGCCGTGCTGTGCCGAGTCTGGTCTGCCACTAGCGCTCCTGCAGCTCTGCCTTTACCTTCTCGTCCGCCTCAGCAATCATTTCGCGCGTGATCAGATCGTTCTCGATCTTCGTGTTCCCGTACGCAAAGCTGCGCCGCTGCGCCTCGCGCTCTTCCGCGGGAAACGGCCTGTGCCGCGCCTCCTCGATCAATTGTCGAAGTTCATCCATATCGCCGTCTCCCCCCAGCAGCGAATACACATGGCTGCAATGTGCTCACACCACGCTAGCACCATACGAGGCCAACGTCGACGTCGTATCTACAGGTCATCCACAACATCAATCCCTGCATTTACGCGCGCAGCGCGTCGAGAACGGTACGAAGTACCTGTCAAGCCCCCCTCCCCACCCATCTCCCTCATTCCATTCCGAATAGAGTCGAAAAGAGTTGGCATAACAGTTTCCCTCCGCCCGCTATAATTAAGACAGCAATCCCAGAAGGCCCAGCCATCCCGGCTGGGCCTTCCTCATCTGCTCTTTGTCTTGCTTAAGGGCATGGCTTCAGCCATGCCGTAAACAGCTCGCGCAAAGCGCGCACCTCGCTGCCGCAGGCCGGAAGCGGAGCGCATAGCGACCTGAATCCAGATTAGCCATGCCGTGAGAGCCCTCCATAACATCTGGGGGCTTTAGCCCCTGAGGTCGTGCTTTCGTCCGCCCCGCCGCCGCTTTTTATCTGTCAGCGGAGCCCAAGAGGACGGCCGACCTGCATCCGTTCCCTGTATTCTGCTGATTCCAGAAATTTTGCGTCCAAATCATCTGGAATCAATATCTTCCGGCCCCGCCATCGCCCCTAAACTGCTGATTCCAAATATTTTGCCCTGGAAAAATATAAAAAAACGCGAGGCACTCCCTACCGCTTCAGCAGATCCACCGGCTGGTTCACATCCTCGATCCGGAAGAACTCCGCCAGCGCCGGATGCCTCTTCGCCACCGCCCGATACATCTCCCACGCCACCCGCCGATAGCTGAAGTGCCCAGCCACCGCAGACCGCAGCTCGGAAATATACAGCGCCTCCGCAAAGTCCATCTTGAACATCGCGCGCACCCGCGTCCCCAGAGGCAGCAGGTACGCCGCCGCCTCCGGCTCGCCCCCGTCCCGCAGTGCCCGGTACGCCGCCATCCCCGCGTCCATCGCCGACTGGTACGTCCCCGCCAGCCCCGCCCCCGCGAGCGTCGGCTGCCCCGGACACTCCGGCTCCTCGTACCCATGCGCGTCCGTCCATCCCAGAATCAGCTGCACGCAGCGCCGATGCCGATGCATGTCCCGAAACCCGCCAATATCCATCAGGATGTCGAAGCCGAAGCAATGTCCTGACGAGAAGCCGCGCAGCAGCTCGTCGTGCCGCCCGCGATGCTTCGTTCCAAGCGCGCACAGCTCCGCCACGCGCGCCGCCGGCAACGCCGCCACCGTGCGCTGCACCTGCCGCCAGGAATAATGGCACTCCGGATAGAGCAGCGACGTGGCCAGCTCAATCTCGAGCGAACCCGAATCCTCCACCAGGTCCACCACCGGCGCCGCCTCGATCCCCTGCCCCGCCATCAACTCAGCCGCCGCCGCGCGCAACTCCGCTCGCGTGGTCATCGCGTACTCGTTCGGCGCGGCGTACTTCACCAGCGTAGGCGCGGTCTTCACCTCGCGCAGCAGCGTCCCCATCACGCGCGCCCCGCACGCATCATCCACTGTGCAAATCTCGTTGCAGAGTACCTGGGCCTCAGCGTGATGCACGTTCCACGCAGCCCCGGCCGCAGCCTCCCGCAGCTTCTCCCCCAGCGCGCGGATCTCCGCAAACTCGCTTGAAAGCAGCCGCGAGATCTGCGACTCCAGCGTGCGCGCACTCACGATCTGGCCCAGCGACGTGTTCGTCGCCAGCGGCAGCAGATAACGCGCCACGTCAAAGGCCCGCGCCTTCAGCGTGCGCAGATAGGCATCGTCCTTCATCCCCTCGGGCTGCGGGATCGCCCCCTTGAGGGCTTCCGTCATCCCCGCGCCGACTGCGTCGTACGCGGTGAACAGCGCCTCCACCGCCGAGGTGTAGGCCGGCCTCTGCTCCGGCCCAAGCGCCGGCGTGTACCAGCCGGACTTGCGGAAGTTCTGGTAGCGCGTAGAGCGCTCCTGGCCATCCCAGCGCTGCTCGTCAACCAGCACAATGGCCGCCAGCAGCGAGAGCCGCTCGATGGCGAACGGGATGTGCGCCAGATCAGCAATGGAGCGATGGCCATATTGGAAGTAAAAGGTATTCAGAAACTGCTCGGCACGCTGCGAACTGATCTCAGCCAGCGATTCCCGCATGGAGAGCGCGGAGCGCGAATACTTGGCCATCGCATAAGCGAGCACCTCAGGGTCAGCGCCATGGATAGCGTAGACGTCGGTCTGGCTATCAGAGGGTAGCTGCGAGGCAGCCGATGATACAGCGGATGCGTTGGGCGGGGCCTGCGTGGGTATGGTGGGGTCGGGCATGTCGAAGGTAAGGATATGCCAACGACGGGTGAGGAAACCTGAGGCTATTGCAGGACGAAGGCGGGCGGGAGTGCATCCAGTTAATGGGCACTCTCGCACTCAGCTATTTAGGTGCCACCACAACGATCATGAAGGTGCCCGGCTTAGGACGTGGCCGCCCGCCGCCGGTTGCCGGCTCCATCTCCGCCGTGGGCAACAAGGCCAGGTGAGATGCGGGGTCGATGGTCATGGTGCGGGCGCCCACAGGCGTCTTGACAGTCTCGACGACCGCCCATGTTCCGTTCTGCCTGCCGGCAACGGTGATGGCACCGTCGCCCGTGCTGGCGAAGGCCTGGCCGTTGTAGAAGGCCGTGGCATCTACTCCGGCGCCGATGGGCAACGAGGCCTCCACCTTGCCGGTCTCGGTGTTCATCACGACCAGCATCTGCGGCTTGCGGCAACCGATAAAGATGAGGTGCTGCGCGGGATCGATGCTCATGCCTACGGGGTGGCCGGCTGGCGCGACGGGCCAGCGATGAACGACTGAGCGCGTCTTCAGGTCCACTACGGCGACCATGTCCTTGTCCTCAAGATTGACGAAGACCTTACCGGAGCCGTCGGTGGCGAGAAACTCAGGCGCACCGCCAAGCTGGATAGGCGGGGCCATCTTGCCGTTGGGATCCATGGCGGGGTCGATAACCATGAGCGTGTTGCCGTCGCCGGAGACGGCGAGCACACGGTCCTGCTTCGCGTCATAAATGATGCCGTCAGCGTCCGGCATGGCAGGAATTTTGCCCAGTGTGGCATAAGTCTTCAGGTCGAAGACAACGATAGCGCCCTTGCCGCCGCCGTCGGTGATGAAGCCGCGGTTCAGTTTTGGGACGATTGCGACGCCGTGCGACCGGACCTGTCCGGGAATGTCGCCCAGCACCTTGCCGGTGTTCTCGTCGACCACGATGGTGTGTGTGCTGCGGGTGACGAAGAGCCGGTGTGTGGCGGGGTCGGCCGTAACGTAGTCCCAGGCGCCTTCGCCGCCGATATGGAAGGTGTTGGTGACGCTCCAGTGGGTCTGAGCGGGGAGTTGCGGAGCGGTGACGGCTGCCAGAATTCCCAGAAAGAGCGCTGCTGATCTAAATGCTGGTCGCATATCCGATTTTCTTCCGCCTTTGTGCGATGAAGTGCCTGCTGCGTCCTCTCAGGCCTGCACAGGCAAGCTAACACCGGCACAGTTAAACGAGACTGAATGCCCGAGAGAAGCGGCGGATGGTCAATCCATCGCTCAGACGCAAAGGCGGAGTTCCTTATAATGCAGGGGCTGCCGTAAGGAGAAAAACGTGAGTGGTTTGAGCGGAAGAGTTGCCCTGGTCACAGGTGCTTCGCAGGGGATTGGACGGGCATGTGCGCTGGAGCTGGCGCGGATGGGCGCCACTGTGGCCTTGTGCGCGCGTAACGAGGCGAAGCTGGCCGAGGTGGCCGACGAGATCAACAGCAGAGGTGCAGGCCGAGCTGCTGTCGTGGCCGAGGCGGAGGGCGAGATCGAGGACGCCGCTGCCGGCTTCCGCCAGGACGGCACGGAGGCAGGGGAGGCCATCGCCAGCGTCGACGTCGCCGGTGAAGAGGCGGCCGTGGAGGCTGCGGCGGACGGCTGGGGCCAGGCGCACGTCTTTGCACTGGATGTGGGCGACGAGGAGTCGATTAAGGCCTGCGCCAAGGCGGTGATCGCGCAGCTGGGCAAGGTCGAGATCCTGGTGAACAACGCCGGCATCACGCGCGACATCCTTTCCATGCGGATGAAGCGTGCGGACTGGGACGCAGTGCTGGCCACCAACCTGACCGGCGCGTTCCTGATGTCGCAGGCGGTGATGAGCGCCATGCTGAAGGCACGCTGGGGGCGCATCATCAACATCACCAGCGTTGTAGGAGAGACTGGCCAGGCCGGGCAGGCGAACTACGCCGCCTCCAAGGCCGGGCTGATCGGGTTGACCAAGTCGCTGGCACGGGAGCTGGCCAGCCGTGGCATCACGGTGAACGCGGTAGCGCCTGGGTACATCGAGACCGCGATGACAGCGGTGCTGAACGACGAGCAGAAGTCCGCCATGACCAGCCAGATTCCCCTGGGGCGCGTAGGTACGGACCGCGATATTGCCGCCGCCGTGGCCTTTCTGGCGAGCGAAGAGGCCGGCTACATCACAGGCCACACGCTGGATGTGAACGGCGGCATGTACATGGGCTGATGGAGATGTCATGGCATTGGAGCTCCGTAGCGCAGGAGGTGAGCAGGAGGTAGAGCAGGCCCGCACACTGATGCGCGAGTACGGGCGGCACCTCGCCAGCCATCCTGCCGGGCCGGAACACTTCTGCCTGACGGGATTTGAGGAGGAACTGGCAGGCCTGCCTGGTGCATATGCCGCGCCCGGAGCTCTGCTGCTGGCGTTCGACGATGGCGAGGCGGCCGGCTGCGTGGCACTGCGACCTCTGCCGGAGCAGGATGGCGAGCAGCGCATGGAGTTGAAGCGGCTTTGGGTGCGGCCCGCCTTCCGGGGGCGCGGGCTGGGGCGCAGGCTGATGGAAGCAGGGATAGCCCACGCACATTCCATGGGGGCCAATGCGCTGCTGCTGGATACTGTTCCCGCAGCGATGCCGGAGGCCAATCGGCTCTACGGCGAGCTGGGGTTCCAGCCTACGAAACGCTACAACCAGCTGGACGTCGAGGGAGTGGCCTTCTTCAGGCTGGAGCTGGCCGCAAGACGGGCCGGGGGTGGAGGGCAGAACCTTTGATGGTTCCAAAAGTTTGCAGATAACACAAAATAGTCATTGACCCGGCCCCCGGCGATGGTTACTTTGTGGTCAATGGCTGACATGCAAACAGTTCCAGTGGCGGTTACGACAGAGATGGGCGCAGGGCTGCCCGTCACGACAATTGCGGCGAACATCGGTGGAACGATCCGGGCCTACCGGCTGCAAAAGGGCATGTCGCAGGGCGACATCGAGAAGAAGACAGGGCTGCTGCGCTGCTATCTGTCGCGCGTGGAGAACGGTCACACAGTGCCGTCGCTCGAGACGCTGCAGAAGATTGCATATGCGCTGGATCTGCAACTGGCGCAGTTCTTCTCCGATGAGGCGGTGAGCCGGGAGATGTCCGCGCTGAAACTGAGTGAAGAAGAGATCCGCTTCCTGACGCAGATCCAGCGGTACTCCGCGCGGCTGAGCGAGAACGACCGCAAACTGCTGCTGGCGATGGTGCGAAAGTTTGCGCAGACGACGCTGGTATAGATTTCCAGGCAAAAAGGAAGAGGCGCGGAGCGATCCGCGCCTTTGGCATTTAGCAGCTATGCCAGCCGCGCAATGTAATAGCCGGCAAGCGCCAGCACCAGGCATGCCGCCGCGAAGGTGATCTTCTGGCGGGCGAGATAACGCTCCCGGCCTGCCGTCATCTGCGGCATCAATGGAACTCCCAGGGCCAGCCCGGAGAGGAAGCCGCCGATGTGCGCGGAGTTGTCGATCAGGATGCCGAAGTGAAGGAAAGGTAGACGCGTGCTGAGGCCGATGACAAGGTTGATCAGCGCGAACTTTACAACCGAGCTGCGCAGGCGTTTCAGCTCAAACCACGGGAACGGCAGGCGGTGGTTGGAGAGCAGCACGATCAGAATGCCTGCGATGCCGAAGACGGCGCCCGAGGCTCCGGCGCCGGGGATGATAAGGCTGTAGCGGTCGTGGAAGAGGTTGTACGCGAGGACGTTGCTGCCCATGCTGAGCAGGTTTCCGGCAATGCCCGTGATCATGTAGACGGCGATCATGCCCCAGGGGCCGACCAGCGGCTCGCCCAGGATGCCCAGGTTCCAGAGGCACCACATGTTGGTGCCGATGTGGATCCAGCCGACGTGGACAAAGATCGCCGTCAGGAGCCGGTACCACTGGCCATGCAGCACCAGGTAAGTCACATTGGCCCCATAGTGGACCAGATCCTGGTCGGTTGGCATACTTGCGCTGACTCCATGCGCAACCATCCAGAGGTAGACGCCGACGTTAATAGCCAGCAGAAAGTACGTGCCGGGAGCGGAGCGCGGGTCCCAGACGGAGAACTCGCGCCGCCGGGAACGCCGCTGCGCGGGAGCATACTCCTGTGCGGAGTCGGGCGGGATCACCTCGCCCTGAGGCTGAATTGGATCAGATGACATGGCGGCGATGCCTTTACGCTAGCGCATCTCGCTGAGGATCGCGAAGAAGATCCGAGGCATTTATGCGGCGTTCTTCATCAGCCGTTCACGGACGGACTGCGGCAGACGTTGCTGGACGGCCTCGGAGACAATGCCGGTAATCGGCGTAACCGAGGCGATCAACACCCAGAGGAAGAGCGAAACGAGCAGCCCGGCAACGGCAGCTGCCTCGAGTGAGATCGTAATGGGGGTGTGGTAGACGTGGCCATGGACCTTGTTGGACAGATGGGCCAGCGTCTCGATGCGCCGCAGTACCGCAACCGCCAGCAAAAAGGCGCAGAAGGAGAGAGTCGAGACGGAAAGCAGCAGGACGTCTACAGTCCGCGCTACCCGCTGGCGATGCCGGCAGTGGGCGCACTCGACCAGATGCCCATCGTAATCGGAGCGCATGGCCAGAGAGAGGTGCGAGATATCGTAACGCCATCCCGCGAGGATGTTCCCTATGAGCGGGTCGGTGCAGTGGGCGCTCATACGATGCCGTCTCGATCCACGTGCAAGAAAGTTGAACATGTCGTTATATGCATCATTCTACAAGATTCGATTCCTCTGTCCCCGTAAAAGATGCGGTTCAGATGGTTGTGTGCAATGGTTCGCCGGATCGGCGGGACAGCCAACTCTTATAAGACGCAGACAACAGCCAAAAGCGATCCAGAAGCAATCAATTCAGTTGGATAGAAGATACTGGCCCGGCCCACACCTGCAGCATCTGTTTCTGCAGCTGTCAAAGGCAGATGGGGGCCAGCGGCGCCTCCTGGCGGGCCAGAAGGATACGGTTTCCCAGCAACGACATGCGATTTCCGAGGGCCTGCTCGGCGGCCAGCTGCGCGAGTTCAGGAACATTGTTGTGCTCGGAGAGATGACCGAGGACGATGTAGGCGGCCCCGCCGTCGTAGTCGCGGGCGAGGAACTCGGCGGCTGCGTGGTTGGAGAGGTGACCGACGCGGGAGAGGACACGCTGCTTCACCGACCAGGGATATGGGCCGTCGCGCAGCATCTCGAGGTCGTGGTTGGACTCGAGCAGAAGGACGTCGATGCGGCGCAGCGCGGCCTTGACGTTCGGCGGAACGTAGCCGAGATCCGTGGCCACGGCCATGCGCACATGTTCGGAGAGCGACTCGAAGACGAAGCCGCAGGGGTCGGCGGCATCGTGCGGAATGGTGAAAGGGGTAACGGCGATGTCGCCGATGGTGAAGGGTGCGCCGGAGGCAAAGTACTCGACCGAGGGGAGGTAGCCGGGCTCGGGCTTCGCAGTCTCGGGCTCGGCCTCGTCTTCGTCGGGATCGGCGACGGCGGCGATGGAAGAGGTCACGTCGGACAAAATGCCGGGGGCGCTCGATTCCTTGCTCGAGATGCCGGAGGAAGAAGATTGCTCCATTGCAATCTGGGCAGCACGTTGCGCCTTTTCCTCCTGGACCTTTGCGAGCCATTCCGCGTAGGTCATAGTGGAGCGAGGGGTGACCATGCGGACCCAGGCGCGGTGCGTAGGCTCCGTGAAGTAGACAGGGATGCGCAGCTTGCGGGCGAGTGTGGCCAGGCCTGAGACGTGGTCCTGGTGCTCATGCGTGACGAGAATGGCGGTCAGCGCGGCTGGGTCCTCGCCGGCGGCCGCCATGCGCTTCAGCAGCTCACGACAGGAGAGCCCGGCGTCAATGAGGATGCGCGTCTCAGAGGAGGCGACGACCGTGGAGTTGCCTTTGGAGCCGGAGGCGAGAACGGTCATCCGCATGAACTAGAGAATACGCTTGCGGCTTGTGGGTTTCGCGTCCACAAGTGGCGTGCGTGGTTCGGGCAATCGTCTTTTCAGTCTAGGCCCTCGGACGAAGCGGCGCGAGGAAGTTGACGGTGGAGCGCAGCACCACCTTGTTTGCCTGGTTATAAGCAAGAGTGCGGGTGCGGACGACGCCGAAGTCCGGGCGGGACTGGGACTGGCGGACGCCAATAACTTCGATCTCGGTGCGGATGGTGTCGCCGGGGCGGACGGGCTCGGTCCAGCGCATCTCCTCAGCGCCGGCGCCAATCATGCCGCCGGAGACCTTGATGGAGAGGACGCGGAGGCGCATGACGATGGCGGCGGTGAGCCAGCCGGAGGCCGCCAGGCCGTGAAAGAAAGAGGCCTCACCGGCTGCTTCGTCCAGATGGAAGGGCTGGGGGTCGTATTTCTCGCCAAACTCTTTGATCTCCGCCGCGGTGACCTTGTAGGTGCCGGCCGAATCGAACCGCTGGCCGACGTAGAAGTCTTCAAAATAGAGGTCCTTCGCCATGACTCTCCTTCGTTGTGTTTTCAGATGCTACGGCCTGCGGATGGATGCAGGCAAGGCAGGGATACCGGCTGCGGCAGATTGACCTCAACAGACGGCGACGAGCAACACGGTGATGTTGTCGCGGCCGCCGTGGGCATTGGCGGCATCGATGAGCGCGTGGGCCGCGGCCTCGAGAGAGGCGGCAGTGCGGGCCGGCGCGGCGGCGGAGCATACGATGCCGGCGATCGTCTCGTCGTCGAGCTCGCGGGTAAGGCCGTCGGAGGCGAGCAGGAAGAGGTCGCCGGGCTGCACCACATGCGAGGCGATCTCAGGCTCAATGGACGGCGCAGCGCCGACGGCGCGGGTGATGACGTTGCGCACAGGCGAGCGGGCTGCTTCTATGCGGCCGATGATGCCGGCACGGATCTGCTCCTCGACGAGAGAATGGTCGCAGGTGAGCTGCTCCAATGCGCCATTGCGCAGGCGGTAACAGCGGCTGTCGCCTACGTGGGCCAGCCAGAGAGTGGGGGAAGCGAGCGTCTGTTCGCTTTCCGCGGTTCGATCCGCGTTCTTGCTGTCCGTGCGCATGCCATTGCCCGTGTACGGATGGGGCGCCCCGGCGCTTGTGGCGGCCAGACCGGTACCTGGGTCATCGAGCAGTGCGGCGACCAGCGTTGTGGCCATGCCGCGAAGCGAACGTGTTTTATGGGCGCGAGCATAGACGGCGTGATTGGCCGCCAGCACCGCGCGGTGCAGGCGGGCATGGGGATGGGTGGGCTCTGCGTGGGAGCGGCTGCTGCGCGGCAGGTGAGTGAGTGAGTGCAGGAACGATTCGGCCGCAAGGTGGCTGGCGACCTCGCCTCCGGCTGCGCCGCCCACGCCATCGCAGACGACGAAGGCGGAGTGCTCGGGCAGCGCGGCGCAGGCATCCTGATTGGAGTGGCGCAGACGGCCGGTGTGGCTGAGCATGGCGTAGCGGAAGAGAGGCGGCTTCGCTGCGTCCGCAGGGGGGATGAGGGTCGCGGCATGCGACATCGGCGACTTGAGGGCCGAAGGATTCGCCATTCTGGCACCGGAGGCCGCGGGGAGGAGCGGCCAGATGCAACGATACTCTTTGACGCGGGTGAGTCCAAGGAAGAAGCACGAAAGGTTACTCTGGTGTGCAAAATGAATGCGAGACGACGCGAGGGGTGCAGAGGATGAACCGCATCCTGCACGGCGACAACTTGGATGCATTGCGCGGCATGCCGGACGGCTCAGCCTCGCTGGTGTATGTCGATCCGCCGTTCAATACCGGCCGGCGGCAGACGCGGTCGCGGCTGAAGACGGTTCGCGACGAGACCGGCGACCGGGTAGGGTTCGGCGGGCGGGCCTATCGCACGGAGAAGCTGGGCACGAGCGGCTACGACGACCGCTTTGACGACTTCCTCGGCTTTCTGCGGCCGCGCATGGAGGAGGCGTACCGGGTGCTGGCGCCGGAGGGCAGCCTCTTTCTGCACCTCGACTATCGCGAGGCGCATTACGCCAAAGTAATGCTCGACGAGGTGTTCGCATTTGCGGGCAAGGGCTCGGGACGGGCGTGCTTCCAGAACGAGATCATCTGGGCCTATGACTACGGCGCGCGGGCGACGCGGCGCTGGCCGGCCAAGCATGACACGATCCTGTGGTACACGCGGGACCCGGAGCGCTACACCTTCCATCTGGACGAGAGCGACCGGATTCCATATATGGCACCAGGTTTAGTGGGGGCGGAGAAGGCGGCGCGCGGCAAGACGCCCACGGACGTATGGTGGCACACGATCGTTTCGCCTACGGGAAAAGAGAAGACAGGCTATGCGACGCAGAAGCCGCTGGGGATTTTGGAGCGGATCGTGCGCGTGCACTCCAACCCCGGCGACCTGGTGCTGGATTTCTTTGCGGGCAGTGGCACGACGGGCGAGGCGGCGGCGAAGCATGGGCGGCGCTTTGTGATGGTGGATTCTAGCGTCGAGGCTGTCCGGGTGATGGAAAAAAGATTGCATTTGAAGGCGGAGCGGATATGATGCGGCCATCGGTACATGAGGAGCGGTGCGATGGCGCGGGCCAGGTTCGTTGCGGCGTGTGTTTGTATCTGCCTTTTAGGGGAATTTGGAGCAGTTTGCGGCTGCGGCGCCTACGGGCAACCGGCATCGGTCCAGGGGAACGCTCCTGAGCAGGGAAAGGCTGCCGGAGCTCCGGCGACGGCCGGGACTACGCCGAGCATGACATCGATTGATCTCACTACTTGGTCGCACAGTACCGGCGTGGAGATGTCTGGGGTAATCGGCGCGCCAGCGTTGTTCCTTCTTACCATGCACATCGACTATCGCGACAACCTGGTGAAGTTCGAGTACACGCCGAAGAATTAGCGGCGCAGGACAACCCTCAGCCGCGCGACTGTCGTAGTGCAATCTCACCCAGCACAGGGAGCTTGAAGAACTCGCCCTTCACCGCCTTCAATACGCATATCAGCCAGAGGGCGAAGAAAAGAAGCAGCACTGCAGCGTCCAGCACGGCGCGCGTGAGAAATCCCATCGGCCAGAACGGCAGCACCACCGCATAGCGCACCAGACACCAGAGCACAAAGAGGCCGATCGACTGGATGGAATGAAAGCGGATCAGGGCGATCTGCTTGTACGGCTCCATGACCAGGAAAAGCACGGCCGGCACAAAGGTGATGTATGCCAGAGCAGCGGCCGTGGTATCGGCGATGCCGGTCTGGGCCAGGTCGGGCGTCGCGGAACATTCATCGTGGCGCTCCAGGCCGGAGAGCAGCGATGCGCCGCAGTGGCTGCAATGGCCTGTGGGGTCGGATCCCGACGGCGACTCGATCTCTTGTTGACAGGCAGGGCAGAACATAGCAACTCCCGGGAAAAGATCCTGCAAGGTAAATTCTGGCGTATCGCTCTTCGGCGCGTGCGCAAGAGACTCCAGCATACCGCCGGACGTAAGATGGTGGCATGAAATACGTGATCGCCCTACTGGCCGTCGCCGGCATTGTGGTCAGCTCAATGGCACTGCACATCCATTTCATGGACCCCTCGCAGGCGCCTCCCTGCGCTGTGACCGCCAAATGGGACTGCGGTGAGGTGAACCACGGCAAGTATTCCGCCTTCCCGCCCTACAGCCTGGAGAAGGACTACGACATCAATGGCCAGTTCCATCCCACCGGATTGCACATTCCGGTGGCTCTGGTAGGCATCCTCGGCTACCTGCTCATCCTGATCGCAGCGCTGATGGGGCGGATGCGCATTGTGCTGGAGCTGTCGCGGATCGGCTTCTTCTGCGCGGCATTTCTCAGCTACATTGAGGCCTACATCATCACCAAATGGTGTATCTACTGCGTGTGGTCGCAGTTCATTATCCTGACCATCCTGTTGCTGAGCATCGTCACCTTGTTGCTGCGGCGCCGCCGGCGGGCGGAGTCCATGGTGGCCGTGCTGATGGCAGAGGACTAGCCCCATGTGGCCGAAGATGCTGCTGGAGTTGTTGCCTCACCTTACACGGCTGGTCCCCCTGGCAGACCGGTACCTGACAAGCCGGAGCGTCGACGACCAGGCGCATGCCGCCGCAGTGGCCGCACTGGGCGAGGAGATGCGCAGCGGCCTGGGGCGAGTAGATGAGATCCATGCCGGCCTGCAGCAGGCGCTGAAGGAGCAGGGCGAACAAATCGCCGAAGCGGGCATGGAGGCGACGCGCGCGCGCATGGCGGCAGAGCAGGTAGAACAGCGTGTTGCGAAGCTGGAGCGGCGAGCCAAGGCCACGCTGATGGTGGCGGAAGCCGGGTTCATTTTGCTGGTAGCTACGGTGGTGATGTTGATCGTCGTGCTTGTCCGGCTGCATGCCCGGTAGAATCACGACATGGGAATCAGCCGGGATCAGGCGCTGGAGTGCCTGAAGAGTGACGACCTGATCGGCCTGGGGATGGAAGCCGATGCGGCGCGGCGGCGGCTGCATCCGGAGGGCGTGGCCACCTACGCTGTAGGATGCACAGCGGACCTGTGGTCGCTGCTGGCCGCGCGCTCGGATGCCGAGGAACGGCTTGATCGCGCGCTGGCACAGATTGGCGATTCGGTAGCTGAGGGAGCGACGGGCCTGCGGCTGCTGGGGGCGCAGAACGGCGCCGGCTGCGGCATGGATGGCCTCGAATGGCTGGAGAGCGTGCTGCGCGAGATGCGCCACCAGTTCCCTGCCCTGTGGATCGAAGGCTTTCCGGCGGCAGAGGCGGCGGAGCTGGCGCGAAGTTGTGGGCTGAGCCTGCGGGAGCTGGCTCTGCGGCTGCACGATGCCGGTCTGGATGCTATCGCCGGTGACGGACCAAACCTGGCCGATCCGGTTGCAGCAGCCGAGTGGCTTGGAGTCCACGGCGCAGCACATGCCGCCGGCATGGCGACGGTGGCCGGAGTGGTCTTTGGCGCGGGAGAGACGCCGGAACAGCTTGCGGATTTCCTGAACGACATACGAGCACTCCAGGAGCAGACAGGGGGCTTCGTCGCTGCGGCGCCGCTGGCTGTCCGCGCGGCCAGCGGCCGGCAACTCGACTCCGTGACCGCCGTGCAGCGGCTGAGGACCGTGGCGGTGGCGCGCATCTTCTTCGACTCGATCGAGCATATTCAAGCCGATGGCGCGGTGAACGGTATTGACGGATTGAAGGTACTGCAGACAGCGCTGCGCTTCGGCGCGAATGACCTGGGCATGCTGGCGGCACAGGGTTCCAGCCGAAGTGAAGAGGACGCGCGGCGGATTATTCGTGATGCAGGCCTGCGCCCGGCGGAGAGGGATTCCGCCTGGCGCGTAAGGATGTTGAGCTGATAGACGACCCATCGCGTAGAATCGGAGCACGTTGATCTGCCTGTGTCCGGAGCGCCTTACCTGAGCCAACCTGCCCAAAATCCAAGGAGAGGCCTGCCGGGCAGACTGCCCGCATTCTCCTTCGCGCCTCTGGCAATGTTTGCCTCGAACAGCTACCTGCATACACTGGCGGCGCGATACGCGCGCGGCAATCGCTTTGAGCATCTGTACCGGTGGAACACCTTCGACCTGTGCATGCTGGTGCCCTACTTCGTGGTGATGGTGATCCTCGCCTTCTACGGGATCCATCGTTATCAGCTGGTGTGGCTCTACTACCGCAACAAGAAAAATACGGCCCACTGGGACCAGCCGGGCGCCACCTATGCCGAGGGCCAGCTGCCGTTCGTAACGGTGCAGCTACCCATCTTCAACGAACAATATGTTGTGGACCGGTTGATCGACGCCGTCTGCCGGCTGAACTATCCGCGCGACCGGTTTGAGATCCAGCTGCTGGACGACTCGACCGACGAAACGGTGGAAGTAGCGCGCGAGGTGGTGGAGCGCTACGCGCGCGGCTTCGCCGGGCTGGATGGGCAGCCGATCGTGCATCTGCACCGGACGAACCGGCACGGTTACAAGGCCGGCGCACTGGACGAGGGGCTGCGCGTGGCGAAGGGTGAGCTGGTCGCCATCTTCGACGCGGACTTCGTTCCGCCGCCGGACTGGCTGATGAAGGTGGTGCCGCACTTTGCTGAGCCGGGAATCGGCATGGTGCAGACGCGGTGGACACACCTGAACCGGAACTACAACTTCATGACGCAGGTGGAAGCGATCCTGCTGGACGGGCACTTTGTGCTGGAGCATGGCGGCCGCTCGCGGGCCGGGGTCTTCTTCAACTTCAACGGCACGGCCGGTATGTGGCGGCGCAACGCGATCGACGAGGCGGGCGGCTGGCAGCACGACACGCTGACCGAGGACACCGACCTGAGCTACCGCGCACAGCTGAAGGGCTGGAAGTTCAAGTACCTGCAGGACGTGGAATGCCCGGCCGAGCTGCCGATCGAGATGACGGCCTTCAAGACGCAGCAGGCACGCTGGGCCAAAGGCCTGATCCAGACCGGCAAGAAGATCCTGCCGCGGGTGCTGAAGAGCGATGCGCCGTGGCATACGAAGCTGGAGGCCTGGTATCACCTGACGGCCAACATCAGCTATCCGCTGATGATCATCCTGAGCGTGCTGCTGATGCCGGCCATGATTATCCGCAGCTGGCAGGGCTATATCCAGATGGCGCTGATTGACCTGCCGCTGTTCATCGCCAGCACCATGTCGGTCTCGACGTTCTATCTTGTCAGCCAGAAGGAGCTGTATCCGAAGACCTGGTACAAGACGTTTCTCTACGTACCGGTGCTGATGGCGCTGGGCGGCGTGGGCCTGACGATCACCAACGCCATCGCGGTGATGGAGGCGCTCGTGGGCAAGAAGTCGGCCTTTGCGCGCACGCCGAAGTACCGCGTGAATAAAAAGGGCGAGAAAGCTCAGGCGAAGAAGTATCGCAAGCGGTTGGGGATCGTGCCGTGGATCGAGCTCGCCATCGGGGCCTACTTTGTCTGGACCATCTGGTATGCCGTGACGACGGAGAACTACTTCACCGTGCCCTTCCTGGTGCTGTTCGTCTTCGGCTACTGGTACACCGGGTTCCTGAGCCTGCTGCAGGGGCGATTTGAGCGCGGGGCAAAACAACCCTCCAGCGTACATGAGAAGCCGTATCCCGTTGGGATCTAACGATGCAGCAGTTCGCCAGCCAGCACCCGGCGTTGTATATCGTGGCGATCACAGCATTCTTTCTGCTGGTATCGATGGTGGCGATTCAGGGAGTTGCCCTTACGGGCGGCTGGCGCTCACTGGCAGAGCGCTATCGCACGGAGCGTGAGCTGCCGGAGCACCGGCGATCCATACAGCGGGCCCAGATGCGCTGGGCGACGAACTACAACAACATCCTCACGCTGGGCTCCGATGCAGAAGGGCTGTACATGGCGATGCCGTCCCTGCTGCGGTTCAGTCATCCCACGCTGTTCATTCCCTGGAGCGACATCCAGGTGGAAGAGCCGCGGCGCTGGCTGTTCCTGATGACGCAGCGGCTGCGCCTGGGACCGGACCGGATCCCACTACGGCTGCGCGAACCGCTGGCGCAGTTTCTGCTGGAGCCGCGCGGCGGAGTTACGGAAGGCGCGAGTGGAGTGAAGTGGGGCATCTGATAACCGGATTTTGCCCAGAGCCGCACCAGATGTGGCTGTCATCCAAGTGAACCTCATTTTGCACAGGAACGGCGCGGGTTACGAGCGTTCCATGCTGTCAATTCGCTCTATACTGCGGGTATGAGTACCGCAGTGAGTGTGGATGAGTTTCAGGCGCTGGAGCAAAAGGTGCTCCGCGCCGTGGAGATTGTGAAGAAGGAGCGCGAGGCCCGCGCGGCCGCAGAGGCTGAGGTAGTGGCCCTGCGCGAGCAGTTGCTGTCGCAGGCCGTCACCGCTGAGGACCGGGTCCGCGAGGCGAACCGCGAGCGAGAGTCGGCGGAGAGCCAGATCGCGGCAATGAGCAAAGAGCGCGAGGCTGTGCGGCAGCGCGTGGAGAAGATGCTGGAGCAGATGGACGAGCTGATGTAGCTCAAGAGGAGAATCGGGATGGCGCGCGAGACCGAGACGATGGAACCCGGCAATACGGCCCCGGCCGGCGTGGTGAGCCCCAGCGCCGTCAGCGTAGACATCTACGATCAGGTCTACCACCTGCGCGGCACCGATCCCAGGCACATCGAGCGGCTGGCGGCCCTAGTCGACTCCAAGATGCGTGCCGTCGCCGCGCACGGCAGCACGGTGGATTCGCTGCGGGTAGCGGTGCTCGCGTCCCTGAATATCGCGGATGAGTTGCTGGCCATGCGCGCCCGCTACGATGCCCTTGCCGGCAATGCCGACCGTACAGAAGACTCCATGCGCTCACGCGCTGGCACGCTCTCAAACATGCTGGACGAGGTGCTTGAGGACCGCAAGGCCGGCTAGCCGGCCCGCCCGGACCACAAAAAATTGGCCCGTACCCTCCGCGGTACGGGCCTTTCGCGTTTTGCGCGACTGCGTGGCCGCGCTTCTTTCGCCAAACGATTAGAACGACAGCAGGCGGTCAAAGAACGACCGATAAGAACGAAAGATCTGGCGCAGGTCCTCCGTATTGACCTGGTCCCCTTTATCCCAGCGGCCCTCCAGCTTGTCGCGCTCCGCTGCAAACTGCTCGGCGATCCGCTTTACGACACTCGCCACCAGATTGTCGGCCTGCTCGACGGCCTTACGGGGCTCATCGACGAAGGAGGTCTGAACCTGGTCCCAGCGTGCCCGGAAGTTATGCAGCTCATCCTCAGGGAAGAGCGGCGCGGCAGAATTTGCAGGCACCTCCTGAGCTGTGGGCGAGGTTGCCGCAGGCAGCGGAATCGGCTCTTCAGCCGCCGGATCTGCCGCGAGGGTGTCAGACTGCCTGTTCAGTGCGGCCTGGCGGGCCTGCCGGGGCGTGGGATTTGCGATGTCGGCGGTGGTCAGCCGGTCTTCTTCAAGAAGCAATTCTTCTTTCATGGGTCACCTCAATGGTTTGGGGTTTGCGGGCTTCCAGGAGTTCGTCGAACAGCGAGCGGAAGTAGACCATGGCCCTCCGCAGGTCTTCCGTGGATGACTGGCCCTGGGAATGCCGCAATGTGATCTCTCGTGCGGCGCGATAGTTCTGAACGAATACGGGGTAGTGCACGGAGATATCGTTCGCACGCTGCTCGAAGTCTCCGCGCGGATAGCCGCGTGCCTCCATCACCTGCGTCACCAGTTCATCCGCATGGACGACAGCTCCTGAAGGATCGTCGACGAAGCGGCGCTGCACCGCAGCCCACTCCTCGGCATAGCGTTCGCGCTGTGCCGCAGGCAGCGGATGAAGGGAAAACTTCTCTACGCGCTTTTCGCGGGCGGCCAGCACCTTCTCGGCATGCGCGGGGCCGCCGTGGAGCTTCACCGTTCGGTCATACTCGGGGCCAAAGCGCTCGCGCAGACGCTCGCTCCGCTTGCGGTTGTATACGATGACGGCAGCAGCAATCAGCACAGCCACAATCACCACGATGAGGGCGATCAGAACTCGGTTGTCCATCGGTCCATTTACCTCACGCTTCCAGAGCTCTTTCGTTCTCTGCTCAGCGAGGTAGGATGCGACACGCACGCGCATGGGTATGATGCCTGAGGGCTCCGGCCCCCGCTCCCGTTTGATTGCATGGCAAATCCTTACAAAGGCGGCCATCACCGTAGCGGGCAACCAAAATCGACAGGAAAGAAGACCGAATAATTTTTTTCGGCCGTTCTTGCGCTCCTGTAGACTCTTGCCATCCGCAACACTGCAGGAAGGGCCCACGTTCGCAAGGAGGACGGACCCAAATGTCTACTGCAACTACACCTCTCGCCTCTGCACGCGGTTCAAAGGTCAGCAAATACAGCTTCTGGACAGTCATGGGGCTGATGGGCATTTCCGTCCTGATTTGGACCGATCTGCCGCTGCTGCACACACCAAGTCCTTACCGCACCAAACTGATCCACGACATGTTCCTGCTGGTCCCACACGCCGTGGCAGGCGTAGTGGCGACCGCACTGGGGCCGTTCCAGTTCTCCACCCGCTTCCGGCAGAGACATCTTTCCCTGCACCGCCTGATGGGAAAGATCTATGTGATCTCGATCTGCGTGGCCGCGCCACTTGCCCTTGTTCTGGGAGTTCGCGGCGTCACCCTGCCGATGCAGTTCATGGCGTGGGTGCAGACTGTGCTCTGGCTGGGATGCACGCTGATCGCCTTCCTTACGGCGCGCAACCGGCATATCCAGGTGCACAGGCAATGGATGGTGCGGTCGTATGCCTTCACTCTGAACTTCATCTTTTCGAGGGTTTTGAACCCAATTCCCGCCTACTTCAACATGTCCGAGAGTGCGTTCGCGCTGACGCTTGCCTTCCTGACGATCTGCTACTTTGCCGTGCCGGATGTCGTGTTCAGCTGGCGCGAGATGACGCACCGGCGGGCCTGAGAAATCTCCTGCCGGGACGAAGTCCGGGATCGGAAGCAGGAGGGCTAAACTTCGAGCACCGTCTCGATAGCGGTGTGCTCCCCGCGCGTTTCGGTCAACGATTCACGCCGTCCCAGCGCGTGACGCAATCCACCCAGTGCGACAAATCCTACCGCCAGCGCGCAGACGCCGTTCCACTGATAACGGACCCACACTGCAGTAGAGAGCGCCGAGCCGATCGCCGCGCCTGAGAAGTACACCGTCATGTATACGGTGTTCAACCGGCTGCGCGCCGAGGGCACCAGCCCGAAGATGCGTGTCTGGTTGCCCACCTGGGTCAACTGCGCGCCCACATCCAGCACGATCACCCCGATCACCAGGATGGTAAGGTGCGCCACAAACGACATGTGTGCGCGCTCGCCGGCCCAGAGCAGCAGGTAGGAGAAGGCCAGGGTGGACATCCCCGCCGTCAGCACCCAGCGCACACCGCGCTTGTCGGCAAGGCGCCCGGCCAGTGGCGCAACCGTCGCCCCGGCCGCGCCGATGAGTCCGAAGCTGCCCGCCACGCCGGCCCCCAGCCCGTAATGGCTGCTGAGGAAAAAGGCCAGGGTCGTCCAGAAGCAACTGAACGATGCAAAGGCCAGCGCGCCGATCGCGCAGGATTCGCGCAGCAGCGGCTGCGTACGGAAGAGGGTCCAGAGCGAGCCCATGGCATCGCGATATCGAAGGTCCTGCTTGGGGGGCAGCCTCGGCATCACCCTGCCGATCAGCGGTAGAAACGCCGCATTAACCAGAGCAGCAATCAGAAAGACGTAGCGCCAGCCATCGCCCAGCCATGCATGGGGCGGCGCAATATGGTAGGTGCGCAGCACCCAGCCCGGGATCCTGCTCACCCAGCCGGCGAAGGTCCGCGCCAGCAGGATGCCCAGCAGGAGACCCATCATCACCGTGCCGATCGCGCGCCCGCGCTCCCTGGCGCCTACAAGGTCCGGCGCAATCGGCAGCACCACATGCGTCACCGCGGCCAGCATTCCCAAGAGTACGCTTGCGGCGATCACCCATATAAGGTTTGGAGCTATGGCCACCAGCAGAAGGGCGAGTGCCACGGCCGCATACATGCGGATCATCAGCATTCGCCGCTCCACCATGTCACCCAGAGGAACGAAGAGCAGCAATCCGGCCGCGTAGCCAACCTGGGTAGCAACAGCGACAAAGCCTACGCGTTCGGCCGTCGCATGGAAGCTATGCCCCATCTCCTCCAGCAATGGCTGATTGAAATAGATCGTCGAAACGCCAACCGCACACGCCAGCCCCAGGAAGTGCAACGGCGCACGAGGCGCGGCGGATTGAGGCCCTTGCGTCATTCGCTCAAAAGTGGGGCGCGCACCTATACGCGCGATGCTGTTTTATCAGTGTATGTCTTTCTCCGCCCAATGTCCCGCAAGTGGTCCGCCCACGTAAACTGTTCTATTTCAATAGCGAAACCCGCTCGCAAGAGATGCGCCGCCGGAATGCTGGAATGTGCCGCAGGAAAGGCATTGGAACTTCTTTCAAATGGGGAAGTGTTTCCAAATGTTGCCTCCACCATGTATAACGCTTTTGTTCGCCGTTTGGCTCCTTTACCGCTGCGAAGCACCCCTTCAGCTATGAATCTGCTCTCCTCGCACCGTACCTCGCGCGCTCTTGCGCTTCCGTTGATTACGGCGCTCGCATTCTCTGCCGCAGCGCCGGCGCCTGCACAATCCTCCGGCGGCCAGTCGCCCGTCCCGCTTCTCATTACACAGAACGGACGCACCACGCTCATGGTCGACGGCAGCCCTTACTTCCTGCTGGGCGCGCAGGTGGACAATTCCTCCGGCTGGCCGGAGCGGTTGCATGCCGTATGGCCTGCCGCCGCCGCGTTGCACCTCAATACGCTGGAGGTTCCCGTTTACTGGGAGCAGCTTGAGCCGAAGAAAGGCACCTTCGACTTCTCCGTGGTCGACCAGGACCTCGTGCAGGCCCGTGAACACCATACGCATCTGGTGCTGCTTTGGTTGGCTACCTGGAAGAACGGCAAGATGCACTATGTTCCGGACTGGATAAAGTCGGACACCACAGCCTATCCGCGGATGCTTTCGCGCTCCGGCGTGCCGATTGATGTGCTGAGCCCAAATTCCCCGGCCAATCTCACCGCGGACTCTACTGCCTTTGCCGCGCTAATGCGGCATTTGAAAGAGACCGACCCGCAGCACACGGTCCTGATGATGCAGGTAGAAAACGAGTCGGGCTCATTAGGGCTGGTGCGGGACTTTTCGCCCGCGGCGCAGAAGCTCTTCGACGCTCCGGTGCCTGCCGACCTGCTTCGTGCGCTGCATAAGACCGGCACGGGCACCTGGTCGCAGGTCTTCGGCGCGGACGCCGACGAGACCTTCGCCGCCTGGAGCGTGTCGCGCTACATCAACGCGGTTGCCGAGGCCGGCAAGCGCGAGTTGCCTTTGCCGATGTATGTCAACAACTGGCTGAAGAGTCCGCGGGCGTATCCGCTTACCACCGTTCCCGGGGACGACTATCCCTCCGGCGGCCCTACCGTTAATATGTTTCCCGTCTGGAAGGCGATGGCCCCGTCGATCGACCTGCTCGCGCCGGACATCTACGTGCCTTCCACCGAACGCTACATAGCCGTGATGCGCGACTTCCACCGGGCGGACAATCCTCTGCTGATTCCAGAGAGCCTCGGCTTTGAGCCCTTCCCCGGTGCCAGCGGCTATGCCCGCTATCTCTACCTCGCATTAGGCGAGGGCGCGATCGGTTTCGCCAACTTCGGCCTTGACCGCCTGAACCTTGCACAGCCAACGGCGGAATCCATCGCACAGATCAACGGCTTTGCCCTCGTCGGCTCCTTCACACAGGAGCTTGCCGCGCTGCAGTTCTCCGGCAAACTGCAGACGGCAGTGGAGGAAGACGGCATCGCGCAGAAGGAACTGGACTTTGCCGCTGACGGCACCCCTGTGGCCATGGAAGGCCCTGCCTCCGCGCCCAGCGCACCGAGCAACGCAGCCTGGCGTGCGCTCGTCGATTTTCCACCCTCGTACGGGGAGGTCGCCGCGCCCGTCTCCACCACATCGGACACGCGCTCGCTGCATGAGGGCCGTGCCATCGTTGCCTCGCTTGGGCCCGACGAATTTCTCGTCGCCGGCATCGACTGCCGCGTCCACTTCGCGCTGCCGGTCGTCTCCAGGGGCAGACAGCCGCAGATGCTGAAGGTGGAAGAGGGCCACTATAACGGCGCGACATGGGTGATCGACCGCCTCTGGAACGGCGACGAGACTGATTACGGACTGAACTTCGGCGGCAAGGGCGCGCTGCTGCACGTGATTCTGGGAAGCTACTAGGAGTTACAGATTATGACAACTCAATTTGCAACCACGAACAATCTTTATCCCCGCTGCTACGCAAAATTTGTGATCGCTTCCGTTGCATGTGCGCTTATCACGGCTCCACTGGCTCTCTTCGCGCAGGCCCCGGCGGCACCACCCTCCGGCAGCCACTCCTGGCAGAAGATTGCGATGCCCACAGCCGCGCAGGTGGAAGCCGCGTGGATGAACCCGCCCTCCGAGTACGGTCCGGAACCTTACTTCGGCATGAACGGCCCGGTAACCCTCGAATCTCTCGGTCATGACCTCGACACTATGAAGTCGCTCGGCTTCCGCGCCGTGACCGCACAGGCCGGCGGCGGCATGAGCACCACCTATCTGACGCCGGAATACTTCGCTTTTTTCAAGCAATTCGCCGAAGAAGCAAAGAAACGCGACATGAAGGTGTGGATCGTCGATGACATTGGCTATCCTTCGGGCTTCGCCGGCGGAATCTTTGCGAACGGAAAGGACAAACACGACCTGAGCATGCAGGCGCTCGCCATCACGCAGCGCATCCCGGTCAAGGCCGGTGACACGCTGGACCAGGCTGTCTCCGCGGACGCCGTCGCCGCAGTCGCCATCTCCTCCGGCGAGCGCACCCCGGTCGCAATCGCCAACGGCAAAATCCACTACACCGCCTCGGCGGATGCGACCGTCGCCGTCATCGAGCACGTCTTCCGCACTTCGCCTACCAAGAGTGACACCAACCCGACGCACCAGAAGGATGCGACCCAGCCGCTTGAGGACTACCTCTCGCCCACCGCCACGGCCGCTTACATTGACGCCACACATGCCGGCTACTACAAGGCCATGCCGGAACTCTTCGGCAGCACCATCATGGGCTTCCGCGGCGACGAACCCGACTACTCTATCGCCGGACTGCCGTGGACCCCGGACTTCTTCGCGAACTTCCAGAAGATCAAGGGCTACGACATTCGTCCTTACTTGGGTGCGCTTCTCCTGTCGCAGGGCGGCGGGCGCCCGCGCCCGGGGCAGCCCTTCACTCCTCCGGCCAAGCTCACCGACAAGGAGTTGCGCGCCAAAGGCGACTATTATGACGTTTTCTCCCGCATGTTTGAGGACGGGTTCTTCAAGCCGCAAGGGGTCTGGTGCGCCGACCACGGCGTCGAATACCAGGTGCACCTGAACCACGAAGAAGCGGAGATGGAACTCACGCGCTCTGAAGGCGACTTCGTCCGTGACATGAAATATGTCGAGGTCCCTGGGATCGACGCCATCTGGCACCAGATCGATCCGGACACCGTCTCGGACTACCCGCGCCTTGCCGCCAGCGCAGCCCATATCTACGGCCGCCCGCGCGCCTTCACGGAGAGCTTCGCCGCATATCGTCCCGCCCCGGACATCACGCAGGCGCGCTACATCCTGAATGAGCAGATGGTGCGCGGCGTAAATCTCATCGAAACGATGTTCTACCCCGCTACGCGGCCCGAGGCCGCCGATACAGCTGCCTCAGGCGGCTCTGCCGCTGCGGTCCGCCGCGGGGGACCCTCCGCCGTCATGCGCGATCCCGGCTGGCCCGCGCTGATGGACTACACCCGCCGTCTGAGCTACGCCCTCAGCATGGGCCGCCCGGCCGCATCGGTAGCGCTCTACATTCCCTCCAGCTCCATGTGGATGAACGACCGCAGCTCCGACGATACCTTCGTCTCCGCAGAGCGTATGCTCTCCGAGCGGCAGATCGACTTCGACATCATCAATCTCGATGCCCTCGCCACCGACCTGCATGCTGGTCCCGGCACCTTCACTACCGATAGCGGCAACAGCTACCGCACTGTGATCCTCCCCGCCCCCTCCGTTCTTTCGGAGACGGAACTCACTCGTCTGCGCACCTTCGCTAAAGGCGGCGGGCATGTCCTCTTCCTTGGGAGCACCCCATCGCTGATTTACTCCAGGAACATCCTAGACGCACGGACCGCAACTCCCTCTGACTTCTCCTTCGCCACGGTCGAGACCTCCGCGCAGCTGGAGCCTACGCCCACGCCGCCGATGCAGCCGCCTGCCGAGGCCCCCGGACCGCAGACAGTGCCGGCCGCGATTCAGACGGCGCTCGACAAGGTCGTCCCGGTGCGCGAGGTCGCGCTCGACTCACCCGACACGGCGGTCAAAGTCCTCACCCGCCACCTGAAGGACGCGGATGTCTTTTTCTTCTTCAATGAAGGTGCAAAGGAGGCCGCCCATACCGTTACTCTCCGCACAACGGGCCATACGGTGCAGTCCTGGGATCCCGCCACCGGCGCCGTCTCTTCCCTCACGGCCACCTCAGGCAAAGGCAGCGTCACCGTCAAGCTCTCGCTGGAGCCTTACGCAACACAGCTCATTACCGTGCGCTAAGCTGAATCGGACTCCAAGCCACGCGGCTTGAGAGAGAGGCTCACTTCTCCTCGATCGTACCCTTGCGTGCAAGCCACCAGCAGGCACCCTCGCCTGCCTGTGGGAAGATCGAGCGGCTGCAATCCACCGTCTGCCTGCCGGCCCAGTCGTACTCTTCCTTGTTGCCCTTCAGCGGCGTCTCGATAAGCACTCCCACCTCTATCGAGCCCATGCCGCCGCCGGCTGCGACGCGTGCGCGCCAGATCGCCCAATCACCTACATACGCGACGGCCAGCGCTCCCAGCAGCGCGATCACGGCACGGCCCATGAATTGCTTTACACGCATCTCAAACTTCCGCCTCGTGGCGAAAGCCTAGCAGATGCGGTGCTCCGAGGGCTTACGCTCAACAGAAACACCCCTCCGGACTGCTCCGGCCGGGCGCCTGTCAAATCCTGATCCATTCAATATGGTTCTGCAGCGCAGACTACGACGCCATCCTCGTTAGCTCCTGCTCTGCCCGCAACCAGTCCTGCTGGTCCTGTCCGTGCTGGCAGCCCCGCTGTTCCCAATACTGCAGGGCCAGGAAGGCAATCTCTTCATGCGAGGGCACATAGGGACTCTTCATCTCTGCGGCCGCCCCGTTCGTTTTCTTCGTCGTCTTCTTTGTGCTCGTCTTGGTGCCCGCCGCCGCCCTGGGCTTCGCCGCTGCCTTCGCCTTTTTCCCTTTCTCTGTCGTCTCTGCCATCGCCGTTTTTTGCTCCTTCGCTGCGCTCTTTCCCGTGGCTTCGGGAATCAATTTCAGGATACGGGAAGAGTAGCGTGGAAATCACAAGATTGCGCATGCGTGCGAACCATGCCAATCACCGCAGCACACGAATATCGCGCATGCAGTGCGATTTTTAACGGCATACCAGTAACTTAGGGAGGCGTCCCGTTCCGGAGAGGCTGAATAAATTTCAGTGCGCCGGCGCATCGCCGTGTCCGGACTTCTGCCTGCCGATCAACAGTACCAGCGGAATCATGCACGCGCAGAAGATCGCCAGCACGGCGATGATATCCATATAAGCCAGCATCGCCGACTGGCGATGAAGCTGGTTGTAGATAAATGCCTGCGCCGTATGTACGTTGCCTGAGATTTTGCCGCCAAAGCCTCCTGCGGCAGCATTCCCGCCACCGGGGAACAGCCCCTTAAGCCGGTTTACCTGGTTGCGGAAGGCCTCGTTGCCCAGGCCCAGATTGCGTGTCATCGCAGATTCATGCGCCGCCTGCCGCCGCGTCAACATCGTCGCCACAAATGCTGTTCCCGTGGAGCCTCCAATGTTGCGCGCCAGGTTTGTCAGACCCGAGACGTCATTGTTCTGCTCCCGCGGCACGCCCACATAGCTGATGGTGTTGATCGGAATAAACAGGAACGCCAGTCCAGAGGCCTGAAGCACCCGCACCCACATGATGTAACTGAAGCTCGAGCCCAGCGAAAAAGTGTGCATCACCACCATCGAGATGGCCAGCATCGTGAATCCGTAGCAGATCAGGTAGCGCGGATCGACCCTGCCTACCAGAAAGCCCACCACAGGCATCATCAACAGGATCATTACCGCGCCGGGCGAAATCACCAGTCCGGCCAGCTCCGCCGTGTAACCCATCAGCGTCTGCACCATCTGCGGAATCAGCACCGTGGTTCCGTACAGCGTAAAGCCGAGCACAAACATCAGCACAAACGGGATTGCGAACGTCCTGCGCTCGAACAGCGTCAGGTTCAGAATTGGCCGCTTCCTGATCCGCAATTGGTAGAGTTCCCAGAAAATCAGCGTCACCAGCGAAACCACGCACAATGCAGTGAAGAACACAATGACGTGCGACGAGAACCAGTCGTCCTCCTGCCCCTTGTCCAGCAGAAATTCCAGCGACCCGAAGCCGGCCGCCAGCAGCCCGAAGCCGAAAAAGTCCAGCTTCAGCCCTTCTCTATGGGACTTCTCGACCGTCCGCCGGATGTGCGGCGGGTCTTCCACCAGCCGATTTGTGAGGAACAGGCTCAGCAGCGCGACCGGGACGTTGATAAAGAAGATCCAGCGCCAGCTGAAGTTGTCAGTAATCCAGCCGCCCAGCGTTGGGCCAATCGCCGGAGCGCATACTACCGCGAATCCATAGAGTGCAAACGCCTGCCCGCGCTGTTTGGGTGAGAATGTGTCCGCCAGAATGGCCTGCTCGCTCGGCGCCAGCCCTCCGCCGCCCGCTCCCTGCAGCACGCGGAAGAACACCAGTGCGCCCAGCGACGGCGCGAGCCCGCACAGCATGGAGCTGATGCCGAACAGTATGACGCAGATCATGTAGAAGCGCTTGCGCCCCACGAATCCGATCAGATAGGCCGATGCCGGCAGAATAATTGCATTCGAGACGAGATAGCTGGTGAGCACCCAGGTCGCCTCGTCATTGCTTGCGCTCAGAGATCCGGCGATATGCGGCAGCGACACGTTGGCAATGGAGGTGTCCAGCACCTCCATAAACGTCGCCAGAGTCACCGTAAGGGCAATCGCCCATTGATTGGCCCGCGGCTTCCAGGCACGGTCCTCCGCAGCGTGGCGCGCCTGCAGCTCATCCATGGTAAGTGCTGTTGAAGCCATGCGTACCGGTTTAGATTCCCCGGGGTTCGGCCGAGACTCGAAAAGTTACCCAGGAAAATCGTGCGAGCCGGTACACCAAACCATGCGATCTACGGTCTAATTTCCATCCGAGGTGCCGTGTCCATGAAGATCTTCGCATCGGCGTCGTTCCTTCTCTCAGCCGCGCTTGTCGTCTCCGCTCAGACCACCTTGCCCGCGAACAGCGGTGACAGCCGCACCGGTTATCCCTTCCATTCCGCCGCGGCATCGACCATCCTCAAGCCTCCTCCCGGTGTTCGGGTTGCGCTGATTGAGTTTGAAGACATGGAGTGCCCCACCTGCGCGGCCGACGCACCCACCGTCCGCGCTGCCGTCGCGCGCTACAACACCTCCGGCAGCCAGCTTGCCTATCTTCGCCACGACTATCCGCTCACCGAAATTCATCCGTGGGCGCTCGATGCCGCCATTACCGCGCGCTATCTTCAGGACCGCGTCTCACCCGCCGCGGCGGAGCAGTTCCGCCTCGCTCTCTTCGCCGCCCAGACCGGCATCGCCAGCAAAGATGACCTGCGCGCCTTTACCCGCCGCTGGTTCCGCGCACACAATATCGCCCAGCCCTTTGTTCTCGACTCCACCGGCGCCTGCCGCAATGAGGTAATGGCAGACCGCGCGCTGGGAGACCGTCTGGGAGAGCATGGGACTCCGTGCGTCTTCGTCGTCACGCAGCGGCGCTGGGTCATGGTCACGGACATGCGCCAGCTCTACCACGCAATCGACATCGCCATGGCCGAGACTGCATCTGCGGAGCGCGCGCCTGCTGTCCGTTCTCCGTCCGCGGCGAAGGACGGGAAGGCGCGGCCGACAGTCCCGCGTCGGCTAAAGACGCCGTCCCAGCTCACTCTTCCGTAAACTGCGCGGGCTTCTCGTTCTCATAGCCCTCCAGCGCCTGCACCAGTTGCGCATTTACCTCGTCGGCAATCGCCTCCAGCGTGACCGGAAGCTGCCCCAGGTCGATCCGCTCGATGTTCCGTTCGATCGCCTCAAACAGCGCCACCTGCAGCGCTCGCGCCTCCTGCACCAGCACCGGAGAGGACAGCCCCTGCCGTCGCCGCCGCGCCCCGTGCTGCAGGCTCGCCATCGAAAACAGCGTCATGCGCCCCAGCGGTTGCGGATATCGCAGCCGGTAGAGGATCTCCGTCATCGCCTCCGCCAGATGGCCGGCCTGCTCGGCCTGGCTCAATCCGCTGTTTGCGAAGGCGCCGGCCTCCGCCATCTTCCTGGACCACTCCGCCGCAATGGCGCTGCGCTCGCGTTCCAGCACCGTGGCAATCGCGTCCACTGTCTGCGTGCGCGGCATCTGCTCGTCGTCGGCCAGTCGCTTGCGAATCAGCTCCACCAGCGGAAGCGGGCGCACCGGCTTCATCAGCACTTCGTCGGCCTGGCGCAACATGGCCGTCGTCGCCTTCGTCATGTCAGGATTGGCACTGAGCAGCAGAGTGACAGCGCGCGGGTTGGCATGCCGCATCGCCCCCACAACGATCAGGCCGTCACCGGCGCCCGGCATGTGCAGGTCGCTCAGCAGAACATCGAAGCTCTCGGTGGTAATCAACCGCAGCGCGTCGACTACATTGTTCGCCGTGGTGACAGCGAAATCGTGCGCATCGAGGATGGCGCCCAAACCGGAAAGGATCGAGTCGTCATCATCGACAAGCAGCAGACGTACCGGTGCCAAGGAACAGAACCCCTTGTGCGGGTTGCACACAGACCGTTGCGCCCTGAACTCGACTTTGGGAGGACGCTGTGCCCCGCTCGCCTAAGGGAGAGCTCTGCTCTTCTCCTTATCCGGCAGGGACTTTGGGAAGTAAAGACGTACAGGTACCGCAGTGACGCTTCTTTGCAGACTACACCGCACCGCGCCCATTTCGATCTTCAAATGGTCATCTCCCGGCTGCAATCTGGTAACCCGCGCGCATGCTATCCTCAACTCCTTCGCGATCCGCGCGTCCTGGAGGAATTTGATGCATCCTGACCTCGCCCAGCTCATCGATCTGCAGGCCCACGATGACGAGATGAAGCATCTGCGTGACCAGGTCGCTACGCTGGCCAAAGGCCTCGCCGATGCGGAGACCCGGGCCAAAAACGCCTCCGCCCGCCGCGCTCAGGTCCTGGACGCTATTGCGAAAGAGGAGGCCCTCCGCCGCAAGGAAGAGTCTGAGATTGCCGACCTGCGCGAGAAGCTCGCGCGCACCCAGAAGAAGCTCGACATGACTACGACCACGGCCCAGCTCACCGCACTTGAACACGAAGCCGCCTTCGCACGATCCGAAATCTCACGTATTGAGGACGCCGAGCTCGAGTCCATGGAACGCACTGAGGCCCTCGAGCGCGACCGTGCCACAGCCGAAGAGGCTGTCGTCGACACCTCCGCCGCACTCGACCGCGAGCGAGCGCGTGCCGCGGAGCTCACCGCAGCCGACCAGGCCACGCTGGAGCGTCTCGGCAATGAGCGCGACCAGCTGCGCGAGGGCATCCTGCGCTCTCCGACAGGCGAGGCCTCACTCTCAATGTATGACCGCATCGCGCGCGCCAAAGGGAGCGCCGTCGCCCAGGCGCTCGACCAGCAGTGCTCCTCCTGCCGCATGATGCTCCGTCCGCAGCGCTGGAACGAGATACGCGACAACTCGCCGGATTCTCCCACCGCAACCGCCATCCCCACCTGCGAGAACTGCGGGCGCATGCTCTATTACGATCCTGCGCGTGACACCCCGCAGCGCAAATCTCCGCAGTCGGAGTCGAAAGCCGGCACAGAATCTATCGCCGCCTCCATTGTCCGTTCGTCCATTTAGCTCTCGCGCCCTTAAAATAGGGGCGATGACTCCCCACTCCGGCCAGCGCATTTGCGTCGACATGGATGAGGTCATGGCTGACGCGGTCGCCGAGCACCTTCTCCGCTACAACCGCGACTTCGACGCCGCCCTCACCAAGGAAGACCTGCAGGGCAAACGTTTCTGGCAGGTTGTGCCCACGCCGCACCATGATGCGCTGGACGACTACCTGCGTGCCGAGGACTTCTTTGCCGTTCTGGACGTGATGCCCGACTCGCAACGCGTGATGGCCGCGTTGCAGCGGCACTATGAGGTATTCATCGCTACCGCGGCCATGGAAGTCCCCACGTCCTTCAACGCAAAGTTCGAGTGGCTTGAGCGCCATTTCCCCTTTATCCCGCACACTCACATCGTCTTCTGCGGAGACAAGTCCATCCTCAAGGCCGACTATCTCATCGACGACAATCCTCGCCAGCTCGAGCGCTTCCGCGGCGTCGGCGTCCTCTACGATGCCCCGCACAACATCAACGTCACCGGCTATACCCGGGTCCGCTCCTGGCTGGAGATCGAGCAGCTGTTTCTTCCGCGCTAGATCCGGCGAGGTTATGCGTACAACGCCGCCTCAAACTGCTCAAACGCCGCATCCGACCACGCATGGCCCGACCGGTTCCACACATCGCCCTGGTCAGCCATAAAGTTCGGAAAGTTCAATCGGCAGAAGCCGCACCGCGCGCCGAAATCAAACAGCGCCTGTGCCGCTCCATCCAGGTACAGCACCGCTTTCAACCCGTCATGCGACCACTGGATCGACACAATGCGCTGCACCGGAGCATCGGCGTGCTTCTCCAACTCCTGCGAGCCCACGTTGTCACGCGTCAGCGCGCTCACGTTGTAGATCAGCATCGCATCCAGAATGCTGTCCTCCAACCTCTCGTGCGAGCGATCGCAGGCGTAGAAGTAGCCCGTGACCCCCTCGTCCTCAAACACCACTGTCCACGGCACAGCGGTTGAGTCCGAAGACAGAAAGGCGCGGCCGGGGGTGAATGTCAGCGACTGCATCTCCTTCCCACCATACATGAGGCTCTACAGTCCTTCCCTGAGCCGAAAATCAAGGACACCCCTTAAAAAATTACGTGGCTGCCTCAAGCGAGGAGCCACGTAATTCACGACGGACCGAGATCGCGGTAAAACTTTTATTCGCCAATCGGCGAGACATTTCGAAGTAGAGCTTACACGTTGACGATCGCCCGCGCCAGCCTCCGGCGGACCACCGCACTTGCACTCAGAATGCCGGTTCCCAGCAACAGAAGAGACGAAGGCTCAGGCACGTTTCCATGCGTCACGACGCCGTCACAATCTATCCCCGACAGTCCGGTCCTTCCATTGCTGCCAAGAATGTCGGCGACAAAGTAGTTTCCGTAAGAATTCGAGATGAAGTCTGAGAAGTCGATTCCCGAAGCGTCGTAGATGTTGAAGCTCAGCGTACTGACCTTGTCACTAGCGCCGTTGCCCGAAAAATCGAGCTGATTATTAAATTGGCCGAATCCACCGCTTGGCGTGACGTTCGCCGAGCTATAGGACCAGTAGGTGCTGTCAAAACCGGTTACTGAAATGGTGGGATCGCCCTGGAGACTGAATGCAAACCCAGGGTGGTTACCAGAACCAGTCCCGGCGAAGAAGGTCGCACCGTCGATCAGAGTCACCGTCACCTTGATGTCCTTGCTGTCCACCTGGTCCAGCTGAACCTCAAAGCAGCATTCATGACCGGTATGGTTCCCTGGTGTGTTCTGGAAGGTATCGATTGAGTCGGCGCGGGCGATTCCCACACTCGATGCGAGCAGCAACGCGCTGGCGAAAGAGACAAGCTTTGCAAAGCGATTCATCAGGAGGTCCTCAAATATAGAAAGCATGGATTCATGTCATAGCTTGCCGGCGATCCATACAGAGCATGGAAGACGGCTTTGCTTCTTCACTATGCATTCGGTTCGCCACTCGACAATCCAGGACGCATTGAATCGCAACTAGCTCAAATAAAACAAGATGCTGCCTCGGCTTTCTTGCCTCCAAGATGACAGTGCAGAAGTTGGGTAAGCAAAAGAATGCACAGGGCTGTGTACTTCCATCGCCACGCCCATCCGCCATATCTTGGCTTAAAAGCCAACGATCCCCGCCTAAGCGGGGATCGTTGCAGGAGGACTCGAGAGCTAACTATGCGCGAAAGAGGCGACGGCGCATCAGGCCCGCTGCACCCACAATGCCGGTTCCCAGAAGCATAAGCGACGAAGGCTCCGGGGTGGGAGAAGGAGAGGATCCACCAATAGCACCCACATTTCCAGTGTTGCCATTGTTGCCCAGAATGTCCGCCGCAAAGTAGAACCCGCCGGTATTTGCAATAAAGTCCGAAAGCAGGACACCGTTCGAGTCGCCAACTGTGAAGGTGAGCGGACCTACCGGTCCGTTACCACCCTGGCAGCTGGTGCAGGTGACGGAGTAGCCGAAGCTGCCGAATGCAGAGGCAGTATCGGGAGAAGGTCCAACTCCGAATCCGCTGGTTATTCCTGTGATTGTGACCGGAGCGCCGACATTGGCAAGATTGAACTCAAGTGCATCGCCAGCGCCGGTACCCGCGAAGTTCTCATTGGCGGCTAACGTGAGAGTGACGGTAACAGTGGCAGAACTGCCGCTGCCGTTCTGCGACAGGTCAATTGTGCCAAACGGTCCCGTGCCGCAGGTTCCGCTGCAGGCGTCCTGAGTCAGGTAGTAGATAGTGTCTGCGTGGGCAAACGTCGACGCGGCTGCCAGTGCCGCGACGGAGAATAGGGCGATTATGTATTTTTTCATGTTGCTTCGTCCTTCCTGGGAGGGAACACACCTTGAGGGTGCTTTTGTTTTGCACTTATATATGCATTTTTTGGGCCGTTCTAACCTATCCAGAAGATCCACAAAGCCACTCATTCTAAATGGGTTTCATGGTGGTTGCCCGTCACATTTGCAGCCATGTATGCAAATATATGCACATAAATGTGGAGTTCTAGTTCCACTTTTGTGAAATGCGTTGCAAATAACGGGTATCTTAATGGTTAAGGGCGCACCCTAATCCCGGAGCCCGGAATCTAGGGATGCGCCCTGTGTTCTGTTGAAACTGCAAACGGACTTTATCAGGCGGCCGATTCAGACTCGTCGCCCGGCTCCGCTTTGACGGTCACCTTCAGGTGGCTGGTGACCTCGCGATGCAGTTTGATCGGCACATGGAACTCGCCAAGGGACCGCAGCGGTTCCTCAAGCGCGATCTTGCGCCGATCTACGGTATATCCCTTCTCCGCCAGCTGTCCGGCGATGTCCGCTGAGGTCACCGAGCCGAACAGGTGGTCGTTCTCGCCCACCTTGCGCTCGAACACCAGCTCGACGTTCTCCAGCAGCTTGGAGAGCTCTTCCGCCTCGATCTTCTCCTTGGCCAGCTTGCGTACGGCCGACTGCTTCATCTGCTCGATCACCGCTTTGTTGGTATCGGTGGCCTCAATTGCAAGCTTCTGCGGCAGCAGATAGTTCCGGCCGTATCCGTCGGCGACCTTCACCACGTCGCCGCGATGGCCCAGCTTGTTGACGTCTTCTTTCAGAATGACTTCCATGCGTGTTCTCCGAGATATCGTAATGGCCGTCCCTGCCTCAGCCGGAGCGGCGCAGTGCCTTAGAAGCGCGTTGCAAACGCCAGCAGCGCGATATTGCGCGACTGCTTGATCGCCTGGGACAGCTTGCGCTGGTGACGGGTGCAGACGCCGGTCAGGCGGCGCGGGACAATCTTGCCGCGCTCGGCCACAAAGCCCTGCAACAGACGCACATCACGGTAGCTGATGGCATCGATCTTCTCTGTGCAGAACTTGCAGACCTTCTTGCGCCGGAAGAACTTCCGTCCGCCGGGGCCGCCGCCAGGGCCGCCGGACCCACCGGGGCCACCGCCGGGACGCGGTCCGCGCGGACCGCCCGGTCCGCTGCGTGGGGTAAAGGTACGGGGAGCAGGTGCGCCTTCCGCCGCGGGTGCGGCGGAGGCGGATTGTGGGGTGCTGGTCTCATCAGCCATGTTCGTTTCCTCTCAAATTCCTTCAGTTGGCCGTGTCCGCTCCAGGCCCGCAATGGGACCCATGGAGTTGTGCCGAAGCGGACCCGGGCGGTTGTTTCTTCCCTGCGCAGCGCGTCATGCCGCACCTGCGCAAATCCCGATGGCGAGCCTAGACAGCTGCCGGTGCCGTCTCTGGGGCCTCGACTGCCGGCGCCGGGGACGCGGTCACCTCGGCTGCGGGCTGAGGCGGAATCGGCTGCGCGCTGCGCTTCACCTTGGTGTCGCGGATCGCCTTCACCTTTGCCAGCCGCTTCTCCTCTTCGTCAATGCGCACGGTGATGAACTTGATGACCTGTTCGGTCACGCGCAGACGGCGCTCGATCTCGCCGATCAGGCTGCCCGGAGCAGCCACCACCAGCAGCACGTAGAAGCCGTCGTTGAACTTGCGCACCGTGTAGGCCAGCCGCCGGCGGCCCCACTTCTCCTCCTCGGGCTTGGAGAGCACGGTGCCTCCGCCGTCGGTGACGTTCTTCTTGAAGCCCTCAATCAGCTTGTCGGTCTCGGCCTCTTCCATGTCCGGCCGGACAATGAACATAATCTCGTAAGTACGGTTCATGCGGTTTGCTTCTTTCTGCGAAGTTCTGCTTCGCACCGCGCCGGCGTATCGTCTGCCTGCGTCGGTCTGGAAATTTCCCAGCTGCCAGTTACCGGGCGCCTCATACTGCGAACGAAACCACTCGTAACAAGCAACTAGTCACTGCTTCTGTTGAACTCGCTCATCGCCGGGCCAGGCCCTTTGCTGAGGATGGCCTCGACCGCCATGCGCGCGCGGTCCAGTACCTCGTCCAGCTTCTCCAACTCCTGCTTCCGCATCGGCGAAAGCAGGTAATCCGTCCCTCCGGAGCGGATCTCGCGCCCGTCCGGTGTCTGGCCTTTGCCGACCCCAACCCGTACGCGCAACCACTCGTCCGTGCCGAGCGCTCCGGAGACCGACTTCGCCCCGTTGTGCCCGTTCGCCGAGCCGCGCTCGCGGATGCGAAGCGTGCCCAGCGGAAGGTCCAGTTCGTCGTAGATCACAATGACGTCCTTCGACGGCTCAGCGATCTCAAACTCACCCACCAGAGCGGCTACGGAAAGCCCGCTCAGGTTCATGAACGTCTCCGGCTTGGCCAGCAGCACATCGTGTCCTGCCAGCCGCGCCTTTGCCGTGACTGCCCTTCCCCGCCGGTTCGTTACGGAGACGCCGCAGTACTCTGCGATGCGGTCCACAACAAGAAACCCGGCGTTGTGCGGGGTGAACTGGTATTCGATGCCGGGGTTGCCGAGACCGATGATCAGCTTCACGCCGCGTTCCTCTGCTTCCTATCCAACGCATCGGCTGATCTGCCGGCACGCTGGCTTGCTGCTGGTTACTTCTTCTTCTCGCCTTCGGCAGCGGCCTCAGGCTTGCCCTTCTTGGCAACTTCAGGCTCCGCCGCGGCAGCACCCTCGGCCGCCTCGGCAGGCGCAGCCTCTTCGCGGACCGCGGTAACATGCGCGACGGTTTGATCGGCATCGGTCAGATACTTGATCTTGTCCGAATGCGGCAGGTCGCTCACGTGGATCGCCTGGTGGATCCCCAGTCCCGTCACGTCGACATCAAGATGGCTCGGGATATCGCCCGGGAGGCACTCAATCTCCACCTCGCGCAGCACATGGTCCAGAATGCCGCCCTGAGTCTTCACGCCGGCCGGTGTTCCCACCAGCTGCACCGGCACCGAAACCCGCATGGCCTTGTCCATCGCGATGCGCTTGAAGTCGACATGCAGCAGACGGCCCTTCAATGGCTCATGCTGCCAGTCAATAATCATCGCCTTGACCAGGCCCGCATCCGTCACGTCGAGATCGAAGATCGTGTTGTGGCCGGAGTCGGAGTGCAGAATGCGGGTGATGATCTTCGGGTCCACCGAAACCGCCACCGACTCCTGCCCCGCGCCGTATACAACCGCTGGGATCTGCCCGGCCGCGCGTACACGGCGAGCCGCATTTTTGTTGAACTTGCCTGTGCGCGGCGTGGCCACGACGGCGGGAATTTCGCTTGTTGCTGCCATAACTGCTTCTTCCTTTCGGGCACGAGTGCGAAGTTCTTCAGCCTTTCAACCGCCGGCTAAGTTTGCTTCTGCTCGCTCCCTTTGCGGCTTCGCCGCTTGTATTTGGCCCATCTACCAACAACTGCCATCCACTAGTTGAACAGCGTGCTCACGCTGGTCTCCATGTGAATACTCTCGATCGCCCTGCCCAAAAGCCCGGCGATCGAAAGCACCTTGATCTTCGGCACCCGCGCCGCCTCTTCGGTCAGCGGGATGGTATTCGTCACAATCAGCTCCTTCAGCGGAGAGTTCGCAATGCGCTCCACCGCCGGCCCGGAGAGCACCGGATGTGAGGCGCAGGCGTACACCTCGCGCGCGCCCTTCTCCAGCAGCGCCTTCACCGTACCCACCAGTGTGCCTGCCGTATCGATAATGTCGTCCAGGATCAGGCAGGTCCTGTCCTGCACATCGCCGATCACGTTCATCACCTCGGCGACGTTCATATCCGTGCGGCGCTTGTCGACGATGGCCATCGGTGCCTCCATCTTGCGTGCGAAGAAGCGCGCCCGCTCCACGCCACCGGCATCGGGAGAGACCACGGTCAGGTTGGGCAGGTTCAGATCGCGCACATAGCCCACCAGCACAGGGCTCGCGAAGAGGTGATCCACCGGAATATCGAAGAAGCCCTGGATCTGCGCGGCGTGCAGGTCTACCAGCAGGGCACGATTTGCGCCTGCGGTCGACAGCAGGTCCGCGACCAGCTTGGCGGTAATCGCCACGCGGGGACGGTCCTTGCGGTCCTGCCTTGCATAGCCGTAATACGGCATCACCACGGTAATCCTTCCTGCCGACGCACGCTTGAGCGCGTCGATCATGATCAGCAACTCCATCAGGTGCTCATCCACCTGCCGGCACGTGGGCTGCACCACAAACACATCCACGCCGCGAACATTCTCCAGCAGCTGGAAGTACACCTCACCGTCGGCAAAGCGCTGCAGGCGGCACTCGCCCAGCGGAACGCCGACAAACTTGCAGATCTCCTCGGTCAGCGGCCGGTTCGCCGAACCGCAGAAGATCTTGAAACGCTTCGGCTCGCCAGCCTTGCTGGAGCGCCGCCGCTCGCTTGCCTTCGTCTCCCCCGACGCCTTCTGCCCGTCGGAGGCGGCTTTGGGCGCTGGCTGGGAGCCTTTCTGCTCCTCAGCTTCCCCCGCCACAGGGGAAAGGACCGCAGTCGAATTGCCGTTGCTCATGGAACCCTCCAGGCTGGTTGGCCTTGAATAAGTCCTGCTGCATTGATGTCAGACGGCGCCCTTGTTTCTGTGCCGCTTACTTCGCCCATGCGAAATACCTGACCCGTACCCTTGAAAACTTCCGACAACCTTCCAAACCTGCTGGCTGGGCGACCAGGATTCGAACCTGGACAAAGTGCGTCAAAGGCACTTGACCTACCATTAGTCGATCGCCCAGTAAAACTTCGTTCGACCTGCCGCCTTCACTTCGCGCCCCCCGATTGCGGCACGCCGCAATCGGCAGAAAGGCACTTGACCTACCATTAGTCGATCGCCCAGTAAAAACTTCGTTCGACCTGCCGCCCTACTCTGCGAACATCCTGCTCCAGTACTCGGCCCGTGGCAAGGTCGAAGTCACTATCGCCCTGCATCCGGCCCCTTCAACCCGCTGTTGCGCCGCGACTGCATCCTCCTCCGTTCGATACAGCCCAAACAACGCGGAGCCCGACCCCGACAGGGCAGCATAGATGGCCGCACTGCTGTCCGGTTCGCCTGTCAACAAACGCTTGATTTCACGCAAGGAGGGATGCTGCGGAAAGACGACCTGTTCGAAGTCGTTTTCGATCCCGGTGCGGACAAGCGCGAGAAGCGGGTTCCCGGCCAGATCGTTCTTTATGCTTTCTTCAATGAAGCCGCCCTGTTTGCTCTCAGGACGAATGCCGCGAACGATACCGGATGGGTCAGACGCCGGCGCCCCAAGTGCAGACGCGTAGACGCGACTCAACCTTTCAAGCCTATCGGCTCCCACCGGCTCAGTCAACCCTTTTGCGGCCTGACCGCGGCCGGGATTATGCCCGGGCGAGGCGCACAGCGCGTCCCACTCCTGGAAGGCACGGGGGGTGGACACGCCGACGTCAGGGATCGCGACCACGCAGGGCGTTGGCGGCAGGTCGGGCATGGCGCGGACGATCTCGCCCCGTCCGCGGCCCTCCACCGCTCCGCCGATCAGGAACAGCGGGACATCCGAGCCGACCGCCGCGGCGATTTCGAGCCTTGCCACTTCGGCCAGCGCCCCTTGCTTGCCCGGCACCAGCCCCAGTTCTTTCTCGAGGCCGATCAATGCCGCGGCCGCGTTCGCCGAGCCCGCCCCCATCCCGCCCTGCACCGGCAAGTCTTTCTGGATGTGGATCTTGACCTCGGCGGTGACTTTCATCTGCTCGAGCGCCAGTGCGACCATCTTCCACGCCGTATTTCGCTCGTCCGCCGGTACGCCGGGATGATTGCTGGTGAGGGTGATGTGTGTCTGCACCGCGCGACGGGCCTCCACCGTCACCCAGTCATGCAGCGCCAGCGTCTGATAAAGCGTCGCGAGCCCATGAAAGCCGTCCGGCCGAACCGGCCCGATCGCCAGTCCCAGATTGATCTTGCAGTATGACCGTACCCTCGTCGCCATCGCCCTTCGATTCTACCGGGCGTGGAAGGCAAAAGGCTTAACACGGATAGAAGCACGGATTCGAGGATTAACTAATCTCCGCGCTGGCGGCCTTCGAGGGCATGGTCGGCGGGAATGTCTGCGCCGCTCCAGACCTTGACCTGCGTCCACGGAGCTGCGGGGCTGCGCCAGAAAGCATGGCTCTCCGGCAGGCCGAGGGGCAAAAACACCGCTGAGCAAAGGTAGAGGCTGCCCGTCGAGATGTAGACCTCGCCCAGCGAGGGCTGATGGCCGGCGAGGCCGATGCGCAGCCAGCCATCCGCGTCGAAGGTGCCCGGCGGCGTCAGCGTCCGGCGAATGACGGCGGTGAGCGCGCCGCGCACCTGTTCCGGGCGGACCTCCTTCGGCAGCATCCCGCGCAGCGCTGCGTCCGCCA
>DASZPF010000041.1:0-107687 GCA_035550395.1 Acidobacteriaceae bacterium
GGCTCGTAGAGGTCGAAGTAATAGGAGAGCATCAGGCTGACGACCGTCAGCGCTGCGATCTTCAGCGTTCCGTAGTGCAGCGTAAGAGCAAAGGTCGCCTGGTCGCCAAGGACCATCCAGGTAGCGGCCACAAAGCAGCCGCTGACGATCACTGCCTCACTGAGTAAAAGAACTACAGTCCGCGTGGGGTAGTAGACATTTAAAAACCGAACCATTGCACCGAAGCCTTAATTATGCCTCGATTTTGTCGTAGCCATCATACCCATAGTAGCCTCCTGCAATTGGCGGATTCTTGACTGCGTTCAAAACGAAGCCAAGAATCTTACTTGCTTTAAGCTCGGCAACGGCACGCTGCGCCACTTCATACCGCGTGATTCCGCCCCGTGCGACCAGCAGGACCGCATCGCAGGAACGTGCAAGGTTGACTCCGTCGGAGACAAGATTGACCGGGGACGAGTCGACAATAATCCAGTCGAAGTACGGCTTGACCGCCGTAATCAGCGTCTGGAACCGGCGATTGCCGGAAAGATCGCCGGCCTTGTCATGTTCTTTTCCGGCGGCGATAAAGGTCAGCGATGCCAGGCCCGGCGGCACCGGAGAGGTAGGCGAATCCGGCTTGGGCCGCTGCATCACTTCGAGAATGGACGCGCTCCCGGCCAGGTACTCGGTAAGCCCAGGAGTGATCGGGCAGCCGAGAATCTCATGCAGGGTCGCGCGGCGCATATCGCCGTCGATCAGCAATACGCGTCCTGCTTTGTGACGCGCCAGCGAGACGGCAAGATTGATTGCGACGAAGCTCTTGCCTTCGCGCGGCAGACCGCTGGAGACCAGGATCGACTTCAGTGTGTTCAGGTCACGGAACTCCTGCATGCGCGAACGCAGGCTGCGGAACTGCTCCACCGCGCTTCCCCGCTCCTCAAGCGCCGGCAGGCGTTCCAGAACAGGATGCCACGTGACAAGAGGCACCTTCGACAGGTCGAGCGCCTCAGCCCCGATCGGGGAAAGCTCCGTCACCGGGCCGCGCGACTCCACGTATGGGTTGGCGCCGGCCGGCTGGGGCTCTGAGCCGGGAACAGCTGCAAGAGCTCGGCCGGTATTGGAAAACACCGGTGTACGCACAGGGTCATGCGCGATATCGACAGGCTCAGGCGCGACCGCCGCGGAACTGCTCCCGGCAGAAGAGCCGTTCTTTCCCTTGTCCACTTCGGCTTGGCGCAGCGCTTCGTATATTTTGCTCATCTCTCTTCCCTTTCTGGGTGCTTCTGCGTTGGAAGCGTGGAGCTTGCGGGAAATCCATTCGTGGAAACCATGAATGGTTGTGCATCCAGATCCAGGTCGGCAGCGACCGCATGAATCAGCTCTTCCGGCACCTGGCGGAGCTGTTCAACATAAGCCAGTATGAGTGCGTGCTCGCAAACAAGATTGATAATGCGCGGAATCCCGCGGCTTGCGCGATGGATGGCGGCGATCGCATCGTCCGCGAATATCTTTTCTGAAGTCCCCGCGATCAGCAGCCGCTGCGCGATGTAGTTGGCGGTCTGCTCGGCGGAGATCGCGTGCGTGCGCGCCCACAAAGCAATGCGCTGCCGCAGCTGGCGCACATCCGGGGCACGCAGCTTCTCTTCGAGCTCGGGCTGGCCGGAGAGAACAATCTGCACCAGCTTCTCACTGGTCGTCTCAAGATTGGTCAGCAGGCGAATCTCTTCCAGCAACTCCCACTGCAGATTCTGCGCCTCATCCACGATGATCACGCAGGTTTCATCCCTGCGATACCGCTCAATCAGCCAGCGGTTCAACTGGATCAGCATCCCGGACTTCGTGCGGTTCTGCGCGGCAATTCCGAAATCCGCCAGAATGAACTCGAGAAAATCAAGCACGTCCAGGCGAGGGTTGAAGACAAAGGAGCTGAAGACCCTGCTCTGGTCCAGCGAGGCCAGCGCCCGCCGCAGCAGCGTGGTCTTGCCCGTGCCGACCTCGCCGGTCAGCACGATAAAGCCTTTATGCGCCGATATCCCGTATTCCAGCGTCGCCAGGGCCTCGCGCGTATGCGGCATCATGTACAGAAACCGCGGGTCGGGGCTGCTGGCAAACGGGTTGATTTTCAGATTGAAGAAGCTCTTATACATGGCGTTCTCTGGCTATCCGGCCAGAAGCTCCTTGGGGGCCTTGCGGCTGAAAAGACGTTTGAAAAATCCAGGCTTCCTGGCAGAGTCCTGTGCCACATCTGGAGACCAGGCGACAACAGCAAGCGTCGGCAGTTGCGTAAAAGCCCAGATGTCGCGCTCCGTGCGCAGCGCTGTGTCCCGATATTCCAGCAGCGCAACGATCAGCACGCCGAGAGCAAGTCCGCCGCCCAGGCCGCCCATCGCGAAGATACTCTGCTTCGGATACGTCGGATCGATGGGCAGGCTTGCGGCATCCAGCACCGTAAAACCCTCGCCCTCTTGCCGGTTCTCCACATCGGTCGCCATCTGGGACTGTCCCATCTTGGCAAGCAGGCCGTTGTAGATACCCTGCTCTGTGGCATAGTCACGAGTCAGCTCTATGTACTGCTGCTCCACCATAGGGCTTGCCTGGATACGGCCTTCGTACGACCGCATCTGCGCCTGGATCTGTGCCTGCTCACGCGTCTTGTCGGCGATCTGCTGGTCGATGGCCTGGATCTGTGCCCGCAGCCGGATCACATCTACTGAGTCCGCGCGGCTCGGCGGAGGCGCGGTCGCCTGCGCAGGCGCAGGTGCCGCGGCCTCTTTGGCGATCTGTGCCCGCAGGTCCGCGATCTGCCGCTTCATCGACTTCACGTCCGGATAATCGTCCGAGTAGCGGCTCTGCAGATCGGCCAGGTCCGCCTGCATCTTTGCCAGCTGCAACTCATCGGCTTGCTGTAAGTGCGCACCGGTCGTGGCGGCCGTGATCGGCTGGGTAGCCTGACTCAGCATCGCTACCAGTACCGGCTTGCTCTGCTGCAGTTGCGTAATCTGTGCGTTGTCGGCGTCCAGCCGCGAACTAAGCGCGTTCAGCGTCGCCATGCTCCCGCTCTCATCATCCGGCAAAGCCCCGAGATTCCTGGACTTGAACTCAGCTACCTTCTGCCCCATGTCGTTCAGCTTCTGTCTCTCGGCGTCCAGTTCGGCCTGCAGGAAGTTCGTCGTCCCCCGCGTAGCTTCCTCGCGGGCCTGCAGGTTCTGCTGCGTATAAAGTCCGGCGATCTCCGCGCATACCTGCTGCGCCGTGTGGGGGTCGTCCGCCGTAAACAGAATCCGGAAGCCCGGAAGCCCGTTGGCGATCTGAGACTGGATCGGTGCAATCTGAAGATTCTTGGTTCGAATCAGGTCAACGCGCGCATCCACAGACAGGTGCTGGGCGGCGTACAGGTTGTACTTGTTGATGATCGGCTCCAGCGTCGACCGGCTTTCGATCTGCGCCGTAATCAGTGCCAGCCTGCTCTGCAGGCCGCCGATGTCCAGCGGCTTGACGACGTCTGTCGATACCTTCTGCTGATTGATCAGGATCAGCGACTGCGACTGATACTGCGGCACGATGGTATAGGTGAACGCGACGCAGACGATGGGCAGAATGATCGCCGGGATGCAGACAATCCACCAGCGGCGCTTGAGTATCGTCAGGTAATCTTCGACATTGAGGGAGCGATGGCCGAGCATAACTTCTCCTTACGGTCGTCCAAACTGCCGCGAGGCGGGGGAGTAGGTAATTCCAAAACTGAGAATCTGATTTACGCCGCTGAACAGATCGACAGCGTTCGTCGTTGCGCCGGACCCGGACTGGTGTTCAACGGTATAGCTTCCGTATCCGGAGAGGTTCCGCCCCAGCGCACGTGAGGCCTGCACCCCTGCAACGACAGTCTGAAAATTGTAGGGGGCAATCAAAACGTTCGGAAGGCTGGTGGTGCGGCTGTAAGCGACATTGGCCGACGTGCCCCAGACCTTGCCGAATGTGCGTCCCACGCCGAAGTTGACGCTGTCTGCCAACGCGCCGCCCACCACGCCATAGCCGCTGTTGGTGCTGCGCACATATCCGAGGCTCCAGTGCTCGAACTGGCCTGCATAGTTCAGTTGTGCGTCCGCATATGCCGTGACCGACATAGGCTGGTCGGAGAAGTTGATCGTGGTGAACTCGGGTCCCGCTGCCAGGCTCAGACTCATCTTCCGGCTGAGCTGGCGCGAATAGGTCAACGAGCCTACCTGGCTCACGAAATTAGGCTCCGGAACGCCATTGGATAGGTTCTGCAGAAAGATATAGCTGGAATATGAGTAGTTCCCGCCAAACGTATCCCGGGCATCCACGCGGTGGGTAAACCCGCCCGAACCCGTCACCCCATCACTCTCCAGGCCATGTGCGCCGGCATCGCTGCCGCCGCTTACAAAACGCAGGACGGTATACGAAGCTGAACCGTTGATACCTGTTTTTCCGGTAATCATCCGCGAGATGCTGCCCCCCGCGTTGTTGGTAATCTCCGGCGAGTAGTTGGTCAGGATGCCCTGGCCCGAGTCCGGACCAACCTGCACCGGAGAAACCCCAAGGTCCCCAAGACCGGCCACACCGGACAGCCCTGGCACAGGAGTTCCCGGAACATAACTCAGGCCATCCGACAGAACAATGTTCCACCGCCCCGCGGTGATCACCTGGGACAATCCGAGACCGACAAAGGAATACGAGGGCCCGCTGTCTGTGCTCCACGACCGTCCCCCCGAGATCACCGCGCTGAACGGGTGATAGCGGCTGGTCGAGAGGTAGGCAAGATCGCCTGAGAGGTTGGAAAAATTCGTGACGCCGGAGTGGGCGTAGTATCCCCAGGAAAGCGAGTCTGACGCCGTAACTGCCCACTGCAGCGAGCCGCCGACCTTGGGCAGTGAAAAGCCGGTGGAAACCGGCGAAGCCTCGCCCGCCGGCAATGCCTGCCCGCGTACCGCGGGGGCAGACATCAGCAAACCCAGTGCTGCGACAAAAAGCTGTCGAGAAACACGCCCGGGCACAAGAAAGCGACTGCCTGATGAGATGACTTTAATCATGGGACAACAATTGTGTCGCCGGGCTCGAGCACAATGCCCTGCATGTCCCCTTTCTTGGCCTTGTTGTAATCAAAGCGAATCTGCTTCTGGTGCGCCGGGTCGCCGCGAAGAATATAAATCTTCTTCGCATTGGCATAGGGAGTCAGCCCGCCTGCAGTGGCGATCGCCTGCAGCACAGTCATGCCCGGCATAATCTGGATCGGACCCACGTGCGCAATCTCGCCCACCATGTAGACGCGCTTGCTGTTCACCGCGACCACGGTCACATCCACAACCGGATCGGTCAGAAACTTCTTTAGCTGCTCGGCAATGTTGTTGGACAACTGGGTAGGAGTGTATCCGGCCGCCTGAATGTCGTTCAGCAGAGGCAGTGAAATCTTCCCGTCCGGACGCACCACCAGCGAACCCGAAAGCTGCGGCTCCTTCCAGACCGTGACCTGGATCTGGTCCTGCGGACCAATAACGTATGTAGCGCTCTCCGCCGGTCCGCCTGCCTGGATCGCCGGTTGCGGAGCAGCGGTGGAGGGCGGAGGCTCTGCCGGTGTCAGAACAGGCTTGCCTGCTGTCTGGGCAAAACATGGAACGAGTGCCGGGAGAAACCAGAGCGGGAGTAGTGTGTATCGGATAGCTTTCATAGTCCTACCGAAATCAAGGTTTGTTCAGGCCGAGAAAATCGCTTCGACTTCACCAGCAGCAATGACCGGATGTCTCGCCAATCAGCTGGTACAACCAGACAGCAATCTACGGTGAAGACGACCTTTTGTTGGATGCAGATACCGCGGTTGGCGCTTGACGCATCCAACATCTTTTAGCGTTGTGGCAACGTTCGGCTTTTTGTGCCCTGCGCCACCGGCTGTGGCGGCCTTATACCTCAGATTTTACACCTGTATTCCTTGATTAATCGTGAATGGAGCCCCGTTGGTAATGCACTCGTGCCAAAGCAAACAAGTGTGAATCTCCTTGCTCACCTGGGGCAAGAATATTCCATCCGCATATCGCGGAGTTATTCCACTTAAGTGTGTGCGCGCGCCATACTTAAGTCCGTCTCAACTACCTGCTCCCTCCTGCGAAGCCATGCGATAATCGGGGTGTTCGCGGGACAGTCTGGACTCTGCGCCTAATCCTTCATGAACACTGCCGATACACCCACGATCGCCCCTCCCCTCGAAGCAACTGCCCCTCCTCCCTCTCAGGTGGCACAGCATCCCCCGCTGCGGGCCATCGCCTGGGGCCCCGTCGTGCTGCTCGGTGTCCTCCTGGTCCTGCTCTATCACCAGATCGCCGTGAAGCTGGTCACCGATTGGTATGAGCTTCCGGATTTCTCGCACGGCTTCCTGATCCCGTTCTTCGCCGCATATATCGTCTGGGACCAGCGTTATGAACTGGACCGCACGCCCCTCGTGCCGACCTGGGCCGGGGTGCCATTAGTCATACTCGGCCTCTTTGAGCTGCTCGTCGGCGTCTTCGGCGCAGACCTGTTCCTGCAGCGCACCTCCTTTATCCTGCTTGCCGCGGGCCTCATCTGGACCCTGCTCGGCAGTCGCATGCTGGGCCGGCTGAAGTTTGTCCTCTTCGTCCTCTGCCTCGCGATTCCGCTGCCCACCATCCTCTTCAACCAGATCACCTTCCCCCTCCAGTTGCTCGCCTCGCACTTCGCCAGCGCGCTGTTGCCCTACGCCGGAGTTCCCGTGCTGCAGGAGGGCAATGTCATCAATCTCCCGGCGATGCCCCTGGAGGTCGCGGAGGCATGCAGCGGGATCCGCTCGCTGATGAGCCTCTTCACGGTCGCTGTCATCTACGGCTACTTCCTGGAGAAGATCACCTGGCGCCGCGTGGTGCTTGCCCTGGCTGCAATCCCCATCGCCGTGGCGGCCAATGTCGCCCGCATCTTCGGCACGGGAATCTGCGTCCAGTACTGGGACCCTCAGAAGGCCCTTGGCTTCTTTCATGAGTTCTCCGGCTGGCTCATGTTTCTCGTCTCCCTGACCTGCCTTTACTTTGTCCATACAGCGATGAACTTCATTCCCCGCAAAGGTGGACATTCGGCATGAGGTCTGTGCGTCTATGGGTCGTCGTCGTATTGATGAGCTTCACGGCTCTGGTGCTCTACGTCCGCGGCGATGTGGACCACGCTCCTGCCAGCCTGCCTCTCAGCGAGATGCCCATGGCCATCGACGCGCGGACCGCCATCGATGTGCCTCTCGATCAGGAGACGCTCGACATCCTCGGCAAAGGCATCTACCTCAACCGCCTCTATCTCCCGAACCGCAACGCTCCCGCCGCAAGCCTCAGCGACCGCATGGAGATTGGCCTCTATATCGCCTATCTGCCTTCGCAACGTACCGGCCAGTCCATCCATTCGCCGCAGAACTGCCTCCCCGGCGCCGGCTGGACCATCGAGTCCTCACAGGTAACTCATTTCGACGGGACCGACGGCAAGACCTATCAGGCCAACGACAACCTCATCGTCAACGGGTCGTCGACTCAGGAGGTTCTCTACTGGTACCAGCTGCATGGACGCAGCATCGCCAGTGACTACCGCGCCAAGATCGATACGCTTGCGGACTCCATCCGCTATGGCCGTACGGACGAGGCCCTGGTCCGCATCATCACACCGGTCCCCGCAGGCGAAGATCGCTCCGAAGCCCGGGATCGGGCCATCAAGTTCGCACAGCAGGTCGTGGCTATGTTGCCCGCCTATGTGCCCAATTAGCCGCAAAGCACTGCGCCGCGCCGGCAAGACCGCCGCGCAGGATCGAAGAAGAGGACACGAAACACAGAGGAAGATAAGGTAGAGAGCCATGTTTAATCCACGTCAGTTCCACGTCACCAGGGTCTCCGCGGCAGCGATCCTATCGCTCGTCATCGTCTTCACCGCAGGGTGCAATCGCGATCCGAACGTTCGCAAGCAGAAGTATCTGGAAAGCGGAAAGCGCTATGAGGCCGATGGCAAGCATAAGGAGGCCGCCATCCAGTTCTCGAACGCCCTGCAGGTGGACAAGAACTACGCGGATGCGCACTACGAACTGGCCAAGGTCTATTTGACGATGGGAAGCCCCATCCCTGCATATCAGGAGTTGCAGAAGACAGTCGATCTGGCTCCCAACAATCTGGCCGCCCGCATTACTCTGGGCGATCTCCTGTTGGCAGGCCACGCTCCGGACCGCGCGGCCGCGCAGGCAAAGGCTGTCTTGGCCGCAAACCCGAAGAACGCGGACGCCTATGCTCTGCTCGCCGGTGTCTCGCAGGCCCAGGGAGATCGCGACGAGGCGCTCAAGAATATCCAGCAGGCATTGTCCCTGGACCCCAATCGCGCCACCTTCCACAGCGCCCTGGCGCTTCTCTATGCTTCCGACCCCAAGACGGAGCCGCAGGCTGAGCAGGAGCTCGCCAAAGCCGCGAATCTGGACCCCAAGGGTGCGGGGCCTCATGTTCTGCTGGCGGAGTTGCTCCAGAGGAAAGGCGACACGCCCGGCGCGGAGCAGCAGTTGCAGACGGCCATCGGCCTGGCCCCCAAAAACATTCAACCTCGTGCCACGCTTGCTTCGCTCTATTTCAGGACCGGAAGCCCCGACAAGGCCGAACAGGTGGCCCAGCAGGCAGTAAAAGACAATCCTGACGATAACAGCGCCGCCACCCTGCTCGCCGGCTTCTACTCTCAGTCCGGCCAGTTGGACCGCGCGGTCTCCACCTTTGCCGATCTGAGTTCCAGGTATCCCAAGAGCTCCGCGATCCGTCTCACCTACGCTCGTCTTCTCTTCGACAAGAAAGACTATGCCAAGGCCGGCGACCTGGTCACACAGTTGAATAAGGACAATCCCGGTAACGCGGACGTGGAGACCCTCAATGCACTCCTGCAGCTCAACACCGGCAAAACGGACGATGCGCTCAACACGCTGAAGAAGGCCACAAAAGATAATCCCAGCAGCACTGAGGCGCAGCTGTTGCTCGCCCGCGTCTCGGCCTCCAAAGGCGACATGCAGACCTCCGAGACGGCCTACCGCGCCGCGAACAGGCTGAGCCCGGCCAATGTTGAGGCCGCTGGCGGATTGGCGCAGATTGCGGTGCAGCGTGGAGACTCCACCACGCTCGCTCAGATCGCCGACAACACCCTCAAGATCCACCCCGACTACGCGCCCGCATATCTCTGGCGCGGCACAGCCGAGGCCATCCGCAAGGATTACGACTCTGCTGAGGCGGATTTCCAGACCGCGCTCAAGAAGGACCCCAACAATTCCATCGCCTATCTCGAGCTTGGTGAAGTCCGCGTCGCTGCCGGCCACTCAGCCGATGGCCAGGACATGATCCAGAAGGCGCTCGATAAGGATCCAGGCTCTGCGCGGGCTTTGGCCGCGCTGGTGCACTTCGATCTCGTGGCAAAGCAGCCTGCCAAAGCGATTGCGCGCGTCCAGGCGCAGATTGCAAAGGTTCCGGGCAATAGCAACTTCTACGCGATGCTGGCCTCTCTGCAATATCAGACCAAGGACTACAACAACTCGCTGGAGAGCTCTCGCAAGGCAATGCAGCTCGATCCCAACAACGGCGGGGCCGTTCAATCCTTCGTTCAGGCGGAGGTGGCGCTCGGGGATATCGACTCGGCCATCTCGGTCTGGCAGGGCTGGACAAACTCCCATCCCAACGACGCGCACGCCAACCAGGTTCTGGGCTCTTTGGAAGAGGCCAAAGGCGATCAGGCCAAAGCCATGGACTTCTACAAAAAAGCCCTCCAGCTCGATCCCAACAATGTGGTTGCCTCCAACAACCTCGCATATCTGATGGTCGAGACCGGCCAGAACATCGATGTCGCCCTCAACCTGGCGCAAACGGCCCGCCGCAATGCGGTCGACTCGCCGCAGACCGCCGATACCCTGGCGTGGGTCTACTACTACAAGCAGAACTACGCCGCCGCCCGCGATCTGCTGGAGACAGCTTTGCATTCGGACCCCGACAATGCCTCCATGCACTTTCACCTCGGCATGACGTACAGCAAGCTCAATGACAAATCGGACGCCGAGACCCAGCTCAAGAAAGCTGTCGAACTCTCGCCCGGCAGTAAAGCCGGCAAGGACGCAAGCGCCGCACTCGCGAAGCTGGGCTAGCGCCTCTCTCTATCGGCCGGCCCGTCGGTCTACTTGGCGGGACCGGCCATCGCATCTCTTGTAGTCGCTGCGCGCGCCGCTCCCATCAACACCAGCGAGCGTTGCGCAAAGGGCGAATACACCAGCAGCGCGGTGCACGCCAGGGCAACGCCGAAGCTGATGTGATGCAGCAGCAGGAAGGGCGCCAGCGACCACAGCACATCTACCGCCAGAAGAAACGGCCATATCTGCAGCAGCTTCTCTTTGGCCTTTGGCGCGCGGAAGAAAACCGCGCAAATCATGAATGCGCGTACCGGAATCAACACTGCGGCGCTCCCCAGCACCGTCAGGTAGATCGCCCCCGCACTCGGCAGCACTGCAATCAGTTCCTGGATCTCCGGCAGATTTCCCAGCGCCCCGGCATAGAACCCCAGGTACATCACCTGCAGAAGAACGTACAACGCCTGCGCCAGCCCATGCGACACCGTGGGCAGGTCCTCCGGCTGTGCCAGGATGCTGCGGCTCCGGTGCGGAACCGTCTCCCCAGGCTGACTTTCCTCTTCCCTCTGCGCCTCCGCCGGCGCTTCAACCGCGTCTCCGATCTCCTCGACAGGTGCCACAAAGCGATATCCCCGTCGCGCCAGCGTCTCGACAAATCGCGGATTGCTCGCCGTATCTCCCAGCGCCTCCCGTAGTCGATTGATCGCCGAATTCACCCCGTGCTCGTAATCGACAAATGTGCCGTCCGGCCAGAGCCTGCGCGAGATCTCCGCTCGCGTCAACACGTCGCCCGGCCGCTCCAGCAGCAGAAGCAGCGCCTCAAACGGCTGCGCGTTGAGCTTCACACGCACCCCTTGGCGCCGGAGCTCGCCCGTGGCCGCGTCTGCCTCGAACGTCCCAAACCGGAAACGCCTGCCTGAAGCCGGAGTCGTCATCGCTCCTTCACTTTAGCCCATCAGTCACGCGAACTCGAGTTCACACCGTCCGTGAGAACTCTCTCCAAGCCACAGCATTCAAATTACTTGCTCCGTGAGGAAAAGAATATCTCCGTATGAGCCCCCATCCATTGCTCTCCATCCCCTTCCGCCCCATCCTTGCACCATGATTCGCCGCCGACCATGGCCTGTTCCGCTTGTTTGGATCGTTCTCCTCGCCGGAATGACAAAGACCGCCTTTGGCTCCGGTCCTTCCGCCCAGGACACCGCGGCCTACGATCGCTACATCCACTCCGTGGAAGTTCGCCTGTCTGCGGATCACAGCTCGGTTCCTTCGTTCCTCATCCGCTCCTCCGGGGTGGACACACAGCTTCGCCGCGGCGCCATCCTGATCGCTCCGGTCGATCAGTCCGTCCGCCCACCCCTGCAAAAGGCAATGTTGCATCACTGGAGAGCGACATCGTTCATCCCCGGCGCCACCGTCGCCGAAATGGAAGACCTGCTGAAGGACGCCGCTGACTATCCGCGCTACTTCGCTCCGCAGGTTCTCCGCGCACACGTTCTCCATCAGGACGCAACCGACCTCCAGATGGAGATGAGGGTCCGTCAGCACCATGTCATCACAGTCGAGATGGACAGCACCTACGACGTCCGCTTCGGCCGGCTCGATCCTCTGCACGGTTACAGCTCCTCACGCAGCACGCAGCTTCAGGAGATCGCGTCTCCTGGCACTCCGGCCGAGCGCCCGTTATCGCCCGCCCAGGAACACGGATTTCTCTGGCGGCAGAACACGTACTGGTCGTATGAGCAGCGCGACGGCGGCCTCTACATTCAGGTCGAATCTATCTCTCTCACGCGCTCTGTGCCCGCAGGCCTCGGATGGGCCATCGGCCCCTACGTGGAAAGTGTTCCTCGCGATTCGCTCGAATTCACTCTCCGGGCCGTTTGCCGAGCATTGCAGACATCTCATGCGCAACTCACCGCAGCCTCATCCCCCCAACCGCGAAATAAATGACTGGAGACGTAGTTGACGACCACCACGATCACTTCTTCCCGCACCTTCATTGCAGCCGATCGCATCAACCGCTCGCTCACCGCAGCATCGGAGGCCCGCGCACTCCGCTGGCTGGCAGAGCACGCGCCCCGCTGGGTCACATCGGACCGGCTCACTCTCCTCGGCTTCAATGCGCAGGTCCTCGCAGGCGTGGCCTTTGCCGCGTCGCGCCTCTGGCGCCCCGCCCTCCTGCTGGTCATCCTCTGTCTTGCGCTCAACTGGCTGGGCGACAGTCTCGACGGAACGCTCGCCCGCGTACGCCATCAGCAACGGCCCCGCTACGGCTTCTACGTGGACCACGTCGTCGACATCTTTGGCGCCGCCGCGTTAATTGGCGGCCTCAGCCTCTCCGGCCTGCTCCATGGATGGACCGCGGCGGCCCTTCTCGTTGCCTTTCTGCTGCTCGCCGCGGAAAGCTACCTTGCCACCTACACCCTCGCGCGCTTTCAGCTCTCGCAGGGTCTCTTCGGACCTACTGAGGTCCGCATCCTGCTGGCCATCGGAATTCTCGCTGTACTGCACAATCCATACGCAAATCTGCTGGGCCATCGCATGCTTCTCTTCGATCTCGGTGGAGCGATCGCTGCAGCAATCATGTTCGTCATGGCCGTCGTGACCGCCGCGCGTCACACCGCCGAGCTCTTTCGGCAGGAACCACTCCCATGAAGCTCACTGCCCGCTGGTGGCGTTTCAACCTCGTCGGAGCAATCGGCGTTCCCTTGCAGCTGGCCTCTCTCGCGATACTCCGGCTCTGGTTCGCCGCCCACTATCTGCTTATCACCTTTGCCGCGGTCGAGTTCACCCTGCTGCACAACTTCATCTGGCATCTGCACTACACCTGGAAAGACCGCAGGTCACACTCTGCCCTGCCGCAGCTCTGTCGCTTCCATCTTTCCAATGGACTCGTCTCCATCGTCGGCAACCTGATGCTGATGCGGGTCTTCGTCCGCGGCGTGGGACTTCCATTGCTGCCCGCCAATGCCCTGGCAATCTTCTGCTGTTCCATCGCCAACTTCTGTCTGGCCAATGTATGGGCCTTCGCTTGAATGTCTGGCCGCCTTTTCCTACGTCATGAACCAGCCGCCGTTCACATGGATCGTCTGCCCATTCACATAGCCATTGCCCGCCAGCATCACCACCACATCCGCAACCTCTTCCACGGATCCGTACCGCCCCATCGGCACCAGATTCGGCGTCGCATTCGGGTTGGAGGTCACCATCTCGGTCTCAATCAACGCCGGCGAGATCGCATTCACCGTAATCCCCAGCGGCCCCAGATGCCGCGCGTAGTAATGCGTCAGCCCCAGCATCCCTGCCTTTGACGCTGCATAATGCGGCCCCACAATCCCACCGATGTGCGCTGCCACGGACGACAGGTTCACAATCCGGCCCCACCGGCGTGCCTTCATCCCCGCCACAACGGCCTGCGTCAGAAGAAAGCACGACTTGAGATTGGCATCGACGATCTCGTCCCAGTCGCCCTCCGTGATCTCTTCCATCGGCTGTGCACGGGCAGCTCCCGCATTATTGATGAGAATGTCCACGCTGCCCAGCTGTTCCTCAACCGTCTCCACCAGGCGCTTCACGGCTTCGGCACAGGAGACGTCGGCCTGCACGCTCACGCAACGCCGGCCCATCTCCCTCACCTTCCGCGCCACCGCCTCCGCCTCATCGGCGCGGCTGAGAAAATTCACGGCCACATCCGCGCCGGCGTCCGCCAGCGCTAGTGCTGCACCCGCCCCAATGCCCCGGCTCGAACCTGTGACCAGTGACACTTTGCCATGAAGACTCTCCATGCAACGAGACTACAGGACAGGCCCGTGTTCAAGACACTCGAGTAGCAATGTTTGGGTAGATCGGATGCAATAGCAGCCTTGTTTTCTTTGGGGCTGAGCACAACCGAACTGCGCAAACAACCAACGTAATTACAGCAACTTACAATTTTCGACTAGCAGACATGCCCCCAAAGTTGCCCCCAACTCCGTGAGTTGCACCACCCAGCGGCACCTCAGCCCCACTCCGCACGAAAATAAATTTGGTGCTGCGCCCTCATTGTAGAGACGGCGACGGCACGGGCAGGTTCAGTCCGTTCCGCTGCAGCATTTCAAGGACCTGCTGTAGGACGCGCGCAGAGTCAACGGTCGCAGACCTCGCCTCCGCATCGCCGAGGCTCCGGATGATCTCCCCTTGTCGATCCTCGCCTACTGCTCCATAGCTGGTGAAGGTAGTCAGGGGGCTCACATGTCCCAGGTTCTGACTCCAAGCTTTGAATTCTTCCGCTGAGCAGCAGGTCCTTAGCCCTAGGCGCGCCACTGTCTTCCGAAGGCTATGCGGGTTGAAGTAAGCCAGTCCCGCCCCCTCGAAGGCCTGTCGGAAGATCGTCCGGATCGGCGTCGCGTTGCTCCAGTGCTTCCTTTCAAGGCCTACGACCTCAAACCGCTGGTTCTCGCCGACAGCGATAGCCGTCGCGGGGAACAGCGGATCTTCCCCACCCCACAGCTTTTCCTTCAGCAGGTATTCCACCCAATCCACGAAGACCGCCGCCACCTCGTCCCCCACGGGGAAGAAGAACGTGGTGAAGGTCTTGGAGAACTTGGTCTTTACGTCCCGCGCGTCCTGGAAGACAGACCTGAGCGCAAGGTCAATGTGCTTGAGCTTCATCGACGCAATCGCAGAATCCCGCGCGCCGGTCAGAAGAACGAATGCGACCAAGGCGCGATTGCGCCGGTCGATCTCCGTCGCAGTGGGCATGGTTTGAAGGACGTGCTTGACCTGTTCCAACGTGGGGGAGGGCTGCTCGCGGTGGGCAGTAGCAATCCGCGTTTCCTTCTCTGACAGGTTGAAGTAGTCCGCTTCCGAGTAGCTGAGTCCCTTGTATCCCGGCTGGTCTGGGAGCCAGAAGAAGAATTTCCGGAGCTGGATCAATGTAGCGTGCAGCGTGGCCTTGCTCAGTCTCTCCCCAGAGCGCACTGCCGTAGCTTCGGCCAGATGCCGCTTGAAGGCAACGGCCTGCTCGAAGTGGAAGGCCTTGAAGTCGCGGAAGCGGTTGTATTCCTCGAAGCGGCTGAGGGCCTTGGCAGCGGCGTCTACGCTGGGTTCGCTGTACCGCTGCGCCTCCTTCAGATAGGCGAAGTATTTCCGCTTGATTCTCTCGTTTTGTACGTTGTGTTTCGTCATACTCTGCGGCTCCTTTGGAAATCACTGTTTAGGGTGGGGCCTCGACTCTCGCTTATCCTCTTCCCTCCGTGCGGTGAAAGTAATCGCTGATGCGGTCTGCTAGTGCCCGCCGACCATCCTCATGGACTGAAGCAGGCTGGTGCGGAAGCCCCTTCCGCTTGCGCCACCAGGGCAGATTGTCCGCGTGGTGGAAGTACATTGCGTTCTTCCAGAACTGCGGGGGGGAATCCAGAAATGTCACCATCGCCCGCTCGAAGTGACCGTCCAAGTCCCCCATTTTTTTGACAAAGGCTGTGAACAAATCTGGCTCTTGGCGAAACTGGAACTTCGCCTCATCCCGGATCGCGCACCAGCCTTTTTCGCAGCTCAGCGTGTGAATCTCGCTGAAGTCCGCATCCATCTCGCTGCGCTGGCCCTCCGGCAAATCCAGCCATGCGGCAAACAGCGCATCCAGCTTCGTCTCTTTCATCGCCGCGAAGTCCAAGTGAGGAAACAGGCTTCGCCGTTTGAAGTAGTCGGCTAGCAGCCGGTTGGGCATCCGGCGGAAGAAGTCGCGCGTGGTGTAGTTATGTGCCATCGAAGCCCCTCAGCGGATAGCATCCATGTCTTACGTTTTACGGCATAGTAGGATGGTGCTGCACAACCCCGGAATGGCGCAGGAACTGTTCTCGCAATGCAAACATGCACCAGCATTTCTTTAGATGAACCGCCACCATGTAGCCTGCTCTTGATTGCTGATGGTCATCTTCGTGGTTTCGTTCCGAAGACCTTCTTCGAGTACACCTAGAATCTGATCTCCCTGTGGCGTGCCTACGTCAAACACTTCATAAACAATACCCGTTGGAGTACGCTCGAAACGGGCCACAGGTTGTTGCATTGTGCGAGTCTCAGGCAACTCCAACTTCATGGTATTGGCGTTGCCCTTAGCCCTCGCTTCCCGAATTTCATGGACCATGCCCGTATTCTTATTGCGAACTTCCCTGTCGCGCGAGAAAAAAGTGTTCGTCAGTCGGAAAGGGATCTGTGTCTGAGTCCCGCGCGCAATACGCAAACGCATGAGGACTGTATCGCCCGGCGCAGGAGTACGCGGCGGAGTTGGCACTCCTTTGGCCGGAGCGTGCCTAGCATCAACGGACGGTGTTGTCGCTACAGCGTTAGGCGTGACTCTCTTGGGTGCAGTTTGCGTCCTCGGCCGGGCTCCGGGAATGCTTGGAGCACTGAAATTGGCACTTCCAAAAAGGCGGGCAGTACCACTATTTGTTCGACCAGCTTTCTCCTGGCGCATTATGTCGCGTGACGCGCGCTCGTCAATGATGTATCCACCGGTCGCTAGCTGATCGAGGAATGGCGAGTCCAAGCGAACTGCGAGCCGAGTAGTGGTATCACGCCAGGTCGCAAGAGCATCTAGCGCCTGCTTAACGACCGGGTCATTAGCGCGGCGGTCGAGCTGGAGTCCAGCCTCAACGTTTACAAATAGGCCTGCTTGAGTCAGGTTGTTTGATCCGACAATGAGACGAGCCTCGCGCCCATTGCGAAATAGATACAGCTTCGGATGGAAGATGCTGCCAGATTCGTTGTGGTAAACATGCGTTACGCAATTGCCATACTGCTCAAGATTTAGAAGGGCTTGCAGCCCTTCCCGCGTCGTGTTTTTGAGATCGATTCCGACAACAAATGAGAGTGTCCCCCCGTGTACTAAAAAGTCACTGAAGCGATCGTTGAGATGGGCCATGCCTGACGCACGTACCCAAGCGACGGCTATGTCGAGAGTGTCCCAATAGGGAGCGATCGAAGGATCAACTTCTTGAAGCAATTCGGTTCCGAAGCGCGTTGCTAACGGCTGGTTATAGAACAAGGGCGGCTATCCCTTCGATTGAACTCGCGGTGCTCTCTTGGATACTTTAATGCCATTGGTTAATGAAGGAACTGTTGTTACGTGTGAGCCCATAAGATCGCTATACTGACGCACCTTCGGCCCTTTTGTTCTGGTATTTGAAGGCTTTGCAAAAATGAGGATATATTCGTGGACGTTCTTAAAGAGGAAATTCGGCGGGTAGGGATAGCTACCAAAAATGGGCCGTTGCGAGCCGTAAGATCCCCACTTCCCTCCGGTACCATCCTTTGACCAGATAATCTCGTTGATCATCACAAAGCCAATCTCGCGTAGCAAGATCGCAAAATCGGTCGCGAGTGGAAACGTCAGCAGCCCCATGTCGGTATGCTGATTGACGTTTGCGGTCACAAGGCAGAGCTTGCGCCCTGGCTTTAGCGTTCGATAGCACTCCTGCCAAACCTTCCGAGTTGCCTCGATGAAAGAAGGATAGGAGTCGATCACGCCGAGGTTATTTTTGCCGCTTCCATAGTCCGCTTTGTTCCAATACGGTGGGCTGGTAACTACAAGCCCAACGCTATCGTCTTTGACAAACTTGAGGTCACGGCTATCTCCGTGAATTGCGTCGAGCGCTTTGAATTCAGGTCCATGTCCGTTCTTGAGGCCGCTGCAATCCTTGCGGATGATGTCCAGGTAAAAGGGATTTTGATCAACACAAATGACATGCCGTCCGAGCGGAATAGCTGCCTTGGCCGTCGTTCCGGAACCTGCGAATGGGTCCAAAACAGTCTCACCATAGAAGCTAAACAGCTTTGTCAGCCTCGTTGGAATTTCAACCGGAAAGACGGCGGGATGTTCATCGTGAGACGTATTGGCAATCTGCCATACAGTCTTCGTATACTCTCGCCACTCCTCTTTCGTTACCTTAGAAAGCTCCTTCGGGTCCACGACGGTAGAAATAGATTTTTTCATATTGCAAGCACCTCTTCAAAGACTTCGGTTGGTGCCTCAGTAGATGGCAACGCTGATATGACTGACATGATGAAGTGGTCGAGTTCATCTAAGAAGCCCGAAGGCAGGCGTGCGGCTTTAATTATGATTCCGTCGGTAATCCGCTGTTGTTTGCGTAAGCGCGTTGCCGGAAATGAAAGTGACACTTTCCCACGGTTCATGCTTTCGACGGGATGCGATTGAAGGTCGTGCCAGAGTTCAAGTCCCGCGCGGGAAAGGCGCTCAAATGTCTTGGCATCGAACAGGTTCGGACCAATCGGGAAATTTTCAAGGAAGTTCTTGCTCAGATGAAAGCCATCGCCCTGGATATGCCAAAGCCAGAAAGACACGCCGCTAGACAGCAGTGCGAAAGCAGCAAAAGCGTCTTTGACGGTCGAAAAAGTCAGTGCATGCATGGTGTTGGTGGACATAATCCCCGTTTGAGGCTGAAGACGGGCCGGTGGACGAAACAACACATTCAGGAAGTTATAAGCGGTTCCGCCAACGAACAGAGTCTTCGGGTCGGCGGCAAACGTGTGTTCTAGGCTCGTTGAGTAGAAGCACTTCACAAGGTCGGACATCGTACAGTTTTGTGCGATTAAACGGTCAAGTGTTTCGGATTGAAGATTACTGCTCAACTTGGGGATGCCGTTAGCGATAGAGCTATGCAACTCTGTATGCCTGATGTCGCGAAGCATCCGAGCCCGGTCATGTCCGCGCCACTTTAGCAATGGTCCCGTCATCTTGCGAGATGTTCTGTCGTTGGCTGTACGGCTCCAAGTGATGATTGTGTTCCTGGTTTTCACATCTTCGCCAAATAAAGCATGAGGCTCGCGGTCGAAAAAGCTGAACTTCCAGGTTCCTGAGGTTTGTTCAATTAGTTGCCGCATTGCAAAGTATTGTTGTCCACCGCTGAATGCAATAGCGAGCGGGATTACCAAAGCGCCAGAAGCCGACTGCCCGGCTAGGCGCACCATCTGCTCAAAGAAGAGCGGGTGCATATCTCCAGCGCCTAGTCCCTTCATCGGAAACGTGGTGAACACATGGGCCAGTTCAGCGAGATCTCTTCGCCCGGTAATAGCCGCATAAGGTGGGTTGCCTATTATTACGTTCGGAGCGCGGCCCATCGATGGAAAGACGTCTGCAAGGCTAAAGCGTAGTCGTTCACTCCGTAGCTCGAACAGCCCCAAACGGGATGGGGCATCTGCGGGGTCGATGCTTAATGCATCAGCAACCGCTAGATTGCTCCTGATGGCGCGCCAAAGCGATGCGGGCTCAATTGCTTGGTTCTCGGACATGGAGAGGACATCATGCAAGAGAACATATGCGGCACCATCGACAGACCATGGGTCAATATCAACGCCGAAGAGGCAATGCTGGGAAGCGTACTGAGCATCGAAGCCCATCGCATGCAAGGTGCAGAGCGCCGCGCGTAAAAACACACCAGTACCGCAAGCTGGATCAAAAACGCGCAGCTCTTCTAGGTCTACGTTCGCATCGGCAAACGCAGCTTGGACCATGTATTCAGCCACGTCGGCAGGTGTATAAAAGACACCGTGAACACGGCGGATTGCGCGGGCAGTCTTAGTACTCGGATCGCGCATCACGCTCAGACGGCTACCAGGCCCATGCGGATCTAGGATATAGGGCAACAAATCTGACAATGCAGCAGGTTCAGCTACTTCACGGAGATGGTTCAAGGCGAGAGTTACAGCGGCATCGTTTAAAGAACGGATAGCGGGCAAATACACGCTCTCCCGGTCGAACCATTCGAGTCCGGCGATAAGACCGGTGTTAATGCTGAGATGACCAAGCGCGAAACCGACAACCCATTGCGAACAGACGTGGCGTGCGATCATGTCCGCCGCAGAGCGCTTGAGAATTACTTTAGACGGAGACACGGAAAATCCATTCGATGGCTTTTCCATAATGGAGGACTTCGCGAGCGCCGTAGATAGCACTTCGATGGCTGAGCGAATTGGGCCGCCATACATTTCCGTGACAGTCGAGAGGACCTGTCCCCGTCTGGGCACCGATAACCGTGGTGCGGTTGGTTCAACGCACTGAACCGCTACTTGACAGCTCATCGCTTCTGTTCCTTAATTCCGCTAAAGAGCGGGGTTTGCTGATCGAGGTAGGTTCTAATCGCTTCGCGGATCATCCACGATACGGATACGTGTTTGCTGTCCGCGAGATTGACTAAAAGCTCATGGTCATTACGTGGAATGGTGACTGTAGTACGGCATGACGCATCCTCAGTGGTTGACATGTTCAAGCGTCCTTTCCTTCATCAGACTGCATCAGTGTGGTGCATGAAGGCAAGGGAGGACGCTCTATAGGTCACCGATTCGATACTTTCCTCTGGAAAAACGGGCAGAAACTAGAGGCAGAACGTTTTTGGCCCCCATTGAAGAACTTCAACAGCCTAAGAACTGTTTCGTCTCATGTTCGCCTATCCTACACACCCCAGCAACATGCGTCGAGCCAATGCACGGGAGAGGAGAAGTGATTGCTAGCGGTCCGCCTAATGGGCGGCGTTTTGCCGCGAGCATCTCCGTCGCGGAAAAAGAAATAGACCTCGCGGCACTAAGAGGAAAAATAAGGATTTTCTGAAGGAACTCCGCTTGCCGCCGCTGTCATGACGTCTAGCTCATATGCTAGGCTCCCTTGTTGATCGAGATGACTTTAGCTCCCGCCTTCAGCTTGTCCAGGTAGTCCGCCCACTGCTGCATCATCTTCCGGCGCTCAGGCAGGTGCGCTGTGCGGTTGTAGGCGCGCCCATTGGGGTCCTTTACGGCATGGGCTAGCTGGTGCTCGATAAAGTCAGGGCGGACACCCAGCACTTCGTCCAGGATCGTCCGCGCCACGGCTCGGAACCCGTGCCCGGTCATCTCCTCTTTGTCGATGCCTGCCCGTCGCATGGCGGCAAGGATTGCGTTATCGCTCATTGGGCGGGAGCTGGTCCTGGCGCTCGGAAACACATAAGTCCCGTTCCCGGTGAGCGGGCGCAATTCATTCAGAATCCCAAGCGCCTGCCGCGACAGCGGGACGATGTGCGGCGTCTTGGTCTTGGTGACGATGTACCGCCACTGCTTCTCTTCCAGGTCTACGTCTGCCCATTTGGCCGTCCGTAGCTCCCCAGGACGCACAAAGAGCAACGGCGCAAGGCGCAGCGCGCACCGCACGGGCAGCGTCCCCTCATAACCATCCATCGCCCGCAGAATCCCGGCAACCGCCTCAGGATCGGTCTTGGCGGCAAAGTGGGACTTCTTCACCCTGGACAGCGCCCCGCGAAGATCGCCGGACGGATCACGCGAGGCGCGCCCCGTGGCGACCGCATACCGGAACACCTGCCCGCAGTTGCTCAGAGCACGGTGCGCCGTCTCCCCTGCCCCCCGCGCCTCGATTCGGCGCAACACCGTCAGGATCTCCGGCGCGTGGATGTCCCCGATCGGTCGATTCCCGATCCAAGGGAACACATCGCGCTCCAGCCGCCTCATGGTTTTTTCGCTGTGGGTGGCGGCCCAAGTCGTGCCGTACTTGGCAAACCACTCCCGCGCGATGACCTCGAAGCTGTTGGACACATCCTCGATGCGAGTCTGCTTCTGAGCCTTGCGATGCTCCCCCGGATCGACGCCATTGGCGAGGAGCCTGCGGGCCGCTTCCCGGCGCTCCCGAGCGTCCTTTAGCCCCACATCCGGATACACGCCTAAGGCGAGACGCTTCTCTTTCCCGTCGAAGCGATACTTCAGCCGCCACCACTTGCTTCCGGTTGGCGACACTTCTAGGTAGAGTCCCCGCTCATCAGAGAGCTTGCGCGTCTTCCCGGTAGGCTTGGCGTTCCTTACGAGTACGTCGGTTAGGGGCATTCTGGGGGCATCTCCAATCGAAGGAAGTACTGATGCCCCCATTATTGCCCCCACATGCCCCCAGATGTCAATGGACGCCACTAGCAGAAATGGGACGAAAAACAACGAAAAAGCCAGCATTTTCGCTGGCTTTAGGACTTCTTTGAACTGCCTGGAATGTTGTTTTGGTGGAGCTGAGCGGGATCGAACCGCTGACCTCCTCGTTGCGAACGAGGCGCTCTCCCAGCTGAGCTACAGCCCCCCACCGGCCGGCCTGATATGCCGTCATCTCTAAGAGACTCGCAATCACGCAGCCAACTTCATGAGTGTAACAGGGAGCGGCCTTCAGGCATAGAGTTCCTTGCCTTGAAGGCCGTCTACTGATTCAGATTCGCTCCTGCCCTTCAGCCGCACACAGAAAAAGACGGAACATCGAGTCTTCGATGTTCCGTCTATCTGTCCCTTCAGGAGGAGGTAAATCCGCTACGCTGCCAGGCGACGGCGGAACATTGCACCGGCTGCACCAACCAGGCCCGTGCCGAGCAGCAGCAGGCTGCTGGGCTCCGGTGTCTGGTACAGGGTCGCGCCGAAGTCAACGCCCGACTCATCCAGACCAGGATCCTGCTTGCCGGCCTGCTCCACTACGAAATACAGGGTGTTCGTGCCAGAGGCAAAGTTCACGAACAAGCTATACGGAGAACCTGCAGGTGGGCAGTCGGGAGCATTGTCGGCGCAGTGATTGTCACCACCCAGGTCACCGAACGGAACCAGCAGGTCGGCTGCGGACGTGCCGTTCAGAAACACCTCGGTCGTGTCATCGGCGAAAATCTGCAACACACCGCCATACATACTGCTCAGGTTGAAAGTGGTCGAGTAGGTGTAATAGCCCCATGCCGGATTCACTGTGCCCACTGGACCGGAAGTGGAGGTCGAGCCCACCCATGTCGAGTTCGCAACCGGAGTCGGCCAGGCAGTTCCAGGGGTCAGCGTGTAGGTCGAAGCCGACGAACCGGTCGTCGGTGCGGCAAAGGGCTGAGGATCGGACGGCGGAACGCCGCCAACCGTTGAGAACGGTACATAGCCAGTAAAGCTCAGGGCCGAGTTGACGTTACCCATGGACGATGCGCCCGTTGCATAGCTGCCGATCGTGACTGAGTCTGCAAAGGCAAAGGACGACGACACGGCCAGTGCCGCGCCAAGTACTGCAAGCTTTCCTAGATTCTTCATTAAGGGCCTCCTGATATGACCGCTGGGAGCAGCGGTTACTACATGTACCGCAAAAAAATTTACAAGTCGGGTGGAAACTCAGTCGTCGTGCAGAGGTCTTCGCATCCTCAATTTCAAAGTTGCCACTTGTGACCTCCTTAGTGCATCTCGGAGGCCAAATATGATGACGTTGAATCAAACATTTACAGCCATATCAAAGCAAAATTGCGCAATATTTTGCATACGATGGGCAAGTTTGGTACCACTTTTGTGTTACTTGCGATCGGATGCAATTCCTCTTCTATCATCCACAAGTCGATCTTCGCCAGTTTAGGCAACCATTTTCTTGCAGTTGCGATTTACCGATCGAAACGATTTCCAAACTGTACCGCCCTCGATGTATAACTCTGTGGCGCACGGAATGCCGTTATCGGCATCTTCTGGCGGTCACCTTCCCCTAACTTTGGAGTTCCTGATGTCTCTTTGCCTTAACCGAATCTGTCTGTCTTCAGTAGTCCTGGCCCTCGGCACGCTCGGTGCTGTGCCGTCGTATGCTCAGGGCCCTGCCCGCGATAGCAAACCCTCTGAGACAGGTGCGGTCCCTCCAAAAACCTGGGTCGATAAAGACACCGGCCATCGCGTCTGGCGTGTCTCAGACGAGCCCAACTCCGGCGCCTTCTACTTCAACGTCAATGCCTACACCCCTGACGGCAAGCAGATGGTCTACAACTCGCCCTCCGGCATCATGGTGCTCGACCTCGCCACCATGAAGAGCAGGCTCCTCGTCCCCAACACGCCGCCTCCCGCCGGAGAAGCCGCCGCAGGCCGCCGCTTCGGTGGCGCCGCACGTGCCATCGTCGTCGGGCACAAGACCGACAGCATCTTCTTCAACCGCATGGACCCGGAGACGCACAGCAACGCCGTCTACAAGGCCGACACCAATACAGGCGCCATCACCAAGCTCATTGATCTCCCGCCCAGGATCAGCGTCTCCAGCATCAATGCCGACGAGACCCTCGCCGCCGGCACCTACAACGAGGCCGACTGCCCCGGCGGCGACCCCAACGCGCCCAACGCCTTCCTCCCCGCTCCGCAGGGGGGATTCGGCCGCGGCGGCGCCGGCCGTCCGGCGCCCAACGCCAACGCTGCCAACGCCCGCCTCGGGGGAGCGAACGTTCAGTCCGACGACAAAGGCCAGATGATGGAGCGTCGTCTTGCCGCGCGTATTCCGCTCGTCCTCTTCACCATCCGGCTCGTCCCCGGCAACGGAGAGAAGGCCGGCTACATCAAGCCACTCCTCCACTCCACCGATTGGGTCAACCATCTTCTCTTCTCCCCCACTGACCCGGATCTCCTCATGTACTGCCACGAAGGCATGTGGCAGAAGGTCGACCGCATCTGGCTCATCCACACCGACGGCACCGGCAACACCCTCGTCCACAAGCGGACCATGGTCATGGAGATCGCCGGACACGAGTTCTGGGGACTCGACGGCAAGACCATCTGGTACGACTGGCAGTTCCCCAAGGGTGAGGACTTCTTCCTCGCCAGCTACAATCTCGAAACTCATAAGCGCACCGCCTACCACATGCAGCGCAACGACTGGTCCATTCACTTCAACCTTACAAAGGACCTCGATATGTTCTGCGGCGACGGCGGTGACTCCGGCCAGGTCGCTCAGGCCTCGGACGGCGAGTGGATCGAGCTCTTCCATCCGCAGATGATCGACCAGGGCCAGGGCGCACTCAACTCGCCCGACTTCTGGCAGCCCGGCGTCTTCCACGCCGAGCACCTCGTCAATATGAAGCATCAGGACTACCGCGCCGAACCCAACCCGCGCTTCTCTCCGGACAAGAAATACGTCTTCTTCACCAGCAATATGTTTGGCCGCAGCTATGTCTTCGCTGCAGAAGTGGCCAAGGCCACCGATACCCACGACGCCGTCTCCACGCCGGAGCTGGCAACCAAATACAACCCCATCATGCCCACACCCACCACCACTGAAAAGTAGCTGAAGCAAGTAACAGGTTCCTGGCGCCGGAAGATTGTCATCTCGAGCGAAGCGGAGGGCGGAAGCTCTCCGCTGAGTCCAGGGACCTGCTACTTTTTTTGGCCCGCTCACTCGACGGAGAACTCATGCACCGCCGCACACTTCTGATCGCAGCCCTCCTCGCGCTTCCCTGCCTGCCCTTCGCCCATGCGGCTGCACCTGCATCCTCCGCTGTACGGACGATCCAGTCCTTCGACACCGGCTGGAAGTTCCTCCAGTCCGACGCCTCCGGCGCTCAGGCCCCCGCCTTCGACGACTCCGCCTGGAAATCCGTCGTCCTGCCTCACGACTGGTCTATCGCCGGGCCGGTCAAAGAAGACGCCCCCTCCCGCGGCGCTGGGGGATTCTTCCCCACCGGCGTCGGCTGGTACCGCAAGACCTTCGCCGTTCCCACCGCGGACACGTCGCCCGCCTCCTCCCGCCGTGTCTTCATCGTCTTTGACGGCGTCATGGCCAACAGTGACGTCTACCTCAACGGCGAACTCCTCGGTCACCGCCCTTACGGCTATGTCAGCTTTGTCTACGAGCTCACGCCGCACCTCCACCCCGGCACCAATGTCCTCGCCGTCCGCGTCGACGACTCCGAGCAGCCCGCCTCCCGCTGGTACCCCGGCGCCGGCATCAACCGCAACGTCCGCCTCGTCACCACCGGCGACACCCACATCATTCCCTGGGGCACATTTGTAACCACCCCTGAAGTCTCCGCCGCCTCCGCGCGAGTAAATGTGCGCAGCACCGTTACAAATGAATCCGGCGCCCCCGCAAAGCTCTCTCTCCGCGTCTCTCTCACCAGCCCCACCGGCGCCGCCGTCGCCACCTCGACCACACCCGTATCTGCCGCTCTCGCTCCCGGCGACAACACCGACCTCTCCACCTCCCTCACGGTCCCCCACCCCGACCGCTGGGACATCGCCCACGGCGTCTTGTACACCGCGCGCGTCACCCTCCTTCGCGACGGCAAGCCCGTCGATGAAGAATCCGTCCCCTTCGGCATCCGCGAGTTCCACTTCGACGCCGACCAGGGCTTCTTCCTCAACGGCGTCCACCACAAGGTCTTCGGCGTCGCACTCCACACCGATGGCGGGGCCGTCGGCACCGCCGTACCGCTCGCCGTCTGGCAGCGCCGCCTCACGGAGCTCCGCAAGCTCGGCGTCAACGCCATCCGCACCGCGCACAACCCTCCCGCGCCAGAGTTCCTTGACCTCGCCGACCGCATGGGCTTCCTCGTCATGGACGAGATGTTCGATTGCTGGACCGTCGGCAAAAACAAGTATGACTACCACCTCTACTTCAAGGACTGGTCCATCCGCGACACCACCGACACCGTGATGCGCGACCGCAATCATCCCAGCATCATCCTCTGGTCCGCCGGCAACGAGATCCACGACACACCGAAGCCGGAGATCGCCATCCCCATCCTCAAGTCCCTCGTCGCCACCTTCCACGCCAACGACCCCACGCGCCCCGTCACCCAGGCCCTCTTCCGCCCCAACGCCAGCCACGACTACGACGACGGCCTCGCCGACCTCCTCGACGTCGTCGGCCAGAACTACCGTGAGCAGGAGATCCTCGCCGCCCACGCGCAGAAGCCCACCCGCAAAATCATCGGCACCGAGAACACCCACGACCGCAACCAATGGGTCGCCATGCGCGACCACCCGGAGTACTCCGGCCAGTTCCTCTGGTCCGGCATCGACTACCTCGGCGAAGCAGGCCGCTGGCCAACCATCGGCTCCGGCTCCGGCCTCCTGCTCTCCGATGCCCTCACCCGCCCCCGCGCCCTCGAGCGCCAGAGCTGGTGGTCCACCACGCCCATGGTCGCCATCGTCCGCCGTGTCGCCATGCAGCGCCGAGCACCCATTGACCCCGGCTACGCCAACGCCACCAGCATGGATCAATCGGCCCAACCAGCCCAGCCGGCAGCGCCCGCACAACCTGCCGCTCCCGGCGCTCGCCCGCGCCGCCCTGCACTCCCGCCGCTCGATCCCTCCGTGCGCTTCTTCCAGCCTCTGCTCGCAGACTGGTCGCCCAAGGACGACTCGCCCCACACCGAAAACGTCGAGGTCTACACCAACGCCCAGGAGGTCGAGCTCTTCCTCAACGGCAAATCCCTCGGCATCGAAAAACTCCACCCCGACGCCAGCGCCATCACCTACAAAGTTCCATTCGAGCCCGGCACCCTCAAGGCCGTCGCCCGCACCGACGGCAAGGTCGTCGCCACCGACGAGCTCCGCACCATCGGCAAACCCGCGCGCCTCGTCTTCACCGCGGATAAGCCCACCACCGCCATCACCCCCGACTGGAACGACGTCCGCTACGTTACCGCCACTCTCGTCGACGCGAACGGCTCACGTATCCCGGACTCCGCCACCATGGTCCACTTCTCCACCTCGGGCCCCGGCTCCGTCATCGCCGTCGACAACGGCAACATGATGGACCACGACCCCTTCCAATCCACACAACGCTCGCTCTATGACGGGCAGGTCACCGCCATCGTGCGCGCCACCGGCACATCCGGCCGCATCACCGTCACCGCCACAGCCGACGGCGTCCCGCCCGCCACCCTCACCCTCGCCACCGCCCCCATCGCAAAGGAAGACCCCACCCTCGCCAACACCTCGGAAACCATCCGCGGCTTCTGAGAAAATCTGTGCAGGTTTTCAATCGCCGTCATCCTGAGCGCAGCGATCCGTGTAAACGGATCGCGCAGTCGAAGGACCTGCCACACTCTCGACTCAGCCTCCGCCGCTCACGCCTTTCAACCCGCAATCTTTGCTTGTCATTCTGAGCCGCAGACGGAGAATCCCCGCATTTGTCGTTCCGGAGTAGCAGCGGGCTTCAGCCCGCGGTCCCACCGCTCCTAAACCGAACGGCTTTAGCCGCGGGTATCTCCTTGCCGTCATCCTGAGCGAAGCGAAGGATCCCTGTAGTTGTCTTTGCTTCTGAGCCGCAGACGGAGAATCCCCGCATCTGTACCACCTCAGAAACTCTCGCTTCGCCCGACGCCTTGCTTGTCAACCCCTCCCTTCGACCATCTACCTCATTCTCAAGCCAATATCACCCAAAATAGTTGGCATAACAGTTATGCCCTTCTTGATAAAATAGAGACATACCAGCCGAAGAATGGCCCGGCACAATCGTCGGGTCTTCTTCGTTTTCAGTCAGTTTGTCTCTGTACAGGCGATTAACCTCTTACTAAGCCTCAAACTTTGAATATTTTGCAGGGCAAGTCTTTGCGATTCAATATTTTGCGAAGTCCATCTCCATCGCAAATCGCTGAATCCATGGATTTTGAGCCGGAAAATATCACAAAAAAAATCTCCCGGCCGCGCGAGGTGCCGAGCACACTTTTGCCCTCCGCACGTCTCCACAACTACACTGCTCCCGCCATGCTCAACCGCCGCCAGTTCGTCGCCACCTCCGCCGCCGCTGCCGCACACGCCGCACTGGGTGCCCCATCCAGGCTCCGCTTGGGTGGGCTCATGCAAGCCGCATCCACCGAAGGCAGGCCCGTCCGCTTCATCGACTCCCACGTCCACACCTGGAAGCACTCCCCCGACTTCCCCTTCGCCCCCGGCGCCAAGGTCCCCGCCTACGACGCCTCCGCCGAGATGCTCCTCGACCTCATGAAGGCCAACAACGTCGAGCGCACCGTCATCATCCAGGTCATCCACTACAAGTGGGACAACAGCTACCTCGCCTCGGTCCTCAGGCGCTACCCCACCACCTTCCACGGCGTATGCCGCGTCAACCCCGAGGACCCCGCCGCACCGGACCACCTCACCAAACTCACCCAGGAGCAGGGCTTCCAGGGCGTGCGCCTCTCCCCCGCCGCCGGCCCCTCCGGCGACTGGATCAAAGGCCCTCTCATGCCGCCGCTCTGGCGCCGCTGCGCGCAGCTCAAAGTGCCGATGACCTTGCTCATCCCGGTCACGCGCCTGCCGGAGATCCACCCGCTCCTCGACGCAAACCCCGACCTCACCGTCGTCATCGACCACATGGCCGACTCGCCCCTCGACCACCCCGAGCAGCTCGACCTCCTGCTCGCCCTCTCGCGCTACCCGCGCCTCTACGTCAAGATCTCGCACTCCTGGTCACTCTCGAAGCAGCCCTATCCCTACCCCGACGCCATCGCGCAGATCAAGCGCCTCTACGACGGCTTCGGCCCCACCCGCCTCATGGCCGGCACCGATTGGCCCGTCTCGCTTCCGCTGCTCCCATACGCGCAGGCCGTCGCCTTCTACCGCGACCACCTCACCATCTTCCCCCGCGCCGACCTCGAGCAGATGACCTTCCACACCGTGCAGCGCGTCTGGCCCTTCGGCCTCTAGCGCGGCCCCAAAGGCTCCAGCACGACCTCACACACCGTGTTCGCAACGCCCATGCGCATGTAGCGATCGCCGCAGAAGCGGTGCGTCTCCCGGTAGCCGCGCGCCTGCCAGAACGCAGTCATCTCGGTGTGCTCCAGCCGGCCGGGCGGAGCGATCGCCATCCACTGGTTCAGCATGTCCTCGCGCCCGTCGATGTATTCCGCCACTACCACCGCCGCCGGATGCCGCGACGCCACCTCCGTCCGCCGGCTGCTCAAGTCAGCGTTCGTGCTCCAAAGGTAATAGCTGTGCGGCCAATTGAAATACAGGTTGCCCACCGCATACGGCTGCGCCGATACCGTTTCAAATCCAAACCCCGCCGCTCTTCCCTCCAGCCCGGCATGCTCCAGAAACCTAGCTGTCGCGAGGCCCGGATCGTACGGTCCGCGCGCCTCCGCATACAGGCAATGTGTCGTCCATCCCACCTGCAGCACCACAACAACTACGCAGATCCCCCCGAAAGCCCGCTCCAGCCAGCGCGGCCCGCGCACCTGCTTCGAAGTCTCGAGCACAATCCAGCTCAGCGTGATCAGCAGCAGCAGAAACAGCCCCGAGTGATGGCTGTAAATCCAGATCTGACAGCTCAGAAAGATCGCCGCGAAATAGACCACCAGCAGGTTCTCCTGCCGCCTGGACCACAACCACCATCCCCAGCCCACATAGAAGGTCAGTGCCAACAGGTTCGACTCAGCGATCGGATAGGTGGCCGCATTCATCGTCAGCACCAGGCGCGGCACCAGATAGTCGACTGCATGGGCGACGATCGATGAGTTCTTTCCGGCCTCGCCTGGGATTGGGCTCTTTTCAAGGGGCGGGTCCGGGGGGTACGTCGACACAGGCGAAGGCTCAGGTCCGATCAGCTTCAGTAGCACCGCATGGAGCCTGCCGCGCGTCGCCGGGCTGTTCTTCGGAAAGGCCCCGTCAGGCGCGGGAAAAGCGACTACAAGAGCCGTCATCAGCATCAGTCCAAAGACTCCCGCTACGACGGCACGTCGGCGTGTCGGCGCCACGATCCCCTCGCGATCGACCCGCCTCGATCGGACAAGATACATCGCCATCAGCACGCACGCCACTATCGCTCCATGCGCGCTGATGTTGGCCAGCAGTCCGGCAACCACAGCAAACAGCACCGGCCGGGACCGCTGCAGCGAATACAGAATTGCAAGCCCGAACAAGAGTGCCGGCAGCAGCACGTACGATCGCGCAATCACGGCATACTGGTACGCCAGAAAAAATGTGAATGGCAACAGCCACCGGATAACACGGGGAAACGGAGCATGCCGCAGCAACAGAATCGTCCCCATCGCCGCCAGCGCACCACCCAGCCAGTTGATAGCCGTGTACGGCAGATGTAGCCGCGCCATTCCCCACAGCATCAGAGGCCATAGCGCGGGTGCGCCCTCATAGTGCAGCCGGCGGAACAACAGCTCGCCCAGCCCGGAGTCCCGCGCGATCAGCCACGCCTGCGCCTCGTCCATGCAGGCCAGATGATGCCATATCCCCCATCCCACCACACCAAGGTAGAGACACAGCACGCCAAAATCGTACCGATCCAGGCCGATCGCTCGTCGCGAACAAAGGATGTTCTCACTTTGTTGTTCCGGATTAAGGGAGAGCGGCTCAGGACACATCTATCGAAGCTTATTCCTATGCGACCAGTTCTACATGTAACTGCATTGCTTCGGAAGAAATTTCAGCAGACCGCTCATCAGATTTCCGCATCTCGAATGCGGCATACAAGAAGATGCCCAGCATTATCCAGAGACCAACGTAGTGAGGAAGTCCATAAAGAAACTGGATTAACCTCCCCTTCGCTAATGCCCATCTTTCGAAAAAGACCGGAACCGATAGGAGTGCGGCTGCTGTCGTTTCAACCCATGTCCAGTGTCGAAGCCCGACAAAGAAAGGCGCCGCAAAAAGACAGTACTGATACCACGCAAGCGGAGCGCATACCATCCCCATGCAGATCGCGATGCCCGCAACCTGAACCTCTGTTGGTTGTAGTTTTCGCGTAAGGTACAGGAGCATCACAGCGCACAGAGAGGCCAGAGCAACACCAATCGCCCTCGAACCAAGCCTGGTGAAGATCCCGGCAAGAGAAACGTCAGTAGTGTAAATCCAGTGAGGCACGACTGAACTTGCGTGCAACCACTCGTGATAAATCGAGGGGCCGTACATAAAAATCGGGAAGACCGTCAATGTTCCGGCTGTGCACAAGGAAAGAACAGCAGGCTTCACTCGCCCACTGACAAGCAACAAAATCGGCCAAAAGCCGAGATTTGGCTTGAAGGCCACCAGAATGCCAATCACAACGGCTGCGGACAATTTGTTTCCACGAACGGTAAACAGCCACGCCAGCGTGGCCAAAAGAAGCAAAAGCGAATAATCCTGACACAACAGAATTGTGTCGAACACAGATGCGGAAAGAAGCAACCAGACAATCTGGCGCTTCTGTATCTTTCTCTTCATTTCAGCAAGGACGATGCCTGCTGAAGCCACGAACAGCATCACCGAAATTGCGGTCCACCATGGAAGCAAGGTATGGATCGGAAAGTGTGCCAGTGCCGAAAATAATGGCAACATGCACGGTGGACTTAAATTGACGTCGTAAATGACCTGTAACTCTTTCAAGTCATACGGGTGAAACTGCCAGGTCAATGGATAGAAGGCATACGGATTCAGGTGGTGCAGAGCAGCCGAACCCGAAGCGTAGAAAGAACCAAGCACCCGAAAGGGTTGCCTGGAAGCTGCGAGCAGAGACTTCGTGGTGTAGCCTCCGAATCCAAGCAATATGGCAGAGGCAGCGACATAAGTGAACCAGGCGTTCAATGCGCTGGTGTTTTTGGCCGCCGATTTGTATGTCAAGGTAGCCTGACCCATTGACGTTCTTCTCGGATCTCAAAACGCTTTAATTTAAAAGTAGTGCAGCCTCAGAGGAAAAGAAGCGGGCGGAGGCCAAGCAGTCAAATATCCTGCCATGACTTCTCCGCCCTCTTGAAACAAACCTCTCGGAGAGACCTCCGAGCTGAGAATTAGCTGGTGTAGGAAACGAGCTTACCACCGATATTCGTGAAGGCTGCATTGATGTCGGTTGCAACCGTGGACATGCCGGCGGTTGCGGCAAAAGCGATCAGAGCCACAACGAGTGCGTACTCGATGAGGTCCTGGCCCTCTTCGCTCTTCAGCATGCCCTGGATGGCTTGGATCTTGTATGCGAGATTCATCAGGTTCTTCTTCATGGTCTTCTCCGTGCGCAAATGGGATTTGGGGTTTCCAGCCTTTTGGTGGCTGAATGCACTACGTTAGTGCAATAGGCATGCCACTTTCGTGGGATTCGCTTTTTTGAGCCAAATCAGTTACTTGGCGATGCGTTCATCTTCCCGGTGTCCACACGCGTATACAGCACCGGGGCTGGAGAAGTCTTGGCGTATACAGACCCGAAGGTAATGGAGGGCGAGGTTTTCGTAACCTCAAGAATGCACCGGGGTTAGCCTCTTATCAACAGGCGGGCGACAAATCTGAGCGCGTCAATTTTGAGGGATCAGGCCCGGGTGAGTGTCGATCTGCACTGCGGCTCCGGACGGCTCCTTCGCGTTCCACGTGGCAGCGAGATACCATGCCAGCCAGAATGGCGCCATCCACAGCAGCCAGGAGGAATGCAGCATCCACGTGCCTCCGCCGAAGATCGACAACTGGACCGCAGCATTGGCTACCGCAAAGACACTAATCAGCAGCCGCGAACGCGTCACATATAACGCGTGCAGGATCGCGGGAAGTACGATTACCTGGTCCATCATCCAGCTATAAGGCGCCACTGCGACGGATACAAGCACTACCAGCGAGCCATGCGCCATCCAGTCCCACGTCTCCCGACGGCGACGGTAGTAGTCCAGTGCCCACACGCAGGCCAGCGCCACCGGCGCATACTGCAGCCAGGTTGCATCCGGAGCAATTGCGCGGCGAAGAGCGTTGCTTAGACATGGAATTGCAGCCTTGTCCACGCGGATGCTGCGCATCATCCCCAGATATTGGCTCCACACATGGAGATCCAGCACCATCGCCACTAGCGCGGCAGCCGCAAGACTAACCGCTGCGCCGGCGAATATCCGAAAGCGCCGACCAAGTAGCGCCCATGCAATCAGCACAACAGCAAACGGAATCAGCAAATGCGGCTTGAGCGCACAGAACGCCAGAGACGCGCCGGCAAGGAAAGGCCTCTTCTTCTGAAGAAAAAGAAACAGTACGAGCCCGAGCAGAATCACGATAGACATCTGACCGGTCATCAGGCAGATGAGCCCGGGAGCAAAGGTAAACGCAAGCAGATTGATCAGGCCGGGCGGCCTGCCGGAGAGTTTGCGAACCATCCAGATGGACGCTGTTAGGGCACAGAGAAGAATGCTGCACCAGAGCCACAAGGAATGCAGTGCGCTCAGATTGCCCAATAGGGCGATCAGCGGCAACACAATCGGCGGGTTCGGCAGCACTACAACAGGCTTGTCCGGTGGATACCCCACACGGAGTGCAAGCTGCCGTAGCGCCTCCGGGTCATAGGGATTGGCATGGTGAACGATTTGCCGAGCTGCCGCCCAGTATTCAACAAAATCACGGTTCCCTGGCGCATCGGGCTGATTCAGGGAGTGCAAGATGCCAACTGCGGTAAAGCCAAAAATCAACGCACAAGAAAAGACGACCAGAAAATCAGCCAGATTTCTGAGCAGCCTTCTTGTTTTCGCACTGTCCGTCTGAGCGCCCAGAGTAGTCACCAGCACGCCTCAGTGATCGTGAATTAGGTGTCTGTCACAGACACACGAATATGGACGGGATACAGACGGGCAGACAGCGCACACCACCTTATGGAGTACCGCCACTTACGCTCGTTCCTCCAGTAGACATGCCGGATGAACCCATTGTGCTGTCGATAACCAGCGGCTGCTCAGGCTTCATGCTCTCCACCAGCTTTTCCACCGGCATAGTCGCAGGAGGGGCAGCAGGTGTTGCACCGCCTTCCGGATTGCTCATCGCGATACCGGAGGCAGGCGGCAGGAAGCCCTGCGGATATTTAATCGCCGGCAATGGAGCTCCCGCCGGGATTGGATCGACGATCTCGGGAGTAACAATTACGATCAGCTCCGTATTGTTCTTCGTCCTTGAGACCGACTGGAAGAACTTGCCAAGCACGGGAACATCCCCGATGAATGGGATCTTCGAAAACGTCTCAGTCTCGCGATTGTCCAGCAAGCCGCCAAGAGCGAAGCTCTGCCCCTGTCCCAGCTCCACCTCGGTCTTTACGCGACGGATATCGATACCAGGCACAGTGAAGCCGGAGATCGTGACGCCATTGGCAAAATCAAGCGAGCTCACTTCGGGCACCACCTGCAGACGAATCGTACCGCGAGGAGTAATCGTTGGGATAAAGTTCAGCCGCACTCCGAACTCTTTGAACTGAATCGTGATCGCTCCGGCAGCTCCGTTCGTCGCTCCCTGTTCCACTGGATACGGGTACTGTCCGCCGGCGAGCAGGCTTCCCTGCTTGCCATTCATCGTCAATACATTCGGCTCGGCCAACACCTGGACAACGCCCTTCTGCTCAAGGGCCTGAATTGTGGCTCCAAGGTTGATATCCGGCCGGAAGATAAACAAGTTAAGCATATTGGTCAGGGACGCACTCGGAACCGAGCTGCCCGTGCTGCCGTTATTACCGAGCGAGACGGTCGGCGGCGAGAACTGCTGCGTAGTTACTGACCCAATGCTGTTCGCGGCTCCCAGGCTGAAGATATTCAAGCCAAGTTGATTGCTCTTGGTCCGATCGAGGCTGGCGAAACGTACCTTCAACAGAATCTGCGGATCCTCTTTCGGCACGTCGACGTAGAGCAGATTCACAACTTTGCCCGCTGTGGAAGCGATCTGCACCGCACGATCCGAGCTGGTGAGGTCCTTCACGGTACCGCGGAGAAAGATGGTCCCGTTATCGCCGCTCACGCGAACGTTTTGGCCGGGCAGCTCAAGACGAAGCTCCCGTCGCAGTGAATCCAGCTTGTCGGTAGTGGCAAAACTACTGGGGCGTACCTTTACGTTGAAGAACTGCCTGCCACCGCCCGTCTGCCATACGATCAGGCTCGTTTCTCCCACAGCTTTACCGTTCAGCATCACCTCGGTGGGGCTCACAGCTGTGGCTTCGGCAATGTCGCCGGAGCCTATCGCAATCCGTTCGACAGGCTGTGCCGTATCGACCAGGACGGCTTTGCCCGCATCGACCACAAGATCATTCGCCTGGTCCTGGACTGCACCTGTCACTGGAGCGGGCACCGGCGCCGGCTGACTGTCCGCACCTGCTGCCTGCGCCAGCGCATTCCACGGCACGAATGCCGTAACGGTCAGCGCACAGATTACTGCGGAAACTTTCATTCTCACTCTCACTGTTTTTCCTCGCCCGCGGCGAACTTCTGTTCGCTCTGCTTGGACCCGTTGTAGACCTGAATTACATAAACTTTTGGCGCCGGCTTTGCTGCGCGCGGGGCCTCACGCACCACAGCCTTCGCCGCTACTTTCGGAGGGGGTACGGTCGCGCCTGCATACAGGTTGCCTACAGTGGTGCCCTCTGTATGGGCGACCTTCGTATCGAGCGGGTTCCGCAGCACCAACTGGATATGCGTCTGGCTACTGGCCAAGCTTAATTGCTCCGCCTGGTCCGGCGTCACCAGCAGATTCACAACCGGTACCGACTGGGGCTTGCCCTCTCCGTCACGTTCAATATTGGCGCCCGCAGAGAGCACCTCAATGTTCTGGAGCAACGTCTTCACCTTCGGTCCCTGATCCGGGCCATCTCCTCCCGGAGGATTTCCCGAGATCAGCACATCGACGCGCATGCCCGGGGTCACGAATCCGCCTACAGCCACAACATCGTCCACGCGCACCGCGCACACTCGCATGCCGTCAGGAATGGTCGCGGCAAGTCCGCCCCCGGCGCCTGGTGAAGCAAGGCGGTTCTCCAGAATCGGCTCTCCCTTGTACAGGTCCGAAACCACGCCACGGCCGATTGCCTGCTCCGGCTTCGTAATAGCCCCGTCGGGAATCGGTCCCTCGATCTGTGTCGTTCCGAGGTCGCTCTCCTTCAACACTCCACCGAGCTTGATGTCCTGGGTCGCAATCACGACCGTCCTTGTCTTCGGCTGCGATGCGGCCACACGCTTGCCCACAACCTTATAGACCAGGTAGCTGCACAAGGCGGCAATTACAAATGCGCTGAAGAGGATAATCTGGACTCGCTTGTTCATCGAGAAACCTACTCGAGCCGGCCTGCCTGCTCGACCTTTATTGAATTATCGGCAACTGCCTACGACTACGTTGTTCTCAGCCCCTGCTTGGAGACCCATCGATTGTGATTGCCAGACCTAAGTGTGAACGAGTGTATACCACCCATCCTCCGGATGAATCCCCAGGAGACGCGAGTTAGATAACACAATCGTCTGATTGCAATGGTTTAGAAACTGGCCCGTCAATTGCAGCTTGAAAGAGCGCCCCTTTGGGGTGCCGGGAAAGGCTCGCACACCAGATTCGAAGCCTCTGGGCGCGAGTCATTCTTGTATCCTGTGCGCAACTCAGGTTATTGATGGACGAGACATTAATCACTTACATCCGCCTCTTAGCGCCACTGTAAAGGGGCATTACATAAGTCTCAAATGAGCTCTGTTCGTACTATTACGCTTTTCGCTCCTCCTCCGGCGACCCAGCGTTCTGGCCCCTCAGCCTGGACGGCCTCCTTGCTCGTCCATATCGCAGTTTGTGCGTGGCTCTTTTACGGACTTACTCTTACGCCGCACCTGAGCCAACCAATTCATCAGCATTTCACGATTCGCGTCCTCAACGCGCCAATGACACAGCCTGAGGTTCGCCAATACGCAGCAAACGGCGGCCCTGTGCACCCGGCCGCTTCCCCTCAGCCACAATCCACTGCAGGTACGGCACAAAATCCCCCGGCTTCATCTGCTCCCCCAGCGCCTGCCTCCAAATCTGCTCCCTCGGACGTGGCCAAGCAGGAGCCCCCTGCCCCTCAGGCCCAACCTCAGAAGCCCGCCCCCGCGCTGCCCGCCTCAATCCAACTGGCGCAGACGGCCCATCAGCAGCAAACGCTCATCCAGCCCGACGCGCCTCCTGACCTGCTGCTGCAGAGGCCTACTCCTGTGCCTTTGGTGATGATGTGGAGCCAGCAGGCCATTCCCAATCGCCCCATCTCGCCGCCACAACAGCCCGTCATTGCCAATCTGCACTCCTCGATTCAACGACCCAATCGCGAGCCCGTTCCAGCCGAAATCAATCTCTCGTCCACAAATTTCCATATGGCAATGCCCACGCTGCCGCCGGGAACCACATCTCCGGTTACAGTCCATGGCCTGGATCCAATCAAGCAGATGCCCACAGTTGCGACCCAATCGCTGGCCGAAGCGTCCCCCGCGCGTATTCTCTCTCTCTCTGACCGCCAGATGCAGGAGGGACCGGTAGCGGTTCCCCTCGCCAACGCCAGCGCCCGCCCTTCGAACTCGCAGTCCCTGACCGCCGGCAAATCCGATTCATCCAATGGCACAGGCTCAGCCGAATCTTCCGGAAAACAGTCTTCTCTTGCCGCTGGTCAATCGCCCTCCTCCGCCCGCTCTCCCTTAGCCGGCGTAGCTGGCGGCCCCGGAGCAGCCATACCGAACGCAAGGCCTGGCGGCACGGGCGCGCAGCAGGGAGCCTCTCCTTCGACACAAGCCTCAACACAAACCGCGTCACGAGCGCTGCCTGCAGGCATTGCCCCGGGGGGCGGCACAGCCGCATCGGCACATCCGAATAGCGGTGCCGGAACCGTCGCCAGTTCCAACCCGGCGGCGGCGAGTCCAGAGCCGGATGGTCCGGGCATCGGATCGTTGAACCCAGCCTCCGTCAAACGTATTGTTCTGCCCAAAGACGGTCAGTTCGGTGTCGTGGTCGTAGGATCTTCCCTCGCTGACGAATACCCGGAGACCGCTGCCATCTGGGCCGGACGCCTCGTTTACACCGTCTACCTGCATGTCGGCCTGGGCAAGAGCTGGATCCTGCAATACTCGCTTCCGCCCGGCACCTCGGCCGCAGCCTCCGGTATCCGGCCCGACGCTCCATGGCCTTACGACATTGTCGTCCCTCGTCTCGACCCCAATGACTATAACGCCGACGCCCTGATGATCCACGGCTTTGTCGACCTTTCAGGCCGTTTCACACACCTTGCCATGGTCCTGCCGCAGAACTTTCCCCAGACAAAGTTTGTCCTCAGTGCCCTGCAGCAGTGGCAGTTTCGATCTGCCCGCCAGAACGGCCAGCCGACTCAGGTGGAGATACTGCTCATCATTCCCGAGCAGGACGACGATAACTGATCCGCCCTCTCTGCGCACTAATCGGCAATCACCATCTCAGACGTGCTGCTCATCGTAAGTGTCCGCGCCGGCACAAACGGAATTGCCATCGGAAGCTGATAACTCACCGTCACCTTCACCAGATCGCCCGGTACGTTATTCGGATTCGCTGTCGACGACCATGTTGTTCCGTTTACAGACCACGCCGCATTGACAACCAGATTGCTCGAGTTAATTCCCGGAAAGCTCAATCCGCGTACATAGGTCTGTACCGCTGAAGAGTTGACCACCGGACAATCGGAACTGAAATTTCCATAGGTCGAGCAATCCTTCCCGCGCACGATCGCATATCTTGTCCCCTCCCGCGAGGCGTCTGCGACATAGTGGTATGAGTAAAGCGCCAGACACATGCCGAGGATCCCAAATATAAGAGTCAGCAGCACCACCGCCGACAGGGCAAACTCCACCATCGTCGAGCCCTGCTCACCCCGCAGAGTACGCAGCAACGCAGTCAATCTACCGTCCGGCAATCTCATCCCGCCCTCCCTGCAATTATCCGGCCTCACGGCCGCCTCCCGCCCCGCTCTCATTGCACCCTCATAATGGCGACGCCATTCAATGTAATCGTCGACATTCCCGGAAGATGGGCTGTCGGCGTTACGATCGCCTGCGTCTTTACCTGGACATAGTGCAGAACATGCGCCGTGCCGGTGCATGAGGGCTTAGTGGAACTCTGTGCCGACGGAGCATTGGAGCATGACCAGAACTGGATTGCCGTCGCCGTCATACCCGGCACATTGCCTCCATCGCTCAGCGCTGCCTGCTGCATCCCGGTCAGGTCCGAAGCCGTTGAGGTCGACTGCGATCCGTAAGCCACTCCTGCCCGCGCTGCGCTCGAAACCTCGATATCGTCGTAAGCCAGGATCGCAAACTCTGCTGAACCCAGCAGCAGCAATGACAGCACAGGGACCACCAGCGCAAGCTCGACCAGCGCGCTGCCGTTCTCCACGCCGGCCCGCCGGAGCAATCGGTCTATGATCTTGCGCACCGCACTTTTGTAGTTCCTCATCGTCGTCATCATTCCACCAGCCTCGCTGTTGAGAGCGGAGAGCCTCCGCCTATCGGATCGTAGTTATGGAACGTGCCGCTACCGGTCAGGGTCAGCGCACCCACAACCATGTCCGTGTTGAATGTCGAGCCGCCGCTTCCGGTAAACGACAGCGTCGACGTCGGCATGTAGAAAATTCCACTCAGTGTCGTGGAGGAACTGCCGTTGAACGACATCCCCTGCGTATTGCCGGGGTCCTGGTAGAAAAGGATGCCGCTATAAGGCCCGCTCGTTGGCGCACTCAGGTTCAACGGACCGCTTCCGTTGACAGAGAACGACCCGCCGCCCGCCGCCATATAGAACGTCACGCCGCTCCCGGAGATGCTTCCTGACCCGCTGTTTGTAAAGTCCCCGGTAAAGACATAAACTCCCGGCGGGAACGTCACCGAGCCGCTGCCCTTATTGGAGAACCCCTTGTAACAAATCACGCCTCCGGGAGTCGATGGGCCAGGCACAGCATTCGTCTTGCTGCCTGTATAGCTAAGTGCCGCATTGCATGCCCCTGGCGCATAGGAGGGCGGCGTCATATCCGCCAGAGGATCGTCCACCGGACTGATTCCGGTCGTCGGAGTGGGCGAGATGCTTCCGGACCCCGTCTTCTTATACCCGCCCACAATTTTGATTGAGTCTGCCGAGATTGACCCCGACCCCGTAAACTTCAGCGCCTGGCTGTCCGACGAATCGTCGATAATGCCGCAGCTCGGAATCGAAAGCGAACCCGATCCCGTCAGGCTGATGTCTGTTCCGGAGCTGTTCAACGCGTAGAGGCAGGTTGTGGTCAGGGCTGTCGTCGCTACCGCCCTGGCACTTACCGTCATGGAGTTCTTGCCGAAGATCCGCATAAAATAAGTCGGCTCGCTCACCGAAACGATCACCTCCACATATCCGGATTTGGCCTTGTTGGGGCCGTTCGACGGTCCCACATTCACCGTCGTGGCAGAGGCCGGAAAACCGTTCTGCGCCGCGTCCGCCTGGGCTGCTGACGTCACATCCCCGTTGCTCAGCTCCTCTGCTCCAGCCAGGGCTGCGCTGTCGGCTGCGGTCTGCATCTGTCGCCTCTGGCTCAGCAGCTGGCCCACATTCACCGCCAGCGCCACTACGCCAATCAGCACGGCAAGGCATAGAACGGTCAGCACGATCACCTGGCCGCTCTCATCCTCCAACTTTCTCGCAAAACGTCTAAGATGCATCCGCATAAATACGCAACACGAAACCTGCTGTGCGTGCTTCCTGCACAGAGGTCTCCCTCCGTTCTTGAATTTGTAGGGGTAAAACGGGAGGTAAAAGTGTTGCTTTGCTTCTGCTTTTATAGACAAAGATACGGCAGTTACCTGGAACTTACACTATTTTAAAGCTAGTTCACTAATGCCACTTGCCGTACCTTAAGAAATCCGTATGGCACCAAATTCATCTTGATCGCCGCCTGAGTGCCGTTCATATTGAGATCACTAACAATAATATCTCCTTGCGTGACCGTATTGCTGCACGGATTGCCGCCATAATTCACATATTGCACATGGTGCGGATAGTTGGAGTCTGAGGAGTTGGCCATAATTGCTCGCGTATTCGTGATGTAAATGGTCCCCGTTACCTGAAAGCAACCTGTGCCCTGACCCAGGTTATGTGCGCCTCCGTTTGAAGTCTGGCCGTTTCCGTAGTGCGCCTCTGCAGTTCGGTCCTCCCACATGGCAATGTTGTAGTAGGGAGGAGCCGGAACCGTCTGGCCGTTCAATACCTGTGTCAGCGTTGGTCCGACAAAGGAAATATTGTTGCCGGTATTGAAATCGAAACCAGCCGTTTGTGCGAACCCTTTGGCGTCTGCCGTACCCGTGTCATAAAACAACAATCCGGTTCCGGTGTCTGGATCCGCCGTGCAGCCTACGCACATTGCACTATTGTTGGCTCCCCCTCCGGTCGCGTGTTTAAACGATAGGCCTCCGCCATTGATGTAATACACTCCCGGCTTGAAGATGTAGTACTTGCCGGGTGAAGTAGCACTGATCCCACCGGTATAGAGCCCTGGGGAATATTCTGTGCAGCCACCATTGTTCGTACAGCCATCGGTCCCCTTCGCAATTGATGCTGTCGCTGGCGCTGCCGTCCCCGGATTCGATGGTGGCGAAACACCCGCAAACGGGTCAAGGATCGGTGACGAAGGATACAGGTATTTCCCTGTACCCGAACCAAAATTCACGCCAGGGTTTGTCGATTTTCCGCCAAAGGTCCCGAAGTCCGCATTCCCGGTTCCGGTACAGTTACCGCTGGAGTCATTCGGACCGGCGTGCGACAAATCCACCGTGCCATTCCCGTCATAGGCGGAGGAACTCGTCGAGTTCACCTGTACGCTCTGCGTTGGTCCGCCGCAAATAGTAATTGTGGGGTTTCCAGAAGCGGTAAGTGAAACATTGTTGTTAGGGTCAGTAACCAGCAGAGGGGTTGGCGCCACTACTTTTACAATCGCTGCGGTCGCTGTGGCATAGATAGTCGTCGATGTCGGACCGGCAAAGCGGACCAAAAAGGTTCTCACCGGTCGTGAGATAGTGACCTGGACAATGCTCACCGGATCAGTGGCGGAATCCGAAACGGCTACGCCATTAAGGCTCGCTGGAGCGTCGTCGGCATTGTAGAACTTCAGCGTGATCGTATCGCCGTTAGTGCTCGAAAAGCCGTTCAGATTTGCATAGGCACAAGGCGTCGATGTGGTGTTCGAACAGGTCAGCGAACCTTTATCGGCCGCAGCGAAGGACGCTGTGCCCGAGGTGTTTGTGCCGTCGAAGATGCTCATCATCGCAGCCTGAGCCGTCGCGTCCGCAGCGCTCTGCGCCATCTGGTGCTGCGAGTACAGGTGCGAGCCGTCGATGCCCAGCCCCACGGCGGCGATCAGAAAGAATCCCATCGCCAGCGCCACCATAACAAGCGCCTGGCCTTCCTCGCCCTTCACCCTGCGGAATTCATATGTCACGGGTCACCTCAAAACACAATTATGCCTTGGCTTACGCTTCCCATGTTTTTGTTGAGCTTGGAACTGAAGTAACTCACCAGCGGGTCGTATGTATAAGTCACCGTAACCATCACCGGCTGCCCAGGTAAGTTGCTGCTGTTCGGGTAAGAGACCGAAACTGTCACATTGGCAGTATTTACAAGGCCCGCGCCTGCGTAATTTTTTACGACTGTATTAATCCCCGTACACGAGCTTGGTGCGCAGCTGGGGCCGCTGGAGACGGCGGTGTTGTCTGCACCATGTACGATCGCGTAGCGCATGCCTGCATGGGCTGCATCGGCCAGCGTCGTGTAGACAAGGATCATTCGCGCCATTTCAACCACACTCAACAGCACGATTATGAACATGAATGCCACAAGGCTGAACTCAACGAGACTGGCTCCTTCCTCTCGTTGTGCCTTCGATAACGTTCGCATCCTCATAGAAGCGCCCTCATTACGGACGTCTGCGTGATCGTCGTCGGCGGGATCGTCAGGTGCACTCCCAGCTTCGGAAACGAAAACGCAGAAATATACGGCCTATAGGTATATTGCACCTGTACCTTAATCGACGAGTAGCCCGTCTCGGGGTCAGCCGAAAGAGTAATACCGCTGCACGAGCCGCCCCCGAACTTGATCGTAGTAGCGCCGGTCCTTTGGCATGCAGTTACCACCGTGCTGCTATTGTTCGGCAGCGACGAAACCTCGGCCGTGATCAGTGAGGTGACCTGTGCCAGCGTCGGAGTTCCTGGCCTGCCGGCCGCCGCACCTCCCAAAACCGCGTAATTTGCGCCCGCCCTTGCGGCGTCCGCTACCGTAATCCACGCATAGAAGAACCCGCCGAAGTTCACGACATTCAACACCAGCAGAAACAGCATCGGCAGAACAAGAATGTACTCGATCAGGGCCTGGCCCTTGGTCTCTCCAAGGCGCGAAAAAAAGCTCTGCAACTGCTTCCGGCTTACCAGCGGAATAGGCAGTCCTGCGTGCTGGCGCGGGTCCTGATTTTTCTCCGGCACTATGAATTCAAACCCCACGCCATCTTCTCCTGCCCGTACTACTCTTGCGTTGACTGCGATCGCCCGCTCTGCGTCATCCGTTTCCGCTTCTGTCCGTTGCAATGTCATCGCCAGCACCGTACCCGGATACCAGCGATGCTCCGTCAGCAGATACAACCCGCTCGGGCTGACGTCCCGGACGGTATGCGCAATCGGGGTCGCACCGTCCCAGTAGTACGCAACCAGCGGAACTGATTTGCGTCTCCTGGCGTGTCTTCTTTCCTCCGACAACAGCCAATCCAGCCATCCCTTGCCCGGCGCCATCACCCCTCCATTAACCGGTGCCTGCCGCCCGCGGCACTGCACGGCGGCCCAACCAATCTTCCATCTCTTCAGCAACGCAAATCAGCAACTGATCTCCCACCTGGGTCTGCGATGAGTAGATCGTGTGCGGGGCCATCTCCAGCACACTCTCGGACTGCGCCCTCAACGGCGCGATGCGAAACGTCGGGAAATGCTCCACCAGGTGAATCACCCGGTGGTTTGCATCCAGATAAATCAAATCCAGCGGCACCAGCACCCCGAGCGTATGCACTCCGCTCGAAGGCACAACCCAGATCCCCTCGTCGGACCGTAGATGCATGCGGCCGATCAGTCCCCTCAGCCGCGCAAAGGTCGTATCTGCAGCGGCCACGCCGAGGCTGAGAAAGCACTCTCGGGTCTGGTTGTATACGCAGTACTTGCGTCGCTCCATAAAATCACCAAATCCAGGCTGACGCCTTGAGATCTTCAGTCCGGCAGATCGTTGACAATATCTTTTGCACTCCCCTGCAAATCAAAAACAGTTGACGGCGTTCCCGGATTCCGCAAAACTTTTCACGGACGGTCCGCGATTGTTGGAATCGGTGTGAGCAAGATCGGGAGTCAATCCCTTTCAGCCTTCTGCCAGTCGGCGCTCACACAGGATCCTTCTCCGCGGGCTGTCCTTTCACTCCGCTGCGGACTTACTGGACCCGGGTACGGCGGCGTTGAATCAGAAACAGCAGAATCACTACGAACAGCACACCGGCAACAATCCGGATAATGGAAATCGTGCTCATGTCAAACCTCCTTTCTTTCTAGTGGGGGAAATATGTCTTGAACGCTTCCGACATAATGATGGCCTCGGGGCCCAGCGTCACCAGAAACAGCGATGGAAAAATAAAGAACACGAGTGGGAATACGAGTTTCACACTGGTCTTGGCCGCCTGCTCTTCGATCTGCTGCCGCCGTTGCGTACGAAGGCTCTCCGAATGGACCCGCAGCGTCTTCGAAATACTTGTCCCAAGCTGCTCGGCCTGAATCAGCACCGTTGTCAGGACCCGTACCGTATCCACATCCGTCCGCTCTGCGAACCCTCGCCATGCATCGGCGCGCGGCCGTCCCGCACGCTGCTCGAGCACCAGCACATCCAGTTCGTCACTGACTGCAGGATGCGCCAGCGCCAACTCCTCCGCCGTGCGTGTCGTCGCCTGGTCAATGCCCAGACCGGCCTCAATGCAGATGACCATGAAGTCCAATGCGTCCGGCAATCCCTTGCGGATCTTTTTCTGCCGGATCTTGATGCGTCGGCCCAGCCAGAAGTCCGGGAGGATAAACCCGATTCCCAGCGAAGCAGCATAAGCAAAAAACGGCGAGTAACTCGCCACGCCGGTCACGATAGCCACAAGGCATAGCACCAGCGGCACAATTACCTTCGCACCGTAGAAGACTTTAACGGCATTCTCATTGCGATAGCCTGCCCGGACCAGGCGCTTCTCCACAATCGACTTTTCAGCGGCGCTCTTGGGCACCACCCGGTCGAAACTGCCGACGATACCGCCGATTGAGGTGCCTGTCTGCTGGATCGTCCCGAGAAGATCAGTCCGCTTCGGACGCGGGTTCACCACATCCGACAGCCGCTGCAGCATGGCCTCACGATAGAACAGCAGCATCCCGGCGCTGGCAATGAGCGCGAAGATTACGATAAAGCTGAATGTTGCCAGTCCCATGCTTCTCCTTCACACTTCCATATTCACGATCTTGCGGATGACCAGCCCACCCACGATCGTCATGACTACCGACAGGGCCAGCAGCTCCTGGCCGATCTTCCGTGTCCACAGAATGCTCATCGTCTTCGGATCGATCAGGTAGAGCCCGCAACCCAGCGCCAGAGGGAGAAGCGAAAGAATCCATCCCGTCAGGCGGCCCTGAGCCGTATGCACGCGCACCTGGCGCTTCATCTTAAAGCGCTCGCGGATCACCTGGGATGTCTTCTCCAGCACCTCCGCCAGGTTGCCGCCGCTCTCCTTCTGGATCAGCACTGCGGTCGCCATAATGCGCAGGTCCTGCAATGGAACGCGCGTCACCATGTTTTCCAGTGCGGTGCGCAGTTCTAGCCCGTAGTTCTGCTCCTCAAAGCACAACCGGAACTCCGTACCGATGGGATCAGCCGCCTCATGTGCCACCAGCCGCAGCGCGGCCACCAGACTGTGTCCTGCGCGCAGGCCGCTCACCATCAGATCCAGCGCCTCCGGCAGGCTTTCCTCAAACGCATTGAATCGCTTGGTCCTCCGGTAAAGCACATAACCGATCGGCAGATAACCGCATACCAGCCCGACGATGACCCCGAAGATCAGCGCCTCGGTTCTCAGGTACACCAGGTAGGCCGGAATCACTGTGGCTGTGGCCACCATCAGAATCAGGCCACCCACTGTCCAGTTCAGGTTCGCCTGGCGCAGGAGCATTCCCAGCCGCGGCACAATCTCCACATTTTGCAGCCGGCGATTCATCCACGGGATCGCGCTGAAGCGCTCCGTCTTGCGGACATCGATCGCCTGCTCACCCGAAATGGGGGCGTTCGTAGAAAGAGCAGCCTGCAAATGCGCCAGCGTCTGCTTGGAGTCGCCCGAACCTCCGGCAAAGGCGAACAACAGCAGCCCTATCACGGCGAATACGCCGACGAACACCAGCACCGCGATCAACATATCGCTCCTCCCCCGGCTTCCTAGCCCACTTCCATCGTCTGCTCGAACATGTTATGCGGCAGGAAGATACCCGCGATCCGCAGACGCTCCAGAAACTTCGGGCGGATCTGCGTCGGCTCAAATGCCCCGACGACCTTACCGTCCGGCCCTACGCCCTTACGGTTGAACCGGAAGATCTCCTGCATACTCAGCACGTTCTCGTCCATGCCCGTAATCTCGCTGACGCTTGTCACTTTGCGGGTCCCGTCGCTCATGCGCGAGGCCTGCACCACGATCGCGATCGCCGAAGCAACCTGCTGCCTCACCGTACGCTCGGGAAGGTTCAGGTTGCTCATGGCCACCATGGACTCAAGCCTGCTCAGCGCATCGCGCGGCGTGTTCGCGTGGATCGTTGTCATCGATCCCTCGTGGCCTGTATTCATCGCCTGCAACATGTCGAACGCCTCTTCGCCGCGCACCTCGCCGATGATGATGCGGTCCGGGCGCATACGCAGGCTGTTGATCAGCAGCTGTCGCTGACGCACTGCGCCCTGCCCTTCAATGTTCGGCGGCCGCGTCTCGCAGCGCACAATGTTTTCCATCGCCAGTTGCAGCTCGGCCGCGTCTTCGATGGTCACAATACGCTCATTCTTCGGAATATACTGTGACAGCATATTCAGCAGAGTCGTCTTGCCTGCGCCTGTGCCGCCGGAAATCAGGATGCTGATGCGCGCGCGCACCGCCGCTGCAAGCGTCTCGAGCATCTCCGGAGAGATGCTCTTCAGCGCCACCAGCTGGTTCGGGGATATCGGTCCGGTGCCGAAGCGGCGGATCGAGAGCGCGGGCCCGTCCAGAGCCAGCGGCGGAATAATCGCATTCACGCGCGAGCCGTCCGGCAGGCGTGCATCCACCATTGGAGTCGACTCATCGATCCTGCGACCCACCCGGGACACAATGCGGTCGATGATCTGCAGCAGATGCCGATCGTCACGGAACGCCGTGTTCACCCGCTGCAACAGTCCACCGCGCTCGATGAACACGTGGTCCTTGTCGTTGACAAGGATGTCGGAGATGGATGGATCGTTGAGCAGAGGCTCCAGCGGTCCCAGGCCGAATACCTCGTCCAGCAGGTCGTCCTGCACCTTCTCCTGCTGTTCGAAACTCAGAGGCACACGCTGGCTCACCACGATCTCGTGGATCATGCTTGCAACCGCCTGCCGTGCCTGGCTGGAATTCACCCGGGACAGCTTCTCGAGGTCCAGCTTCGCCAGCAGCGTGCGGTGCAGATCGGTTTTCAGTTTCTCCAGGTCTTGTTCCACGTGTCTCCGCCCCCGAGTTCCTTATCCAAACAAAGTGAACTTCTTTTTCTTTTCCTGGGGCTCGGGAGGTCCATACACCGCCCGCGCCATCTGCTTGATCACCCGTGAAACCGCATTGTCTTCCATTGCCAAAGGCGTCGCCGTATTCTGCGCACTGCGCACCGCCGCAAAATCGCCCGGCACCTTCCAGTTCGCCGGCATGGTCAGCGCCTTGTTGATGCTTGCCTCGTCTATGCTCAGCGAGCGCGACGCGAACCGGTTCAGCACGATCTCCAGGTGCACGCCGTCTTTGCGAAATACCTCAGAGATCAACCGGTTGGCATTGCGCAGTTCCGAGATGCCCACCTGCAGCACCAGGTACACCGTCGAACCGCCCTCAAACAGCGCCTTGCTGGCGGAGTCAAATCGCGATCCCGCGTCTACAACCACGTAATCGAAGTCCTGCCGCGTTACTGCAAGCAGCCTCTCGATTGCCTCCTGCGTCGGATGCACGGGCGCGTAGCGATCGGGTGCAGCCAATACGGAGAGTCCGGAGCTGTGCTTCAGCAGCAGCGTCGAAAGATAGTTCGAATCCAGCCGGTTTGCATTCATCAGGGCGGTGGCCGTTGAATACGCACCCGTCAGCCCCAGGTCCAGCGCCGCATTCCCAAACGGCAGATTCAGGTCCACCAGCGCAGTGCTGCGGCCGGAATCCTGCGCCAGCGCCACGGCAAAGTTACTTGCAATCGTCGTTACGCCGGAGCCTCCTTTGGCCCCGACAAACACCAGCAGCTTGCCCGCAGTCTTTTTCGGCGCACGGCCCGCTGGCCTGCGCACGGATGCCCGCACCATCGCCTCGGCGATTGTTGTCGATGTCACCGGATGCGATAGGAACTCACGCGCTCCGGCGCGCATGCAACGCACCAGCATCTCCGGATACACCTGCTCGGAGTACACCATCACCGTCACCGGGCTTGCACCGCAGATCGTCTCGATCAGTTCCAGCGCATACTCCGGATTCGAGTCCAGCTCCACAATAATGACGTCGTAGTCCGTCTCCAGCAGGCGCGGCACATCGTCCAGGTCCGGATAGGCGGTAAACTCCCTCGTTGCACTTCCCTGCAGGCTCGCCAGAGCTGTTGCGATCGAACGCCGGCGAGCCTCCGCCGGTCCAATCAACGCGACCGACAGAACATTGCTGCCTAATACGTCCGGTGCCTTGCTCGAGCTCGTGTTCATGGTCTGCCAACTCTCCGGGACTTCAGTCTCTTTAGGCGGCTTGATCGTTACTGACATTGGCGCACTCACCTCTCATTGTTTTCAAGCCCTAACGCGAAAAAAAAGAAATCAATGTGCCGATCGCGATCGCCGGTGCATACGGCATCTTGCGCGTCAGCGGATTCTCCAGCACAAGCTCAGGATGCGGTTGCAGTCCCCGGTCCTTAATTCCGAAGATCAAATCTCCCGTACCCTTGAATAGTTCGCCCAGAAAGCCTCCAAACAATGCCCACAGAAGGGCCATCACTCCGCCTGCGATTCCTGTCACCACCAGAGCCACTATCAGCTGCTGCGACCAGATCCAGGCTCCGATGGCGGCGCATAACTTCACGTCTCCCATCCCCATTCCGCCCATCACCGCCAGCACGCCGAATAACAGCCCGCCCAGCAGAAGCCCGCCCAGACTGTGACCTACTCCATGCCAACCATGCAGCGCCCCGGAGACGACAACCCCCAGGACCATGAACGGCAGCACCAGCCAGTTCGGGATACGCCTGCTGCGCAGGTCCGTCACAGTCGCCGTTGCCAGAACGATGACGGTCGGCCACCACGCAATCGAGTGCATTCCCAATTCCTTCTCCGCGAGCTGCCTATCTAATACAGCTAAGCAATTCGCGATCCAAAGTATGTGGCCCTGGGAGTCCGCTGTATCTGCAGCTTACAGGGCAATTATGCAAAATGGGTGTCCCCGTATGTTTACATCCCGTGTTCCTGACTGATGCACGTCATTTACACCCGGCCACCGGGCCGCTTCCAGTCTCTTTCCCGGAAGGGATGGCCGGCTGATCACGCTCAGTCGGAAGCAGTTTTCAGGGGGATTTGCGCAAAATATTGCGCTGTGCGGTCGTCTTGCAACACATCCCATTCATTACAAAGCATTTCAGGCGAACTGCAAATGGCTGCTGAATTGCACAGTCTCTCGTATATAGACGCTATGCCAGCTGCCCCGCTCTTCGTCGGCCATGGGATAGCTTCATCTCGTCACGTACAGCATCGGCAATGGCAAGCACGCCGCCAATCCCGCGAAAGATGCAGCCGTACCTTGGTGCCCAGCCGTCTGCAAATACGCTCGACTTTGAGCAGCCGGTCGACTACGATCCAGTTCTACTCTTCGGCGGCGAAAAGCCTGAAGCAGAGCTGTTCCCGGGAGATGGAACCTACCCAGCGAGCTCTGCCGGAACGGGAGGAAGTTGTTCGATGATCCGCATCGGGCTGCACTCGGAAGATCGAGCCCTTAAACCTCTGCTTTCTTCTGCACTTGGCAGAGAGTTCGAAGTTCAGCTGGAGTCCTCGGAAGAAGGCGTCAGCCGGCTGCTCGACTCGATCGGGTGCGATGTTCTTTTGCTGGATCTCGAGCCTAGGCAGACCCCTTTAAGCCAGAAGGTGGAGTGCTTCACGCGGATCATCGAATCCCACGAATCTGCTGTGGTCATTCTCCTCGCCGAGGACAGTCTTCGCTCCACTGCTGCCGAACTCGTCCGGGCCGGTGCCTATGGCTACCTCAGGCGGCCGCCTTCCATCCGGGATCTCAAGGCGATGGTGCAGCGCGCAGTGGAGAGTTCTTCCCTCCGCCGCACCCTCGAGACCGTTCAGCAGCGCAAAGAGAGCGCCCCCGGCTGCGATCGCATGATCGGCGCCAGCGCCCAGATGCAGCAGGTTTACGATCTGGTCCGGCGCGTCGCCAGTATCGACGCCTCCGTGCTCATCACCGGAGAGAGCGGCACGGGCAAGGAATTGATCGCCTCCGCTATTCACAACCTCGGCCGCCGGGCCGGTCAGCCTTTTATTGCCGTCTCCTGCGGTGCCATCCCGGAGACCCTCATCGAGGCTGAGCTCTTCGGCCACGAAAAAGGCGCCTTCACCGGAACAGTCGGTGCCCGCGTCGGTTATCTGGAGCAGGCCGGCGACGGTACCCTCTTCCTCGACGAGATCGGCGACCTCTCGCTCTCCACCCAGGTCAAGCTGCTCCGCGTCCTGCAGCAGCGCGAGTTCTCCCGCCTCGGCAGCACACGTCTTGTCCCGTTGCGCGCCCGCCTTCTCTTCGCAACACACCGCGATCTCGGCGAGATGGTCGCCCAGGGCCGCTTCCGCCAGGACTTCTACTACCGCATCAACGTCATGCGTATCGAATCGCCATCGCTGCAGGAGCGCCGCGAGGACATCCCTCTCATCGCCATGCACTTCCTGCGCCACTACTCGGAGCTTTACCAGAAGCCGATGACCTCTGTCGACCCGGTGGCCATGGCTGCGCTCGAGTCCTACGCCTGGCCTGGCAATGTCCGCGAGCTCGAGAACGTCATGCAGCGGGCCATCATCCTTTCTACCGGCCTCAACATTACCCTCGACGATCTGCCCCAGCATCTCCAGGACGACAGCGTCGTCGGCATAGATGACTTCCGCCCGGCCGGCTCCTTCGAGCGTCAGCTCCGCGACTACAAGATCAAGCTCGCCCTCAACGCTGTCCGCGAGCATAACGGCAACAAGACCCTCGCGGCGCGCAGCCTGCAGATCTCCCGGGCCTATCTCCATCGCCTGCTCCGCAGCGCCGGCCAGGACGTTGATCAGGATCCCGAGTCGCCCCGGCTGGAACTCGCGTGAGCACGGCGGTGCTCAGTTCAGCCTCGGCCGCACCGCCTGCCACCACCTCAATTCTCCGGCGGGTCTTCTCCTTTCCCGTCGCGATCTCCTCCCTGCTCTCCGTTCTCGCCTGTCTCACTGTCCGTGGCCGCTTCGACGACCCCGACATGTGGTGGCATCTCAAGCTCGGAGAGATCGTCTTCACTACCCACCACATTCCACTCTTCGATACCTTTTCCTTCACCGCCTATCACCACCCCACCGTTCCGCATGAGTGGCTGGCCCAGCTTTCGATCTTCATCGCCTACCACCTCGGCGGATACTCCGGCCTGATGCTATGGCTCTGCCTCACGTCCTCAGCCATCCTGATCGCCGGTTACGCCCTGTGCTCGCTCTACTCCGCCAACGCCAAGGTAAGCTTCGCCGGAGCGCTCCTCATCTGGCTCTTCGCTACCATCGGTTTTTCCGTCCGCCCCCAGATGATCGGCTACCTCTTCCTCATCGCCGAGTTGCTCATTCTTTACTTCGGTCGGACGCGCAGCCCGCGCTGGTTCTACGCTCTCCCTCCCCTCTTCGCGTTCTGGGTCAACTGCCACGGCTCATTCTCCCTTGGCCTGCTCCTGGCCGTCATCCTGCTCTTCTCCTCCTTCCTGTCATTCCATGTCGGCCTGCTCGAAGCTCGTCACTGGCAGTCGGCCTCGCGCCGCGCACTCGCGTTCTCCCTGGCGCTTTCCGTACCCGCTCTTTTGCTCAATCCCACGGGCTTCCGCCTGGTTCTGTATCCCTTTCATGCCCTCGGCGAAATCACCGTCGTCGTTAGTGCTGTATCTGAATGGCAGCCACTTTCCATTGCGGACACACGCGGCCTCGCACTCTTCGCCGTGGTCGCCGCAATTGTCCTGCTTGTCATCGTGCGCCGCACTCCGCTGTATCTGGACGAGTTGCTCTTCCTCGCCGCCGGCACTTACCTTGCCTGCAGCCACCGTCGCCTGCTCTTCGCCTTCGGAATTCTCGTCGCCCCTATTTTTTGCCGGCTCCTCGCCGATACATGGGACAAGTACATCCCGGAACGCGACCGCCCGGTCCCCAACCTCGTTCTCATCCTGCCATCTCTGCTCGTCTGCTGGTTCGCCTTTCCATCACCAGCCAACCTTGCCGCGCAGGTCCAGGCCGGCAGTCCGGCCACTGCCGTCAACTTCATCCACTCTCACAACCTCACAGGCAACATGCTCAACGACTGGACCTCGGGCGGTTACCTCATCTGGGCCGCACCTGATCACCCTGTCTTCATCGACGGTCGTGGCGATCCTTACGACGAGACCGGAGTCACTCCGGACTTCGGCAACTGGGCCACCCTGCAGACTGACCCGCGCGTGCTGCTCGACAAGTACCGCATCTCCTTCATCCTTCTCTCGCGCGACGCACCCATGAGCTCTGTCCTTCCGCTGATGCCTCAATGGAAACTCGTTTACTCCGACCGGCAGTCCGTCATCTTCCAGCGCGTCACCGTCGCAAATTAGTGTCAGGCTCCTTGCTGCGGCATAATTAAGGGGATGATCTCCCCCAAGGAACTCTCGCTCCTCGCATCGCTCGTCGGAGCCTGCGGAGTCCTCATCTGGCGCGTTCATGAAGGCCGCAGCGTCGTCACCGCGCGCAAAATTCTCATTCCGCCTCTCGGCATGGCCACCGGCTTCTCCATGTTCATCGCACCGCAGTGCCGCATCCCATGGCTTTGGGGACTCGGAGCATTTCTTCTCGGCGCAACCGTCCTTGCCTGGCCGCTGCTGCGCACCTCGCGTCTCACCCGGGTCGGCGACAACGTCATGATGCAGCGCTCCAACGCCTTCTTCCTCGTGGTCATCGTGCTCGCCATCGTCCGCGTCGCCGCGCACAGTTACTTTGACCAATTCCTCTCCATCACCCAGACTGGGGCCATCTTCTTCGTTCTGGCCTTCGGTATGATCCTCCACTGGCGCGCGCGCATGTACCACCAGTATCTGCAGATCACTGCCCCGGCCGGCTCCTCGGGACCATCCGTCTCCGAGGCTTAGTCTCGCCCCGTTCTACTTCGTTGCCCCCAACGCCTTGCCTACACCCCGCGACGCCGCCCCCAGCGCGTGCATTGTCTTGCGATAACTCTTCCCGAGCGCATTGCTCGTCGAGTCCTCTGCAACCGACAGCGCCGTGTCCGTCGAATCGCCCGCCGTCGCCAGCGCAGCATTCGTGTCTCTACCTCCCAGCGCAATCGCGTCGCCCGTCGTACCGCTCACTGCAATCACAGCCTGCGTCGGGTGACGCCCCGGATGGAACCATGCAATGTCGGTGGCCGGCAGCGCCTCCAGCCGCGCGACCGCGTCCCCGGGAAAATCCGACCGCTCCATCTTCACCGCCAGCGGCCAGCGCCGGGACGAGATAAACACGGAGCCCGACATCGGGTGCCCCGTCTCGCCCAGATTCACGATCCTTGCCACATGCAACGGAACGACATCCTCGCAACGGTCCGCACCGCAGCCTCTCCGGCACAGTTCCTCATTTAGATACGAGGCGTGTTTGCCCTCTGACACCCACACCTTTGCGCCGTGGTCCACCGCGTGCAGCGTCTTTGCCCTCGCAATCTGGCTCACGTCGCACACCGTGTCCTCGTGCGCAGCCGCATACCAGTACATCGCCCTCCAGCTCGACTTCGTCTCGTCTCTCTCCGTCGCCCGCACCAGAACCGATGCATGTTCCGTATCCAGATCGTGTCCGCGAGGGCCGCAATCCACTCGCCACAGGTGGTAGTAGTGAATCTCCACCTCCGCCGGCGAATCCCCGCCGACTCCCTTCGCCGGGAACACCTGTCCGTAGATCGTTCCATCCTCCTGCACCGCCGTCGGAACCGCCAGCCCCGGCCGAAACTCGCTCGGCTCGTCCGCACAGTCGTGGCGCGCAATCAGGAACGTCGGCAGAAACTGCTCCAGCAGCCTCTGCTCCAGCGCATCACTCAACCCGTCTGCATCGGAATCCACTGCTACAGCATCCCTGGAGTTTTCATGCAGTAATCTCTGCACATCCGTCTGCGCCGTTGCATATGTCCACGCTGGCAGCAGCGCACCCAGTAGGAGGTATAGGCTGAATCGCACCATCTCTTGAATGCTCGTTTACTGCGCGCCGTATGGCAAGCCCGGAACATCCCGTTCGCCGCGCCGACGCCATTGCGCCCCCACCTCGGCTCCCATAAACTGATAGCTGCCGCGGAACACATGGGCGGTTAGCTCAGTTGGTTAGAGCGCCTGCCTTACAAGCAGGATGTCGGGGGTTCGAGTCCCTCACTGCCCACCAAATCCCCTCCTACAAGCGCAACCTTGGCCCTTCTTCCGTGTCAGTGACATCGAAGAATGATGCCTGTCGCGCCCATGCACGTCTCTCGTCATCGCTCCGCCTCGCTCCATCAGCGAGCTGCGGCAAAACAGCATCTCATCTCGAATAGATTTTGCCTCTCGCGCGCGAGGCCTTTGCATATGAACCGACCTCTCCCTCCTTCGTATCTCTTCGCACTCTGCCTCAGTCTCTTCCTGCTCGCATCCGGCCTCACTTCGTCCGCGCAATACGCCCCGCCTCCACCCCCACCCTATCCTCCTCCCTCCTATCCCCCGCCGCAGTACCCTCCACAGCGGCCGGACTACCCGCCGCAATCACAGCGCCCCGTGTATCCGCGCTACAACAACTACAGCCCCTACCTCTCCCTCTACGCCATGTTCAGCGCCGGCCACTACTCCGGCCTCGGCGTCGGCAACGGAACCCCACCCACACAGAGCGGCGGCATGACCGCACTCGGCGGAACCTTCGGCGGCTACGTCCTCTATCCCACCCCCGGCCCCATCCACCTCGGCCTCGATGCCCGCCTCCTCGTCGAGAACAGCGCCAACTCCACCCAGTACGGCAACAAGATCCTCGGCGGACTCGTCGGCGTCCGTATCGACGGCTCAGGCGCCCCGATCCCCGTCGATCCCTACTTCCAGTTCGAGATCGGAGGCGTCGGCACCAACAACGGAACCAGCTCCAGCCGTTCCGGCTCCTTCGCCTATCAGGCCCAGTTCGGCGCCGACATCCCCTTCGCCACCGACCAGGTCGCCGCCCGCATCGAGTACGGGACAGGCCAGCTCACCGGGGGCGCCAACCACACCCTCCAGACCTTCTCCGCCGGCATTGTCCTCCACTTCCGCTAGCCACAGCCACAACTCGCGCAGCCTCTCTGCTCGCGATCCCGAATGCTATACTGACCCTCGGATGTTTCGCTCCTGCCGCTCCACATTCGCGTGCGTCAGGCTCCATGCGGAGGTGGCGAAATTGGCAGACGCACTAGCTTGAGGTGCTAGCGGGTAACTCCATAGGGGTTCAAGTCCCCTCCTCCGCACCATCCACACATCTCGGCCGGATCAGCCGGCCGCGCGGCATGCAGCCGCCGCACTTTAGCTTCTGAGGTCACGCACCGCACATGCTCATCTACATCCTCGTTACCGTTCACGTCATCGTCTGCCTCTTCCTCATCGGTGTCGTCCTGCTTCAGCAGGGCAAGTCCGCCGACCTCGCCGCCGCCTTCGGCGGTCAGGGTTCACAGACCGCCTTCGGCCCGCGTGGAGCCGCCAACCTCCTCACCCGCCTCACCACCTGGGGTGCGGTCATCTTTATGGTGCTCTCGCTCGTCCTCACTGTCCTGCTCGCCCGCTCGACCAGTACCACCCATTCTGTCCTCTCCGGCGAAAAGACGCAGCAGTCCACACCGGCGAAGAAATAGCTTCCTCGAACTCCCTCTCCGTTCCGCCTCAATCAATGCGCTGGCCTCTCCGGCCCGCGCATTTTTCTTTGCTCAACGCCAATCCCCGCGCCGATAATCGAGGTCGATGCTCTCCGCCGTCCTCACCCGCTCGCTCTCCCTCGCAACCGCGCTTCTTCTCTCCGCCGCCTCCTTCGCTCAAATCGCACCCACGCCTTCCTCACCACCTGCTCCCACCACGCCCTCCTCCGCGTGGCTCTTCGCGGGATTCAAAGGCAACGGCCAGTTCGGCGTCGTCTTCGCGATCTCCCGGGACGGCTACCACTGGCAGCTCGTCAACGCCGGCCAGCCCGTCGTCCCACCCACTGCTCCCGGGGAGCTCATGCGCGATCCCTTCCTCCAGCGCGCCCCGGACGGCTCCGTTCGTATGGTCTGGACGTGGGCCTGGTACGACCCCGCCAACATCGGCTACTCCGAATCCACAGACCTCGTCCACTGGACGCCACATCGCGAATTGCCCGTTATGGCCGCCCAGCCCGGCGCGCGCAACGTCTGGGCCCCGGCACTCTACTATGAGCCTGATCGCCACCGCTGGCTCATCCTCTGGGCCTCCACCATCCCCGGCCGCTTCTCCGGCGACACCTCCGGCGACAACGGCCTCAACCACCGTATCTTCTCCACCACCACCACCGACTTCGCCACATTCACCCCGGCCCGCCTCTTCTTCGATCCCGGCTACTCCGTCATCGACGCCACCATCCTCCCGCCGCAGTCCCCCTCCGCGCCCTTCACCATGATCTTCAAGGACGAGCGCAAGACTCCCCTCGAGAAACACCTCCTTACAGCCACCGGCCCATCCTTCGAAGGCCCCTGGTCCAATATCAGCCAGCCGATCTCGGAGCCATGGTCCGAAGGTGCCGCCATCATCCCTGTTGCCGCCATCGACGACTCACCCGCCGGCTACCTTGCCTACTACGATCACTACACCCAGGGTCAGCATTACGGCGCACTCTTTTCCACCGACCTCGTCCACTGGACAGACGCTCTGTCCCGCATCAGCTTTCCCCCCGGCATGCGCCATGGCTCCTTCCTCCGCATCACCCCCGCCGAGTACGACCGCCTTGCCGCGCTCATGCCTGCGCCCGTCGACGCCGCCGCCCCGGCTCCCGCATCTCAGACAGCCAAAGTAGCCGCCCTCAAGGAATCCGCCCGATGATCCACGAAGTCCTCCCCGTCGGTATGCTCCAGTGCAACTGCTCCATCCTCGGCGACGAGTCCTCCGGCGAAGCCATCGTCATCGATCCCGGCGACGATATACCGCGTATCCTCGCCATACTCCAGCGCCACAAACTCCGTGTCGTCCAGATCCTCATCACCCACGCCCACATCGACCACATCGCCGGCGCCGCCCGCCTTAAGGCCCTCACCGGAGCGCCCATCCTCTACAACCCACGCGACCTCGAGCTCGTCAAGCTCATGGACCTGCAGGCCTCATGGCTCGGCATGCCAACCCCCGAAGTCCCCCCGCCCGACGACACCCTCGAAGACGGCCGCATCATCGCCATCGCCTCGGCCCCGGACTCCGCCCAGCCGCCCATCGCCGGTCAGATCATCCACACCCCCGGCCACACCCAGGGAAGCATCTGCCTCCACCTGCCCGATCACAACCTGCTCATCGCCGGAGACACCCTCTTCGCAGGCTCCGTCGGCCGTACCGACCTGCCCGGCGGAGACACCGCCACGCTCCTCCGCTCCATCCGCCAGAAGCTCCTTGCCCTGCCCGATTCGACCGTCGTCATCCCCGGCCACGGCCCCAACACCACCATCGGCGACGAACGAGTCACCAACCCGTTCCTGACATGAAATTATTATTTTGAATAATTTGCGATGGCTATCTAAACCTTTACTCAAGCCTAAGTGCCATTTTGTTTATTCCTGAGGTTCATTGCGGATCGCGGCTTCCCCACAGGAAAATCACAGCCCGATGGCCCTTCGCATGCCTTCCTCGAACTCCATCTCAGCCCCGATCAGGCTCACCACCACCCGGTTCTTCTCCGCCATTCCGTAGAACGCGCCCGGATGCACCGCCACGCCACGCTCCCGCACCAGCCACTCCGCCAGCTCTCCCTCGCCCGTCCATCCCCGCAGCACAACCACAGCACTCCATCCAGCGTCCGCATCCAGCACCTGCAAACGCTCCGGATGCTCCCCCGCCATCCGCCCCAGCGTCGCGTAGTTCCTCCGCGCCCGCTCCCCGATCTGCCGCTGGATCCCACCTGCCCCCTCCAGCCACCGCGGCATCGCCAGCTGCACCGGAGCATTCATGCTCAGGAACGTATCCGCAATCACCTCCAGCCGCGCCAGAGCCTCCCGCCTGGCGTCCTCAGGCCCCTTTACCGCGATCCACGCCGCCTTCATCTGCGGCAGTCCTGCGATCTTGCTCAGTCCGCTCAGCACAAACGTCAGCGCCGCCTGCTCCCCCGCCGCAAAGCTCCGTCCCTGCCCGCCCAGCGGATAATCCAGGAACACCTCGTCCGCCACCAGGGCCAGCCCCCGCCGCGCGCACAGCTCCGTAAGCCACTGCCGCTCCGCCTCACCCGTCCAGTGCCCCGTCGGGTTATTCGGATGCACCACCATCACCGCGCGCGTCCGCTCCGTGATCGCCGCCTCCAGCCGCGCCCGGTCCATCCACCACCCATGGTCGTAAAACAGCGGATACGGCCTCAGCCGCACATCATCCAGGTCCGCCAGGAAGTCGAACAACGGATAACTCGGCTCCGGCACCAGCACCTCGTCGCCCGCATCGCACAGCAGCCGGAACAGGAAGCTGTAGCCCTCGCTGGTGCTTGTCGTCAGCACCAGCTCATCCGCGCCGACATGCGCCCCATGTCCCGCGTAATATCGCGCCACCGCCTCGCGCGCCGTCGCCAGCCCGCATGGCTCCGGCTCGTACACCAGAGCCCGCGCATCCAACAGGGGCGCCAGCAGCGCATCGGTGTCATATACAAACCCGCATCGGGTCGGATTGGAGACCGTCAGGTCCCACAACCGCCGGCCCTCACGCTTCGCGACAGTGCGCGCCTCGCGTACCGCCGCTGCAAAGCCGCTCTCCCCCGTATCCCACCCAGTCCGCTTCGAGAACCCGCTCACAGCCTCCATCCTAATGGCCTCAGGATCATGTCAAGCCCCAGAACCACCTATCTCCCTCATCTCAATCCGGATAAAGTTGGCATAGGAGTTTTGTCCCGACTGGTAGAATAGAAGTAGTTCAGGAAAACATCGAAGGCCCACGCGCAGGAGCGCTGGGCCTTCTGTCTTTTCCTCGACTCTCTTTAACATCCCGCTATATGTTCTCTATTTTCAATATTTTGAGAACATATGGCCGTATCGCATTGAATCCAGGAGGCTTATCTCTCAACTAAACTATTTTCAACACATGCCTTCAAGTCTTTCCGTTTGAATATTTTGATATTTTTTAGGGGGCGAGGAGGGTACCCTACCCGAGCCGGTACGCCTTCCGCACCAGGTTCACCGCCAGGTCCTGCACCACCTGGAACGCCTCGTCCTCATCCAGCCGATGCTCGGCCACTAGCCGCCCCAGGAACGCGCAGTCCACCCGGCGTGCAACGTCGTGCCGTGCCGGGATCGACAGGAATGCACGCGTGTCGTCGTTGAAGCCGACCGTGTTGTAGAAGCCAGCCGTCTCCGTCGCAGTCTCGCGGAAGCGCATCATCCCCTCCGGCGAATCCAGGAACCACCACGGCGGCCCCAGCTTCACGCTCGGGAAGTGTCCGGCCAGCGGAGCCAACTCGCGCGAGAACACCGTCTCATCCAGCGTAAACAGGATGATCGTCAGGTTCGGCTCATTGCCGTACTTCGAGAGCATCGGCCGCAGCGCGCGAACATACTCCGTCGGCGAAGGGATGTCCGCGCCCTTGTCGCGCCCGAACTTGTCCAGCACCTGCGGGTTGTAGTTCCGCACCGCGCCCGGATGGATCTGCATCGTCAGCCCATCCTCCACGCTCATGCCCGCCAACTCGGTCAGCATCTGCGCCTGGAACAGTTCCACGTCGCCCGGCTGCATCTTGCCCGAGAAGATGCGGCCATACAGCTTCTCCGCCTCGGCCAGCGGCAGGTCCGCCGTCTGCGCCGTCAGGTGACCGTGGTCCGTCGCCGTCGCGCCGTTCTTTTTGAAGAACGCCCGCCGCGAACACAGCGCGTTCAGGTAGCCCTTCCACGTCGAGACGTCCTCGCCGGACACCTCGCCCAGCTTCTTCAGATTGTCCTGGAACCCCAGATACTCGGCATCCACCACCGCATCCGGACGGAACGTCGGCAGCACCCTGCCCTTCCACCCCGAGGCCTGAATCGCCTGGTGATACTCAAGCGAATCCACCGCAGCATCTGTCGTCGCCAGCACCTCGATGCGAAATTTGTCGAACAGCGCGCGCGGCAGGAACTCCGGCGTGGCCAGCTTACGCGAGATCGTGTCATAGTACTCGTCCGCATTCTCGGGCGACAGCCGGTCCGTCAGCCCGAACAGCGTGCTGAAGCTATAGTCGAGCCACAGACGCGTCGGCGTGCCACGGAACAGATAGTAGTACCTGGCAAAGATGCGCCACACCTCACGCGGGTCGGCCTGCTCCTTGCCATCCACCTGCGGAATCCCCAGCGACTCCAGGCTTACTCCCTGCGAGTACAGCATCCGGAAGATGTAGTGGTCCGGCTGGATGAACAGCGCCGCCGGATTGGGAAACGGCTTGTTCTCCGCAAACCAGCGTGGGTCCGTATGTCCGTGCGGCGAGATGATCGGCAGATCGCGGACGGTTTCGTATAGCTTGGCTGCGACAGCGCGGGCCTTGGGATCGGCAGGAAAGAGCCGGTTTGCATCCAGCATCGGTTCAGCACTCCTCTTCTTGGGCGCGGCCTTGCACGCTGGCGTCCAGCGGACGACGCTCTTTCACGGTGCAGTTACCTCGTTGCGCCGATGACGAGTCTAGTCGGCGCTCGGAAGCGAGGTCAAATCTCGCGCGAAGATCGGTTCGCCGTTTGAACTCGATCTACCACTCACTCGTCGGCCGCGGCATCGTCTTCATCCGCTGGAACTCGCCCACCGACCCTTTGCTGATCCACCAGGCCATAGCGGACAAAGGTGAGCGCCAGCGTGTAACTCAGCCACGCCGCGAACAGCAGATCGTAGATCAGACTGTGCCCAAGACCGGCGAAGGCCAGCGATGATGCAACGACGATCAAGCCCGAAACCGCCAGCCTCCATCTCCTGCCTCGCCGATGTCGCCTGCGCTTCCAGGGCATCGTCAGCGCGCATAGAAACGCCGGCACGGTGACGAAAATCGCCACCTCAAGCCCCGCGCGAAAGAGGGCCTCCGTCTCCGGAGGCGGACTGGGAACTCCATACAGCCGCTGCAGCCATGGCAGCAGCCACACAGTCACATAAACAACTGCCACACCTACCACGGGCGCAGTGATGGCCGCGTAGAGCAACCGTGCAGGCAAGCCTCTGGAGTTCATTGCGCCAGAATACATTCCTTCTGATATGCGGCAACACACTCAGGACTCATCTTCGCCACCGCTACGGCCTGATCACAATCTTCATCGAGTCCGCCTGCGGATGTGACGCCAGGTCGATCGCCGCAACCGCATCCTCGATCCCGAAGCGATGCGAGATCAGCTGCGTCAGGTCGAAGCTGCCGTCCCGATACCCCGCAAACACCAGCTCCGCCACCTCATCATTCACATCTACGCTCGCCGAGTACGACCCCATCAGCGTCTTCTCGTCCATGCACACCGCCGCCGGATCGAACGGCGCTTCGCCATGCTGCGTCGACGCGAACAGCATCACGCGGCCGCCCGGCCGAACCGCGTCCATCGCAGTGCGGATCAACGCGTCCGCACCCACTGCGACCAGCACCACGTCGGCGCCACGCCCTTGCGTCGCGGCCTTCGCCGCAGCCGCTACGTCGCCTCGTGCATCCAGCGGTTGGTCGAGCCCGAACTTCGCCGCCACCGCGTGCCGCTCAGCATACAGATCGCTCGTCAGCACCGTCGCTCCCGTGCGATGCGCCAGCGCCGCCAGCAGAATCCCGATCGGCCCCTGCCCCATCACCAGCACCGTCTCGTCCGGCTGAAGGTTCAACATCCGCACCGCTTTGTAGCAGGTGTTCACCGGCTCGATGAACGCGGCCTGCTCGAAGGGAATGTCATCCGGCACCTTAATCAGCCCCGCCGTCTTTTCCGGCGTGCCTACAATCCAGTCACTCACGCGGATGTACTCCGCGAACCCGCCGCCCGCCGCCGTAAACCCCGCCGTGCAACCCACTTTCTTGTACGTCTCGCACTGCGCGAAGGTCTGCTTGCGGCAGTAGTAGCACTCGCCGCATGGAATATGGTGGTACGCCATCACGCGGTCACCCACAGCAAACTGCGTCACGCCCGCGCCCACCATCGCCACCGTGCCCGCCATCTCGTGCCCGAAGATCCTCGGCGCTGAATGCGACCCGGTGTGGATCTTCTTCAGGTCCGTTCCGCAGATACCGCAGGTATCGATGCGCACCAGCACCTCACCTGGATCAATGCTCCCGTCTGCATTCAGCGGCACCGGAACCGTCTCCACACGCACATCGTCCACGCCGCGATACACCGCCGCACGCATCGTCTCCGGCAGCTTTGACGCCTTCGCCGCTGCCCTCCCATCGCTCACTGCACTTGCCATCGTCTCTCCAGAACCTCAGTCTATCTCCGCGCGCAACGCCTCACTCAGCGACCGGACAGCACGGGCGCTGTTCCGCCCCAGCGCCATCACACTGCTCCACATCCACGGCCGGAGCGCCGTATGCAGCGCAAAGGCTCCCTCGCGAAATTGACCGTCGGCCGTCGCAAATCTCTCCAGTCCTTCCATCTCGCACTCCACCTCATCCGAGACTGCCTTCACCGCGCGAAACTCCATCCTATGAGCCCGAGCAATGCGCGCCACGGCTGCCGCCTCCATATCCACCGCCGACGCGCCGTAGGATTCCCGCAGCCGCCGCTTCTCGCGGGAGGTCGCAATCCCGGTGCCCGTCACTAGAACCGCACCGCCGACCGAGCCCTCAGCATCCAGCCGTTCGCCGGTCCTTGCATCAATCACTACCGATGCCCGCAGCACATCCCCCACCCGCAACGCCGGATCGCACGCTCCAGCCAGTCCCGCCGAGATCAGCCTTTTCATCGGTGCGGCAGTCATCGCCGCCTCGCACGCCAGCATTGCTCTGCCCTGCCCCATGCCCGCGCACGCCGCAATCGACGCGCCACGGCGCCAGACAAACACATTGCGCGCAACCTCGCGCCTCTCCCATCCCTTCACCAGCCCGGCAACCTCGCGTGGCAGTGCAGCGATGACGGCTATCATCGCGCCCCGCCCGCAAACGGCGGCGCGTAGCCGTTCGCAACGAACCACTCGATCGCCGCCCGCAGTGCGTTGTAGATCGGCAATATCCTGAAGCCCAGGTCGCGTTCCGCCTTGGCCGACGACGCAAACATGTACTTCTTTCCCATGCGCACCGCCTCCACCGTCGCACGCGGCTCTTTGCCGCGCAGCTTGCCGGTAATGGTCTCGTCGAAGAACGCAAACGCCATCGCCACAGCGTGCGGGACTTTCATTGTCGGAGACGGCAGTCCCGTGATCGCAGACATGCGGTCCAGGATCTGCTTCAGCGTCAGGTTCTCGCCGCCCAGAATGTAACGCTCGCCCGGCGTCCCACGACCCAGCGCCGCCACATGCATCCGCGCAACCTCGCCCACGTCCACCAGATTTAGTCCGGTGTCCACGTACGCCGGAAATTTTCTATTCAGGAAGTCGACGATGATCCTCCCGGTCGGTGTCGGCTTGGCATCGCCCGGCCCGATCGGCGTCGTCGGGTTCAGGATCATCACGTGCTGCCCCGACCGCGCCGCCTCAATCGCCTCCTGCTCTCCAAGGAACTTCGACCGCTTGTAGTGCCCGATCATGTCCGCGATCCCGACCGGCGTCGCCTCGTCCACGATGCTGCCGTCGGACTTAAAGCCCATCGTCGCCACGCTGGACGTATAGACGACCTTAGCCACCCCCTCTTCACGCGCAATGCGCAGCAGCTCCCGCGTGCCCTCCACGTTGGCCGCATACATCGCTTCGGGATCGCGCACCCACAGCCTGTAATCCGCTGCCACATGCACCAGCGCATCGCAGCCGCGCAGCGCCGTACGCAGCCCCTCCGGCTCTCGCAGATCGCCGACAACCACCTCTGCAGCGAGTCCCTCAATCGCCTTCTGCGAACTGGTGTTCCGCGTCAACAGCCGCAGCGCCGCACCTTGTGCGGCATAGGCACGTGCCACATGGCTGCCGACGAAACCCGTTGCGCCTGTCAGAAAAACTCGCATCCCGTCCCAAAGAAAATGCGGGCGCTTGGCCCGCATGCATTTCGTTTCGCCCTGACTTAGTCCAGCTTTTCCGGTTCGATCTGGATGTTCTTCTCGCCGGCTGCTTTCTTCTCCCAGTACTTCTTCACCCATGCCTCAAACGTCTTGCCTGCCGCAGTGTCGCGGCCGGTGAAGGCCAGGGCGGCAATCTCCGAGTACGCAATCTTCACCTTGCCGGCTTCGCTCGCCGGCATCACGCGCACATAGGAATCCGCCAGCGTCGCGCCTGTCCGCCGGTCGAAGAGATACCCCTGGACCGCAGTGCCGTCCTTACGCGTGATCGTGATGTCGCCGCGATAGTCAAATGCCTTTTCCAGGGCCTCGCAAACCTCAGCGTCACTGGCCAGCGTCGGCACCCAGCCCTCCAGTTGTTCGCGCTCTCGCCCTGCCGCCACTTCTATCTCATCGGGCGTGGCATGCGAAAGCTGGTCGATCTTTGCCGCCTCCTGCGTCTGCGTACTCATCGTTTAGTCTCCTGAGACGCTCTGCAGCGCCGAATCTTCCGCAGCCTGCTTCGCCGCAATCTGCACCAGCGGGCTTGTGTGCGCCGGCCTCCACTCGCTTAGCAGTTTCATCGCGCCGTCATCAGCATAGGTGTCGAAGAAGATCGCGCGCGCCGTCTCCAGCAGCCCCTTCAGTGAGCCGAAGGTGTAATTCACCCCGCTCGCCTCATATCCCGAGTGCACCATGCAGTTCGCGCAGCGCGGATTGCCGCTCTCTGTCCCGTAGTTCTGCCACTCTACCGTCTCCATCAACTCCTGGAAGGTGTCGGCGTAGCCATCCTGCAGCAGGTAGCACGGCTTCTGCCAGCCGAAGATCGAAAACGTCGGCATCCCCCACGGGGTGCAGGTCAGATGCTTGCGGCCCATCAGGAACTCCATGAAGATGGGTGACGCGTTGAAGCGCCACGTCTTCTTACGGTTCGAAAGGATCGCGCGAAACAGCTTCTTCGACCGCGCGCGGCCCAGGAAGTGTTTCTGGTCGGGTGCCTTGTCATAGGTGTAGCCCGGCGAGACCATCATGCTCTCCACACCCACCGCCATCAGCTCGTCGAAGTGCGCACGCACACTGTTCGGATCGGCGCCGTCGAACAGCGTCGTGTTCGTCGTTACGCGGAAGCCCGCGGCCACTGCGGCCCGCACACCCTCCATCGCGATGTCATGACCGCCCTCGCGGCACACCGAGAAGTCGTGGTGCTCCTTCTGCCCGTCCACGTGCACCGAGAAAGAGAGGTATTTGCTCGGCGTAAACAAGTGCAGCTTCTCCTTCAGCAGAAGGGCGTTGGTGCACATGTAAACGTACTTCTTGCGCGCCACCAGTCCGGCCACAATCTCCGGCATCCTCGGGTGCAGCAGAGGCTCGCCGCCCGGGATCGCCACCATCGGCGTGCCGCACTCTTCTACCGCCCTGAAACACTCCTCCGGCGAAAGCTCTGCCTTCAGAATATGCGCCGGATACTGGATCTTCCCGCAGCCCGCGCACGCCAGGTTGCAGCGAAACAACGGCTCCAGCATCAGCACCAGCGGGTACTTCTTGCGCCCCTGCAGCCGTTGCTTCAGCACATAGGTTGCGACGGTCCATGCTTGCGAAACAGGCACTGCCATCCGATAACTCTCCTTCTCCAATATCCCGGCGCGTATCGCGCCCTTCCGATCTCTTACTGCGTGTTCACTTCCCGTTCCATCGCCCGCCTGTACGTTGTAAGCGCCAGCAGCGGGAAATAGTCCCGATACAGGTGATACGCCAAGTAGAACACCCGCGGGAATCCCGTACCGGTGTAAACACTTTCACCGTTGCGGCCTTCCGCCTTCTCGTCCCATGCACCGCTCGGCGCCTGCTTCTCGATCAGCCAGCGAACTCCCTTTGCAACCGAGTCCGACCGCGTGTCGCCCGCCGCCAGTAGCCCCAGAACCGCCCAGGCCGTCTGCGAAGGTGTGCTCTGCCCGATGCCCTTCTCCGTCGGATCGTCATAGCTGCCGCAGCTCTCGCCCCAGCCGCCATCGGAGTTCTGCACCATGCGGATCCACTCCGCAGCCTGCTGGACCGCCGGCTCGTTGTTCTCGACTCCAATGGCCTCCAGCCCGCGCAGCACCAGGAAGGTGCCGTATAGATAATTCACTCCCCAACGCCCAAACCAGCTGCCGTCGGACTCCTGCTCCCGCAGCACAAACTGGATGGCCTTCTCCACCCGTGGATCGCGCCGCGTATAGCCGTAGCTGGCCAGCATCTCCAGGACCCTGCCCGTGATGTCCACCGTCGGCGGGTCCAGCATGGCATTGTGGTCCGCGAACGGAATGTACTGGAAGATCATCTTCGTGTTGTCGCGGTCGAAGCTCGCCCATCCACCGTTCCTGCACTGCATGGCGAAGATCCACTCGATCGCCCGCTGCGACACCTCGTGCTGGTACCGCTCTCGCGGATTGCGCACATGGCCCAACGCCAGCAGCACCTGCGCGGAATCGTCTACATCCGGGTAGAACTCGTTATTGAACTCGAAGTACCATCCGCCGGGCTCGACATCCTTTACTTTGACGGCCCAGTCGCCCTTGTGCCGGACCTCTTTGGCCAGCATCCAGTCAGCAGCCTTCAACAGACGTGGGTCCGTAGCCGGCACGCCCGCCTCGCCCAGCGCAAATACCGCCTGCGCCGTGTCCCACACCGGAGAAACGCACGGCTGCATACGGAAGGTTGGCGTCGGATACCCAGGCTCGCCGTGCGGATTGTCGATGCCCAGCTTCTCGAACTCGTCCATTGCGCGGATGAACTGCGGATCGTCCTGGGTGTAGCCCAGGCAGGCCATCGCAATCATCGAGTTCATCATCGCCGGATAGATCGCGCCCAGCCCATCGGACATCTCGAAGCGCTCCAGCAGCCACCGCTCTGCCCTCTTCAAAGCTACAGTCCGCAACGGCCGGATGTGTACCCGCTCGAACCAATGCGTGATACGGTCCAGCGCCAAAAAGAAGTTGCGCCAGCTGATCGGCTGCCGTGTGTCCCACTTCAGGTGCAGCTTCGCATTCGCGCGGCCGCCGACGAACAACTCGTCAATGCCCTGCTCGGCGGGAATCTTCTTGAAGGGTTTTTTGGCGTACGCGATCGAGAGCGGCACCAGGATCGCGCGCGACCAGGACGATATCTCGTAGATGTTGAAGTAGAACCACTTCGGAAAAGTCATCAGCTCCGGCGGGACCGCCGGGACCGCGTCATATTCGTACTGGCCCAGGAAGCAGAGGTAGATCTTGGTGAAAGTGTTGCACTCCACCACACCGCCGTGAGCCAGGATCCACTCACGCGCCTTGGCCAGCACCGGATGGTCCGCCGACCATCCCATCAGTTTCAGCGCAAAATAAGCCTTCACAGAGAGCGAGATGTTGGATCCGGCGCCGGGATAGATACCCCAACCGCCATCGGCGTTCTGATGGCGCAGGATCTCGTTGACCGCGCGCTCCATCTTGCCGCGATCGCCCGTGCCCAGCAGCGTGTGCATGAAGATGTAGTCGGACTCCAGCATCGAGTCCGCCTCCAGCTCACCGCACCAGTAGCCTTCCGGATGCTGCAGCCCCAGCAGCCAGTCTGCGGAACGTCCGACAGCATCGGCCACCTGCCCCAGGCCAACGTCCATGCGTCCATAGCGAGGCTGCACCGGCGCCGCCTTCGGGTTCCGTGGAAATGTGCTCATCTGTCTTTCAACTCTCTGCAATTCTCCGGGCACTGACTGCTCCGCCTGGCCACTCCGGAAATCGCAATACGCTTGGGCTCATTCGTCACCGGCCCTCGTACGGATTGCGTCTTATGGACGTGCGGGCGGGGCCGAAGCAATGGCCTGGACGATCTCCGGCGGAAGGCCGAACCGGACATTCTCCGGCATCACCTCCACCTCATCCACGGACCCATAGCCCATCTCCTGCAGATAATCCACCACATGCTGCACCAGCACCTCAGGTGCTGATGCTCCAGCTGTCACAGCTACCGTATTGACTCCCTCCAGCCACTCCGGCTGGATTGCGTCCGCACCGTTGATCAGGTACGCGTTCGTTCCCATGTTCTTGGAAACCTCGACCAGCCGGTTTGAGTTCGAGCTGTTTCTTGAACCCACCACCAGCGCAAGGTCCGCCTCATGTGCCACGTTCTTCACTGCTACCTGCCGGTTCTCGGTCGCATAGCAGATGTCCTGCGCCGCCGGCCCCGCGATATTCGGGAATTTCTTCTTGAGCGCCTCAATCATGTACTTCGCTTCGTCCAGCGACAGCGTGGTCTGCGTCAGGTATGCCACCTTGTTCGGGTCCGGCACCTCCAACGCCTCCACCTCTTCCACCGTCGAAACCACCTGAGTCACAAGAGGGGCCTCACCCTGCGTACCCTCCACCTCTTCGTGGTCACGATGTCCCACCAGTACCAGCGAGTAGCCCTGCTTGGAAAACTTGACTGCCTCCAGGTGCACCTTGGTCACCAGCGGGCAGGTCGCATCGACCACCTTCAGGTTCCGCTCCTTGGCCCGCTCTCGGACCGCAGGGGAAACCCCGTGGGCAGAGTAGATCACCCGCGCCCCCTCCGGCACCTCGTCCAGTTCATTGACGAAGATTGCGCCCTTTTTCGCTAAGTCATTGACAACATAACTGTTGTGCACAATCTCCTTGCGCACGTAGATGGGCGCGCCAAAGGTATCCAACGCAATCTGCACGATATCGATCGCCCGCACCACGCCTGCACAGAAGCCTCTGGGCTTCAGTAACAGCACTCGTTTAGTAGAAGGGGCCGCATGATTGCGGCTGGAACTGGGGGCGTCCGCGGTGAGGGTAGTCACGCTCTTTAGTATACCGTGTCCAGCCCCGGCCGGAACAGGAAACCGAGGCCCTGTGTTGCCTTCCGGGTGCCGGGGAAATGTGGTGGATTTCATCACCCGCCGCGAGGGAAATCGACACTCCCCAGCCCAGGCTACGCTCGCAAAAAATCGGACGGCGGTGGGCGTTCAACCGGCGAGTTTAAATTGCATTAAACAAATGCGCCGCACCCGCCGCCGTCATCTTGCCTCGTTCATGCTTTTTCGTCACAACCATGATGCCCACAATGGCAGCTCAGGGTTGTCATGCTTTTTGCGTCCTCGCAGTGAGTCGAGCAATATTTCTTTCCCGCGGGAACAGTGCACGTGCACGCCATGTGTGCGCACTTCGTTGGTTGGCTCGCCATGGTCTCCTCCTCAAGGTGCTGCACCCGGGAACGACCAGCCTGCTTTTACCCCGGTCGCCCGAAGTGGCTGAATTCTACTCTCGCTTCGCAAGCTTTGGCACAAGGATTTTGCACCACCCCTACCGACTCGCCACCAGCAGCTGCCGTGCGTTCTCCAGGCTCGCCTCCGTCAGCTTAGCCCCGCTCAACATCCGCGCCACCTCGCGCGCGCGCTCGCCGTCCTCCATCCGCCGGATCGTGGTCCGCGTCCGCCCGCCCTTCTCCGTCTTCTCGATCACGAAGTGCTGGTCCGCAAACGCCGCGATCTGCGGCAGGTGCGTGATGCATACGACTTGTTGTCTTTTAGACAGCGCCTTCAGCTTCTTGCCCACCGCCTCCGCCGCGCGTCCGCCGATCCCGATATCGATCTCGTCGAACACCAGCATCCGGGGCGTCGGCAACTCCGCCCTCGGACCTTTCTTCTTGGTCTTCGCGACACCCGCCGCGAAGCTCTCCTCCACCGTCACCTTCAGCGCGAGCATGACGCGCGACATCTCGCCGCCCGACGCAATCTCCTCCAGCGGTTTCAGCGGCTCGCCTGCATTCGTTGCAATCAGGTACTGGATCCGGTCCCAGCCCACCGCAGTCCACGCCGACTCGTCTTCAAATGCAGCCACCTCCACCCGGAAGCTCACCTTCATCGCCAGGTCGTTGATCTGAGCCGTCGCCAGCTTCTCCAGTTTCTCTCCCGCCGCAGCGCGAGCCGCGCTCAGCTCCCTCGCAGCCGCGCGATACTCCGCCGCATCCTTCGCCACACGCGCGCGCAGCTCCTTCAGCATCTCGTCGCGGTTCTCCACCTCTGCCAGCCTCTGTGACGACTCCTCGCCGAACCGCATCACCTCCGCCAGCGTCGCACCATACTTACGCTTCAGCCGGTCCAGCGCAGCCAGCCGGTCCTCAATCTCTTCCAGCCGCTCCGGCGAAGCCTGCGTCCCCTCCGCGAAGTCCCGCACCGTCGCGCTCACATCCTCCACCGCTGCCTTCGCACCTGCCAGCTGCTGCACTGCCTCCGCAAATCGCGGCTCATACTTTGCCAGCTCTTCCACTTGCTTCAGAGCTGCGGCCAGCGTTGTCTCCGCCGCTCCCTCGCCCTCATAGAGCTGTTCATGCGCATTCATCGCCGCGGTATAAAGCTTCTCCGCATTCGCCAGCACGCGCTTCTCCGCCTCCAGCTTCGTGTCCTCATCCGCACCCGCAATCTGCGCCTCGGCGATCTCCTTCGCCTGAAATCGCCAAAGGTCCGCCATGCGCAGCCGGTCCTGCTCGCTCGACTCGAGCTCCTTAAGCCTCTCCACCGTCTCACGCCAAGCCGCAAACGCTTCGCTCACCCGCTCCAGCTCGATCCCGCCGAAACGGTCCAGCAGCAGCCTCTGCTGCGCCTGGTCGAACGCCCCCAGCGTCTCGCCCTGCGAATGGATCAGCCCGATCTCCGGCGCCAGCTCGCGCAGCACCGCCACCGTCGCCTGCTGGTTGTTGATGAATACCCGTCCCTTGCCATTCGCGCCGATCTCGCGCCGCAGCAGGATGTCGTCCGAGAACGCCTCCGCGTCAATGCCGTTCCGGTCCAGCACCGCCGCTGCACCCGGCGTCGACTCGAACACGCAGCCCAGCACCGCCTTTTCCGCGCCGTGCCGCACAATGTCGCTCGACGCCTTGCCGCCCAGCAGCAGCGCCAGCGCGTCGATCAGGATCGACTTGCCCGCGCCCGTCTCACCTGTCAGCAGGTTCAACCCCGGCCCGAAGCTCGCCACCGCCTGGTCGATCACCGCATAGTTTTCCGCCCGCAGCTCCAGCAGCATCGTTGCCTCACCCACCAGTTATCGCGAGCATAGCAAACGCCCGAAAGCGGCGTCCCCAAACGCCTTCTTTCTGCAGTTTTCCCCGTACCACCGCCGGTTCCCACCCCATTTTCTCCCCATTTCGCGTCTTACAATGGCAACAATGACCGCGCCCATCCCGTCCTCCCCGCTTGCACTCATCCTGTTCCTGCTCCAGGACGACTCCATCCCCGCCGCGCCCAGTGTCCCCGTCGGCGCGCCCGGCTCTGCACTCATGGAGATGGTGCGCAACTCCGGCCCGGTCGCCTTCGCCGTCCTTATCCTGCTCCTCATCGCCAGCCTCTTCTCCTGGTCCATCATGCTCTCCAAATGGCGATACTTCTCCCGCGCCCGCAAGGAGAGCACTCGCTTCCTGCGCGCCTTCCGCAAATCCGGCCGCCTCTCCGAAATCGCCGCCGTTGCTGAGCAGTTCCAGCCCAGCCCGCTGGTCCCCGTCTTCACCGAGATTAACGACGAATATCAGCGCCAGTCCGGCGGCCGCGGCCTTCCCCGCAATCCCGCTGCCCTTGAGCGTGCCGCCCTCACCGCCAGCTCCGAAGCGCTCACGAACATGGAGCAGCGCATGACCTGGCTGGCCACCATCGCCGCGATTGCACCCTTCATCGGCCTCTTCGGCACAGTCATGGGCATCATCGATGCCTTCCACGGCCTCGGCACCGCCGGTGCCGCCACCCTGCGCGCAGTGGCCCCCGGAATCTCTGAGGCGCTCATCACCACCGCTGCTGGCCTCGCCGTCGCTATCCCCGCCGTCGTCGGCTATAACCAGCTCACCGCCCAGCTCCGCGACTTTGCCGCACGCATGGACGACTTCGGCCGCGAGCTTCTCAACGCCATTGAGAACGCCGCCATGCTTAATCCGGCCACTGCACCGCCCCCCCCGTCTGAAGAACCTGTTACCCAACCCCGCCGGAGGGCCTTCTAACCATGGCCTTCACCGTCAATACCGGCGGCCGCTCCCGCACCCAGACCGCGCTGGCAGAGATCAACATCACTCCACTGGTAGACGTCGTCCTCGTGCTGCTGCTCATCTTCATGCTCACCGCGCCGGTGCTGCAGTCCGGCATCGACGTCGCGGTCCCCCATACCCGCTCCGTCCAGCAGCTCACCGAGCAGCGTACCGTCGTCACCATCGACCGCAATCAGAACGTCTTTTTGCAGGCCGGCGGGGCCGACACCCCCATCAACCTCGATAACCTCACCATGAAGCTGCGCAGCCAGTCCAGCTCCGATCCCGCCAAGCGCGTCATTTACGTCCGCGCCGACGAGCGCGTTCCCTTTGGCGCATTTGCCTCCGTCATGGACGCCGTCAAGCGCGCCGGCATCACCAATATCTCCATCGTCACCCAGCCCATCGAATCTTCATCGAACACAGCGCAATGAAAAATGCTCTCCGAAGCAGCGCACCCACGTCTGCATCTCTTGAGATTCGCCGCGAAAACTTGCAGCTTTGACATCCGTCCTTCCAACACGCTCGCTGCGCCCCGCAGCTGACCCCTTCGGCCGCGGATTCGTGGGCTCTCTGCTGTTGCATGCTCTGCTGCTGGCCCTTGCTCTCACCTCAGGCCTCATCTTCCATCATGGCCAGAACTGGGGAGCAGGCAGCTCCGCCGAAGCCATCCAGGCCACCCTCGTCAGCCAGATCCCTCTGCCGCCAAAGCAGATCACCAGCCCCGAATCCGTTCTCGCCACCGAAACTCCTTCGCCGGCCCCCACCCCACCCGCGCCTAAGGCCGCTCCGGAGCCCAAACCGGACGCCATCCCCATCCCTGTAAAGTCCACCAAACCGCCCAAGCTGGCCGAGAAACCCCACCCCGCGCCGCCGCTCCATCCCCAGCCCGCTCCCCCGCAGCCTAATAAGGCGCCCACCGGCACGGCCCCTGCACCGCAGATGGCCATGTCCACCGCCCAGACCCGCTTCGGCAACGTCAGTGTGGGCACCCCGGATCCAGGCTTTGGCCTGCGCTTCGCCTGGTATGTACAGCAGCTCACAAATCAGGTAGCGCAGCAGTGGTATACCGGCATGCTCGATCCTGCCGCCGTCGGCCACCGTGTTTACATCACCTTTGAAGTCCAGCGCGATGGCTCCGTCACCGACGTCCGCATCGCCCAGCCCTCCGGAGACCCTACTCTGGACCAGACCGCGCTCAACGCCGTCCGGCGCATCGGCAACTTTGCTCCGCTGCCGGATGCCTATGCCGGCAGCCATATCAATGTCACGTACTACTTTGATCCTCCCCAGCGTCAATAAACCTGTGCACAACCACGCTCTCCTGATGAGCGTCTAACATGGAGTACATGGAGCGATCGTTTTTAAGACCTCGCCTCTCCCGTCCGTATCGTCTTCTTCCAGCATTCGCAGCCCTCTTCGCGCTTGCTGCCTGCCTCGCTCCTCGTCTCCCGGCTCAGGACAATGTCTTTACCGGCACCAATACAGGTGCTGCGAAGATCCGCATCGCTGTTACCGACTTCAAGCCGGCCAACGCCGATCCCCAGACCGCATCCACCAAAACCGTCTTCGACACCACCCTGTACGCCGACCTCGCAAACGCCGGTATCTTTGACCTCGTCTCCAAGAGCATGTTGCCATCCGGCACACCCGGAGCGCCCTCCGAGGTCCAGCTCCAGGGCTATGCCAGCCCTCCCTCCAGCGCGGCCTTCCTCGCCTTCGGCTCTTTTGGAGTCGTCGGTGGCCGCATCATCGTCAATGGCTTTCTCTTCGATGCCAAGAATGCCCAGTTTCCCCAGGTCCTCGCCAAGCAGTACGCCGGCGATCCAACTGAGGAGTCTGCCCGCCAGATCGCCCACCAGTTCGCCGACGAGATCATCGTCCACTTGGGAGGCGGTCTGCCAGGCATCGCCGAGACCAAAATCTTCTACGTCAAATCCGCCGGCGGCAACAAAGAGATCTGGATGATGGACTACGATGGCGCCAACCAGCACCAGGTCACCCATCTCGGCACCATCTCCATGGGCCCGCGTGTCTCGCCGGACAACTCCCGCATCGCCTTTGAGTCTCTCGGCCGCAACGGCTTCCAGATTCGCATGTATTCCCTGCTGCTGGGCCGCCTCGTCGCGTTCCCGGAGATCGGCGGAACGAACATTACGCCCACGTGGTCTCCAGACGGCCGCGAAATCGCCTACTCGTCCTCACGCTCCGGCGACCCGGAGATATGGATCTCCGATGCCGGCGGCTCCCTCGCGCGGCAGATCACCCATCTGCGTGGTCCGGACGTCTCGCCCACCTACAATCCTCGCTCCGGCGCCCAGATCGCCTGGATCAGCGGCCGCACCGGCCTTCCGCAGCTCTACATCATGAACAGCGACGGCTCCGGCATCCAGCAACTTACCGACGGAGGCTACGCCACCTCGCCCTCCTGGTCTCCCAACGGCCAGTACATCGCCTTCGCCTGGGACCGTAAGTACGGTCCCGGAGCTCCCGGTGGACAGGACATCTACGTCATCGACATCGCCAGCAAACGCTGGGTCCAGCTCACGCATGACACCGGCCGCTGCGACTTCCCCTCCTGGTCGCCCGACGGCCGCCACATCGTCTATGCCTGCTCCTCCGATAGCAAGCCTGACCACAGCCGGATCTTCAGCATGTTGTCCGATGGAACCGGGCAGCATCCCCTCACCGGAGGCGGAGCGGATATGCCTAACTGGAGCTGGAAATGACTTATCCGCCCGGTTTAGGCCCTGTTGCCTCGCACGGTGCACCCTTTTCTGAACCCTGCATCACTGTCTTCGCTCTCAGTACCATAGAAACGACATCAGCTGCGGCCCGACGAGCCGTCGCAAAATCTCACCTTCGAAGCCTTGGTTAACGCAGGAGACATAACGATGATTGACTCCCTCCCCGCCGTGTCCCGTTCCGTGCGACGCTCTTCGCGCGCCGCACTCTGGATGGCCCTCGGCGTCGTAGCCCTCGCAGGATGCCACAAGAAGACCGCTCCCGTTGCTCCGGCGGCCGAAGCGCCGACCGCGGCGCCCACCCCTGCACCAACCGCTAATCTCACCGCAGACCCACTGGCCATCGATCTCGGCCAGTCAGTCGTGCTCAACTGGCGCACTACGGATGCCACCACAGTCACCATCGATGGCATCGGTCAGGTCCCGGTCAACGGCACGCAGACCGTCTCACCCTCCACATCGACCAACTTCCACCTCACCGCCAAAGGCGACGGAGGCACGGCCGAGGCCAACGTTCGCGTCACCGTGCGCGTGGCGGCAGCGCCTGTGGCCCCGGCCGAGACGTCTTCCACTGACATGGGCTCCGAAGAGGTCTTCCATCAGAACGTCCCGGACATCTTCTTCGACTACGACAGCTACGACCTCCGTCCGGATGGCCAGACCGCGGCCTCCAAGGCAGCAACCTGGCTCGTTGCTCACCCCGACGTCAAGATCGTCATCGGCGGCTACTGTGACGACCGTGGCTCGGCGGAGTACAACCTCGCTCTGGGCGAGAATCGCGCCAACGCAGCCAAAAATGCCTTGGTCAACGCTGGTGTGGCCCCATCCCGCATCCGTGTCGTCAGCTACGGCAAGGAGAAGCAGTTCTGCACCGACGAGACCGAGGCCTGCTGGCAGCAAAACCGCCGTGCCCAGTTCTCTCTCGACCGGTAAATCTCTACACTTGTATTGCGGGCCCGGCACCTCGCCGGGCCCACTTCATCTGAGGTATCCGCCGTATGACCCAGCAACGCGCACTCCCCATCGCCGCCTGCACAGTTCTTGTATTCGCCGCCCTCGCTGTGCGCCCGGCCTTCGCCGTCAATAAGGACATGGTGCAGCTGCAGACTGAGGTCCAGACGCTGCAGGACTCCGTTGCCCGCCTCCAGCAGTCGAACGATGAGCGCATGGGCGTCCTCAAGGATCTCGTCCAGCAGACCGCCGACTCCGTCAATAAGATGTCTGTGACCGTTCAGGACCTCCAGCAGCAGATGCGCCAGCAGCAGGAGGCCTCCGGCGCCAAGATCGATCAGGTCTCCGGCCAGATGCAGTCGCTGAATGACTCCGTCGACGAGGTCAAGGCCCGTCTCAACAACCTGGACAAAGTTCTCCAGACCCTCCAGTCACAGCAGCAATCCATCAACGCGGCGTTGCAGAGCATGGCGCCGCAGCCCGCCGGCGGGGCCGCCTCCCCAGGTGACCAGCCGGCCCAGCCTGGCGATAGTGTAACCCCCGTACCGGGAGCAGCTGCACCGGGACCTGCGCCTGCCGGCACCCGTCCCATGGCCGACAACTCCAAGCCCTCGCCGGACATACCTTTCCCCACTCACCAGGGCCCTTATGCCGGCTCTCAGCCCTCGTCAGTCGCACAACCGGCTGCGCCTGCCGGCCCGCCCATCGCCGACATCTACAACACCGCCCTGCGCGATTACATCGCCGCTAAATACACTCTGGCCGTCTCTGAGTTCAAACAGGCCATCCAGACCAATCCCACCGATCAGCTTGCCGGAAATGCCTGGTACTACCTCGGCGAGATCGACTACCGTCAGGGCAGGTATTCCACCGCCGTGAAGGACTATGACCATGTCCTCAACGACTATCCTGCCAACCAGAAGATCGCCGTCTCCCATCTCCACAAAGGTCAGGCGCTCCTGATGCTCAAGCAGCGCGAAGCGGCAATCGACGAGTTCCGCTCCCTCCTCCAGCGCTACCCCAACTCTCCGGAGGCCACACAGGCCCGCAGCAAGCTCAACGGCATGGGGGTTTCCACTACGGCTCGCCGCCCATCTTGAGAGTGCCATTCCTTCTCTCGCTCGTCTAAGCTATTCAATGTAGGGCGTTGCACGTTGTATGCAGCGCACTTAGCCGGGGCGCCACTCAAGTGAAGGAACGGATACGCAGGCTGGACGGAAGCAGCATTCGCAACGGCAGGGTCGTGCGCTTTGTCGTCGCTGCTCTCATCCTGCGCAGCGTAGAGGACCATACTGCAGACGCCGGAACCGAAGTCCTCGTCTGCCAGCGCCGTGCCGACCAGCCCATGAGCCTCAAGTGGGAGTTCCCCGGCGGCAAGATCGAACCCGGCGAATCCGCTGAGCAGGCCCTGAGCCGCGAGCTCAATGAGGAACTCGGCATCGAGGCCGTCATCGGGCCCCGCCTCGCCCAGGTGCGCCACCGCTATCGCAACGGCGGCACTATCGATCTCCAGTTCTTCACTGTCCGCGAGTTCACCGGAGACATCTCCAACCGTATCTTCAACGATGTCCGCTGGTCTTCTCTCGCCGCCCTGCCCAGCTTTGACTTCCTCGCTGCCGACCTCGGCCTCATCCGCGAGCTCTCCGAGGGCAGGCTCCTGTAGCTCATCCCCCCCGGATCGTGTTCCACATCAGCACCACACTCAGCACGATCACGATCGAAGCCGTCACCCAGGCCACCCAGTTGAACCACGTCGAGTTCACGTTCTCGCCCATCAGCTCCGGCTTATTGATCAGCTTCAGCATGAACACCAGGATCACTGGCAGCAGCACCCCGTTCAGCACCTGCGACCAGATCACGAACTTTACGATGGGGAAGTTCGGGATCAGCACCAGCCCCGCGCCCAGCACGATCAGCAGCGTGTAGAACCAGTAGAAGAACGGAGCCTCCTTGAAGCCCTTGTCCACGCCGCTCTCGAACCCCAGCCCCTCGCACACCGTGTAGGCCGTCGACAGCGGCAGGATCGACGCCGCGAACAGCGACGCGTTGAACAACCCCGCCGCAAACAGGATGAACGCGAAGTCTCCCGCCAGTGGCTTCATCGCGCCCGCCGCGTCCGCCGGCACGGCAATGTCCCGCATCCCGTGTACATACAGCGTCGCCGCGCAGGCCACGATGATGAACCACGCCACAAAGTCCGTAAAGAAGCAGCCTACAATTACGTCCCAGCGCGAAGCCTTGTACTGCTTGATCTCGATCCCCTTCTCCACAATCGACGATTGCAGGTAGAACTGCATCCACGGGGCAATCGTTGTCCCTATCAGGCCGATGATCATGTACACGTACTCGTGACTGCTCCATACGCTCCGCGCCGGCAAAGTCACCGTCGCCTTCAGCGCCTCGTGCCAGTCCGGCTTGCTTACGATCCCGGTAATTGGATACGCGATGTAGAAGATGCTCGCGATCAGGAACACCTTCTCCACACTCTTGTAGTCGCCCTTTACCACCAGCCACCACACGATCGCGGCGCACACCGGCACGCTGATCAGCTTCGATACGTGGAACAACTGCATCGAGCCCGCAATCCCGGAGAACTCCGCCACCACGTTGCCGTAGTTCACAATCACCAGCGCGATCATCGTGAAGAACGTGATGCGCAGCCCGAACTCTTCGCGGATCAGGTCGCTCAGCCCCTTGCCGGTCACCGCGCCCATCCGCGCGCACATCTCTTGCACCACGATCAGTGCCAGCGTCACCGGCAGCATCGTCCACAGCAGCGTGTAGCCGAACTGCGCCCCCGCCTGCGAGTACGTCAGGATGCCGCCCGAGTCGTTGTCCACATTGGCGGTAATGAATCCCGGCCCCAGCACCGCCAGGAACAGCAGGATCCGCACCCGCCACGTACGCCAGAACTGCTTCATCCGGCCACCGCCATGGCAGCCTTCACGCCGTCCAGTTCCCGCCGCACCAGCGCATACAGCCGCCGCGCCGGCTCTGCCAATTCACCGGCCTCGGCCGTAGCTGCGTTCCTCTGCATATGCTGCACACTCTTCGATGAGAAGAGGACCACGCTGCCGGGGTTCTCAACAAGCGCCGCCTTCAGCATCAGTGCCGCCAGCACATGGCGGTCCCGCAGGTCCGCGCCCACCTCCGTCGACCAGCGCGAGGCCTTCGCAGCATCTCCCGCCAGCGCCGCATGCAGGCTGCGGAAGTTGTCCGTCAGCGCGCGATGATGAATGCGGAAGCTCGCCGTCTCGCCCACCGTCTCGTCCATCACCGACCACTCGAACTGCGCCACCGGGCAGTACTCCGGCCGCTCCGCCATCAGCCTCTCGGCCCGCGCCCGCTCGCTCCCCACGCCGAATGCGCCGATCTTTCCCGCCGCCACCGCATCCTCCAGCATCCGCAGCAGGCCATCATCCTTCAGGTCGTCCACCGTCGCCTCGTGCAGCAGCCACACATCCACTCGCTCCGTCCGCAGCTCCTTCAGGCTGCGCTCCAGCGATGCCTGCGCCTCCGCCACGCTGAACTTCGCCCTCGCCGCCGGAGCTGCCGTTCTGCTCGCAACCTGCAGCATGCCCTTCTTTAGCCCCGGCAAAGCCCGCAGCACGGGCCTCGCCACTGATCGCGCCACAGAGACCAGCCCCTGGCGCTTCGGCGGCGCAATGCCGAACTTCGTCGTCACCGTCACATGGCCTCGATGCCGTGCCGCAAACTCACCCACGCAGCTCTCCGCCTGCCCGAAGCCGTACATCGGGGCCACGTCAAAATGCCGCACCCCGGCGTCGAACGCCGCCTCCAGCAACGCCACGGAATCCCTGTGCCCCATCGCGCCCATCAGGCTGGAGCAGCCATATCCCAGCCGCGTCGTCCGCCTGCCCGTCGTGCTGAGTTCAATCGTCTCCATACCTGTCCCCAAGGCCCTCTAGCAAACATAACCTGTAGAGGCACATATCTGCCTCCGCAGGATCAGGTTGCACAAACTTTAACCCTCAGGGTGTCGCAAGATGCTCGGCCAGCCGCACCGCCAGCGCCAGCACCGTATGCGTCGGGTTCGAAAAGCCCGACGTCGGAAACACCGCCCCGCTGCATACAAAGCAGTTCTTCGTCCCGTGCAGTCGCAGTTCCGGATCCACCACGCCCGCATGCGCCGAAGCGGCCATCCGCATCCCGCCCATGTGGTGATTGCTGTCATCGCAGCGGGCCTGGTACGCCGCGTCGTTTCGCATCAGCGCATCGTTTATCTCCAGTTCCGCCACATCTGCCAGCTCTTCCCGCGCCAGCAGCGCAAACTCCCGGATCGTCGCCTGCTCCGTCTCCGAGATCCGCCAGTCCAGCCGCGTCCGCAGCAGCCCCAGCGAGTCCCGCTCCTCCCCCAGCGCAATGCTGCTCGCCGACTCCGGCTCCTGCTCGCAGTGCACCCGCAGCTCCACCTGCGCCTCCGCAGGATTGTAGACCCGGTGCGACGTCTTGTACCGCCACGCCTGCCGTGCCAGCAGCGGCAGATTCCCCGCCAGCCCCGCGATCTCTGCGCCGCTCACCTCTCCCATCTTCCCCCGCAGGATCTTCTTGGCCGTCACCTTCAGCCCCGCCAGCTGCTCATCTATCTCGCTGACGAAGTACATCGTCGCTCCCGCGTTCAGGCTTCGCATCTCCCTCTGCCGCGCCTCGGTCAGCTTCAGCTTCGGGTGATACTTGAAACCGCCCAGAAATACGTTGTCGAACCGCTCATGGAACCATCGCCGGTCCTGCACCCGCACCCGTGCCGCATTGCTGTCGATGTGGTCCTGAAAGTGCCGCCCCAGCAGCCCGGACGCGTTCCACGGCAGCCCGCCCTCGCGCGGCTGCAGAAAAAACCGTGAGCTCTCGATCGCCCCCAGGCAAAAGACGAACTCCTCCGCCTCGAACCGCGCCTCCGCACCGCCGAGCGTCCTCGCCCGCACCGCCGTCACCCGCTCGCCGTCCATCTCCACCCCTACGGCGTTCGCATGCAGCCATACCGCGATCCTCTCCCCCTCCAGCGCCCCCCTGTGCAGCACCGCAAAGTTCGGCTCTGGACACCACCGCGAGAAATACGGCTCCAGCTCTGCATACCTCTGCTCCGCAACTCCCAGCCTCCGCCACACCGCGCCATCCTCGCGCTCCACATCGCGCAGCCCCTCCAGCTCCAGCGCCCGCTCGTAGTGCCGCGTCAGCTCGCTCTTCGCAAACGGCCACCCGCTCCCACTCACCCACTCGCGCCGCTCGAAGTCGATCCCGTCCAACTCAAGGATCTGGCCGCCCCACTTCGTCGTCGTCCCGCCCTTCGCCCGAAACCGCCCTGTATGCACCCCGCGATGCTCGTGCCCTACCACCTCGCTGCGGTACGGCTCCTGCGACGCTTCTTCGATCTCCGCGCCCCCACCCTCCAGCAGCACCACCCGCCGCCCCAGCCGCGCCAGCTCCACCGCTAGCACGATCCCCGCCGCACCCGCGCCCACCACGCAGACATCCACGCGCTCGTCGCGCGCCGGCCGGTCGCGCTCCAAATCCCGGATCAACGTCCCGCCGCTCCCTGCGCCTGCACCCCGGGCACGATCCTGCGCAGCCGCTCCACGATCAACCCCACCTGCCGGTCGTTGTGATATCCGCTCGCCACAGCCCGCGCCCGTCCCGCCGCCGCGATCCTCGCGCGTCCCGCCTCATCCGGCAGCCAGCGCCGGATCTTCTCCACGCATTCCTCCATCCCGTCGAAGAACACCGCCTCCTCGTCCTCCCGAAACCGCGCCAGGTGCCCCTCGCTCCGCTCCACCAGCAGAAACCCCGCGCACGCCGCAATCTCAAAGCTCTTATGCGCAAACTCGTCCTGGTTCGCATGCGTCAGAAAGCTCAGGTTAATCTTCGACCGCCAGATCCCCTCCCGATACTCGTCGCGAAACAGCTCCCCATGCCCCCGGTACATCCCCCGCACCGCCTCCTCCGACAGGTGCTGCTTCCACACCAGTCCCCCCGACACCGTCACCGACATCCCAAACTCCCGCCACAGCCGCGTCAGGAACTCTCCCCTCCGGTCATACGGCGTCCCAATAAACGACACCTCGCGGTTCCGGTCCCTGTCGCTCCAGCCCTCCGGCGGCGGAAAGTGGATCGTCGGCTCGTACGCCGTCTGGATCTTGATCACGTCCCGCGCACCGCGATCCTTGTAATGCCCGATGTTCGCATCCCGCTGCACCACATGCAGGTCATAGTGCGGAATGTCCTTCATGTACAACCGCCATCCCGGGTCCTGCCGCGTTCCAAACGGGTTGTCGATCATGTAGCTCACCGTCGCAATCCCCATCGCCCGCAGTCGATCGAGCGTCCCCGGCTTCATCCCCAGCAGCTTGTCCGTCCATACCACGTCAGGCCGCTCGCGCTCCGCCATCGCCAGCAGATCGCGGTTTAGACGCTCGATCCACGGTCCGGCCGCCAGGCGGAATGCGATCTTCTGCAGCACCGGATGCCCCGCCTCATACTCATACGCATTCAGCCGCACCACCGTATGCCCCAGCCGTTCCAGCGCCCACAGCCGGTACAGCGACGAGTCCCGCTCGCTCAGCCCTGCCGCATACAGAATCTTCAACGGCTCGGTGCCTCCTGCCTGCCCCGGAACTCCACCCTCCGTCTCTGCGTCCTTCCGCACCGCGGCATCCGCCATCTAGTTCATGCTCCGCAGTTGAGCAATCACCTGCTCGGCATAGATCACTCCCGCCAACCGCTTCTCGCTGTCCAGCACCGGTAGGGCGCGCAGGTTGTATTTATCGAACAGCTCCGCAACCTTCTTCGCACTTGCGTGGATATCGCACGACACCACATGATCGTCCGCCAGGCTCGCCAGCGTCATCTCCCGCGGCGCCAGCAGCACCTTCACCAGCGGCACCAGCCCATGCAGCTTCTCCTTCTCGTCCACCAGGAAGATATGGGTCAGCGTCGCCAGGTCGCCCTCAAAGTCCTTCAGCGCCGTCACCGCCTGCTCTACCGCGGAGGCTGGCGGTAAAGCTACATAATCCGTCGTCATCTCGCCGGCGGCATTATTCCCGGAGAACTCCAGCAGCTCCTCCACATCCTGCCGTTCCTCCGGGTCCATCTCCTCGAGGATCGCCTCGGACCGCTCCTCGGAGAGCTCGGCCAGAAAGTCCGCCGCAGCCGCCGGATCCATCTCCTCCACAATCCCCGCTACGTGCTCGGAGTCCAGAGACTCGGTCAGCGCCTTCTGTACCCGCGGATCAACTTCCTCCAGCGCCTCCGCCGCCACCTCTTCATCCAGCGAGGTAAACAACGCCTGCCGCTCTGCGGGTCCCAGCTCCTCCAGAATGTCCGCGAGGTCCGACGGATGCATCTTCGCCAGCCGGTCCTGTTCGATCTTCAGTTTCACCCGCCGCGACGGATCGCGGTCGATCAGGTCCACAAACTCCCACGGAATCAATGTCGTCCGGAACCGGCACGACACACGGTCTACTGTCGCCTTCGGCAGTCCCTTCAGCAGGCGCCGCACCGCGCCCCGCGTCCCTACTTCTACCTCGACGATGCGCAACGTCAGCCGGCACTGCTCCTTCAGATGCTCCACGCCGCAGTCGCCCTTGGCGCCGTCCGTGTTCACCACCTCCCACACCAGGTCCACGTCGTTCACGCGCACCACTTTGTGCCCGTGTACGTCGATAATCTGCTGGTCCAGCAGGTCGCGCTCCAGCATCAGGAAACGGTCTTCCCCCAGCATCGGCGCGATCTGTGCATCGCCCCGCAGCCGCAGTTCGCCCGCAGGCGTTAGTTCCAGGTCAGCCACCACTGCCAGGGACCTCTTCTCCCGCCCCCCCCCGGCGGGGCGTAACACCAGTGCCTCTACGTGGTTGGCATCCTCCGGCGGGCTTACGGCAAACTCACGTACATGCCCCACCGTCCGGCCGCTTGCGTCAGCCACCGGCGCCCCCATCAGGGCGGAGACGCTCGTTGTCACATTGGCCTGCTTCGTCATCCTGCCGCCTCTCTCCGCATCCTACCCCAGCGGCCTTTCTCGCGGCTCACCACGCCGATATCCTTGACACGGCCCGCGATCTCAAAGCACACTGCCATCAACACCGCATCCAATCCGTTGCGGACATTAAATCCCGCCTCGGCGGCTCAATGTGATCCGATTGCCCGATTCCACGACAAGCCGCGCCTCGCTCACCCTCCCCTCCTCGCTTGAGAGCGTCAATACGGTGGAAAAGACCGCCGAGGAGTTCGCCACCCGCGCCGGGTTCGACGAGGATACCGTCCCCAACATCGTCATGGCCGTCCGCGAAGCCGCGGTCAACGCCATCATGCACGCCCACGGCTACGATCCCGCCAAGCAATTTACCGCAGCCTTTGAGTCGAACTCCGACGCCCTCGTTGTCCGCATCACCGACCAGGGTCCCGGCCTCAATCCGGACGCCATTCCCGATCCGCTCGCTCCGGAAAACATCCTCCGCGGCTCCGGCCGCGGCATCTTCCTCATCAAGGCATTCATGGATGAGGTACACTTTCGCCAGTTGCATCCCGGAACAGAACTCACTTTGATCAAACATCGAGCTCCGGCCCAGCCGGCAGCTTAGTCCCTCAAGGAGAACACATCGCAATGAGTATGAAAGTATCTACCCGCCAGGTGGATGGCGTTACCATCCTCGATCTCAGCGGTCGCATCACCCTGGGGGAAGGCAGCGTCACCCTCCGCGACGCCGTTCGTGACGTTCTCGCCAAGGGGTCGCGCAAGATCCTTCTGAACCTCGGTGACATCAGCTACATCGATAGCTCGGGTATCGGCGAGATGGTCTCGGCCTTCACCTCGGTCAAGAACGCCGGCGGAGAGCTCAAGCTCCTCAACCTCACCAAGAAGGTCCACGACCTCCTCCAGATCACCAAGCTCTATACCGTCTTCGACGTCAAGGACGACGAGGCCAAAGCCATCAGCTCCTTCGCCTGAAATCGTCTCATCTTCAGCTCTCACACAAACCCAGGGCGTAAGCCCTGGGTTTGTGTCTTCAGACGATAACGGCAGGAGATACTTACTGGATCGTGACCACCCAGGTTGCGGAATGCCCCGTGCCTCCTGAATTTCCGGTAACAGTGATGTTGTACGTTCCCGGCGAAGGATACACCGTCGTTGGGCCGGTCGATGAGCTTGCCTTGCCACCGCAGGATGCGGATGCCAGAAGCATCCCAGCCACCACAACTACGCAGAGCTGAGACAGCAGACTTACCCCGCGGCGTCGGAGCAGCGCTACACCGAATAACCCCGCCGGAAAAATCGTGGCCAGTGCAATCCACCCGCCTGGATCCGGCATCCGCAGCGATGCCGACTGGATGCTCGTCTGCAGGGTGATGGTCGACGTGGGCGATGCACTTCCGCTCGGCGTCACAGGCGTCGTCGCAACAGAGCATGTAGTATTCGTGGGCGCTCCTGCGCAACTCAGCGCAACTGCCGAGTTGAACCCTCCAACCGATCCCACCGTTACTGTCGTGATCGCAGAAGTGCCATGTATAACCGTACTCGATGTCGGCGAAACAGCTACCGTAAAATCCGGAGTAGCAGGCGCCGTTATTGTGACCGTTACGCTCGACGACGTTGATGAGTTGAATGATCCGCTTGCACCTCCATAGGCCGCGGAGATTGTATGGCTGCCCGCTGCAAGTGTGCTTGTGCTGTAAGTCGCAACGCCGGAGCCATTCAGTGCGCCGGTGCCGATCTGAGTGCCGCCGTCCAGAAAAGATACTGTGCCGGAGGGGATAGTGCTGCCCGAAGCAGGAGTCACCGTGGCCGTAAACGTAATGCTCGTCCCGCTCACAGCCGTGCCGGCGCTGGCGCTGAGCGCCGTGCTCGTTCCCACTGCAGCAGAGCCCGTCACCATCACTGAAAGAGCCGGCGAGGCGCTGCTGCTGAAGTTCGCATCTCCCCCGTAGACCGCCGTGATGCTGTCGCTGCCGGTCGGCAGAGTTGCGGTCGAATATGTCGCTACTCCTGCGGTCGCAGCTCCAACCGTCCCCGTTCCCAGCACCACCGCACCGTTCTTGAACGTAACCGTCCCGCCCGGTGCCGGACTGCCGGTGTTCGGCGTGACCGTCGCCGTCAACGTCACATTGGAACCCGCACTCACAGTTCCGGTCGGCCCGGTAACCGCGATGCTCGTGGGGCTCAGGCTGCTTGGCTCCGCACCGTATACATTGAGCAAAACGGTCGAGCCGGCAAGGATGTCCGCCTTACCATCCTTGTTCAGGTCCACAGCCGTTGCTGCGCCGCCATTGGTAGCCGAAATCGCAAGCAGGTCTTTTGGGACGACATACCCGGTTCCCGGCACCGAAGTAAAGGTGCCATCGCCTTTGCCATAGAACACCCCGCTGAACCCCGAGTTCTCGAACAGAGCGATGTCCGGCTGCCCATCGCCGTCAAAATCAGCCGACGCAATCGCCGAGCTGCGAATGGCATCGCCGCCTACAAGATTGGAAATCACAGGCGTTGCGAACGTGCCGTCGCCATTGCCCTGTGCCATCACCAGCTCCGCCTGGCTCGACGCCGTCTCCGCCAGCAGCGCGACATCCAGCTTCCCATCCTTGTTGAAGTCAGCAATCACGGGCGTGCCGTAGACGTTGGCGCTCAACGTAAGCGTCTTCGGCGCCTGGAAGGTCCCGTCTCCATTGCCCAGATACACCTGCACAGGAATGGATATTCCCGAGCCCACGCTAAAGCTGGGCGCCAGCACCACCAGGTCGGCCTTGCCGTCATTGTTGATGTCGGCGATGCCGGTGACATAGGGGTAGAAGCTTGGATTCGGCGCGGTCGCTCCCGAATAGCTGGAGGTGAGAATCGGCGTCGCGCTAAACGTGCCGTCGCCATTGCCCAGCAGCACCCCAATGCCCTGGTTGTAGGGTTGCACCCCGGCGCCGCCGGCCGTCTCGTTATAGGAGAAGATCAGGTCCGCCTTGCCGTCCTTGTTCACATCGGCAAGCTGAAGATGGGTCACCGTCAACGTATTGTCGAACCCGCTGGAGGCTGCAATCTGCGGGAATGCGTAGGGCGTCGGAGTGGCGAACGTCCCGTCCCCGTTCGAGATGGCCGTGAAATATACCGGATAAGGGTAGCTAATCAGCATTCCGCCAGGATTCTTCGTCGTCAGGTTGCTATCCACAAAGACAAGATCGGCTTTCTTATCTCCGTTGATGTCCGCAACAACACTCACCGCGCTCGCCGGTGCATTCGTAAAGATGTAACCGCTCAGCGAGAAGCTTGAGGGAGGCGAGACTGTCGAAACTACGGTAAAGGTCCCGTTACCCGTGCCGGTTTGCACGGTAAAAACAGCAGACGGCCCAGAGTCGCTGGTGATCAGGTCAGGGACTCCATCCCCATTTACATCGCCGAGATTGTTACCGGAATACGCGCCACTCACCGCATTGGGTGCCCCGGCAAATGTCCCGTCGCCTCGCCCCATCAGCACATACGCCGCGTTATAAACGGAGTCATCACCGCTATATAGACCATCATTGGAAAGACCGGAGTAGATGTCCAGATTGCCGTCGCCGTCCAGGTCTGTCAGCTTGACATACCCGGAATTGTTCATCGACGCATAGCTAGCGCTTGCACTGAATCTGCCGCTTCCGTCCCCAAGATACGTCGAGATCAGTATTCCGGTATCCACCACAATGTCCTGTTTACCGTCTTTATTGATGTCGCCGGCGGCCAGTCCCGGACCATAGCCGCCTGGGTTTGCCGAAGTATATGGAAACGCCGGCGCAGCAGTTGCGGTGAATGTTCCATTACCGCTTCCCAGTAGGACCAGGCCGTTGGAGCAGATCACATCCTTCTTGCCGTCTCCGTTGACGTCAGCGGTTGTCAGGTTCAGGATTGGCGTCGAAGCCGAGCTTGTATACCCGGGCAGCACCGGTGCAGCAAAGCTCATCGCTGGCTGGAAGGTCCCGTCGCCCTTGCCCAGCAGCACACTGATCTGCTGGTCATCGCTCACCACAATAATGTCTGGCTTGCCATCGCCGTTCACATCATCGATCGTTGCCGCTACGGAGTACTGATTTCCTGCAATGGCATAACTCACCGGACTCTGGAATGTTCCGTCTGCATTACCCAGAAGCACATTGACCGTAGGGCTGGATGGGGCTCCCTGCGAGTTCACCACGACCAGGTCGCCGTTCTGGTCGCCATTTAGATCCGCCGTCACCAGCCCGCCTGCATAAGGCAACGATCCGGTGGGAGCAAATGTTCCAGTGGTCAGGGCCGGTGCCAGAATGCCCACATACACGGCATTAGTACTTGAGTTGCTCACAGCGGCTACCACAACGTCACCACTGGTTGTCTTCCCCACCACCACGGCCTGGCGCGTGGTCATTCCAAGGTTGCTTCCGGCACACCCGCCCGCATAAACATCTGCCGTCGTAGTCAAACCTGCGCGCTGGTGCAGCACACGTTCGTAGTGCACGATCAGCCCCTGTACGTTGGCTGTGCCATCCAGTGCCGAAGTTCCCGAAACCAGTCCCAGAGAGCAGTCCGCCGCGCGCACCAACGCGAAATAGGTTCCCGAAGGTTCTGTCACGGCCGTGAAGTTCCCCACAAAGCTGGCCGTTCCGGTCGACTGTCCATTCGTCCCGAGAAACTTCGGATGCCCAACACCACGCGTCTGCAGATTGGCCTCAAATATATCGACGAGGAGGTTCCCAACGGTTGGCCCCAGAACAACACTCCATACCGGCCTGCAGGACTGACACTCGTTAGTCCCCAGCAGGACCACGCTCATGCCGGCGAATAGCACCGCGCCAAATGCTCTCGAAAATCGCCGGTGGATTGGCGTGCGCTTCGAGAAGCTTCGCAAACTCCGCTCGATACGGTGGGTCGGATCGATAATCCGGCTGCTCAACAATGGACCGAGACGGGAGAAAAGAGAGGCAGACAACCAACGATAAGCCATGCTCGCACCCTTGCAGGATCGAAAGATCAATCAGTGGATCAGGGGAAACGAAAACAACTTGGATCTCGGAGAATTGGGGCCGGGGGGGGATGTACAAATCATCCTAGCGCAAGCCGAACTGAACTGTGGTTAACCGGAGAAAGATCAAATGAAACTAAATAGGAAAAGAAAGCCCCGGACTTGGCCGGGGCTTTGGTCACTGCAAAGCTTTCAACATCTCATGCAATCATTTGCAGATAGCTGGGAACACTACTTCGAGAAGTCCACCTTCGGTGCCTCCCTCGAGCTCTGGTCCGCCGTGTAATACACATTGCGCGCATGGAAGCCTGCAATATTGGCCCAGATGCTGTTCGGGAACTGCTGGATATATACGTTGTAGTCCTTGATCGCATCGTTGTAACGCAGTCGCGACACCGCGATCCGGTTTTCCGTCCCGGCCAGCTCGTCCTCCAGCCGCATGAACTGGTCGTTGCTCTTCAACTGCGGATAATTCTCCGCCATGCGAGTGAACGGCAGCAGCGCTACGCTCAGCCGATCGTTGGCCGCCAGCTTCTCATCCGGCGTCCTGGCCTGCAGCAGGCCGGCCCGCGCATCGGAGATGTTCTTCAACACCGTCTCCTCAACGTTCGCATACCCTTTCACCGAAGCCACCAGGTTCGGAATCAGGTCGGCTCGCCGTTGCAGGTCAACGTCAATGTTTGAGAACGCCTGGTCAATTGTCGCGTTCTTCTCCACCATCGTGTTCTTTGCGCCTACGTAGCTCACAAAGGAGAAGATCACCACCAGCAGAATCAAACCAACCACGCCGAGCACTGCCCACAATGCCTTCATCGTTCCTCAACCTTCCTGCTGCTTCATGCAGCCATACGCAATTTACCCGTATTCCGTTCCTTGCCTGTATTCTCCACCCGGAGCCCTGTCCTCTCAGAAGTCCCCGCTCGCTCCACCGCCGCCCGAGCTCCCTCCTCCAAACCCGCCAAATCCACCCCCGCCTCCGCCGAAACCTCCTCCGCCAAAGTCATCTCCTCCGCCACCCCGATATCGGCCGCCCCCGCCGCCGCCGCCGCCGCCCAGCATGTTTAACAAAAAGAAAAACAGGAGCCCGGCGTTGCCCGTTCCAATAAGCACGCCCAGGACCGCCAGCACCACGATCCCGAAGACGATCGTCTGCAGCAGGCTCACATGCACCGCAGGCGCCTGTTCCGTCGGCGGAGGCCGCGTCGCTTGCGCGCCCTCCAGCGTCACGCCGGCATCCGCCGCGATGTCCTGCGCCAGTTCGCCAACCCCAAGCGTCAGGGCCCGATCATAATCGTTCCGCTGCAGGTAAGGACGCATATCCCGACCAATATCCCCCACCTTCGCATCGTTCAGCAGTCCTTCGAGGCCATAGCCAACTTCAATTCTGTACTTGCGCGGATTCAGAGACACGATCACCAGAAGGCCGCGATCGGTTCCCTTCGGGCCCACCTTCCACTTCTCTTCAAGGCGGACCGCGAACTCTTCAATTGAAGGTACTGCGCCGGACTTGTCCGGTCCGAGCGACTTAACCGTCACTACCGCGATCTGCGCATGTGCCTTGCGGTCAAGCTGCACCAGAAGCGCATCCAGGTTTGTAACCGTCTGCGGGGCCAGTACGCCTGCAAAGTCATTTACATAGCCGCTGGGCGCCGGAAGCGTCTCAACCGTCTCTGCGCGCAGTCCGCCACAAACAGCCAGCAGAACCACGCAAACCAACCACCGCAACGCACGCGCCATCGCAATTCATTCTACGCCGCAGCAAGGCAGGAAGTTCCACTGCTCAAAATGTTCCGCCGCGCTTCATGCCCTCCCTGCAATCTACCGAGCAAACAAAAGAGGGCCCGCATCGGGGCCCTCTCTTTTCATCCCTTCCAAACAGGTTATTTCTTCGCCTCGGTCTGTGGAGGGCGGTGTTGCGGACGCGGCGGCAGCGCAATGCCGGCCTGCTCTGCTGTCTTGTTGATCATGCCGATGTGCTCACGCATCATGCCCAACGCCTTCATTACCGCGGACTGAAGCCCCGGATCGACAGCGACAGAGGCCTCCATGCGATAGCTGTGGACATTCTGCCAGTGCGACTTCGCCAGATAATTCATGTACTCCGTGTCGAAGTCTTTACCGCTGAGTCCGCTCAGCTTGTTGTACTCGGCCTGCTGCTCCTTGCTCATCTTCCTGGGCAGCATAACGCCCATCGAATCCGCCACCGACTCCAGGTCTTTGTTCATCTCCTTGTGGTCGTCCACCATCTTCTGCGCCAGATCGCGGACATCCGTGCTGCCCTTCTCCGACGCCAGTGTGCCGATCTTCACATCGGCGATACCTCCTTCGCTTGCCTCGCGAATAAATTGCTTATCGAGAATCTGCTGGCCGTTCTGCCCAGGCGCTCCCAGCGAATCCCGCATGGAGGCCGGCTGGGCAGTGCGCGGGTTCGTGGTTGAGGTCGAACCGGGCTCACGATCCATGCCGCTCTGCGGCCCGGGAGCCTGTGGTCCGGGAATCCCCCCGTTCGGGTCCATCTGCGCCAACCCGGTTCCAGGCAGCAACATGATTGCTGCGCCTATCACTGCCACACATATGCTCTTTACGTTCATGACAATTACTCCCTCGATCTGGCCTCGTTGACTTCCCTGCAGCAAGAACCAATGTTCAACGGCGTCCGCAAACCGGCCCGCCGCATCACACTCCTTAGGTGCCGGAAAGGCATCAGCGGCTGCCTGACAGGCAACCTTTCTCCTGCGCCCCCTTTGCCTGGAGCGCTATCCTATTCCCGCAGCCTTACCGGCCGCAACATTTTCTTCTACCGAGTCTTCTTCTCAATCACCCGTGACTTCCAGATCTTCAGGAGCCCCGCCTTTCGCATGTCCCAGTCCTCAGGTACCGCAGTCAAATCTCTCGCCGTCCAGCCGCCCGTAGCCCGCCGTGAGCCGGCGCCCACCTCCCTGCATGGCGTTACCCTGCAGGATGACTACCGCTGGATGCGAGACAAGGACTCACCCGAGGTCATCGCCTATCTGGAGGCGGAAAACGCATGGACCTCTGCCGCAATGTCGCCCACCACAGTGCTGCAGGAGAAGCTTTACGCCGAAATGCTCTCCCACATCAAGGAGACGGACGAGAGCGTCCCCTACCGCATGGGTGGCTACTTCTACTACACCCGTACGGTGGAGGGCAGCCAATACTCCATCCATTGCCGCCGCGCCGCAAGCAGCCCCGATCTTAATTCCCCGCTCGATTCCACTCAGACCGAGCACATAATCCTCGACGTGAATCAACTCGCCGAAGGCAAGCCCTTCATGGCCGTAGGCGCCATGGCCATCTCGCCGGACGGCAACCTGCTGGCCTACACCACGGACGCCACCGGCTTCCGCCAGTACACGCTACACATTCGCGACCTTCGCACTATGGCCGATCTGCCTGACTCTGCGGAGCGCGTCGGCTCGCTGGCCTGGGCTGGGGACTCGCAGACCCTCTTCTATTCGACCGAGGATGAGACCACCAAGCGCCAGGACCGCATCTTCCGCCACACCCTCGGCGCGGCATCCTCCGAAGACGCCCTTGTCCTGCACGAGGAGGACGAGCGCTTCAACATCGGCATCGGCCGCACGCGCGACGGCGAATACCTCCTGCTGGAAGCCGGGAGCCACACGACCAACGAGTTCCGCTTTCTCTCCGCCTCGGACCCTGTGGGCGAATTCCGCATGCTCGCTCCGCGCGTCGACGAACAGGAATACTACCCGGCACATCGTAACGGCGTCTTCTTCATTCGCACCAATGATGCCGGCAAGAATTTTCGCCTCGTCACCGCACCCGTCAGCACGCCTGGCCGCGAGCACTGGACCGAGTTGATCCCGCTGGACCCGGAGCATCCCCTCGAAGATCTTGACCTGTTCCAGACCTTTGCCGTCGCCACCCGATTGAAGCTCGGCCTGCCTGCCCTGGAGGTCCTTCGCTTCCGCGCGGATTCGACAGCACCTGCCTTCGAACCGCCTGTCGAGATCGCATTCCCCGAGCCTGCATACAGTGCGGCCCCACACGTCAATCGTGTCTTTACCGCCGACACCTGGCGCTACAGTTACCAGTCGCTCGTATCGCCGCCCTCGGTCTACGCCTACAACATCTCGCGCGCGGACTTCGAGGTACCGGTCGACCGGTCGAAGCTCCTCAAGCAGCAGGAGGTTCCCGGAGGCTTCGACCCGGCGCGCTATGCCTCGGAGCGCATCTGGATCGACGCTCCGCTCGGCGATGCCCCTGGCCCGCACCTGGAGAATCCTCCCGCGAGCGATCCGGCGAAGACCGTCCGTATACCCGTCTCCATCGTCTACCGCAGGGACCAGTTCCACCGCGACGGGAGAAATCCGCTCTACGTCTATGGCTATGGATCCTATGGCTATCCGCTGCCGCTCGGCTTCTCGCCTTCCCGCCTCTCACTGCTGGATCGCGGTGTGGTGATGGCCTATGCCCACATCCGCGGCGGCGGTGAGCTGGGCGACTTCTGGCACGACTCCGGCAAAATGGCCGCCAAGCGCAACACCTTCACGGACTTCATCGCCGCTATTGAAGCGCTGACGGCACAGAAGTTCGGTGACCCGGCCCGTGTCGCCATCGAAGGCGGCTCTGCCGGCGGCCTGTTGATGGGCGCGGTAGTCAACCTCGCGGCACAGACAGGCAAGACAGGCAAAACAAGCCTTCTTCGCGTCGTCCTCTCGCACGTACCCTTCGTCGACATCATGAATACGATGCTCGACGCCACTCTTCCCCTCACCGTCGCCGAGTATGAAGAATGGGGCAATCCCAACGAGGCCGCCGCGTTCAAGAAAATGCTGAGCTACTCGCCCTACGACAACCTTGAAGTGCTCGCCGGAAAGCCGCTCCCTGCGATGCTGGTCAAGACCAGCCTGAACGACTCGCAGGTAATGTACTGGGAGCCGGCAAAGTACGTCGCAAGACTGCGCACCATCAAAACTGACGACACGCCACTGCTGCTGCACATCAACATGGACGCCGGACACGGCGGCGCTTCCGGCCGCTACGACTACCTCAAGGAGATCGCCTTCGACTACGCCTTCCTGCTCACGCAGCTTGGCGTCGTACAAGCCCCGTAGCGCTAGCCCACCTTCTCTTCTTCCTCGATCGTGTCGCCCTCGCCCGGCGCGAGAAAGAGGTTCGACTCGAGGCCATGCTGCCGCGTGTACAGGTCGTAGTACCGGCCGCCGAGCTGGTACAGCGTCTCGTGCGTGCCGCGCTCCACGATCAACCCGCCCTCCACCACCAGGATCTGGTCCGCGCGCCGGATCGTCGACAGCCGGTGTGCGATGACGAACGTCGTTCGCCCCTTCATCAGGAAGCTCAGTCCGGTCTGAATCATCGCCTCAGATTCCGAGTCCAGCGAGCTGGTCGCCTCGTCCAGGATCAGTATTCGCGGGTCAGCCAGGATCGCCCGCGCAATCGAGAGCCGCTGCCGCTGGCCGCCGGAGAGCTTCACGCCGCGCTCGCCTACTATCGTGTCGTAGCCCTCGGCGAACTTCTCCGCAAACTCGTCCACGCGCGCGATGCGGCAGGCCTCCAGCAGTTGCTCGTCGGTCGCATTCGGCCGCGAGAAGCGTACATTCTCGCGGATTGTCCCGTCGAACAGGAAAGTCTCCTGCAGCACCACTCCAAGCTGCTCGCGATAACTGGACAGCCGCACCGTCGCAAGGTCGGTTCCGTCCACCAGCACGCGTCCTTGCGTCGCCGTATGGAAGGCACAGATCAGACTGATGATCGTCGATTTGCCCGACCCCGATGAGCCGACCAGCGCCGTCACCGATCCAGGCTTCGACTCAAAGCTGATGCCGTGCAGCACCGGCTTTCCCTTCTCGTACTCGAAGACGACATCCTCGAATGCAACGTCACCGCGGATAGGCCCTAACTCCACCGCGCGCGCCGGCGAGGCGTCCTCTTCCTGCTCCCCCATCACCTCGCGCGTGCGGTCCAGGCCCGCCATGGCCTCCGTCAGCTGCGTACCGATGTTCACCAGTTGCACAATCGGCGCAGTCATAAACGCGAGAAACATCACGTAGGAGAAGTAGCCGCCGGCGGTCAGCTTGCCTGCATTGCTCAGGTTGGCGCCCATCCACATCACCACCGCGCCCACCACGCCCAGGATCACAGTAGAGGACAGAGTCATCAGGCTCTGTGCCGTCAGCGAGCTGATCACATTATCCAGAAGCCGCTGGACTCCCCCGGAGAAGACACGCGCCTCGCTCTCCTCCGCGTGGTAGCCCTTCACCACGCGCACGCCGCCCAGAGACTCCGTCAGCCGCCCCGTCACCTCTGCGTTGATCTTCGCCCGCTCGCGGAAGATCGGACGGATGGTCTTGAAGGCCTTCTGCAACACCAGAGCAAACACGCTCATGATCACGAACGCTACCAGCGTCATGCTCACGCTCGTTCGTAACAGGTAGATGAACGCCAGCACCGCGGTGAGGATGCCGCCGACAAAGTCCACCACGCCGGTGCCGATCAGGTTCCGCACGCCTTCCACGTCCGTCATAATGCGCGCCACCAGCGTGCCCGTGCGGTTCTCGTCGTAGAACGAGACCGGCAGGCGCCCCACATGCTGCTGCACCTGCCTGCGCAGGTCGGCGATCAGCCGCTGCCCGGACTTCGACAGCAACTGCGTCAGCGCATAAGAGGTGATTCCCTGGATCAGCGTCGCGCCTAACACTGCGCCCACGATCCACGGCAACAACCGCATTTCGTGCTTGGAAAAGACCAGATCGATCAGCGGCTTGAACGACGCCGGCAACACTAAGGCACAGGTGCGGTTCACCAGCATCAGCAGAAAGCAGCCGGCCAGTAGCCATCGCCGCGGCCTGATCAGCGCCTGAATTTCCGGCCAAACATCGCGGAACTTCGGCTTGGGGCGCTTGGCTGTCATATCGGCGCTGATAGCGCGTCCCACACTGCGGCTGCCGCGGTCTGCCGTGTGCATGCCGCCGCCCATACCCATGCCGCCTGTCCTGAAGGAGGAGCCCATCTTCCGAGTGTACGCCGGGGTTTTGGATTCATTGCGCGTGGCCTGGGTTGCGAAAATTGCAATCCGCTATAGAGGAGCCTCTCCTTCGCTGGTACAAATATCTGCGCACAGGTTGCGCCTTTGCATACGGAAGGAGACCCTGCTCCGTCACACGATCAGTGTCGGAAGCTGTCCTTGAGGTCGAGAAATGAAAAAGACTTCCAGCGCTTTACCTCGCCTTGCCGTCCTCTCTGCCGCGGCGATTCTCTCTGCCGCAGCGGCAACCCTCGCCGCGCAGGTCTCTCCTTTGGCGCCGCGCTGGCTGGCCGGCACTCCGCCGCCCCCCGTGGAGACTTTTGCCAGCGGCCTGGAGCGCCACAATATTCCCCTCACCGAGCCTGCGCTGATCGATGCCCTTCAGAATCCCGATGGCGATGTGCGCAGTCTGGCTGCGGCACAACTGGCTGCCATGGACGATCATGCGGCGCTTCCGCAGATCAACCACGCTATCGGCAATGAGCACGACCCGCAGGTCCGGGTGAACCTCGCCGGAGCAGCCACATGGCTTGGCTCGCGGTATGCTCTCGAGCAGCTGGTGCAGCTCTGCCAGGACATCAACACGCCCGCCACAACTCGTCTCGACGCAGCGCGCTATGTCTCGCACAAAGGCGTAGCCGACTGCTACTCCTCCGTCGAGCAGATTGAGCATACCGACCAGGACCCGGCCATGCGTGTCCTGGCCATCTCCGCCGCCGCGAACTACCGCGGGCAGGAGGGCAGTGCCGTCCTCCTCGCCGGCCAGGCTCTTCAGGACGTCGAGCCCACCGTCCGCACCGCGGGCGCGGATGCGCTTCACGGCCTGCGCGCCGTCAACTCGATTCAGGAACTCGAACAGGCGCTCCATGTGGAGAGCGATGAAACCGCGCGTGGACACATGCGGGAAGCAATTCAGTCGCTGCGCGCAGACCAGGCCACGCACCGCTGACCCGAGGCCGCCTCAAGCCTCTGCGCTTCGCGCCTTCCGCGCCGCGATAAACGACCGCACGCACAGCGCCACAAACACCAGGCAGATCGCAGCCATCGCCGATTGCGATTCCACTGCCGCGGGATGCGCCAGCGGGCCGCCGTGCGCCGCTACCGTCTCCTTGATCGCCATCACGCCCGCCCCGATAAACCCCAGCAGACCAGCAGTCACGGCGATGTGCATCCACAGCGCGCGGCTCTTGCCCCCGTTGCGCATGGCAAAGATGCCGCACCAGCCCAGCACCAGGCCGAAGTAGGTGGGAATCAGCGCCGTCGGATGCTGCGACCCTGTTGCAATGTATCCCCACGCGCCCAGCAGAACCAGCACCACACCAAACACGATCGTCAGCTTCGCCATCTTGGCTCCTCTTTCCTTTTCCTGCCTTCTAAGCGGCCGCGGCACTCTTCATCTGTGCCAGGACATCCGTGGGCGACCAGTCGTTGCTCGGGTACCATGCACGCACCTTGCCATCCTTGCCGATCACCGCCGTCGACAGGGAGTGGTTGAACGTCCCCGACTCGCCCGGTGTAACGCCCACATCGAAAAACTGCTCCACGACCGGGAGATCTTTCTCCTGGGGCGCGGCAAACTCCCAGTGTGCAAACTCTTTGTCGTCGCCGCCGTTATAGATCTCGCCGTAGGTCTTCAGCACCGCGGGCGTATCGTACGCCGGATCGAAGCTGATGCTCAGTAGGTGTGTCTGCCGGTACAGCGTTGGGTCGCCCTTCAGCTTGGCGTCAATCGCCGCAAAATTCTTGTTCATCCGCGGGCAGTAGTCCGCCAGCGGGCAGCGTGTGTAGATGAAGGTCAGCAGCACCACCTTGCCTTTGTACTGCTTCAAATCGATCGTGTGTCCGTACTGGTTCCTGAAGCGGAAATCCGGCACTGCATCGCCGGGCTGTGGCACGTGATAACTTACCGCCGGCTTATAGTCCGGCCTGGCCTGCGCCACTACAACAATCTGGTCCAGCTTGGGGTCCGTATAGTCTTCCCCGTCCTTCTGGACCTCCAATGTCGCGGTAATCAGATCGCCCGGATGTAGTTCGCTGGCGATACTGGGCTGCTTCAGCGGATAAGTCATCGTCATCGCGCCCATGAATCCCGGAATCGCCTCGTGACTCAGCACAATGCTGCCGCTCTTGGCATCGACGCTGATGATCTTTCCGCGGATCGGATAAGTTTTCAGCTCGGCCTGTGTCGCCGTGTTGGAAGTCGCCGGCGGTCTGTTCTCTCGCTTGCATCCGGCCACTAGCGCAAGCGCCAGCGCCGCACCCGCCACTCCTCGCCTCATAAACTGCACCGCTTATCTCCTCGTTTCCATGATACGGTGTGCGCGGCGTCGCTTGCCTCTACCATCCTCTGCCCCTTCCCATCAGATCTTTTTTCCGCCTCCGCCCAGCGTATAAAAGCGATATGGACCCGTTCGCTGCCGTGCCTCAGCCAGTCACCGATGCTCTGGCGCGCGGCTGGACCGTCCTTACAGGCAACCAGCGTGCCGCGCGCTCCCTGCGCTATGCCTTCGACCTTCGCCAGCGTCAGCTCGGTTCAGCCTTCTGGCAGCCGCCTGCTGTCCTCGCCTGGGATTCATGGCTGGCTCTCCTGTGGCAGCGTCTTCTGCTCGAAGGCCGCGAGTCGCGTCTGCTGCTCAACTCCTCCCAGGAGCATGCCCTCTGGCGCGACGTCATCGCCTCTGACCCCAGCGCCTCCACGCTACGCTCCGCAGACCTCGCCGATCTGGCCATGTCCGCATGGCTGCGCCTTCATGCCTGGCGGTCAACCCATAGCCTCCAGGCCTTCGCCCACACCACTGACACCCGCGCCTTCGTGCGCTGGGCCATGAACGTTGAGCGCCTCTGCGTCCAATCCCGGCTCCTCACTACAGCCCAGCTGCCCGAAGCTCTCATCTCCGCTTTCTCCGCCGCGCACCTGGCTCCTCCATCCGGCCTTCTGCTGGTCGGCTTCGACAGCTACTCGCCTGTGCAGACTGCTCTCATCGAATCCATCCGCACACTCGGCACTTCGGTTGAAATCCTGGACTCAACGTCTCACCGCAGCACAACAGCAGCGCTTATCTTCGAAGCCCCCGACCTGCACACCGAATTGTTCGCCTGCGCCCGCTGGCTCCGCTCGCAGCTTGTATCCGATCCCGCCGCACAGCTCGCCGTCATCGTTCCTGATATCGACGCCGACCGTGCGGCAATCGAGCGTGTCCTGCGGCATCATCTCGCCCCGGAACTCGACGACATCGCCGCAACGGAGAGCAGCCCCCTGGAGTTCTCCCTCGGCATTCCGCTTGCCCGCGTCCCTCTGGCCGCCGTCGCGCTCGACCTTCTTCAGTGGGCAGCCGGGGCCATTCCTGTCGATCGCGTCAGCTTTTTGCTCCTCTCTCCCTACTTTGCTGCGGCGTCCGATGCCCATTCGGCCACGGCCTTGCAGGAGCTTGTCCCGCGCGCCGAGTTCGACGCCTTCGTTCTGCGGGACCGGCCGCTGCTGCAACCGCAGATCTCGTTCGACGAGTTCGGCTCACTGGTCGCCCGCTCCCGCCATGCTGCAATGCCGCTGCTGCAGGCGCACCTGCACGCGCTGCGCAGGGTTCTCGAGCGCGATAGTCTCTCTCGATCGCGTTCCCACACAGAGTGGTCGGCCATCTTTCAGAAGCTCCTCGACGCCGCCGGCTGGGCTCCTCCCGCCCACCTGAACAGCGTCGAGTTCCAGGCCCGCACCAAATGGGAAAATGCGCTCGACGAGCTCGCTACCCTCGACTTCGATTCGCGGACCACGCCCCGCGTCTCTCTCCATCAGGCTCTGGAAAGCCTGTCGCGCATCGCCACGCAAACGCTCTTTGCCCCGGAATCCCGCCATGCTCCGGTACAGGTCCTCGGCCCGCTCGAGTCCGCCGGCTCCAGCTTCGACGCCATCTGGTTCCTTCGCGCCGGAGACCTTTCCTGGCCCGCGAGTCAGGCTCCCAACCCTCTGCTTCCCTACGCGCTTCAGCGCAACCTTGGCATGCCCGGCACCGATTCCGCACGCGATCTCGAGCATTCCATCGGCATCACGCACCGCATCGCCGCGAGCGCGCCATCTGTGCTCTTCAGCTACGCGAGAGAAACCCCTGATGGGCATCAGCGTCGCTCTCCTTCCCTCGCCGGCCTGGCGATTGAAGACGCCTCCAACGCCGTCCCTGCAGCCGACGCCGATCCGGTGCCCATCGTGCTCGATCGGCTTCTCGACAGCACCCCCGTTCCCGCTCCGCCGGACATGGTCCTGCGCGGTGGTGCATCGGTCCTGCAGGCCCAGGCGGCATGTGCCTTCCGGGCCTTCGCGGAGCGGCGTCTCTTCTCAACCGCCCTTGACTCCGTCTCGCTTGGGCTCGATCCGCGCGAGCGCGGCAGCCTGGTGCATGATGTCCTGCACTCCTTCTGGCGGGAGGTCAAAACCCAGGCGGCCTTGCGCAGCATGACCGTCGCAGAGCGTGACACGCTCCTTGCGCAATGCATCCAGGATGCGCTGGCGCGCAATCACGCACGCCCCGCGGACGGCTGGTCGCGGGCCTATGTCGATATGGAACGGCAGCGCCTCATGGGCCTCCTTGGAACATGGCTGGACTTTGAAGCCGGTCAGCGGCAGCCCTTCGTCGTTCGCTCCACGGAGGAGAAACTTGCCGATGTTCGCATCGGTCCACTGCGGCTCGACGTGCGGGTAGACCGGGTAGACCAGGTGGAAGGGCCCATCCCGGATTCGGATTCTCCATCCGACCCTCCGTCATCCCCGGCTGAGATCATCCTCGACTACAAAACGGGAGAAGCCAGCCCCAGCGGTTGGCTTGGCGATCGTCCCGATGCTCCCCAGCTTCCGCTCTACGCCGTTGTATCGTCCGCCCCGCACCTCGCAGCAATCGCCTTCGCCATGCTGCGGCCTGGCAAGCAGATGGGTCTCATCGGAGTGCAGGACGCTCCCGGTCACTTGCCCTCTGCAACACGCGGACAACTCCTCGACCTCGAGTTCCAGCGAAAGGAATGGCGCAGGGTCCTCGAAGCGCTCGCAGCAGACTTTCACGCCGGCCGCGCACTCACCTCGCCTAAGTCCTATCCGAAGACCTGCAGGTATTGCCGGCAGCGGTTGCTCTGCCGGCTCGACCTCACAGCGCTCACCATGCTCGATGACGATGGCGACGACGAATCCGGATCGGCTCCTTCGGCAGGCCCCTTCCATGTCCTTGGAGGGGGCTCGTGAGCCAGTCCAACGTGCTTCCGTTCCCTCCGCAGCCCGGCCAATCGCCGGTGTCTGCCCCGCCCCCGGATGCCGCCGTCCGCGCGGAGGCGCTCGATATCCGGCGCTCCTTCATCGTCCAGGCGCCTGCCGGCTCGGGTAAAACGACACTGCTGATGCGACGCTTCCTGAAGCTGCTCGCCGACGACTCCGTGACGCAGCCTGCTCAGGTCCTGGCCATCACCTTCACCAACGCCGCCGCGGCAGAGTTGCGTGACCGCGTGCTCAATGAGCTGGAGGATGCGCGCCGCGTGCCGCCTGCTGCCCACAGCGTGGAGCCGGCCGCCAGCGCAGCTCTTCTCGAAAACATCGCGGCAACCTCCGAGCATCAACCCTCGCATTCCACCATCTCCACGCGCGAGCTGGCGCATGCCGTGCTCGCGCGCGATACGGCGCTCGGCTGGCAGCTTCTGGCGCAACCCCATCGCCTCAACATCCGCACCATCGACTCCGTCTGCGCGGAGATCGCGCGCTCTCTCCCCATCCTCTCCGGATCAGGCGGTCGCCTGACCCCAACAACAGACGCCGCAGCTCTCTACCATGAAGCGGCCCGCCGCACGCTGCTCTTCCTCGGCAGCGGAGACGCCGTCTTCGACGCCGCGCTCCGCAATCTGCTGCTCCACCGCGACGGCAATCTCGACGACTGCGCCGCCCTTCTCGCCGATATGCTCGAGTGGCGCGATCAATGGGGCGAACTTCTCTGGGGCAATCTCATCCCCATCGGCCGCTCGCTGCCTGACGATGCATGGCTCGACGCCAACGTCCTGCCGCGCCTGGAGCGTGCCCTTGAACATGCCATCACGCAGACGCTCGTCCGCGCAGATCGCCTCTTCCCCTCAGAGATCCTCACCGAACTCGCTGACCTCGCCGGCCACCTCGGCCACTCCGCCTCCACCACCGCCGAGCCCTCTCCCATCGCCTGCTGCGCCGGTCTGCACGACCCTCCCGAAGCCATCGCTGCCCATCTCGGCCGCTGGAACGCGCTGATCCATCTGCTCATGAAACAGCAGCCCGAATGGCGCAAAGAACGCGGCCTGCACAAAAGAGCCTTCAAATTCGACTACGACCGCAAGCATCCGCACCACGCCCGCCTCGCCGCTATCCTCGACCAGCTTCGCCACCGCAGCGATCTCCTCGATGCTCTCGCCGAGGTCCGCGCTCTTCCTCCCGCATGCTATCCCGCAGACCAGTGGGCCGTCGCTAAATCCCTCTTCCGCGTACTTGGCCGCGCTCTTGCGGAGCTCCAGCTCGTCTTCGCCGAACGCGGCCAGTGCGACTTCACTGAGATCAGCCTGCTTGCCTGTCAGGCTCTCAATGCCGTCTCCGGCGTGGAAGATCTCTCCTCTGCGCTCGGGGCCCGCCTGCAGCACCTGCTGGTCGACGAGATGCAGGACACCTCCACAGGCCAATATCGCCTCTTTGAACTCCTCACAGCCTCATGGGATGGCTTCTCCCAGACCGTCTTCCTCGTCGGAGATCCGCACCAGTCCATTTATCTCTTCCGGCAGGCGCGCGTCGAACGGTTTGTCCAGTCCATCAACACGGCGCATCTAGGAGAGGTCCCGCTGACTCCGCTGGCGCTCACGGCCAACTTCCGCTCGCAGCGCGCGCTGGTCGACCAGTTCAACGCGGACTTTCGTCTCATCTTCCCGCAGCCGGCGCCCGGGTCGGGCCCCGATGCCCAGTCTCTGCCTTATCGCGATGCCGATGCTACACAGCCACCGTCCCCTTCCTCCCTTGGCGTCGTATGGCACGCCAATTCCCAGCCGCCACGGCCGCGTCTTGCACCCGGCGCTGCGCCGCCCATCGACCTTGCTCCCACGCAGGCGCTCCTCGACGCCCGCACCATCGCCGCAACTGCAGACGACTGGATACGGCGTCCTCTACCCGAGGGCCGCGACAGGCCGTGGAGAGTCGCAGTCCTCGTCCGCAATCGCGCGCATCTCTCGGAGATCACGCCCGAACTTCGCCGCCGCCGGATACCCTTTCGGGCGGTTGAGATCGAAACCCTCCACGAGCGTCAGGAGGTCCTCGACCTGACCGCGCTCACCCGCGCTCTGCTCCATCCCGCGGACCGGGTAGCGCTGCTCGCTGTCCTGCGCGCCCCCTGGTGCGGCCTTTCTCTTGCCGATCTTCACGCTCTCACCGGCAGCGACGACTTTACGCTTCACAACACCTCGATCCTGCGCCTGATGGAAAGCCGCGCCTCATTCACATCCCCGGAAGCCCGCCTCCGCCTCGACCGCGTCTACGCCGTACTGCGTGCAGCTCTCGCTTCTCGCTCGCGTCTCACCGCCGCGCAGCTCGTCGAACGCACCTGGCGCTCGCTCGGCGGTGACCTCTCCCTGACCCCGGCTCAGTTGACCAATGCCCGCCGCTTCTTCGAGCTGCTCGATTCCCTTGAGGCCTCCTTCGGCCACATTGACACCACCCAGCTCGAAGACCGCCTCGACCGTCTCTTCTCCGAGCCTGATCCCATTCCGTCCGGCTCCCCCTCCGTCGAGCTGCTTACCATCCATAAGGCCAAAGGCCTGGAGTGGGACCTCGTACTCGTCCCTGCGCTCGAGCGCACCGTCCGCTCTTCGCCCTCGCGCCTTCTTGCTTGGGCCGTTCTTGACTCCACGCCCGACGCTGAGGCCGAGGCGCACATCATGCTCGCGCCCATCGCCGCACGCGGTGACGAGACAGATGCTCTCACCGACTGGCTGCACGGCAGGCAGCGCGACCGCGAGCGCGCCGAAAACAAGCGCCTCTTCTACGTGGCCTGTACCCGTGCCTGCCAGGAGCTTCACCTCTTTGCCGCTCCCACCGTCCGCCGGTCAGGCGAGCCTTCGGCTCATCCGGACACGCTTCTCGCGGCCTCCTGGCCAGCGGCATCGCTCCACTTTTCAGCCATTGCCTCGCGATCATCCACTCCCATCGTTTCACACGAGACAGAGTTGGCTGACGAAGAAATCGAACTGGAAGCGAACGGATATCGCAAGGAATATAGTAATGAAATGAGTTGTTTACACGACAATTCTCAGGTGATAAATGAGGATTTGATTCCGCCCATCTATCCCACGCTCACCCGTCTACCCTCCACCGTCGATCCGGCAGCCCGTTTCGCTGAAGCTCGCAAAAACTCTCCGCTGCATTCCAATGCGGACGCTGCAGGAGAAACTGCGCACTTCGCTCGCCCCGAGGGTTCCTTCTCCGCCCGCTCCTTTGGCAACGTCGTCCACGCCTGCATTGAGCTCTTCACGACGCGCATCGCCAACGGGGCAACGCCGGCCTCGTTGCTTGCCGAGCTACCCGCATGGAAGTCGCGCATTGCCGCTCTGCTCCGCGCCGATGGCCTCTCGACCACAATCGTCGCCCGGCTCGCTCGTGAAACCTATACCGCCCTCGAACACCTGCTCCGCGATCCCGACGGCCAATGGCTGCTCGCTCCGCATCCCGCTGCGGCAGTCGAGCTCTCCGTCACCTCGGCATCGGGCGCGTCGGTCACCACCGTTCGCGCGGACCGCATCTTCCGCGCCGGCCCCGAGCCTCGCGTCTCTGGCGATACGAACCTCTGGATCGTCGACTACAAAACTGCGTCTTACGGCGGTTCGGCCATCAGTGAGTTTCTTGCAACCCAGCGCAGCGCCTATACGGCCCAGCTTGAAGCCTACGCGCGCGTTCTTGCGCCTGCGTACTCCACCGCGCTTAAGGATGTCCGGCTCGCACTTTACTTCCCCACGCTGCCGTCCACACCCCGCCTCATCTGGTGGTCTCTGGTGCCCGGCGCCTGAAGACCTACGCCACCACGTTGTGGTGGCGCACGTCCTTGCCCCTCACCCAGAAGATCACGTCCTCAGCGATGTTCGTCGCATGGTCGCCTACCCGCTCCAGATTGCGCGAAATAATCATCGCATTCAGGCTCTGCGGCGTGAGCTCCGGCTTCTCTTTGATCAGGGTGCTCAGTGAATAGAACGCGGCATCGTTCATCTCGTCCACCTGGTCGTCCAGCGCCAGCACACTCTGCGCCAGCTCCGCATCGCCCTCAATGAACGCCTGCAGCGCCTTGCGCACCATCGCTGAGGCCAGCCCGGCCAGCTTGGGAATATCTACCGGCAGGTCTACATTTGCAAACGCGCCCATCTCCCGCACGCGCACAGCAATGTTCACCGCCTGGTCTCCCACCCGCTCCAGATCTGCATTAATCCGGATCACGGACAGAATGAATCGCAGGTCGATCGCCATCGGCTGCTCCATCGCCAGAAGGTCCAGCGCCATCTGGTCGATCTCGCGCTCCAGCCGGTTGATCAGCGGCTCCGACTGCAGCACCAGCTCGCAGATCGAAAGGTCGCGCGTGCGATAAGCCTCGATCGAGCGCTGGATCGCCTGCTCGGCCATCCCTGCCATAATCAGCAGCTTCTCCTTCAGGTCATCCAGGTTTTGCTGAAACTTGATCCGCGTCGCCATTCAGCCAAACCTCCCCGTGATGTAGTCCTCAGTGCGCTTGTCCTTGGGATTCGTAAAGATCTTATGGGTGGAATCGAACTCCACCATCTTCCCGTTCAGGAAGAAGCCTGTATTCTCCGCCACGCGCGCCGCCTGCTGCATATTGTGCGTCACAATCACGATCGTGTACTGGCTCTTCAGTTGAAAGATCAGGTCCTCGATCTTTGACGTCGACACCGGGTCAAGCGCCGACGCCGGCTCGTCCATCAGCAGGACTTCAGGGTCGACGGCGAGCGCCCGCGCAATGCACATTCTCTGCTGCTGCCCGCCGGAGAGGCTCGCGCCTGACTTCTTCTTCAGGTCGTCCTTCACCTCTTCCCACAGCGCCGACGACTTCAGGCTGCGCTCCACCGTCTCGTCCAGCACCTTCTTATTACGGAATCCGTTCAGCTTCAGCCCGCTGGCCACATTGTCATAAATGGACATCGTCGGAAACGGATTGGGCCGCTGGAATACCATTCCTATCCTGCGCCGGATCTGTACCGGCTCGGCGTCCTTGTAGATGTCGATGTCGCCCATCTTCACCACCCCGGTCGCGCGCGCAATGGGGTTGGTCTCGTGCATCCGGTTCAGGCAACGTACAAATGTGCTCTTGCCGCAGCCCGAGGGCCCGATCAGCGCCGTGGCATGGTTCGCCGGCAGCTCGACATTGATGTCCTGCAGCGTGTGCGTATTGCCGTACCACGCATTCAGGTGCTCTACACTGATGCCAACTCCCACTAGCTTGCTCCCTTCATCATGCCGCGCGCCGCATAGATGCGCACCAGAGTTACCGCAGCCATGATCATCAGAATCAGTACCAGCGAACCCGCCCAGGCCAGCCGATGCCATTCGTCATACGGCGAGATCGCGTAAACATAAATCTGCAGTGGCAGCGCC
>DASZPF010000042.1:0-30781 GCA_035550395.1 Acidobacteriaceae bacterium
GGGCTGGAGAGGCCGCTGATCGGGGTGAACCATCTGGAGGGGCACATCTGGTCTGTATTGATGGGGGCGGGGCTGATGGGGGCGAAGTTCGACCCCACTCACGGCGATGAGACCGCCGTGAATGGGGCACCCAGATTTGAAAATGCAAATACAGGGGTCCTTCGCTCCGCTCAGGATGACGGCGGAGGAGTGTCGGGGCAGACTGCTTCCGAGCCGCTGATGGCGCTGGTGGTGAGCGGGGGGCATACGCATCTGTACCTGGCGGAAACCCACCCTAACGGCGGTGAGACTGCCGTTAGGATGGGGCACCCGGCACCCGGACATTTGTGGCGGTACAGGAATGTGGGGCGGACGGTGGATGATGCCGCGGGCGAGGCGTTCGACAAGGTGGCGAAGCTGCTGGGGCTGGGGTATCCGGGCGGGCCGTGGATGGATGCGCTGGCGGCGATGGGGGACCCGAAGGCGGTGGAGTTCCGGTTCCAGCCGATCAGGAGGAAAGCTGACCCCGACCCCACTCATGAGCGCCCTGAACGGTCGCTCATGAGTGGGGCACCCGAAGGTGGGGAGGACGCGCGCCATTTTGACTTTTCATTCAGCGGGATCAAGACGGCGGTGCTGCGATATGTCGAGAAGCATGGGATGCGGCCGCAGGTTGAGGTTCGGCGGGCGAGGCTAGTGGCGGCGCTGAAGGAGCGGCCGGGATTGAGGGCGAGTGAGGCGGTGCGGGAGATGCCGGAGATCTTTGACCGGCAGACGCTGGACCTGATTGCGTCGTTCCAGGCGGCGGTGGTGGGGAACCTGCTGAAGCAGACGTTTGGAGCGGCGGAGGCGTGGGGTGCGCGGGGCGTGGTGGTGTCGGGCGGGGTGGCGGCGAACAGCGAGCTGCGGCGGCGGTTTACGGCGGAGGCGGCGCGAAGGGGGATGCGGGTGGAGTTTCCGGCTCCGGCGATGTCGACCGATAACGCGGCGATGATTGCGGCGGCGGCGTGGGGGAAGTTTGCGGCGGGTGAGTTTGCGGGGGATGGGTTGAGGGCGCAGCCGGGGTTGAGGCTGGGGTAGATACTTATCTCCCGATCTCTTAGCATGTGTACGTGGATTCTGGGCCTGCACCTCGCGGATGGCGTGCCGTTGCGTTGATAGGCGCGACGCTTGCTGTATTTCCGATGGTCTTTTATGAAATCGATATAGCCAGTCACTTCAGGTTTGAATGGATAGATGATTATTTCGGCGAAATTTCGGCGCTGATCCCATTAGGAGTGATTCTTTGTTTTATTGGTGCCATTATGTGGGCTAAACGTGTTAATCGTTCAAGAGCTTCTTCCTTGGGGTTTGGTGCTTTTGTCTATGCTTGGGGCGTAATTCTGATTGGATACCTTGTCGATGGAATGAATGTCCATGGCTCTGCCGGAATCGCGATGTTCGTGTTCCTACCGATGGTTCTTCTGGCTCTGATCTTGTGGACTATGGCTGCGCTCAAGCCGCGGATGAGTTGATAAGTTCCCGCCTTGTAAAATCTGGATGAGTAAATCCATAGTGATTGATAGCTGCGGCGCTCAGCTGCGGCAGTAAGAGAGAGCGCGTGGCGTCGTTGGAACTCTTCAATACCTTGAGTGGCAATGTGGAGCGGCTGGAGCCGGTGGGCGCTCCGGCGCTGCGGATGTATGCGTGCGGGCCGACGGTGTACGACTACGGGCATATCGGCAACTTCCGCACCTTTCTCCATGTAGACGTGCTGCGGCGGTTTCTGCGGCAGCAGGGCATGGCCGTGGAGCACGTGATGAACGTGACGGATGTGGACGACAAGATCATCCGCAATGCGATGGCGGCGGGCAAGTCGATTGCGGAGTACACGGCGCGGTATGAGAAGGCGTTCTTCGAGGACCTGGAGGCTCTGGGCATCGAGCGACCGGAGCATACGCCGCGGGCGACGGAGCATATCCAGGAGATGGTGCGGCTGGTGGAGAAGCTGGCCGAGCGCGGGTATGCGTATCAGGCGGAGGACGGGAGCTGGTACTTCCGCATTGCGAAGGATGCGGACTACGGGAAGCTCTCGAAGAAGGACTTTGAGGGGATAGAAGACGGCGCGCGCGTGGATGTGGACGAGTACGAGAAGGACGCGGCGCGAGACTTTGCGCTGTGGAAGGCGGTGAAGGAGAGTAAAGAGCCGCATTGGGAGACGGCACTGGGGCCGGGGCGGCCGGGCTGGCACCTGGAGTGCTCCGCGATGTCGGAGTCGCTGCTGGGGGAGAGCTTCGACCTGCACGCGGGCGGCGAGGACCTGATGTTTCCGCACCACGAGAACGAGATTGCGCAGAGCGAGTGCGCGACGGGCAAGACGTTTGCGCGGCACTGGATGCATGTGCGCTTCCTGCTGGTTGAGGGGAAGAAGATGTCGAAGAGCGAGGGAAACTTCTACACGCTGCGCGACCTGTTGCTGAAGGGGCACAAGGCGTCGGCGATCCGGTATCTGCTGCTGAGCGTGCCGTATCGGCACCAGATGAACTTCACGTTCGAGGGGCTGGCGGCGGCGACGAACGCGATCGACCGGCTAAGGACGTTTCATCAGCGGATGCTGAAGGGCGGGTTTACCGCTCCGGTGAACGAGGCGGTGCGCGCGGCGACTGCGAAGGCGGCGGAGGATTTTACGGCGGCGCTGGCTGGGGACCTGAATACCGCAGGAGCGACGGCCGCGATCAGCGAGATGGTGCGGACGGCGAACTCGGCGGCGGATGCAGGGACGCTGGGCGAGGAGAACGCCGAAGAGATTCTGCGGGTGCTGACGATGTTCGACGGCGTGTTCGCGGTGCTGATCGACCGCGACGCGGAGCTGTCGAAGGCGGCGCTGGAGTGGGCCAAGGGCGAGGGCCGCGCGGGCGAGGCGTCGGCGGAGCTGGTGGCGGCGATGGGGACCAGCGACGAGGAGATCGAGGCGCTGATCGCAGAGCGGACGCAGGCGAAGAAGACGAGGAACTTCGCGAGGGCGGACGCGATCCGCGCGGAGCTGCTGGCGAAGGGCGTGGTGATCGAGGACTCGAAGGACGGCGTGCGCTGGAAGAGGAAGTAGCTTTGAGTTGCTAGTGCCAGTGCCAGGAGAGACTCATGCGAACGACGTTACGCAAGCGCGCTAGTTGGAGTCTGCTGCGGGCAGCTGTGTTGGCGGGGATAGCGTCCGCGGCTGGGGCATTTGGCCAGGCCGCCGTCTCAACGTCTCAGGTCTCCCGGTCCGACGAAAAGCCGATGGCGTTTGAGGTGGTGTCGATCCGGCGAGAGGCGTCGGCCACTCTTGGCCATGACGAAACCAGGGTGACGCCGGACGGCTGGCATATGGAGCGCGGTTCCTTGCAGCAGGTGCTGTTGACGGCGTATGTTCCGACGACTCCGGACGCAATGATGTACACGGTCAGCACGCTTGCGGGGATTCCTGACTGGGTAAGGACTGAGATCTATGACGTCGACGCAAAGGTGCCGGAGGCGGACCTTGCGGCCTGGCATGATCCTGTGAAGCAGCAGGCGATGCTGCGCGGCATGCTGCAATCGATGCTGGCGGAGCGCTGCAAGCTGGTTGTGCACCGCTCCACGAAAGAGGTCGCGGTTTATTCCCTGGTTGTGGGCAAAGGCGGCTCCAGGTTGAAGGCGGCGGTGCCTGGCGATCCTCATCCGGGAGCTACACCGATTCCTGGCGGCGGCGAGTTTCTACCCAACGACGGCACCGGGACTGCCGCGTTTTATGACGCGCCGGTGCACGCGCTGGCGGTGGTGCTCTCCAATGTCGCCGGACGTCCGGTGGAGGACGAGACGGGCCTGACCGGCCGATACGATATGGCCTTTCGCAGGCCGCACATTGGCGCGCCTTCGCCGGAGCCGGACTCGGCCCCAAGCATCTTTGAGGTGGTGGAGGGCCTGGGCCTGAAGCTGGTTCCAGCCAAAAGAACGGTCGAGACGCTGGTGATCGACCATGTGGAACGGCCTTCGGAGAACTGACCCTTACTGCTGCGCGAACCGATGCCCGGCCGCTACTCTTCGATGGGGACTTCGAGGAGGGGGTCAGAGGGCATGGAGGTGGAGGGCGTGCGGGAGAGGATTACGGTGGCCACGGCGACAAGGATAAGGGCCATACCGGCGAGTTCGGCGGGGCCGAGCCGTTCGCCAAAGAGGACGACGCCGATGAGGACGGCGATGGCGGGATTGACGAAGGCGTAGGTGGAGACCTTGGTAACGGGGACGTTCTGGAGGAGGTAGGTGTAGGCGGTGAGTCCGACGACCGAGCCGAAGATGGAGAGGAAGGCTATGGCGGCGAGGGCGGAGGGTGTCCAATGCGCCGTTCGGAGAGTACGGCCCGACAGGGCAAGGACGACGTTGGCGGCGCCGGCGGCGGCGATCTGCCAGGTGGTGGCGACGAAGGTGTCCACGTGGAAGCGGAAGCGGCGGGAGAGGATGGAGGCGATGGCGAAGACGACTCCTGCCGCGACGAGGATGGCGTAGCCGGCGGCAGAGCCGAATGCGGCGGCAGTTCCTGTGCGGCGGAGCGCGGGCCAGACGAGGGCGACCATGCCTGCGGCACCGACGAGGACACCGAGCCAGCCGCGCAGGTTGAGGCGCTCGCCATTGGGGAGCGCGGTCTCGAAGAGCGCGACGTAGATGGGGATCATGGCGATGATGAGGGAGGAGAGACCGGAGGGGACGAGGGTCTCGCCCCAGATGAGCAGGACGTTGTTGACGGTCATCATAAGGACGCCGACAAGGGCAAGACGCCACGCCGTGCGGGCAGGGACGCGGAGAGAAGTTCCGCGGGCGAGGCAGATGCCGGTGAGGACCACGAAGGAGAGGATGGAGCGGGAGGCGCCGACGAGGCGCGGATCGAGGTAGAGTCCTGCGATGTGGATGGCGGCGTAGGTGGCGCCCCAGCAGAGATACACGCAGCCAAAGGCGGCGGCGATGCGGGTGCGGCTGGGTCTGTGGGGCATTGTTTCTATCGTAATGGGGCAAGAGATGTGTTGCTTCGAATTGCGGGCATGAGGTACACAAAGATTCGGTAGAATATACACATCGAACCTTGTAAGAGGGGCAATGCAATGCGCACCAATATCGAGATTGACGACAAGTTGATGAAGCAGACGATGCGGGCAAGTGGAAAGCGCACGAAGCGGGCAGCGGTCGAGGCGGCGATGCGTCATTTTGTCCAACTTAAAAATCAAGAGAAGGCGCTGCGCGAGCTGTGGGGAAGCGTGGAGTGGGAAGGCAATCTTGATCAGTCCCGCCTAGGCCGGTTCGCGGGCCAGGAATGGTGATCGTCGACTCCAGTGTGTGGATTGACTATCTGGCTGCAAGGGCGAATTCCGAGACGATGTGGCTGCGAGAGAAGATATCGCCGGCCTCGGTCGGTCTCGTCGACCTTGTTTTGTGCGAGGTGCTGCAGGGCATTGAGAGCGCTTCGAGATTTGAACGTGTGCGAGGCCAACTGATGACGCTCCGTGTGTTCGATACCGGGGGCGCGGCGCTCGCGGTCGCAGCGGCGGAGAACTACCGGGTGCTGCGGGCGAAGGGCATTACGGTGCGCAAGACGATCGACTGCCTGATCGCGACGTTCTGCATTCGAGAAGGGCATGTCCTGCTGCATCGAGACCATGACTACGATCCGTTTGAGAGATTCCTGGGGCTGCGAGTGGCGCATCCGTAATGGAGCGTGAAGTTTAGGTGCGGTGCATGCGCTGATGCGTCTAAACTCATGGGTTGAGATGAGGCACGGAATTCCAGCACGACGATCAGGAAGCAGATTCCTCCGCTCGCGACCTGGTGTCGCAAGCTGCGGAATGACAATCCTTGTTACAGCCATAGCGCTGGCGTGCGCGGTGTCTGTCGTTGCGAGCGCGCGGGCGCAGGGAGGGCAGAGGCCGCTGACGGGTGCAGCGAGTCAGCCGGACAGCCAGTCAGCCAGTCAGCAAGGTACGAGTAGCGGCGCGCCACGGAGAACGCGGCTGATCCTGAAGGACGGCAGCTACCAGGTGGTGATGAGCTATACGGTGAAGGGCAAGGTGGTGAGCTACTTCAGCGCGGAGCGGGGCGACACCGAGGAGATTCCGGCGGACCTGATCGATTGGGACGCGACGCGCAAGTGGCAGCGGGACCACTCGCCTGCGCAGGAGTACGGTGCAGACCAGGCCCCGGCGGCGCACATCGATCCGGAGCTGGAGAAGGAGGAGGCCGACCGGAGGGCTCTGACGCCGGAGATCGCTCCGGACCTGAATCTGCCGGACCAGGACAGCGTGCTGGCGCTGGATTACTACCGCGGGACGCCGGAGCTGGTGCCGCTGGTGCAGAGCGACGGCGAGCTGAACCGCGAGACGAGCCACAATGTTCTGAAGCTGACGCTGAATCCGCGCGCGGCATCGCATGCGATTGTGGAGCTGAAGGGTGTGGAGTCCGCGGTGCAGATGCATGTGGCGCAGCCGGTGATCTATCTGCGGGTGGGAGACGACTCAGGCGTGAGCCGCGGCGGCGGCGTCTTTACGGTGGATACGCATGGTGCGGGCTCGGCCAAGGGCGGGGCGGATACGAATGACACCTCGAGCGGCGGGTCGCAGTATAGCGGCTACGTGATGGTGCGCGCGGATGTGAGGACCGACGCGCGGGTGCTGGCGAGCTTCAACATCGGCGCGCTGGGCAGCGTGGGACGGCCGCAGCAGGACGTGGTGGAGACGAAGACGGAGATGCTGCCGGGCGGCCACTGGATGAAGATCACGCCGGTGCGGCCGCTCGACTTTGGCGAGTATGCGCTGATGGAGATCGTCAGCGACAACGCGGTGAACACAGGCGTGTGGGACTTCGGGGTGCATCCGGTGGCCCCGGAGAACAGAGATGTGATCAAGCCGGAGCCGAAGCGGCCGATCGAGCTGGAGCGGAGAAGGCCGTAGGCAGTTGATGGTTGCTGGTTGATCGTTGTCAGTTGAAGATGCTGGGTGGAGGCTCCGGCTGACGCGTGGGAGGCAGCGAGCTGTACCAGTCGATGCGGCGGGTGAGGTACATGGCCGCGGCGATGGCGGCGAAGCTGGTGACGGCCCCGACGAGGAGAGCGTCGTCCTCCAGGCGCAGCAGGATGTAGATAAGGCCATAGAGCGCAGAGAAGACGGCGAGGGCGCGGAGGCCCTGGGCGCGACTCTCGAAGATCCAGGCTGTGTTGAGGGAGAAGAGGGCGACGGTAGCGGCGCCGGCGATGAGGAAGCTCCAGTCGAAGCCGATGCGCTCGGCGAGCGAGAGCAGCAGCAGATAGAAGATGATCTGCGCGATGCCGACGAGGATGTACTGCGCTGGGTGGACGCGCTTGCGGGCCGAGACTTCAAAGACGAAGTAGGCGAGGAAGACGAAGCCGAGGAAGAGCAGGACGTACTTCAGCGAGCGGTTGACGGACTGGTAGGGGTCGGCGAGCTCGACGAAGGACGTGCCGAGGGCGGTGGCGTCGAGCGCGCCTAGGGTGTCGACAGGGCCTTCGGCGCGGACGCCGCGGGCGATGAAGGGCACGGACCACTGCGCGGTGAAGCCGTTGGCGGAGATGCCGTGTTCGGCGGGGAGGAAGCCGCCATCGAAGCTGGGATTGGCCCAGTCGCCCTGGGCGCTGACGTGGGTGGTCTTGCCGTAGGCGAGGACGGCGATGCGCTGCGCGCCGGAGAACTTGAGGTTGGCGGTGGCGTTGAACTGCGCGCCGGGCCTGGCGAGCGCAGCTTCGTTCGCGCCAAAGAGGGTAACGCGGCTGCGCGAGTTGTCGTCACCGGAGAACTGCCAGCTCTGTGCGATGGCGGCCGGCGCGAGAGTGACGGCGCCGGCGGGAGTGACGAGGGTGGCGTCGGCGAGGGCGCCGCGGGCGTCGCTGACGCCGACGACGATCTCGGCGCGCGACCAGTCGAGCGTGGCGCCGGCGGGGAGATCGGCAGGAACGCCGCGAAGGTCAAAGGCAGCGTCCAGCTTGAGGTCCGCAGTGAAGACGGGGACCTTGAAGAGGGAGCGGTGGCGCTCCTGGGTGGTGGTCTTTACTGTGGCCGAGGCCTGCGCAGGGAAGACGAGGTAGATCCCGTGGTAGGGAGTCTCCTTCGGGTCGGCGGGCGGCGTGGTGTAGGGGATGGCGAGGGTGGGGCCGAGGAAGGTCTGCGCACCGCCGACGTGCGAGCTGATGTCGGCGACGGCGGCGGCCTGGCTGTGGGTGCGGTCCTGGACGAGGCCGAAGACGAAGAGGGCGGGGATGCACATGAGCAGCGCGAGGAAGCAGACGACGATGAGCTTGACGCCCATGGAGCGGGATGCGGTGCGGATCTGTTGTGTAGCTGGAAGTTCCATGGGCGCGGTCCTCGGAGATCGATTAGACTTTGTAGTGCAAAGTTTTGACACGTAGAAAACGCCGCTTGATTTCCGCAGGAGTCCTACATGCTTTGCATTGCAAAGTACTCCGTGAGGTGAGGACATGTCAAGAGATTCTGAAATAACGTGTCGAAAAGTTTCTGCACGTCGTTCATGTGTGGCTCTCAGGCTTTTTTCTCAGGCTACTTTTCTCGAGCTACTTATAGATGGGCTCGAGTTTTTTGACGATGTATTCGCCGCAGCGGGTGTAGTCGGCGCGGGGGCCGTTGCGGGCGGTGTCGAGGTCGACGCAGATCCAGCCCTTGTAGTGGACGGATTTGAGGACGCGGTGGCAGCCGGGGAAGTCGACCTGTCCGTCGCCGAGGTCATAGATGCTTGAGAAGAACTTAGCGTCGTAGGTGTCGGCGGCGTAGCTGCGGCCATTGGGCTGCGTCCAGGCGGCGGTGGGGGTGGTCCAGCGGGAGTCCTTGTAGTCGCAGAAGTGGATGCGGTGTTTGTACTTCTCCATGACGGCGACGACGTCGCAGCCTGCGAGGTTAAGGTGCGCGGTATCGGGGGAGAAGCCGAAGAGTTTGGGATCGACAGCGGCCATGAAGCGGTCGATCTCGTCGGAGGTCTGGACCATCTGGCCCATGTGGTTGTGCAGGCCGGCGGTGAAGTGCATGGAGCCGGCGAGCTCGCCGATAGCGTTGCAGCAGTCGTAGAGGGCCTTGTAGGCCTCGGGGGACTGGTTGCCGGGCGCGGTGCGGTTCGGCGAGAAGACGACGAGATGGCTGGCTCCTCCGTCGGCAAGGAACTTGATGGCCTCGCGGGCGGAGTCGAGGGAGTTCCTGCGCCAGTCCGGGTCGGTGAGCGGGCCGCGCGCGAAGTTCCAGGAGATGGTGACGGCGTGGAGGTTGCGTTTGGCGAGCTCGGCCTGCATCTGCGCGGCGGTGAGCTTGTAGGTTTCGAGGCTGCGCGGGAAGCCGGTGATGCGGATGCCGGGGAAGCCGGTGTCGGCCATGACGTCGAGGATGTCGGTGAAGGGGACGCGTGGGAAGTAGTTCCAGAGGGCTTCCGAGACGGCCCATTTGACGTTCCTGTTGGCAGGCTTGAGTGCGGCCTGCTGGGCGTGAGTGAGGGCGGCGGGAAGCAGAGGCAGAGCGGCGAGGAGTTCGCGGCGGGTGAGGGGCATTCGATGGGTTCTCCGGCGGCAATCAAGGTACTCCACTGAGGGCGTTGTTTGCCAGTGTGTCCAATGGAGGAGTTGATGGGCGGCGCAGCGCGGCGGAGGGACAGCCGGATGTTCATCGCGCAGGACGCTGGAGGTAAGCCCTTTGTTCGGCTTGACGATGGCGAGCCGCGGCAGCGTGACGGGCCGGTGGAAGAGGCTTTGGTCCGACGTCAGCGGGCGGGAGGCGCTTGCGATGCGCGAGACGGTGTGTGCTATAGTTTGAAACACTCGTTTCACACCAAAGCCCCAAATGCCATGCCAGTTTCACAGTTCCTGGAGTCCAGTTCCCAGAGGTGCGCGGCAGGCGCTGTTTCGGACTTACAAACCTGGAAAGGATGAGGAGACCTGCGATGGAGACGAACCTGTCTGATACGGCAAGCAAGAGCTTTTCCCGGCGATCGCTGCTGAAGGGCTCGATGAAGCTGGGCGCGGCGGCGGTGGCGGCGCCGGCACTGGCCCTGGGGGCGATCGAGTCCGCCGCTCCCGCGGTGGAGAAGGCGGCGGTAACGGCGGTGCAGTGGTTTGAAGAAGTGGGTGGAATCTAGTTTTAAAAATCTGTTTCGACACCAACGCAGGGCTACCTGAAGGAGACGACGAAGATGGCGATGCATCTGGACCACTATCAACTGTCCACCCGCAACATCTACGAGACCGCGTACCGGCTGCGGCAGGAGACGGGGCTGGGCTTCTATGACGGAGGATTCTTTCCGGGCAACGGCGTGGCAAACAAGATTTTTCCCCTGGGCGAGTGCACCTACATCGAGATCGAGGGATGCGTGGATGCCGGCAAGGCGACCGTGCCGGGCGGAGCGAAGGGGTTTGTGGACCGGACGGCGGAGGGGGATTGTCTTTCGCTGTATTCGATGCGGGTGGACACGCTGGATGAGTTGAAGGCGATTGCGAAGCGGCTGGGCGCGGGGATCTCGCAGAGCCCGGTGACGCGCGTCCGGCCGAACGGGCCTCCGGTGCAGGCGTATTCGGCACCGTACTATGGGCCGCCGAAGCCAGGCGGTGCGCCGCTGCCGAGTGCGGGAATGCCGAACTGGTATTGCCATGAGGACCGGCTGTACATGCATCCCGCGGGGCAGCCGGTATTCAACTGGCCGGGATGCGTGGAGCCGCAGGGTATTGCGTGGTTGGAGGTAGGCGGGACGGAGAAGGAGCTGTACGACTGGCTGGGCGTGCCTGCGGGGACGTTTCCGTACCGGTTCTTCCCGGACCGGCCGCACGGACTGTATGCGATCGGCGTGAAGACGAGCGGCGGGGAAAAGGTGATCCGGCTGCCGTGGCGCAAGTAGTTCCGAGCAGGCAGAAGCGGCGCAAGGGATTTTGAAAGATCGAAACGCATCAGCAACCGCACAGGAGACAGACGAAGATGCCACAGTATCTCGATCACTACCAGATTTCATCGCGGAACCTCTATGAATCGGCGCACAAATTGCGCGAGGAGACCGGGCTGGGTTTTTATGACGGCGGATTTTTTGCGGGCAACGGCATGGCGAACAAGATCTTTCCGCTGGGCAAGGGGACGTTCCTGGAGATCAACGGGATCGTCGATCCGGGCAAGGTCGTTGCGAAGGTGCCGGGGACGATGAAGTTCTACGACCGTACGGAGGCGGGCGACTGCTTCTCGCTGATGTGCATGCGCACGGACACGCTGGATGAGTTGAAGGCCATTGCAACGCGGCTGAAGTCGACGATCTCGACCAAGCCGGTGCAGCGCACGCGGCCGAACGGGCCTCCGGTGCAGGCGTACACAGCACCGTATGGCGAGCAGCGGCTGCCGAACAAGATGACGTGGTACTGCCATGAGTCGCGGCAGTACATGCATCCGAGCGGGCAGCCGGTGTTCAACTGGCCGGGATGCGTGGAGCCTCAGGGCATCGCGTATCTGGAACTGGGCGGCACGGAGCAGGCGATGACGGAGTGGATCGGCGAGCCGGCCTCAAACTTTCCCTACAAGTTCTTCCCGGACCGGCCGGAGGGGCTGTATGCGATCCACGTGAACACGAGCGGCGGCGAGAAGGTGATCCGGCTGCCGTGGAGAGTGTAGCGGAGGCAACAGGGCGAATGGGACTGCGGCCTGGGCGACCGGGCCGCTTTTCTTCTGCGGGAAGAATCAGGAGGGACGCGTTGTGGCGGCGGCGAGGTCCGCGGCGAGCATCGTCGTGGGCCGGGTGGCGGGCGTCTGCGCATTGGCGGGCTGGCTGCCGATGAGGCCCATGCCGGCGACGGAGATATTGTCGCGGGTGGTCTTGGCGCGATACATCTCGGTGTCGGCCGAGCGAATGATGGTCTGCACGGTGTTGCCGTCCTCGGGGAAGGTGGCGAGGCCAAAGCTGCCGGCAAGGTTCAGGTTGAGACCGGCGCCGGAGAGGAACTTCTCCTGGCGAAGCTGGTCCCAGAGGCGCGTGGTGGCTTCAATGGCGGACTTCTTGTCGAAGCCGGGCAGAAGCGCGACGAACTCATCGCCGCCGTAGCGGAAGCAGGAGTTGGCCGGGCCGAGGACGCGCTTCATCACGCCGCCGACCTCAGAGAGGAGGCGGGAACCGATCAGGTGGCCGTGGGTGTCGTTGACCTGCTTGAAGCGGTCGAGGTCCATGAACAGCAGGCTGAACTGATGGCGCGGCTTCTGGCTGTACTCGGCGAGTTGCTCATCGAGCAGCGTGTAGAGATGGCGCGCGTTGAAGAGGCCGGTGCAGTCGTCGGTAATGGTGAGCTCGTGGATGCGCTCGACGGAGCGGGCGTTCTGGATGGCGATGGCGGCATAGTCGCAGAGCAGCCGCAGGAAGCTGATGGAGTACTCGCTGAGGAGGTCGAGCTTGCTGTTGAGCAGCTGGATGACGCCGAGGGTCTTGTCGCCGGAGCGGACGGGCACGCAGGCGATGGACTGAATGCGGAGCTCCGGATGGGCGCGGGAGAATGCGCTCCACTGATCGTCCATGGAGACGTCGGGAACGACAAGCGGGTTGCCGGTGGAGGCGACCCAGCCGGCGACGCCTTCACCAAGGGGCACGCGGAGGCCTCTGAGGCTTTCGGCATCTTCGCCGACGGCGATGGCGTAGTAGAGTTGCTGCGCCTTCTCGTCGACCATGAGCATGGACCAGCGCTCGGGCCCGAAGAACTGGGCCATCTTGTCCATGATGGTGGTGAGGATGTCTTCAAGCTCGAGCGACTGCGTGAGGGCGCGCGCGACCTCGTGAAAGACACGCAGATGGTCCATCTGGCGGCTTTCGATAACAGCGAATTGGCGTTTCTCTGCCAGGCGGCACCTCAGTAACCAAGAAGATCACAGAGTGGTTACGAATTGATATACCGCAAATGGGGGAGGAAAGTTGCCACGCGGTCTACGTGGACTCAGGGGCCGCAACAGCCTCCCGAACGCCCTTCGGATGCGGCGCGGGAGGTTCCGAAGAAGATCAACCGCCGATGTGGACCATGTTGCGGGAGGGCTTGAGGAAGCCGGGTTCGCCGATATGGTGGCGGGCCTCCTTGCCGTGGACGACGTTGCGGATCCAGGCGGCGAGGTCGGCATCGGAGGCTCCACGGCGCATCTGGGCGTAGAGGTCGTGGTCGGACTGGGAGAAGAGGCAGGTGCGGAGCGCGCCATCGGAGGTGATCCGGATGCGGCTGCAGTGTCCGCAGAAGGGGTGGGAGACGGGCGCGATGATGCCGATTTCGCCGATGCCGTCGGCGAAGGTGTAGCGGCGGGCGGTCTCGCTGGGGGCGTTGGGCGGCAGCTCGACGAGGCCGGCGGGGGTGGAGCAGGAGGGGCGCCAGGCGGCGAGGCGGCCGAGGATCTCGTCCATGGGGACGACGGTCTGGGGTGTCCAGCTGCGATCCTCTTCGAGGGGCATGAATTCGATGAAGCGGACGATGACGCCTTCGCGGCGGGAGAACTCGGCGAAGGGGACGATCTGGGAGTCGTTGAAGCCGCGGAGGAGGACGCAGTTGACCTTGATGGGGCCGAGGCCAGCGGCCTGGGCGGCGCGGACTCCGGCGAGGACGCGCTCATAGCTGCGGGGGACGCGGGTGATGCGGGCGAAGATGTCGGGGTCGACGGCGTCCATGGAGACGGTGACGCGGTTGAGGCCGGCGCGGGCGAGGGGAGCGGCGAGATCGGCGAGGAGATGGCCGTTGGTGGTAAGGGCGAGGTCTAATTTGTTTCCGGCCTCACGGCCGGATTCGTTGGGAGCTACGGGGGAGCCGTCGGAGTGGAAGGCGGTGCGGAGCTGGGCGAGCTGGGCGACGAAGTCGACGAGGCCGTCGCGGAGGAGGGGTTCGCCACCGGTGAGGCGGACCTTCTCAATGCCGAGCGAGACGAGGAGGCGCACCATTCGCAGGTAGTCGGCGGTGGGAAGCTCGGTATATTGAGCGCCCTCGTTGCCGGTACGGCAGTAGACGCACTTGTAATTGCAGCGATCGGTGACCGAGATACGGAGGTCGGTAATGGCGCGGCCGTGCGAGTCGCGCAGGCGGGACTGCGAGGCCGGGGAGGCCAGGTCCGCGAGCATGGCCGACGGCGTAGATGGAAGGACGGAGGGGATTGGAGCTCCTTTTCCCAAAAGTGACTCGGGAGGTTACGAAAGAGGCGGCCGCCGGGCGCATTTTCGCGGCACAAACATGGGCCTCTCGCCAGTATATTTAGACTCACCAAGAAACGGCAGGATCCATCGCGGCGGCAGATCGCCGCGGAGCGAAGGACTCCTGGGCCGAATGGATGATTTGCCGCAGTTGCCTGTTGTATTGCATCGGTTTATTGCCTGGTCTCCCATGGTCTCAGTGTTTTCCAGTCTCGAGCAATGGCTCGGCGACCAGATTGTGCCGGTCGTCTTCCTCGGTTTCGCCGTTTTGGCGGGATTGGCACTGCTCTATCTGTCGGCGCAGAGCGGCAAGGCGGCGAAGCGGCGAGACCGCTCCGGGCGCACGGAGGAGAGCTTTGCCGACCAGCTGGCGGCGCACGGATTCGACCCGGAGATCGCCCGGACGGCGTATCGATACCTGCAGATGCGGCGCGGCGTGAGCTTCCCAATCGAGCCAATGGATGACCTGGACCGCGACCTGGGGCTGGACGGCGACGAGGTAAAGGAGTCTGTACAGGACCTGCTGCGGGAGCTTGGGCGGGAGTATCTGCCGGGGATGCTCACCACTCCGCTGGTGACGGTAGTGGACCTGGTGCGGTTTCTGCAGTCCTCGCCGCGGAAGGTGCTGCCGATGCGGAGCAGGTCGGCTTAGGCGTACCCGGGGGGCGGGATCAGTTTTCCACGGGGGGCGTGACCTGATCGATCACGATACGGTCCACGGGGGCTTTTGCGGATTCGAGCCGCAGGCCAAGCTCCTCCTGCAGCGCAGTGAAGAGTGAAGGACCTGAGTCTGCAGCGATGGCCGTGCCGCGGTCGATGTCCGGAGTCCACTTGAGGGTGAAGTCGTATGAGCCGGTGAGGCCAGTCTCATCGAGTATGAGCCGGCCACCTATCTCCGGCTGCATGCTGAGGGCGGTGACGAGGGTGGATATGTCGGCGCCATAACTCTCCAGCTGGCCGACACCGGCAAAGCGGATCCATCTGCGGGATTTTTCGGCGGTGTCGTCTTTCTTGCCGAGCGGCGGCAGCGCAGCAGCGGGCAGGAGCCTGGGGCCGCCCTTAGCGATGACGAGCTCATAGACGGGCAGGTTGCGGGTCTCATGGTGGAGCTTGAGGTGGAAGCGGGCGGTAAGCAGCTCCCGGAGCATGTTGCGGACCTCGTCACCCTGCTGCTGCGTCGGAAGGCTCTCGATCCGCATGGTGACAGCAGCGTCTTCCTTGGCATCGAGGTCAAAACGGGCCAAGGCGACCCAGTCCGGGCCGCCGGCAATCTGTTCGTCGGCACCGTAGTTGAGGTTCCAGGCGATCTTGATGAGATCGCGCAGGGTCATGCTGGTGGCCTGGAAGCGGTCCGGAGAGATTGTGACGGAGGGCGGAAGGGGATTTTTGGAGTCGACGGGCTTAATAGTCGCGACGTCAAAGGTAGGAACGGGCTGTCCCGATGCGCTGGAAGTGGAGCAGAAAGAGATACATAGAAGAAGCACAAGAAAAAAAGGACACGTAGCCGCGGAGGATGCTCTGAGGGCGGTGGAGGGATCGTTCATTCGGAGCATCGTAACTGTTCTAATGTCGGGTCGCCTACTCACCTTTTGTTGCATGGATCGCTTTTATTAATTCCGGCACGACCTCAAACAGATCACCGACGACAGCATAATCCGCCACCTCGAAGATGGGCGCTGCGGGGTCGCGATTAATGGCGACGACGGTCTTTGCCCCCTTCATCCCCACCAGATGCTGGATGGCACCGGAGATTCCGACAGCCAGGTAGAGCCGGGGGGCAACGGTCTGGCCCGAACTGCCGACCTGGCGCTCCATCGGGAGCCAGCCTAAGTCACAGATGGGGCGTGAGGCTGCGAGTTCAGCACCGAGAGCCGCAGCGAGAGATTCCACCAGGGCGAGGTTCTGCTGCTCGCCGATGCCGCGGCCGACGGAGACGATGAGGGGGGCCGAGGCTAGATCGACCGTGCGGGCGGATTCGCGGAAGGGGGCGGCCGGTCTGGTGCGGATCTGCGCTTCCGTGAGTTGGGGGATGAAAGAGACGATGGAGGCGGCCGTGGCAGGGCCGTTGGAGTTTTCCAGGGATTCGGCGCGGAAGGCTCCAGCCTGGATCGACAGGAAGATCGGTGCGGAGCCGGGATGGGTTACGCGGTAGTCGGCATTGAGGCGTCCCTGGAAGAGCTGGCGGACGAAGATGGGAGAACCGTCTTCGATGCGGATTGCGATGACATCGGAGACCAGGGGTTGGCCGAGGCTGACGGCGAGCGCCGGGGCGTAGTCGCGCACCTGGTAGGTGTGAGGAAAGACGACGTACTCGGGGCAGAGTTTACGGATGAGCTGCTCGAGAGCGAGGGTGTGGCCGTCCGCGGTGTAGTGCGCGAGAAGCGGATGCTCGATTGCGTAGATTTGTTCCAGCTGTGCGGCGCGGAGGGGAGCGAAGCCGGGAGACTGGAGCTGCACGGCAGAACCAGAGCCTGCAAGCGCGGCGATACAAGGGAGCGAGAGCTGCTGCGCGAGATGGAGGCCGCCGGCGAGGGCCTCCAGGCTGATGCGGGACAGCGCCGCAGGGTCGCTGCCGGGACGAGGCTCAAGCACGACGAGGACGCCGCTCATAAGACATGGACCTCATTACGGAGAATGCCGGTGAGCTGGGCGGCGATCTCGGCAGATGAGCCGGCGAGGGTGCGGGTGTGCTTCTGTTTATCGGGCGGGAAGATCCGGGTAAGTTCGACGGCAGCCGGGGGCGCGGGCGCTCCTAAGGAGGCAGCGTCGATGGTGCGGAGCTCTTTGTTGCGCGCCTTTTTAATGCCCATCAGCGTGGCGTAGCGGAGCTGGTTACCGCCGGACTGGATGGTGGCGAGCGCAGGCAGAGGCATTTCGACGTGCTGGAACCAACCGTCCTCGAGCTCGCGCTTGACGCGGATGCCGGTTGGGACTGGCTCCACGTGAAGCGCGAGGGTGGAGTGAGGCACGCCAAGGAGATGGGCGAGGATGACACCGGTCTGGCCCAGGCCCAGGTCGTCCGATTGCAGGCCGGTAAGAACAAGGCCGGGAGATTCGACGCGGATGGCGGCGGCGAGCAGGTGGGCTGTCGAGAGCGGGTCGTGAGTGGAGGACGTGAGGACGTGGATGGCACGGTCCGCGCCGCGGGCGAGCGCATCGCGCAGGACAGAGGCTGAGCGCTCCGGGCCGGCGGTGAGGGCGACGAGCTCGGAACCGGGTTGCGAATCCCGCAAGCGAAGCGCTTCTTCGAGAGCGTAGGCGTCGGGCTCGCTGGTGGTGAAGCTGAGCGCCGACTCGTCGATCCAATCGGCACCCGGAGAGATCGACAGTAGAGCATCCCGTTCCGGGACCTGTTTTAGAGTGACGACGATCTTCATGAGAACTCCGCTGCTATTCGAGCACGATTCGTAGCGGCTGGCCAGTTTCATGAAGCGGAAACGACTTTGGTGTGGGGAAAGCAAGATCGGGCGCGGTTTGCAGAGCGGCAATGAAGGCTGTGCATCGTAGAAAGCGAGAGGTTCTCCCCCGATGCGAAAACTGCTGTCGACCTTCGCCCTCCTGAGCGTGCTGGCACTTCCCGCGGCGGCTTATGCAGACACCTTCGACTTTACTGCCACTGGTTCCGGTGGCGGATTCAGCGGATCAGGTAGCTTCATCGCCACGGCAAACGGCGATGGTTCATGGACGATTGACGGTATCTCGGGCACGGGCATCACGTCGCTGATTGCGCCCGGCGGCTTTATGGGGAACGACAACCTGCTATTTCCCGGCTCCGCCTCGCTGGTGGATACGAGCGGATTCGCCTTCGATGACACACAGGGCGACACCGGCTTTACGGTGAATATCGCCTCCGTATTGGGTGGAGGGTATGAGGCCAGCTTTTTGGACTCAGACGGCTTCAGCGCAACGGTGCCCGTGACGTTCAGCCTGACGAACACGACGCCTTCGGCTACGCCGGAGCCGGCGAGCTGGCTGCTGCTGGGGACGGGCGGAATGGGGCTGGCCGGAATCTGGCTGGCGGAGCGCCGCAGGCGGAGAATTGTGCCGCACTCGGCGTGATGCGCGCGGACGCGCAGAGATCGAGGTTGGTAATTCTGGAGGCGCCCTTAAAGTGCGCCTCCTTTTTTTTGTTTACGGAGCGGTCGCCGCTGCCGGCTTGGAGCGTTTCAAGGTGAGGTCGTTAGCGGGGAAGCTGCCGTCGGCCGATTTGGTGGAGAGCTTGATCTCGTCGCCGGAGACAGTGCCCTCGTGGGTAATGGTGTTGCCATTGAAGGAGACGTTGAAGGAGATCTTGTCACCGTCGATCTTGCCGTTGCTGATAGGCAGCGGTTCCCCCTGTGCGCTCTGCACAGTGCCGGTGATTTTGTCGGCATCCTGCTTGAAGGTGAAGGTGAGCTGGAAGCCGTCGCCGCCGCCGGGGATCTGCATGTTGGCGACCCATGTTCCGGAGACGTCCGTGGCGGCATGTGCGGCGAAGGGCGTGAAGGCGAGAGCGAAGACGGCGCAGCAGAGGACGAAGAGCTTTCGCATAGGGCTTTCCTGGCGGACCGCGCGGCTGTGGTCGCGCGAATCCATTTGGAGGATTTCACAGCGCAGCCATCATAGCCGGATTCGAGGGAGTTTGGGGAAAAGGACCACGCTTGGCGGAGGGACTGCCGCAGCCGGTATGATTCCGCTATGTCCAGGAAGATTCGCTGGGGCGTGCTGAGCACTGCCAACATAGGGTTGAAAAAGGTAATTCCCGGGATGCAGAAGGGGACGCTGTGCGAGATTGCGGCGATTGCCTCGCGCGACGGGAAGAAGGCGAAGGAAGCGGCGAGTGCGCTGGGGATTGCGAAGGCGTACGGCTCCTATGAGGAGCTGCTGGCCGATCCTGAGATTGATGCGATCTACAATCCGCTGCCGAATAACATGCATGTGCCGTGGACGGCGAAGGCGGCCGAGGCAGGCAAGCATGTGCTGTGCGAGAAGCCGATCAGCATGACGACGGCCGAGGCGGAGACGCTGCTGGAGGTGCGCGAGCGCACCGGGATGAAGATCGGCGAGGCGTTTATGGTGCTGTGCCATCCGCAGTGGGTGCGGCTGAAGGAGCTGCTGGACGAGGGGCGGATCGGCGAGCTGCGCGTGGTGCAGGGGTTCTTCAGCTATTACAACGTGAATCCGGCGAACATCCGCAACATTGTGGATGTTGGCGGCGGCGCGCTGATGGACATTGGCTGCTACATGGTGCTGGCGGCGAGGTTCGGATTCGGGCGGGAGCCGCAGCGGGTGGTGGGGTCGATTGAACGAGATCCAGAGATGAAGACCGACCGTCTGACCTCGGCCATTCTGGAGTTCAGTGGAGAGAAAGGTTCGGAAGGCCAGGCGTTGTTCACCTGCAGCACGCAGCTGGCGCCGTTCCAAAAGGTACAGTTTTTCGGGACGAAGGGGCGCATTGAACTGGAGGTCCCGGTAAATGCCCCGCCCGACCGCGAGACACGGCTGCGGGTAGACTCCGGAGCTGATCTGTTCGGAGGCGGAATCACAACGGAGACGTTTCCGGCATGCGACCAGTACACGCTGCAGGGCGATGCCTTTTCGCGCGCGATCCTGGAGGACACGGAGGTCCCGATGCCTCTTGAGGGCGCGATCCGGAATATGGCAGTGATTGAGGCGATCTTCCGATCGGGGCGGTCCGGGCAATGGGAGCAGGTGTAGGGAGCCGAACAGAGCACAGGCCGAAGCTTTCCCGAACCGCGGAGACCCCGCAGGGCGTCTAATAGCAGTTGATTCCAAGGGGATGGCGGCAGGGCCGAAACCCAGACAGAATGGCGACGACGAGCGCACCCAATCCGGAGAGCAGCAGCCGCTTTGAAGCCACGCTGAAGAGCGCGCACAAGACGATGGTCTTCGGCGAGGTGGTGACGCTGGCCGTGGACAGCTTCAAGGCGGGCAAGGCGCGCTTCCTGCTGACGATGCTGGGCATGGTGATCGGGTCAGCCTCGATCATTCTGGTGGTCGTGGTGGGGCAGACGGGCAAGAAGTACGCGCTGGAGGCGATCAGCAGCCTGGGGCCGAACAAGATCGAGATGCAGTACTCCGGGGGCAGCATTATCGGACCGGACAACCAGAGCCTGCCGGATTACATGACGCGCGAGGACATGCAGGCGGTGGTGGACACCGTGCCGGGCATCGTGGCCTACTCTCCGATGCTCGAGGACCACGAACGGATCGGGATGGGCGGCGGGACGACGAAGGACTGCATGATCCTCGGGGTCTCCTCACAATACAAAGAGGTGCGAGGGCTGGTGGTGCTGGCCGGGCGCTTCTTCGACGACCAGGACGCTTCAGCGCACGCCAAAGTAGCGGTGCTGAACGAGCCGCTGGCGCAGAAGCTGTACGGCACGCCGCAGGCGGCGATCGACCAGGACATTACGGTCAAGAGCATCCAGCTTCGCGTGATCGGGGTCTTTCGCGAGAGCATCAACACTTACGGGCAGTCGGAGATCAGCGACGATACGCTGCTGATTCCGTACGAGGTGGCGCGTTACTTTACGGGCACGGACAATCTGAAGGAGATCTTCTTCCGGATGCGCGATTCCAGCATGGTGGAGCCGGCGGCGAAGCAGATTCGGGAACTCATCACGAGCCGGCATCGGTCGGGCAGCGTGTATCGCGCGCAGACGTTTACCGACATTCTGAAGACGGCGTCGAGTATCTCCGACGATCTGACGTGGGTGCTGATTCTGGCGGCTGCCATCACGCTGATCGTGAGCGGCGTGGGCATCATGAATTCCATGCTGGCCAATGTGCAGGCGAGGATCCGCGAGATCGGCATTCGCAAGGCGCTGGGCGCGACGCGGCGCGAGATACGGCTGCAGTTTCTGACTGAGTCCGTCTTCATGTCGCTCTCGGGAGGAATTGTAGGCACGGCGATCGGGGTAAGCGTGCCGCTGATCATCGGTTTTCTGACGCCGTTCAAGATCCCCGTGGGATGGCAGGCGGCGCCGATTGCATTGGGCACGTCAGTGCTGGTGGGCGTGATCTTCGGTACGGTGCCGGCCAATCGCGCTGCGCGGCTGGATCCGGTCGAGACACTGAAGTACGAATAACGAACAGAGAATGTGGGCGAGGACGCGCAGCAAGAGGCTGCGGCCTGCCGCGGCGCGTTACACTCGAACTTGGAGCTGCGCGTTTTGACTCGCACAGTCCACCCGCGAAAATACAGAAACCGGCATCAGCCTTGTCCCCGCCCCGCATGAGACTTCCCCGCATCCACCTTGGCCGGCCGCAGCGTCTTGCTGCGCTGCTGCTGCTGGTGTTTCTGGGGGAGTGCCTCTGGGTGATCCACCATCAGCTGCTTTCCACCGACGACTATCGCTACGCACGGTGCGGGCGCGAGATGTGGGAGCGGCCTTCTCCTCTGGTGGGCTACTTCACTACCTGCGGGAACCTGAATGGCGACGGGACCTTTGCGTACCGGGCAGCCGGACTTCCCCTGACGCTGCAGCGGCTGGTATTGCTTGGCGTGGACCACTTCCGTTCCCCGGCCAACCGAGTGTATGCAGGCGGATCGTTGAACGGCTCAACATGGGAGGCGCGGCACGAGTTGACGAGCCTGGCCCTGTTGATCCATCTGCCGTTTGTGTTTTTCGCGATCTGGCTTGGCGGCGGCATATGGTGGGTCGCGCGGCGATTGTTCGGCAATGAGGGCGGCTTTTTTGCGCTGGGACTTTACTGTTTTTCTCCAGCCGTGGTGCGGCTGGCCGTAACGCCAAACAATGAGCTGCTGGCGATGTGGGGACTCTACGGGGTGATCTATACGGCGATCGGCGTCGCCCACGCCATGCAGGGGCCGCGGCGCAGATGGCGGCCGCGCATCGCACTGCTGACACTGGCGCTGGGACTGACGGCGGCGGCACATCTGCTGGCGGCGATCCTGGGATTTGCGGCGGCGGTGATCTTCATGCTGTATCTGGCGGAGTATCGGCGCAGCTCTGTGATCCAGGTGATGACGATCTCCGCTGTAGGCGCGCTGGCCATCGTATTTATGTTCTTCGGATTCCGGCTGCCCGCGTTCAGTTATGTGTTTACCGGCGGCGCGGCCCGGTTCTGGTTCTCTACGGCAGGACCGGTGAGCTTTGCGACGGACCCTCTTGAGCTGCCGATTATGGTTGCAACTGTGGTGGCGCTGATTGCCTACGCGAGCACACGGCGCAGCCGCTATTTCGGCAACACCGCGCCTCTGCTGGTGGTGCTGGCGCTGGTGACTGTGGTGACGACGCAGGTCGTGAGCGCGCCGTGGATCTGGGCGCTGCCGTTTCTGCTGACGTTTGTGGGCGGCGTATTCGCGGACGTGCTGGAGACGAAGCAGCGGCGGATGTTTCTTGTGCTCTCGGGGGGCATTCTGCTGACGCAGGCGCTGGAGTGCCTGATTGCGCTGCCGCAGCTGGCGCGTTAAATTTACCGGACAGATCAGGGCCGGCCGGCGCGCGCAAGTGCAGCCTTCTGCTGCTCCCAGGGCGTCATCCTGTATTCGTGGGGCGGAGTGCCGCCTGCGAGCCAGTGGACGAAGTAGTCCCAGCGGCGGCGCATGACGTAGGGGGAGTCCTCGTCATAGGGGTGGCCGATGTTGGGCAGCGGCAGGATGTCGAAGTCCTTATTGGCCTTGATCAGCGCATCGACGACGAGCAGCGTATTGTTGGGCGGCACGTTGGTGTCCATCGTGCCGTACATCAGCAGCAGATGCCCCTTGAGCTGCGATGCATAGTTCTCGTTGGCCTGCGAGTCGTAGTTCGTAGTGCCGTCAGGGTTGTGCCTGAGCAGGCCAATCCATTTCTCCGCCCAGTCGTCTTCGTAGACGCGGTTGTCATGATTGCCGCTTTCGCTGATGCCGACCTTGAAGAAATCAGGAAAGTGGAACATGGCCGCGGCGGCCGCGGCACCTCCACCGGAGTGGCCATAGATGCCGACGCGCGTGGCGTCGATCCATGGATAGCGCGCAGCGAGCTGGCGAATGCCTGCGACCTGGTCCGGAATGGTGTTGTCACCCATGTCCCCGTAGAGCGCATCGTGGAAGGCCTTGGAGCGCTTAGGGGTACCGAGGCCGTCGATGCAGACGACGACGAAGCCGAGGTCGGCGAGCGAACCGAGATCGCCGTGCGCCGCGGAGAAAGAACGATCGCCACAGGAGCCGGTCTGCGGGCCGGGATATACCCAGTCGACGACGGGGTAATGCTTCGCGGGATCGAAGTCCGTAGGGCGGAAGAGGTAGCCGTAGAGATCGGTCCTGCCGTCGCGGGCCTTGACGGTGATGGGCATGAGTGGCTGCCAGCCGATGGAGTGGAGGCGGGAGATGTCCTGCCGCGCAACGGGAAGGAGGACGGCGCCGTCGTCATCGCGCAGGGTGGTGGTCTGCGGTGTGGTCGGCGTGGATGCGATGTCGAGGAAGCTGCGGCCATCGGGCGACATGGAGACGTCATGATTGGCGGTCTGCGGCGTCAGCAGCTTGATGCCGGAGCCGTCGAAGTCGATGCGGTAGAGCGCAGGAAAGTAGGGGTCCCAGCCGGACTCCTTGCCGACGGCGATAAAGTAGATGCGGCGCGCCTTCTCATCGACGGAGAGCACCTGGGTCACATCCCCGTCGCCATGCGTGATCTGATTTTTCAGTTTGCCGGTCGCGAGATCGTAAAGGTAGAGCTGGCCCCAGTTGTCACGCTGCGAATACCAGAGCACCTCGTTCGAGCCCGGGAGATAGCGCCAGTTCACCTTGCCGTCGCCGCTCTCAAAGTAGGTGGGCACGGTCTCGGTGAGGACATCGCGCACATCGCCGGTGTCTGCGTCCGCGACGCGGAGGGTCTCCTGCTTGTGGTCGCGCGAGGTGGAGACGAAGGCGAGGTGCCGGCTGTCGCTGCTCCACTGGACGTCGTCCCAGCCGTGGCCGCCGGCGCAGCTCACATCGTCGCAGAGTGAGGAGCGGTGCTGGTCAGGCGGCATTTTGAGGCGGACGACCTTGCGGGAGGGAACGTCGATGACGACGCGCTGGATCATCGTGATGTTTTCATCGCCGGGCAGCGGGTAGCGCCAGGCCTCCAGCTGAGGATGACCCACTTCCGTGCTGACGAGGTACATCCAGCCGTCCTTGCGCTGGTCCTGCTGGTAGGTGGCGATTTTTTTCGAGTCCGGCGACCACATGAGGATAGGGCGGTCGGTGTGCGTCCAGCCGGCGTTGTCCGTGGCGTAGCCGAAGTCCGGCTCGCCGTCCTGCGTGAGCTGGGTCTCCCTGCCGCTTGCGAGATCGCGTACCCACAGGTTGTTGTCGTGGATGAAGGCGCCGCTGCGGCCGTCCGGCGAGACATCGAAGGTGTCCGGCAGTGCGTCACCGGCGCCGCTGCATTCCACCTTGCCGCCGAGGGAGCATCGGATGAGCTTGTCGTCGATGGTCAGCAGCAGAAGGTGGTCGTGGTCCTCGAGCGCGAGATCGTCGATCACAAGATGCGCGGGATCGATCTGCGTCTGCGGATTGAGGCCGAGGTGTCCGGCCTGCTGGGCTGCCTGCAGCGCTGCGCCGACTTTAGAGGCATCGAACGCCGGCGCTTCTGTGCGCCTCGCAGGATCGACCAGCATGTAGGCGAGGCCATCGGGACCGAGGTCGCGATACCAGAGCCGGCCATCGGGGAGCCACTCGGGATCTTTGACGGTGTGGTAGACGAGCGGGTCGACCTTGTAGTTCATCAGGCGCTCGGCATGCGCGTAATCCGCTGCGGTGTAGGTGCGGCCGGTTTGCGCCGAGGCGGATGTGATGCATGCAGACGCTGCGAGCAGAAGGAGGGCAGTGCACGCATTTCGTGCGGAGAGGCGGGGAAGGAGCCTGCGCAGGGAGGAGCGCAAGAGATCGCACATAGATAGGGCCAGTGTAGCAATCGCTGCCGGAAGCAGGTCGGACTGTGCCAGGCCGCTGCGGCCTATGAGCCGGCGAGGTCCTTCAGCACGGCCATGGCGGCGTTGCGGCCGTTGATGGCGATGACGCTGCCGCCGGGATGAGTTGCGGCTCCGCAGAGATAGAAGCCCGGCATAGGCGTGCGCGCCGTGAGCCGCTGCGACCACATGTAGGGCGGAAGGCACTCGCCCTGGAAGATGTGTCCGCCGGTGAGGCCGACCTTGCGCTCGATGTCCGGCGGCCCAAGCACTTGCGCGTCGATGACGGCAGTGTCGATGTTGGAGCAGAAGCGCGCAAGCGACCTGAGAGCGAGAGAACGGACCTCCTCGCGGCGCGAGTCCCAGGTGCCTTGCGCGAAGGCGTAAGGCACATACTGCGCAAAGACGCTCATGGTTTGGGTGCCGGGCGGGGCAGTTGAGGGGTCATGCACGCTCTGGAAGTAGAGCTCGCACCAGAGATGCGGCGGCAACTCGCCGCTGCGTGCGGCCGTAAAGCCGGAGCGCCACTCTTCTTTGGTGAGGGGCGCGTTGATCTGTCCATAGTGATGCGGCTGGTCTGTGCCGGGACGCGCGAGAAAGTCCGGCAGCTCGCGCAGGTGAACGTTGAGCTTGACGGTGCAGCCCTCGATGGGAACGTCGAGGACGCGGGCACGCCATGCGGAGTCGGCGTGAGGACCCAGGAGGCGCAGCGCCCGGCGGGGATCGGCATTACAGACGATGACGCGCGCGGGGATGAATTCGCCTCCCTCGAGTCGCACGCCCTCGCCGGGCAGGGCTTCCGCGACTGGAACACCGGTTGCGACGACCGCGCCAGCTTCCATGGCGGCATCGCAGAGGTAGAACGAGACCATGCCCATGCCGCCGCGCACGTATCCCCACATGCCGGGCATGCCGCCCAGCCGGCCGGATGCGTGGTGGAAGCGGATAGAAGCTGTGCCGGGGTCGAACGGGCTGGCATTGGTGCCGATGACGCCCTGGCCGAGGTAAGCGATCTGCAGGCGCTCGTCGTCGAGGTAGCGCTCGACAAACTCTGCCATCGACCACTTGAAGAGCAGCGCGCGCGCCTCGCGATCGTTGCCGAGCCGCGCGTCGATCTCCTCTTGTGTGGGCGCATCGCTGAGCCAGAGGTCCGCTGCGCCGGAAGGACGCAGTGCATCGCGCAGGCGGCGGACAACATCGTTCATCGCGCGCCAGCCATCCACGTCGCGCGGGGAGAGCGCGCGGACCTCGGCCTCGCACCGCTCGTCGTCGTCCCAGAGCTGAATGCCGGAGCCGTCGAGGAAGGGGACGAAGAGTCCGTTGACCGCCGGTGTCCACTGGAAGCCGCGCCGTGGCAGGCCGAGCTCCTCGACGACCAGAGGATGCAGCAGCCCGGCGAGATACGCGCAGGGGGACATGCGCACGCCGGGAAAGGGCTCCTCGATCGTGCAGGCGCCGCCGACACGGGCGCGCTCCTCCAGCACCAGCACGCTCTTACCGGCGCGTGCGAGATACGCGGCGCAGGCAAGGCCGTTGTGGCCGCCGCCGACAAGGACCGCGTCCCAGGTCTTTGCGGCAAGCTCCGATACGGGAGCCGGCAGGCCAAGCTCGCCAAGCACGCCGGCAGTTGGAGAATTCATCCTGTGGACAGGATAGCGAGAAGCGCACGCGCTGCGCCCGCATCAGGCCGACACAGTCAGGTTGGCGCGTAAATCAGGGGTTCACGCGATAGATAAGCAGCGCGGCGCTCGGGGTGTCTCCTTTGGGATGAGCGACGTAGAACTGCTTCAGCTCCGGAACGTAGAGGGAGGTTTTACCGCCGATGGTCTTCATCGTCATCACCGTCGAGTAGTCGTCCGGCGAGTTCTGCCGGAAGATGCTGATACCCTGCGAGCCGGTGACATAGATGCGGCTGGTTGCCGGGTCCCACGTTAGGTCGTCGGCCGAGTCCACGCTATCGAGCTCCCTCACGATCCTGCCGGTTCCGGTGTTGAAGATGTAGAGGCGGCCGGGCGTGCGGCCGGCGACGAACAGGCGCTGGGTCGGCGCGTCGAACTTCATAGGCGTGTTGCGGTTCATGCCGGGAGCGATCCAGGTGGAGACGACCTTGTCGGTCGCGAGGTCGACCACGCCGATACGCTTCTGGTCGCGAATGTTGATGAAGAGGCGATGATGCGCATGATCCATCGCCATCGCTTCGACATTGTCACCCTGGACCGGTATCTCCGCGACCTTCTTATGGTCGAGCACCGAGAGGACAGTGACTACCGAGGTCTTTTTGTTCTCCTCGCGGCCGCCATTGGCGATGTAGTAGAGCTTTGCCGCCGGATCGTAGAGCGCGGAGTCCGCACCCGGGCGCAATGCGATCCGGTCCACGCGGTGCAGGTCCTTCGCGGAGAGGACGATGCACGAGGCATCATCGCCGTCGGTCACGAAGATCTCGTCTGTTTCAGGTATGTACGCGATGGAATGCGGCGCCTTGAACCCGGCGATGGTCTTCAGGTGCGCACCAGTCTTGAGGTCGAAGAGCTCCAGCGTGTGGTTCTCTTCAGCCGCCGAGATGAGGCGGTTGCGCTTGAGGTCATATGCAAAGTGGTCAAAGTCACCGTTGATGCCCGGCAGAGCGATCTTCGCAATCTGGGTCAGCGGCTCAGGCTGTTGGGCAAAGACGGGAGGAGGGCCACCGCACGATACGGCAAGTAGAAGAAGTGCGGTAGCGCCTCGCTGCAATGTGAGCATTCAGATCCCTCCCGGAGTTGTGTTGTCGTCGGCCGACTGTTCTGGCTTGCCTGCACTTACTGGTAGAGCGCCTCTTTGCTCGGGATCTGGCGCTGCAGATCGTCACGGACAGATACGCCGATGCGGATGGCGTCCTCCGGAGTGCTTGCCTTGGCGTATGGCACCTCCATCACGACAAAGCCGCCGTTCAGGTCGCGTCCCTTGGCGTCCGTCATCGGGATGAGCAGGTCGAATCGCTGGTCCTTCTCCAGCCGCACGGCGACCGGCTTGCCTGTCGCCAGTTTCTCGAGATCGGCTGCCGAGGACTTCTTGCCGTTCTTCGAGGGCGTAATGTTGGCGATGATGACGTTGTCCGTCTCTCCGGGCGGCACGGCGTGGATGCCGAGCTTCGCGATCTCGTCGCCGACGTGGGCCTTCTCTTTCATCACCAGCGACTGCGCGTAGGGCGCATGCACCTGCATGTATGTGGAAGGGTCCTGTGGCGGGGTCTTTGCCGCTTTGTCCTGAGCAATGCAGAGCACAGGCGCGGCGGTAAGGGAGAGAGTGCACACAAGCAGTCCAGAACGAAGCAGAGTCTTCATTTGAGGGATCTCCTGGCAGAGGTGAAGGATCCGCGCGCGTGGGGCTGTAATCGCATGCCCTCAATGCGGCGTTGAAGCCATCTAAAAGCACGGACCTTAGGACAGTCTTAGAAGAACGGCCCTGTTACCAGCTATTCATGGAAAATGAGCTTACCGTTCACAGTCACCACCCCGGATGCATCTTTTCTGAGCGCACAGACGTGACATCTGCAGTTCCGGAGCGGAACGTGCTTGCCGTATCTATGGATCCTATGCGCGAGTTGAAGAGGCGGGCGTAATGCCGTTAGAAGTGATTGGAGCACCGAGAGGGAATTGAACCCTCGAATACTGGTTTTGCAGACCAGCGCGTTAGCCACTTCGCCATCGGTGCTCTGGCCGCCGCGCCTCTCACCCAGGACGCGCGGCGGTGCAACATTACTCCTGCTTACTTCGGCTGCGGCGCCGTGCGCAGGTAGGGCTTCACCGTCTTATAGCCGGGGAAGAGCTTCGCCGCATCGTCATTGGAGATGGCCGCAGTCAGGATCACATCGTCACCCTGCTTCCAGTTCGCCGGCGTCGCCACCTTATGCTTCGCTGTCAGCTGCATGGAGTCCAGCACGCGGATGATCTCGTCGAAGTTGCGGCCCGTGGACATGGGATAGGTCAGTGTCAGCTTGATCCGCTTGTCGGGTCCGATGACGAAGACCGAGCGCACGGGCGCGTTATCGGCGGGTGTGCGGCCTTCGCAACTGTCGCCTGCCTCGGCGGCCAGCATGTCATACAGCTTGGCGACCTTCAGCTCAGGATCGCCGACGATGGGGTAGTTGACCTTGGAACCGCCGACCTCCTCGATGTCCTTGGACCACTTCTCATGGCTGCTGACGGGGTCCACGCTCAGGCCGAGGACCTTTGCTCCGCGTGCGGCAAACTGCGATTCGAGGTTTGCTACGGCCCCGAGCTCGGTCGTGCAGACCGGCGTGAAGTCCTTGGGATGGGAGAAGAACACGGCCCAGTTGTCACCGATCCACTCATGGAAGTGGATGGGACCCTGCGTAGTCTCAGCGGTAAAGTCAGGCGCGATATCGTTGATGCGGAGCGACATTTTTCTTTCCTCTCACTATTTTCGATGTTTGGATGTGCGCATGAGAAAACCCACCCGGCTTGGCCGCTCTAGGTGGGTTGGCGCGTTGCTTGGTTCGAAGCGCTGTTATCGCGAATCGTCTAGGCGCACACCCACACGTGGCAACAGCAACAGCAGCGGTCGTGGTATGTGTTCAGCGTCATCGCAGTTGATTCAAGCTTTAGAGCCGCTGCCAGCGTAGCTGGCCTGGAGCAGTTTGCCCCATTGCGGTCTACTGGAAACATACGACCCGGGAGGTCCCATGTCAAATTCCCACGAGGCGCCAATCATGCGGCTGGGCGCCCATCCAGCTCCCTCCGCCGCGCACCAGGCCTATGACTTCGCGCAGGTGGATGTCTTCGCCGAGCGGCCGCTGGAGGGCAACATGCTCGCGGTCTTCACAGATGCGCGCGGCCTCAGCACGGAGGAGATGCAGGCAATCGCGCGCGAGACCAACCTGAGCGAGACCACGTTCGTTCTTCCGCGCGCTCCGGAGGTTGAGCGGGAGCGCGGCGTCCAGGTGCGCATCTTCACTGTGCGCGAGGAGTTGAACTTTGCCGGGCACCCCACGCTGGGCACTGCGAGCTGGTTGTATCTCAACCATCCGGTCTACGCAGGCGCGGAGACCATCACACTGGACCTGCGCGTCGGCCCCATCACGGTCGCCTTCCCCATGCAGCAGCAGAGCGCCTTAGGTGTCTTCGGCTCCATGCGGCAGAACGATCCCGAGTTCGGGCAGGTACATGATCGTGCTGCAGTGGCGCGCGCCATCGGGCTGAGTGTGGAGGACCTCGATCCGGAGATGCCGATCCAGACCGTCTCCACCGGCATGGCGTTCTGCATTGTGCCGCTGCGCTCGCTTGAGGTCGCAAGGCGTCTTGCGATTCCGCAGCCGCTGGCGCAGGCCTATCTTGCGCAGACGGACGCGAAATTCTTTCACTGCATCACACGGGCCGAAGCATCGAGCGGCGCGCAGTGGCATGCGCGCATGCAGTTCTATAACGGCGAAGATCCCGCGACCGGTTCCGCCTCCGGCTGCGCGATTGCGTATCTTGTCCGCCACTCACTCGCGCGCAGTGGAGAGCAGATCGTGATCGAACAGGGCGTCGAGATGCTTCGGCCCAGCCGGATTTATGCCTCGGCTGTGCTCGACACGGACGAGGTGAGAGAAGTGCGTGTTGCGGGCCGCACCATTCCTACTGCAATGGGACGCTTTTTCCTGCCGTAATGCACCGCCTTATTCACAAGGCCTGGCGGGCGAATCTCCAGCACTGGTGCGGAGATTTGAAGATGGGGTGAACGCAAGGTGAAAAAAATCCACCGA